>NZ_JAELXT010000001.1 GCF_016427565.1 Microvirga splendida
GCGCCCACACCTTCTTCTCGGCCATCTGCATCGCTGCCTCAGTGGCCTTCTACCTCAATTAACGAGTCCTGAGCCTAGGTCGTTTAGCCGAATACATCCTCTTGAGAATCCATAGTAATCTGCATTGTGGATGACTGACTTCCCTGCAAGTAGTGAAGATCTCTGACATGCGCCTATGTCTGCGTTCAATGTGGTGCCGACTTGTCTCGGGAGCGAGAGAAGAGCGCGGGGTGAGCGCAATCGAATTCGCTTTCGTAGCCCCGGCGCTCATCCTCATCTTCGGTGCAATCACGGAAGGGAGCCTTCTCTTCTACACCTGGGGCAATATGGAGCATATCGGTCGCCAGGCAGCCCGCGCCGCAGCCATCGGCGAGTTTACCCGCGAAGAGGCCGAGAACTTCATCATAAGCCGGATGGCCGAGTCGATCGGTTCTCCTGCCGTCACGGCAGCCGTGACGTTCGAGTCCGGAGCGAACCCTATCGACAATGAGGTCATCGTCGACGTTGTCGTTCCGGCCACGGAGCTATCCAAGTTCCAGCCCTTCGGCTTGTTTCGTCTCGTCACTCTCTCCACCAAGGTCACCATGCATCGGGAGGTAAGCTCATGAGGGGCTTCCGCAGACTAGGACGCGCATTCAAGAAGAACGAAAGCGGCGCGGCCGCGATCCTCGTCGGGCCGGCATTGATCTCGTTGCTGGGCATCACCGCCGTTTCCGTCGATACGATGAGTGCCTTTACGGCAAAGGAGCAGTTGCTGACGACGGCCCAGGCAGCCGCGGCAGCCGCGGCCAGTGCCATGCCGGACAAGGACAGGGCCATCCAGGCAGCCTTGACCTATGCAGAGGAGAACCTCAAAGGAGCGCCATCCGGCACGGTCGTCACCTCCGAAGACATCCAATTCGGCCATTGGGACAAGCAGACACAGACATTCACGCCAGGAACCTACTGGCAAACTGCCAATGCGATCCGGGTGACGGCCAGCCGCACGACCTCGAAAGGCAATGCCGTGCCGACCATCTTCGGCCGCGTCATCGGCGTAGACACGCTAGGCGACCTTGCAGTAACTGCCACGGCAACGAAGTTCGACGCGCTGCCCTGCATCAATGCCCTGGCCGAAACCGGCGTGGGACTGCAGATCGGCGCGGACGCCAAGATCGAGATGGGCGAATGCCCGGTTCACGTTCAGTCGGCGTCCAGCAATGGTCTGACAACCGATTCCGACTCGCAGATCACGGCCGCCGAGGTTTGCCTCAACGGCGGCTACGTCCAGAAGAGCAACAGCGCGATCAACCCGATGCCCGGTGCCGGCTGCAAAACCGTCCTGCCGGACCCGTTCGCCGACCTTCCGCCCCCACCTACTTCTGGGGATGAGTGCCTGTTCACCAACAAGCCTCCTATCAACGGCGAAGTCCTGGACCTGATTCAGAATGCCGTCTATTGCGGCGGGCTCCACATCGGTGCCGGTTCCGTCGTCACCCTCCCACCCGGTGTCTATACCATGAGAGGCGGCAAGCTAACCGTCGAAGACGGCGCGACACTGAAGGGCGACGGGGTGACCATCTACTTGACGGGTACCGATGCGGTGCTGGACTTCAAGAACGGGGCCAATATCGACCTGAAAGCCCCATCCGAGAGTTCGCATGCCGGCATCCTGTTCTTCCAGGATCGCAATTATGGCGGTCTGCACCGGATTGGCTCGCATGTAAACGCATCGCTCAATGGGGCCGTTTACCTGCCTGAGGGGACGCTCAACATCAGCGGCAACAGCTCCCTGAGCGCAGCGCCATCCTGCCTCATGATCGTGGCCAGCCGGATCAACATCGATGCAGACCCCAGCCTCGTATCGAACAGCAGCGTGACGGGCCCGGACGCATCCCTATGTCCCCTGCCGCCCCATACGGTACGCTCCCGCATCGTCATGTAGGATTAAGACTGCTGCAACGACTTTTGCCTGAGGAGCTCCAGCGCTCCTCAGCGAACCGAGGCGCAAAAGATCGGACGTGCATGGAGTTGCGCGTCCGATCTTTTCTTTTGCCCGTCAGAGCCTCCGGTCTCAGGCTTCATTCGAGTGTCTGATCTCGGATCGTGCCAACACGGGCCGGAGCGGATGGAACAATCCGTCACACAGAGACGAGACGTTTCATCCCGGCGATTCGCTCGCGAACCTGCAGGGTCTCGCAGCATACCTTTTCCAGAGGGACGGCTATATCGCCGCCGCCGAGGCAGGCTTGCTCGAGAGATGCGCAAAGATCGGCGAGTTCGGGAAATCCCAGGAGGGCCGCTTGCGAGATGACCGCGTGTGCTTCCTTGGCGACCTGATCGCGCTCCAGAGCGTCGGCATCAGGGCCGGCAAAGGAGCTCCTGAGCTGGCGATCCAACCTGTCCAGCCATTGGCCGGCCCTCTCATCGCCGAACATGGCCCTGAACTCCTCGAAGCCACCCTGATCGCAATGCGATCTCGACCTGTTCTTGGCGTCCTGCGCAGGAACAGCCCTTCCCTGCATAGGCCGCCATTCACTCAGCTTCGCAAGGAGATCGGCGCGTCGGATCGGCTTGCCGATATGGTCGTCGAAGCCGGCCTTCCGCAAGCCTCTCACCTGCTGCGGCAGAACATTGGCCGTCGTGGCGACGATGAACACCCGGCGTGCAGGAGACTTCAACGCGCGGATCTCACGCATGGCCGTGATACCGTCCATGCCGGGCATCTGGATATCCATGAGGACAACGTCATAAACTTTTGCCTGCACGGCCGCCACGGCCTCGGCTCCGCTGGACACGACGTCGACGTCATGACCCGCCTCGTTGAGGAGCGTGCGCACGAGTTCCTGATTGATCTCGATATCCTCGGCGAGCAGGATCCGCGAAGGAGCCACGATTGGGAGAGCATCCGCCCGGGACGGTCGAATGGAGGGAGCATCGGCCTGCGGCATGGCAATCTCGATCCAGAAGACCGAGCCCTTGCCTTCGTGGCTTTCCACCCCGATTTGTCCTCCCATAAGCTCGACGAGATGCCTGGAGATGGCAAGTCCCAAGCCGGTTCCGCCGAACTCTCGCCGAATTGACGGATCGACCTGCGAGAACCTTTTGAATAGCCGGCCCTGCTTTTCCAGGGGGATACCGATTCCCGTATCGATGACCGAGATGCGCACCACCTCGCCTGCCTCGGAACGCCCCTTATGCTCGACGCGAGCCGTGATGTGCCCCTCTCGCGTGAACTTGACGGCATTGTTGAGAAGATTGAGCAGGATCTGGCGCAGGCGCGCCTCGTCTCCCAGCAGGATCGCCGGAAGATTTCGATCCATGTCGATCTGGATGGGAACGCCTTTGGTTTCTGCGCCGCTGCTCACGATTGAGACGGTGTTGTCGACGAGCGATACGATCGAAAAGGGTTCAAGCTGCAGCTTGATCTGACCCGCCTCGATGCTGGAGAAATCCAGCACGTCGTTCGCCACCGTCAGCAGCGCGGAGGCGGAGACTTGGATCAGCTCGGCATAGCGATGCTGTCGCGGAGGAAGCGTTTCCTCAAGCAGCCGCTCGGTATAGCCGATGATGCCGTTCAGCGGCGTCCTGATCTCATGGCTCATGGACGCCAGAAAGTCCGTCTTCGCCTGGTTCGCAGTATTGGCGCGGCTCAGCGCCTCTTCGGCCATTTTTCTGGCTGCCCTTAGCTCGTTCTCCCGCTCGGCGACAGCATCCGCCATCCGGTTGAGGGCACGAGCGAGGATCCTGACCTCGCCGGCACCGCGGCGCGGAGCGCGAGATCCGAAATCCCCATACTCGAACGCCTCTGCCGTGTGGACCAGACCGCGCAGGGGGCGAAAGAAGAAGCTTTCTGCACCGAGCATGCCGAGAAGGAGCGAACCGCCGACGACAAGCGTGATCAGCACCAACCGGTAGCGGAGTGCCACTTCTATCGGGGTGACCACGGAATCCCGGTGGATTCCCATGGCCAGCACAGCCCCTGTGCCGGGCAGCTCCCGAAAGGCGAACAGGCGCGGCGTTCCGGCCAGATCGGGATATTCCGAGGCTTCACGCGGGGCCTGCATGGCCTTCTGGATGACCGGAATCTCCGTCAGCGTGGCTCCGATCAAGCTGTCCAGAGGCGGATGGTGGGCCACGAGCGTTCCCTTGCGATCGACGATGAACATCGTGACATCAAGATCAGGGTCGACCTGGATGTGGGATCGTTCTTCGAAGACGCCCGGGTTGATCTCTGCCGACACGGTACCGATGATGCGTCCGTCCTGCATGACCGGAGCGGCTGCCGTCATGCGGAGCGCGCCGGTGCTCGGCTCGACCACGAGGTCGCTGAGGGCGAAGCCGTTTCCCTGCTGCACGACGCCTTGCAGGAACTCGCGTCCGTCGAAGCTCTCGGCGCCTCCCATACGGTCGCTGCAGATCTCGTTTCCTGCTGCGTCAGAGTAGCGAAGCCCCGTGACCCAGCGGTGCAGCCTCATGTAGCGGCTCAGGAACATGCGGCATTCTGCCCCCGCCGAGCGGACTTCCTCGGCATCCGCCAGAAAATGCAGGATGGCCTTTGCCTCGTCCAGCACATGGTCCTGGCTTTCGACGGCATAGGAAATGAGCAGTTCTGCACGCTTGCGGGTGGCTTCGACAGCCATGGCGCGCTCCTCGCCCGCGAGCTGCACCAATGCGCCGATCAGAGGTGCGAGAACTGCGATGCCGATAAGGATGAAGCGCCAGAACAGGCTACTGTGATGCAGCCGGCGAAGCTTAGTGTCTCGGCGCATCGGGACCGTCGTATGGTGAGAGGCACTCGATGGCAGCGGCAGGATGCAAGGCGTCCCCTCTCAACCCGCCAGCCGATCAGAGATGCTGTCGGCTGAGATGAGGACGAGCGCCCGCAACGGCCGCAGCCGCACGGTTGTTGACGCCGAAGTAGCGGAAGATCGCAGCCATGTGAATCTTGACCGTGCCCTCGCCGAGGCCGAGAGCCAGCGCAATTTCCTTGTTGGTCTTGCCTTGAACCAGGAGGTCGAGGACGTCCTGCTGGCGCGGAGTCAACTGGCCCAGCATGTCCCCCTGCTCGAAGGAAGGAGCAACGTCCTTCATCTTTTCGGCAAGATCGGACGAGAAATCCGCCAGCGAAGGCGGCACATAGATGCCTCCGTTGAACACCGCCTCGAGAGCTGTCGTGAGCTCCGAGATGCTGAGGCTTTTCAACATGTAGCCATGAACTCCGGCCTCGAGCGCCAGAAGCATGTCGCGCCGGGAGCTCGACCCGGAAACAACGGCCACCTGTGTCTGCGGAAAGCACTCACGCACCGCCCGAAGGCTCGTCGGGCTTCGCAAGCCGGGCATGGACAGGTCGAACAAGGCTACTGAAATCTCGGTTTCCTCGCTCAAGCGCTCCAAGGCCTCGTCGAGCGACCCCACTTCAATGACGTCAGAGAAACCGAACCTGCGCGTGAGGATCGCCCCCAAGGCCATACGAAAGTATGCATCGTCATCAGCGATGAGCCCAATACGCCCCGACACGCCACCCTCCTCACTACAAACGAAACGCCGCCAGTTTTTGGCTATTCTTCAGCACTTCGCTCTATGTGCATTCTTTCCAAGAACACCTGTTCAGGTGCTCCGGACAGGCATCAACTATTCGTTCGTTACCGTCTTATTCATTTTTTTACGAAAGGCTCTTCAATAAGACTTGAGATTTAACTTCAGCATATCAGACAACTCATATTGTATGAAATAAAGTTTCAATGCGTTCAATATACATTGTTGCAATTCGGGTTTGCAAATTCGCATATGAAGCTTCTGTCCTCCACCGGAACAGCACGTTGCGCTCCTGATTTTGCAAGCCCGTCCGAATGGCTCTTCCGAAGTGAAAGACGGTTTGAAGAGGCCTGGATCGCAGGCCCTGCCATCGGCGCGTGCTAGGCAAAGCTCCTGCCCTACGGGATTTACAGGCGGTCCCTGCAGCCCCACATAGTTCCGGAGGGAGATGCAATGGCCGACAAGAAGGACATCACGCGACCGCCCCCAGCCTCCGGCAGTACGAGCTCGATGGTTGATGCCTTTGTGGCAAAGGCAAAGCAGCTCGGATCCGTAGCGGATCGCGGACCTCGGGCGCGGCTCGTCTTCGCGCTCGATGCAACCATGAGCAGACAGCCGACCTGGGATCTCGCCTGTCGGGTCCAGAGTGAGATGTTTTCGGCGGCCGGCGATGCCGGCGGCCTTTCGGTGCAGTTGGTCTACTTCAGAGGCTTCGGCGAGTGCCGCGCCTCTCGCTGGGTCAACGATCCCCGGTCTCTTACCGATCTCATGACGAAGATCGATTGCCGGGGTGGCCAGACCCAGATCGGGCGGGTGCTCCGGCACGTTCGGACAGAGGCGGGCCAGGCTCCGGTGAAAGTGCTCGTCTATGTCGGGGATGCCATGGAGGAGTCGATCGACGATCTCTGTGCTGTTGCCGGCGAACTCGGCCTGCTGGGGATCAAGGCCTTCATGTTCCACGAGGGCCACGATCCCGATGCGGCCCGGGCCTTTCGAGAGATCGCCCGGCTCAGCGGCGGAGCCTATGCGCAGTTCGATGCAGGAGCCCCCCACACCCTGTCGGAACTCCTGCGAGCCGCCGCCGCCTATGCGACCGGCGGCGTCGAGGGCCTCACCCGATTGACCGCAGGCAGCACGCAGGCTCGCGGCCTGCTCACCGATATCACCGGACGCAAGCCGTGATGCTGCTCTACGGCATCGCAGCGGTTGCCGTGCTGTGGTTCTTCCTGAGCAACGTCGCGCATGCGAATCCGGCGGCCCTTGCCAAGTTTATCAAACTCGTCGGCGGCATCGTGGCTCTCGGCATCGCAGGACTGCTCGCCGTGCGAGGGCGGATCGATCTGTCACTGCTCATCGGAGGCGCTGGAGTTTGGCTCCTCGGGTGGAGCCGCCCTGGTTTTCCCGGTCTTGCAGGAGGGTCGCAGCGGTCGTCCGGCAGCAATTCTCGTGTTCGTTCCAAGCTCATCGAGATGACGCTCGATCACGATACCGGGGAGATGGACGGATCCGTCCTCGGCGGTGCCTTCGCAGGGCAGCAGCTCGGTTCCCTCGATGAGGCACGCTTGCGGGATCTGCTGGCTGAGTGTCATGCCGGCGACACGGACGGCGTCCGCCTGATGGAGGCCTATCTCGACCGTCGGTTTCCTCTCTGGCGTGAAGCCGCTCGGAATGAGGAGCAGCCGCGGGCCGACGCTCAATCCTCATCCGGCGCCATGACGCCGGATGAGGCCTACCAGATCCTGGATCTCCAACCGGGCGCCAGCGCCGAGGAGATCCGGCAGGCCCATCGCACTCTCATGAAGAAGCTCCACCCGGACCAAGGCGGCTCCACCTATCTCGCAACCCGCGTGAACCAAGCCAAGGATCTTCTGTTGCGAAGTCATGGCGGGTGACCGGATGAAGCTGGAGGTCACCCTCAGCTCTAAGCCGCCACGACGATGTCGAACCGCCCGTGGAGAGCACCTGGCTCGAGGACTTGCCCAGACGCCAGGGGCACAATCACGCTGCGGCGCGCCTGAGGATCACGGATGCGGCTGAGGACCCCATCCCGCGCGTTGAGGGGCTCGCCTTCGATGTACATCTGCGTGACGAGACGCCCCTGCCCCGGTACGTGCACGGCGAAGTGGATGTGGGGCGTCCGCCCGGGATACGGCACCGGCCGGATCGTGCGGAACCGGTATTGTCCCTGCTCGTCCACCTGGGTGCGGCCATAGCCCTGGAAGGCATGGTCGATGCGCCCCTGCCCGGCTGCACGCGGGTGACGATAGATGCCGTTTGCATCGCATTGCCAGATCTCGACCACGCTGCCGGGCTTCGGCTGCCCGCACGTGTCCAGCACCCGCCCTGATACGTGGATCACCTGCCCCAGCGCCTGAGCCGCCTGCCCTGTGACCCGCACGAGGTCGCTGTCCATGTCGGGCGGGAACTCGATAGGGTAGAATGGCCCCTCCGTCTGTCCTGGTGTCGGAACAAGCTCGGCGGCAAGCAGGCTCTTCGGGACAATGACAGAGGCTGACGTGACGGCCGCCTTGATCAGCAAAGAGCGCCGATCCAGACGGATGAGAGAATGGTCCTTCATGGCGGAACCTCACGCACAGATCACCGCCCGGAAACATAGGCCATCGGCTTCGGCAGGCCAGTTCACTGCAGCTCGCATCGCACGAACGTGATGAGGGAGGTAGCGCCCAGGGGTAGAATCGGACGCTCAAGGCACCGGCGGCAGCTTCACCTCTCGACTGTCTCGATCACGAGCTCGAAGGTGACGCATACAGGATTGTCACCCCGGACGATCTCTCCGGAGGAAATCACGCCGTCCATGTCGACGACGTCAAGAGTAAGCCGTGCCCGCCCCTGCCTGTTCTCATTGTCATAGTGGCCTGCATGGATCAGGACCTCGGTGGCATATGAATCCACGCGCGTTCCATCGACGAAGCGCACGCCGTTCAAGCTGCCGATACCGTAGATGTTTGCTCTTGCTATACCTTGCCGGAAGCAGATGTCCTCAATGGCGAGGCTGATGTCCTGATTGGGGCGAACCTTGGCAAGCAGCACGCGCACACCTGCCTCCGGGGAGCCTGCTCGGGCATGCCGAACCGGCTCGAAGAGGGTGAAGTTCGTCTCCGGGTCGGGCATGGCCTCGAAGGTCGCATCCCTGAAGCCGATGCCCGTCACCACGATGGGTTCCGCGACCGTGGAAAAGGGAGCGAGCATGTGGCCCATCCGCTGTCCCTCGGCCGTGTTCCAGATGCCGTGGCAATGGAGGAAGGTCTTTCCGTCCCGCACACCGACGATGGCGCATGCGCGCGTCACATCCACCGGCCCGGCCGGCTCAAATGTGTCGCTGTACCAGGCGACGTAGCGTGGATCGGACGATGCGGCAGGCATCACATACCGGAACGGTTCGCAGCGGCCGCCCCGAAACTCCACGAAGCCGCCGATGCAGCCGGCCTCCCGCATGCCCGCGGCGACGGCCTCATCAATCGTCAGGCCGGGCGTCAGCACGAAGCGGAGCGGCACCGCCGCGCCGGGCACGGCGGCATGACGATCCGCAGCAGCCGGTCCCGGATGATCGATGCGTCTCATGATCGGCCCTTCTCCCGCGTCCTAATCCGCCCGCATGATCTGGTTCGGGTCGGCGCGCGAATCCCGCGGACCCCAGCGCCCCGCCTCCACCCGGGTGATGAATTCCGTCAGGAGCTGATTGAACAGCGCCGGCTCCTCAAGGTTCAAGGTATGGCCGGATTTCGGAAGCATGGCGAGGCCGGAGCGCGGCGCCGTCCGCTTGAGGAAGATGCCCGGTTGGATGGAGTGATCGTCCTCGTCGCCGACCACCACGAGCAGCGGAACCTCGAGGGCCGCCAGTTCGGCCTCCAAATCGTAGAGCGACGGCCGCCGCATCTGCACGCCGCGCATGGTGTTGGCGGCGCCCTTGTCGGAATGCTGCGCCATCCGCTCTACGAAGAGCCGCCAGCCTCGAGGGTCCTTCTCCTGGAACTGCACCCGCGAGGCGCTCTCCCCATAGATGGGTGCGAACGCTCGCGCGCCGCGTTCCTCGAAGCCTTGCGCCACCTGGTCGGAATTGCGGCGGAAGAACTCCTGATGCGCCTTCTCGGAGCCGTACCCCGCTCCCGCGATGACCGCGGACCGGATGCGATCGGGATAGCGCAGGGCGGCATGCAGGCAGGCAAAGGCCCCCATCGAGAGGCCGACCAGATGAGCTTTCTCGATCCCGGCCGCGTTCATGACGTCGATGATGTCATCGGTCGCGCGGGCCTGGGAGTACTGCCCCACATCCTCAGGGATATCCGATGGCGGATAGCCGCGGGCGGAGAAGGTCACGCAAAGGTGCCTGCGGGAGAAGTAGCCGACCTGCGGCTCCCAGCTCCAATGGTTGCCGCCGAACTCGTGCACGAAGACGATGGGCGTGCCCGCTCCGGCGGCCTCATAGAAGAGCCGGATGCCGTCGCTCGTGGTCGCGAATGCCATAACCGTCATCCTCAGCGAAATTCGGAGACGGCGCAGCTCTGCCCGCCATCCACCGGCAGGCAGACGCCCGTGATGTACTGTGCATCGTCGGATGCGAGGAAGACCGCCGCGTGGGCTACGTCCCAGGCCGTTCCCATGCGTCCGACCGGGACAGCCGCGTTGCGCGCCGCCACCATGTCTTCGACCGACGCGTACTGCCCCGAGATCTGGCGATAGATCAGCGGCGTGTCGATGAGGCCCGGCATGATGCAGTTGGCGCGGATGCCCTGCCGGGCATATTGCATCGCGAGCGCCACGGTCGCCTGGTTCACCGCCGCCTTGGTGGCGTAATAGGCAAAGTAGGGATATCCCGTCCAGCGGATCGCCGCGAGGGAGGAGATGTTGACGATGGCGCCTCCACCCTGCCGCAGCATGTGCGGGATCACGGCCTTGGCCGTGCGGTAGACGGGTCCGATGTTGAGCTTCAGCGCGGCCTCGAACTGCTCCTCGGTCAGCTCGACGGGGCCGCCCATGTGGGTCACCCCCACATTGTTGTGCAGGATATCGATGCGCCCGAAGGTCTCGATGGCTTGAGCGACCGCTGCCGCGACCGAATCCGTGTCGGTCACATCGGCAGCAACCGCGACGGCCTCGCCGCCTTCCCCGGCAATGATCGATGCCGTCTCCTGCGCCGCCTCCAAGACGAGATCGACACAGGCGATGTGGGCTCCCTCGCGTGCATAGGCAACGGCCGCGGCCTTCCCGTTGCCCCAACCGTCTCCCGAGGATCCAGCCCCGAAAACGATGGCCGTCTTTCCCTTGAGGCGGTCGACCATGAGGCTCTCCAGCGCCTTTATGCGCATTCGACAGAAAGCAGAATGCGACCGGCGGATGTCGCCGGCCGCGAGGATGAGGTCAGCTTGCAGATCAGCTCAGGTTGCCGCCGACCGCCTTCTCGAGGATCGACCAGGCCTCATCGCCGTACTTCTTCTTCCACTCGGCATAGAAGCCGGCCTTGCGCAGCGCCTCGCGGAAGGGCGCCGGATCCGGATCGTTGAACACCATGCCCTTGGCCATGAGGTCGTCCTTGAGACCGGCATTCAGCTTCGCCACGTCGGCACGCTCGGCGACGGCGGCTTGGTTGAGGTTCTTCGCCACGATGGCCCGCAGGTCCTCCGGCAGGCGCTCCCAGGCGCGGCGGTTCGCCAGGAACCAGAACCCGTCCCACATGTGATTGGTCATGGAGACGTTCTTCTGCACCTCGTAGAGCTTTGCGGTCGAGATGATGGCGAGCGGGTTCTCCTGGCCGTCGACGACGCCGGTCTGCAAGGCCGGATATACTTCCGCGAAGTTGATGCTGGCCGGCGCCGAACCGAAGGCCGTGAACATGGAGGTCCAGAGCGGGCTGACCGGGACGCGGATCTTGAAGCCCTTGAGATCCTCGGGCGTCGCGATGGGCTTGCTCGAGCTCGTGATCTGGCGGAAGCCGTTGTCCCAGATCTTGTCCATGACGACGAGATTCGCCTTCTCGATCTGGCCGCGGACATAGGCTCCGAGTTCGCCGTCCATGGCCTTCCAGACGGCATCGTAGTTCGGGAAGGCAAAGCCGATGCCGCTGATGGAGGCGTTCGGCACGAGGGTGGAGAGGATCAGCGGCGACAGGGTGAAGAACTCGACGCCACCCGACCGAACCTGGCTCAGCATATCCGTGTCGGAGCCGAGCTGGTTGTTCGGGAAGATCTGGATCTCGACCCGTCCGCCCGTCTCCTGCTTGATCCGGTCGGCCGCCTCCTTCGCACGCAGGTTCATCGGGTGCGTAACCGGCAGATTGTTGGCATATTTGTAGGTGAATTCGGCCGACTGAGCCCGAGCCCCGAAGCTGCCCACAAGGGCGGCGGAGGCGGTGCCCTGCAGCAGGGTGCGGCGTGAAATGATCATGTTTCTCTCCCTCTTGCTTGTTGTGTCAGGCAACTTGTGGCGAGCCTCCGCATCACAGGAACGCGGTTGACAGCGCCGGGATCGCGGCGATCAGCACGAGGCCGACGAGCAGCGCCCCAATGTAAGGCCAGATGGCCCCCATGGCTTCGTCCGGCGAGACGTTGCCGATCTTGCAGGCGATGTAGAACCCGATGCCGATGGGCGGCGCCATGAGGCCGATATTCATCGCCGTCACGACGACCATGGAATAATGGATGTCGTTGATGCCCAGGTTCTTGGCGATCGGGAACATGAGCGGCGCCATGAGGACGATGGCGGGCAGGCCCTCCAGCACGCAACCGAGGAGTAGGAACACCACGATGGTCACGGCCATGAAGATGATCCAGCCGCCGGGCAGACTGGCCATGAGGGTCGCGAGCTGCTGAGCGAAGCCCGTCTGGGTGAGCGCCCAGGCCATGGCGAGCGCCGTGCCGAGGATCAGCAGGATCGCGCCGGAAAGCGCAGCCGTTTCCACGAGCATGTCGTAGAACTTGCGCAGCCCGATGCCCCCATAGAGAAAGATGCCGATGATGAGGGCGTAGAGAACCGCGATTGTGGAGACCTCGGTGGCCGTCGCGACGCCGCCGCCCACCGCACTCCGGATCAGGAATGGCAGCACCAGCGCCGGCGCCGCAATCAGCATCGTGCGCCATATGGTCCGCAGCGGCGCACGCCGCACGTCGCCAAGGCGCTCCCCGGAAGCCTTGATGCGTGCAAGGGCCGCGAGGACGGCGAGCAGCACCATGGCGATGATGAAGCCGCTCGTGAACAATCCGGCGATGGACACGCCGGCGACCGAACCGAGCACGATCAGCACGATGGAGGGCGGCACCGTGTCGGCCATGGCCGCTCCCGTGGCCAGCAGCGCGATCATCTCCCGGGGCTTGTGGCCGCGCCGCTTCATCTCGGGAAACAGCGCCGGGGCGACGGTGGCCATGTCGGACACCTTGGAGCCGGAAATTCCCGAAACGAGAAAGAGCGAGCCCAGCAGCACATAGGACATGCCGGCCTTCACGTGCCCGAGCAGGGAGGCGAGGAACTCGACGATGGCCTTTCCCATGCCGGTGGCATCGAGAATGCAGCCGAGGAACACGAAGATCGGCACCGACAGCAGGATCAGGCTCGACATGCCCTCGTCCATGCGCCCGATCATGACGAAGATCGGCACGCGCGTGCTGAAGGCCAGGAACGCCAGGGTGCCGATGCCGAAGCAGAATGCGATCGGCACACCCATGACCAGGCACAGGGCAACGACGCCGACGAGGAAGATCAGGATGTTGACATTGCCGAGCCTCAGCAGCGTGGGCGAGAGAAGCCAGAGCACACCCACCAGGGCTGCGACAAGGACCACCGAAGCTGCAAGGTCGCGCAGGCTCGATGTCTTCACCGCATGCGACACGATGAAGCCCAGCATGGCGAAGATGCCGAAAGCGATGGCCGACACCCGGAAGCTGTTGGGGATGTTGAGGGCCGCCGACGTGACGTACCATTCCTCCATCACGTACTCGACGGCCGGCTGCAGTATCACGAGCAGGAATGTCGCGGTTAGGACGAGGCCGAGGGTGTGGATGAACCCCTGCAAACTTCTAGGGAACATTCCGGTGAAGAGCGTCAGCCGGAGATGCTCGTTCCGGTCGATGGCGATAGCCGAGCCCAGCATGGCAAGCCACAGGAACGAGATCGACGCCACCTCGTCGATCCAGATGATCGGGTAGGAGAATACATAGCGGGAGGCAACGCCTGCCAGAAGCAGCACGATGACGACACAGAGAAGCAGAGCCGATACTGCTTCGATCGGGCGGATCAGCAGCGCCCCGACACGGGGCGATGTGGGCTCTTCAACCTTTGACAGCGGGGCAGCGATACCGCTGGCGGCAGGCACGTTGCTCTCCATGCTCAACATGCCACCTGGCGGCGCGCTCTGCTGCTCAGGGATGAGCGGATTCGAGTGTGTCGCGACATCTCACGCTCCTTCCGATGAGCCGGCACGGCCTGCGAGCAAGGTTGAGAGGATTTCATGCCGGCTCCCTCAACAATCATCAGCCTCCTCCCGCATCTTTTGGCAGCAATAATTGTCTTGCTGCAGGTCCATCTTATGGATCTTTGTTTCGCAATGGACGCGAAAAAGATACACATCTTACAGACCATTGCAACACGGACCGAAGCAATTTAGCCTCGGAACAAGGATGTGGCTGGGAATTCCGGTCCATCATGTGGACCGACAATGGATCTGGACCATGGATGATGCCTCCTTGTCGAACGGGGATCTGTCAGGCTCTCAGAGCGTGGACAGGGCTCTGCGCCTGCTGGCACTCGTCGGACGCGAAGCGGAACACGGCGTGCAGCTCAGCGGCATCGTCGAGGAGAGCGGCCTCAACAAGCCAACGGTGCGGCGGCTGCTCCTCGCGCTGATGCGCGCAGGCCTCGTGGAGCAGGAGGCGCGAACACGCCGGTACTTTCTGGGCGAGGAAGCTTATGTGCTCGGCACACTCGCGTCTCGCCGTCATGGCTTGCTCGAGCTTTCGCTCGAGAGCCTGCGCAATCTCTCCGATGCAACGATGGACACGAGTTTTCTGTCCGTGAGGCGCGGCAACTATTCCGTATGTCTGCACCGGGAGGAAGGCACCTATCCCGTGCGCACACACGCCCTGCAGGTTGGAAACCAGCATCCCCTCGGCATCGGCGCTGGCTCCCTCGCCATGCTGTCTTCTCTCGACGATGACGAGGTGGAGACCATCCTCGCGGCGAACAGGAGGGTTCTCGAAACCCAGTACCCCTATTATCCGGCGGAGCAGATCCGGGATGATATCGCCACTGCCCGCCGCCTGGGCTATGCGCTCAATCCCGGCCGCATCGTTGCCGGTTCCTGGGGCCTCGGCCTTGCGATCAGGTTCCCGGACGGGCGCATCGCCGGCGCGCTGAGCCTCGCGGCCATCGACAGCCGCATGAGCGACCGACGGCAGCCGGAGCTCGCCCGCCATCTCAGAAAAGAAGTCGAGAGTGTCGAGAACAAGCTCCGCAACATGTTTATGCCTGCGGGAGCCTGGCCATGACTCCCCACCGCCCCGTCCATTCGGAACGAGTTCCATGAACAGCAGCACTCCCCTGATCTCGCCTGTGACGAAGCGGGTCATGAATCTGTCCCACATCCTGCGCCAGGCAGCACGCCGGCACGGCGAGGATATCGGCTTCGTCTGGGGCGAGCGTACATGGAGCTGGGCAGAGCTTGACCGGCGCGTCGATGCCATGGCGGCGGCGCTTGCCGCAAAAGGGATCCGGAAAGGTGACCGCGTCCTGGTGCAGTCCAAGAACTGCAACCAGATGTTCGAGTCGATGTTCGCCTGCTTCCGCCTCGGCGCCGTCTGGGTGCCGACGAACTTCCGGCAGACCCCGGACGAGGTCGCCTACCTTGCTCAGGCGAGCGGCGCTTCGGCCATGATCTGTCACGGCGACTTTCCCGACCATGCCGAAAGAATTCGTGAAGCCGTCCCGGGCATTCGCTGCCTGATCTCCATCGGGCGCTCGGCCTTTGGCGAAAGCTACGACGATCTCGTCGAGCGCCACAGGGAGCAACCGGCGCCGGAAGCGGCGGTGGAGCACGACGATCCCTGCTGGTTCTTCTTCACCTCGGGAACGACAGGACGCCCCAAGGCCGCCGTTCTGACCCATGGCCAGATGGCGTTCGTGATCACCAACCACCTTTGCGACCTGATGCCGGGCACCACCAATGCCGACGCCTCTCTGGTGGTCGCGCCGCTGTCCCACGGTGCCGGCGTCCATCAGTTGGTGCAGGTCGCGCGGGCCGCCAAGACGGTGCTGCTGTCGAGCGAACGCTTCGACGTCGGCGAAGCGTGGAGCCTGGTCGAAAGGTGGCGCATCACGAGCATGTTCACGGTGCCCACCATCCTGAAGCTGATGACGGAGCACCCCTCGGTCGACGCGCACGATCACTCGTCCCTGCGCTATGTGATCTATGCCGGCGCTCCCATGTATCGGGAGGACCAGAAGCACGCGCTGAAAAAGCTCGGAAAGGTGCTGGTGCAGTATTTCGGGTTGGGCGAGGTCACCGGCAACATCACCGTGCTGCCTGCCGCGCTCCACGACCCGGAGGACGGCCCCGGTGTGAAGGTGGGAACCTGCGGCTACGAGCGCACGGGCATGCAGGTCTCGATCCAGGACGATCAGGGGCGTGAGGTCCCGGCGGGTGTGACGGGCGAGATCTGCGTCTGCGGACCGGCGGTCTTCGCCGGCTACTACAACAACCCGGACGCGAACGCGAAAGCCTTCCGGGACGGCTGGTTCAGAACCGGCGATCTCGGCCATGTCGACGAGGAAGGCTTCCTCTTCATCACCGGGCGCGCCTCGGACATGTACATCTCGGGCGGCTCCAACATCTATCCGCGTGAGATCGAGGAGAAGATCCTGACCCATCCGGCCATTGCCGAGGTCGCCGTGCTGGGTGTGCCCGACAGGACCTGGGGCGAGGCCGGCGTGGCCGTCTGCGCCCTGCGGCCGGATCAGACGCTCAGCGAGGGCGAGCTCCTTGCTTGGCTCGACGGCAGGATCGCGCGCTACAAGCTCCCGAAGCGCGTCTTCTTCTGGGATGCCCTGCCGAAATCGGCCTATGGCAAGATCACCAAGAAGACCATTCGTGAAGAACTGGAGACGAAAGGCTGCCTCCAGCCCACCGATCACGCCGAGGTTTCTGCACAACGACAATGAATGTCGCGATACCGTTTGAACGACGTGCGCCGGTGAGCAGGCAAGGCGAGAGCATCCCTAGAGCAGGAGCGCGATATCCATGCAGCAGACAGTGTTCGTCACAGGCGGGGCCTCGGGCATAGGCTTCGCCATCGCCGAAGCAGTGCTCGATCAGGGCTGGCGCGCCATCATCGCGGACCGTGACGAGCGGAACATCGACCAGAGCCGAAAGGCGCTCGCACGGTCGGATCGTGACGTTCATTTCCTGCAGCTGGATATCGCGGACGAGGCCGCGGTCGTGCAGGCAGTCGAGCGGTGCGAGGCGCAAATCGGCCCGGTCACGGGCCTGGTCAACGCCGCCGGCATCGCCAAGGATGTGGCCGCGCTCGACACCAGCGCCGAGCTGTTCCGCAGGATTCTCGACGTCAACGTCGTGGGGAGCTTTGTGGCCTCCCGCGAGATCGCCAAGCGAATGTGCGAGCGCGGCAGCGGCGCCATCGTCAACATCGCATCGGTGTCCGGCATTCGCGGCAATATCGGCAGGGTAGCCTATGGCGCCTCGAAAGCCGGGGTGATCACGATGACGCAGGTCATGGCCGTGGAGCTTGCAGCTTCGGGGGTGCGCGTCAACGCCATTGCGCCAGGCCCCGTCGACACGCCCCTCGTGCGCGAGATCCACACCGAGGAGATCCGAGCCCAGTGGATCGAAAGAGTTCCTCAGCGGCGATACGGAAAGCCGTCCGAGATTGCCGGCATGGCGGTCTTTCTGCTCGACGACAGGAAAGCAGGCTTCATCACGGGTCAGACGATCTGTATCGACGGTGGCTTCACGGCCGCAGGCCTTTTGGTCAGTGAAGACAAGAATTCTTGATCACTTTAGAGCCCTGGCGGAAGCATGTCGGAGGCCAGGCGGGCCTGGGATGCAAGGCGGATGGGGGCGTTCACAGCCCCATAACCCTTGTAGCTGCGCCGCTCCACGATCTCGAAAAAGAAGCCGCCTCCCATGGTCGTGGTGTAGACCTGGAAGTATTCGGCGGCTCCCTCGCGGTCGTACAGGATGCTGGCTGCCCGCAGCCGCTCCATGTCGTCGGCGGACAGGTCGGCCCTCACCTCAAGGTCGTCGTAGTAGTTCTCGGGGATCGGCAGGAGATCGACCCCGTTCGCCCTGAGCCGTTCGACGGTTGCGAAGATGTCGTCGGTTGCAAGCGCAATGTGCTGCACCCCGGACCCGAACAGCTCGCTCAGGAAGCGCGACGACAAAGTGCGCTGGCTTTGAGAGGCGTTGAGGATCAGACGAAGCGAGCCGTCGGGGGTCTCGATCGCCTGGCTCTGCACCACGCCGCCCGGATCGATGACGGTCTGCACCGGGGTCTTTCGCACATCCAGAAGCGACGCATAGAACAGGAGCCAGGTGAGCATCTCCTCATAATGCATCGATTGGGAAACGTGATCGACGGAGCGCAAGCCGGCTCCGGTGAAGTCTTCCGTGTCGGCAGGCTCGAAATCAACATCCCAATGCCGGTCCAATCCCGTCTTGCGGTCCACGAAATAGAGAATGCTTCCTCCAAGTCCCCGAACCGCCGGGATGTTCATCTCTCCAGGTCCGACCGGCTGCTGGAACGGCTGGTCCAGCAGCGTGACGGCGCGCTCGACGGTGCCTGGCGCATCGTCCACACGCAGAGCCAGGGCGCAGATGGCTGTACCGTGAGTAATGTTGAAGGAATGGGCAAAACCCTCCTTCTCCGCGTTCACCACAATGTTGATGTCACCCTGCCGCCAGCGGGTCACATCCTTCGAGCGATGGATTCCGGCTTTACGGAACCCGAGACCGCCCAGGATCCGCTCGAGGCCGGCGGCACCCCGCTCGTCGACGGCGAACTCGACGAACTCCACGCCGGAGCAATGGGCTTTGGGCGGGAGGGCCTCGACCGCCGGAGAAACATCACCCTTGCGCCGCCGGAGTTCGTCGAGCATGACGATCAGGGAGCGCTGACCGTCGATGGCAACGCTGCGCGCGGAGCCCGCCCGGAAGCGGTCGTTGAAGATTTCGAGGGACAGGTGTCCGTCGAAGCCCGTCGCGTGAAGCGCATCCATGAATGCGTCGACGGGCAGGTCCCCCTGCCCCGGAAAGCAGCGGTAATGCCGGCTCCAGGACAGGTAATCCATGTCGAGCTTCGGCGCGTCGGCCATCTGCACGAGGAAGATCTTGTCCGACGGGATCGACCGGATCGCCGACAGGTCCGTTCCGCGTGCCAGCACGTGAAAGGAATCGAGCACCAGCCCGACCGCCGGATGGTTCGCACGGCGCACGACTTCCCAGGCGTCGCGGTAGTCGTGGATGTGCCGCCCCCAGGACAGGGCCTCGAAGGCCACCCGCATGCCGCGCTTGGCGGCGCGCTCGCCGAGCTCGTGAAAATCCGCCGCCGCACGCTCGATTCCGCCAAGGGAGTCCGGCGAGACATTGCTGCACACCATCAGGAGATCGCAACCGAGCTCTTCCATCACGTCGAACTTGCGCTCGGCCCTGGCGAAGACTTTCGAGCGCTGCGGCTCGGGCATGCCTTCGAAGTCGCGGAAAGGCTGGAGGGTGATGGTCTGAAGGCCCAGGCCTTCGATCATGCGCTGCACCTCGGCGGGCGTACCGTTGAAGGAGAGAAGATCGTTCTCGAAGATCTCCACGCCCTTGAACTGCGCAGCCGCGATGGCTTCGATCTTCTCGGTCAGGCTGCCGCTCAGGCAGACGGTGGCGATGGCCTTGCGCATGCTCGTTGGTCCATTTCCTCTCAGGCTTACGGGAGCGTGCTGCCGGCACGGCTCGCTTCTTCCGCCGTCAGCTGATGGTCCCCGTGGCCAGCGCATGCTCGACGCCGCCGGCGACGTGGCGCGTCAGCACCTCGCAGGCACGCGCCGCATCCCGCGCGAGAGCGGATTCCAGCAGAAGGGCATGCTCGTTGGCGGCGATCTCGCCGCGATAGCTCAAGGCGATCATCTGGTAGCGCAGGTACTTGTCGAAGACCGCGGCGTGGTTGTCGATCAGCATCTTCGATCCGCAGGCGGAGATGAGCGCCTGGTGGAACTGCCAGTCGTACCGCTTCCACTCCTCGGTATGGGACCTGTCGCCATCCGCCATCCGCTCCTCCATCCGGGCCAACCGATGGTGGGCGGCAACGACGCGACCTTCCCATTCCATGTCGCCGGCCCGGAACGACTGCTCGAGCGCGCGGCATTCGAGAAGCTGCCGCAGCGCCGCGATCTCCCTCAGATTCGCTATGGAGACGGGCGCCACCTCAAACCCCTTCTGGCCCTCGGCGACGACGAGCCGCTCGGAGTGAAGGCGATTGAGGATTTCCCGAAGCGTGCTGATGCTGGCGCCGTAATCGGCCTTCAAACGTTCGAGCTTCAGCTTCCTGCCGGGGAGCAGGCGCCCGAACACGATGTCGGAGCGGATCTTCTGGTAGGCGCTCTCGCCGATTGTGGTGGGCTGCGGGATGACGAGGGTGTCGTCGGTCATGCGAGCGCTCCGCTTTCCAGCGTGTAGGTCACGCATCCGTTCACATGCCGGGTGAGCGCCGCGCAGGCCCGGTCGGCATTGCGGGTCAGAGCACAATCCAGCAATTGCCTGTGCTCCTCGGCGGCGATGTCCCCGCGAAAGACCACCGCCACCATCTGATAGCGAAGATACTGGTCGAAGACGCCGCCATACAGATCGAGCAGGGTCTGGGAGCCGCAGGCCTCGATCAGGGCTTGGTGGAACTCCCGATCATAGCGCTTCCAGAGTTCCGTTCCCTCCTGGTCCCCGGCCATCATCCGCCGCTCCATGAAGGCGAGCTTGTGATGGGCCGCCACAACCCGGCTTTCCCACTCCAGGTCGCCGGCGGCAAATGACAGGGGCAGCGCGTAAGTCTCCAGAAGCAGCCGCATGGCTGCGACGTCCTCGAAGCCGGCAGGCGAGACGGGCGCGACCCGGAAGCCGCGCTGCCCCTCCGCGATCACAAGGCCTTCCGATGAGAGGCGGCTGAGGATCTCCCGTAAGGTGCTGACACTCGCCCCGTAATCGCCAGCCAGCCGGTCCAGCCGCAGCCGCGCTCCGGGGGACAAGCGACCGAAGACGATATCGGCCCGGATCCGGTCATAGGCCCGATCCGCGATGGATGTCGCCAGCAGCTCGATGCTCATCGGGCTATCGCCTTTCCTCGCGTCAGCATCAATGAGGCCCTCCCAGGCCCGCTCGCCCCTCCGGCCGAGCCCTGTCTATATGTTGAAAGTCAAAATATCAGATGTTTTGGGGAATGACTATTGATTTTCTGTCTGTCCGAGGGGATAGTCCGTCCAAGACGCAGACCAATGCGCGGCAACTTGTAGGAGAGGAAATCATGGGATTTGACATCAATCGACGCGTCCTGATGGCTGCCGGCGCGGCCCTTCTGGCTTGGAGCGCGGCCGGGCCCGCCACCGCGCAGACCCCGACAAACTTGCGTTTCTCCGCCGTCTTCTCCGAGCAGGATATCCGGGCCGAGATGATGAAGCGCTTCGGCGAGGAGGTGAAAGCCCAGGGCTTCACCCTTCAGCCCTACTATGGCGGCACCCTGTTCAAGCAGGGCACCGAGTTGGTCGCCATGCAGCGCGGCAATCTCGAGATGGGCAACATCGCCCCGCAGGATATCTCCAACCAGATTCCCGAGTGGTCCATCGTCACCTCCGCCTATCTCTTCCGCGATGCCGACCACCTGAAGAAGGTGTTTGCGAGCGACGTTGGCCAGCAGCTCAAGAAGATGGCTTCGGAGAAGCTGGGCATCCACATCCTCGGGCCGACCTATTTCGGCGCCCGGCATGTGGGCCTGAAGCCTGAGAAGAAGATCAATACCCCGGCGGACATGGCAGGGATCAAGCTGCGCATGCCTCCCGGCGAGGCCTGGCAGTTTCTCGGGACAGCAATTGGAGCTAACCCGACCCCCATGGCCTATGCCGAGGTCTATACGGGCCTCCAGACCGGCGCCATCGACGGGCAGGACAATCCGCTGCCGAACGTGCAGAATATGAAGTTCTACGAGGTGATGTCCCAGATTGCCCTCACGTCGCATCTTGTGGGCTTTGATCTCCTGGCCGTGTCCAACAAGGTCTGGAATGCCATGTCGCCGGAAAAGCAGGCCGCCTTCCAGGCCGCTGCCGACAAGGCGATCGAATGGAGCACGCAGGAGCACCTGAAGAAGGAAGCCGAGCTCGCCAGCTTCTTCAAGGAGAAGGGCCTCGACATTTACACGCCCGACCTGAAAGCCTTCCGTGACTTCGCCCAGAAGAAGTACCTGGCCTCCGATCTCGCCAAGAGCTGGCCGGCGGGCATGCTCGACAAGATCAACGCGATGTAGACTCCGCTCTGCGGCCGCCGAGGTCATCGTGCTCCGGCGGCCGCTTTCCTGATACGGCCCAGCGCCTTCTCACAAAGGGGAGCGGCTCTCATGACGTCATCCTTGCGTGCAATCGGCTCCTGGCTGGCACGACGCGCGGAGAACATTGCCGCCGCGATGCTGTGTGCGATGTTCCTGGCCTTCCTCCTGCAGATCGCCTTCCGGTATGTTCTCGGCCTTCCCATCGGCTGGACGCACGAGATCAGCGTCATCCTGTGGATCTGGCTCGTCCTCTGGGGCGCGGCCTTCGTGGTGAGCGAGCGCGAGGAGATCCGCTTCGACATCCTCTACGGCTCGGTCGGGCCCGGCGCGCGCAGGATCATGGGGCTCGTCACCGCCGTGGCGCTGATTACCCTGTATGCGATCTCGTTTCCGGCAGTTCTCGATTACGTCACCTTCATGAAGGTGGAGAAGACC
Source organism: Microvirga splendida (assembly GCF_016427565.1). Lineage (GTDB taxonomy): Bacteria > Pseudomonadota > Alphaproteobacteria > Rhizobiales > Beijerinckiaceae > Microvirga > Microvirga splendida. Next base: position 22,482 of record NZ_JAELXT010000001.1, read on the forward strand.
GGCTATCTCAAGATCCGCTTCGACTGGCTGTTCTCGATCTACATCGTCTTCGTCGTAGCCACCATCGCCCGCTACCTCTGGCTGGCCTGGCAGGCCTTGCGCGGTGTGGCGCCGGACGGATCCGATCCCACCAAGGCGAATTCCGGCGTATGAACCTGGCCAGTCCCTTCTCGCTCGCGCTCGTCGCGATCACTGCCCTCGCGTTCCTCGGGCTGCCCATCGGTCACGCGATGATTGCCGGCTCCATCCTGTACCTGCTGCTTGCAGGCCTGGACATGGGAACGGCCGCCGAGCAGCTTCTGAACGGGATGTATTCCAACTACGTCATCCTGTCGGTGCCGCTCTTCATCCTGGCCGCGGAATTCATGAATATCGGCAGCATGACCGACCGCCTCATGACGTTCTGCAATGCGCTCGTCGGCCGCTTTCGCGGCGGTCTCGCCCAGGTCAACATCCTACAGAGCATCATCTTCGCCGGCATGTCCGGCTCGGCCATCGCGGATGCGGCCGGCACCGGGCGCATGATGCAGGCCATGATGACCCGCGACGGCCGCTATACGCCGAGCTACGCGGCCGCCACGACCGCCGTCTCGTCGGTTATCGGACCGATCATTCCGCCATCGATCCCGATGGTGCTCTATGCTCTCGTCTCCGATGCTTCCATCGGCTTCCTGTTTCTCGGCGGCGTCGTTCCGGGCCTGCTGATGGCGCTTAGCCAGATGGTCATCGTGGCCATCACGGCGCGCCGGAGGAACTTCCCCGTCGAAAAGCCCGTCCCCTTACGCAAGCTGCCGCGGATCACCTGGGAGGCCCTTCCCTCGCTCATGATGCCGGTCGTGCTCCTCGGCGGCATCTACAGCGGCGTGATGACGCCAACCGAGGCAGCGGCTGTCGCGGCAGCCTATGCGCTCCTCATTTCGGCTGGTCTTTACCGCAGCGTGAGCTGGCGCGACTTCTACCGATCGCTGGCCATCAGCGCACGCACCAGCACTTCGATCGGCATGCTGATCGCAGGCTCCCTGGTGTTCAATTATGTCGTCACTGTCGAGAACATCCCCGATGAACTGAAGACGCTGCTGGCAGGCTGGGATCTCTCGCCGGTCGGCTTCCTGATCCTTGTGAACGTCCTGCTCCTCCTCCTCGGCTGCGTGCTGGAAGGAACGGCGATCCTGCTCATCATCGTTCCGGTGTTCATCCCCACGGCGCAGGCGCTGGGCATCGATCTGGTGCATTTCGGCGTCGTCGTGGTGATCAACATCATGATCGGGCTGATCACGCCGCCCTATGGGCTGCTGCTGTTCATCATGACGAACATCTCGGGCGCGCCGCTGCGCAGCCTCGTGCGGGACGTGCTGCCGTTCCTGTTCGCGATGCTGGCAGCCCTGGCGATCCTGACCTTCGTGCCCGAAACCGTGCTCTGGCTGCCTCGCCTCTTTGGCTACCAGGGATAAGCCGGCCTCCCGCAGAAAAGCGCATCCATGAGCAAGCCGATCTACATCCTTAATGGCCCCAACCTCAATCGCCTGGGAACCCGCGAGCCGGAGATCTACGGGCGCACGACCCTAACCGAGGTGGAAGCCCTGTGCCGGGAAGCTGCACCCGGTGAGGCCATCGTGTTCCGGCAGTCAAACCGCGAGTACGAGATCATAGAATGGGTGCATGAGGCCATCGACGAGGGCAGCGGCATCATCATCAACCCCGCGGCCTTCACCTTCACGTCCATGGCGATCATGGACGCCCTGAAGATGTTTCCCGGCCCTCTCATCGAACTTCACATCTCGAACATCCACAGGCGCGAGCCGATCTATCACAAGTCCTATATCTCCCCGGTCGCCACGGCCGTCATTGCCGGCCTGGGCACCGGCGGATACCCGGTGGCCGTGCGGGCCATGCTCGACATGATCGGCGCCCAGCCGGAAAGGGCCTGACGCTCATGGCGAGCGATCCTTCACCTGAACCGCTCTCCCGCATCGGCGAGGCCTCGGATTCGTGGCGTCGCCCCTCCGTCCTCGTCGGGCTGATGGGCAGCGGCATTCAGGCGTCGCGGACGCCCGCCCTCCACGAGCGCGAGGGCGCCGAGCAGGGCTTGCGCTATGTCTACAAGCTGATCGACCTGGAGGCGCTCGGTCTCGATGCCGGCGCGCTTCCGGAGATCCTCACGGCCGCCCAGCGCTTCGGCTTCGCCGGGCTCAACATCACGCATCCCTGCAAGCAGTCCGTCATTCCCTTCCTTGACGACCTGTCGACGGATGCCGCCGCGCTCGGCGCCGTGAACACGGTCGTGCTGAAGGATGGGCGGCGCGTCGGGCACAACACCGACTGGTGGGGCTTTGCCGAGAGCATGAGGCGCGAGCTGCCCGACGTGCGCCGCAACCGGGTCGTTCAGTTCGGCGCCGGCGGAGCCGGTGCGGCTGTGGCCCATGCCCTTCTCACCCTTGGGACAAGCGAACTCGTCGTCATCGATACGGATCAAGCCCGCGCTGAGACTCTCGCGGCTGCCCTGTGCGAGCGTTTCGGCAAGGGCCGCGCCTCAACCGGTATTCCTGTGGCGGATTCGATGGCTGCGGCGGACGGCATGGTCAACACCACGCCGCTCGGGATGGCGAAGTATCCCGGCATGGCCGTGCCTGCCAATTTTCTGCGCTCCGACCTCTGGGTCGCGGATATCGTCTACTTCCCGCTCGAGACCGAACTCTTGCGCCAGGCCCGCGTCCAGGGCTGCCGCACGATGTCGGGCGGCGGCATGGCGGTCTTCCAGGCCGTCGGCGCCTTCCAGCTTTTTACAGGCCTGGAGCCGGACGCCGAAAGGATGCTCCGTCACTTCAGCGAGATGTAGAACCTGGAGTTCGCGGCTGCGACGGGCAATGCTTAGGAATATCCCCTCGTGGCTCAAGGGACAGGCATGGAGCGGGACTATGAGAGGTCCATTCTGCACTGCCGAGATCGACGATCCCCATATCCGCTCCCGAGGCCCTCGATCTGCCAAGCTTCGGAAACACTCATACATAGTTTGTGAAGGAATAGTCTGACGGCTGCCTGCGTTTGACGACCATGCATTCGCACCCAAACGCAGGATAGATTCATGTCTCTCGGCCAAGGCTCACAGAAAATCGATCACGAACAGTGGAACGGCTCCCATGCAGGCCCGTCGCTCGGGCGGGCTTCGTTCCTCTTCGTGACCTCCGTCAGCACCCTCATCGGGGCGAGCCTCCTGCTCGCAAGCATCTGACAGGGCACGCACCGGCATATCTCGACGCTTTGAAACGGAGGTCCTCATCATGAGCGGCGTCAGGGTCGAACACACAGTAGAGCTCGTGGCTCGAGCAATATACGAGGCCGAGCAGCATGCGCACTCCTGGGATGACGGATCTGCAAGAAGCAAGGAGCGTTCCCGAGAATATGCCCGGAATGCGATCCGGCTGCTGAACGAGGATATCGGCATCCTTCTCGTCGCATTGAATGAAGCTTTAGCGGAGCATCCTTCGAGGGAGCCGGGAACAGCAGGCTGAGCCACTGCCCGCCGGCCTTTATGAAGATGTCTCGACCTTGGGAGGTGCGGGAGGCGGCATCCAGTGGGATGCGTCGTCCACGTCGATGTAATCGCGCAGGTGGCTGTCGTAGAAGACGAACGCACCCTGGGGAAAACCAGGACCTTGGTGCCAGAACACATCGATGTAGCGAACGCCATTCTCCGTCCACACGTCGAGCCTGGATCCGTCCCGAGGCGCGGTCTCCAATGGCCGCCAGTCACTCATTGAGGGTCTCCTTCAAGAGAACAGAGTTTCAGCTCTCGGGACAACACGCGACAGTCCCGACGATACTCCGTTATAGTGATAGCAGACCATCGGAAGGATAAGAGGCAGGAACGATATTTCACGGCTCCTGTCGAGCTTGAAGCTGGCTTTGCTGTACTCCACACATAGGATCCGTTGGGGGAGAGGAAGCACCAGGTGACGGTCGGGTCAGAAGACGAGGCCTGAGCCTTGATGCCCGTGACCGGTCAGCGGCGTCCTCCGCATCGACGCAGAGCGGAACCGTTTCTTCGACGCCGGAGCAAGAGCTGTACTGAGAATTTTGATCAGGCTCCGGAACTCTTCCTGCAGGGCTTCGAGGCGCATCAGAAGCTCGGCATCCGACATCTCGGCAACAGATGCATTAGCGTACGATGACTGCCGATACCCTGTGGCCTGACGGATGCTCGCCAAGGCCGTCTGCCCGATTCCCGGAACGGCCAACCAGCTTCGATCACAGATCCGGTCGACCTCGCGAACGGTGGGCCTGCGCCCTTTGAACTCGCGCAGGATCGCAAACTTCACCCGGGACGGGACGGCTTCCAGTGGGAACATCTCATCGTCATGCATGGCAGATCCTCTCGCGCCCCAAGGATTCCCACTAAGTCAAAGTTCAATCGAGGCAAAGTCGCGACGAGACTTGGACTGATTTGAGATCTCATGTGGTCATATACAGAAGAGATCGCTTCTTCATACGCCTCAGCATCCGGATCACCATGGCTGACCCGCACCTATGACGGGAGACATGTTGTCTCTTCATTTCATATCCGAAAGTATCCTGGGCTGGATCACCGACATCGGGCGGATGAATTCGCCTTGAAGTGCACTGAATCAGGTCCAAATATCCTTCAAGCGTGCCGCGTTCACATTTCATAACCTGCGGCGGCGTTCCGCAGCCAATGCAAGGAAGCGAATGTGAGGTGGGACTACGATAGGAGTGAGATGATCGCCGACGGCATGGTGCATGCTGTCGGCGTGACAGTCGGTACCATATCCGTCATTGCCCTTCTCATCGTGGCCGCGCCGACCGTGGGAGCGTGGGAATTCACCTCTATTCTGGTCTATGGCACCGGCCTGCTGGCGGTGCTCACCGTGTCGGCGCTCTACAATCTCTGGCCGGTCTCACCGGTCAAGTGGATGTTGCGGCGGTTTGACCATTCAGCCATCTATCTCCTGATTGCGGGCACCTACACGCCGTTCATCACTCAAATGAAGGCGAGCGCGGAGTCCCTGGCGCTCCTGGCCGGCATTTGGCTAACGTCCGCAGTGGGTATCGCGCTCAAATTGCGCTTTCCTGGCCGTTTCGACCGCCTCTCGATAGTGCTTTACCTGCTCCTGAGTTGGAGCGGCGTCATGGCCTACGAATCCGTTTTCGGCGAGCTTGCCGCCTCAACCATCTGGCTCCTTGCGATTGGCGGGATCATCTACACGGCGGGCGTCGTCTTCCATCTCTGGGAAAGCCTGCGGTTCCAGAATGCGATCTGGCACGGCTTCGTTCTCGTCGCGGCCGCCTGCCATTATGGCGCCGTGCTCGACTGCCTGGTGCTTGCTCGGTCCTGATGAAGCGCAATGCCTATCAGGAGGTGAGCATGAGGGCTTCACAAGCGTGCAGTCTTACTTCTTCCTGTTGTAAACGTCCAAGGAGACGGCTGCGAGCAGCACGAGGCCTTTGATGACCTGCTGATAGTCGATGCCAATGCCTAAGATCGACATACCGTTGTTCATCACACCCATGACGAAGGCTCCGATGACGGCACCCGTCACCTTGCCAACCCCGCCTGTGGCCGAGGCGCCACCGATGAAGACGGCTGCGATCACGTCGAGTTCGAATCCGAGACCGGCCTTCGGCGTGGCTGTGTTGAGACGCGCCGCGAAGATCAGGCCGGCGAGACCCGCCAGGACGCCCATATTGACGAAAGTGAGAAAGGTCAGCCGCTCGGTCTTGATGCCAGAGAGCTTCGCCGCCTTTTCGTTACCCCCGAGGGCATAGACCCTCCGGCCGATGGTGGTGCGGTTGGTCACGAAGGCATACAGTGCGATCAGCACCGCCATGATGACAAGGACGTTCGGCAGCCCGCGATAGGTCGCCATCAGGTAGCAGAACGCGATCACGAGAACGGCAAGCAGGCCGTTCTTGAACAGAAAGAGGCCGAAGGGCGCGGTCTCGACGGCATGCTTGAGCTGGTTCGCGCGGCTGCGGAGGCTGAAATAGATAATCGCCGCGACGCTCGCGATGCCCAGGAATAGAGCCGTATAGTTGAACCCCTCCCCGCCGAAAACGTCAGGGATGAAGCCGGAGCTCAGCCGCTGAAACGCCACCGGGAACGGACCGACCGACATGCCGCCGAGGAGTGCCAGGGTCAGCCCTTTGAACACGAGCATGCCGGCAAGCGTCACGATGAAGGAAGGTACCTTGAAATACGCCACCCAATAGCCCTGGGCCGCGCCGATGAGACCGCCTATGATCAGGCAGGCGATGGTGGTCGTCACCGGATCGAACCCCCACCTGACCATCATCATGGCGGCCAGGCCGCCGACGAAGCCGACGATGGAACCGACGGAGAGATCGATGTGCCCGGCTACGATGACAAGCAGCATGCCGAGCGCCATAATGACGATATAGCTGTTCTGCAGCACCAAGTTAGTGAGATTGAGGGGCCGCAGCAGGGTGCCGTTCGTGACCACCTGAAAGAAAAGCATGATGACCAGCAGGGACAGCAGCATGCCATAATCGCGGAAGTGAGCCTTGATGAACTCCATCCATGATGTCTTCTGATGGGAAAGCGAAAGCTCGTCGGCTGTTCTCGTATCCATCTCAGCGCCTCCCCGACTTTACGATGGCATGCATGATCTTCTCCTGGGACGCCTCGGCGATGTCGAGTTCGGCAATCAGGGAGCCCTCGTTCATCACATAGATCCGGTCGCACATACCGAGCAGTTCCGGCATCTCGGAGGATATCATGAGAACACCTTTGCCGGCATCGGCCAACCTGTTGATGATCGTGTAGATTTCGTACTTTGCGCCCACGTCGATGCCCCGGGTCGGCTCGTCGAGAATGAGGATCTCCGGGTCGGAGAAGAGCCATTTGCTCAACACGACCTTCTGCTGGTTGCCACCCGACAGATTCACTGTCTCCTGGAAGACGCTGGGACTGCGGATGCGCATCTTGGCGCGGTAATCGTTGGCGACCGCCAGTTCCCGGATGTCATCGATGACAAAATTCTTGGAAACCCCTTCCAGATTGGCGAGGGTCACGTTCTTGCGAATGTCTTCGGCCAGAACCAGGCCATAGGTCTTGCGATCCTCGGTGGCATAGGCGATCCCGCTGGAGACGGCCTTCTCCACCGTGCTCACGTCGATCTCCTGCCCGTGGAGCATCACACGGCCCGAAATGTTCCGGCCATAGCTGCGTCCGAAGAGGCTCATGGCGAACTCGGTCCGTCCTGCTCCCATCAGCCCTGCGATGCCGACGATCTCGCCACGCCGAATGTTCAGGTTGACGTCTTTGACCACCTGCACGTGGCTGTGGATCGGGTGATATGCGGACCAGTTCTCGACCTGGAAAATCGTCTCGCCGATGTTCGGATCGCGCTTGGGATAGCGGTCTTCCATGGTGCGACCCACCATGCCGCGGATGATGCGGTCCTCACTGATGGTCTGCGCCCGGCAGTTCAGCGTCTCGACCGTACCGCCATCCCGAAGAACCGTGATCGAATCGGCAACCTTCGAGATTTCGTTCAGCTTGTGCGAGATCAGGATTGAGGAGATGCCCTGAGCCTTGAACTGAAGCAGCAGGTTCAGAAGTGCGTCGCTGTCCTTCTCGTTCAGGCTGGCGGTTGGCTCATCGAGGATCAGAAGCTTGACCTTTTTCGAGAGCGCTTTGGCGATCTCCACGAGTTGCTGCTTGCCGACTCCGAGATTGGTCACGAGCGTTTCGGGCGACTCGTTGAGTCCGACGACCTTGAGCAGTTCCTTGGTGCGGGAAAACGCCAGCGACCAGTCGATCACGCCGTATTTCGCCTGCTCGTTGCCGAGAAAGATGTTCTCTGCGATCGACAGGAGCGGCACCAACGCCAATTCCTGATGGATAATGATGATGCCGAGCGACTCGCTGTCGGCAATGCCCTTGAAGCGGCGCTCCTCGCCTTCGTAAAAGATCGAGCCGGAATAGGAACCGTGCGGGTAGACGCCGCTCAGAACCTTCATGAGCGTAGACTTGCCTGCGCCGTTCTCACCGACCAGCGCGTGGATCTCGCCGGCCCGAACGGTGATGTTGACGTCGTCGAGCGCCTTTACGCCCGGAAACGTCTTGGTGATCCCCTGCATTTCAAGGATCGCATTCATCGCATGACCTCAAGCCGCACCGGACGGGCAGCCTCTTCAGAAACGAGCAAGGACCCCGCGCGGGTGCGCAGGGTCCGCCTGTATCGACTCAGTTACTTGAACTCGGTTTCCTTGTAATAGCCGCTACCGACCAGAACTTCCTTCCAGTTAGACGCATCGACATTGACCGGCTTCAACAGGTAGGACGGCACGGTCTTCACGCCGTTCTCGTAAGTCTTCGTGTCGTTGACCTCGGGCTGCTTGCCCGAGAGCACGGCGTCGACCATGTTGGCTGCGACCTTCGCAAGCTCGCGGGTGTCCTTGAACACCGTTTGGGTCTGCTCCTTGGCCAGAATCGATTTCACGGAAGGCACCTCCGCATCCTGGCCGGTGATGACCGGCATCGGCTGCTGGGCCGTGCCGTAGCCGACGCCCTTGAGAGAGGAGATGATGCCGATGCTCAGGCCGTCGTAGGGCGAGAGAACCGCATCGACCCGCTTGTCGGTGTAGAAGGCACTGAGCAGGTTATCCATGCGCGATTGAGCAACCGCGCCATCCCAGCGCAGGGTCGAGACCTTGTCCATCCCCATCTGGCCGCTCTGCACTTTGAGCTTGCCGCTCTTGATGTAGGGCTCAAGGACGGACATGGCGCCGTTGTAGAAGAAGTAGGCATTGTTGTCGTCCGGCGAGCCGCCGAACAGCTCGACGTTGAACGGCCCCTTGCCCTCTTTCAGGCCGAGCGCCTTCTCGATGTAACCGCCCTGAAGCACGCCGACCTGGAAGTTGTCGAAGGTGGCGTAGTAGTCGACATTCTTGGAATTGCGGATCAGGCGGTCATAGGCGATCACCTTGATGCCCTTGTCGGCAGCCTGCTGCAGCGCGTCTGACAGGGTCGTGCCGTCGATGGCTGCGATCACCAGCACCTTGGAGCCCTTGGTGATCATGTTCTCGACTTGGGAGAGCTGGTTCGGAATATCATCGTCCGCGTATTGCAGATCGACGTTGTAGCCCTTCTCCTTCAGCACCTTGACCATGTTGTTGCCATCGTCGATCCAGCGCGCGGATGACTTCGTGGGCATGGCCACGCCGACGGTTCCCTTGTCCTGCGCCTGAGCGGCGCCAAGCACGCCGAAAGCTCCGAGAGCCACGGCCGCCAATGTGGTCGTATACGTCTTCAAGATCGTTCTCCCTTTTGTCCGTGTCCGGCGTTGTCGTTCCGCCGGACCTATCTCCAGCACTCTTCGCTCAAGGACTTTCGTCAGCTTGCGCTTCGGCCACGACCGGGAGCGGCTGCTGATCTTTTTAGAGCAGGACTCCTGGCTGAGCCCTGGCATCTCTGGTGGCGGACCAAGTGTTAAGGCTGTCACGTCCGCCGATAAATCATACTATACTACTATTGAAGGGAACAACACTCGCCCCTCCACAACCTTCCTTTAGGAGCGGCAGTCCTGCTTCCGTCAGTCGGATCCCGAGAAGGCATGGATCTGAATGCTGGTCAGCGAACTCTCGGCATGCATGATCTGAACCCGCTCGGCCGCCTGCAGGATGAGAGCCGCCATGGCATCACTCGCGGCGGACGGCTGGCGCTGCTCGATGGCGTCGAAGACGGCCTGATGCTGGCGCATCACCTCCTGGAAGCGATCATCGCTCGAGACGGGGGAGCTGATGGTGAACGATGTGGCGAGCGCGGCGCCGATCACGGAACCGATGGACTGCAGGAACGGATTGCCTGACGCCTCCAGGATGGCCTGGTGGAAGGCGAGGTCGGCCTTGGTGAACCCCTGCCGATTGCTCTCGCAGCCGTACATGGCCTGCAGGGCTTTGTGCATGGCGTCCAGCTGCTGCTGCGTCCGCCGCAGGGCCGCCGTGGCGCAGGCGAGCGGCTCCAGGGTCTGCCGGATCTCGAAAAGCCATCCCAGGAAGCGGGCATCGACCCCCATCTGGAGATGCCACTCCAGAATGTCGGCATCGAACATGTTCCAGTTGTTGCGGTCCAGGACCTTGGTGCCGACCTTGGTCTTGGACTCGATCAGCCCCTTCGCGGCCAGGGTCTTCAAAGCCTCTCGAAGTGCCGTACGGGAAACTCCAAAGAACTCCATCAGCTCGGCATCGCCGGGCAGGATGCTGCCGATGGGAAAGCGACCCTGCATGATGTTCTGGCCGATTCCATGGGCCACGAGGTCGTGGGCCGAGCGCGCTCTCGGGGATTTCTGGAAGCCGTTCATCAACACCATGGCCCTGTTCTCTCACTTCTATCGGGACCGAAGAGATGCCGCCGACAATCCCCGCTGCAGCACGATGAATGCGAACAGGAGAGCACCGATGGCGATTTTCGTCCACCAGGAACTCAGGGTTCCCTCAAAGGTAATGTAGGTCTGGATCAACCCCTGGATCAGCACCCCGACAAGAGTGCCGATGATCGTCCCGTAGCCGCCTGTCAACAGGGTGCCGCCGATGACCACTGCGGCGATCGTGTCGAGTTCCACGCCCGTCGCGGCCAGGGAATAGCCTGCCGACGTATAGAACGAGAACACGATCCCGGCGAGCGCGGCGAGGAGGCTCGACAGCATGTAGATCCCGATCGTCGTCCTCCCGACGGGAACGCCCATCAGCTCGGCCGACGTCCTGTTGCCGCCGAGAGCATAAACATTGGCGCCGAAGCGCGTGAAATGGGCCAGGACGATGCCGGCGGCGAAGGTCACGAGCATGACGATGGCGATGAAGGTCAGCCTTCCTCCGCCCGGCATGACAAAGGCGATCTCCGTGATCTGGCCATAGGCCGGCGCATTGATCGGAATCGAGTCCGTGGTCAGCACGAAGCACAGGCCGCGAGCCAGGAACATGCCGGCGAGGGTCACGATGAAGGCCGGGATCTGGAAGGCATGGATCAGCAGCCCCATTCCTGCGCCGAACAGGGCCCCGATGCCGAGAACGAGCACGAAGGCCAGATAGGGATTGATCCCGTAGCGTTCGATGGCGACCGCCAGGAACACGCCCGTGAAGGCGATCACCGACCCGACCGACAGGTCGATCCCCCCGGACAGGATCACGAAGGTCATGCCGACCGCGACGATGCCGAGGAACGCGTTGTCGGTCAGGAGATTGCCGATCACGCGGGTCGAGGCGAAGCTCGGAAACTGCGCCAGGCAGATCAGGTAGCCGACGATGAAGACCGCGAGCGTAATGAGAACAGGGAGATGGCGCCGGATCATGCCTTCCTCCTCAACACGGCGCGCACGGCCGTCAGAACGGGCGATTGGGCCAGGAGCACGGCCAGCACGACGATGGCCTTCACGATGAGGTTGTACTCGGGCGGGTAGCCGCTCAGCAGAATGCCCGTGTTCATGGCCTGGATGATGAGGGCGCCGATGACGGCGAGGACGAGGCTGAAGCGTCCGCCGAACAGGGACGTGCCGCCCACGACCACGGCCAGGATCGCGTCGAGCTCGAGCCAGAGGCCGGCATTGTTGGCGTCGGCCCCCCGGATGTCGGCGGTCACGATCAGGCCCGCGATGGCCGCACAGAGGCTGCACCACATATACACCGCAATGGTCACCGCCTTGGTGCCGACGCCCGCATAGGCGCTGGAGCGGACATTGGCGCCGATTGCTTCGATAAAGAGGCCGAGCGCCGTGTATCGGACCACGAGATGCGTGATGAGAAGCATCACGAGGGCGATCATCACAGCCATCGGCAGCATCAGGAAGGAGCCGCTGCCGATGGCCGCGAAGCCGTCGCTCACGAAGGTGATGATCTGTCCCTCGGTGATGAGCTGCGCGAAGCCGCGCCCGGCCACCATCAGGATCAGGGTGGCCACGAAAGGCTGGATCTCGAGAACGGCCACGAGAATGCCGTTCCACAGGCCACAGGCCAGTCCCACGCCGGCCGCGGCGGCGAGCGCCACCGGCAGCGGATACCCCTCGGCCGTCAGGGCTGCCGCCGTTGCGCCCGCAATGGCCATGACGGCGCCGACGGAGAGATCGATCCCGCGCGTTGCGATGACCAGCGTCATGCCCAGCGCCAGAATGGCCACCGGGGCGCCCCGGTTCAGCACGTCGATCAGGCTGCCGAAGAGACGGCCGTCCTGAAGGCGCAGGGCGAAGAAGTCGCGGAAGACGAGCCAGTTGACGAGAAAGACGATCAGGAGCGCCGCAACCTGCGGAAGCCCCTTGGGGAGCGTGCGCGGAGCACTGGCTTGGATCACGCTGCTCATCAGTGGCTCGCAATGGTTGTCATGATGGTATCCGCGCTCACCTCGGCGCCTGAGAGTTCGCGGACATGCCGCCGGTCGCGCAGCACCACGACGCGGTCGCTGTAGGAGGCGATCTCCTCCAGTTCCGAGGAGATGACGAGAAGAGCAAGGCCGTCCTCGCACAGGCGCTCGATGAGACGGATGATCTCGGCGTGGGCGCCCACATCGATGCCGCGCGTCGGCTCGTCGAGGATGAGGAAGCGCGGCTCGGTGGCGAGCCAGCGGGCGAGCAGCGCCTTCTGCTGGTTGCCGCCCGAAAGAAGGCCGATGGGCTTTTCCGCATCCGGCGTCCGGATGTCGAGAAGCTTGATGAAGCGGTTGGCGATCTCCTCCTGCTTGCCTCGGGGGATCTGATGCAGCCAGCCGCGCTGCGCCTGCAGGGCCAGAACGATGTTCTCGCGGATCGACAGCTCCGCCACGATGCCTTCCGTCTTGCGGTCTTCGGGCGTGAAGCCGAACCGCAGGCGGGCGGCATCGCGCGGGGTCGCGATGCGCACGGGCTTCCCATCGACGAAGGCCTGCCCGCTGTCCGCGCGCTCGACCCCAAAGATGAGTTTCGCGGTCTCGGTGCGGCCCGAACCCAGGAGGCCGGCCAGTCCCACCACCTCGCCGGGGCGCACGGCAAGATCGAAAGGCTCGATGAGGCGCCGCCTGCCGTAATTCTTGAAGGCCACGAGCGGCTCTCCGGTGACGGCGGGGCGCTGGTTGCGGTGCAAGGCCTCGTCCGCGAGCTCACGCCCCAGCATCATGGACACGAGCTCGATCCGCGGCAGCTCGGCGATGGGCTTCGAGCCCACGAGACGGCCGTTGCGCAGCACGGTGATGCGGTCGCAGACGGCATAGACCTGATCGAGGAAATGCGTGACGAACACGATGCCGATGCCGCGAGCCTTGAGGCCCTTCAGAATCTCGAAAAGACTCTCGACCTCCTGCGCGTCGAGGCTCGCCGTCGGCTCATCGAGGATGAGCACCTTGGCGGAAAGATCGACCGCACGCGCAATCGCGATGATCTGCTGGACGGCGACGGAGAAGCTCCCGAGGGGATTGGCCACATCGATCGCGAGGCCATAGCCGGACAGAAGCTCGGCCGCGCGGCGCCGCATCTCGCCCGTGCGCACGAGGCCGAAACGATGGGGCTGGCGGCCGATGAAGAGGTTTTCCGCCACGGACAGGTTCGGCAGAAGATTGACCTCCTGATAAACCGTGCCGATGCCGAGCGAGAGCGCATCGGCCGGGTCGCGTGCCGTAATCTCCTGCCCGTCGAGGCGAACCGTTCCGGCATCGCGCCTGAACACGCCCGTCAGCACTTTGATCAGAGTCGACTTGCCGGCGCCGTTCTCGCCGAGCAGGCCGTGGATCTCACCCGCATGAAGGGTGAAGTCCACATGATCGAGCGCCAGCACGCCCGGAAACCCCTTCGTCAGCCCCCTGATCTCGAGAAGTTCAGGCCGTTCCCTTGTTGGCTGCATCCCGTCCTCACCAGCCCATGCGCAAAGCCGCCGCAGACCGGCGGGGTTGGAAGGGCAGCAGGCGGGTGCCGCCTGCCGCCCTCGCGGTTGGATGATCTCAGTAGAGATCCTTGCGCTTTTCGTATTCGGCCTGCGCGGTCTCGGGCGTGTAGACCTTGGACTCCGTCTGGATCCACTTCGGCGGCTGCTTGCCGTCCTTCTTGAAGGCGAGCAGCGCGTCGAATGCCGGGCCTGCCATGTTGGGCGTCAGCTCGACGGTCACGTTGGCTTCGCCGTCCGCCATGGCCTTGAAGATATCCGGCACCGCGTCGATGGACACGACCTTGATGTCCTTGCCGGGCTTCAGGCCGGCTTCCTTGATGGCCTGGATGGCGCCGATGGCCATGTCGTCGTTATGGGCATAGACGGCGCAGATGTTCTTGCCGCCGCCTTCGGCCTTGATGAAGCTTTCCATGACTTCCTTGCCCTTGGTGCGGGTGAAGTCGCCGGACTGGGTGCGGATGATCTTCATGCCGGGATTGGCCGCCACGACCTGATCGAAGCCTTTCTTGCGGTTGATCGCCGGGCTCGAGCCGACCGTGCCCTGGAGCTCGACCACGTTGCACTTGCCGCCAGTCTCCTTGGCCAGCCACTCGCCGGCCACCTTGCCCTCATAGACGGTGTCGGAGGTCACGGCCGTGAGATAGAGGGAATCGTCCTTCGTCTCGATGGAGCGGTCGAGCAGGACCACCGGGATCTTGGCGTCCTTGGCTTCCTTGAGAACCGAGTCCCAGCCCGTGGAGACGACCGGCGCGATGAAGATGGCATCGACGCCCTGCGCGATGAAGGAGCGCACGGCGCGGATCTGGTTCTCCTGCTTCTGCTGCGCATCGGAAATCTTGAGGTCGATGCCGCGCTTCTCGGCCTCGATTTTCGAGACCTTCGTCTCGGCGGCCCGCCAGCCGGACTCCGAACCGACCTGCGAGAACCCGACGGTCATTTTGCTCTGGGCGTAAGCGGCGCCTGAGGACAGCATCAGTGCGGCCATGCCGATTGTCGTCAGAAGATGACGGGCCTTCATGCGTTTCTCCCTAAATTTGTCGTTGCTCTTCGACTTTAGCAGCCTTAACAGCTGCCTATTAGTACTATTATATGAAACATCGAGAGCGCCTATACGACCAAAGTCGCGGTCCTCCAGACCTCCTTGGCCGGCGCTCGGGTTTCAGAGGCGGGAAGCAATGAGCGAAGACAAGAAGCGTCCCTTGCGCAGCCAGGCGTGGTTCGGGCGCCAGGACAAGATGGGTTTCTATTACCGCTCGTTTTTGAAGAACAGCGGCTTCCCCCAGGACCAGTTCGAAGGCCGTCCCGTCATCGGCATCTGCAACACCTGGTCAGAGCTCACCCCCTGCAATGCCCATTTCCGCACCCTGGCCGAGCACGTGAAGTACGGCGTGCTCGACGCCGGCGGCTTTCCGCTCGAGTTCCCTGTCTCCTCGCTCGGCGAGGTGACCATGCGCCCCACGGCCATGCTTTTCCGCAACCTCGCCGCCATGGACGTGGAGGAGGCCATCCGCGCCCATCCCCTCGACGGCGTCGTGCTCCTCATGGGCTGCGACAAGACCACTCCTGCCCTGCTCATGGGCGCAGCCTCCGCCGACCTGCCCACCATCGGCGTCTCCGGCGGCCCGCAGCTGCGCGGCGTCTATCGCGGCAAGTATATCGGGTCCGGCACCAACATCATCTCCATGAGCGAGCAGCTTCGCGCCGGCGAGGTCACCCTGCAGGAGTTCCACGAGGCGGAAGCCGGCATGAACCGCTCGGCCGGCCACTGCATGACCATGGGCACCGGCTCCACCATGGCGTCCATGGTGGAGGCGCTCGGCGTCGGCCTGCCGGAGAATGCCGCCATCCCGGCCTCGGACGCGCGCCGCAACCAGCTCGCCCGCATGGCGGGCCGCCGCATCGTCGAGATGGTGCGCGAGGATGTCGTGCTCTCCAGGATCATGACGCGCCAGGCTTTCGAGAACGCCGTACGCACGCTCGCCGCCATCGGCGGCTCGACCAATGCGGTGGTGCATCTCCTGGCCATCGCCGGCCGTTGCGGCATCGACCTGACGCTCGACGACTTCGACCGGCTCGGCCGTGACATCCACTGCCTCGTCGACCTGATGCCCTCGGGCCGCTTCCTGATGGAGGATTTCTATTATGCCGGCGGCCTGCCGGTGGTCCTACGTACGCTCGGCGAGCGCGGCCTGCTGCACAAGGATGCGCTCACCGTCAACGGCAAGCCGATCTGGGACAACGTGCAGGACGCGCCGTGCTGGAACCGCGAGGTGATCACCACCTTCGAGGAACCGTTCAAGCCGGAGGCCGGAATCGCCATCCTCAAGGGAAATCTCGCGCCGAACGGCGCCGTCATCAAGCCGTCGGCCGCCTCGCCCGAACTGATGCAGCACACCGGCCGCGCCGTCGTGTTCGAGACCATCGAGGATCTGCATCATCGCATCGACGACGAGGATCTCGACATCGACGAGACCTGCATCATGGTGCTCAAGAACTGCGGACCCAAAGGCTATCCCGGCATGGCCGAGGTGGGCAACATGCCCCTGCCGCAGAAGCTTCTGAAAAAAGGCATTCGCGACATGATCCGCATCTCGGATGCGCGCATGTCGGGCACGGCCTATGGCACGGTGGTGCTGCACGTGGCGCCCGAGGCTGCCGCCGGCGGGCCGCTGGCTCTGGTGCAGAACGGCGACCTGATCACCCTCGATGTGCCGGCCCGCAGCCTGCACCTTCACGTGGAGGCCGAGGAGATGGAGCGCCGTCGTGCCGCCTGGGTTCCGCCGGAGCCGCATGCCACCCGCGGTTGGGCCAAGATATATGTCGACCATGTTCTGCAGGCCGACAAAGGTGTCGACCTGGACTTTCTTGTGGGCCGTACGGGTTCGCCCGTTCCGCGCGACAATCATTAGACAACGAGAAGCAACATCAAGAAGGAAGAGATCATGCTCGCAGCCGGCAGGAGTTCCACCCGCCCCTATCGTGGTGTGTTTCCGGTGGCGCCCACAATCTTCGACGATAGCGGCCGCCTCGATCTGGAGGGCCAGAAGCGTGCCGTCGACTTCATGATCGACGCGGGTTCCGACGGCCTCTGCATCCTGGCGAATTTCTCCGAGCAGTTCCTGCTCCGCGACGATGAGCGCGACGCCGTCATGACGACGGTGCTCGATCATGTCGCCGGTCGTGTTCCGGTGATCGTCACGACCAGCCATTTCTCGACGGAGATCTGCGCCGAGCGCAGCCGCCGCGCACAGGAGGCTGGCGCTGCCATGGTGATGATCATGCCGCCGTTCTTCGGCGCGACCCTGCGGGTGTCGGAGCCCGGCATCTACGAGTTCTTCCGCCGGGTGTCGGACGAGATCGGCATTCCGATCATGATCCAGGATGCCCCCATGGCCGGCACTTCGCTGTCGGCACCGTTTCTCGCCCGCATGGCGAAGGAGATCGCCAACGTCTCCTACTTCAAGATCGAGGTGGCGGGCACAGCCACGAAGCTGCGCGACCTTATCGCGCTCGGGGGCGAGGCGATCGAAGGGCCGTGGGACGGCGAGGAGGCGATCACCCTCATGGCCGACCTCGATGCGGGCGCCATGGGCGCCATGACCGGCGGCGCCTATCCGGACGGAATCCGTCAGATCATCGATCCGTACTTCGCCGGCAACCGCGAGGAGGCGGCCGCAGCCTATGAGCGCTGGCTGCCGCTGATCAATTACGAGAACCGGCAATGCGGGCTCTTGGCCGCCAAGGTGCTCATGAAGGAAGGCGGGGTGATCCGCTCGGAAGCGGTGCGCCATCCGTTGCAGCCGCTGCACCCGGAAACGAGAAAAGGCCTCATCGAGGTCGCCCGGCGCCTCGACCCGATGGTCCTGCGCTGGGGACGCTAAAACCGTATAGCCGCCGCATGAGCTCATGCCTTGCGGCGGCAGTGCCATGAATCGTTGATGCTCATGCTGCAGTCTATGAGCCGAGCGCTCCTGCAGCAGAAGTTTCCGGACATCGGACCTGCGCCCATGAGCCGGCCCGCGGAGCCGGCCGTGCCACGTGGCCGGACCTGAACCGGCATTGGGGAAGTTCCCTGGACCTAGCGGCCGGGCTCAAGCCTTAAAGGGCTGCGTCTTCGGCGCTGCTGATCTCTCCCGACATTTTTCTGAACCAAGGAGCCCAGGAGCGCCGAGCGTCGGATTACGCCGGCTCTGCAACCTTAGGTTCAATAATGGAGCCTAGGGCACGCCCAGATCAAAAATCCACTATAGGAGATTTTCTCTATTGCTCAGCTGAATTCTACCATGGTAGACATAGATACATAACAATGAAGCATAAGACGACGCCGTGGTTTGGAATCTCTGAACACCGTGCCGTCGTCACCTGAACGGGAGAGTGACGTGGGATCCTCAATCGTCGAAGCATCGCCGCTCCAGGACTTCCGCATGCTGATCGAAGGCGAGTGGTGCGAGTCTTCGTCGGGGAACTGGTTCGAGACGAAGGATCCCTACAGCGGAAAGCCCTGGGCGCGCCTCCCGCGCGGGAATGCCGACGATGTCGATCGGGCCGTTCGCGCCGCGCACACCGCATTCACATCCGGCCCATGGTCGAAGATGCTCGCCAGCGATCGCGGGATGCTCCTGTACCGCCTCGCAGATCTCATCGAGAAGAACGCCCAGCGCCTCGCCGAACTCGAGGTGCGGGACAACGGCAAGCTCATGATCGAGATGCTGGGGCAGATGCGCTACATTCCGCGCTGGTTCCAGTATTATGGGGGTCTCGCGGACAAGATCGAAGGCGCGGTGACGCCAATCGATAAAGGGGACATGCTCCACTACATCCGCTACGAGCCGATCGGCGTCGTCGGGGCCATCACGCCGTGGAATTCGCCGCTGCTCCTGACCGTGTGGAAGCTCGCGCCCGCCCTTGCGGCCGGCAACACGGTTGTCATCAAGCCGTCGGAGCATGCATCCGTTTCGATGCTGGCTTTCCTCGAGCTTTTCGAGCAGGCGGGCTTTCCTCCCGGCGTCGTCAACGTGGTCACCGGCTTCGGCCACGAGGCCGGCGCGGCGCTCGCCGAGCACCCGCTGGTCGACCGCATCGCCTTCACGGGATCCGACGTGGGAGGACGGCTGGTCTCGCGCGCGGCGGCGGAAAGCTTCAAGCGCGTGTCGCTGGAGCTCGGCGGCAAGTCGCCCCACATCATCTTCGAGGACGCCGATCTCGACGCTGCGGTCAAGGGCGTCATCTCGGGCATCTTCGCGGCGGCAGGGCAGACCTGCATGGCCGGTTCGCGCCTGCTCGTTCACGAGAGCATCCACGACAGCTTCGTCGAGCGGCTGATCGAGCGGATGCGGCAGGCCCGCCTCGGCGACCCGCGCAGCGACAATACCGATGTAGGCCCCATCGCGACCGAACCGCAATTGGCAAAGACGCTCGAACTCATCGATATCGCCCGGTCCGAGGGCGCCGTCTGCGCGCTCGGCGGCAAGCGGCCGGATGCCGAGGGCCTGAAGGAAGGCTGGTTCGTCGAGCCCACCATCTTCACAGGCGTGGACAACTCCATGCGCATTGCGAGGGAAGAGGTGTTCGGACCGGTCCTCTCGGTTCTCAAGTTCCGGACCGACGAGGAAGCGGTGGCGCTTGCCAACGATACTCCCTACGGGCTGGCCGCCGGATTGTGGAGCCAGAGCCTGGAGCGCGCGATCACGCTGCCGCGCAAGCTGCGGGCCGGCACCGTCTGGGTGAATGCCTATCGCGTGGTCAGCTACATGGCGCCGTTCGGCGGCTTCAAGTCTTCGGGCATCGGGCGCGAGAACGGCAAGGCCGCGATCTACGAATACCTTGAGACGAAGAGCGTCTTCATCAATCCGAAATCGAGAATTTCCAATCCTTTCACCCTGCAATAGAGGCAGCACATTGCCCGGGCATCGTGAGGGAACGGAAATCTGAAGGGACTTGGCAGGCAGTCCCAACGTCGTGCGGATGACGACATCCGCAAGACCTGCCGAACAAGAGGGAGGAAGACATGAACAACAAGTGGAAGACACTGCTGGGAGCCGCGCTTCTGTCGACGGCCCTGCCCATGGCGGCCGTCGCCCAGAGCGGCCCGCTGAAGATCCTGGTGCTCGACGACATGTCCGGCATCTTCGCGGCCAACGGAGGCCCCGGCACGCTCATGGCCGTGCAGATGGCCGTTGAGGATGCAGGCGGCAAGGTGCTGGGCCGCCCCATCGAAGTCGTGCATGCGGACCACCAGAACAAGCCGGACGTCGGCTCGGCCCAGGCCCAGCGCTTCATCGAGGAGCAGGGCGTTCGCGCCATCACCCTCGGCGGATCGAGCGCCGTCGGTCTCGCGGCTCAGGCGCGCGCCGCCGAGGCCAAGGTGTTCACGCTGGCCAGCGGCGCCTTTGCGCCGAACTTCTCGGAAGCGCAATGCTCGCCCTACGGCTTCCAGTTCGCGCCTTCCACTCAGGAACTGTCGCGTGCGGTGACCTCGCGCATCGTCGCGGACGGCAAGAAGACCTGGTACCTGATCGCCGCCGACTACGTCTTCGGCCACACCCTCATCGCTGACGCGACCAAGTCGATCCAGGCCGCCGGCGGCAAGGTGCTCGGGCAGACCCTGCATCCGCTCAACTCGAACGACATGGCCTCGGCGCTGCTGACGGCTCAAGGGTCGGGCGCCGACGTCATCGGCCTCGCCAATGCGGGCACCGATCTCGAGACCACCGTGAAGCAGGCGGGACAGTTCGGGCTCGGCGACAAGCTCGCCGCCATGATGGTCTACACGAACAACATCGAGGCGCTGACCCTCGATGCCTCCAAGGGCATGCGCATGTCGGTCTCGACCTACTGGGACCTGAACGACAAGACCCGCGCGCTGGCCAAGAGAATGATGGCGAAGAACGGCGGCAAGACTCCGACCATGGGCCAGATGGGCGCCTATGGCGCGGTCACGCATTATCTGGAAGCCGTGAAGGCAGCCGGAACGGACGATCCGGACAAGGTGGCGGCGAAGATGCGCGAGCTGCCCATCTCGAGCGGCCTCTGGGAGAACCCGCGCATTCAGGCGAACGGCCGCGTGACCTACGACATGCTGCTGGTCGAGGTGAAGACGCCTGCGGAATCGAAGGGACCGAACGATCTCTACAAGATCGTTGCCAAGATCCCGGCCGAGGGCCTGTTCCGCACCGCCAAGGAAAGCGGCTGCCCGCACGTGAAGTGATCCAGCCGGGCGGGATCGCTCCCGCGCCGGTCCTCAGAACCGCTTGGACCTGCTCGACAGAGCAGGTCCTCGATGGCGGAGATTTCCCATGAGACTCTATGTCAGTCCGACATCTCCATACGCGCGTCTGGCGTGCGTCATGTGCCTGGAGGCGCGCCTCGCAGGGCTGGAGATCGTGATCCTCGATCCCTGGCAGAATCCTCCGGACCTGCTGGAGCACAACCCGGCCGGCCGGGTCCCGGCTCTGGTTCTCGAAGCGGGCGACGGGAGCGGCGGGCAGACGATCACGGAATCGCTCGTGATCGCCGACTTCGCGGCGCGCCGTTCGAACGATGCGGAGCGTCTCTGGTTTCAAACCGACGCCCAGCGTCAGCTCGGCGGCATCTGCTTCGGCATCATCGACGCCGCCGCCGCCATCATGGCGGGGCGCATGGTGACCTCGGGGTCGGTCAGCGACACGGCCTTCGATTCCTCCCCTGTCGCCCACCGTCGGCAGGCCGCCATGAACCGCAGCCTCGATCGGCTGGAGCAGTTGATCGTCGAGCAGGGCGACGCCCTGCTGGCCCGGCCCGGGATCGCGGCCTTCCTGCCGGTGATCGTGGTCGAATACCTGCACATGCGGTTTGGCGATGCCTACGAATCCGCAGACCGCCCATACTTGTCCGCACTGGTTTCCGCGCTGAAGGAGCGTCCCGCGCTCGCCAGCACGCGGCCACTCTTCACCAAGTTCACACCCTTCGATGGAGCGGCGACCCCATGAGCATCGTTCTCGAGGCCCGGCAGGTGAGCAAGAGTTTCGGCGGCTTTCTCGCCGTCAAGAACGTGGACCTCAAGGTGCATGAAGGCAGCATCCACGCCCTCATCGGCCCGAACGGCGCCGGAAAGACCACGCTCTTCGGCCTCCTGACCCGGTTTCACTCCACCACCTCGGGCAGCATCTTCCTCAAAGGCGAGGACATCACGAGCAAAGGGCCTGCCGACGTCGCCTTGCGCGGGCTGTGCCGCTCGTTCCAGATTTCCTCGATCTTTCCCGGCCTGACATTGCGGGAGAACGTGCGTGTCGCGCTCCAGCGCCGCCATGGTTCCAGCCATCAGTTCTGGCAACCTTCGCGCGTTCTGCGTCGCTTCGACGACGATGCCGACCGCCTGCTGGACCGCGTCGGATTGAGGCCGCTGGCGGATCGTCTGTGCTCGGAGGTTTCCTACGGGCGCAAGCGCGCCCTCGAGATCGCCACCACCCTGGCCATGGAGCCGAAGGTCCTGCTTCTCGACGAGCCGATTGCCGGCATGGCCGCGGGAGACATCCCGATGATCGTCGAGCTGATCCGCAGCGTCGCGAAGGACCGCACCGTGGTGATGGTGGAGCACAATCTCTCGGTCGTCGAGAGCCTCTGCGACAGGGTCACCGTCCTGGTGCGCGGAGAGCTCATGGCGGAAGGCACCTACAGCGAGATCCGCGACAACCCCGCAGTGCGCCAAGCCTATATCGGAGCCGGCTATGAGGTATGATCCCCTGCTTTGGGTCGAGAATCTCCAGGGCTGGTATGGCGAGAGCCATATCCTGCACGGGGTCAGCCTCTCGGTGCCGCGCGCCCAGACCATCGCCATCCTGGGACGGAACGGCGTCGGCAAGACCTCCACGCTGCGCGGCATCGTCGGGCTCCTGTCGCGCGCCACGGGCTCCGTGCGCATGAACGGCACGGAGCTGATCGGCATGCCGCGCCACCGCATCGCCTATACGGGCATCGGCTACGTTCCCGAGGAGCGCGGCATCTACGGCTCGCTCTCGGTTCAGGAGAACCTCGATCTCCTGCCCAGGATCAGCGATCGCGGCATGAGCCTGGAGCGGATCTTCGATCTCTTCCCCAATCTCAAGGAGCGCCGGCGCGCCGCCGGCGGCACCCTCTCGGGCGGCGAGCAGCAGATGCTCTCCATCGCGCGCGTCCTGCGGGCGGGCCCTGAGCTTCTCGTGCTCGACGAGCCGACCGAGGGTCTGTCGCCCGTCATCGTCCAGCACATCGGCCGTGTCCTGAACGCGCTCAAGAAGGATGGTCTGACCATGCTGCTGGTGGAGCAGAACTTCCATTTCGCGCGCCACCTGGCGGATCACTTCTACCTCATGGAAGAAGGGCGCGTGGTGGACGACTTCGCCGCCCGCGATCTCGACGCGCGTCTTGATACCGTCTCCAGCCTGATCGGAGTATAGGTCATGACAATGATCTTCGGCGTTCCTCTCGTGGCACTGGCCTCCCAGCTGGTGATCGGCCTGTTCAACGGCGCGTTCTACGCTCTCCTCAGCCTCGGCCTCGGCGTCATCTTCGGCCTTCTGCGCGTGGTCAATTTCACCCACGGCGCTTTCTACACCGTGGGCGCCTTCGCGGCCTTTCTCCTCACCAGCTATGCGGGCTTCAGCTTCTGGGCCTGCCTCGTCATCGCCCCCCTCATCGTGGCCGCGCTCGCCGCAGTGCTGGAGCGGTCGCTGTTGAGAAAGCTCTATGGACTCGATGCGCTCTACGGGCTGCTGCTGACCTTCGGCATCGCTCTGCTCATCGAGGGCCTGCTCCAGTTCTATTTCGGCGTGGCCGGACAGCCCTATCAGGTGCCGGCCCTCCTCAGCGGCACGAGCAATCTCGGCTTCATGTTCCTGCCGCACTACCGCGCGTTCGCCATCGCGGTCTCGCTTCTGCTGTGCCTGCTGACCTGGCTGATCATCGAATACACCTCCCTCGGAGCCAAGCTCCGGGCCGCGACGGAAAACAGTCGCCTGCTCGAGGTCTTCGGCGTCAACGTGCCTCTCCTTCTCACCTGCACCTATGCCTTCGGCGGAGCGCTGGCCGGCTTTGCAGGGGTCATCGCCGCGCCGGTCTTTCAGGTCAGCCCGCTCATGGGCGCCAACCTCATCATCGTGGTGTTTGCGGTGGTCATCATCGGCGGCCTCGGCTCGATCACCGGCGCCATCGTCAGCGGCCTGATGCTGGGCACGCTGGAAGCGCTGGCAAAGGTCTACTGGCCGCCCTCCGCGAACCTCGTACCCTTCCTCATCATGGCTGTGGTGCTCTTCCTGCGCCCGCGTGGACTTTTCGGAAAAGGGGAGTGATCACCATGGCTTCCGCATCGCTGTCTCTTCCCATGCAACGGCGCAAGCACCTCGGTGTCGTGCTGCTGCTCGCGAGCCTGGCGCTCCTGGCCGTGGCGCCCCTGTTCCTCTACCCCGTCTTCCTGATGAAGCTCCTGTGCTTCGGGCTCTTCGCATCGGCGCTGAATCTCGTCCTGGGTTACGGCGGCATGGTGGCGTTCGGCCATGCAACCTTCTTCGGGGGAGCGGCCTACATCACGGCCCATGCCCTCAAGGAGTGGGGCTTCGGCGCAGGCTCAGGCCTCATGATCGGCGTCGCCTTCGCGCTCGTGACCGGCTTTCTCATGGGCATCATCGCGATCCGCCGTCAGGGCTTCTACTTTGCCATGACGACGCTTGCGCTGTCCCAGATGGCCTATTTCGCCTTCTTCCAGGCGCCGTTCACCAATGCCGAGGACGGCATTCAGCGTGTGCCGCGCCCCGACTTTCTCGGGCTCGTGTCCCTCACCGACAACTTGACCCTCTACTACTTCGTCCTGGCCGTGTTCCTGATCGGCATGGCGGTGATCTGGAGGGTGATCCACTCGCCGTTCGGCGCCTCGCTCACCGCCATTCGCGAGAACGAGCCGCGCGCCCTGTCGCTTGGCTATCACACCAATCGCTACAAGCTGACGGTCTTCGTCATCTCGGCCGGGCTCTCGGGGCTCGCCGGCTCGCTCAAGGTTCTCGTCTTTCAGATCGCGACGCTCACCGACGTCGCATGGCAGATGTCCGGCGAGGTGATCCTCATGACGCTGCTGGGCGGCGTCGGCACCTTCCTCGGCCCCATGATCGGCGCCGCTCTGGTGCTGACCATCCAGAACTACATGGCCTCGACGGCGGTGCCGGTGACCATCCTCATCGGCCTGGCCTTCATCGGCTGCGTCATGCTGTTTCGCAAGGGCATCGTGGGCGAAATCATCGCGCTTCTTCCCAGCGGATGGTTGGGCAATCACGACCGCGAGAGGGTGTAACGGCGATGGCCTCCGCGCAACCGAACGACGCCGAGGGCCTGCCCCTGGAAGGCCTGCGGGTTCTGGAGATCGGCCACTACATCGCGGCTCCTTTCGCCACTCGCCTGCTGGCCGATTTGGGCGCGGAGGTGATTAAGATCGAGCCTCCGGTTTCAGGCGATCCGGTGCGCAAATGGGGCGCAGCCGAGGACGGGCATACCTATTGGTGGTCGGTCCACGGCCGCAACAAGAAATGCGTCACCCTCGATCTCAAGTCCGAGGAGGGCCGCGCCCTTCTCAAGGATCTGGTGGCCCAATCGGATGCCCTGGTGGAGAACCTGCGGCCCGGGCAACTGGCGCGGCTCGGCTTCGATGACGCGCAGTTGCACGAGATCCGCCGGGATCTGGTCATATGCCATGTCTCCGGTTACGGACTGACAGGCCCGTTGGCCGACCGGGCCTGTTTCGGCGCCATCGGCGAGGCCTTGGGCGGGTTGCGCCATCTGTCGAACCACACGCCCGGCACCACGGATCTGCCTCCCGTGCGGGTGGGCATCAGCATCGGCGATTCGCTCGCCGGCCTCTATGCCGCCATAGCGGTGCTCGCGGGCCTCTGGTCCAAGTCTCCCAAAGGCAGGGTGGCGGATGTGGCCCTCACCGAATCCGTCTTGAGCGTCATGGAGGGCGTGCTGCCGGAATACGGCGCCACGGGCCTCGTGCGCGAGCCCTCGGGCGGCCGCATCAGCACCGCGGCGCCGACGAACGCGTTCCCGACCGCCGACGGCGGCTGGGTGTTGATCGCAGCCAATTCGGATGCGCTGTTCAGAACCCTGTGCGAGGTGATGGAGCGCCCGGACATGGCCGACGATCCCTGCTACCGCGACAACCCGGCCCGCTGCCGCAACGTCGATGCTCTCGAGGCCGAGATCGGCGCCTGGACCCGCCGGTACGACGCGAAGTCCCTGGAGCGCCGGTTGGCGCAGGCCGATATTCCGTCCAGCCGCGTCTATACGGCGGCGGACATCGCGGAGGACGAGCAGTACAACGCGCGCAGGATGGTGCAGTGGGTCGATGACCCGAAGCTCGGCAAGGTGCTGCATCCCGGAACCGTGCCGATGTTCGGCTCTTCCTCGCGTGACGTGCGCTGGACCGGCCCCAGCATCGGAGCGCATAACCGGGATGTCTATGGCGGCCTCTTGAGCCTGGATGAGGCTCAGCTGGATCGCCTGTCCCGAAACGGGACGATCTGAGCCGTGGCCCGCCTCCCCGATCGCGTGTCGATCACCGAAGTCGGCCTGCGCGACGGCCTGCAGATCGAGAAGCGCATTCTCCCGACCGACGAGAAGCTGGCGCTCGCCCGCGCGCTGATCGATGCGGGCCACACCAGCCTGGAGCTGACCTCCTTCGTCTCACCGGCCCGCGTGCCGCAGCTCGCGGATGCGGCCGAGCTTTTCTCAGCCCTCCGCAGGAATGAGGGCGTGGAGCTCAAGGCGCTGGTCCCCAATGTCCGAGGCGCCGAGCGGGCCATTGCGGCGCAAGCGGATGTGCTGGTGTTCGTGCTCTCGGCCAGCGACGCTCACGGCAGGCGGAATCTCAACCGGACTCCGCATGAATCCTTGAACGAGCTGCACGAAGTCGCCGCAACGGCCGCTGCGGCCCGGATCCGCGTCGACGTTTCGCTCTCCGTCGCGTTCGGCTGCCCCTTCGAGGGCGATGTGGCGGTCGACACGGTGATCGATCTCGCGAGCCGGATTCAGGGGCTCGGGATCCAGCGGATCTCCTTCTGCGACACGACCGGCATGGCCACGCCGCGACAGGTCCGGGCGCTTGCGGAGGCTTTGGGGGACAGGCTTCCCGAGGTCGATCCGGCCTTCCATTTCCACAACACCCGCGGGCTGGGGCTGGTGGGCGTCCTGGTTGCGCTGCAGGAGGGGATCGTGCGCTTCGAGAGCAGCGTCGGCGGGCTCGGAGGATGCCCGTTTGCGCCCAATGCCGCCGGCAATGTCTGCACGGAGGACATGGTTCACATGCTTCATGAGATGGGTATCGAAACCGGGCTCGACCTCGCAGGCCTGATGAAAGCGGCGCAGCTGGCCGAGCGGCTGGTGGGGCACACCCTCGATGGGCAGGTGATGAAGGCGGGCCCGCGCCTGCATCTTCACGGCCGCGGTGAGCAGCAATGAGGGGCCGCGGGTCTTTTCAGGCGGGCTTCAGCCGGGCGGGCGGCCCTTGTCCTGTCTGACACGACCGCCGGCAGCGTTGTCTTGCGATGTGCCGGCAGGTGTGCCAGTGCTCGCGGCGTAAGGCCGTTCAGTTCCTGTTCCCTCGGTTAGGCTTGATCCCATGCATATCTCCCCTCAAACGATCACAGAAAATGAGGGCAGCGGCGAATCCGGCGACGAGTTGCTGTCCACTCTCGGGCCGCGCCTGCGGGAGCTTCGCCGCACGCAGAACCTGACCTTGGAGATGCTGGCCCACCGCGCCCAGGTCAGCCGGGCCATGATCTCCAAGATCGAGCGCGGCGAGAAGATGCCCACGGTCGGGATCCTGGTGCGCATCGCGACCGGCCTCAATGTCAGCCTGTCCGCATTGCTCGGCGAACAGCCCCAGTCCGCCGCCGTTCAGCTCCAGCGCGCCAACCGCCGCACCCGCTTTCGCGACCCCTCGACGGGCTTCGAACGGGAGGCTGTGTTCTCTCCGGCGGAGGCTGGCGACGTCGAACTGGTGCGTCACGTGCTGCCCGGGCTCCAATCGACGGGCCTGCTCTCTCCCTATCCTGTGCCGACCCGCAAGCTGATCTTCTCGCCGAGCGGCCCGCTCGTCGTCAAAATCGGCGATGAGACGTTCTGGATGGAGCCCGGCGATGCGCTGCGCTTCGATGTCACATCCGCCTACAGCTTCTCCAACCCGGAGGCTGCGCCTGTCAGCTACTACCTGTTCATGTCCCGGCATGGAGGCGCGTGACACCGGCCTCGTAGAGGCCGCGGATCGGGCTCAGCCGGCATCCTCGACAGGCGGCGTTCCATAGGTGTGGAACGACTCCACCGTCTTCATGCCCTTTCGCTTCAGCAAACCTGCGCGGCGCGAGCCCGGAGCAGCGGCATCCGGGCTCGCGTTGGCGATCAGGCCGCCTTCCTGGCACCGGAGCCGGGGCTGCCCCAGACCTCCTCGGCGATCTCGACGATCATGCGCAGCTTCGCCCACTGCTCCTCCTCGGCCAGCGTGTTGCCCTCCTCCGTGGAGGCGAAGCCGCATTGCGGCGACAGGCAGAGCTGGTCGAGGTCGACATATTTGGAGGCCTCGTCGATGCGGCGCTTGATGTCGTCCTTCTTCTCGAGCACGCCGGTCTTGGAGGTCACGAGACCCAGGACGACGGACTTGCCCTTCGGCAGGAAGCGCAGCGGCTCGAAGCCGCCGGCGCGGTCCGTGTCCCATTCCATGAAATAGCCGTCGACCGGCATGCGGTTGAACAGCACCTCGGCCACCGGCTCGTAGCCGCCGGAGGCGATGAAAGTGGAGCGGAAGTTGCCACGGCACAGGTGCATGGTGATGGCCAGATCGTCTGGCTTGTCCTTGAGCGCCTCGCGCACCATGCCGGCATAGATCTCCGGCTGCTTCTCGGGATCGTCCCCGCGCTGGCGCAGCATCTCGCGCTGGTCCGGATCGCACAGATAGGCAAACGAGATGTCGTCGAGCTGAAGATAGCGGCAGCCTGCATCGTAGAAGGCATGCACGGCCTTGTTGTAGGCTTTGCCCACGTCGGCATAGAAGTCGTCCATGTTCGGATAGACGCCCATGTTCATCATCTTCCGCCCGCCGCGATAGTGCAGCATGCTCGGACCGGGGATCGTCATCTTGGCGACCCGATCCGTGTTGTCCTTCACGAAGCGGAAATGGTCGATCATCGGATGGTGGCCCGAGAAGCCGACCTTGCCGGTCACGCGCAGGGCCTTCGCGATGCCGACGCCGCCCTTGAAGTTCATGCCGGAATCGGCCTCCACCGAGGTGACGCCGTCGAGGTGCTCCAGGAAATCGAAGTGCCAGTAGGCGCGGCGGAACTCGCCGTCGGTGACGGCCTGCAGGCCGATCTCCTCCTGGCGCTTGATGAGGGCGCGGATCTCGCGATCCTCGACCTCCTTCAGGGCCTCGTCGGAGAGCTGTCCCTCATGATGCTTGTGACGGGCTTCCTTGAGCGCTGCCGTGCGCAGAAGGCTGCCGACCATGTCGGCGCGGAAAGGCGGCTTGGTGCGTTGCATGGATCGATCCTCCAGTGTGGTTCAATGGGATGCGGCGCGCATCGGCTTCTTCTTCGCCGTCACGCCGAGATGCTGTTCGAGGGCCGCCGGGTCCTCGATGAGGGCGCGGCTGGAGCTTGCGTGGACGATGGTGCCCCGGTCGAGAATGAGCGCGTTGTCGGTCACACCCAAGATTTTCTGTGCATGCTGCTCCACCACGATGGCCGACATGCCCTCCCCGCGGATGATCCGCGTCAGGGCCGCAAGCAGCTCCTCGATGATGATGGGCGCGAGCCCTTCCGTCGGCTCGTCCAGCAGCAGGAGCTTGGGATTGAGCACCAGCGCGCGGGCCACCGCCAGCATCTGCTGCTCGCCGCCGGAGAGCTGGTTGCCCATGTTGGACCGGCGCTCCCTGAGGCGCGGGAACATGTCGTAGACGCGGTTCACGTTCCACGGCCCCGGGCGGGACACGGCGGTCAGGTTCTCCTCGACGGTGAGCGACTTGAAGATGTTGCGCTCCTGCGGAACCCAGCCGATGCCGGCCAGGGCGCGCCTGTCGGGGCGGGTCTTCGTCAGATCCCGCCCATCGAACATGATCGAGCCGCCGCGGTGCCGGGTCACGCCGATGATGGTGTTGAGGAGCGTGGTCTTGCCCGTGCCGTTGCGGCCGAGAACGGCAAGCGATTCACCGGGCTTGAGGTGCAGGTCGATGTTCGAGATGACGACGGCTTCGCCATACCCGGCCGAGACCTGCTGCAGGGTGAGAAGATCACTCATCGACGCTCTCCCCGAGATAGACGGCCCGGACACGCGGGTCGGTCGAGACCTCCTCGACCGTGCCTTCGGTGAACAGCGCACCGTTGACCAGCACCGAGATCCGGTCGGCAAAGCTGAAGACGAGATCCATGTCGTGCTCGATCAGCAGAACCGACACGTCGCGCGGCAGCGCCGCCACGGTCGCGAGCAGTTCGTGCCGCTCCGCCTCCGGCACGCCGGCGGCGGGCTCGTCGAGCAGCAGCACGCGGGGCCGGCAGGCGAAGGCAACGGCGATCTCCAGGAGACGCTGCTTGCCGTAGGGCAGATTCGAGGTCCGCTCGTCGAGCACATCGGTCAGGCGGAAGCGCTGCGCGATATCGACGATGTCGTCGATGATGTCCCGCTTGCTGCCCGTCACGCGCCACCAGTCGCGCCCGCCGCCGGTGCGCTCGGAGACCGCAAGGCCGATGGTTTCGAGCGGCGTCATGGCGGGAAAGAGCTGGTTGATCTGGAAGGTGCGGGCAAGGCCCCGCTGCACCCGAAGTTCCGGGCGCAGGCCCGTGATGTCCTGGCCTTCCAGGAGGATCTGCCCGGCTGTCGGCTTGATGACGCCGGTGAGCAGATTGATGAAGGTCGTCTTGCCGGCGCCGTTCGGCCCGATCAGGGCATGGCGTGCGCCCTGCTGCAGCTGGAACGACACGTTGTCCGTCGCCTGGAGGCCGCCGAAGCGCTTGACGAGACCTTTCGTTTCGAGAGCGATGGCCATGTCAGATCTCCCGGACAGACGTTTTCGGCAGCGGCTCGGGGCTCTTGGCCGTTCGTCCGGCCACACCTTTCCAGAGGGTCCTCACCCGCTCCGTCAGGCGCTCGCGCCCGGCGAGCACGATGATGACCAGGATCAGGCCGATCCAGAACTGCCAGTATTGCGGCGTCCAGGCCGAGATGACGTCCTGCAGCACCTTGAAGATGATGGCGCCGATGAGCCCGCCATAAAGATACCCGACACCGCCGATCACCAGCACCAGCATCACGTCCGCGGAGCGGTGGAAGGCGAGAACGTCGAGCGATACGAACTGCGTGGTCTGCGCCAGCAGGGCGCCGGCTACGCCCGCATAAGCGGCCGAGAGCGTATAGACGGCCACGAGACGGCGGTTGACCGGGATGCCGACCGCGCGCGCGCGCAGAGGATTGTCGCGGATCGAGCGCAGCGAGAGGCCGTAAGGCGACACAACGATCCGGCGCGCCACGATGAAGAGCAGGAACGTCACCACGAGGCTGTACGCATAGGCCGTGGTGCCGAAGATATCGAACTCGAACAGGCCGACGACCGGCCCCATGGAGACGCCCTGCAGGCCGTCGGCGCCGCCCGTGAGCCAGGAGGCCTGGTTGGCGATTTCGCCGAGAACGAGCGCCACGCCCAGGGTCACCATCAGCTTGGTGAGATCGGAGCCGCGCAGCACAAGAAAGCTGGTCACGAAGCCAAGGATCGCCGCGGCGATCGCCGCGATCAGCAGTCCCAGCAGCGGATCGGCAAACCCATGTTTCGCCAGGATGCCGGCGGCATAGGCCCCGAGCCCGAAGAAGGCCGCGTGGCCCAGCGACACGATGCCGGCATAGCCGAGGATGAGGTCGAGGGAGAGCGCGAAGAGACCGATGATCGCGATCTCGTTGAGGATCAGGTGCCGCTCCGGCAAAAGGAACAGCGTCGCGGCGGCAATGAGCCAGAAGAGGATTTCGCCAATCCCCCATCGCCCTTTCCGGACCAGGCTGGTTCTGACGTGATCGGCGATATTCGTCGACATGGGTTCAGGTCCTGTTGGATCAGCGCGCACGCTCAAAAAGCCCCTGCGGGCGCAGAACGAGCACGACGATCATCAGCGTGTAGATGACGAAGGCGCCGACGCTCGGCACATAGTACTTTCCCGCCACGTCGGCGATGCCGAGCAGGAGCGAGGCCAGGAACGGCCCGGTGATGGTGGTCGTGCCGCCGACCGTGACGACGATCAGGAAGTAGATCATGAACTTGAGCGGGAAGGTCGGATCGAGGCCGAGGATTTCCGCGCCGAGCGCACCGCCCAATCCGGCAAGCCCGGAACCGAACGCGAAGGTCGTGGCGAAGATCAGGCTCACGTTGATGCCGAGGCCACGGGCGACGCGGGGATCGTCCACCGCGGCCCGCAGGCGGCTGCCGAACCGGGTCCTGGTCAGGATCAGCTGCAGGGCGACCACGAGGGCGCCGCAGATCACGATGATGAAGCTGCGATAGAGACCAATCTGAACGCCGAGCACATCGATGCGCCCTTGGAGCCATGTCGGCAGCTGGATCAGCTGCTGCTGCGACCCGAAGCTGTAGTCGACGGCGGCGACCGCCATGAAGACGAGGCCGATGGAGAACAGCACCTGATCCAGGTGGCTGCGGGTGTAGAGCTGCTTGTAGAGGGTTCTCTCGAGCACCAACCCGAGGATCGCCGGGACGATGAAGGCAAGCGGCAGCGTTGCCAGGAAGGGCACGCCGCTCCGGTTCATCAGCACGGCCGTGACATAGCCGCCCGCCATGGCGAAGGCGCCGTGGGCAAGGTTGACGAAGTTCATCAGGCCGAGCGTGACGGCCAAGCCGCAGGCCAGCACGAACAGCAGCATGCCGTAGGCAATGCCATCGAAGAGAATGGTCAGCACCGCGTTCTCCGGAAAAACTCATGAGAAGCGCCGCAGGTGAGTGCGGCGCTTCCGGTTGTATAGCGTGCTCAGTTGGACTTGGCGGCCTTCACCGGGTCCTTGACGTTCGGGATCGTGGCGAACTCCACATTGTAGAGCTCCCCGTCCTTGCGCTCCACCTTGCGCACATAGATGTTCTGCACGATGTCGCGGGTCTGCGGATCGATGGAGACCGGGCCGCGCGGGCTGGTCCAGCTCATGCCCTTCATGGCGTCGATCAGCGCCTGCCCGCCCTGGCCGTTGGTTTTCTTCAGGCCCTCGTAGATCAGGTGCATGCCGTCATAGCCGCCCACGGCCATGAAGTTCGGGCGCATGCCGTTGTTGGCCTTCTTGAACGCCTCCACGAAGGACTTGTTCTCGGGGCTGTCGTGCGCGGCGGAGTAGTGGTGCGTGGTGATCGCGCCGAGCGCCACGTCGCCCATGCCGTTCAGGATGTCGTCATCGGTCACGTCGCCGGGGCCGATCAGCTTGATGCCGCTCTTGTCGAGACCGCGCTCCACGAACTGCTTCATGAACTGCGCGCCGATACCGGACGGCACGAACACGAACAGGGCGTCGGGCTTGGCGTCGGCGACCTTCTGCAGGAAGGGCGAGAAGTCGGGGTTGGCCAGCGGCACCCGCAGGTTCTCTACCTGACCGCCCTTGGCCGTGAACGCACTGGTAAACGCCTTCTCGGCATCGATGCCGGGGCCATAGTCCGACACAAGCGTCACGACCTTCTTGATGTCGTTCTTGGCAGCCCACTCAGCCATGGGCACGGTCGCCTGCGGCAGGGTGAAGCTGGTGCGCACAATGTACGGCGAGGCCTCCGTGATCGTGGCTGTTGCGGCGGCCATGACGACTTGGGGCACTTTGGCCTGCGTGGCGAGCGGCGCCGGAGCCAACGCCAGCGGCGTGAGGCCGAAGCCTGCCATGACGGCGATCTTGTCGTTGACGATCAGCTCTTGGGCCAGGCGCTTGGTGACGTCCGCCACGCCGGTGTCGTCCTTCAGGATCAGCTGGATCTTCTTGCCCGCCACCGTGTCGCCGTGCTGCTGCATGTACAGCTTGGCCGCCGCCTCGATCTGCCGCCCCGTGGAGGCGAACGGCCCCGTCATCGGCAGGATGAGGCCGATCTTCACCGCCTCCTGCGCCAAGGCCGCCCCGCTCAAGGCCAGCGTCACCGCCGCGGCGCCCGCAGCTCCCATAAATGTCCGACGTCGCATGTTCTTCTCCCTCTGTCTTTTTGGCGTATTCGCCTTTGCAGTTCAGGCGCGGATGCGCCTCTTGATGAGCACCGAACCCGGCACGAGATCCATGTCCCTCTGGTTTGTCAGTGCCCGTTCGAGATTGCGATGAGCGATGCGGGCATGCTCGCGCATGATGGCTTCCGCGCGCGCGCCCTCCCGCCGCTCGATGGCTGCGAGGACGCAGTGATGCTGATCCTGCGCCACGCTGAGGATGTAGCTCATTTCCGGCGAACGCGACTGGACGGGCACGAGAGCGCTTGGCGACGCGAAGGGCAGCGCGCTGACCCGCTCAAGCTGCCGGGCCAGGACCTGGCTGTCGGCCATGCCGATCAGGATGTCATGGAAGCGCGCATTGAGCTCGACATAGCGCAGGAGATCGATCTCGGCCGCGCCGCATCGCACGACCTCGTCCATGGCCGTGATGCAATCGGCTGCGTTGCGGAGATCCGTCCGGCTGGCGCCTCGCTCGGCAGCGAGACGCGCCGCGAGCCCCTCGAGCGTGCCCCGGAGCTCGATGGCCTCGAAGACCTCCTTCTCCGAGAAGGTCTTGACGGAGAAGCCGCCGGACGGGATCGCCTCCAGCAACCCCTCCTCCTCCAGCCGCACGAGCGCCATGCGGACCGGGGTCCGGGAAACGCCGAGGCGTTCGACCATCTGGAGCTCCGAGACCCGCTCGCCGGGATTGAGCTCGCCGCGCAGGACGAGTTCGCGCAGGGCAAGCTGCGCCCTCACAGTCTGCGTCACCGCACGGTCGTTGCTTTTCTCCGCGGCCTTGATCATCGTCCCCCTTCCCTTTCCGCGCTCAGGCTAAGCCGCTCATGCCGCCCTGTCAGCCGTGTCGATGGTAATATCCCCACCGGCGACCCTGGACACGCAGGTGCAGAGCTTCCTGTTCTCGGCCTTCTCCTCGTCGCTGAAGAACACGTCCCGGTGATCGACCGTCCCGGTCGTCTCAAGGATGTAGAGGGCGCAGAGACCGCACTCGCCTCGCCGGCAATCGGAAATCATCGCCACTCCGGCGCCTTCCAGGGCTTCGAGCATGGTCTTGTTCTGCGGCACCTCGACTTCCATAGAAAGCCGGGGGATCTTCACCGTGAACGGCTCGGTGGCGAAGCGGCCGCTGTTGCCGAAGGTCTCGAAGCGCAGCTGGTCCACCGGCCGGCCGCTTCTCTGCCAGGCCCGCTTGGCCGCCTCCAGCATCCCGATGGGACCGCAGACATAAAGCTCGCCGCCGGGCGCGAGCCGGGCGATCTCCGCATCCAGATCCACGCGGGCGCCCTCCTCGTCGAGGAACATCTGCAGCCGTTCGCCCACCGGCCCGCGCATCTCGTCGGCGAGCGCCATGTCCTGCCGGCTGCGGCAGGCATAGAGCACGCGGAAATTCGCGCCGGCCTGCGCCAGGGCCAACGCCATGGTGTAGATCGGCGTGACGCCGATGCCGCCGGCGAGCAGGAGATATTCCGGCCGTCCCCGGCTGAGATCGAAGTGGTTGCCGGGAGTCGAGATGCTGAGCTTGGCGCCGGGAGACAGGCTCCACATGTAGAGCGACCCGCCGCGGCTGTCGGGCAGGCGCTTCACGGCGATCCGATAGAGCCCGTCCGTGCAGGGGCCGACCACCGAATAGGAGCGGACATCCGCCCGCTCGCCGATCTGCACTCCCACATTGATGTGGCTCCCCGGGGTCGGCGCCACGAACTCGCCCTCCGGCTCGATCTCGAAGAGCCGGATGTCCGGGGTGAGATCCCGCACCGACCGCAAGGTCCCTTTGCGCCATTCGACCTGCTTGCTCATGGCGAACCTACTCGGCCGCCTCACTCGGCACGGGAGCCGGCTGGCCATGCTCCGCCTCCAGCATCCGGTCGATCAGCTTGCGCGCCCAAAGAGCGCCGGCATCGATGTTGAGGTTGTAGAACGGCAGGCGGGGGTTCCTGTCGATGGCCACCTGCTGGGCTTCGAGCACCACGTGGTCCTGGTCGTACACGCCCTTGCCCTCGTTGACGTGGGCCTTGTTGATGTCCTTCGTGAGTTGCTCGTCGTCCGTGCGGAAGGTTCTCACGAAGTTCCAGAAGTAGTGGCAGCTCCTGTCAGTCTCTGGGGTAATTGCTGCCAGAAAAGCACCATTCACGCCTTGCGAGCGATCGCCTTGCGGCGCACCGGTTCCGGTCACGGCGACACCCACATCGCCGACCACGGTGGAGGGTGCCTGGAAGTAGATGATCTGCCACCGGTCGACATGCTCGCCCGGCCTGTCGAGCTGCTTGGCCCAGAACGGCGGCGGCTCGATATTGGTCATCCACCGGGTCACGGTCGCGGTGCGGTCTGTATGGGTGACGTCGAAGGGCGCGCTGGTGATCGCCTCGTCGCCGATGCTGCCCGCATGGACATAGGTCTCGTGCGTCAGGTCCATGAGGTTGTCGATCACGAGACGGTAGTCGCATTTCAGGCTGTAGAAGGTCCCGCCTTCGCCGACCCACTCGGCGCCGTCGTTCCAATGGAAGTCGGGGATTTTGCTTGGATCCGCAAGCGCAGGATCGCCGGGCCAGACCCAGACGAGGCGATGGCGCTCAGACACCGGATAGGCGCGCACGCAGGCGGACGGATTGATCGTCTTTTGCGCAGGCATATAGGTGCAGCGGCCGGCGGCGTTGAAGACCAGACCGTGATAGCCGCAGACCACTTCGTCGCCCTTGAGGTGGCCCATGGAGAGCGGCAGCAGCCGGTGCCAGCACGCATCCTCGAGCGCGGTCACCTCGCCGTCCGAGCGGCGATAGAGCACCATGTCCTTGTTGCAGATCGTCCGAGCCGCGAGCTCATGCTTGATCTCATGGCTCCAGGCCGCGGCATACCAGGCATTCAGCGGAAATGGGCGTGCTTCCGTCATGGTCTTCCTCCACGGATGCAGAATGTATACAGATGAAGCGTCATGACAACTATACGAAGGGCTATTGTGGCCAAATTCCGTTGCTGCACAGCAGCAATGGCCTCGCCGCCCAAACGTTATGTATACATAAGCAAGAAGCGCCGCACATCTGCGCGGCGCTTCTGGTGTCATGTCGTGCTCAGTTAGACTTGGCGGCCTTCACCGGGTCCTTGACGTTCGGGATCGTGGCGAACTCCACATTGTAGAGCTCCCCGTCCTTGCGCTCCACCTTGCGCACATAGATGTTCTGCACGATGTCGCGGGTCTGCGGGTCGATCGACACCGGACCGCGTGGGCTGGTCCAGCTCATGCCCTTCATGGCATCGATCAGCGCCTGCCCGCCCTGGCCGTTGGTCTTCTTCAAACCTTCGTAGATCAGGTGCATGCCGTCATAGCCGCCCACGGCCATGAAGTTCGGGCGCATGCCGTTGCTGGCCTTCTTGAACGCCTCCACGAAGGACTTGTTCTTAGGGCTATCATGCGCGGCAGAATAGTGGTGGCTCGTAGTGGCACCCACCGCTACGTCCCCGATAGTATTGAGGAGATCGTCGTCCGTCACACTCCCTTCGGCCAGAAGGCGAATGCCGCTCTTGTCGAGACCGCGCTCCACGAACTGCTTCATGAACTGTGCGCCCACACCGGAAGGCACGAACGCGAGAAGTGCATCGGGCTTGGCATCGGCGACCTTCTGCAGGAAGGGCGAGAAATCGGGGTTCGCGAGCGGAACCCGCAGGTTCTCGACCCGGCCACCTGCCTTGGTAAAGACCTCGGTGAACGCCTTCTCCACGTCGATGCCGGGACCGTAGTCGGAGACCAGCGTCACGGCCTTCTTGATGCCGTTCTTGGCAGCCCAGTCGGCAAGGGGGACCGTCGCCTGCGCGGCTGTGAAACTGGTGCGCACCACGAAGGGCGACGCTTCCGTGATCGTCGAGGTTGCGGCTGCCATCACCACCATAGGCACCTTGGCCTGCGTGGCGAGCGGCGCGGTGGCGAGCGCCAGCGGCGTGAGGCCGAAGCCGGCAAGCACGTCCGCTTTTTCGTTGACGATCAGCTCCTGGGCCAGACGCTTGGTCACGTCGGCCACGCCCGTGTCGTCCTTCACGATCAGCTCGATCTTCTTGCCCGCCACCGTATCGCCGTGCTGCTGCATGTACAACTTCGCGGCCGCCTCGATCTGCCGCCCCGTGGAGGCGAACGGCCCCGTCATCGGCAGGATGAGGCCGATCTTCACCGCCTCCTGCGCCAAGGCTGCCCCGCTCAGGGCCAGCGTCACCGCCGCGGCGCCCGCAGCTCCCAGGAATGTCCGACGTCGCATGTTACTTTTCCTCCCAAGGCTCCGCTCAGTTCGTGCCGAGCAGTATCTCGATTAAGACGCCAGCAAACGGCTCCTGAAACAAATTAGTTTTTCGGCGCCATTGCTTAGAGAAATTCATATATGAGGCCCTGCAGCCTCAAGGGGTCATAGGGTCGATCCGGTGTGCCTGGAAGCGTGAGGCCAGGGCCGTAATCTCGATGGACTCGACGAGACCCGCACGGGCGAACGGATCGTTCTCCGCAAAAGCCTGAGCGGCCTCCCGCGTGGGCGCCTCCAGAATCCCGAAATTTCCGATGGGCGTCTCGACATCGTCCGCCGTCAGGGCGCTGCCGATCAGCACTCTCGCGAGTCCGCCTCCGCCTGTGGCGACGTGCTGGCGGTGGGCATCCCGGTGCTGCTCGCGCAGTTCCGCCATACCGGGCTTGTGGCGGCAGATCATGAGCCAATGCATGGGATCACGCTGCCACGGCCGGCGAGGCCGTTGCCGCATTCTCCATGACGATCATGCCGGCCCCCGTCATGGAAGCGGGCACGAAGTAATGCTTGTGCCGCACCACCACGTCGCGATCCATGGCACCGCGCATCACGAGCCACATCATCAGCTCCGCTCCCTCGCTGCCGAACATCTCCACATACTGCTCGCGGGACATGCCCGCGAGCTTGTCGGGGTCGGTGGCGATGTCATTGAGGAAAGCTCGATCCGCCTCCGGGTTCACGAAACCTGCACGAGCGCCCTGAAGCTGGTGGGACAGACCGCCCGTGCCGAGGACCACGAAGCGCTCGTCGGTCGGGTAGCTCTCAATGGCCTGCCGCAGAACGCGGCCCATCTCGTAGCAGCGGCTCGGAAGCGGGATAGGATACTGGATCACATTGACGAAGATCGGCACGACCTGCACCGGCCACTCGGCGGGACGACCCCAGAACAGCTCCATCGGAACCTGAATGCCGTGGTCCACCTCGATCTCCTGGCAGATCATCGGATCGAACCGATTCTCGATCAGGGTGTCGATGAAATGCCAGGAGAAATCGACCGCTCCCTTGAAGGAC
Source organism: Microvirga splendida (assembly GCF_016427565.1). GTDB lineage: Bacteria > Pseudomonadota > Alphaproteobacteria > Rhizobiales > Beijerinckiaceae > Microvirga > Microvirga splendida. Next base: position 61,852 of record NZ_JAELXT010000001.1, read on the forward strand.
GGAATGGCGCGCGGGCCCCAGCCTTCGTCGACCGGGCGGTATTCCTCGGCGCAGCCCACCGCGAAGGTCGGCACCTTGTCGAGGAAGAAGGAGTTGCCATGATCGTTGAAGATCACGACCGCCACGTCGGGCTTGTGCTCCTTCACCCAATCCTGTCCCGGGATGTAGCCGTCGAAGAACGGCTTCCAGTCCGGCGTGTCGCGCAGCCCCTTGTCGATCGCTGCGCCGATCGAGGGAACGTGGGATGTTCCCAATCCGCCAATGAGCTTTGCCATTATACTTTCTTACCTAAACGGTTGCGCAGGAAATCGTCATGCTCCATGCCCGCCTGATGGGCGCCGATCTCGGTGATACGGACCGGGTCGACGGCAGAGATCTTGAGGATGAAGAAGAGATTGCCGCCAAGGCGCACCATTTCGCGCCAGTTGCGTGTCATGACGGCCTCTTTCTCTTCCGGCGTCAGGCCGAAGCGATCGAGATAGGCACTCTCGTCCTGCTTGAAGGCCTCGCGGTTCTCAGGCCTGCTCAAGCCCATGGCCATCTTGTTGATGCGATAGCCGCCCAATGAGCGCTTGCGGTCGAACAGCGGCGTATCGGGAATGCGATCCTGCCCTGGCTTCTCTTCCATGATATCAGCTCCCCATCGCTGCGGCGCCATGTGCGCTCGCATGCCTGCTCTCGAAGCCCATCCAGCGCAGCAGGGCGCTTGACACCTGCTCGGGCTGCTCGAGCAGGGTCATGTGACCGCTGTCCTCGATCACCACGAGTTCCGCGTTCGGGATCCGGGCGGCCATTTCCTCGTGCTGCGCGAGCGGGCTCCATCGATCCTGGCGTCCGACCATCACCAGGGTTGGGCAGGTGATGTCAGCCAGACGAGGAACCAGGTTCGGGCGGTTGAGAAGCGCCCGGATCTGCCGCTGGTGCTGCTCGGGCGTCGCCCGCATCACCATTTCCTTGAGAGGAGCAAGAAGCGCCACGTCTCCCATCCGATCCACATGGACCATGGGCGGGAGCCAGCGGTCGGCAAGAGCTCCCATGCCCTCGGTGAAGGCTAGGTCTACCAGCACCTGCCGCTTGGCCTCCTCGCCGTCTTTACGGGAGTCGATGCCGGTGTCGATCAGAGCCAGCTTCCGAATGCGCTCAGGCGCCAGATGCGCCATCTCCATGGCGACCCGGGCGCCCATGGAATGCCCGATGGCGATGATCGGCCCCTCCACCATCCCCAGCGCAGAACGGGCCATGGCCTCAAGGGAGTCGTGCTGAGAGAAATCAGCCACGAGAACATGTGCATGGGGGCGCAGCGCTTCGATCTGCGCCGTCCAGACGCTCGCATCGCACAAGAGTCCCGGCAGGAGAAGGATGGTCGGGTGTTCGTTTGCAGCGGTCATGGTTGCGCTCCTCGGGCGATGACTGGATGAACCGTGCTCAACGGCTTCTCCCTACTGCTTCGGAATGCCTGCCTTCTCGATCACCGCCCGCCACTTTTCGATGTCTGACTGAAGCCGCTCCGTCAGCTCAGCGGGCGTCTCGCTGCGTGCCTCGATGCCGAGATCCAGCAGCCGCGCCTTGATCTCCGGCATGGCGAGGATCTCCTTGAGGGCAGCATTCAGCTTCTGGACGATGGGCTCCGGAGTGCCCTTCGGCGCGAAGAGGGCATTCCAGGACGTGACATCGAAGCCCGAGATGCCCGCTTCCTGAACGGTCGGCACATCAGGCAACGCGGGCGAGCGGCGAGGTCCCGACGTGGCAAGCGCCCGCACCTGCTGGCCTTCCAGCGCCGATTTCAACGCGGCTTGGGAGTCGATCAGGAGATGCGTATCGTTCCGGATCAGCGATACGAGCGCATCCGGCGTGTTGCGGAACGGGACGTGCCGGAAGTCGACCCCTGCCTCGCCCTTGAACAGGACGGACGTGAGATGCTGAGTGCTGCCGACAGCGATGGTCGCGACGTTCAGGTCCCCCGGCTTGTCTTTGGCGGCCTGGAGCAGGTCCTTGAACGACTTGTACTCGGAATTCGCATTCACCACGAAGAGAAAGTCGAAGGTGCCAAGGGTGGAAATCGGTACGAAATCCTTCAACGGATCGAAGGGCAGGTTGGCGAAAAGCGGCACGCTTACGGCCGTTCCGTTCGTGAGCATCGTCAGGGTATGCCCGTCGGGTGCGCTCGACAGGGCCGAGCGCGCTGCCGTGATGCCGCCGGCTCCAGGCATGTTCTCGACGATGAAACGCTGACCCATCTTTTCGCTGAGCTTCTCCGCGACGATCCGGATGGTGACATCTGCCACGCCGCCGGCACCGAAGGGCACGATGATCTTGACCGGACGCGTCGGATAATCCGCCTGCGCCGATGCGGGCCCGGATAAGGTCAGTCCCGCGGCCATCGCCAGCCCCAGCAGCATGGATCGTCTGGTGGTCGTCGCGAACATGCTCGTATTCCCTCCCTGCTCTTGATTGTGTGTTGTCATTGCCCGAAGCGGAACAGGCGCGTCGGGTTGTCGACGAGAAGCATCTGCCGCATGGCGGGATCCGGCGCGTAGAGCGGCACGAGATCCACAAGGTCGCCATCGTCAGGCATGACGGGCACGTTCGGATGAGGCCAGTCAGTGCCCCAGAGAACGCGATCCGGCGCAGTCTCGATCAGGGTGCGACCGAAGGGGGCCACGTCATGGAACGGTGGGCCTGTGCGCGAGATGCGCTCCGGGCAGGAGACTTTCACCCAGCACTTCTCATCATCCCGCAGGAGATCGAGCAGGGCCTTGAACCCTGGCTGATCGAGCCCCTGGCTCGCATCGGCGACGCCCATGTGGTCGAGCACGTAGGGCACCGGCAGGCTCATCAGCCGGGGCCGGAACTCGGGGATAAGCGTCGCCGGCAGGTACAGGTCCACATGCCAGCCCAGACCCGCAATGCGCTCGACTATGCGGTCGAAGGCGCTCATGTCCGGCACCTTGCCCAGACGCGGCAGGAAGGTGAACCGGCACCCCTCGATTCCGGCCTCGGCCAGATCCCTCAACTGCCGGTCGTCGAACGTCTCATCCACATTGGCGATACCTTTGTACCGCCCATCGCTCTGCGCGATCGCGGCGGTGACGACACGATTGTCGCGCCCGTGAGGCGTGGCGTTGACGATCACCGCCCGCTCGACGCCGAGACGGTCATGTAAGGCGCGGAACATCTCCAGCGGCGCATCCGGCGGGGTGTAAGGACGCTCGGCTACATAGGGATAGAGGCGGTCGGGCCCGAAGATATGGCAATGCGTATCGCAGCTTCCAGGCGGAAGCTTGAACGAAGGGACCCGCGGATCGGGATGCGGCGGCGGGATCGTAGGCACTGACGTCATTCGGCGGATCAGCCTCGCATGGATCGAAATCGAATTTTGCGATTCAAGAAATGCAACAGAGCCGGAATGAAGCAAATGGTTTGTTTTTGCCCATTGATGAATATACTTCATATATGCTGGCAGACATCAGATCACGGATCCTCCATGCGCATCGACTTCCTGGGCCTCCATGCCTTCGTAGCCATCGCCGAACGCGGCAGCTTTCAGCTGGCGGCAGCGCATCTCAACCTGTCGCAGACGGCGCTGAGCCACAGGATCCGCAAGCTGGAAGAAGATCTTGGGGTGAAGCTCCTGTCTAGGACGACCCGTGAGGTGTCGCTGACCCAGGCTGGTCTCAATCTGCTGCCGAAGGTGAAGGCCACCATCGAAAGCCTGTCGGTTTCACTGGAAGATCTTCGCCATGAGGGGCGCAGCCGACAGGAGACGCTGTCCATCGGCTGCCTGCCCACTATCGCATCCGGCCGACTGCCCTCGGCTCTGCGGCGGTTTCAGGAGCGTCACCCGGACGTGGTGCTGCGGATCTACGACAATTCCGCGACAGAGATCAGCAACCTGGTTCAGGATGGCACGATCGCGTTTGGCATCACCCTGGTCGCCGCCCACAGGTGGGATTTCGACATCGAGATGCTGATCAAGGATCCCTTCACCCTAGTTTGCCCGGAAGGCCATCCCTTGGCAACGCAACCGGCCGTGAGCTGGTCCGACCTGACGGAGGAACCTTTGATCCGGATTAGCCCGCAGACGGGCAACCGCATGATCATCGACGACGCCCTGGGAAGCCGGCGGGAGGGGCTGACCTGGCGCTTCGAGGTCCAGCACATCCAGACGGCTGTCGCCCTGGTCAAGTCCGGCGTTGCCCTGACCGTCATTCCCAACCTCGCCTTCGACTCTGTCGATGAGCGCGGTCTCAAGCTCGTGCCCCTGCGAAACCCGAGCATCACCCGGCAGCTCGGGATCGTTTCACGTCGGGGAGCGCCCCTCTCCCCGCTGGCCGACGAGCTCCGCAAGATCATCGTGGAGGTCTTCACAGGTGAAAAGCACGTTGCTCACAAACGCGCGCCCAAACGTTCTGCGCTGAATGTGAAAAAAATTCATCAAAAGCCATAAACAAAACATTTGCTGCATAGAGACCCCTGATGCACCCTCCCGGGACCTTTCACCAGATCAGGGAGAAGGACCATTCAGCCGCGCATCCCATGCATGATTCTTAGGGGGGGCACCTCCAAAGGTGCCTACTTCCTGGCTGACGACCTTCCGGAAGAGCCGGCGCTTCGCGATGCGCTGCTTCTGTCCATCATGGGTTCGCCCGATCCGCGACAGATCGATGGCATCGGCGGCGCTCACCCGCTGACGAGCAAGATCGCCGTCGTATCCAAATCCAAGCGCCCCGATTGCGACATCGACTTCCTGTTCGGACAGGTCGGCATCGACAAGGCGAAGGTGGATGTGACTCCCAATTGCGGCAATATCCTCGCCGGCGTTGCACCCTTCGCCATCGAACGTGGCCTCGTGAAGGCCATTGATCCGGTCACCCGGGTCAGGGTGCATACGGTCAATACAGGCACGATCGCGGAGGTGACCGTACAGACCCGCAATGGCCACGTGATCTATGGCGGCGATGCCCGCATCGACGGCGTGCCGGGCACGGCGTCGCCTATCGCGGTCGAGTTCCTGGATGCTGCGGGCTCGGTCTGCGGCTCGCTTCTGCCCACCGGCAACGCGGTGGACCGCGTCGCAGGCATCGACGTCACCCTGATCGACAACGGCATGCCGGTCGTCGTGCTCGAAGCCTCCGCTGTGGGGCGAACCGGGTACGAGCCGCGCGACGTACTCGAGAAGGATACGGAACTGAAGGTACGCCTGGAGGAAATCCGCCTCGAGGCCGGCAAGCTCATGGGTCTCGGTGACGTCTCGTCGAAGGTTGTGCCGAAGATGGCGTTGGTGGCACCACCTGTTGCGGGCGGGCATGTCTGCACGCGAAGCTTCATTCCACACGAATGCCATACCTCGATCGGCGTCTTCGCCGCCGTGACCGTTGCAACCGCCTGCGTGCTGCCGGGCTCTCCTGCCTCGCGGGTTGCGCAGATCCCGCCGGGTCGGCAGAAGACGCTCTCGGTCGAGCATCCCACGGGCGAATTCAGCGTGGTGATCGAGGTCGGTGGAACCGAGGGAAACCCGGTCGTCGAGAAGGCCGGCCTCCTGCGCACCGCCCGCCTCCTCTTCGAAGGCCATGCCTTCGCCCATGAGGCTATCGCGCACTCTGCCGAAGCCGGACGTGATGCCGCGTAGATTGTTTGAACACTTCCTCTTGAGGACAATATGACTGCTGGAAAGACTGGACTTGTAGTCACCGCCCATCCAGGCGATTTCGTGTGGCGTGCAGGCGGCGCCATCGCCCTCCATGCGAAGAAGGGCTATCGCATGAAGATCGTCTGCCTCTCGTTCGGTGAACGCGGCGAGAGCCAGTGGGCTTGGAAGAAGGGCGATGTCTCGCTTGCCGAAGTGAAGGCGCAGCGCCGCGAGGAGGCCCAGCGCGCCGCCGAGGTGCTGGGCGCCGAGATCGAATTCTTCGATGCGGGCGACTACCCGCTCCACACCACGCCTGAAATGTTGGACCGTCTGGTCGACATCTACCGGGAGCTCAAGCCCTCCTTCGTGCTGACCCATTCCCTGGAAGACCCCTACAACGTCGACCATCCGGAAGCGACGCGCTTCGCGCAGGAGGCCCGCATCATCGCGCAGGCGGCCGGACACAAGCCGAACCCGGACCTGACCTACAACGCCCCGCCGGTATTCCTGTTCGAGCCGCATCAGCCCGAGCAATGCAACTACAAGCCCAACGTCATCCTCAACATCGACGACGTGTGGGAGATTAAGCGCAAGGCCTTCGAGATCCTGGCGGCGCAGAAGCACCTGTGGGAGTACTACACCCGCGTGGCCCTGAACCGGGGCATGCAGGGCGGCCGTAACTCCGGGCGGGCCATGACCTATGGCGAAGCCTACCAGCGCATCTTCCCCCAGATCGTCGAGGAACTCGCATGAAGCCCGTTGTCGTCACCAACACGCCGCGCATCGATCAAGGGATCGTCGACCGGCTCGCGGAACTTGGCGTTGCGACGGCCCACGAGGCCATGGGACGCTCCGGGCTCATGAAACCCTACATGCGGCCGATCTGGGCGGGCGCCCAAGTGGCCGGGAGCGCCGTGACGGTGCTGGCGCAGCCCGGCGACAACTGGATGATCCATGTGGCCGTCGAGCAATGCAAGCCCGGCGACATCCTCGTGGTCGGTGTGACCACCGACAACACCGACGGTATGTTCGGCGATCTATTGGCGACATCCCTCAAGGCTCGGGGTGTGGTCGGCCTCGTGATCGATGCCGGCGTGCGCGACGTGAGGACCCTGGCCGATATGGGCTTTCCCGTATGGTCGCGCGCGATTTCCGCGAAAGGGACCGTGAAGGCGACGCTGGGCTCAGTCAATGTTCCCGTCGTCTGCGCAGGCGCCCTGGTGAAGCCAGGCGACGTGGTCGTTGCCGATGACGACGGCGTTCTGGTTGTGCCGCGCCGGGAGGCGGAAGCGGTCGCGGTTGCAGGCGATGCGCGAGTCGCCAACGAGGGCTCGAAGCGCGAGCAGCTTGCCTCCGGCATCCTCGGTCTCGACCTGTACAAGATGCGCGAGCCGCTGGAAAAGGCAGGCCTCGTCTATGTCGAATACAAGGATGAGGCATAAGGGCCGAGCCCCTCATGTGTCGCAGGATGGTGGGAACGCATGACCCTTGAGATCGCCTTCATCGGCTACGGCGAAGTCGGCCAGCTCTTCGCGCGGCAGCTTGCCGCAAAGCCCGGCGTGCGGGTGACCGTCTATGACATCGTCTTCGACGATCCTAATCGAGGGCCCGCTCTGCGGCAGCGTGCTCTGGAAGACAAGGTTTATGCCGCCGCCAGCACAGCCGAGGCCTGTAAGGCAGCGGAAACCGTCATCTCTGCCGTCACGGCGGACTCCGCCGTCACCGCCGCCCGGCAGGCTGCGCCGCATCTTCAGCCTCAACAGACCTATATCGATCTGAATTCGGTCTCACCCGCAACGAAGCGGGAGGTCGCCGACCAGGTCCGACAGGGAGGCTCGAGCTTTATCGAGTTCGCCGTCATGGCGCCGGTGGGCGGCGTCGGGATCGAAGTCCCCATTTTGAGCGGTGGCAGGACCGCTGAGGCGGTTTCAGCCCGGCTCAACGAACTCGGCATGAAGATCACACCCGTCAGCCCCGAGATCGGAACCGCTTCTGCCACGAAGCTGTGCCGCAGCATCGTCATCAAAGGCCTGGAAGCTCTCATGGTGGACTTTACGCTGGCGTCCGAGAAGGCCGGCGTCATGCCGGCCGTGCTGGCAAGCCTGAACGCGTCCTATCCCGGGATGGATTGGGAGAGTGTCGCGAAGATCATGGTGTCGCGCGTGCAACAGCACGGCACTCGCCGTGCTGCGGAGATGCGCGAAGCAAGCCGTATGATCGCCGAGATGGGTCTGGATGGATCATTGGCCAACGCTATCGCCGAAAGGCACGAAAGTTTCGCAAAACCCAAATCAGGCCCCGAAGCCGATTGAGCTCACCAAAGCCTTCGAAAGCCATTTTTCTGCATCAGCAGTTGTGTCGCCCCCGACTGGACGTGCTTAGACCTCTGCATCCATCGACGTATGGCGTGTCGCCCAAAGCGCTGCCTGTGTCCGGTTGCAGGCGCCCACCTTTTTCAAGATCGCCTTGACGTGCACTTTCACGGTCGACTCAGACAGGTTGAGCTCGCGTGCTATGACCTTGTTCGGCGCCCCCTCTCTCAAGTATCCCAGGATCTGCGCCTCTCGCGCCGAGAGCTTTCGACCTGAAATCTCATAGTCCTCACGTCCTCCCGGGAAGCTCTCCAATGCAGAGGCAGCACGCCTTGCGCTCGGTTCAGCCATGGACAGGACGAGGGCCGACGGCAGAACTGTCTCGCCGAGCATTACAAGCTCGAGAGACCCGACCAATATCTCACTTCGACTGTTGGAGAGGCAGAAGCCGTGCGCTCCAGCCTTCCAGGCCGCAGATACCATGTTGGCATCGAATACTTCCGCCAGCATCACGATCTTTGCACTGGAGAAGCGTTCCTTTATTCGATTGATGACGCCGACAGCTGCGTCGCTGCTGGCTCCACCGTCGACGATGAACAGGGCATGCTCCCAATCTTGGGATTGGGGCAATGTCGATATGTCGTCGATGGCCTCGCGCCAGACGTTGAATCTTCCGCCCGCGAGAACCGCTTCCAAACCAATCCGCAATAGCGGGTTGCTGCAGATCGAGAACACCGTTGTACGGCTCTCTTCCAGGTGAGGAATTCGCCGGTCTTCCATCAAGCTGTGTATGGACATGAATCAACCCGCAATTCTTATGAGTAAAGGTATGCTCATCAATCAGGATCTGGCCTCTAGCGGACGACGTAGACAATTCTGCGCGAAGCCGCGTCTACGATGACCCGCTGGTCGTTTACGACCGCGTAGCGATACGTTTCATGGCGAGGAATCAGGTGGAGTTCGACATCTTCAGATAACGTCTCTCCAACAATCGCGCCTCGGCTGAAATGAGAGGCCAGATTGGTCCCCGGCGCGGCTTCCCCTCCGAACGAGGCGTCGGAGACGATGTTATGCGCGGCAACCAGAAAAGCGTACTGCTGGTTCGCCGACATGGGCCGTTCAGCCTGGTGGGTTGCATTCGGCGCCGTGGTGGGCATTGCAACGGTGCCCACGGAGAACACGGCTAAAGCCAGATGATACGCGGCTCGCATGACTACCCTCTATCACTAGCGTGCTAAGAGAGAGAACGGATCGGCCGCAGCGTTTATTCCGAGCCCTTGAGAAAACGAGCATACCTCTTCCGGGGTAAGCGGCGGCTCAGCGTGCAGATTGGGCCAGCGCTTCGGCTTCCGCCTCTCCGGCCAAGGGAGGCCCAGCGCCAAGATTGCCGAGATAGGAGTCCACGAGGTCACCGCCCGAGCTTGGCGTGTACTCCGCGTCACTCACTGGAGCTGCCGCTGCGAAGGTTACGTCCCATTCATCAGCTCGGCAGGCAACGGCATCGGTTGCGCTCGAACCGGAGTGAAGCCTGAACTCTCGGCATAGAGATTGATCGGCTAGGCGATAGGTCGAAATCACCCTGAGCCGCCCAAACGGGAGCTCCACCTCGCTGCCAGATCCCAGCCGGCCCAGCTCCTGGCGAACGAGAGGATCTTCCAGCTGGGCTAAACGACCCGCTTCCGGCTGTGACTGCTGCCCTATGAAATAGCCGGCAGCAACCGCAACGGCCGCCACGGAGGCAGCCAGGGCCATCTTCATGGGGTATGCTCGGCTTCTCCATTCACTCCGTATACTCTGTGTCTGCACCGGCTCCTGTCTCTCGCCTGCTCGGCTCACGGCTTCATAGGCCTCGATCTGCGCTGCAACGGCTGCGCGCAACTCGCTCGGCACGTCCGGAGCGAGATTACTGGCAAAAACTGAACGCGTCAGGCGGCGGCTCTGCTGAAACTCGACGATCTTCCTTGCAACCGTTGGATTCTGTGCCATGGCTCCGGCGACAGCTGCGGCAACAGGCTCGTCCAGCTCTCCGTCCGCAAAGGCCATCAGAACTTCATCGGTGAGATGCAGCTCCGACATCTTGCTACTCCACTCTCGTCTCTTACCCACTCAGGCGGCCGCCGTCATTTCGACCAGCCGCTTTCTGGCTCGAGCCAGACGGCTCATGACGGTCCCGACGGGAACGTGCAGAACCTCCGCAGCCTCCCGGTATGTGAGATCTTCCCCACAAACCAGAGCAAGCACCTCGCGCTGTTCCTGCGGCAGGCTATCGATAGCCCGCTGGACCTCCGCCAGAGCGATCTTGCTCATGATCGGCTCCTCGCCCGGGTCGCCGATCAGGTGGGTCTGCGTCTCCACGTCTTCCATCATGCCTTCGGCTCTCATTCGTCTCAGATGATCGATCCAGTGGTTGCGAAGAATTCGAAACATCCATGCATCAAACCGGGTGCCCGGCGTCCAGCTGTCCGCTTTCGCGAGTGCGCGTTCGCAGGCCCCTTGGACAAGATCATCCGCAAGGGGTTGCGAGCGGCAGAGCACCAGCGCAAACCGTCGGAGCCTCGGAAGAAGCGCCACAAGTTCCTGTCCTATGGCTGTTGCCATTCGTGCTCCGCGTGACCTGATAGAACCATAACGGGGAAGCTAGTCGTTTTATTCCAACCTCAAGGGCAGACCTCTTGGCGGAGTTGATGAGCAGGGCGCAATTCTAGGCAAACAAATGAAAAGGGCGGCCTATTGGCCGCCCCATACGCAACGCAAGAACAGGGATCGTTAGCGGATGACCTGCACGATCTTGCGGCTACCCGGCTCGACAAGAACGGGGGTGTTATTCACGACCGTATAGCGGTAGCCCTTCACCTTATACTCGGCCGGGACTTCGTAGAGAGTCACGCCGGACTCGGGCAGGGTCGCCCCGACCCGTACCTCTTCCTTATAGGTATAGGACGGCACGCTCTGCGTGGTCACATACTGGCGGAATTCCGGCTGCTGCTGGTCGGCGATGCCGCCCACGATGGCGCCCGTGACGCCGCCCACTGCCGCACCCACAGGACCGCCCACGATGGCGCCGCCGACGGCGCCCGTGGCTGCACCCGCGGCGGCACCGCCGGACTGAGCAAAGGCAGCGGCAGGGGCGAGAGCCGCGAGAACGACGCTGGTGAGAAGGATCTTCTTCGACATGATCTGTCTCCTGAATAGAACATCGGGATTAACACCCGGCAACCGACAACGCACTATTCACGAAGTAGTTTCCAGCTGAAGACTTACGGAACCGAGCTTTCGGCGGCGAATTTCGAGATGAATACAGGATGAACAAAACATATCGCTAAAATTCATCGGTGGCGCAAGCACAACGAAGGAGACACCTGCATGCTTACTTGCAGCTGGCGCCGCTTACATGAACTCCAGGGGACCGCACATCCTCAAGAGAGGGCTCCGCTTGTTCGGTATCCATGCGGATTGCTCGACCAACCGGCGACTTCGGATTGTTTTGAAACAAATGGGCTCCTTGGCCGTTATCCAATGTTCTGTGGACCTTCAAGAGTTCATTGCGGGAATATAAGCCCTTCCACGGCATCGGCGAGCTGGGATCATGACATTGAGACAGCCTTCTCTGCTGATACTGGCATCCTGTGTTGCCATCGCCTGTCCGGCCAACATCCAGTTCGAGATCGGCCAAGGCATGGGATTCGCTCTCACAGAAGCTCCGGCCGCAGCCAAGCCTGGCAATGACGGCGGGAACGGGAACAGCGGCAACGGCGGTGGGAACGGGGCCGGAAGAGGAGACGGCGGGTCTCCGGGCAACTCAGGCAACAGCGGCAATGCAGGTGGCCGAGGGAATAGTGGCAACTCAGGAGACCAAGGCAGCAGTGGCAGCGCCGGTGATCGCGGCAACAGCGGAAACGCCGGGGGCCACGGCGGATCGGGCAACAGCGGCAGCGCAAATGGCAGTGCCGGTGGCGCAGGAAATTCCTCGGGAAATAACTCCGGCAACGGCAACGGCAACGGCAACGGCAACGGCAACGGCAACGGCAACGGCAACGGCAACGGCAACGGCAACGGCAGGGGTGCCGAAAATGGGGGATCCGGTCAAGGCGGATCTTCAGGCGCAAACGGCTCCTCGAATGCTGGAGGAGCGTCAGGCAGAGGCAATTCATCGGCACAAGGCGATGCCCCCGGGAACAGCCGCGCCTCCCGCTCCACGGCTCCAGAAGGTCTGCCGGGAATCCTAGGGGCGATCATGAACAGCCTTCGCCCCACCGTGACACCCCCTGTCCAGACTATCGAGAGAGCACTGCCTCCCAGGAACGCTTCGAAAAGCACCCCTGCCCGATCTGCAAAGTCCAAGCCGGCTTCATCGCAGAAGGCAGGCCGAACAGGCAAAGCCGGCCCTGCTTCCAACAGGGCCGCAGCAGCTTCTGAGAAGTCCGTCAGACCTTCCGCGAACAGGCCCGTTCAGCCCCGAGCGCAGGCAGCGAAGGTGGCGGCGGATCAAGACCTTCCCAAACCCAAGCAGGCGTCGCGCTCAATCGTAGTGGTCGACCTCTCGCCGGAGAGCCTCGCAAGGCTGCGGGCGCGGGGGTTCCAGGCCGAGAAGCGGACCAAGGGCACCCTCGCGAGCGTGGTGCGGCTTATCCCGCCTCGCGGCATGTCGCTTGCTCAGGCGCAGCGCGCCGTACGGGTGGCGGATGCGGGGGCTGTCACGGATTTCGACCACTTCTACTACACGGATGAGGGCCAGGGGTGTTCCGGCAACGGCTGCGAGGCGGTGTCCCTCGTGGGCTGGAACCCTCCAGCCGCCACGCAATGCGGACCGGTTCCGACGATCGGCCTCATCGATACGGGGATCGACCGCGAGCACGAGGCCCTGCGGGGTCAGTCGGTCGAGATCGTCTCAGGACTCCAATTGCGCGGAAAACCCTCTCAGCGCGACCACGGCACGGCCGTGGCGGCTCTTCTCGTCGGGCGGAGCGGAAGCAGCACTCCCGGCCTCCTGCCCGAAGCGCGAATTCTGGCCGTGGATGCCTTCTATCGCGACGGCGGGACGGCGGACCGGACGGATGTGACGACACTTGTCATGGCTCTGGAGGCTCTGGCGGAGCGCAATGTTCGCGTCGTGAACATGAGCCTGTCCGGCCCTCCCAACGAGGTGCTCAGGAAAGCCATCGCGGCCGCCCAGGCGAAGGGGATGGTCATTGTTGCAGCCGCCGGGAACAATGGCGCCGGTGCCGAACCCTCCTATCCTGGTGCCTATCAGGGGGTTATCGCGGTCACGGCCGTCGACAAGAAGCGCGATGTGTATCGCCGTGCGACCCAGGGCGACTACATCGATCTCGCGGCCCCCGGAGTGGACCTGTGGGTTGCCGCGCCGGGCGGGGGCGGCGCGGCGAAGAGCGGCACGTCCTATGCGGTGCCGTTCATCTCGGCCGCCGCTGCAGTCCTGCACGCCTCGGACGCAAGCATGAGCCCGGCAGGCCTTCAGGCTGCTCTCGAGAGCAACACCATGGATCTGGGCGAGCCGGGGCGCGACAAAACCTTTGGCCAGGGGCTTCTGCAGGCGGCGAACCTGTGCCCGCCCCAGGCGGACGAAACGCCGGTCGCACAATCCCGGGTCAGATCGCGCGCCGGCATTCCTTGAGGCGCACGGACTGACAGACATGTGGCAGGAGCTTCCTGATACATTGGGAGCCGGCTGCTTCCAATGTATCAGAGCGTCCCGCTGAGATAGGCCTGCAGGGTTGCGCGGGTGCCGTCGCGCCAGAGTCGGCTCAGCGCCGCCTCGAACCGGGAGCGGAAGACCGGGTTCCCGGAGAGGTCGCCGAAGATGTCAGTCAGGTTCAGGAACGCGGAGGCGTCCTCCCGTGCAGCCAGGGCGGCTGGCTGCAGGCGGCCAGCATTCGGGTCGTCGAGGGCCAACAGCCGGCCTCGGTCGTCCAGGCCTGCACAGTGGCGGCACCACAGGGCCGACACGAGGGCCAGTCCTGGGACGTCGCCGGCCGCCTTCAGCCGGGCTCGGGTCGAGGGCAGGATGAACTTGGGCTGGCGGTTGGAGCCGTCCTGGGCGAGGCGCGGGATGGTGTCGCCTACATCCGCGTTGGCGAAGCGGCGGGCGATCAGCCGGTAGTAGTCCTGGAGATCGACGCCCGGCACGGGCGGCACGCCGGGGATGATCTCCTCCGTCTCGAGCTTGTCGAGGAATCCGCGCACCAGCGGATCCTCCATGGCCTCGTGCACGAAATGGATGCCCAGGAGCCCGGCCGGATAGGCGATGGCGGCATGGCCGCCGTTGAGGATGCGCAGCTTCATCAGCTCGTAGGCCGCCACATGGGGCGTGAAGGTGACGCCTACCTCCTCCAGCGCCGGGCGGCCGGCGGGAAAACGATCCTCCAGCACCCATTGGCGGAACGGCTCGCAGAAGACGGGCCAGTTGTCTTTGACGCCGAAGCGCTCCGCCAAGGCGGCGCGCTCCCGGTTCGAGGTTGCCGGCGTGATGCGGTCGACCATGCTGTTGGGAAAGGCCACCTGCTCCCGCACCCAGGCTGCGAGCGCAGGATCGATCAGATCCGCGAGCCCGGCGACGGCATCGCCGGCGACGCGACCGTTATGGGGAAGGTTGTCGCACGACATGACCGTGAAGGGCGCAAGCCCCGCGTCCCGCCGGCGCTTGAGGGCGGCGAGGATCACGCCGAACGCGCTCCTGGGCGCGTGCAGGTGCGCGGCATCGTGGACGATGTCCGGATGCTCGGGATTGAAGGCGCCCGTGGCCGGATCGATGCAGTATCCTCCCTCGGTGACGGTCAGCGACAGGATGCGCAGGGCCGGATTGTCGAGCGCCGCGACGATGGCGCAGCCGTCGTCCTCTACGGGCACGAAATCGACCATCGCGCCGGTCACCCGCGCATGGTTGGCGCCGGGCTCGAGCTCCACCACCGTGGTGAGCCAGTCCTGCGACGCGAGCGCCTGGCGCATCGCCCTGTCGTTGGGACGGATGCCCGCACCGATCAGAGCCCAGTCGCGATCCCGTCCGGCATTGAAGAGATCGTCCAGATAGACGGCCTGGTGCGCGCGATGGAAATTGCCGACGCCGATGTGGAGGATGCCGGCTTGCAACTGCGCCCGCTCGTAGCCCGGCTTTGCGATAGCGGGCGGCAGATCCGCGAGATGGGCGAGGTTCAAGGTCCGGCTCATGGCAAGGGTCTCGGTCAGGCGAAGAATGATCGGAGGCGCGGCATCGCCTCATGCATCGCCACTTGCAACAATGTCAACGGCCCTGCCGAGCCTCGTCGCAGGCTCACGCACGCAGCATCCTCGCGATCCTTGCTGCCGCTTTCTGCAAGATGCCGCACGGTTCGTGCACGCCTGCCCCTCCCTATGGTGTATTCCCTTATTGCCCAGGCGCAGCTTTCGCCTGCACCATTCAAGAATCGACCATGGCTGTCCTATCGTTTAGGATACGACGCGGAGCGCGAGCGGACGCTTGCGGCGAAAGATTTGTTTTGCCTTGCAGCAGGCCACTCATTTTTGTTGCATGCAACCGGCAGAAAGGAATCCTGTCCGATCCAACGACAGGGATCCTCAAGGCCCGCGAGCGCTCCACGGACGTCGATGCAGCTGAATGGCGGGAGGCTCGCCATGAACAGAAACCTGTTGCGTCTCACAGCGGCGATCATCTTCGCGATGGCGAAGGCTGGCTCGGCCGGCGCTGAAATTCTCATCGGCATGGCCGGGGCCCTCACGGGTCCCAACGCCTATCAGGGCGAGCAGCAGCAGCAGGGCGTCGAGATGGCCATCGTGGACATCAACGCTGCCGGCGGCGTGCTCGGACAGCCGCTGCGGCTCATCTCCGTCGACGATTCCTGCGACAGCGGCCAGGCCATTGCGGCGGCTCACAAGCTCGTGGCCGAGCAGGTGGCCTTCGTGGTCGGGCATCAATGCTCGGGCGCCTCCATTCCGGCGGCCGGCGTTTATGAAAGAGCCGGCGTGATCCAGATGACTCCGGCCTCGACCAATCCACGACTGACGGAAGAGGGACGCGCGAACGTCTTTCGCATTTGCGGGCGGGACGACCAGCAGGGCGAGATCGCGGGCGCCTATCTCGCGGAAAGCGGACGGGACGCGAAGATCGCCATCATCAGCGACGGCTCGGTCTATGGAGATGGAATCACCCAGGAAACCCGGCGTCACCTGCGCGAGCGCGGCGTTGCGGAGACACTGCACGATACGCTGGAGCCGGGCCTGAACGACTATTCTCCCCTCATCGCAAAACTGCAGTCCGCCGGAATCCGCATTGCCTATTTCGGCGGGTATTACCGGGAAGCGGGCATCCTGATCCGCAATGCCCGCGAACAGGGCTACGACCTGCAACTGGTGTCCGGCGACAGCATCGCGAGCGAAGCCTATATCCAGGTGGCGGGCGAGGCGGGCGAAGGGACGGTCTTCACCTCCTTTCGCGACCCGCGCCGGAATCCCCGCGCAGCCTCTCTCGTCGAGCGCTTCCGACGCCAGGGATTCGAGCCCGAGGGCTACACGCTCTACAGCTACGGCGCCGTTCAGGCCTGGGCTCAGGCGGTTACGAAAGCGGGCTCCATCGATCCGCACGCCGTGGCGAGCGCGCTTCGGTCGAACGAGTTCGACACCATCCTCGGGCGGGTCAGCTTCGACGCCAAAGGCGACGTGCGGCAGCCCGGCTTCGAATGGTTCATCTGGCGGAGCGACCGATATGTGCCCCTGGAATGAGGGAGGGGTTCTGCCCCTGATGGCATGCCCTTCCATCTGAGCGTCCGCTGGCGCCTGCTCCTCGCCTTTCTCGGCATCAGCGCCTTTGCCGTGCTGGCGGCCGCCACGGGCACCTATGCCTTCCGCCAGATGGCGCAGGTGATCGAGCGGATCACGGAACAGCGCGTTCCCTCCGCTCTTGCAGCCCTCGACCTGTCGCGGCAGGCCGAGCGCACGGTTGCCGCGGCACCGACCCTTCTCACAGCCCGCTCGCAGGCGCAGTACAGAGAGATCTCCGCCGCCATCACGGCAGAGGTCGAGCGCCTTGAGGATCTGCTGGCCCAGATCCGGAGCGAAGTCGATCCCGCGGCCGTCGCCGCCATGGAGCCTGCCGTCGCGGGATTGCGGCGCAACCTCACGGCGCTGGCCGGTCTTGTGGCGGGACGCCTCGCCGTGGCATCCCAGAAGGACGCCCTCGTCCAGCGCCTCTCGAACGCATCGGTGGCGGCGCAACGCCTGATCGCCCCTGCCCTCGTTGTTCTGGACTCGAAGTTTGCCGCGCTGCGGCGCATGGGCCGTGGCGAGCAGACGAGCGCGGGTTTTCCGCAGCCTCCCTCGGTCATCGTGCAGGAGGTTGCCGAAAGCCTTCTCATGCAGAAGGCACAGCTCGAATTCGCCTCGCTCGGTGACGGCCTGCTCAAGGCGTCCCTTGCCGAAAAGACCGCCGATATCGCCGTGTTGAGCTTTCCTCTCAACCGCTCCCTGTCGGCCCTGCGCCAGATCTCGTCCGAACTGGAGGATCCGCGCCTTCGAGCCCGTTTCGATCAACGCATTGCCGATTTTGCCAGACTGGTCGAGGGGCAGGACAGCATCCTGTCCGCACGGAGGACGGAGCTCATTCTCGTCGAGGATGCAGAGCGGCTTCTCGTGGAGAATGCCGGCCTTTCCGCGCAGCTGACGAAATCGGTCGACGCGCTTGTCGGGTCCGCCCGCGGGGACATTCGTGCAGCAAGCGGCGAGGCCCTGACGGCCCAGCGCGTCGGCCGAAGCATCCTGTTGACCGTGGTCTCCCTCAGCCTTCTGAGCTCTCTGCTGATCGTCTGGCTCTATGTCGACCGCAATCTCGTCGCGCGGCTGCAGGGCTTGAGCAACAGCATGCTGGCGATTGCAGGCGGCAACCTGCGCGCTCCTCTGCCCAGGGATGGTGGAGATGAGATCGGCCAGATGGCGAAGGCACTCGCGGTCTTCCGGGACACGGCCATCGAGGTCGAGGAAAAGAACCTGCGCGAGGTGGCCGACGCCCGGCAGCGGCTGATCGATGCCATCGAGAGCATCAACGAGGGCTTTGCCCTCTACGACGCCGACGACCGGCTCATCCTGTGCAACAGCCGCTATGAGGAACTGCTTTATCCCGGCTCCGATGTTCCCATGGAGCCCGGAACGACGTTCGAGACCGTGATCCGGCGTGCGGCGGAGCGCGGCCTCATTCTCGAGGCGAAAGGGCGGGTGGATGCCTGGGTGGCCGAACGGCTGGCGCGGCACCAAAACCCGGTCGCGGCCGAGATCCAGCAGCGCCAGGGCAACCGCTGGATTCAGGTGTGCGAACGCCGGATCGCGGGCGGCGGCACCGTCGCGGTCTATACCGACATCACGGAGATCAAGCACCATGCCGCGCAGCTGGAGCTCGCCCGTGACGAGGCCATGGCGGCGACGCGGGCGAAGAGCCAGTTTCTCACCAATATGAGCCATGAGCTGAGAACGCCGCTGAACGCGATCATCGGCATCACCGAGATGCTCAAGGAGGAGGCTGAGGAGACGGGCGACAGGCCCCTGGTCGAGCCGCTGGACAGGATCCGTCATGCGGGCACCCATCTGCTCGCTCTGATCAATGAAATTCTCGACCTCGCCAAGATCGAGGCGGGCAAGCTGGAGCTCCATCCGGAAGAGGTCGATCTCCAGATCCTGCTCAGGGATGCTGCCATGACGGCGGAGCCTCTCGCGAAGCGCAACGACAACACGATCAGGGTCGAGATCGCCGCGGACATCGGCAGGATGCAGACCGATCCCGTGCGCCTGCGACAGGTTCTGCTCAATCTCCTGAGCAATGCCTGCAAGTTCACCCAAGGAGGAACCGTGACGCTGAAGGCTTCCCGGATCACGGATCGGGAAGGCGACAGGATCGCGATCTCCGTCCACGACACGGGCATCGGCATGACGGCCGAACAGCGGGACAGGCTGTTCCAGGAATTCAGCCAGGCCGACAACACGACGACGCGCAAATTCGGCGGCACGGGGCTCGGCCTTGCCATCAGCCGCCGGCTCTGCCGCCTCATGGGCGGCGACATCACGGTCGAGAGCGTTGTCGGCGTCGGGAGCACCTTTGCCGTGTCCCTGCCGGCGGGCGGGGTCGCCGGCCGACCCAGGAGGCGCCCCGGCGCAGGAACTCCTGCGGTCACTTCGCAACCTCTCGGACGCGAGCAGCGCGCACTGATCATCGACGACGAGCTGACATCGCGGGAGATCCTGCGCCAGATCCTGACCCGCGAGGGTTTCGACGTGGTGACGGCCGAAAGCGGCCAGGAGGGAATCGAGATCGCCCGCAGGATCAAGCCGACGGTGATCACCCTGGATGTGCTCATGCCCGGCCTCGACGGATGGAGCGCGCTCCAGCAGCTGAAGCGCGATCCCGAGTTGCAGGACATCCCCGTCATCATGGTCACCATCGTCGACGAGGAGAACCAGGCCTATGCCCTGGGAGCCGCCGCCTATCTGACGAAGCCGGTCAATCGCGAGTGCCTTTTGAAGGCCCTCGCCGCCTGCCGCACCAGCCCGGCGAACTCGCGGGTTCTGGTGGTGGAGGACGACGCGCACACCCGGGGATGGCTCGCCCGCATCCTGCGCGAGGACGGATGGGAAGTGGCCGAGGCCGAGAACGGGCGCGTCGCCCTGGAGCGGCTCCCGCTCGTCCGGCCCGACATCGTCCTGCTCGACCTGATGATGCCGGAGATGGACGGTTTCGAGTTCGTCGATGAGATCCATCGCAAGGAGGAGACGCGGCATCTTCCCCTGGTCGTGCTGACGGCCGCCGACGTGGACGAGGAGGCCCAGCGCCGCCTGAGCGGCGGCATCCGAAAGATCCTGCAAAAGAAATTGGGCGGACGGGACGAGGTGATCGCCACCTTGCGGGACGTGATCGCCGATTGCCTGCGGCTCAGTCAGCCGGAGCACCAGGAGCGGGCATGACCAGGATTCTCTATGTCGAGGACAACGAGGATAACGTCTACATGCTGACCCAGCGTCTGACGCGGCATGGTTTTTCGGTCAGCATCGCGTCGGACGGCGATCAAGGCATCGACATGGCGCGCCGGGAGAAGCCCGACCTGATCCTGATGGATCTCGGCCTGCCCTCCCTCGACGGCTGGGCGGCGGCCCGGCAGCTGAAGCAGATGCCGGAAACGAAGGACGTTCCCATTCTGGCTCTCTCCGCCCACACGATGCCGGGAGACCGGGAGAAGGCGCTGAACGCCGGCTGCGACGATTACGATGCCAAGCCCATCGATTTCGAGCGGCTTCTGGGCAAGATCGACGCCCTCGTGCGGAAGCGGGGCGCTCCATGACCGAAACGAGCGTGCGCATCCTCGTGGTGGATGACAACGAGGACAACCGCTACACGCTGACGCGCAGGCTGCAGCGCGAGGGGTGGACCGACCTGACCACGGCCGAGAACGGGCGCGAGGCGCTCGACCGCATCGCCCGGGAGCGCTTCGATCTCGTTCTTCTCGACATCATGATGCCCGAGATCAACGGCTACGAGGTCCTGCGGCACCTCAAGACGGATCCGTCCACGCGGGACATTCCGGTGCTGATGATCTCGGCGCTGTCGGAATTCGAGAGCGTGGTGCGCTGCATCGAGCTCGGGGCCGAGGACTACCTGCCCAAGCCCTTCAACCCGGCGCTGCTGCGCGCGCGCGTGGGAGCCTGCCTCGACAAGAAGAGGCTGCACGATCAGGAGCTCAGCTATCTGGCCGAGATCGACCGCCAGCGGCGCCGGGCCGAGGCTCTCCTCCATGCCATCCTGCCCTCGCAGGCCGTGGACGAATTGGAGCAGTCCCAGGCCGTGACGCCGCGCCGGCATGAGGACGTGGTGGTGTTCTTCGCCGACATCGTGGGCTTCACGGCCTATTGCGATCTTCTCGCGCCGGAGGAGATCGTCGCGAACCTGCACGTCTACGCCTCGACCTTCGAGGACATCGCGTCAAAGCATGGCCTCGAGAAGATCAAGACCATCGGCGACGGGTTTCTCGCCACGGCCGGCCTGCTCCTGCACAATCCGGATCCGGTGATGGCCAGCATCGCCTGCGCCATGGCGACCATCGACTCCGCCCGCGGCCTGCCCCTGCCGTGGGATGTGCGCGTCGGCATCCATGTGGGCCCGGTCGTGGCCGGCGTCGTCGGGCGGCAGAAGTTCAGCTTCGACATCTGGGGCGACACGGTGAACGTTGCCGCACGGCTCGCCGGCTACGGCCGGCAGAGCGGCATCAATCTCAGCGCCGCCGCCTGGGAGCGGGTGCGCACGCGGATCGACGCCGCTCCCCTTGGGCCCGTGCCGATCAAGGGCAAGGGCGACGTGGAGGCCTACAGGGTGTCGCCTCCAGACTAGATTGGCAGACGGCAGCTCAGATGTGGAGTTCGCGCCCGAGCGATTTCAGCGCGCTCTCCTGGAACGCCTCGCCCTGCGTGGGATGCGCATGGATGGTGCCGGCGATGTCCTCGAGGCGCGCGCCCATCTCGACCGCGAGGCCGAAGGCCGCGGAGAGCTCGGACACGCCCTGCCCGACCGCCTGGATGCCGAGCACCAGGTGATTGTCGGCGCGGGCCACCACGCGCACGAAGCCCTCCTCGCCGAGCTTCGTCATGGCGCGCCCGTTGGCCGCGAAGGGAAACTGGCCAATGCGCACCTCGCTGCCGATCCTCTGCGCGTCGTCGGGAGTCATGCCGACCGCGACGATCTCCGGATCGGTGAAGCACACGGCCGGAATGGCCCGCTTGTCCCACACCCGCTGATGGCCTGCGACGATCTCGGCCACCATCTCGCCCTGCGCCATGGCGCGATGAGCCAGCATGGGCTCGCCCGTCACGTCGCCGATGGCATAGAGGCCGCGCATGGAGGTCCGGCACCGCTCGTCGATCCGGATGAAGGGTCCGTCCATGTCGAGAACGAGCTCCTCCCTGCCCCACCCCTGCGTGACCGGCCGCCGGCCCACCGTGACGAGGATCCTGTCGGCCGGGAGCGACACTTCGGATCCGCTCTCCGTTTCCACCAGCAACGCGCTGCCGCCTTTGCCCAGGCCCTTGGCTTTCGCGCGCGTCATGACCTCGATGCCGAGAGCCTGCAGCCGCTTGGACACGGGACGGGTGAGGTCCGCATCGTATTGAGGCAGGATGCGCGTCTGCGCCTCGACGACGGTGACCTTCGCGCCCATCTTGGCGAAGGCCGTGCCGAGTTCGAGGCCGATATAGCCGCCGCCGACCACCACCAGCCGCTCGGGCACAGACGTGAGCGAGAGCGCCTCGGTCGAGGAGATCACGGGTCCGCCGAAGGGAAGGCCGGGGAGTTCCACGGGCGCCGACCCGGTGGCGATCACGACGTTTTCGGCCCGGATGATCTGCCGGCCGGTCTCGGTCTCCACCTCGACGGTCTTGCCGTCGCGAAAGCGGGCCCGTCCCTGGACCATCTTGACCTTGGACTTCTTGAGGAGGCCCGACACGCCGCTGTTCAGCCGGCCCACGATGGTGTCCTTCCAGGCGATGGTCTGAGGCAGGTCGATCTCGGGCTGTGTGGTCCTGATCCCGAGCGGGTTCGCGCCCGATGCGAGATGAACGATCCGGTCGTATTCCTCGGCCGCATGGATGAGCGCCTTGGAGGGAATGCAGCCCACATTGAGGCAGGTTCCGCCGGGCTTTCTTTCCTCCACGATGACCGTGTCGACGCCGAGCTGTCCGGCGCGAATGGCGCAGACATAGCCGCCCGGCCCGGCTCCGATGACGAGGAGCTTGCAGGAGATATCCTTCATTGACGTCAAGCCTCTACGAAGATCATGGCGGGCGTCTCCAGCAGCGTCTTGATGCGCTGCACGAAGAGTGCCGCATCCCAGCCGTCGACGATGCGGTGATCGAAGCTGGAGGAGAGATTCATCATCTTGCGCGGGATGAAGGTGGAGCCGTCCCAGACTGGCCGCACCATGATCTTGTTGACGCCGACGATGGCAACCTCCGGATGATTGATGACGGGTGTCGTCACGATGCCGCCCATGGCGCCGAGCGACGTGATGGTGATGGTCGAGCCGCTCAGTTCATCGCGCGTCGCGAGCCCCGCCTTGGCGGCCTCGGCCAGCCGGTTCAGCTCCGTGGCGCAATCCCACAGGTCCCGCGCCTCCGCATGTCTGACGACCGGCACCATGAGGCCCGACCCGGTCTGCGTGGCGATGCCGATATGAACGCCGCCATGCTGGTGAACGATTCCCGCCTCATCGTCATAGATCGCGTTCAGGTTCGGCTGCTCGGCAATGGCCTTGACCATGGCGCGCATGAGAAACGGAAGGATCGTCAGCTTCGGCCGCTCCGCCCGCTTGCTCGCATTCAGGGACGCCCGCAGATCCTCGAGCGCCGTCACGTCCACTTCCTCCACATAGGTGATGTGCGGGATGCGCGATTTCGCCAGCGCCATCTTCTCCGCGATCCTGCGGCGCAGGCCGATCACCTTGATGGCCTGGACCGATGTGTCCTGAGCCAGCCCCGCTGCCCCGGCAGCCTGCGGCCCATGCGCGAGAAACGCGTCGAGGTCCTCGTGCGTGATCCGGCCGGCTGGGCCGCTGCCCGGAACCTGCCTCAGATCGATGCCGGCCTCGCGGGCTCTCAGGCGCACGGCCGGGGAGGCAACCGGCTTGTCGCCTTCCATCCGCCGGGCGGACGGGCGGTGCATCCGCGCGGGCGGGCTTTGCGGCGCCTCGACAGGACGGGGCTGCGGCGCCTCCTTCGCCTGCTTCTCGACGACGGCGTCCGAGGTTTTCACCGCGCCGTCGGCCTGGGCCTCGATGTCCTTCGGCCGTGCCGGCGGCTCCGGCGCCCTGTCGGCGTCGCGCCCGGAGGCAGCGCCCTCCTCGTCGCCCGTCTTGAGGCGGATCAGGGGCGATCCGATCGCCACCACATCGCCGATGTCCGCACCGAGCCACAGAACCTCGCCATCGACCGGAGAGGGAATCTCCACCGTCGCCTTGTCGGTCATCACGGCGGCGAGCAGGGCATCCTCGCGCACGAGATCGCCGACCTTGACGTGCCACTCCACGAGTTCGGCCTCGGCGATGCCCTCGCCGACATCCGGCATCTTGATCAGGTGCTCACTCATGTCAGGCCTCCAACGTTTCGACGAGCGCGCGCCCGACCCGGGCCGGTCCTGGGAAGTAGTCCCATTCCTGCGCATGCGGATAAGGCGTGTCCCATCCCGTCACGCGGGCAATCGGCGCCTCGAGCTGGAAGAAGCAGGCCTCCTGCACGAGCGATGCCAGCTCCGCCCCGAAGCCGGAGGTGAGCGTCGCCTCATGGACGACGACGCAGCGGCCCGTCTTCTTCACCGACGCCACGATGGTCTCCATGTCGAGGGGAAGCAGGGTGCGCAGATCGATGATCTCCGCATCCACTCCCGTTTCCGCCGCAGCGGCCTGCGCGACATACACCATCGTGCCGTAGGCCAGCACGGTGACGGCCGCTCCCTCGCGCACGATGGACGCCTTGCCGAGCGGCAGCGTGTAGTGTCCGTTCGGCACCTCGCCGAGGTCGTGCTTCGACCAGGGCGTGATCGGCCGGTCGTGGTGACCGTCGAAGGGGCCGTTATAGAGCCGCTTCGGCTCCAGGAAGATCACTGGATCGGGATCCTCGATGGCCGCTATCAGAAGGCCTTTGGCATCGTGCGGGTTCGACGGCACGACGGTCTTCAATCCGGACACGTGGGTGAACAGGGCTTCGGGGCTCTGGCTGTGGGTCTGCCCGCCAAAGATGCCGCCACCGGTCGGCATGCGCACGACGAGCGGACAGGTGAACTCGCCGTTCGAGCGATAGCGCAGGCGCGCCGCCTCGGACACGATCTGGTCATAGGCGGGATACATGTAATCGGCGAACTGGATCTCGATGCAGGGGTGCAGCCCGTAGGAGGCCATGCCGATCGCTGCGCCCACGATGCCGGCCTCGTTGATCGGGGCGTCGAAACAGCGGGTCTTGCCGTATTTCTGCTGCAGGCCTGCCGTGCAGCGGAAGACGCCGCCGAAATAGCCCACATCCTCGCCGAACACCACGACGCGCTCGTCGCGCGCCATCATCACGTCCATCGCGTCACGGATGGCTTCGATCATCGTCATGCGTGCCATGGATCAGACCCCCGCCTGCTGACGCTGCCGGCGCAGATGAGGCGGCATCTCGGCATAGACGCCGTCGAACATGTCGCGCGCGGAGGGCTTGCCGCCGGCATGCAGCGTGCCGTAGCTCTCCGCCTCCTTCTGGGCGGCGATCACGGTGTCGAGAATCTCGGCCTCGGCCTGCTTGTGCCGCTCCTCGGACCAGACGCCCCGCACGATCAGGTGGTTCTTCAGGCGCATGATCGGATCGCCGAGAGGCCAGGCGTCGGACTCGGTCTTTGGCCGATAGGCCGAGGGATCGTCGGATGTGGAATGCGCACCGGCCCGGTAGGTGACGTATTCGACGAGGGTCGGCCCAAGATTGCGACGGGCCCGCTCGATGGCCCATTTCGCCACGGCATAGACGGCGAGATAATCATTGCCGTCGACCCTGAGCGACGGGATGCCGAAGCCCAGGCCTCTTGCTGCAAAGGTGCCCGAGCCGCCGCGCGCGATGCCCTGGAAGGTCGAGATCGCCCATTGGTTGTTGACGATGTTGAGCACCACCGGCGCCTTGTAGGTGGAGGCGAAGACGAGGGCCGCGTGGAAATCAGACTCGGCCGTCGAGCCGTCGCCGATCCACGCGGCGGCGATCTTGGTATCGCGGCGGATCGCCGAGGCCATCGCCCAGCCGACCGCCTGGATGTACTGGGTCGCCAGGTTGCCGGAGATCGTGAAGAAGCCGTGCTCCTTGGAGCTGTACATGACGGGCAGCTGGCGCCCCTTCAATGGATCGCGCGCGTTGGAATAGATCTGGCACATCATGTCGACCATGGGATAGCCGTCCGCGATCAGGAGGCCGGCCTGGCGGTAGGTCGGGAAGTTCATGTCGCCCCGCGAGAGCGCCCTGCGGAACGCGCAGCTGATCGCCTCCTCGCCGAGATGCTGCATGTAGAAGGATGTCTTGCCCTGGCGCTGCGCGATCAGCATGCGCGCGTCGAAGGTGCGCAGCGTCATCATGTGGCGCATGCCCTCGACCAGTTCCTCGTCGCTGAGCAGGCCGGCCCACGGGCCGACCGCCTCGCCGTTCCGGTTCAGAACGCGGATGATCGAGAAGGCGAGATCCCGGATGGATTCCGGATCGACGTCGATGTTCGGCCGGGGGACGGCCCCGGCTTTGGGAATTTTGACATTCGAGAAATCCGGGGTTCCCCCCGGGCGAACGGCCGGCTCCGGCACGTGAAGGGACAGGGGCGCGTCAGTCGTCATGGTTCTTTGTTCTCCTCGGGAGAAAACTAGGAATGAATCGGCGTCCGGCCATAGGTGCAGCGATGGGGATGCCGGGCTCGCCCTCAGGTATGCACGAAGACGTCCGCATGTTCGGCCGAGAAGCGCCCCAGCTCTTCCATGACCGCCTGGAGATGGGCCGCCATGGCCCTGTGCGCCGCCTGAGGATCACGGGTTTCGAGCGCGTGGAAGATCTCGCGGTGCTCGGCCAAGGTCACGGTGTGGCGGCGCGGCGACGAGAGCAGCCGGCGCACCCGGTCGATATTGGCCCGGGAGGCATCGATCACGCCGGCCATGCGGGGCAGGTTCAGGCCCTCGACCAGAATGGTATGAAACGCGAGGTCCAGGGCATAGAAGCCGGGGCGATCCCCCCGTTCGACGGCCTCCTGCTGGGCCTGCAGGTTCTGGCGAAGGGCCTCCAGATCGGCCTCCGGCAGGTGCCCGGCCGCCTGTTCCGCCACCATGCACTCGAGCGCCTGGCGGATCAGCATCGACTCCCTGATTTCCGGCAGGCGGATGCGCGCGGCACGGCTGCCGCGCTGGGGCAGGATCTCCACGAGCCCCTCAGTCGCAAGGCGCGCCAGAGCCTCCGAGACCGGGAACCGGGACACGCCAAGCGCAAGGCAGACGGCCCCCTTGTCGATGAACTCGCCCGGCTGGAAATCGAGGGCGACGATGGCGGACCGAAGCGCCCGCTCGACCTGCTCGGTCGTGTTCCCCCGCGGCCCTCGCTCCAGGGGAATCAGGAAATCGTAGCATTTTGGCTTGTCGAACGCGTCCATATGCCTAACATGTTAGTTCAACCGATGGGCAAAAGCCAACAGCTTGTCGGATGTCCCGGACGGGCAATCGACCCGCCGACCACCATCAACCGGACGGAGAGCCGGGCTTTTTCGGAGGAACGCCTATGCCATCTTTCACCCGCCGCCTAGCCTTCGGCCTGATCGCCGCCACAGCCTTCACCCTGCCCGCCCTGCCGGCCAGCGCTCAGACCAAGCTCAAATGGGCTCACGTCTACGAGACGTCCGAGCCCTATCACAAATGCGCCCTCTGGGCCGGTGAGGAGTTCAAGAAGCGGACCAACGGCAAGTACGACATCGAGGTCTTCCCGGCCTCGTCGCTCGGCAAGGAGAGCGACATCAACGAGGGCCTGTCCCTCGGCACCGTCGACATCATCTATACCGGCCAGCTCTTCGCCGGCCGCGCCCATGGGCCGATCGCCATCGGCGGCGCTCCCTACATGTTCCGCGACTTCGCCCACTGGAACGCCTTCCGGAAATCCGACCTCTTCAAGGAGCTCGGGCAAGGCTACGAGAAGAAGACCGGCCACGAGGTGGCAGCCCTGACCTATTACGGCGAGCGCCACGTGACGGCCAACAAAGACATTACTAAGCCCGAGGACATGAAGGGGCTGAAGATCCGCGTGCCCGATGCGCCGCTCTACACCATGTTCCCCAGAGCCGTGGGGGCGAACCCGACGCCGATTGCCTTCGCCGAGGTCTATCTTGCGCTCTCGCAGGGCGTGGTCGACGCGCAGGAGAATCCGCTCGTCACCATCCAGGCCAAGAAGTTCCACGAGGTTCAGAAGAATATCGTGCTCACCGGGCACATCACGGACGCCCTTCTCACCATCGTGTCCGGCGGCACCATGAAGCGCCTGTCGGCGGACGAGCAGAAGATCCTGGTCGAGATTCTGCAGCAGGCTGCCGACACCTGCACCAACGACATCGTCAAGCTGGAGAAGGAGCTGGCCGACTGGTTCAAGGGCCAGGGCAAGAACGTGGTGGCGGTGGATCGCGCGCCGTTCCGCGAAGCCGTGGTCAAGATGCACATGGGCTCTGACGCCACCTGGGACAAGGCGACCTACGACCGTCTCCAGGACATCAAGGCGACCACGAACTGAATCGACGCTCCCCGGCCCTCTCCCGACCCGGAGAGGGCCTTTCCGATCCAGTGAGAAAAGCCGGACCCATGCCCGCGATGCAGAACCCTCAGGCGCCAGCCATCGTCGACGAGAGGAGCGCCTCGGCGCCGCCGGAAGACGTTCATCGTGAGGTGGACGAGCTGTTCGAGCAGTGGCAGGAGGAGGAATCGCATGTGGATCTCTCCGACCTGCGATGGTCGGACGTGGTGGTCTTCGCGATCTTCTGGATCCTGTTCGGAATCGTCTTCCTGCAGTTCTTTACGCGGTACGTCCTGAACGACTCGCTGGGATGGACGGAGGAGATCGCCCGGTACTTCCTGATCCTGATCACCTTCGTGGGCTCGGTGACAGCCATGCGCAAGGGCTCGCACATCGCCGTCGAAGCCCTGCTGATCTATCTTCCGCGCGGGGCCAGGCACTGGACCCTTGTTGCGGTGGACGGGCTCGTGGCTCTCTTCTGCGGCGCCATGGCCTGGTACGCCTATCAGCTCGGCGCGCTCGCCCCGGGCTACATGGTGTCCATCGACATCCCGAAGAGCTACATCTACTGGGCGGTCTCCGCAGCCCTGATCGGGGTGACCGTGCATGCGACCCTGCGCTTCCTGCGGCGCCTGCGCCACCGTGAGGCCGATGCCCCTCACGGCATGGCTCTCGACTGACGGCGGAGATTTCCCATGCTCATCAGCCTGATGCTTGTCGCGCTCCTCGTCATGATCGTCATCGGCGTGCCGATTGCCGTGGCGCTGGCCGGCTCCTCGCTCCTGTTCCTGCTCGTCGGCAACCTGACGGGCGAGGTCACCACCCCGGTGATCACCGTGATCCACCGGATGGTGAACGGGGTCGATTCCTTTCCGCTCCTGGCCGTGCCCTTCTTCATCATGGCCGGCAACCTGATGAACTCCGCCGGCATCACCAAGCAGATCTACGATTTCGCCGTCGCGGCGGTGGGCTGGCTGCGAGGCGGCCTGGGCCATGTGAACGTGGCAGGCTCCGTCATCTTCGCCGGCATGTCGGGAACTGCGGTGGCCGATGCGGGCGGCATCGGGACCATCGAGATCAAGGCGATGCGCGACCACGGCTACGACACGAAGTTCGCCGTGGGCCTCACCGCCGCCTCCTCGACCATCGGGCCGATCATTCCGCCGTCCCTGCCGCTGGTCATCTACGGCGTCGTCGCCAACGCGTCGATCAATGCGCTGTTCGTGGCGGGCATCGTTCCGGGCTTGCTCATGGCAATCGTGATGTCCGCCACGGTGGCCCTCTATGCCCACCACTACGGCATCGGGCGCGATGCACGCTTCCACCTTGGACGTCTCGGGCGCTCCTTCCTGAATGCCTTCCTGCCGCTCCTGACGCCGGCGATCATCATCGGCGGCATGAGCTTCGGCCTGTTCACGCCCACGGAGGCGGCGGTCTTCGCCTGCGCCTATGCGCTGCTGCTCTCCACGGTGATCCACCGCAGCTTCAACCTGGTGCTGAGCGCCCGCGGACAGCGGCCCCGCTATTCGGTTCTGAGCCTGCGCCAGTTCATCCGCGTCACGATGGACACGATCGAGACGACGGCCGTGGTTCTCTTCATCGTCGCAGGAGCGTCGATTTTCGGCTGGGTGCTGACCACCACCCGCACCACCGATGCGCTGGGCGAGTGGATCATCACCTTCGCGGCCGATCCCATCACCTTCCTCATCCTGGTCAACGTATTTCTGGTGGTTGTCGGCTGCTTCATGGAGACCATCGCGGCCATCACGATCCTCACGCCGGTGCTGCTGCCGGTGGCGATCAAGCTCGGGATCGACCCGGTGCATTTCGGCATTATCATGGTGCTGAACCTGATGATCGGTCTCCTGACGCCGCCTGTCGGCATGGTTCTCTATGTGCTCACCAGGGTGGCCAAGATTTCGTTCGAGGAATGCATGAAGGCCTGCGCACCGTGGCTGGTGCCGTTGGTCATCGTTCTTCTCCTCATCACATTCGTCCCTGAAACCGTCCTCTGGCTGCCGCAGTTCCTCAAGGAACTCGGCTACCTCTGATTTTGCAAAGTCATTGTCATGACCACTCCCAGAACCATCCGCCTTTCCCCCGACGACAACGTGGCCATCGCCATCGATCTCGTGAACCAGGGCTCGGACGCGGCCGGCCTGACCGCGCGCGAGCGCATCCTGCGCGGCCACAAGATGGCCGTGGAGCCGATTCGCGAGGGAGAGCCGATCCGCAAGTTCGGCCAGATCATCGGTTTCGCCAAAACCCACATCGCGCCGGGCGAGTGGGTGCATGAGCACAATGTGGGCCTGCACGATTTCGAGCGCGACTATGCCTTCTGCGCCGAGGCAGGCGACGACGACCTGCTGCCGCCGGAGCTGCAAGCCACGTTCCAAGGATATCGGCGCGCCTCCGGCAAAACCGGCACCCGCAACTACATCGGCATTCTCACGTCCGTGAACTGCTCGGCGTCGGTCGCCCGCTTCGCCGCGGCAGAGGTGGAGCGCTCAGGCATCCTGCGCGACCATCCCGGCATCGACGGCATCGTGGCCATCGTCCATGGCACGGGCTGCGGCCATGCGGCCTATGGCGAGGGATTCGAGATCCTGCGCCGCACGCAATGGGGCTATGCCGGCCATCCCAACTTCGCCGGCGTGATCATGGTTGGGCTCGGCTGCGAGGTGTTCCAGATCGGGCGCATGAAGCAGGAATACGGGCTCACGGAAACGGACACGTTCCGCACCCTGACGATCCAGGAGACAGGCGGCACGCGAAAGACCGTGCAGGCCATCGTCGATGCCGTGAAGAGCATGCTCCCCGTTGTCTCGAAAGCGCAGCGCGAGACCCGTCCGGCATCGGAACTGGTCCTTGCCCTGCAATGCGGCGGGTCCGACGGCTATTCCGCGCTCACGGCCAATCCGGCCCTGGGCGTCGCCTCCGATCTGCTCGTGCGGCACGGCGGAACATCCATCCTGTCCGAGACGCCGGAGATCTACGGCGCCGAGCATCTGCTCACCCGCCGCGCCGCAACCCGTGAGGTCGGCGAGAAACTCGTGGCGCGGATCCGGTGGTGGGAGGCCTACACGGCGCGCAACGGCGGCGAGATGAACAACAATCCGTCACCCGGCAACAAGGCCGGCGGCCTCACGACGATTCTCGAAAAGTCCCTGGGCGCCGCCGCCAAGGGCGGACGCTCCACGCTTCGGGCCGTGTACGAATATGCCGAGCAGGTGAAGGAGCACGGTTTCGTCTACATGGACACGCCGGGCTACGATCCTGTGGCCGCAACGGGCCAGGTGGCCGGCGGGGCCAACCTCATCGCCTTCACCACGGGGCGCGGCTCCGCCTTCGGCTGCAAGCCTGCACCGTCGCTCAAGCTCGCCACCAACTCGGACATCTACCGCCGCATGATCGACGACATGGACATCAATTGCGGCGACGTCCTCGACGGCGTCTCTCTTGAAGAGAAGGGACAGGAAATCTTCGAGACCCTGCTGAAGGTCGCGTCCGGAGAACCTACGAAATCAGAGGAGCTGGGCTACGGCGACCTCGAGTTCGTTCCCTGGCAGGTAGGCGCCGTCATGTGACCGGAAGCCGACCGCATTCCGAGAGGCAGGCTGCGACATGAGCCGATACTTCCCGAAAGGAAGCATCCTTTAACGATGTGTTAACCATCTTCCGGCAATCATGCTCGGGCTGATCCTGATGAGGATCAACACTCTCCCAAAAGTGAACGAGGCACGGATGTACTGCCTCGCTTCGCTTTGGGATGCAGTGCCAAGAGCCTTTTCAGGCCCGCGACATCACTACCGGACATGCAAAGCTCAACGACCCCGGTGCAGCTCCTGTCCTGGCGATCGGGCCCGCCTCGTTTAAGCTCAGCCCAACACATAAAGCGCCGTTGCAAGGGCAGCGATTCCACCGACGAAGGCATAGGGATACCAGGACGGGAAAGGGCTTGTCGTGACCATTGAAACCCACGCTGAAACTCCTTGATACAACATCCACGCTGCTCCCTTGTCTTTCTCCAAAGCGGTATTTTTGTGAACCGCCGACGTTGCGCATTCGACAAGGATCGAGCAGGCCGCGGCGCAGCCGAAAGCGGAAAATTTCACTTTGAAGAGTTTTTAAGGAAGCGAAATCGCGCCCGTTCTCAACGTCGTAGCGCCTGTTTTAGAACACCTCTGATTTTCGCTTAACCCCTTGATCTGAATAGCTTCTCCCAGATATTCCTCTCATCGCCTCACGGCACGTTCCCGCTGATCCCAGGCATCGCCCGACAGCGGACCACAGGGGCGCCAGCGTTTTATCTCGCATCCGTGAGACCGCGCATTCGCGCACTCGTCGATACGAACGAGGAGGAAGAGTTCATGGGAACAAGCACGTGGAACGAGCCCGGCTATTCGAAAGGCGGCATCTGGGTATGCCTCGCCCTGTTTCTTCCCTTCAGCGGGGCGGCTCTGGCTCAGGACCGTGCTTCGCCCCCACCTCTGCGGATCGAGCTCAACAGGATCGAGGCTGCGGGCGAGAACTGCAGAACCTACTTTCTCATCGACAACCAGAAGGGCGATGACTGGCGTTCACTGAAGCTCGATCTTTTCGCGCTCGACACCGACGGCGTTGCAGCCAAGAGGCTGGCCGTCGACATCGGTCCGGTGCCTGGCCGCAAGACTCTCATCAAGCTCTTCGACTTTCCAGGCTTGAGCTGCTCCCGGTTCGGACGCGTTCTCCTCAACGATGTCCTGGCCTGCGAAGGTGCGGCGAACTCGCGGGAGGAATGCCTGTCCGGTATCGAGACAGCCTCCAGAATCGAAGCCGTTTCCTTCGTGAAGTGAGATCTTGATCATGAATGACATCGCCCCCGCGACCGTGCACGATCTGTCTTTTCTCGGCCTGTTCCTGCAGGCGGATCCCATCGTCAAAGGCGTGATGATCCTGCTCGTTCTGGCCTCCATCGGCTGCTGGACGATCATCATCGAGAAGGTCCTGCGCTCCAGGAACGTCCGCCGCCAGGCGCGCGCCTTCGAGACGGCAGCCCGCAAGGGTGAAAAGCTCCAGCCAGAGGCTTCGAGCCTTCTGGGGCGGATCGTCGCCGCGGGGCACGAGGCATGGCGAGACCAGGACCCGTCCGAGAGCCGTGCCGAACGGCGCGAGCGCATCGAGCGTGCCATGCGGGCGGCGCTCTCCATCGACATGCGCCAGCTCCAGAGCGGGCTGCCGTTCCTCGCTACCATCGGATCGGCCGCGCCGTTCATCGGGCTGTTCGGCACGGTCTGGGGCATCATGAACTCGTTCTCGGCGATTGCTGCGAGCCAGGACACCAGCCTGTCAGTGGTGGCGCCAGGTATTGCGGAGGCCCTGTTCGCAACGGCTATCGGCCTTGTGGCGGCCATTCCAGCGGTGATTGCCTACAACAAGCTCACCACCGATCTGGGGCGCCTGCAGCAATCCTTCTCTGCCGGCATCACGATGCTCGGCGACCGGCTGGCGCGCGACCGCAAGCTCCAACTGCGGACAGAGGCGGCCAAGTAATGGGTATGGGGCCGGTCCGGTCGCAGGACGCCGACGACGAGTTCGGCGCTGCGCCTCTCTCAGAGATCAACGTCACGCCGCTCGTGGACGTGATGCTGGTGCTGCTCATCATCTTCATGGTGGCCGCGCCGCTCATGACCGTCGGCGTTCCCGTGCAGCTGCCGAAGACCGCGGCACCGAAAGTCGCCCAGCCGAAGCAGCCCATCGTCATCAGCATCGACGAGCAGGGCCAGCCCTTCCTCGATAAGGAGCCTCTGGCACCCGACGCCATCATGCCGCGACTGCGGCAGCTGGCGAGCGAGGATCCGGACCAGGTCGTGCTGGTCCGTGGCGACAAGGCCGTGCAGTACGGCCGCATCGTCGAGATCATGGGCAAGGTCAATGCCGCAGGCTTCAGCAAGGTGTCCCTGATCGCGCAGGCACCGAGCGCACCGGCAGCGCAGTAGAGCCTGCAGCAGGTCCGATGTCCGTTCAGAGCATCACATCGCCACACGAGCCGAGCCGGATCGGGATTGCCTTTGCGGCGGCGCTCCTTCTGCACGGAACGGCGTTGGCGGCGCTCACGCTCTGGCCCTCGAAAGAGAGCGTTGCGCCGCCCGGCGAGCAGGAAATCACCATCGATCTGGCTCCTGCGCTGGAAGAAGCCGTGAGTGTTGCGCCGGCAGAGGTGGCGGCCGTTGAATCTCTCCCCGTCGAAGCGGAGCCTCTTCCGGTGGAGCCGGAGACGGTGGAAGCGCTGCCGCCCGAGGACGCCGTGGAAGACCAGCCGGAGGAAGTCACCAACCTGGAGGAGCCGGTGACGGAAGCGGAGCCGGTCGAGGCAGTGCAGGCGGAACCGGCCGCTCCCGAGGTGCAAGCCGTCGTCGCCGTCCCGCCGCCGGAGACCGTGGTTGCCAGACCCGTTGAAGAGAAAGCGGCGCCCAAGCCCGAAAAGAAGCCGCCGCCGAAGCCAGCCGAACGCAAGCCTGCGCCACGCAGGACTGTAGCCGAGCGGCCGACGCCTCCTTCGAATGCGACCCGCGGCCAAGCCTCCTCGTCGCGGGAGGACATGGGCGGCTCTGCGGCCTCAGCGGACCCGGCCGCGCGCAACCGCTATTTGGCCAGCCTCGCCGCGGCCCTGCAGAGACGCCTGCGCTATCCTGATGCCGCGCGCGCTCAGGGCATCAGCGGCGTTGCTCAAATACGCTTCACCGTGGATCGCTCCGGCCGTGTCGTCGGCGCATCGCTGGTGCGCAGCGCCGGTCATCCCGCGCTCGATCAGGCAGCGCTCGCAACGGCAGCCCCTGGATCTTCGGTGCCGCCTGTTCCCGACTTCATCCCGCAGCTGACCTACACGATACCGCTGCGCTTCAATCTTCGCTGAGTTCAGGCCTGAGCCTCACTCAGTGAACTTGACGGTCGCGGGATCGGGACTACCCTGTCGTCCAACAATGCCAGCATTTGCCCGAGCGCCTCTCCGGCGCCGAGGGTCATGTGCGCTGGTTGACGCGACAGGGAGAAAAGCCATGGCCGAGAAGGCGTTCGCCTCGACGGGGGACATGTCCGAGAAGACGGTTTCGTTCAAGGAGATCGGACCCGATCTCTACGCCTACACCGCTCAAGGAGATCCCAATTCCGGCATCATCATCGGCGACGACGGCTGCATGGTCATCGACGCGCAGGCGACACCGATGATGGCCGAGGACGTGATCGCCCGCGTGCGGTCGGTGACCGACAAGCCGATCAAGTATGTGGTCCTGTCCCACTACCACGCCGTGCGCGTGCTCGGCGCCTCCGCCTACAACGCTCAAGGGATCATCGCCTCGAACGCCACCTATGACCTGATCGTCGAGCGCGGCGAGCAGGACAAGGCGTCCGAGATCGGCCGCTTCCCGCGCCTGTTCAGGGGCGAGAGCAGCATCCCGCCCGGTCTCACCTGGCCAACGCTGACCTTCGAGAGCGGGATGTCGGTGTTTCTCGGCAAGCGGGAGGTGAAGCTGTTCCATCTTGGTGCCGGCCACACCGCGGGCGACATCGTCGCCTGGGTGCCGGACGCCGAGGTGATGTTCACCGGCGATCTCGTGGAATATCACTCGGCCTGCTATTGCGGCGATGCGTACCTGCGCGAATGGCCGCTGACGCTCGATGCCATTCTGGACTTCCAGCCGCAGGCCATCGCGCCCGGCCGCGGCGACGCGCTCCAGGGCAGCCGGCAGGTGCGCGAGGCAGCGGCCATGACCCGCGACTTCGTCACCAGCCTTTATGGAACGGCCGAACTGTCGGTGGCGCGCGGGCGTTCGCTGAAGGAGACCTTTGCGGCGACACGCGAGGCGATGGACCCGAAATTCGGGGACTTCGCCATTTATGAGCACTGCCTCCCGTTCAACGTCTCGCGCGCCTTCGACGAGGCATCCGGCATCGATCATCCGGTGATCTGGACGGCCGAGCGCGACCGCGAGATGTGGGCGTCCCTTCAGGGCTGACCGCAGGACGCGCGGAGAATTGGGAGGCGTGATGAACACTCGCAAAGCCCTCTATCAGTACGGCTATCGCCGCTGCGCCGATCAGGGCCGCTCCTCGCCGGCCCGGCATCCCGTCGCGGTCGTTGGTGCGGGGCCTGTGGGATTGTGCACTGCCATCGATCTCGCACAGCGCGGCGTTCCCGTGGTGCTCCTCGACGATGCGGACCGGATCGGCGAGGGCTCGCGCGGCATCTGCTATGCCAAGCGCACGCTCGAAATCCTCGACCGCCTCGGCGTTGCCGATCCATGCCTTGAGAAGGGTGTCACCTGGAGGATCGGCAAGGTCTTTCAGAACGACGATCTGCTCTATGCCTTCGATCTTCTGCCCGAGGACGGGCACAAGATGCCGGCCTTCATCAATCTCCAGCAATACTACCTGGAGCACGCCCTCGTGGAGCGTGCCGCCGCGCTCCCGAACCTCGAGATCCGCTGGCGCAACAAGGTGATAGACCTGAAGCGCCGCAACGACGGCGCTACGCTCACGGTCGAGACGCCCGAGGGCCCCTACGATCTCGACGCCGAGTGGGTTGTGGCCGCCGACGGCGCGCGCTCGGCCTTGCGCGGCATGCTCGGGCTCGCCTTTCAGGGCGAGGTTTTCGAGGACCGGTTTCTCATCGCCGACGTGAAAATGAAGGGCGAGTTCCCGCCCGAGCGCTGGTTCTGGTTCGATCCGCCCTTCCACGACGGCCACTCCGCCCTTCTGCACAAGCAGCCGGACGACGTGTGGCGCATCGACCTGCAGCTCGGGCCCGATGCAGACGCGAAAGCCGAGCAGACGCCCGAGCGTGTGGTGCCGCGGCTTAGGCAGATGCTGGGGCACGACGACTTTTCGCTCGAATGGGTTTCCGTCTACACGTTCCAGTGCCGCCGCCTGGAGCGGTTCGTGCATGGCCGCGTGGTCTTTGCCGGAGACTCGGCCCATCAGGTGTCGCCGTTCGGAGCGCGGGGCGCCAATTCCGGCATTCAGGATGCCGAGAACCTGGCGTGGAAGCTCGCCCTCATCCTCAAGGGCGAGGCGCCGGAGAGCCTGATCGAATCCTATGATCTCGAGCGCTCCGCTGCCGCGGATGAAAACATCGGCCACTCGACCCGCTCGACGGATTTCATCGCACCGCGCTCGGCGCAGGAGCTGCGCTTTCGCGATGCGACACTGTCCCTCGCGCGCCATGCGCCCTTCGCCAAGCGCATGGTGAATTCGGGGAGGCTGTCGATGCCGTCGACCTATGAGACGCCCTTGTCGACACCGGACAGGGAGACATGGTCCGGGTCCGCCCGCCTCGGCGCCCCTGTTCCCGATGCGCCCATGCGCGACCGCAGCGGCCGGTCTGTCTGGCTGCTGGAGGCGCTCGGCGGCGAGGAAACCATCCTGCATGTGCCGAATGGATCGCAGCCGCCGGCGGGCTCCCGCGTTCTTATCCTCGGTGAAGACCTGATCGACGAGCACGGCTTTTTCACGCAGCGTTTCGACACGAGCCCGGGAAGCACGTATCTGGTGCGCCCCGATCAGCATCTTGCCGCGCGCTGGCGCCATGCGACGCCGCCTCTGATCGAAAGCGCCTCGCGCCGGCTCCGGGGCATCGAGGGAGATCACGCATGAGCACGCTCGTCGTGGAAAGTCGTTTTGCCGACCCGGACCGCGCCTACCGTGCGCTGATCGAGGCGCATCGCGGGCTGTCGGACGAGGACAGCGCCACCCTCAACAGCCGCCTCGTCCTGATCCTGGCCAACCATATCGGCGACCATGCCGTGCTGCAGGACGCCATCGCCCTCGCGAAGCAGAGCATGGCAGCAACGGACGCTGCAACGGAATGAGGCGGCAGGCGGGTCAATCGAGCCCGAGATAAGCTGCCTTCACCTGCGGGTCGGCAAGAAGAGCGGAGCCTGCTCCGCTATAGGCGACTTTTCCGGTCTCGAGCACGTAACCGCGGTCGGCAATCGCCAAAGCCGCACTGGCGTTCTGCTCCACGAGAAGGACGGTGATCCCATCCTTTCTCAGGGACACGATGGCATCGAGAATCTGATCGACGAGGAGCGGCGACAATCCGAGCGACGGCTCGTCCAGCAGCAGGAGCTTGGGACGCCCCATCAGGGCCCGGCCGATGGCCAGCATCTGCTGCTGACCGCCCGACAATCCGCCGGCCAGGAGGTGACGCTTCTCGGCCAGGATCGGGAACATGGCGAAGACGCGGTCGCGGTCCTGGTCGATCTCCTTGTCGCGGCGCCTGAAGGCGCCGAGCCGCAGGTTGTCCTCGACCGTGAGCGGCCCGAACACCTGTCGGCCTTCGGGCGATTGCGTGATGCCCAGTTCGACCCGCTGGTGAGACGCCATGCGGCCGATGGATTTCCCCTTGAAGCGGATGTCGCCGCCGGTGATCGGCTGCACGCCGGACAGCGCGCGCAGCAGCGTGGTCTTCCCTGCTCCGTTTGCACCGACAAGCGCCACGACTTCGCCGGTGCGAACCTCGAGGCTCACGCCCTTGAGAACCTCGATCCGGCCATAGGCGCTGCGCAGGTTGTCTACCTCAAGCACGGGCAGCCTCCCGGGCGCCGTGCTGTCCCAGATAAGCCTCAAGGACCTTCGGGTCATCGCGCACCTCCCGCGGCGTTCCCTCGGCCAGGGGCCGGCCCCGGTCGAGAACGAGGATCCTGTCGGAGATCTTCATCACGAGCTTCATGTCATGCTCGACCAGAACGACGGCGACACCCCTGTCGGCAACCTGCCGGATCAGGTGATCGATCTCCTCGGTCTCGACCGCGTTGCAGCCGGCAGCCGGTTCGTCGAGAAGCAGCACGCGCGGCTCGGCAGCAAGGGCCCGGGCGATCTCGAGGCGCTTGCAGGCGCCATAGGGGAGCGAGCCTGCGGGCACGTCCGCAACGTCCTTCAGGCCGACCTCGGCGAGAAGATCGAGCGCCGCGGCTCGCGTCTCCCGGTTCTGGCGCGTGACGGACGGCGTTCTGAACAGCGCCGGCAGCAGGTTGCACTTCTCCCGCAGGTGCCGTCCGACCATCACGTTCTCGCAGGCGGTCATGCGCTGGAAGATCTGCAGGTTCTGGAAGGTGCGAGACAACCCGCGCGCCGCCAGCTTGTGCGGTGCAAGGCCGGTCACGTCCTCATCGGCCAGGTGGATCGTGCCGCGGCTTGCGACATAGATGCCGGACACGATGTTGAAGAGCGTGGTCTTGCCGGCCCCGTTCGGCCCGATGATCGAGAGGATCTGGCCGGAGCCAACGGAGAAGCTCACGCCGTCGACGGCCTTCACGCCGCCGAAGGAGATGCCGAGATCCGTTCCCTTGAGGATGGTCATGAACGTGCCCTCCGGAGGAGCAGGGCCGAGAGGCTCGGCACGATCCCGTTGCGCATGAAGATCATCGACACGATGATGATGAGGCCGAGCAGGAGGTGCTCGTACTCGTGGAAGACCGTCAGCGCCTGGGGCAGCGTGATCAGAACGGCGGCGCCGACGATGCTGCCGACGACGGATCCGAGCCCGCCGAGAACCACGATGGTGACGAGTTCCACGGAGTGCAGGAAGCCCGCCTGGTCCGGGTTGATGAAGCCGTTCATGAAGGCGAGCGCCGAGCCGGCCAGTG
The DNA here is from genome assembly GCF_016427565.1 of Microvirga splendida. Taxonomy (GTDB): domain Bacteria; phylum Pseudomonadota; class Alphaproteobacteria; order Rhizobiales; family Beijerinckiaceae; genus Microvirga; species Microvirga splendida. The sequence continues at coordinate 101,703 of NZ_JAELXT010000001.1, forward strand.
AGGCATAGACGGCGGCGATGACGAAAGCCTGCAGCTTGAAGCGGGCGACATCGACGCCCACCACCTGCGCGGCCACTTCGCTGTCATGCAGCGCGCGGAACGCCCGTCCGGTGGGGGTCTCGTCGAGGTTGAGGGCAATCCAGGTTCCGATGAGCAGGAGCGCGCCCGTGACCCAATACCATGTGTAAGATCCGCTGACGCGCCATCCGAACAGGGTCAGCCGCTCCACCGGCATGCCGTCCGGCCCGCCGGTCCAGCCGCTTTCCGTCGAGATCACGAGCGCGACGAGAACGCCGAGGCCGAGAGTCGCGATGGCGAGATAGTGCCCTTTCAGCCGCAGGATCGGACGCCCGACCAGATAGGCGAGCACTGCGGAGAGCACGGCTCCGATGAGAAGCGCCGCCCAGGATGGGATGCCGAGATGCGTCGGACCGATGGCGACGGCATAGGCACCGATGCCGAAGAACGCCGCGTGGCCGAGGCTGACCTGGCCGGCCTGTCCCATGAGGATGTTGAGGCCGATGGCCGCCAGCGCCGCCACCCACACGAGCGATGCGACGCGGAAATAGTAGCTGGAGGGGAAAAGCAGCGGGAGGACGGCGATGACGGCTGCCAGAACGACGAGGGTCAGGAAGCGCTGGTTGAGGAGAGCACCCATTCTCATACCCTCTCGACGACCCGGCGTCCGAACAGGCCCTGAGGAGCCGCAAACAGGACAAAGAGAATGACGAGAAACGCGAAGGCGTCCTTGTAGGTGGAACTCAGGTAGCCGGCGCCGAACGCCTCCAGCAGGCCGAGCAGAAGTCCGCCGACCACAGCGCCGAGCGGATTGCCCATGCCGCCCAGCATGGCGGCGGCAAAGCCCTTCAGGGCCAGCAACGTGCCGACATCGTAGTTCGTCAGGGTGATCGGCGTCACGAGAATGCCCGCGACCGCTCCGATGGCGGCGGAGCCGCCGAAAGCGAGCGCCATGATCGTGGTGGTGTTGATGCCGACGAGACGCGCCGCGAGCCGGTTTGCCGCCGTCGCCAGAACGGCCTTGCCGAGGATTGTGTGCTCGAGAAAGGCGTAAAGCGCGACCACGACGACGGCGGTTCCGCCAAGAACCCAGAAGCTCTGCGGCTGGACGGCAGCGCCGAGAATGTCGATCGGCGTCTCGCCCGTGAAGGCGGGAAGCTTGTGAAACTGCTTGTCGAAGACGATCGCCGCGAGACCGCGGAGCAGGATCGACGCCCCGATGGTGATGATGATGAGGGTCACGGCCGATGCCCCACGGGCAGGCTCGATGGCGAGCCGGTGCAGGAGAAGCCCGATGATCACGGCAGCAACAATGGCGATGAGAGCCGCCAGCGGCAATGGCGCGCCGGCGGCCGATGCGAACACCGTCACCATGCCGCCGAGCATGACGAACTCACCCTGGGCGAAGTTCACGACGCCGGATGCGTTGTAGATCAGCGTGAAGCCCAGAGCGACCAGCGCATAGACGGCGCCCACCGTCAGCCCGGAGATGAGAAACTGGAGGAACTCGGCCATGATGCAGTCCTGCGGTGCTCAGATTGGCGAACGGGAGGCGGATGGTCCGCCTCCCGTTTGGTCCATATTGCCGAGGATCAGCTGCCCGATGCCACCAGGTTCCAGTCGCCACCCTTGATCTCGAGCATGCGGAAGGCCGAGAGGTCGAGACCGAGGTGGTCCGTGGGCGACATGTTCACGATGCCCCCGGTGCCGACGAAGCCCTTGGTCTTCTCGATTTCGTCGCGGATCTTCTGCGGGTCCGTGGAGTTGGCGCGCTTCATGGCCTCGACGAGAATGAAGAGGCCGTCATAGGCGTGGCCACCGAATGTCGAGACGGGCTGCTTCGTAGCGCTCTCGTAGGTCTGCTTGTACTCGGTCACCACCTTCTTCTGCGGATCGCTCTCCGGGAGCTTGTCGCCCACGAGCAGTGCAGCCGCCGGCAGGCGGACGCCCTCAGCGGCAGCCCCGGCAAGATCGATGAAGCTCTTCGAGGCGACGCCGTGGCTCTGATAGAACGGGATGTCGCCCATGCCGAGCTGCGCATAGTTGCGGGTCACGATGGCAGGGCCCTGGCCGAAACCCGGATTGACCACCGCCTGCAGGCCGGCCGTGTTCTTGATCTTCGTGAGCTGAGCGGTCATGTCGCTGTCGCGCGGGCCGTAGTTCTCGTCGGCGACGATCTCCATGCCGTAGTTCGGCGCGACCTTCACGCACTGCGCCCGCATGGAGGCACCGAACCCGTCCGTGCCGGAGATCAGGCCGATCTTGGTGAGGTTGCGCTTCTTCAGATCCTCGAAGATCTTCTCGCAGGCCATCTTGTCGGTGTGCGGGGTCTTGAAGACGAACTTGCGCACCGGGTCGATCACCTCGATAGCACCTGCCAGCGAAATGAAGGGGATCTTGGCGTCCTCGAACACCGGGATCATGGCCATGGTGGTGCCGGTCGTCGATCCGCCGACCATGGCGACCACCTCGTCATCCTCCACGAGGCGCGTCGCGAAGGTGCGCGCCTTGTTGGCATCGCCGCCATCGTCATAGATCACGAGTTCGATCTTCTTGCCGTTGATGCCGCCGGCCGCATTGATCTTGTCGACATACATCCTGAGCGTCTTGTCCTCAGGCTCGCCAAGAAACGAGGCCGGTCCGGTGGCTGAGAGAACCGAGCCGATCTTGATGGTGTCCTGCGCGAGAGCGCCCTGTGACATGCCGAGCACCATGGCGCCGGCGACCAACGAGGCTGTGAGCTTTGCTTTCATTACCATGTGTTTCCTCCTGGTTTGTTGTCGGTGTCTTTTCTTATTGTTGCGCAAAACATGAGACTGCCACGAGCCTGCGGATCATTGCGGAATGGAAGCGCGTCGTTTGGGGTGGCGGCAGCATGATGCCTCGCGAGCAAACATCAGCATCCATGCTGAAAAGCGTAGCGAACGCATCCCGCCCGTCGTCCAAACATGCCATCCCGTTCTGCTCCCTTGAGGGCCGAGTGTTGGCTCATTGACGCTGTTTCTCCAATCAATATAATTGACCGGACGGTTGGTCAATACTAAACAAGATGCAGAAAGCCCGCTTGCCGTCAGCGAAGCTTCAGGAGGGCCATGGTGGAGACTGATCTCATCATCACGGAGCGCCGCGAAGGGTATCGCGTCATCACCCTCAACCGGCCCGACCGCCTGAACTCCTTCAACGAGGCCATGCATGCGCAGCTGATGTCCGCGCTGCTGGAAGCAGAGGCTGACGACACTTGCAGGGCGCTCGTTCTGACGGGTGCCGGACGCGGATTCTGCGCCGGGCAGGATCTCTCGGATCGAGTCTTCAGCCCCGGGCAGGCGCCGGATCTCTCCTCCACCCTCGAGCGTCTCTACAATCCTCTCGTATGCAAGCTGCGTGCCTTGCAGATGCCGGTGATCTGCGCCGTCAACGGTGTGGCGGCCGGTGCCGGAGCCAACATCGCGCTCGCCTGCGACATCGTCCTGGCATCGCGCTCGGCAAAGTTCATCCAAGCCTTCGCGAAGCTCGGCCTCGTTCCCGATTCTGGAGGAACCTGGTTCCTGCCGCGCCTCGTCGGGCCGGCGCGCGCCCGTGCCGTCGCGCTGCTGGCGGAACCCGTCCCGGCCGAGCAGGCGGAAGCCTGGGGCATGATCTGGAAGGCTGTCGACGATGCGAGCCTGATGGACGAGGCCCATCGTCTTGCCGCTCACTTCGCCGTGCAGCCCACGGCCGGGCTCGCGCTCATCAAGCAGGCGCTCGACGCCTCCGAAACGAACGATCTCGACCAACAGCTCGATCTCGAACGCGACCTGCAAGGCAAAGCCGGCCGCACTCCTGACTACATGGAGGGCGTCACGGCCTTCTTCGAGAAGCGGCCGCCGAAATTCACCGGGAGAGCCTGATGGACGCAAAGGCCTCGCACCGTGAAGGCAGCCCGCACGAGATCGCCGAGGCCTGCGCCCAGGCCATGTGGGCCGACGACCGGGCCAGCCAGGGCCTCGGCATGGTGGTGGAACGCGTCTCTCCCGGCGAGGCGGTTCTGTCCATGACGGTCCGCCCGGAGATGACGAACGGCCACGGCATCTGCCATGGCGGCTTCATCTTCACGCTGGCCGACTCGGCCTTTGCTTTTGCCTGCAACACCTACGACCAGCGCACGGTGGCCCAGCATTGCGCCGTGACGTTCCTGCAGCCCGGGCGCAGAGGCGACACGCTCACGGCTCACGCGGTCGAGCGCAACCGGTCGGGACGTTCCGGCATCTACGACGTCACCGTTCGCGACGGCCAGGGCAACGCCGTCGCCGAGTTCCGCGGGCACTCGCGCACCATTGCCGGCACGCTGCTCGCATCCGCTCCGCAAGGCAGCGCCGAACAAGAATGACAAGATGGGAGGTCCCCTTGCTTCAGATCCCGCTTCGCAAGTTGTCCGAACTCAAGCCCCAGCCGGCGCAACTCGATCGCTTCGAACTCGCCTCCCGGGATGAGCTTGCCGCCCTGCAGCGGGAGCGTCTCGCCTGGTCCCTGCGCCACGCTTACGAGAACGTGCCGCACTACCGGGCAAAGTTCGACGCGGCAGGCGTGCACCCGGACGACTTCAAGGATCTGAGCGACCTTGCCCGGTTTCCCTTCACCACCAAGGCGGACCTGCGGGACAACTATCCCTTCGGCATGTTCGCCGTTCCGCAGGATCAGATCGCCCGCGTGCACGGATCGTCCGGCACAACGGGAAAGCCCACGGTCGTCGGCTATACCAAGCGCGATATCGACACCTGGTCCGACGTGGTGGCCCGCTCGATCCGCGCCAGCGGCGCGCGTCCCGGCATGAAGGTGCATGTGGCCTATGGCTACGGCCTCTTCACCGGCGGCCTGGGCGCGCATTACGGCGCCGAGCGCCTCGGCTGCATGGTGATCCCGATGTCGGGCGGCATGACTGAGAGACAGGTTCAGCTCATCACGGACTTCCAGCCGGACGTGATCATGGTGACGCCGTCCTACATGCTGGCAATCCTCGACGAGTTCCGCAAGCAGGGGCTCGACCCGCGCCAATCCTCGCTGAAGATCGGCATCTTCGGAGCCGAGCCCTGGACGAATGCCATGCGGGCCGAGATCGAGGAGGCCTTCGACATCCATGCGGTGGACATCTACGGCCTCTCCGAGGTCATGGGACCGGGCGTCGCCTGCGAGTGCATCGAGACCAAGGACGGCCTGCACATCTGGGAGGACCATTTCTATCCCGAGGTGATCGACCCGCACACCGGCGAGGTCCTGCCGGACGGACAGGAGGGCGAGCTCGTCTTCACCTCGCTCACCAAGGAGGCGATGCCGGTCATCCGCTACCGCACCCGCGATCTCACGCGCCTCATGCCCGGAACCGCCCGCACCATGCGCCGCATGGAGAAGGTCACGGGCCGCACGGACGACATGATGATCATCCGGGGCGTGAACGTGTTCCCGAGCCAGATCGAGGAAAAACTCCTGGCCATCCCGTCGCTCTCCGGCCATTACCAGATCGTCCTGACCCGCGAGGGGCGGATGGACCAGATGGAGATCAAGGCCGAGATCAAGCCCGAGGCCGATTATCCGGAAACCCGGAAGGCCGCAGCCGAGCGCTTGAGTCAGGCGATCAAGGAGACTATTGGCATCACCGCTCAGGTCAATGTCCTCGACCCGGAAGGCATTGAGCGCTCGCTCGGCAAGGCGAGACGCGTGATCGACCGCAGACCGAAAGAATAGCAAGCCCCATGGCCCGGACCCGCGCCACAGATTACGACGACAAGCGCCGCGCGATTCTCGACCGCTCGGCCGAGCTGTTTGCCGAGCATGGCTACGACCGTGCCTCGATGAGCAGGATCGCAGAAGCCTGCGGCGTCTCCAAGGCCAACCTCTACCATTACTACAAGGACAAGGAGGAGCTGCTCTTCGACGTGATCCGCTTCCACCTAGAAGAGTTGCTCGAAGTCGTCGAAGCGGCCGACCAGCCGGACCTGTCCCCAAGCGAGCGGCTCAGGTCCCTCGTGGCCGGCCTGCTGGAGGCCTACCGGGACGCGGACGCCCAGCACAATGTGCAGATCAACGGGATGCGCCTGCTTCCCTTGGACCGGCAGGCCGAGCTCAAGGCCATCGAGCGCGACCTGGTGCGCGTCTTCTCCGACGCGGTGGCGGGCGTGGCGCCTCAGCTGAAGGGGACCAAGCTGCTCAAGCCGGTGACCATGTCGTTGTTCGGCATGATCAACTGGCATTATCTCTGGTTCAAGAGCACGGGCGAGGTCACGCGCGCGGATTATGCGGAACTCGTCTCGCAGCTGATCGTGGACGGCACCCGCAATCTCCGTGCGGAGCCCTCTGCCCCATCCAGGCGCGCCACGGCCGCGGAATAGCTTCACCAAAGGGCTCCCTCTCCCGTGTGGGAGAGGGTTGGGGTGAGGGAAGGCCGGTGCCGGATGTGGCGCTACGAGGACTGTGCCGCAGCCGCGATGGCATTGCCGGGCTGGTTGACCGTCATACCCTCACCCCTGCCCCTCTCCCACACGGGAGAGGGGAAAGTCGGGCACGCCGAGGCCGAACCGGGCCAGGATCGGGTGGACGACGCCCTGCCACTGGGCGAGAAGCTCCTCCCTGCCCTTCCGGCGCAGCCCGTATTTCCGGTGCTGGGAAAAATGATCCGACGCGCTGCGCCCGAACGTATCGGCCACTCGCGGATACCAGTAGTTCACGGAGGCCTGTGCATCCGTCCTGTCATGGCCCGTGTCGAGGGCCACGCGCAATCCCTCCTGCCCTAGCTCCGCGTGGCGCCTTTCGACGGGAAGAATGTCAGCCAGGGTATCGGCCAGAGGCTGGTAGGAGCCGCGGGAGAGTTCATCGAGTTGCACCACGGTGGCCTGCCCCATCAGGCAGTTCATCACCACCGCGTCGACCCAGCCGTTGATCGGGTAATGGAAGACGTTGAGGCGCATGTCCCCGTCCATGCGTCTCGTACCGAGGTTGATGCTGCGGTCGAGACGCGAAGCCCAGGGATGAGCCCCAACATACTGACCCGTGTTGGCACCGAACTGCTCCATCAATTCCAGAACCTGCCGGGCATGATCGAACTTCTGCAGCACGATATGCGTGGCCGTGATGCGCTCCTTCAGGCCGGGAGCCAGATTGATGCAATCGGCAAAGCCCGAGGCGCCCGCCATCTCGGAATCGACGAAGATCGCCATCAGGCGCATGAGTTCGCCGCGGTAGCGGGGCGTGACGTTGTCCGGTGCGCTTAAGCGTCCGCCGTCGGCGACAAAGCTGACGAGGCCTTCTTCATCGACCATGGGAGCAGCTCCCCTATCATTTGTCGAAATCAACCAGGATCTTGTCGCTCACCGGATAGCTCTGGCAGGTGAGGATATAGCCGCGGGCGATCTCGTAATCTTCGAGCGCAAAATTCGCATCCATGTCCACCTCGCCCTCGATCAGCATCGCCCGGCAGGTGGAGCATACGCCGCCCTTGCAGGCATAGGGAAGCTCCAGGCCCTCGCTCGTCGCGGCGTCGAGCACGGATGCGGTGCCCTTCTCGAAAGAGAGAGTCCGCGCGCGCCCGTCGATCACGATAGTGGCCTCGCACAGGTCCTTGTGGTTCTTTGCCTGCACCTCCTCGGGCCTGCGCTGGCGCGGGCCAGGGCTCGAGGTGGCGAACAGCTCGAACTTGATCTGGCGCTTGTCGAGGCCGTGCTCCTCGAGGCTCTTCGCCACGCCGAGCATCATGTCCTGAGGCCCGCAGATGAACGCGGTGTCGATGGAGGACGCATCGACCCAGTGGTCGAGAAGCTGGTCGCACTTCTCCTTGGTGAGGCGGCCGTTGAACAGATCGATGTCCTGCTGTTCGCGGCTGAGGATGTGGATCAGGCTGAAGCGTTCGAGATGCTCGTTCTTGAGATCCTCCAGCTCCTCGCGGAACATGATCGAGCTCGATGCCCGGTTGCCGTAGAACAGGGTGAAGGACGATTGCGGCTCGGCCACGAGGGTCGTCTTGACGATGCTGAGCAGCGGCGTGATCCCGCTGCCGGCGGCAAAGCCCACGAAGTGGCGTTTGCGCTCCTTGTCGAGCGGCACGAAGAAGTTGCCCATCGGGGGCATCGCCTCGATGGTCTGGCCGGGAGCGAGCTGCTCGGCGGCCCAGCTCGAGAACGTGCCACCTGCGATCTTTTTGATGCCGACCCGCAGCCTGCCTTCGGTGGGCGCCGCGCAGATGGAATAGGACCGGCGAACCTCGTCCCCGTCGATATGGGTGCGCAGGGTCAGGTACTGCCCCGGCGAGAAGCGGAACGCGTCCTTGTGCTCATCCGGCACGTCGAGGGTGAGGATGATGGCGTCGCGGGTCTCGCGCCTGACATCGGCGACGGTGACGGGATAGAACTTGGTCATGGCGCAGACGCTCGTTTCAGATGCATTTGAAGTAGTCGAAGGGTTCCAGGCAATCGCGGCACTGGTACTGCGCCTTGCACGGCGTGGAGCCGAACTCGCTGATGCGCGAGGTCTTCTCGGACTTGCAGCGCGGGCAGGCGATGACCAGAGGCTTGCGCAGGAAGCGGTCGAAGGGAGAAGGAGCGTCGCCCGCGCTTTCGGCCGGCGGTGCGATGCCATAGGCTTCGAGCTTCCGGCGTCCCTCGTGGCTGATCCAGTCGGTCGTCCACGGCGGCGAGAGCCTGCGCTCGACTCTCAACCGCTCGATCCCCTTCGCCCGCAGAGCGGCCTCGATGTCGAGGGCGATCACGCTGGTGGCGGGACAGCCCGAATAGGTCGGCGTGATGGAAACCACGAGTTCATCATCGTCCCAGCGCACGTCCCGCACGATGCCGAGATCCATGACGGAGACGGCCGGCACTTCCGGGTCGGGAACTTCCCCCAGCCAGGCCTTCACCTGGTCCAGGTGCGGTTGCGTCAGGCTGTCCGCCATGGGCATGCACCTCTCACCACGTCGCGTTCGGATAGGCCCGCTGCAGGAACTGAAGATCGGCCAAGATATAGCCGAGATGCTCCGAATGAATGCCGCGCTTGCCGCCCCGCTGCGCCCAGCCGGGCTGAGGCACGGTCAGCGTGGCCTCTTCCAACGTTGCGCGGACGAGACCGAGCCAGGGTTCGTGCAGCGCCGCGAGATCGGGACCGATGCCCTCGCGGACCATCGCCTCATCGACTTCGTCGGACTCGAACAACTCGCCCGTGAACATCCAGAGATCGTCGATCGCCGCCTGCATGCGCCGATGGCTCTCCTCCGTGCCATCGCCGAGGCGCAGAACCCAATCGCGGCTGCGCTCCAGATGGTAGGTCACTTCCTTGAGGCCTTTTGCAGCGATCTCGGCGATGCGTCCGTCCTTCGATCCTGAGAGCTCCCGCAGCAGCAGATAGTGCCAGGCATCGAAATAGAACTGGCGCGCCATGGTCGCGGCGAAGTCGCCGTTCGGCTGCTCCACGAGCAGGACATTGCGGAACTCACGGGCGTCGCGCAGATAGGCGAGCTTGTCGGCGTCGCGCCCCTTGCCTTCGATCTCTCCCGCGAGATTGAGCCAGAGCTGCGTCTGCCCGATGAGGTCAAGGGCGACATTGGACAGCGCCAGATCCTCTTCCAGCGCAGGCGAATGACCGCACCATTCGGACAGGCGGTGCCCGAGGATGAGCGCGTTGTCGCCGAGGCGCAGCAGATACTCGAAGAGCGTGGTCTGCTCGGCCATCACATATGCCCCAGCTCTTCCGGGATCTCGTAGAAGGTCGGGTGGCGATAGACCTTGCTGTTGGCCGGGTCGAAGAGCGGGCCCTTCTCGCTGGGCGAGCTGGCGGAAATGTCGGACGCCTTCACCACCCAGATGCTCACGCCCTCGTTGCGGCGCGTATAAACGTCACGCGCATTCATGATGGCCATCTCGGCATCCGGCGCATGCAGGCTGCCCACATGGCGGTGGGCCAGACCGTGCTGGCTGCGGATGAACACCTCCCAGAGCGGCCATTCCTTCTTGTCGGTCATGTCTTGTCTCCCGCTCACGCAGCCCTGGCCTGCGCCCGTGCCGCCTTCTTGGCCGCATAGGCATCGGCGGCCTCGCGCACCCAGCGCCCCTCTTCATAAGCCTTCACACGCGTGCGCAGGCGCTGGCGGTTGCAGGGGCCATTGCCGGCGATCACCTGATAGAACTCGTCCCAATTGACCGCGCCGAAATCGTAATGCCCGCGCTCGGCGTTCCACTTGAGATCGGCATCGGGAACGGTGAGGCCGAGATACTCCGCCTGCGGCACAGTCTGGTCGACGAATTTCTGGCGCAGCTCGTCGTTGGAATTGATCTTGATCTTCCAGCGCATGGATTGCGCGCTGTGCACGGAATCCGCATCGGACGGGCCGAACATCATCAGGGACGGCCACCACCAGCGGTTCAGGGCATCCTGCGCCATCGCCTTCTGCTCAGGCGTTCCTTTCGCGAGCTTCATCATGATGTCGTAGCCCTGACGCTGATGGAAGCTCTCCTCCTTGCAGATGCGGATCATGGCGCGGGAGTAAGGGCCGTAGGAGCAGCGCTGCAGCGGCACCTGGTTCATGATCGCGGCGCCGTCGACGAGCCAGCCGATGGCCCCGATATCGGCCCAGGTGAGCGTCGGATAGTTGAAGATGCTCGAATACTTGGCCTTGCCGCTGTTGAGCTGCTCCAGGAGTTCGTCGCGGCTCACGCCGAGGGTTTCGGCGGCGCAGTAGAGATAGAGGCCGTGGCCGGCTTCGTCCTGGACCTTGGCCAGCAGGATGGCCTTGCGCTCGAGGGTGGGAGCGCGGGTGATCCAGTTGCCCTCCGGCTGCATGCCGATGATCTCGGAATGGGCGTGCTGGGAGATCTGCCGGATCAGGGTCTTGCGGTAGGCCTCCGGCATCCATTCCTTCGGCTCGATCTTAATGTCGGCATCGACGCGATCCTGGAAGGCGCGCTCCTCGGGAGACATCTCCTCCTTGGACTGGATGTGGTCGATGCCCGTCTTCACCATCTGTGCATACACGGCGCTTCTCCTTAGCCTTCGATGGTCGGCTCCCGCCCCGAAACCGGCTCCTGTCAGGGAGGCTAGCCGTATACCGGGGATGCAAGCCAGAGCCCATGCGGGCATCTATCTAACGCTGTTCCAGTCGTCGGCGCTCCAGAGAACAGTCGGAATGATCCGGCAGGCGCCTTTCGAATTCTTCTAATATGTCACAAAAAAAGCGATCTTCAATATTTTTTCGTAACATATTTCTCGGAAGCCTCCAGCCCGGTTGCAGGCTTGAGCGAGGCGAATCGCCCCCGGAAGTCGCTGCCGGCCTCCGGCAGATCCCCCTTGTCATTGTGGGCATGAGCGTCGATCCACTGCTCCGAAGCCGGAACTAGAGCTTTGTAGATCGTGCCGCAGAGGACGCGGGCGGTCGCTCCCGCCCAGGGCTGCGGGAGAAGCTGGGCGGGCAACAGCGGATCCTTGAGGACGGCACGGCGATAATCGTGAATCAGCAGAATCCGGACGAGAAGGGCATCCAGATCGCTGCGGGCAGCCCCCCGCTCGAGAGCACCGAGGATATCCGAGTAGACCTCGATGAAGCGCTGATAGCGGCTCTCGATCTCAGCCAACGGCCAAGCCCGCTCGACGAGGCGCTGGGCGGTCGGCAGGTCGGCCGGCGCTGCCGACAGGCGCAGGAAAGGCCCTTGGCTCTTGGCCGACGCTGCGGCAGCCACCATGAAGTCCGCTCCGAGGGCGCCATACCCGGCCTCCATCAGCTCAGCCTTGAGCGCGCCCCGATCCTGAATGCTTTCGAGCAGGAGAAGGTCGAAGGAGCCGTCCCAATCCTGGGGCGGATCGGCATAGATCCGCCGGGTTGCCTGCGCAAATGCCTCCTGCCCCCGAGGGGCGAGGCGATAATAGCTGTTGCGCCCCACCTTCCAGCGCTCGAACCAACCCTCGGTGACAAGACGGGACAGGGCCGTCCTGACGAGCGTGTCGCTGATCCTGAAAGCCCGCATGATCTCATGGAGCGAGGCGAGGGACAGCACCCCGCCCCGGGGCACGACCGCATCCCCGAAGACAGTGACGATCAGGGAACCCGCTCGGATTGGGGTCCGCTCATGAAACCTGTCCAGGAGGGTTTCCACAAACCCGGCCATTCACGCCTACTCCGGTTCCAGATGGGCGGACGGTCCTCGCCCGCCGGCCTCGCTCCCCACCTACAGATTCCATCCGGCCATTGTCGAGCCCGAGCGGGTACGCCACATGGCAAAATTCCTTGACTAACCGACCGGTCGGTCAATAATGCCGCAAAGGTGTGGCGATGCCAATGCAGCTGCACATTCATCATTCAAGGTGCCCCATGAGACTTGAGAGCTTCGTTCGCGGAAGTTGGATGTCGCCCGGCCAGGAACGCGCCGAAATTCGCAGCGCCGTCACCGGCGACGTGGTCGCCGAGGTCGCCAGCGGCGGCTTCGACATGGGCGAGGTGCTGGCCTATGCCCGTCGGGTCGGCGGCCCCAACCTGCGTCGGCTGACCTTCCACCAGCGGGCCGAGATGCTCAAGCGCCTTGCCATTCATCTGACAGAGCGCAAGGAGCAGCTCTACAAGCTCTCCTACCAGACCGGCACCACGCGCTCCGACAACTTCATCGACGTGGACGGCGGCATCGGCACGCTGTTCGTCTATGCCTCCAAGGGCCGCCGTGAGCTGCCCAACACCACGTTCCTCATCGACGGCGCCGTGGAGCCCCTGTCGAAGGGCGGCAGCTTCGTCGGCCAGCACGTGATGGCGCCGATGCACGGCGTCGCGGTTCACATCAACGCCTTCAACTTCCCCTGCTGGGGCATGCTGGAGAAGCTCGCGCCCGCCATCCTGGCCGGCGTGCCGGTGGTCACGAAGCCGGCGACGATCACGTCTTACGTGGCGCATGCGCTGGTGCGCATGATCGCGGAGTCCCGCATCCTTCCCGAAGGCGCGCTCCAGTGCATCATCGGCTCGACGGGCGATCTGTTCGACCATCTGACCTGTCAGGACGTGGTGTCCTTCACCGGCTCGGCCGACACGGCCCAGAAGCTGCAGCGGCATCCGGTGATCGCCAGGGAATCCGTTCGCTTCATCGCCGAGCGCGACTCGCTCAACGCCGCGATTCTTGCGCCCGATGCCGGACCCGGCACGCCGGAATTCGACCTCTTCATCAAGGAGGTCGCGAAGGAGATGACGGTCAAGGCGGGCCAGAAATGCACGGCCATCCGCCGCGCCATCGCACCTGACGCGCATGTGCCTGCCGTGATCGAGGCCCTGCGCGAGCGGCTCTCGAAGGTCACGGTCGGCAACCCGGAACTCGACAACGTGCGCATGGGCCCGGTGGTCGGTCTCGGCCAGCGCCGGGACGTGCTGGCCCAGGTGGCGAAGCTGCGGAGCGAGGCGGATATCGTCGTGGGCGACCCGGACAACTTCACGGTCGAGGGTGCGGACCGTGAGCGCGGCGCCTTCATTCCGCCGCTTCTGCTGCATTGCCCCGATCCGATCCGCGCCACCAACGTGCACAGCGTCGAGGCCTTCGGCCCGGTCTGCACATTGATGGGCTATGACGGGCTCGATCAGGCCGTGGCTCTCGCGAACCGCGGCGACGGCAGCCTCGTCGCGTCGGTCTACACCTACGACCCCGCCATTGCGTCCGATCTCGTCTTCGGCGTCGGCGCCTTCCACGGCCGTCTCGTGCTGATCGACCGCGACTGCGCCAAGGAGCAGACGGGCCATGGCTCGCCCATGCCGCACATGGTCCATGGCGGGCCGGGACGCGCCGGCGGCGGCGAGGAGCTCGGCGGCATGCGCGGCGTGCACCATTACATGCAGCGCACGGCCCTCCAGGGCTCGCCCGCGATGCTTTCACGCGTGACGCAGAGCTGGATCAAGGGCGCTCCGATGGTCCAGGAGGGGCGCCATCCCTTCCGCTACCATTTCGAGGACCTCGCCATCGGCCAGACCTTCATCTCGAAGGAGCGCATGATCACTCTCGAGGACATCGAGCACTTCGCCGAATTCACCGGCGACACCTTCTACGCCCACATGAGCGAGGAGGCCACGAAGGACCATCCGTTCTTCCCCGGCCGCGTGGCTCACGGCTACCTGCTGCTGTCCTTCGCGGCCGGCCTGTTCGTCGACCCGGATCTCGGGCCGGTTCTGGCCAATTACGGCCTCGACTCCTTACGCTTCCTCAAGCCCGTGCAGCCGGGCGAGACCATCAAGGTCCGGCTGACGGCGAAGTCCAAGTCGCCGCGCAACGAGGAGTATGGCGAGGTGCGCTGGGACGTGGAGATCACCACGGACAAGGACGAGACGGTCGCGACCTATGACCTCCTCACCATGAATGCGGTGCGTCGTTGATGGAAGAATATTGGCAGCACATGCCAGTTGCTGTGAGATAAGGTTGGTATCCGCCGCTTCGTCACGACTGGCAGCGGATATCAGAAGAAGACTGTTTGGGGGAACCGATGTCCACATTCGACCAAGCCGCCGCCGAGCGGATGCTCACCGATGTCTTCGCGCCCTGGATCCAGGCGCTCGAACTCTCCGTCGAGAGCCTGCATCCTGAGGGCGCGGTTCTGCGCATGCCGTTCTCGGAACGGCTGTGCCGCGACAACGGCGTGATCTGCGGCCAGGCGCTCATGAGCCTTGCCGACACCGCCATGGTGTTCGCCGTCTCCTCCGCCGGGGGCGCGTACCGCCCGATGACCACGGTGGACCAGACCATGCACTTCCTGCGCCCGGCTGCGAAGGCGGATGTGCTGGCGGACGCGAAGGTCGTTCGCCTCGGGCGGACCATGGCCTTCGGCACCGTGACGCTGACCACGGCCGGCGACAGCCGCCCCGTCGCCATTGCGCAGCTCGCCTATGCGCTGCTGCCCGAGAGCAAGTAGACCAAGTTCATTTCAGAACGGCAGCGCCACGCTGGTCTTGATCTCCTTCAGGACCACGTTGGTGCGCACGTAGCGGATGCCGGGCAGGCGGAACATGAACTCGTCGAGAAACGCGTTGTAGGCCTGCATGTCGCGCACCACGACCCGCAGGTGATAATCGGCATCGCCCGTGGTGGCGAAGCATTCCAGCACCTCGGCGCGCTCCGTCACCCTGGAGACGAACTCATCGACGAAGGTCGCGTCGTGCCGCTCCAGCGACACGTGCAGGATCGCCGAGGTGGTGAAGCCCGCCTTCTCCCGGTCGACGAGGGCCGAATAGCCGGTGATCACCCCGGCCTCCTCCAGCGCCCGAACGCGCCGCCAGCAGGCGGAGGTGGACATGCCCACATCCTCGGCCAGCTGCTGGTTGGTGGTGCGCCCCTCCCTCTGCAGCTGCACCAGAATGTGCTCGTCCTGCTTCTCCAGCATGGCGCCCTCCCGTTGGTGATTTTTACCAGATATAGCGCCGGATTCCGCGACATCTACCACAAAGAAGGCGTGACGGGGAAAGAATAGGAAGCACCTACCAGCCGTTCGGAAGTACCATACTTAGCCACGACATGGCTCTTCATGCGGGATCAGGCTGATGACACGCGTTCCGTCCCTCGACGATTACCGGCTCTCCGACCGCTATGCCCGCGAGACCGGCCGGGTGTTCCTGACCGGCACCCAGGCGATCATCCGGATCGTGCTCGATCAGGCCAGGCGCGACCGGCTGGCGGGCCTCAACACGGCGGGCTTCGTCTCGGGCTATCGCGGCTCGCCGCTCGGCGGAGTCGATCTCGAGTTCTGGCGCATCAAGGAGCAGCTGAAGGAGCACCGCATCGAGTTCCTGCCCGCTGTCAACGAGGACCTTGCCGCCACTGCGGTGCTGGGCTCGCAACAGGTGGAGACCGACCCCAACCGGCAGGTGGAGGGCGTGTTCGGCCTCTGGTACGGCAAGGGTCCCGGCGTCGACCGCTCCGGCGATGCCCTGAAGCACGGGAACGCCTATGGCTCCTCGCCCCATGGCGGCGTGCTGGTGGTGGCGGGCGACGACCATGGCTGCGTGTCCTCGTCGATGCCGCACCAATCCGACGTGGCGTTCATGAGCTGGTTCATGCCGACGCTGCATCCCGCGAGCGTCGCCGAGTATCTCGAGTTCGGCGAGTACGGCTATGCGCTGAGCCGCTTCTCCGGCATGTGGGTCGGCTTCAAGGCGGTGTCCGAGATCGTGGAATCCGGCACCTCCGTCGAGCTGCGCCCGCCGAGGCAGTTCAACGAGCCAGACTTCACGCCGCCGCCCGGAGGCCTGCACTACCGCTGGCCGGATCTGCCGGGGCCGCAGATCGAAGAGCGCATGGAGGCGAAGAAGCACGCCGTCTATGCCTTCGCCAAGGCCAACCCCATCGACCGGCGCATCTACGACATTCGCGATGCATCCTACGGCATCGTCACCACGGGCAAGGCCCATCTCGACCTGATGGAGGCGCTGCGCCTCATCGGCCTCGACGAGGCAGCCTGCCGTACCCACGGCATCGACATCTACAAGGTCGGCATGGTGTGGCCGCTGCCGCTGCACGACGCCATGGAATTCGTGAAGGGCAAGCGCGAGATCCTCGTGGTTGAGGAAAAGCGCGGCATCATCGAAAGCCAGTTCAAGGAATACTTTTACGACTATCCGGGCTCGAAGCCCGAGCGCATGGTCGGCAAGCACGACGAGACGGGCGAGCGCCTCATCCCCTGGACGGGCGAGCTCACGCCGCGCTTCCTCGCCGGCGTTCTGGCCAAGCGCCTCGACCCGATCTTCCCCGGTCTCGACCTCGCGCAGCGCGTGGATGCTCTCACGCCGGACGCGGAGCGCGTGATCACTGTTTCGGGCGCGACGCGCACGCCCTATTTCTGCTCCGGCTGCCCGCACAACACCTCGACCAAGGTGCCGGAAGGCTCGAAAGCGCTCGCGGGCATCGGCTGCCACTTCATGGCGAGCTGGATGGACCGGGAAACCTCGTCCCTGATCCAGATGGGCGGCGAAGGCGTGAACTGGGCCGCCTCGTCCAAGTTCACCGGCCAGGGCCACATCTTCCAGAACCTCGGCGAAGGCACCTATTACCATTCGGGCTCCATGGCGATCCGGCAGGCCATGGCGGCGGGCGCCAACATCACCTACAAGATCCTGTTCAACGATGCGGTCGCGATGACGGGCGGCCAGCCCGTGGACGGGCCGGTGAGCGTCTACGCCATCGCGCATAGCGTGCGGGCGGAAGGCGTGCAGCGCATCGCGCTCGTGTCGGACGATCCCGACAAGTTCGTGCCGGCGGATCTGCCCAAGGGCGTGACGATCCATCACCGCGATGAACTCGACGGAGTCCAGAAGGAGCTGCGCGACATTTCCGGCGTGACGGTGCTGATCTACGAGCAGACCTGCGCCACCGAAAAGCGCCGCCGCCGCAAGCGCGGCCAGATGGAGGATCCGAAGCGCTTCGCCTATATCAACGACCTGGTCTGCGAAGGCTGCGGCGACTGCTCGGTGGCGTCCAACTGCCTGAGTGTGGAGCCGAAGGAGACGCCGTTCGGCCGCAAGCGCAAGATCAATCTCTCCACCTGCAACAAGGACTTCTCGTGCCTCGACGGCTTCTGCCCGAGCTTCGTCACGGTGGAGGGCGCCACGCGCAAGGCGAAGATCACGTCGGGCTTCGATGCGGCGGCGCGTGCCGCGTCCCTGCCCTCACCGGCTCTTCCCGCGCTCGACAAGCCGTTCGACCTGCTCGTCACCGGCGTCGGCGGCACGGGCGTCGTCACGATTGGCGCGCTCATCAGCATGGCGGCGCATCTCGAGGGCCGCGGCGTGTCGGTGCTCGATTTCACCGGCTTTGCGCAAAAATTCGGCCCGGTGCTGAGCTATCTGCGCATCGCCACAAACCCGGGCGAGTTGAACCAGGTGCGCATCGACCAGGGCGCGGCGGATGCGCTGATCGGCTGCGACCTCGTGGTCAGCTCCTCGCCCAAGGCTTCCGGCACTTATCGCGCGGGAACGCGCGCCGTGATGAACACCGCCGAGATGCCCACCGGCGACGTGGTGCGCTTTCGCGACGCGGATCTCGCCAGCCGCACGCGGCTTCGCGCCATCGAGCGCGTCATCGGCCAGGGTAACATGGCCACCGTCAATGCGAATGCGCTCGCCGAGACGCTGCTCGGCGATACGGTTTTCGCCAACGTGATGATGCTGGGCTTTGCCTGGCAGCAGGGGCTGGTGCCGGTCTCGTTCGACGCGCTCTCCCGCGCCATCGAGCTCAACGGCGTGGCGGTCGAGCGCAACCGGCAGGCCTTCGCCTGGGGCCGCCTGCTCAGCGCCGATCCGGCCATCGTGCAGGAGGTGGCGAACGACAAGCCGGAGGAGCCCGAGACGCTGGATCAGGTGATCGCCCGGCGGGTCGCTTTTCTTACCGATTATCAGGATGCGCTCTACGCCGGCCGCTATGAGATGATGGTGTCCCGGGTCCGTAAAGCAGAAAATGCGCTTGGGTCCGAGACCCTCACCGACGCGGTGGCGCGCTCGCTGTTCAAGCTCATGGCCTACAAGGACGAGTACGAGGTCGCGCGCCTGCACATGGAGACCGGCTTCCTCGGCAAGCTGCGGCAGGAATTCGACGGCGACTTCACGGTGAAATACCACATGGCGCCGCCGCTCCTGTCCTCGAAGCGCGATGCGCGGGGCCGCCCGAAGAAGCGCGCCTTCGGCCAGTGGATCCAGACGCCCCTGCGCGTGCTGGCCAGGATGAAGATCGTACGCGGCACGCTCTTCGACGTCTTCGGCTACACGGCCGAGCGGCGCACGGAACGGGCGCTGATCGGCTGGTACGAGGCCCAGGTCGAACGCATCCTGCAAGACCTCGACGCACAGCGCTTCGCCGACCTGCTGGCCATCGCGAAAGCCCCGATGGACATCCGTGGCTACGGCCCCGTGAAGGAAGCGGCCATCCACAAGGTGCAGGCCGAGGTGGAGCGCCTGTGGTCGCGCGCGGCGGAACAGCCTGAGGTGATCGACACGCGCACGCGCGAAGCTGTAAGCGCGTGAATCTCGCCGGCAGGGTTGCGAGATCGAGCCGGCGCGTGATGCCGATGGCGTCCAGGAAGGCCTCGTCGTGGCTGACGATCAGCAGCGCCCCGTCATAGGCCCGCAGGCCCGCCTCCACGGCCTCGATGGAATCGATGTCGAGGTGGTTCGTCGGCTCGTCGAGGATCAGGAGCGCGGGCGGCTGCAGCCCGCCCAGCACGCAGGCAAGCCCCGCCCGCAGCACTTGTCCGCCGCTCAAAGTGGAGACGGGCTTCAAGGCGGCGTCCGCCCGGAACATGAAGCGCGCGAGCGCCGCCCGGCAGGCATTCTCGTCCACGGTCGGGTTGATGCGCCGGAAATTGTCGCGGATCGAGGCGGAAGGGTCGAGCAGGCTCACCCGCTGGTCGAACAGGGCGAAGTCGGTGAAGACCCGCACGCTCCCGCTCAACGGCTGCAGTTGCCCGGTGACGAGCGCGAGCAGCGTCGTTTTCCCTGAGCCGTTCGGCCCCACGACGGCGACGCGCTCCGGTCCCACGATGGAGAAGGAAAGATCGTGCAGGATCGGTCGCTCCGGCGCGTAGCCGGCGCTTGCCGCATCGACCATGAGAACCGTCTTGCCCGGCGGCAGGTGAGTCGGCGGCAGGACGACGGAGAAGGGCTGCAGGACCTCGATACGCTCCCGCGCCGAGGCCGCGGCGTCGAGGGCCTGCGAGCGCCGCCGCTCCGCCAGGCGCGCATTCTCGCCGCTCGTATCCTCGCTCCGGTCCTTCATGGCATTCATGAGAATGCGCGGCATGTCGCCTTTGGCGCGCTTCCTGTGGCCGGCTCCGTCCTTGCGGGCCTTTCGCTCGGCGACCGCCTGTGTTCTCCGGTCGATCTCGGCGACACGCTTCTCCGCATCGGCGAGATCGTGCCGGGCCGCCGCGAGCTCCAGCGCCTTGCGCTCGCGATACCGGCTCCAGTTGCCGCCATAGCGCGTGGCGCCGAGCGAGGTGAGCTCGACGATGGCATCCATGGTGTCGAGCAGCTCGCGGTCATGGCTGACCACGATGGCGCCACCGCGCCATTGGCCGAGAAGATCGATCACCGCCGCGCGCCCCTCCCGGTCGAGGTTGTTGGTGGGCTCATCGAGGAGCAGGAAGTCGGGCTCGGCGAACACGAGCGCCGCAAGGCTCGCCCGCGTGCCCTGCCCGCCCGACAGGGTCGCAAGCGGCGTGTCCGGCCGCGCATGGAGGCCGACGCGGGCAAGAGCGGCTTCGATGCGCGCCTCCAGGGTCCAGTCCGCATCCGCCAGCTCCTCGAGCGTCGCCGCGCCGTTCTCGGCGCGGCGCAGGAGCGCGAGAGCCTCGGTGACGCCGAACAGGCTGGCGATGGTCTCGGCCCGGTCGAGATGAACCGACTGACGCAGGATCCCGAGGCTGCCGTCGACGGTGAGGCTGCCGGAGTTAGGACGCAGCTCGCCGGCGATCAGCCGCAGCAGCGTGGTCTTGCCGACGCCATTGCGGCCGACGAGGCCCGTCCGTTCGGGGCCGAAGCCCAGGTCGAGATCGGAAAAGAGGGCGCGGCCGTCAGGCGTAGCCCAGGAGAGGCCGGAAAGGGTAATCGAAGCAGGCATGGCGATGGATGGTCCCGGTGGCAAGGCAAAGCGGCGTTGCTGTCCGGTGGAAATCCATGTGGGCGCACATCCTGTCGAAAAGGACGCCTTAACGGAGAGGCGTCGGAGGCAAGTTATAGGCAGGGAGCAGAAAGGCCGCAAGCTCCGGCGGGGCACGCAGATGTCCCGACCGGTGGCGCCGTCAGACCGCGCCGCTGTTCTGCGGCCGCTTGGCCATCACGTCCAGCAGCGCGGCGACCAGGTCGTCCGGCATGATGGGCTTGTGCAGGAAGGTGGCGTTGGGCGGGAGGTCGCCCGGCCCGGGGCCGGTCTTGCCGGAGATCACCAGGACGGCCACCTCCGGCCAGCCCTGCCGCACCAGCCGGGCGAATTCGAACCCGTCCATGGAGCCCGGCATGTTGACGTCGGTCAGGATGGCGTCGATCTCGGGCCGCGTTTTCAGGAGCTCGAACGCCTCGTCCGCGTCCTGGGCCTCGACGACCCAGAACTCGGCCTCCTTGAGGATGTCGACCTGGGTCAGGCGAACGAGGGGTTCGTCTTCCACCAGCAGGACGACGGGCTGCTTCACGACGCGACGATGCGGTTTCATCCAGCATGAAACGGCGACGGCTCTATCCAGTTCCCTCCCGTCGAGCAGCCGTGATGAGCGATGCAGCGGCCGGAAGGCCGAAGCAGGATCAGAAGCGCTTCGCCGTGGCCCTCAGCTGCTTGATTCGGTCCACCACTTCCTGCGTGTGATACGGCTTTTTCATCAGGGGGCCGGCTTCGCAGAGGGTTCCGGCGATGTCAGCCGACCGCTCCGCCCCTGAGGTGAGGATGACCTGGGTCTCGGGCTTGTTGGACCGGACCCAGCGGGCGAGCCCGAAGCCGTCCATCTCTCCCGGCATCTCCACGTCGCTGAACACGATGTCGACGGACACCTCCGGGGCCTGGAGGATGAGGATGGCCTCCTGGGCGCTGACGGCCTCATGGACCCGGTAGCCGCATTCGCGCAGATACTCGGCGACCACGAGGCGGATCAGCACCTCGTCCTCGACGACGAGGATGGTCTGGAGGGGGGTGTCGGCTTCGGCCGAGAGATGGGTCGATGACGTGCTCACGCGAAGCTAACCGCCGAGCTTTTGCCTTTGTTCCTGCGGTCAAGCTTGCGTGGGTGGCGGCCAGTTCAGGCTGTCTGCGGCGAGCCTGGCGACCTCGGCAGTCTGGTAAGGCTTGCGGACAAACGGCTCAAGGCTGCCCGGCGGATCCGCCTCCCCGGACGTGACAATCATCTTCGTCGGAGCGGGCCTCTCGCGAATGTGACGAACCACGTCCCAGCCGCTGCCCGCCACCGGCAGGTCGAGGGCCAGGACCAGAAGATCGACCGGGACCGCATCGAGCACGGTCAGGGCCTCCGGGGCGGAGCCGGCCTCCAGCACCTTGAATCCCCAGGCCCGCAGCTCGTCGCTGACACGATACCGGATCCGGACATCCCCTTCGACGACGAGAATGGTCGGTGGGGTCCGGCGTGGAAGAACCGTAACGGATGCAGCACTCATTCTTGCCCCAGACGCACACAACTGGCGGACAACGTCGTGACGCCCTGCGGGTTCTCCTGTCCTGTTCTCCTGTGCGCCACGTCACCTCGCGGGAAGGGCTGGCTCCGGCAGGCGGAACCGTCTATCAATGGCCACGTTTGCCATCAGCCTGTCCTCTTGTCCCTTCGGTCCCGTGTCCCACCAGCAACCCCTCGGCATCGTTCTCCTGGTCGAAGACGAACCGCTCGTGCGGCTCGTTACGGCCGACATCCTGATGGAGGCGAACTTCCGGGTCATCGAGGCCGGGGACGCCGAGGAGGCCCTGCGCGTCCTGAAGGCCGAGGTCGCGGTCGACGTGCTGGTCTCGGACGTGGAGATGCCGCCGGGCATGAACGGCTATGAGCTGGTGGGCCATGTCCACCGGGGCTGGCCGGAGGTGGCGATCATCGTCTCATCGGGCCGCGAATGGCCCAAGGAGGACGACCTGCCGCCGGGGGCGGTCTTTCTCGCCAAGCCCTATTTGAATGCCACCCTGCTGTCGCACGTCCAGGCGGCCGCCGCGAGGGCGCAGGAGGCACGCCGCCTCAGGCGCGAGGCCGGCACGGCGGGCGGGAGCGCTCCCGTGGCGGATATTTCCAAGACGGCCTGAGACCTCCCCGAGGATCCCGGCGAAAAAAGGCGCAGCCGAAGCTGCGCCTTTCGATTCGCGTGATTGAGGCTGATCGGGCCGCAGCGTCAGGCCGCCCGGACACCCTGCAGGAAGCCTTCCACCTCCCGGGTCAGGGCAGACGAGTTGGTGGCCAGCTCCCCGGCGGCCGCCAGCACCTGGGAGGCCGCCGAACCGGCATGGGTGGCCGCTCCTTGGACCTGGACGATGCTCTGGGTCACCTCCTGGGTGCCGCGCGCCGCCTCGCTCACATTGCGGGCGATCTCCTGCGTGGCCGCCTGCTGCTCCTCGACCGCAGCCGCCACGTTGGTGGCGATCTGGTGCACCTCCTCGATGGTCAGGCCGATCTCCCGGATGGCGTCCACGGCGCCCCTGGTGGATTGCTGGATCTGGTTGATGTGCGAGGTGATCTCGTCCGTGGCCCGCGAGGTTTGGTTTGCCAGTTCCTTCACCTCGGCGGCCACCACGGCGAAGCCCTTTCCGGCCTCCCCGGCGCGCGCCGCCTCGATGGTGGCGTTGAGCGCCAGCAGGTTGGTCTGGCTCGCGATGCTGTTGATGAGGGCGACCACCTCGCCGATCTTCTGCGCGCCGTCGGCGAGCGTCTCGACAAGCTCGTTGGTCCGGCGCGCGTTCTGCACGGCCTTGGCCGCGGCCGCCGAGGTCTGCGACACCTGCGTGCCGATCTCGTTGGACGATGCGGCGAGCTCCTCCGTGGCGGCGGCGACCGCCTGGACGTTGCTGGAGGTCTGCTCGGCCGCGGCCGCCACCGAGTTCGACTGCTGGTTCGTCTGCTCGGCCGTCGTGGCCATCGAGCGGGCCGTGGCTTCCATCTGCTGGGCGGCGACCGAGAGATGCTGGACGAGACCGCCCACGCTGCCCTCGAAGCTCTGAGCGAGCGCGACCATCTCGTGCCTGCGGCGCTCGGCGGCCTGCTTTTCGGTTTCCGCCTGCTGGCGCCGAAGCCCCTCCGCCTCGTGCATGGTGGCGGCGAAGACCTGCGTCGCCTTCCAGATGTCGCCGATCTCGTCGCGCCCGGCCTTCGCCTGCGGCAGGTTGTAGTCGCCGGATGCGAGCTTCTGGATCGCCTCGGTGACGATCTTCAGCGGACGGGCGATCTGCCGGTGCCCCACGAGCCAGCCGATCAGAAGCGCCAGGATGGAGCCGCCGAGCGCGATGGAGACGAGAAGCATGAAGCGCTCGGCGTAGAGTTCCTCGGCCCTCTTCTCCACCGCCGCGATGTCTTCGCTGCCCTTCTTCGTCAGGGCATCGATGCTGACCTGGAAAGCCTTCCTGTTCGCCCGGTTGGCGTCGTTGTTGCCCTGCGCGTTGGCGGCCTCGGGCGACACCTCGGCGCCGAGGCGCACGGTCTCGGACCGGAACGCCTTGAAGCCGGCGGCATCCTTCACCACCGCGTCGAACAGCGCCCTTTGCGTGCTAGGGACGACCGGCTCCCATTCCTTCAGGAGCGCGTCGATTTCCTTCAGGCTCGCGGTCAAACCGTCGCCGAACTTGCGGGCTTCCGTCGTATTCGCGGAGGCATAGATGCCGCGCGCTTCCATGACCACGTGCGTCACCAGCCGGTTCAGGCGCTCGCCGTAGAGCGCGCGCGTGGCTGCGAGCCTCACGTCATCGACCGCCTGATTGTAGCTCTGCAAGGTGCTGATGCCGACTGCGGCAATGACCACCGCAACGAAGCTCAAGGCAGCCACAAGCGCAAATATCTTCGTCCTGATCTTCATGCATCCCCCGGAATGATTTGGTCCGCAATATCGGTGAGTACAGGCAGCAGTATTCACAGGATGCTTGCGCCGGGCTTGCTCCGGCTGTTCAGAGTTTTCAACAGGCTTTCTCTGCGGGAGGTCACGGATTGTTAAGCATAACCCCATAGGAATGATTGCAGTCGATTTTCAGAGCGGCGGATTCCATGGGCGTACGGTTCGATAAAGTGTTGGAGCAGGTGGCCAGGGCAGGACAAGCCGGGCGCGGGGCCGCCGCCGAGTCCCAGGACCGCAAGGTGCGGCGCCTGGAGGAACTGATCCGCGCGCGCGAGGCCGTGGGCGACCGCATCGTCATGTGCCTCGGACTGGCGCTCACCCTCTCGGCGGTGGCTCTTCCGGTCTATGCGGTCTATCTCAGCGACGGCTACGCCTATCTCCAGAGCGCCGGAAACGGCCTGATGATGAGCAAGGGCTCGGAGGTGAGCCAGGCACGGGCGGCCGATCTCAGCCCGACGACGACGGGCTCTTTGAACCGGCAGAAGAATGTGGAGCCGGTTCTGGAGGCCAGAAGCGACCGGGCGGCGCTGGCCATCGACCGGCAGAGCCGGTTTCAGCGCTACGTGATTCACCGCGCCACGAGCGAATCCGCCCTCATCGAGGGCCCCGAAGGCGTCTGGTGGGTCACGCCCGGCATGACGCTCCCCGGCATCGGCCAGATCATCTCGATCGAGCGTTCCGACAACGGCTGGGTGGTTCTGACATCCGAGACCATGATCAGCCAGCGGCCGACCGCGAAGGCGTCGAGCTAAAAACCGCTTGGCCCTTGCCTGAAAGCGCTGCCCTCCCGGGCGGCGCTTTTGTCGTTTCTATTTGGTGGCGGTCACGATGGGCGCAGCCTGGTTGCCGAGCCACACCCATGCGGCGTTCTCCGAACCTTCCCGCTTCACATAGCGGTAGCCGGTCTCCTGCCAGGGGAGGACGACTGAGCGCTTGTTGTCCAGGATGTAGTCGCCGCGATCGGTGCGCACCATCAGAACCGCGTGACCTGCGCCGAGTTCGTCGATGACCACCGTCATACGCAGGGCGCGGCGCGGCAGGCCCGCCTCGATGAGCACGCGGCGCTTCAGGATCTGAATGTCCTCGCAATCCCCGACCCCGTCGTCCGGATAGTCCCAACGGTCGGCCACGCCCCAATGATCCTGATCGGTCACCGGGACGATCGTGGCGTTCACACGCTCGTTGACCTCGGCGAGAAGCTTCCAGGTCTCCGAATTCAGCGTGATGACGGCAGGCTCGGATGCATCGAGCGCGCACTCCGCGGGCATCTGCTTGCAGAAGGCGATCCAGGCCGGCGTCGGCCCGGCCCCTCCGGACGACAGGATGGCGGCACTCATCACCGGAAGGTTCAACTGCGGGAACGCATGGGCCGAATGTGTTGCAGCGACAGTCGACAGGATCGCACCGCCGATTCCAGCAGCGGCCAGTAACCGCCTCTTCGTCTGCTTTAAGAAATCGATCCTGCTCATGCCCCGCACCTATTCGCTTCTTT
Source organism: Microvirga splendida (assembly GCF_016427565.1). Taxonomy (GTDB): domain Bacteria; phylum Pseudomonadota; class Alphaproteobacteria; order Rhizobiales; family Beijerinckiaceae; genus Microvirga; species Microvirga splendida. Next base: position 127,739 of record NZ_JAELXT010000001.1, read on the forward strand.
TGATCAAAGCTGTCAGCCGCACGAGATCTGTGCAAGCGCGATTGTGAGGAAGATGACAGAACGATGTCGCAGTGTTGACTTCAAGCAACAGGCCGGTGCGCAGACAATAAGCGGAGCGTTGATACTCTCCGAACGAAGAGGAACGCGACGGCCGCAAGGTCGACCCCGAAGACTTGCCGGCGCCGGCGGAAACGGCCTGGTCCGCTCACACGACCAGGCGAAAAGGCCGCCTTCATCGCCGCCCGGCCCGCGCTTCGTCAGTAGCGGCGCAGCACCCCGCTCTGGCTCTTCGCCCAGCTCCTGGCCCGTTTCGACGAGGCCATGAGACGAACAGCGGGAGTCCCGACAAGACCGATCAGCGATGCAACGATAACCGGCAGCAGAATGACACTCATGCACCTCTCCTCGAAACCGACGGCTCTGTCGTTCGGATGCATCATGCGCCGGGAGCCTTGTGCGAGCCTGACAGGAGCGGGTGAAGCGTGGTTCGCGACAAGACGTCGAACGGCTGGAGCGGTCTTTACCAAAGCACGCGAAGGCTCATGGCGATGGATCGGAGCGGCGGGAATTTCGTGATACGTTCAGCCCGTCACTGGGAGGCCTGCTTGAAACCCACTCTCGCTCTATCGGCGCTTGCGCTCAGCCTTGGCGGATGCACGACGGCCACCTATGAGGCGGCCGAGATGTCGTGCTCGGAATACATCGGGAAGCCGATCGCATCGCGCATTGCAGCCTACGGACCTCCCACATCCGTGTACCGCATCAACGGCAGTCAGGTCGGCTACGTGTTCAAGACCAGGACGACGGCCTATGTCGGCGGGGAGCCCTACTACACCGTCAACTACCTGACGGGAGCCGACAGGCATCGCACCCCCGTCCGTAGGATCACGCGGATCTGCCACGGCACCTATGTGGTCCACGCTCCGTCGGACGCCATGCCGGTGTCCGAGCGCGTCATCGTGGGCGTTCTGCCTTAAATCAATTTCGTCGCGGCGGTGCCGCGCCCAAATAGGCGCGGCTCACGGGTCAGAACCCGCCCGGACGGAGCTTGGCGATGCTCATCATCAGGTCCACGCTGAAGCCCTGCTGAGCCGATGTGGGGTCGAAGAGCGTCAACGTGGGCGATGCCGTCATCGTGCTTTGATTATTGACGTCCCACATGGCGCTGAACCGCTGGATCAGCTTGTCCACCTTCTTCGGATCCTGCAGATCCTTGACGTTGATATGCTTCTCCAGGTTTCGCACCTGGATGTCGAGATCGGCCTTTGATGCGGTCTCCGGGATGCCGAACGTCGTCTGAACGAACTTAAGGAGCGCCTTGTCAGCGAGCAGCCCCATGGTCTTCGTGACGGTTGGAGCCTTGCGCTTGAAATACATGGCCAGCTGGACGCCCTGGTTCTGCTCGCCCTCCCTCTTCTCGAGCGACATCTGGACATATCGCGCAACCGTATCGGTGGTCAGGCTCGGCTCCCAGGTCGTCGCCTCGCCCTTGGTCCTGAAGTCGAAGGCTTTGGCGAACTCCTTGTAGAGCGGATTGGTCATCTTGTTCGCCATGCTGAAGGGGTTCGTCACACCCTCCTGGAGCATCTTCCTGATGAGCCCCTTGCCGAAGATCATGTCTTCGAGGCCGAAGGCCTTCATGGCGTACTTGTAGAGACGGTCGTCCTTGAGAAATTCGTCGATGTTCTTGACGTTCTGGATGTTGGCCTTGAAGTAGTCGGTCTCCCGCTTGACCGTTGGATCCTTCTCGATTTGCGCTTTGGTCTGCGCAATGTTCTTCGAGATCATCTGGTAACGGACCGATGTGCTGATCATAGTGCAGCTTTCCAATGCTCAGTGACGGTGGGGCCGGTTGCGACGCCGACGGGAGTCAATTGCGGTTCTCGCGCAGGATACTCCTGCAATCCTGCTTGAACCTGTCGGCGACGTTCCTGGTGTCGCCGGGATCGAGCTGGAACTGGAGCTTCCGGGTTTCATAGCGGTAGTTCGAGAGCTCGACGGTCAGGTTCTGCGCCTCGGCCAGTCTGTCCACGAAGGCATGAACCTGATCGGGTTCCGGGATCTGCCCGTGCCGGTCGCGATAGATCCAGTGACCGACCTCGGGAGAGCCGCCGTCGAACCAGTAGACGGTGCTTCTTCCGCGGGAATCGCTGCGGCCGAGATACTGCTTTTGGAGAACGGCCGCCGTGATGAAGGACACCGCCGGCAGATCGCCGTCCGTCACCTGGCGCTGACAGGTCAGCCAGAGGAGCGAGCCGCCCTCCCCGTAAAGGCGGGCAAATGCCGCTTGCGGTTGTCCGTCTGCATCGTGCCTAAGAACGTAGTCCCATGACCCGAACCGGTTCGCCACGGCGCCGGCCTTGCTCGGCACAGCGAGCAGGGCCGCGAGGGACATGAGGCCTGCCGCCAGCCCTGCGATGCGGGAGCGGGTGTGAAACGATGGCTTCTTCAGCATCGCGATCCTCCTTTCCAACGAAAGAAGCCTCGCCCTTTGCAAGGCGAGGCTCCCTTCAGGTGGATGCTGGAACTCTTACTGGAAGAGCTTCAGGATCATCTGGCTGTTCTGGTTAGCCATCGAGAGAGCCTGCACGCCGAGCTGCTGCTGGGTCTGCAGAGCCTGGTAGCGGGTCGATGCCTCGTTCATGTCGGCATCGATGTAGGCGCTCACGCCGGCGGTCAGCGAGTCGGACAGGACACCGATGAACTCTTCCTGGGTCTCAAGGAGAGCCTTGGTGGCGCCGAGCATCGAAGAGCCCTTCGTCACGGCTTCGATAGCGCGCTCAATGGTCGCCAGAGCTGTGTCAACCGAGGTTCCGACACCAGCGCCAGCATTGACGGTAGCGCCGCTCTTGGTCGCGCCAGTGAGGCTCGAGACGGTGGTGCCATCAGCCATGCTCTTGCCGTCCAGCTTGGACACAAGGCGCAGGTCGCCATTCACTACCTGAGCATCAACCAGGGCGCTCATGGCGCTGTCGCCATTGATCTTATTGACAACGTCATTGAGCGTCTTGGCTTCACCAGCAGCGAAGGTTACCGTTGCCGCCGTGCCGCCACCAAAGTCGACAGTGATTGCACCAGCAGAGGCTGCGGTCAGCGTAGAGCTGCCGTCAGCAGCGGTCACGTCAATGTTGACATGGCTGGCCTTGGGGGCTGCTGCGACGTTGATCGTCGCCACGTTGCCCAGCAGGCCGCCGGTGCCGGCGGTGGCGTTCTGGAACAACTGCACAGCACCGGTGTCGATGCCCAGCTTGCCGAGCACGCCGTTGTCATAAGACGTGACGAGCTGCACGCTTTGGGGATCGCCCTTCAGCCAGTTCTGGCCGTTGATCGTGGCCGAGTCAGCCGTGCTCTTGAGACCAGCAATGCGCTGGTTCAGTTCGGTCTGGATCGCGTTGAGGTCAGCACCCGGATTACCGCCGGTGGCGACCTTCTTCTTCATCTCGTTGAGATGCGTCAGAGCCTTGTCCATCGCGGAGCTGAAGGTGTCGATCATGGACTTCGACTGCTTGATGGAGTCCTTTACGGAGCCGAGGGCGCCGTTGTCGGACTTCATCTGGGTGGCAATCGACCAGTACGACGCATTGTGCGAGGCCTCGCCGACGCGCAGGCCGGACGAGATCTGGTTCTGGGTCTTGTTCATGGCCGTCTGGGTCGACTTCAGCGACTGCAGGGCGGTCATGGCGGAGAGGTTCGTGTTGATCGAAGACATGTGCTTCTTCCTTGAATGATGTGATTGTTCAGGGAATGTCGGGATCTAACCGACCCAGCGGAGTGGCTTCATGCCTCGAGGGAATCTCGATCCGCTGCTCACATGACATCCGGGCTTTTACCGGCAAAATGGAATGGCATCATGCCTGGCCTTCTTACGAAGGCGTACCATAGTGCTTTCTCTGCACCTGGAGAGCTTGCGATCTCCGTCTGCGGTGCTTGCATGTCTTGTCTACCAATCCCCTCCCCCAGCGTCAAGCATCAAGATCGACTTTGGAGAAGAATTTTTGCTGTTAATCTTTCATTAACTATAAGCGGCAGAGCGGTTTACTGTTCAAGCGCGCGGTACAGACGATGCAGAACGTCTGCGAGAAAGTGATACTTAAGATGAGCGCCTCTTCTCACTCCGGTTTACCGCGCACCGACGGCGAACATCTTCGGCGCGGCGCTTGAACCGTTCTTGGAATACAGGCCGCGATGAGCGGGATCGAGGGTCAGCGCGTCGGTCACGCCGAGCACCGTCTCGGACGCGCCGAGCAGCAGCGCTCCGTCGGGCGCCATGACGTTCGCGATCCGGCGCAGCACGTCGGCCTTCAGGGTGGCGTCGAAATAGATCAGCACGTTGCGGCAATAGACGATGTCGAACTGGCCTAGGCGATTGAAGTCCTCGATCAGGTTCAGGTAACGGTAGTCCACCATCGCGCGGATCTCGGGCGCGATCTGCCACTGGTCGCCGACCTGCGTGAAGTATTTGACCAGAAGGCGGATCGGCAGGCCGCGCTGCACCTCGAACTGGTTGTAGAACCCGGCCTTCGCCTTCTCCAGAACCTCGGTGGAGATGTCGGACGCCACGATGTCGATGTGCCAGCCCGGCATGCGCGGCGCTGCCTCCTTGAGCAGCATGGCGAGGGAATACGGCTCCTGTCCGGTGGAGGCTGCCGCACACCAGATGCGCAGACGGCGGGACGAGGCGCGCTCCTTCAGGTATTTCGGCAGCAGCACGTCCTGGAACAGATCGAAGGGCGCCTTGTCCCGGAAGAAGAAGGTCTCGTTCGTGGTCATCGCCTCGACGACGGCCTTCTCCAGGGCGATCGACCGCCCTGCCCTGATCTCGCGCACCAGATGCGACAGGCTGTCGATCTTGAAGCGCGTGCAGACCGACGAGAGACGGCTCTCGACGAGGTATCGCTTGTCCGGGGACAGCGCCAGGCCCGAGCGGGTCTTGAGGAAAGCGCGCAGGGCGTCGAATTCGGCCTCGGTCATTTCGAAGATCCGGTGATGTGGCCCTTCAGGGAGCGGCCGATGGATTCCAGGGGAAGGATCTCGTGGGCCAGGCCGGCCTTCACGATGCTTCCCGGCATTCCCCAGACGATGCTCGTGGCTTCGTCCTGCGCGATGATCGTGGCGCCCGCCTTGGCGAGGTGGCGCGCGCCTTGCGTTCCGTCGGATCCCATGCCCGTGAGCACCGCCGCAATGACGGCGCCGCCGAACACGCCGGCCGCTTCGCGGAAGAGCACGTCGACGGCGGGGCGGCAGAAGTTTTCAGGAGGTCCGTCGTTCAGCCGGATGACGGCCCGGCCGCCCGACGAGACCACACCCATGTGGCGCCCGCCGGGAGCCACGAGGATCGTGCCGGGATTGACGGGATCGCCATCCTTGGCTTCCCGGGCCGGCATGGAGAGGAAGGATTGCAGGTGCTCGGCGAAGACCGCCGTGAACATCGCGGGCATATGCTGCACGATCAGCACCGGGATGCTCGCAAGGGCGGGCTTGAGATCGAGCAGAACCCGTTCGACCGCCCGGGGACCGCCGGTGGAGGATCCGATCAGCAGGCATTGCGGCCTGACCGTGCCGGGCTTCACGGCCAACGGAGTGGCCGGCGTCGGCAGGACAGGGATAGGCGCCGCCGCGAACCGCGCCTGGCGACTCTTGGCCTCGCCGAGCGCGCGCAGCTTCTCGATCAGGTCGCGCCGGAAATCGGCCGCAGCTCCCGCCGCACGGGCGCTTTCCGGCTTTGCCAGGTAGTCGACGGCTCCCAGCGACAGGCACTTCAGCGAGATTTCCGCATTTCTCTGCGTCAGCGTCGAGATGACGATGACCTTGCTCGCCGGCTGAACCTTGAGGATCATGGGAAGGGCCGCGAGCCCGTCGACCTCCGGCATTTCGATGTCGAGGAGGATAATCTCCGGCTTGGACCGTTCGGCCGCATCGACCGCCATGCGCCCATTGGACGCCGTGGCGACGATGTCGAAACCTCCGGCCTCGGTGAGCCAGCGCGCGATCATCCCGCGGATGACGGCACTGTCGTCGACGATCATGACGCGGGTCGGCCTGCCGGGAGCCGGACCGGGTTGAATGACAGGAGCTATCGACATGGCGTCACGCTGATTGGGAGGCGGGAAGGACGCCGAGTTCCTGGAACTTGGCTGCGAGGATGTCCCGGTCGAACGGCTTCATGATGTACTCGTTCGCTCCGGCCTCCAGGGCCCGCGTGATGTGGTCGACATCGTTCTCGGTCGTGCAGAACACGACCTTCGGAGCCTGCCCCTCGGGCGTGGCGCGCAGGTGCTTGAGGAAGCTGTATCCGTCCATGACGGGCATGTTCCAGTCCAGGAGGATCACGTCCGGCATCTCTGCCCGGCACGCCTCAAGCCCCACCTCCCCGTTCTCCGCTTCTGCAACGCGGAAAGCCAGTCCTTCGACGATATCGCGGGAGACTTTCCGGATGACGCGAGAGTCATCGATGATCAAGCAATAATTCATGAAAAAACTTCCTGCCCCTGAACCGTTCTTTTCGACTAGGAGCGAATGGCGGACTTGTCGACGAAGTTGAAATTTTCGACCAGGATTTCCTTGACGATCTCGGCACCCAGACGCTTGTTGATTCTGTCACGTACGCTGCCGATCATCCCGTTGACGTTGTACCGGGACAGCTTCTTGAAATCGAGGGTTTCGTCGGCATAGACATACCGGAAGACCTCGTCCTGAATGAAGGCCTCCGGAGGAACCGAGATCTCCCGCAGCGTCTTGGCGTCGGCCGTGAAGACCAGGTTGGCGATCACGTAGCCCTGGACGGCCCCCTCGGCGATGATCGGGATGTTCATGGCCGGCAGCTTCTTGTACTGCAGGCCCTCATAGCTTCCCTTGTCCTCGACAGGCGCCTTGCCGACGGTCCAGGTCACCGCCGCATAGCATGAGGCCAGCGTGACGGCGCAGACCCAAAAGCCCGCCATGACGTTCCTGATCATGCGCCGTAACCTGCTCTGGCGACATGAGCCGAATAGGTGCTGTCGGACTCGGCCTTCTGGATCGCGCTCGAGATGATGCCGGCTACCTCCTGAACGGCCTGCATGTGCCGCCGGAGAATGTCCTGGTTCTGCTCGATCTTGCCCTGCAGACCTTGAAGACGCCTGGTCGCGTTGGGATCCAGCGCGCTGATCTCGGCCGTCCGCACGATTCGGCTGATCTCCAGAAGGCACTGGCTCTTGCGGCGGTTGAACTCGTCAAGATTGGAGAGGTCCCGCGCCATGAGCGCCGACGTTTCCATGTCGAGCGTTTCTTCAAGGCGGTCCAGCGATTTCATCAGCATGAGCATGTTCCTCTGTTCGAATAATCTCTCGCGGCCGATGTCATACCTTGCCGAGCAGGCTGTTCATCGATGGGCCTGACGTCGCCGGAGCGGCTGCAGAAGGGCCATGCCTACGGGCGTCGAGAAGCCTATCCGCGATCCCGATGCCGCCGGCCTTCGCCAGCTGCCCGCCGATCTGCTCCGCCAGCATGGATTTCCAGATCGAGCCCGCATTGCCCTTGCCGTAGGTGTTCTCGGCATCCTTGGGCAGCATCGACTCGACGAAGGTCTGCAGAATGTACGCCTCGAACTCCTGATGGGCTTTCCGCACCTTGTCGGCATTCGCGGTCTCGGCATCGTTGCGAAGCGAGTTGCGGAGGGAATAGATGTCGGCGCCGGGCATCATGAGGGGCCTGTCCGCGACCTCCTTCACGGCATCGTCGAAGCTGGCGCCCTCGGCGGGCGATGCGCCTTCCATGAGCTTGCGCGACGCCGCCTGAAGGCGGGTCGGGTCGGCTGCTCGCGCAACGTCGTTGATAATGTCTGAGGGCGGGCTGATCGCCATCGCATCACTCTCGTTTCTTGCGTTCGGCTTTTTCTACATCGGCTAGCTTACGGGAAGCTTGCGCCGCGGCCCCTCGCCAGGGTCTCGAGGATCGAGGCGAGATCCTTCTTCTCCGTCTCGCGCCGGTCCTGGCCTTTCAGGTTCGTCAGCATCTTCTCCGTCCGCTTCGCCTGCATGGCTTTGTCCAGAGCGATCGCCTTCTGCCTGACCTTCGCCTTCTCGACATGGCTCTCCTGCGTCGAGAGCGCCTGCAGCCGCCTGGCCGCAACATCCACGAACAGGCCGTGAAGCGTGTCATGATCGTTCATCGACTGAATGATCATCTCCTGCGAAGTCCTCAGCTCCGCAGCCTCCCGCTCGAGAAGCGAGACCCTCAGCTCGGCCTCCTGCTTGAGACGCTCCTGGACCTTCAGGATGCGGTCGATCTTGCGAATGCGCTGTTTCATTTCCGCTTACCCGTTCTTGAGCCAGGTCGAGAAGGCATCCATGAAGAGCAGGACGTAATCCTGAGCGGCGAAGTACATGATGATCAGGCCGCCCAGCATGATGAAGGGCGTCGCCAGGAAGTAGACCGGGATCTGCGGCGTCAGCTTGTTGGTAAGCCCCACGGCCAGATTGACGATGACGGAGTATAGAATGAACGGGCTGCTGATCCTCAGCGCCAGGACGAAGGCCGCGGAAATCTGGTCGACGAGCTGCGTCAGCGACAGGCGGGCCCCGAAGCCTTCGCCTATGGGCAGCCGCGAGTAGGACTCCACGATGCCGCGATAGAGTTCCCAGTGCAGGTCGGAGAAGAACAGGATCGCCGTTGCCGCCATCATGATGAAGGAACTGATCGGCGGGAGAGGCTCGGCCTCGTCGATGGGGACGCCTGGCATGCCGCCAAGGCCCAAGGCCATGGCGACGCCGCTCAGCATGGTCTGCAGGGCGAGGAAGTAGACCCGCCCCAGCAATCCGATCAGGAGGCCGGTCAGCAGTTCGGTGCCGATTGCAGCCAGCATCGCGGCGGGCACCAGAGACGTTGCCCCGTCCCGCATCTTCGTCAGCAGAACGGGAGCGAGGGCCAGGCTCGTGGTCAAGGCAATGAACAGGCGAACCTGGAGCGGGATGCGGAAGCTCGAGAAGCCGGGCGCGATGAGCAGGCAGCCACCGACCCGGCAGAAGATGAGAAAGATTCCGAGCAGGATCTCGGAACTCGCCTGGGTCACGAGATCGTCCCGAGGGAGTTGACCTCCACGCCGCGCGCGATCTCGAGATGAGACAGGACGGGCAGTGAGGAGAACATGCGCTCGATGATCATCCGCACGTAGGGGCGGGCGTCCGGCGCGGTGACGATGGCGAAGCTCTGAACCTGCCCCATCCGGGCCTTGATCGCCTCGGAGGCTTCGGTGCCGAACTGCTCCACGAGGCGCGGGTCGATGTCGAACTCGACCACGTCGCCCTTGGCATCCCGCTTCAGGCTCTGATGGAAGGCGATGTCCCATTTGTTGCCCAGGCGCAGCACGTTGAGGGCGCCCCCTTCCGCGAGATCGCCGCAGATCTGCTGCGCAATGCGCACCCGCACATGCTCCACCAGCTGCTCGGCGCGACGGGCATGCGGAGCAATCTCGGCGATGGCTTCGAGGATCAGGCTGAGATTGCGGATCGAGACCCGCTCCGCCAGCAGGAGTTTCAGCACCGCCTGGAGTCCCGAGTAGGAAATCTGCGAAGGGCAGATATCGTCAAGCAGCCGCTTGTACTCCGTGTCGAGGCCGTCCAGGAGATTGCGGACGTCCTTGTAGGAGAGAAGCTGCGGCAGGTTGTTGCGGATCACCTCGCTCAGATGCGTGAGGAGGACCGAGGCTCCATCGACCGCCGTGAAGCCCTGCCGCTTGATCTCGCTCACGTACACGTCGGAAATCCATAGGGACTTCATGCCGAAGGCGGGCTCGCGCACCTCGTCGCCTGGAACGTCCGGCATGGGGCCGTCGCCCAGCACGACGAGAAGATCGCCCGGCCGGATCTCCTGGGTCGCCACCACGGTTCCGTGGATCTTGATCTGGTAGCTCTTAGGCGGAATCATCAGGCTGTCGGAGAGCTTCACGTCCGGCAGGACGAAGCCGTAATCCTGCGCGAACTTCTTGCGCATCTTGCTGACGCGGTGGGCAAGATCGCCGTGCGAGCTTGAGAGGTACGAGGCAAGATGCTTGCCGAGGCACACCTCGATTTCCGCGAGCTTCAGGGATTCCTTCACCGAGTCCCGCGATTCCAGAAGGTTCTTCTGCTGCTCCTCGGCGAGCTTCATCTTGACCTTCTCTTCCTGGTCGGCCCGCTGCTTCGGGATCGCATAGGCGATGAAGCCCATGCAGCCGCCCAGCACAAGGAAAGGGATCATCGGCAGGCCGGGCATGATGGCGAACACGAACATCAGGCCCGAAGCCATCATCAAGGCGCGGGGATAGGCGCCGAGCTGATCGAGAACCGCCTTCTGCGCCTGACCGCGCGTGCCGCCCTTCGAGACGAGAAGGCCCGCCGCGAGGGAGACCACCAGCGCCGGGATCTGGCTGACGAGACCATCGCCCACGGAGAGCTGCGTGAACACGTCGGCGGCCTTGGACAGCGGCATGCCGTGCCGGGTCACGCCGATGATGATGCCGCCGAAGATGTTGACCGCAATCGTGATCAAGCTCGCGATGGCCTCGCCGCGGACGAACTTGGAGGCGCCGTCCATGGAGCCAAAAAAGGCGCTTTCCTCCTCGAGCTCCCGCCGCCGGTGCTGCGCTTCCTTCTCGTCGATCAGCCCTGCAGAGAGGTCTGCGTCGATCGCCATCTGCTTGCCCGGGATGGCATCGAGGGTGAAGCGGGCGCCGACCTCGGCGATTCGGGTGGCGCCCTTGGTGATGACCAGGAAGTTGACCGTGATGAGGATGATGAAGACGACGATGCCGATGACGAAGTCACCGCTCATCACGAATCGGGAGAAGCCGCTGATCACATGCCCGGCCGCATCGATGCCCTTGTGGCCGTCGGAGAGGATCAAGCGGGTCGACGCGATGCTCAGGGCAAGGCGCAGCAGGGTCGCAATGAGGAGAACGGTCGGAAAGGCCGAGAATTCGAGCGGCTTCTGAATCCAGAGAGCCACCATCAGGATCAGGACCGACATGGCGACCGAGAGGGCGAGGCCCATGTCGATCAGCAGAGGAGGTATCGGCAGGAACAGGATGGCCAGGATGCCGATCACGCCCCCGGCGAAAGCCAGATCTCTGCCGCGGCTCAGCGCTGTTGTTTGAACTGCTTCCATGTGCCTGTCAGCTCACCGAATGAACGTTGAGCCTGACAGATGCACTATGAAGCTTGCGCGGAGGTCGCAAGCCTTCCGGAAGGGGAAGCTCGCGGCTCCTCGCGACCCAGCATTCCGGCCGACACTAGAACCCTGTTACAATTCGGCCGTAGACGAGTTCCGTGAAAGCGAAGATCTGAGACCCCACGAACGAGCCCGTCACCAGTGCGACGACGAGGATCGCGATGATCTTCGGGATGAACGTGAGGGTGACCTCCTGGATCTGGGTCAGCGCCTGAATGAGGGCAATGCCGATGCCGATGACCATGGCAACGGCCACGGCCGGTCCTGCTCCGATGATGACGGTCCAGATCGCGGCGCGGACCAGTTCCAGGGCGTCGACCTCGTTCATGTCAGCTCACCACGATCCCTGGGCCGAGCAGGACGTTGTCGCCGCTTGTCAGCCTCGCCACAGCCCCTTCGTTGGTGATGATCACAGAATTCACCTGACCGGAGATTTTGCCGTCAGCCGTGGTCACCGTGCGGCCGATGACGCCGTCCGCCTGGGACAGGGCCGATGAGGCCAGAAGCGCATCGAGCTTGGCGTTGCTCTGCACCGTCTGCTCGACCTGGGAGAAGGTGGCGAGCTGGGCCATGTACTCGGTGGACTTCATGGGCTCCGTGGGGTCCTGATTCTTCATCTGGGCCATCAGAAGCTTGAGGAAGTTGTTGTAGGTCGCGGTGGCGGTCGACTGGCCGGTCGCGGCCTGGCGGCTCGCAAGCGGCGAGGCAACGGAGGTCACATTCATCGCAGGGCTCCCGGTTAGGCGGCCTGAACCGCTTCGGAGGGTGGGGTGACGGAGCGTGCGTCCGGCTCGAACAGGGTTCTGATGACCTTGAGGGCCTCGAAGATCCGGTCCGCTTCAACCAGATCGCCGGCCCGGCGAAGCGCTTCCTTCGTGGGCTCGTCGGCTGTGATCAGCAGAATCGACTCGTACAATTTGCGGAAGGCGCCCATCACCTTGTCGGCGTCCTGGGGGTTGATCAGGATGGACTGTGCGACGAAGTAGAGCTGGCGCATGGGCGTGGTCGCCTCGGCGACCTGAAGCACGTGGCTCTCGAGGAGGAAACGCGCCTCGTTGAGAAGGCTCAAGGTGACCTTCTGGCTCACGGTGAGAACCGCGCCGTTGATGAAAATCCGCTCGCCCGCCTTGAGGGAAAACCGCATCTTCGCTTTCATTTCAGGCCTTCCTGGATCATGGCATTGATATCGATCAGAGCTTCGAGATTGTTGTGTTCGCCCCTGATCACGCGGTCGGATTCACGCATGACCCAGAGGCCGATGGAGATGAGCTGACCCTTCAGCTTGTCCGGAAGACCGTTGTCGGGATGGCCGATATCCTTGATCAGAAAGGTCCAGAGACGCTGAACGAAGACGATGGCCTCTATCATGTCCAGAGACTGGGACGGCTTGCCGTTGGCAGCCTTCATCATCGTGATGGCACGGTCGAAAAGCTGGTATTCGCGGTCGCGGCAATCCCTGGAGGAGTCCTCAATAACTTCGGCGTAGGAGAAACGATACATACTTGACTCCACCCATTACAGATAATTGATCAGGCTCATGGTCCTGAGTTGTGCGGTCAGGGAGTAGGACGTCTGGATCTGCGTCATCAGCCGGTCGACCCTGACCTTCGCTTCAGCCGGATCGACCGCCTCGAGGTGGATGACCTTCGCGTCGAGGATATCCTTCTGCAGGCTCATCCGCTCGTCGGCCTCCTCGACCTTCTCCTGAACGGCTCCGAGCTTCGACTGCATGGCGGTCACGCCCGTGGTGGCTGCGGAGAAGGTCTCGATCGCCTTGTGAACGAGAGTCTCCCGCGTCTTCTCGCCAAGACGGTCGAGACCGAGTTCGAAGATCATCGTATAGGCCATCGCCATCTTCTGAATCCCCGACTCATTGGCGTTGATGGACGACTCCACCTTTTCCCGCACGGAGATTCGGCTCTGGATGTTCTGGCTCGATGCGTTCGACCAGTCCTGCCAGTCGGCTCCCTCGAACAGAGCCGCGAAAGCCCCGTCCAGGAAGGCCTTCATGTCATCCGGCGCGATCGTCGATACCGCAGCATCATTCACCCCGAACCCGAAGGTCGACCGGAAGGCTGAATTGATCGCAGCCTGAGGGCTTCGCGTGACGGAACCCGCGACCGGGACGCCGGTGCCGTCCACATCCGTGAAGGAGCCGGTCACGTCGGTTTTGCCCGTCGGATCGGTCGACTTCAGCACGAGGTTGCCGGTCACCGGATCGCGGGAGGCCTCAACGCCGGTGAGGGTGGTGGCCGTGACGGCTGCATTGATCGACGCCACGAGGTCGTCGACGGTTGCTTCCGTGGTCATGGGGAAGACCTGGGCGGGAGCGCCGCCGACGCTGAAGCTGATGACATCGCCCGTGGACAGGCCCGAGACGGGAATGCTGACAGCCGCGCGCAGGGGCGGCATGCCGCCCGCATAGTCGTTGAGCGGCTTTTCCTGCGAATTGATGCCCCCGAAGATATACTGTCCGCCTACGGCGCTGTTCATCGACGAGATCATGCTGTTGAGATTGACCTTCGCCTGATACATGACTGTCGCGAGGCTCGACGAATTCAGGGGCGTCGCAATGAGCGCGTCCATGAACTTGTCGCCGTTGGTCCTGACCTGATCGAGAGCCGTCGTGCTCGACTTCATCCGGAGCAGGATCGAGGCATTGCTGTCGACCAGGGCGTCGATCTCGGCACGGTCCTGGCGCAGAGAGAGGGTCTGGCCTGTCTTGTAGCCGAGCTTCAGGCCCACATCCGACTCGCGGCCGGTAACAAGCTCCTTGTTCGCCTTCACGAGGCCGGTCTGCAGCTTGTCGAGCGACGTCTTGGACGAGTTCCAGAGCGTCAGCGTCGAGACAAAGGTCGTTCTCATGATTAGCCCACCACGCTGAGGAGTGTCTTGAGCATCTGATCGATGACGGAGAGCAGCTTTGCCGAAGCGGAATAGGATTTCTCCAGCTGCAGCATGAGCGCCGTCTCGTCATCCATGTTCACGTCCGTCGCGTTGGACAGCGCTTCCGATGCATGGCCGAGAAGGGTCGTCTGGTATTCCACCCGCTGATGGGCGCTCTGGCGTGTTGCCTCGAGCCAGCTGCCCGAGGACGAGGCAAGGCTGAGAAGCGAGGCCTGAGGACCGAATCCGAGTCCGTTATCGATGGGGCGCTGAACCGACATGCCCTCCACGAGGCCGGAGAGGCGCCCGGAGAACGAGGCATTCGCGCCGCCGGCAGGATTATAGGTATAGTCCGCTCCGTTGATGCCGCCGTCGCGGATCAGCGCGAACGAGCCGCCCTCGGCCGGGTTGACCGCAGAGTTCACCCGGAGAACCCCGGCGAGGCCTGCCGGAGCCGGCGTGCCGGGCACGCCCGTGGCGGCCGGATAGGTGAAGATACCGGGCCTGTCGGCCTTTGCAGGCACCGTCTGGTCCTTCTCAGCGAAGGCCTCGACCAGGGTGCGGGCGATCTCGTCGAGCTGTCCCTGGTAGGTGACGGCGACATCGTCGCGCAACTGCGTCAGGCCCGCGAGGCTGCCGGAATTCAGCGGCATCGGCGCACCCGGCCCCGTGACGCGGATCCCGTCGATCAGCACATCCGCTCCCGTCACCGCAGGCCCGAACACGGTCGTCCGCGAGAAGGTCACGGTCCGCGGAACCCGGTCGAAGAGCGGAACGCCGCTGTCGGTGTAGAGAGCGACATCATGGCCCGCGCGGGGCACGACCGTGATGCCGATCTCCTCGGAGAGCTGCGCGATCAGGCTGTCGCGCTGATCCATCGCGTCACTCACGTCAGCCCCAAGGGCCGATCCGCTCATCACCTGGTTGTTCGCCTTCTCGTACTTGAGAAGGAGGTCGTTGATGCGCGCGACCGAGTCGGCAATCTGGCCGTCGGCTTCGAGACGGACGGCCTGTACCGCGGCGGTCGCATCGTTGAGGCTCGTCGCCATCTCGGTGGCGGCCTTGATGAAGGCCTGAGCGAGATCGGGATTGTCCGGCGCATTCGCATACAGCTGGAGCGCGCTGTTCAGGGCTCCCATGCGAGCCGCAGGCGACTGGTCGAGCTCCGTATCGCCGATGGTTGCGCTGAGCTTCTGCAGCCCGTCCAGCAGCGCCTTCTGGGTTGCGGCGCTGGAGGTGGTCTCCAGCATCTTCGACAGCAGCGCGCTGTCGCTCGCTCTCAGCACCGTAATCCGCGCGAACCCGCCCGTCGTGGTGAGAGCCCCGATCTTGCGGGAGTAGCTCGGGTCCGAGGCGCCGGCCGTATTGCGCGACACGAGCGCCATCTGCGACTGCGACGCCTGGAGCGATGAACGTGCCGTGTTGTAGGCAACAGACAAAGACATGGATCAATGGCCCTGGGGCAAGAGAGAGTGCAGGTTACCGCTTCAGGTTCATCAGAACGTCGAGCAGTTCCGATCCGGTCTGGAAGACCTTCGAGTTCGCCGTGTAGCTGGTCTGGGCCTCGATCATCGCCGTGAGCTCGGTGCCGATATCGACATTCGACCCTTCCAGGGCTCCCGAAGCGATCGAGCCGAAGCCGGACATCTCCGGGAAGCCGACCTGATAGCCGCCGGAGGCCGCCGTCGTCTCATAGACGTTGCCGGCCCGTGGGCTCAGGTTGTCCGGGCTCGGAACCGTCGCGAGCGGAATGCGGTACGCGCCGACACGGGTGCCGTCCTCATAGACCGCGTAGACCGTGCCGTCGGCTGCGAACTCGACGTCCTTGACGGCCGACGGCGCATTGCCGTTGGAGCTGCCGGTGACGTTGTACTCGCCTGCGAGCTGGGTCATGCCCGTCATGTCGAGGCTGAACGCCTCGCCGCCGGGGATGTTGAAGCCCAGCACACCCGATCCCATCAGCTTGCCGTCGGCATCGAAGTTCAGCTCCATCGAGGTCGTGCCCGTCAGGGGCGCGGCCGGATCGCTGCCGTTGAAGACGCGCACGGTCCAGGTATCGGCATCGACCTTCGAGAGCGAGATATCGATTTTGATCGGATTGCCGACCTTGTCGTAGACCTGGAGCGACGATGCCTTGCTCACCGAGGTGAAGGATCCCGTCACATTGGTCGAGAAGGCCGGATCGGTGGAGGTGAGGATGAGATCGCCGGTGGCATTCGTAGAGGCGTTGACGCCGGTGAGCGTTCCGGCGGTCACGGCGGCATTGATGGCCGTGGCGACTTCGGCCGGAGTCTTCTGCGTGGTGACCGTGAAGATCTGGTCTGGTCCGCCGCCGACGCTGAACGCAACCTGTGCGCCGCGGCTTACCGTGGGAGCCGAGAACAGAACGTTGCCAGCGACGGGCGGGGCAGCGCTCGCAGGCGTCGCGGTGCCGGTTGCGAGCGCGACGGGCTGGCCGAACGGAAGATTGCCCTTGAAGGTTCCCAGGGTCGATCCTGTCGCCTGCATGCCGAAGGAGGCCATGTTGACCGGCTCGACGCCGTCGAGGCTGTTCAGGGACGGATCGACGGCATTCGCCCCGAGCTTGTAGCCCATCAGGGTAAAGCCGGCTGCGTTGATCAGGTTGCCGGTTCGCCCGTCCTTCACGAAGTTGCCGGCGCGGGTGAGATAGGGGGAGCCGCTCGGGTCGGTCACCACGAAGAAGCCGTTGCCCGAGATCGCAAGGTCCGATCCCGACGTCGTATACGCGATGGGGCCCTGATCCGCGATGGTGTAGCGAACGCGGCTCGTGACGGAGCCGGAATTGTAGTTGCCTTCGCTCGAGGGCAGGATGAGCGACGAGAACTCCGTCGAGGCGCGCTTGTATCCGGTCGTGCTCGAGTTCTGGATGTTCTCGGCGACAGTTCCCAGCTTGTTGGACTGGGCATTCATGCCAGAGACGCCGCTACGAAGAACGCCATAGAGACTCATGTATCGCTCCTAAGTTTCAGGTCGGACTAAACACCACGACGCTTGTGCGAAGCTGTGCCGGGGATGCAGTCGATGGGATGGAAAGGGGGCATGCTATTGTCTCAGAATCTGGGCCAGATCCATGAAGGCATCGCGGCTGGCCGGCATCGAGGGATCCTGCCGCAAGGCCTCGTAGATTTTCGGGACGAGCACCACGGCCTGGTCGAGCTCCTGATCGTTTCCGGCATGATATCCACCCATCAGCCTGAGATCGCGCGTATCCTCGAAACGGGCGATGAGGCTGCGCAGACGGCGGACAAGCTCCTTCTGGTCGGAGGACCACACGTGATCGGCCAGACGCGAGATGGAGCCGAGAACGTTGATGGCCGGATAGCGCCCCTGGTCGGCGATGGCACGGTCGAGAACGATATGCCCGTCGAGCGTTCCACGGATGTTGTCGGCCACCGGGTCGTTATGGTCGTCGCCGTCGATGAGCACCGAGAAGATGCCCGTGATCGCTCCCTTGCCTTCCTCTCCGGGGCCGGCCCGTTCGAGAAGGCGCGGCAGCTCGCTGAAGACGCTGGGCGTATAACCGCGCGCGACGGCGGGCTCGCCCGCGGCGAGCGCCACATCGCGGGCCGCATGGGCATAACGGGTCACCGAGTCCACGATGAGGAGAACCGATTCGCCGCAATCGCGGAAATATTCCGCCAGGGCCACGGCCGTTCTCGGCGCCTGACGGCGCATCATCGGGCTCTCGTCGCCGGTGGAGACGACCATGATGGACTTGTGGAGGTTGGCCTGGATCGGCCCCTCCAGGAACTCGCGGACTTCGCGGCCGCGCTCTCCCACCAGGGCCACGACGATCGTGTCGAAGCCGTCGCACTTCGCCAGCATGGTCAGGAGGGTGGACTTGCCGACGCCGGAACCGGCGAAGATGCCGATGCGCTGGCCCTTGCAGATGGGCGTGAACAGGTCGATGGCCTTGACGCCGGTCCTCAGCGGCTCCTTGACCCTGGAGCGCAGCATGGCCGAGGGCGGCTCGGCATCGTTCCGGACTGTCGTTGCACCCGGGATGAGAGGGCCCAATCCGTCCAGGGGCTCTCCAAGGGCGTTGATCACCCTGCCGCGCCAGCTTTGATCGGGGCTTAAGCCCACATCGCCCGCAAGAAAGGCCGGCATGCCGAGACCGGCCTCGATCCGTCCATTGAAGGGTTTGACCGTGACGCCGCCACTGTCGATGCGGACGACCTCGCCGGTTTCCGTCTTGCCGTGAGCCGAGAAACCGACCCGGTCTCCGAGCTTGACGAACTGGGACAGGCCCGCAACCCTGTAATAGCTCGGCGTGACCTCGTTGATGACGCCGCCGATCCTGACCTTCCGTCGCGCCCCACCTTCGGTGAGGACAAGCTCTTCGAGCGACTGCAGCGCATTCATGGCAGCCATCAGGAGCTAGGGCCCAGGGTCTTGATCGCCTCCATGAGCGTCGATTCGCTCTCCTGGATGCTCGTCGCCGCGCTCTCGAAGTTTCTCTGAACGGCGATCATCTTGGTCATTTCCAGGACAGGATTGACGTTCGAGCCCTCACTGTAGCCCTGCTGAATGCTGTTCGAGTTGAAGTCCTGGACGACATCGCCCGGGATGTTCGAGATCACTCCCGAGTTTCCATAGCGGGTGAGCTTGGCGTCGGGGCTCAGGTTGAAGAGACCGATGGCCCCGACCTGGTTGCCGCCCTGGCTGATCGTGCCGTCCCGGCCGATCGTGGGAGTTCCTTCCATCGGGTCGAGGGCGATGGGAGCTCCGCCCGCATCGAGAACCTGGAAGCCCTCCACCGTCAGCAGATCGCCGTTCTCGTTCATCTTGAAGCGGCCGTCACGGGTGTAGACAGGCCCGCTGGGTCCGCTGAAGGAGAACCAGGCTTCTCCCTGGATGGCGACGTCGAGAGGGTTGTCCGTCTTGATAACGGGCCCCGTGCGCCGGGACACGAAGTTCTGACCGGACGATGTAAAGGAGACGTTCTCCTTGGCCGCCAGGGACAGGATCTCCTCGAACTTCACCTCGTCTGCGCGAAAGCCGCCCGTGTTGATGTTGGCAACATTGTTCGCAATCGTGCTGAGGCGCTTTTCCATGGCCACTTGAGCGGACAGCGCCACATAGAGCGAAGATTGCATCTGAACTCCTCCAGCCTGCGTCCCTGCGGGACACCGATACCACCGGGTGGCGCGCCAGCCTTCAGGATGCGGCAGCTCCAGGCCCGATGACCCATGCAGGATCGGTAGTCGAGCAGCCTTGCATGAGGCTTGCTCCCGCGTTTCCAGCTTCACGCAAGCCTCCGCGGTTAGGACATCGTCAACAGGTTGGATTTCGATAGGGGACTAAGGCATTGGGCGTCTTGATCGGACTGGCAGTTGCCATCGGCTCGCTCGTCAGCGGCTATGTCGCCATGGGCGGGCACTTGGCTGTTATCTGGCAGCCTTGGGAATACGTGATCATCTGCGGCATCGCGATCGGCACCTTCATCATCGCCAACCCCATGTCCCTGGTGAAGGACACCGGGCGCGCCGCCCGCGAGGCGATCTCCGGTGCCGTCCCGAAGCGGGAACACTACCTCTCGATCCTGGGTCTCCTCTACGCCCTGATGCGGGAACTGAAGAACAGGCCGCGCAACGAGGTCGAGGGCCACATCGACCAGCCCGAGGAATCGGAGATCTTCAAGTCCTTCCCGAGCGTCCTCAAGGACAAGGATCTGACGCTCTTCATCTGCGACTATGCCCGACTGATCATCATCGGCAATGCTCGGCCCCATGAGATCGAAGCGCTCATGGAAGAGGAGATCGCGACCCTCAAGCGCGACCGCGCCAAGCCGTACTACTCCCTCAACACCGTCTCGGAAGCCCTGCCGGCGCTGGGCATCGTGGCTGCCGTGCTCGGAATCGTGAAGGCGCTCGGCGCCATCGATCAGTCCCCGGCGATCCTGGGCGGCCTGATCGCCTCGGCCCTCGTCGGAACCTTCGTCGGCATCTTCATCTCCTATGCGTTCCTGTCGCCACTCGCCAACAAGGTCAAGTCGACCCGGGAGAAGCAGACCCGCGTCTACGTGATCGTGAAGCAGGCGCTCATCGCCTACATGAACGGCGCCCTGCCGCAGATCGCCGTCGAGCATGGCCGCAAGGGCATCTCGGTGGAATACCGCCCGACCATCGACGAGGTCGAAGCCGCCACCACGACGGGCGGCCGGTCCGAAGAGCTGAAAGAGGCGGCCTAAGCGATGAGCGGAACACAAAGCGCCAACGATATCCGCGACATGCTGCTGGACTCGGCGGGCCTCTCGCTCGACCGCCTTCCGATGCTCCATGTCATCTTCGACCGCATGACCACGAGCTGCGCCGAGCACCTGCGCCACATGGCGGCCTCGCCCATGTACTACTCGCTCAGCGGCCTCGAGAGCGGGCGAGTCAGCGAAATCCTCGAGATGTACGAGGCCAATGCGGTCGCGGGCATCTTCCACGCTCCCGAGTGGGACAGCCACATCCTGATCGGCTTCGATCGCGACTTCATCTACACAATGGTCGAGGTGCTGTTCGGATCAGACGGATCGGAGGCGCCCGTCGAGGAGGCCCGCGGCTTCTCCACCATCGAGCTGCGGATGGCCCAGACCCTGTTCGAGCAGGTTGCCAAGGCCCTGCAGGCCTCCTTCGCGCTGGTGGCCGACACCAAGTTCAAGCTCGAGCGCATCGAAACCCGCATGGACTTCGCGGTCATCGGACGCCGGAACAATCAGGCGATCGCCGCGAAGTTCCTGCTCCAGGCCCTCAACCGCGGCGGCGAGATGTTCGTGGTCATTCCGCAATCGGTTCTGAACCCGATGCGCAAGGTGCTCTCCCGCGTGGTCTCCAGCGAATCATCCGGCCGGGATCCTCGCTGGATGAAGCAGATCGCCACGGAAGTGAAGAAGACGGAAGTGACGCTCAAGGCGGTGCTCGAAGAGCGCTTCCTGTCGCTCGGCGAGATCGCCGACCTGAAGGTGGGCGATGTCATCGAGCTGCAGGCGACGCCGCGCAGCCGGGTCAAGCTCGAAGGCAATCAGCAAGGCCTGTTCTGGTGCAATATCGGCCAGTCCGACGGCACCTATGTCCTTAAGGTCGACGAACACATCGACCAAGAAAAGGAATTCCTCGACGATGTCCTCCCTCGCTAACATCATCCTCTTCCTGGCTCTCGTGACGACCAGCATCATGGTTGCGGTCATGTACGTGAAGCTGAAGAAGCTCGACCGGTATCTCGCCGAGTACCAGCAGGTCTTCGACAGGACGGGAGAAGCCCTCAAAGGCGCTCAGACGGCCGTCATGAGCTTCGGAGCGGAAGGCAAGGAGACGCTCGCCATGCTCGGTGCGCGCATCGAGGAGGCCAAGGCGGTCGCGGCGCAGCTGGAGACCCTCACCCGGGAGGCCGGCCGGCAGACCCAGTCACGCTCCAATTCCCTTAATTCGTAAGGTTCGTTCCCATGACAAATCCCTTCGATCCCAAGTCTCACGACAAGGCCATCTGGCAGCAGGAGAGTGCCATCTCCTCGCCGGACGACAAGCTCGGCGGCGGCAGGAACCTGGATTCCATCCTGCGCATCCCGGTCACCATCCAGGTGGTCCTCGGGTCCGCCACCATGCCCGTCGCCAACCTGATGAAGCTCGGCAGGGGCGCCATCGTTCCTCTCGATCACCGCGTGGGCGAGCCTGTCGACGTGGTCGTCAACGGAAGGATTATCGCTCGCGGCGAGGTCGTCGTGGTCGAAGACGACAACTCCCGTTTCGGGATCTCGCTCACCGAGATCGTCGGACCTCCGAGCAACGATCTTAACGGCTGAAGTGGCATTTCCGCATGGTCGCACCAGTTCCCATGAAGGCGAATGGCTCCAAGGTCCTGAAGGGCCCCGAGCGTGTCGCAACACTGCTTTTTGCAATGGGGAAGCCTGCTGCCAGTAGGATCCTTAAGCATTTCAGCGAGGACGAAATCCGCCTCGTCACCAAGTCGGCTGCGCAACTCGGCCCCGTCTCGCCGACGCAGATCGACCAGTTGGTGGAGGAGTTCGCTTCCAACTTCACGGACGGGGCGGACCTCATCGGTGGCGCCGCTCACATCGAGAAGCTGCTGGCCGGCGTTTTGAGCCCCGAGCAGATCGCCAGCATCATGAGCGAGGTGGTCGGCAACGCCAACAGGAGCATCTGGGAGCGGATCTCGACGGTCTCGGAGAGCGCCATTGCGTCCTATCTGATGAAGGAGCACCCGCAGACGGCGGCGCTGATCCTCTCAAAGGTCAAGCCTTCCTGCGCCGCGAAGGTGATGGCTCAGCTTCCTCAGCCGCTTCGGAACAACCTCATGCGCCGCATGCTCAGCATGAAGCCGATCGTGGACGAGACCATGAAGAACATCGAGAAGACGCTCCATGAGGACTTCATGGCGAACTTCTCGAAGAACGCCGGTGCGGACACCCACGCCAAGATCGCCGACATCATCAACAAGATGGAGCGCGATCACATGGAAGATGTCCTGACCAACCTCTCGACTGTCCGCCCAAAGTCGGCCGAGATCCTCAGAGGCCTGCTCTTCACCTTCGACGATATCGTGAAACTTACGCCGAAGGATCGCACGACCCTCTTCGATCAGGTTCCGCCGGATCGGGTCGTCCTCGCGCTCAAGGGCACGAACGAAGAATTCCGCAAGGTCGTGCTTTCGGCTCTCTCGTCGCGCGTGCGCCGCATGATCGAGCACGAGCTGAACAGCAAGGAGCCCTCGTCGCATCGCGATATCGCGGAGGCCCGCCGGACCATTACGGACCTTGCACTCGAAATGGCCGGTCGAGGAGAGATCGTCATCAATTCAGAGAACGAGGATGAAGCGTACTTCTAAAGGCATAGCTTCAGCCCATGTCTGATACGGATGACAAGGACAGCAAGACAGAAGCGCCTTCCGAAAAGAAGGTTCGCGATGCCCTGGAGAAGGGAAACATCCCATTCTCCAGGGAAGCGCCTCTGTTCGCCTCTATTCTGGGCATCCTCATCGGTCTGGCCTTCGCAGTCCGGAGCAACACCAAGACGCTGACGGAGAAGCTGTCGCTTTTCATCAACAGGCCACAGGATTTCCGCCTGGAGACCGGCGCCGATGCGGCGAACCTGATCCAGGCCGTCGCCATCGAGGTGGGGCAGTGCCTCATCCCCGTCATCGTCATCCTGGCGGCCTGCAGCCTCTCCGCTTCGATCCTGCAGAACGTTCCATCCGTGGTGGCCGAAAGGATCAGGCCGCAATGGAACAGGGTCTCTCCTGTGGGCGGCTGGAAGCGCATCTTCGGCCGGCAGGGTCTCGTAGAATTCTTGAAGTCGTTGTTCAAGTTCGGAACGATGACACTGGTCAGCATCCTGCTCCTGAGATCGGAGCAATATAAGGTCTTGAATGCCATGTTCAGTGATCCGTCCCTTCTTCCGGAGCTGATGTTGACCATGGCGATGCGTCTCGTGTCCGCCATCGCGATCGCAACGATCGTCCTCGTCGCAGCCGACCTGCTCTGGGCCCGCTTCAAGTGGCACAGCGACCTGAAGATGACCAAGCAGGAGGTCAAGGAGGAGTACAAGCAGATGGAGGGCGATCCCATGGTCAAGGCGCGCATGCGCTCCCTGGCCCAGGATCGAAGCCGCAAGCGGATGCTGGCCGCCGTGCCGAAGGCCACCTTCGTCATCGCGAACCCGACCCACTACGCGATTGCCCTGCGCTACGAGCGCAGTGAGGCGAGCGCCCCCATCGTGGTTGCCAAGGGCCAGGACCTGATCGCCCTCAAGATCCGCGAAATTGCTGAGAAGAACGGCGTTCCCGTCATCGAAGACAAGCCTCTGGCAAGATCCATGTACAATCATGTTGAGGTGGATCGAATGATTCCCCCCGACTTCTACAAAGCTGTCGCGCAGATCCTGTTCTACATTCTCACGAGGTCGAAATGAGAAGCATTCGCACCGTGGACATGGTGGCTTCGTCAATCGAGCATCCGAATCTCCAGGCTTTCGAGGAGGTTCTGGCTTGCAACATCAAGGATGTCATTGCCGATTTCTGCCTCGCGGATGCGGACATCATCAGGTTCTATGCCGACAACCAGCTGCATGGGAACATGGATGAGATGCTGACCTCTTCCGCCGAACTGTTCTTCAAGGGCGATACGCTGACATATGGGCATGTCGCGCATGTCAGCACGGGGCGTGACGATCATTCCTGCGTCGTCCTCGACATGGAATTCGTGCATGACGCGATGACGGTCTTCTTCCAACTCATCTTCGGCGACTATTACATCGGGGTGAAGATCAGTAAGGTTCTGCTCGATCCGCCCTTCAGACGATCTGATTTCAACCTGTCCTCCTTCGCGCGCATCCTTTCCTCGGCGCGCCTGCAGCCCGTTCCTCGCCGCTTCCAGTCCCCCTACTGCCTCGCCGAATCTCCCCGGCATTGATGGCTGAGCGCCGGCGGCTTTCCTCATGATTCGCAAAGCACCTTCCAAACTCGCCCTGCTCGTGGCTGCCGGCGCCGTCTCGGCCTGCACCACGGCGGATGGACCCTACCCCCAAGGTCCATGGGGGGCATCCGTCGCTCAGAGAAGCTATCCCGAATATTCCGCTCCCTGGGGCCGGCGCCAGGCTGCTCCCGCGTACGGCGTTGCGGTTCAGCCCGCTTATGTGGAAGCGCTCTCGGGACCCACCCGAAGGATTCACGAAGTCCATCTGGAGCCGGAGCTGCCTCCCGGGCCTCTCCCGAACGGTCCTACCCTTGAACTCGACCGGGGTCCCGAACCCCTGTCGATGCCGCTTCCTGAGCAGCCCGTTCCTGTGCAGCGCGAAGCCAGCGCCGATATCCAGGCCAGCGCTCCCGGTGTCTTCACGCCACCCCAGCGGGCATCGTCCTATGCCGGTTCGTGGAAAGCCAGCGTCGGATCCGCCTCGTGCCGGATCCAGCTCTCGAGCGTTCCGTCGCTCGACCTCTACAAGGCCTCGGCCCAAGGCTGCTCCAGCAATGCGCTGAGAACGGTCAACGGATGGAGCCTGCGCGACGGCCAGGTCATCCTGTTCTCCCGCGGACAGGTAATCACCCGGTTGTCTGGCGCCGAGGCGGCCCTTTCGGGCACGCTGAACGGGTCCGAGGCTGAACTGACGATGACACGCTAGACCGGCGCGGCTCATCGACCAAGCGCGGTCTTGCGCAGGCGGCCTAATCTGCCGCGGCCGTCTGCCCGGGGCTGAGGCCAGGAGCATCCGCACAGAACGAGCGCGCCCCGGGAGTCCAGGCGCCGAAGCCCGTGGCGACCATGTTGGCGATCACCCGGCAGACATAACGCTTCTGCGCCGGATCGTTGTTGGGCCCGGCATGATAGCGCGCGACCGCCATGGTCCATGTGTCGTGGCGCGCCTTCAGCTCCTTGAGAAAGCGCGCTGCGTATTCCACGTTCATGCGCGGGTTCAGCATGCTCTCCAGCGATGGAAACTTTTCACGGTGGAAGTGATGGTTGATCTGCATGCAGCCCATGTCGATCAGCCTTGCGCCGGACCGGCTCGCCTGCTCGAATTTCTGAATCGCTTCGGTCGCGCTGTTCGAGAAGACCGCCTTGCCTTCAACGTTCATGGCATAGGGCTGCAGGCTCCCGCGCTTGCCGGTTTCGGTAAGGCCGACGGAATAGAGCATTCCCAACGGAACGCCATACAGGGCAGAAGCCCTCATCATCTCCCGCTCGCACAGCCCGGCCTGAGGCTGAGCGAGGGCCGGCAACACACCGACGGCGCTAGAGGTAAACCCCGCCAGAGCTGCTGCGATCGGAAGTGCGATCCTGCTTCGGCCCATTGCGGAACTCCGCCTCTTCTCTTCTGTTCGATCCATGATGCTGCCCGGAGGAGTTGCTCTGGCCATTGGCATTGCCTTGGAAGCCCTGATCCTGCGCTCCCTGCTGCAGGCGCTGGAATGAATTTCGGTCATGGCTGGCGGGCTCAGCGGCCTGGATCGTGATGGCATCGGGCCGGTAGCCGGAGGCGCGCAGCAGACTGGACAGCTTCTCGGCATCGTTCCTGAGGAGTTCAGCGGTCTCCTGCTTTTCCACCTGAAGCTCCATCTCCAGGCTGTCGCCCGAAAGGCGCATCTTGACCGTGACAAGCCCCAACTCCACCGGATTGAGCTGAAGGCTGAGGACCCTCAGAACGCCTCCTGAGGCGCGGGCTATGGCAACACGGTGCACACCGTCAGCTTGCAAGGACGGCTGATGCGCATTGGAGATCTCTGCCACGTCATCCAGGATTGCTCTGGCCATCTGGTGGAGAGTTCCGGCCGGCAGTGAAGCGCCATCCGCCTTCTGAAGGCCAGGAGCCGCCTGCTTCTGGATCTCGGCCCGATCGGCCATGCGGCTGGAGGCAATCTTCTCGAAGCTTCTGTCTTCATCGCCCTGGCGGGTATTGGCCGTCTCGACAGGGGGAGCGACCGTCTTGTCGCCTGATCGCTCATGCAACTCGGCCCCAGGCAGTTTCACTGCCGGGCCTTTGGCCTCCTTGACGCCAGGATGCCCCGGAAGAGTTCCCACGGGGGCATCGTTCGATGCCTCCGGTGAAGAACCCTGAAGCGCTGTTTCGAAGCTCTCGACGACCGGGCGGAAATGGGTTTCCTGGTTCTGGACCGTGACCGACAGCTTTGATCCGATGGTAGGGTTCAGGATGCTGTCGGCGGTGGCGTCCGGCGACAGCATCGGAAGCATCGAGGAGGCACCGTTGCGGGCTTCGGGATCGGCCTCTCCGCCCGCACCATTTGGCGACAGGATGCGGGGCAGAAGGCTCTCGAGAACGAAATAGGCCTGGCTTCCCGCCGGGGGAGCGGCTGCTCCCGCCGAGGTACCGTCCGGCAGGGTGGCCGAGAGCAGCACCTGCAAGGCCGTCGTATCGGCTGTGGGCGCCTCGGCCATCTGATCGTTCAGGTTCAGCAGGCTGTCGTCCTGAAGGAGATCCGCAGCCTCCCGGCTCTGCTCGCGGGAGAACCCTTCGAGCAGCGTATCGAATCCCGCCATCCCGCTCCCGGCGCCTTTGCCACCCTGCTCGGTCGCGGAGGAAGAACCGCGCGGCGTCTGAGTTGGCTCGGTGAGGCGCGAGGGTGCTTGGGGCATGAGATCGAGACGGTTCATTGAGTCACGGGCGCCTGGTTCTTGATCAACTTGTCGACGCGGCTCAGGGCGTCACGGGCTTTGGATAAGGCCTGAAGCTGTTCCAGCGCTTGCGCCTGGGAGCTCGCGTCTTCCGTCTTATCGGCTGCCTTCATGAGCAATGGCTTCGGCTTGTCGGCCACAACGGCCGGTGCACCGGGCATCGTCTGGATGTGCCCGGCCATTGCGATGGCCGAGTCCAGCAGAGCCGTGTCGCTTTCGGAGAGAAGCGAGCGGTCGATCTGGCGGAGATCCTCGACCGCGGCTTTGATGTCCTCGGGCGATGTGATCATGGAGGCCGCACGATAGAGCCTTGCGCGGGCGGCGCCGGCTGGATCGCCTTCCACCAGATCTTTGACCTTCTCCGCCAGCAGGCGAGCGGATCTGGTAAACCCCTGTTCGACGGATGCGCGGGCGGCAAGAAGGTAAAGGTCCCGCCTTGCATTCGGCTCCAGCTCCTTCATCATCTCGACGAAGCCGTCGAAGCGGGACTTCTCCTGGCCGAAGTCGATGCGCGTCGCCACGGACGCCAAGCGCTGCCGGAAGTTGCCGGCATAGACCGAGTGGCGGAAGCGTCTCAGATAACCCGTCGCGAGAAAGTAGAACTTCTCGACGTGATCCGTCTGGCTCGCAACGAAAACCTGTCGGCGCAGCGCAGCCTCTTCGAGAAGCGTACCCGGAGCCTGGAGCCGCACGAAATCGAGCAGGGCATCGGATTTCGCAGGATCTTTCCGGACGGCGAGCGCCGATTGAACAAGTGCCAGTTGTGCACTCATGGTCGGCGGAAAGGTCCGCGCATCCAGAGACATGAGAGCATTGTGGGCGGCCTCCTCCCGGCCCTCGACATAAGCGAGGGCGCCCTCGACGAGGGGCCTATCGTTCTCCGTGACGACGGTGGAGCCCAGCTCCAGAAGCTTGCGCAGGATCGCAGGATTGCCGCCGCTCAGAACGAACGACACCGCGGCGTGAACGTTCTTGCCGTTCTGCCAAGCCTCGGGGGCGAGCTCCATGAACCGGATGTCGAGCACTCCCAGCAGGCCTCGCTGCCCGACATGAGCCTCCGTCGAGCCCGTTGCGATCTGATCCTGCATCAGGTGCAGCGTGCGCACCATCTGCAGGGGACTCGGAGCCGCCAACGGCTCGGCCTCCTGCTCCACGGCAGGTTCCGGCGCAGCATCGGCAGGACGGCTGCTCTCGTTCGCCGCGGCATCCACGGCCAACAGCATCATTCCAAGAGCGGCGAGCGGGCGCAGGTTCACCGTCATCACTCCTGCAGAAGAATTTCGACGCGGCGGTTCTGGTCGGCGTTGGGATCGAGCGGTATCTTCGGCTCCCGGTCCGCATGGCCTTCGACGCGCACGATCCGCTTCTCGTCCAGGCCGCCCCGGACAAGCATGTACAGGGCCATCTGGGCTCTGGCATGGGACAAGCGCCAATTGTCGTAATTGGCGGACTTGAAGGGCCGGGCGTCGGTGTGGCCGCGAATCACGATCTTGCCCGACCGCGCCTGCAGGATCTTGGCGATCTCAGCCATGGCGCGCACGACCTTGGCGTGCGGCTCCGCGGAGCCTACCGCGAACATCGTGAAGTCGAAGTCATCGGTCAGGCTGATCAGGGTTCCCGCACCGGTCCGACGAACCTCGATATGCGGCTGCGGCGTGGCATCCCTCCCCGGCTGAACGGCCTTGAGGATGTCCCGCTTCAGCTCCGCAGCCTTCTGGTCGGCGGCATTCACCTCCGAGGCACTCTGCTCTGCGGAAGATCCGGGAGCAGCAGCCTGGCCGCCTGTTGACGGCGCATCCTGCCCTTCCGGAGACGCCACACCGCCCGCAGGCGCCTGCTGTTGCGCCTTGTGACCTGCCTGCGGCTTCGCGCTCAAGGAGGCGATCGCATCCATGACGGCTTTAGACGGTGCAGAGGGCGCAGTGCCCGGCTTCAATGGCGTGTCCGTCTTCATTTCCTCGACAGGGGCGACCTGCCAGTAGAGCGGATCGAACGGATCGCGGAAAGCTTCGCCGGCCTTCAGGCCGGGCACGTCGCTTTCACCGGGAGTCACGTCGGCGCCCAGCGTGTCGTGGGGCGTCGGTTCGATCTCCTCCGCGATTCTGGCGAGCACAGCATAGGGATCCTGGAACAGGGCTCCCTCCTTGAAGCGCGGCTTCTGCAGCTGGTGGGACTTTCCACCCGTTCCCTCGCCGCTCCCCTTCTCCTTGCCATCCTTCGTGTTGTCGGTCTCGTTGTCGGGAGGAACGTTCTGCGGATCGTCGAGGCCTTTCTTGTTCGGCGTCGACTCAGCGAGCTGCACCGGGTTGAAGTAATTGGCCACGCCGCTGCGCGTCTCCTCGTCCGTCAGGCTGATGAGCCACATCACGAGGAAGAAAGCCATCATGGCGGTCATGAAGTCCGCATGAGCGATCTTCCACGCCCCGCCCTTCACGACCTCCTCGCCATCGTCGCCTCTCCGGACGATGACGATCTCTTGCTTGTCCGACTTCGACATCATGAATCAGCTTTCAAAGCCTGCTCCAGACGATCCGACCAGGCCCGCAGCTGGGTCTGAATGGTCGTATCGCGGGCGGTGACGCTCACCTCGACATGATCCCCAGGGAGAAACTCGATCGCCTCTCCATGCGGGCCGAGGTTTTCCTTCAGGACCAGCACGAGATCCTCGGGCCCGGCGATTTTCATCGGTCCGGTCTCATCGCTCAAAAGAAGCGTCGCGAGTGCTTCCCTGAATTCGGCGATGCTCTGCTGCCGGAAGGCTTCGGAGACGAAAGGCTTCAGGATGTTCGCAATCCTTTCCGAGAGGATGGCTTCGATGCGGCCAATGCCTTCCACGATCTGCACCGAGAGCTGCGCTGCCTGCTGCTCCACCCAGATGACGCGCTGGGACGCGAGCTCATCCTCATACCGAGCCTTCTCGGCTGCCATCACCTCCTCAAGCTGCTGCCGGGCGGCTTCCCTCTCCTCGGCCCTCGCCTTCGCCTCGACGGCTTTGACGAGTTCGGCCTGCCGATCCACCGGCGGCGGTGGCGGCGTCAGATCCGGCTCGGCGGCGGCCTTGACGGTGCGCAGGGCTCCGATGCCCAGAGGCTCGCTGCGCGGTGCGGGAGAGAAATCCTCCAGCAGACTGGCAATTGCTCCCGCCATCACGCAGCCTCCCGGCCGAGCCATTGCTTGAGCACGGCTGCGGCATGCTCTTCGCTGAGCTCAATGATCTGCTCGAGCTTGCGCTGCGGCGTACGCGGCATCTCGATGAGGTTCTGCTCCTCCCTGTCGAGAGCGGCCTGCAGGGCCTGCCGTCCGTTCTCGTTCTCGGCCTCCTCGGCCTCGGCCGCAGCCAGAGCGGCTGCCTGCTCGCGCTGGAGCTCAAGCTCTGCCTGGTGGCGGGCCATCAGCATTCTCACGGCAGGGCGCAGGCCGAACCAGATCATCATTGCGCACAGGGCCAGGATGGTGAGGGCATTCACGACCGTGCCGAATTGGCGCATGAGGATCTCGGTCAGCGACGGCCCCGGAACCGGCTGCAGCATGCCGCCATCGTCGACGAAGCTGACGGCCGCGACCTTGATCTGGTCACCCCGGGTCTTGCTGAAGCCGGTGGCGGACGAGACCAGCTGCTCGATCTCGGTGATCTTCGCGTCCATCTCTGCGGGAGTGGCATTCTCCCCCAGCAGGGAAGCGATCCGGGACCGGTTCACCAGCACGGCAACCGAGAGGTTCTTGATCTGGTAGCCGTCGCTGACGGTCTGGATGGTCTTCGACGAAATTTCGTAGTTGGTCAGCTCTTCGCGGCGCTGGTTGTCCTCGCTCGAGCTGTCACCCGATTCGGCGCGCACGCTCTCGTCAGGCAGGTTCTGCTGGACCGTGGTCGGCTTTTGCCCGCTCTTGTTCTGCGAGACTTCCGTTTCCTTGATCGTACGGACCGAGCGCTCCACCTTTGATTCGGGGTTGAAGATCGTCTCGTTGGTGCTGACCTTGTCCGTGCTCAGGCGGGCCGCCACGCTGATTTCGAAATTGCCGGTGCCGAGATAAGGCGTCAGGGTGCGGCGGACATTGTCCTGGATCTCCAGGCCCACGGTCTTCTCGAGACGGGCCATCTTGCCCGTGGTGGCATTGGCGGCATCATCTCCGGACATGAGAAGGGTACCGTCGGTATTCATCACGGTCACCTTGTCCACCGCCATGCCGGGGATAGCGGCGGCCACGAGGTGCCGGATCGCCTGCGCCGATGAAGCATCATCAGCTGGCGAGGTGCGGATGACCACGGAAGCGGAGGGCGCCTGCTGCTCCCGGCGGAAGGAACCGCGATCGGGCAGGACGATGTGGACTCGGGCGGCCTTGATTCCCTTCATGCCCTGGATGGTGCGCGCCAGTTCGCCCTCGAGAGCACGAACCTTGGTGACCTCCTGCATGAAGGAGGTCAGGCCGAGCGAGCCGAGATCGTTGAAGAGCTCGTAACCGGACTTCGTGCTGTGCGGGAGCCCCTTTTCGGCCAGAAGCATCCTGGCCGAGGCCGTGTTGCCGTAGCTGACCAGAAGGGCCGTTCCGTCGGCGCTCACATCGAAGGGAATGCCTGCGTCCTTGAGGACGGCGCCCATCCGTCCGACATCCTCGCGATCCAGCCCGGTGTACAGGGTCTCCTGAGCGGGGCGGCTGAGATAATAGGCTCCGACGCCGACGGACAGGAAGACGGCAAGGCCGATGACAGCCAGGGCAGCCAGGCGACGCGGGCCCAGCAGCAGCAAACTACTCCAGAGTCTTTCGGCTTGTTGACGACCAGGCATGGGAATCTCGGTACTGATAAATGTTCTCGAGATTACTTTTGCGTCGCCAACCTTGTGCGAGGGTTGCCGCCTCTTCGTGATCGATCAAATCGTCGCTGAAAGGCTCGCGAAATCGGAAAAGTCAGAAGTAGGAGCGCACCAGGCCGCTCACGAGGATGTTCCAGCCGTCGATGAGAACGAAGAAGAGGATCTTGAACGGCAGCGCCAGGACCGTCGGCGGCATCATCATCATGCCCATGGACATCACCAGGGTGGCGACGATCATGTCGATCACGAGGAACGGGAGGGCAATGAGGAAGCCGATCTCGAATCCGCGCCTCAGCTCGGAGATCATGAAGGCGGGGATCAGGATGCGCAGGTCGATCTTCTCGCCCTCTTCCGGCTTCGGGTAGTTGACGGCCGCCAGATCACTGAACATCTGGAGATCCTTCGGCCTCACATGGGTCAGCATGAAGTCGCGGAACGGCTCCGTCGTCCTGGTGAAGGCCTCCGTCTCGGTGATGCGATTCTCCGTCAGCGGCCGAACACCGTCGTTCCAGGCCTTGTCGAAGGTCGGTCCCATCACGAAGAAGGTCATGAAGAGGGACAGGCTGATCAGGAAGACGTTGGCCGGCGTGCTCTGAAGGCCAAGACCGGAGCGCAGGAAGGAGAAAGCCACCACGAAACGGGTGAAGCTCGTCACCATGATCAGAAGACCCGGCGCCAGGGACAGCACCGTCAGGAGCACGACGAGCTGGATGATGCGCCCGCTGACAGCTCCGTCTCCCGAGGGGATCAGCGCCTGAAGGTCCGCCAGCTGGGCATTCGCGCTGCCCGCCAAGAGGATGAATGCGCCGGTGAGGATCAGACGGAAAGGCATGGCAACGGTCTCTCGGGAAAATGGACAGGTGGCTTGAAAACTCAGACTGCGCTCAGGCTACTGAACGATAAGGGTTTCGAGGACAAGCTCCTGGACGACGCCCTTCGAGCGCAATTTGACGCGCTCGTTGAGGTCCTCCCTGAGATGAAGAAGGCCGCTCGGCCCCTGGATCTGCGCCAGCGACAGGGTGCGCAGATAGGCCATAACATCCTGGCGGATCTCTCCGGCCATCACGTCCGGGCTCTGCTCTTCGTTCAGCTTATAGATGATGGAAGCCTCGACCCTCACCCAATCCTCGTTCGACGCGGCGAGATTCGTGACCACGGGAGCAAGCTTCTTGATTCCGATATTGCCCGCGTAAGGGCTCGCAACTTCGGTTTTCTCGGGCAGAGCCTTGTATTTCTCCTCCACCCGCTTCTCGATGCCTGAAACCATCACGAGCCCGAAGCCGCCTCCGATGGCCGCCGACAGCAGCGTCAGGAGGCCGAGCGTCAGGAGCACCCGCAGCGACCCTTCCCGGACGGGCGCGCTGCCGGCTGGAGCAGGAAGTTCCAGTGCCTTGGCCATTTACCCGATCCTCGTCGTCTAGAAGGGAGTCAGAACGTCGTACAGCTGCTGCCCATAGGCAGGCTGCTGGACTTCCATGAGACGCCCGCGTCCGCCATAGGAGACCCTGGCTTCGGCGATCTTGTCATAGCTGATGGTGTTCCTCGGCGAGATGTCGCGAGGCCGCACGATGCCGGCGATATTGAGCACGCGAACCTCGAAGTTGACGCGCACTTCCTGCGATCCGCTGATCACCACATTGCCGTTCGGAAGAACCTCGTTGACGACCGCAGCAACCGACAGGCGCAGCTTCTCGGAGCGGTCGATGGTCCCCTGCCCGTTTGAGTTTGACGAGGAATTGATGCCGGCATCCGCCGTGCCGTCCGCGTTCCAACCCTTGAATGAGAAAGCATAGTCGAGGCCGGCGCTCACCGAGGATCGGCGCGACCTGTCGCTGGCGTTCTCGAACTCCGCCTTGTCGTCGATCTGGATGTTCACCGTCACGATGTCGCCCACCTGCCGGGCGCGCGGGCTGGTGAAGAGATCGGCGCTGGCATTGCTCCAGGTGGAGTTCGGCGCGGAGGGACCGGCGCCCTTGAACAAGTACGGCAGCGGTTCGCGCTCGACGGCGATCCCTGAGCCGACCGGCGTCATGCCCGGCTCGCGGCCGAGATCCTCCGGCCTCGTCGCGCAGGCCGCGAGGAAACACAGGCCGGCAATGGCAATAAGATGTTTCAATTTTGCCTCACGGGATTCTTTTCGCGCTTGGGAGCGTCGGTGATGACATTGGCCAGCTGTGCGGCGCGGGCCGGCTCCATCTCGTTGAGAACCGCGCTGGCGGCTCGCGGATTGAGCTTGGCGATAACGGCCGCCGCGATCTCCTCGTCCATGTTCATGAGCTGGAGAGCCGCCGCATCCGGCCGCATCCGCGCGTAGATCATGACGATCGTCTCGTCGGCCTTCTCCAGGACCTCGTTGCGGCGCTTGAGCCACTCCTCGTACTCGGCTCGCTTCGCCTCCAGAACCTTGATGCGACCCTCGATCTCCTTCTCCATATCGGCAAGCGCCTGCTTCTGAAGGGCGAAGCGTGCATCGGAGGCTGCATCGGCAATATTGGTGCAGTACTGGTTGTTCTTGGCGGGCGCATTCGCTTCCTGCGCCTGAGCACCGCCGAAAGACATGACTCCCAGGAGCAAGGCACCGGCTGCCACTCGCCGCAAATTCCGGCATGTCGTGCGAGACATCATTGGATCACCAACTCCGCTTGAAGGGCGCCGGCCGTCTTGACCGCCTGGAGGATCGCGATGACATCGGACGGCTTGAGTCCCATCTGGTTCAACCCCTTGACGAGGGTCTGCAGATCCGAGCCCCGGACGATGGCCAGGGGCACTCGCTCCTCCGCCGCCGTGATCTGCGTGCGCGGCACCACCACGGTCTGACCCATCGAGAACGGGTCAGGCTGAGAGACCTCGGGTGTTTCCGTCACGCGGATCGTAAGAGCCCCGTGCGTGATGGCCACGGTCGAGATCTGCACGTTCTTTCCGATCACGACCGTCCCGGTCCGCTGGTCGACGACGATGCGTGCAGGCGTATCGGGCCTGATCTCGATATCGCCGAGTTCGGCAATGAACCGGGTCGCCGCAATATTCTTCGGCTTCTGCAGCACGACGGTCCGGAAGTCGCGGGGGGACGCGACGCGGATGCCGAAACGCTGCTGGGCATATTGATTGATCGCGTCGGTGATCAGCGTCGCGGTCTTGTAGTCAGGGTTCTTGAGCTCGAAAGCCAGCCCGCCCACCGCATCGAATCCGCCCTGAACCTCGCGCTCGATCAGTGCGCCGTTCGGAATGCGGCCCGCTGTCGCCACCCCAGAGGTCAGGGTCTCGGCCTGCCCCTGGGCGGAGAATCCCGACACCACGATCGCGCCTTGGGCAACGGCATAGACCTGCCCGTCGCCGCCCTGCAGGGCGGTCAGCATGAGGGTGCCGCCCTTCAGGGATGTCGCATCGCCCATGGAGGTGACGGTCACGTCGATGCGCGATCCGGTCCCGACGAAGGGCGGCAGGTCGGCCGTGACGATGACGGCCGCCACATTGCGGGTGCGCAGGTTGATGTCACGGACGTTCACGCCCATGCGGTCGAGCATGGATTGCAGGGACTGCTCGGTGAACTGGGAGTTGCGCAGCGTATCGCCGGTGCCCTGAAGGCCCATGACGAGGCCGTAGCCGATCAGCTGGTTGTCGCGGACGCCCTGAACCGAGGCCACGTCCTTGATGCGGGTGGCAGCGTGCGCCTGTACTGCGAACAGGGCGGCGAAGAAAAAGAGGACAGCGCGGAGCATCAATAGACTCCAATCCGGATCCGGCCATCGGCCTGAACGCGCCCGGTGATGATTCGGCCGCTATCGACGTTCTTTACCTGGATCGTCTCACCCATGGTGCCGGACTGCAGGGGAATGCCGACGCCCATGATCGAGAGCCCGCCTTCCTCGAAAACGATCTGAGCCTGAACGCCCCGCGTGACGAGCTTGGGATCGTCGACCGCGTTCATCGGGATCGGCTCGCCCGGCCGAAGAGTGCGACGTGCCATTTTCCCGGTCAGAACGCGGGGGGATTCGACGACGGCTGTGCGGTAACGGTAGTTCTCGGGAAAGGCCCTGTCCTTCAGCATCGACTCCTGGATCGTATCGCCTGGATAGATTGTGACGGCAGGAACCGGGAGGATACGCTCCTCGGCAACCGCACCTTGCAGCGTTCCGACGCTGAGGATGGTTGCCATGAGAGCGAGCTGGACGAAGTTCTTCATGATGAGATCACCCGCATGCCGCCTTTAGCGGATGCCCTTTGACACGGTTCCGGCCATGTCGTCCGCAGCCTGGATGACCTTGGAATTCATCTCGAAAGCGCGCTGAGCCGAGATCAGGTTCGTGATTTCCTTGATCGGGTCCACGTTCGAGGCTTCGAGATAGCCCTGGTGGATCTTTCCGTAGCCGGGATCGGACGGGATACCCACGGCCGGCGCGCCCGACGCCAGCGTCTCGCGATAATAGTTGCCGCCGATGGGCTCCAGGCCGGCATCGTTGGCGAAATTCGCGAGCGTCAGCTGACCCAGGTTCTGAGGCTGAGCCTCTCCGGCGATCTTGGCGAAGATCTCGCCCGACTCGTTGATCGTCACGTCGAGCGTGTTGGGCGGAACGATGATGGGCGGGTTGAGGGTGTAGCCGTCGAGGGTGACGAGCTGTCCGTCGCCGTTCTTGTTGAACGACCCCGCACGGGTATAGACGATCTCGCCGCTCGGCGCATTCACCTGGAACCAGCCGCGCCCGTTGAGAGCGAGGTCGAACTGGTTCGCGGTGTTCGTCAGGGAGCCCTGTCGGTGGAGGTTGCGGATGGCCGCCGTCTTCACGCCCAGACCCAGCATGGCTCCTTCCGGCACAGGGCTGGAGCCTGCCTGGTTGGGAATGGCCTGCGAGCGCTCGGTCTGATAGAGGAGATCCGTGAACTCCGCCCGTGCCGCCTTGAAGGCGGTGGTGTTGACGTTCGAGATGTTGTTGGCAATCACCTCGACATTCAGCTGCTGCGCATTCATTCCGGTTGCGGCAATCGCTAGCGCTCTCATGGTCTTATCCTCTTAGATCGCCATCCGGGCGATTTCCTGATAGGCCGCAACCACCTTGTCGCGGATGGCAATCGCGGTCTGAAGCGTCTGTTCGGCGGACATCACGGCCTCGACCACCTGCTGCACCGAGGCTTTGCCCTGGATGCCGGCAATCGATGCGGCTTCACCCGCCTTCATGGTGTCGACAGCCGACGTGGCCACCTGGGCCATCATGTCGCTGAAGCTCACCGGCGCAGCGCCGGCGACGGCTCCCGCTGCCGGAGACGTCGTGCCGAAAGCCGGAACGGCCGTGACCGCCGCCGGGCTGTCGATCATTGAGGAGATGGAGGATACGGCACTGATCATATCAGCCTCTCATGAGATCAATGGTTGCGGAGATCATGGCTCTCGCCTGCTTCATCATCTGCAGATTGGCCTGATAGGATCGATTGGCCTCCCGCATGTCGGCCATTTCGATCAGCATGTTCACGTTCGGCTTCTTGACCATTCCGTTCTCGTCGGCCGCCGGATTGCCGGGATCGTATTCGACCGGGAAAGGCGCTTCGTCCTGGCCGACGTCCTTCACCGATACCGAGGCTGCGCCGAGCGTCCGTTCAAGCTCGGAGCGAAAGGTGATCGTCTTGCGCGTATAGGGATCGGACCCGGGAGTCCGCCCGGTCGAATTCGCATTCGCGATGTTCTCGGACACGACGCGCAGGCGCGCCGACTGCGCCTCAAGACCGGCGCTGGACAGTTTTCCGGAGGCAATCAAAGGATCGATCATGACGGAGTCCTCACGCTGGTCAGCAGCATTCGATGGAATGACTTCACGATGGTCGTGTTCAGGGTATGCTGGCGGTTGACCTCACCAGCCTTGATGAGCTCCTGCTCAAGGCTCACGGAGTTCTTCGAGTAGACTGTGTCCCAGCTCTCGGACTTCTTCACCTTCGTCGCCTCGGCGCGCGATGGGGAGATGCCGATGTGGCCGTTGCTGGTCGCCGCCATGACCAACTTGGTCTTGTCCAGCACGTCGGCGAACGGCTCGACATCCCGGGCGCGGTAGCCGGGAGTGTTGGCATTGGCGACATTGCCGGAAATGGTCGTCTGGCGGGCAGCAAGCCACTGAGCCTGTCGCGATGCCAAATCGAACAAGTAGACAGGTGCCGTCACAGGAATCTCCGAGCAAATATGGTAAAGGAGCGTTTAAGCTCCCAACCTTGCACGAGGCTGACTTGACTTCGGCTCATGCCGGCAGGGCTGGATCTGAGATCGGCTGCGTCTTCAAAATCCAGTCTGCGCCATCAGCCCTGAGCGGCGATCTGCGCTGGATGATACGCAACTCTATTTCATAGACTTGGCAGGTGAACTCATTGGCAGGTAAACTCAGTTGCACTTCACGCCCGGGCGTTACCATGTCGCAACCGAATCAGTTGCTTTTCAGCCAGCTATCCTCATGAAGGGCGCGGTCGCCGGAACATTGGCCGATGCGGCATGAGCCCAGTCGGGCTGCTGTTTGCGCGATCATTTGCCAATACGTTAAAAAACTGCAAGCAACGCAGCTCTTGGGTTGGGGGGTTATGACTCATACATCTGCGTTAGAGGATCTTGTCGGCAGGGCTGTGGTTCACGCGAACCCTGATCCTGCTCGCGTTCTCAATGCCGTCACCGATTTTGCTCTGATCACCCTCACTTATTCTGGAAATATTATATCATGGAATGCCGGTGCAGAGCGCATCTACGGTTGGCGATCCGATGAGATTTTGAACCGGCACTTTTCCCTTCTCTATTCCTCAGACGAGCAGCTTCGCGGAAAGCCTCTCCAAGATCTCCATACAGCAGCCGCTTCGGGGCATTCTGCCGACCAGATCCGCTGCAGGACGAAGCATGGGATTCATATCCTGTGCCGAGTGACGCTTGATGCAATCAACTCCGAAGCCGGCGAGGACCGCAGCTTCGTTCTCACCGCTCGCGACATCAGCCGCTTCATGGCCGCGGAAGCCGCACTGAAGACCCAGGAGGAGCGTTACCGGGCCCTCATCGAGGCAAGCTC
The DNA here is from genome assembly GCF_016427565.1 of Microvirga splendida. Lineage (GTDB taxonomy): Bacteria > Pseudomonadota > Alphaproteobacteria > Rhizobiales > Beijerinckiaceae > Microvirga > Microvirga splendida. Next base: position 166,798 of record NZ_JAELXT010000001.1, read on the forward strand.
CGCGATGGTGTGGCGCGCGGATGCCGGGGGGATGATCATCGACGGGTCGCTGAGTTGGGAGGCCTCCCCGCCGACGCCATCCGGGAATGACGGAGATTATGCCTGGCTCGAAGCCGTTCATCCCGAGGATCGGGAGCGCGCGACGGCAGCCTGGCTGGAAACGCTGGCTTCGGAAAAAGCCGGGATCAACGAGTACCGGGCACTTGCGCCCGATGGCCAGTATCGCTGGGTGCTGACGAGGGCCGTTCCTCTTCACGATGCCGATGGCGCCGTTCAGGAATGGATCGGAACCGTCACGGACATTCATGAGCAGAAAGTGGCCGCTGAACGGCTGCGCCGAAGCGAAGAGCAGTACCGCGCCCTGATCGAAGCCAGCTCCGCCATTGTCTGGCGCGCGGCAACCGACGGGGCGATCACAAAGGTCTGGGGCTGGGAGGCCTTCAGCGGTCAGACCAACGAGAACTACACCGGCTTCGGCTTCCTGAATGCCGTGCATCCTGACGACAGAGCAGGACTTCTCGCCCACTGGCAGATCATCCGCGCCTCGGAAGAGCCGGGGATGTTCGAGTACCGTGTCCGCCGCCTCGACGGCAAATACCGTTGGATGCTCGCCCGGGCGGTCCCGCTGCTGAACGAAAACGGTCAGGCTCAGGAATGGGTGGGCACCGTCACGGACATCCATGATCAGCGCCAGGCGGAGATCAGGCTGCGCAGCAGCGAAGAAAGGCTGCGCCTGGCCATCGAGACGACAGCCCTGGGAATTTGGGACCAGGACCTTGTCACCGGTCGGCGTCAATGGATGCCGGAGGCGCGCCAGATCCTGGGTTTGACGCCGGACGTCACCATCACGCGCGAGGTTATCCTCGATTGCGTTCACCCCGACGACCGCAGCCGGATGGCGAGCACGTTTTACGATGACCAGCCGGGCAGCGACCTGACCTACAGCGGCAGCTTCAGGATCATCCGCGCCGATACGGGGGAGGAACGCTGGGTCACGGCCATCGGCCGCACCCTGGTCGATGACGGCGGCCGGCCCATCCGCAAGATCGGAACCGTTCAGGACATCACGGAGCGCAAGCTGGCGGAGAACGCGCTGCGCTCGAGCGAGGAGCGCCTGCGGACGAGCGAAGCGCATCTCAGGTCCATTCTCGAGACCGTTCCCGACGCCATGGTCGTGGCCGACGAGAGCGGCATCATTCGCTCCTTCAGCGCCACGGCCGTGAACATGTTCGGCTATCAGCCCGAAGAGGTCATCGGCACGAACGTCAAGTTCCTGATGCCTCTTCCCTATCGCGAGCAGCATGACGGCTATATCCGCCGTTACCGTGAGACGGGAGAACGACGCATCATCGGGAGCGGGCGCGTGGCGGTTGCTCAGCGGAAGGATGGCTCCACCTTTCCCATGGAGGTTCAGGTCGGCGAGATGGAATCGGAGGGAGAGCGCTTCTTCACGGCCTTCATCCGCGATCTGACGGAGCGCCAGCGGACGGAGACCCGGATGCAGGAACTGCAATCCGAGCTTGCCTACATGTCCCGCTTCACGGCCCTGGGAGAGATGGGCTCGACACTGGCTCATGAGATCAACCAGCCCCTGACGGCGATCACGAGCTATTTGAAAGGCTGCGGCCTCATTCTCAGCGATGTCGAAGGAGACAAGATCTCCCTCGTTCGCCATGCCGTGAATGAAGCCGCCGAGGAGGCCCTGCGCGCCGGAGAGGTGATCCGGCAATTGCGGGAGTTCGTATCCAGGGGAGGAAGCGAGCATCAGATCGAGGGGCTTCAGCGCCTCGTCGAGGAGGCGAGCGCCCTGGCCTTGGTGGGCGCCAAGGAAAAGGACGTGAAGGTCGAATACGATTTTCCGTCCGACAACCCGCTCGTCTTCGTGAACCGCGTTCAGATCCAGCAGGTTCTGCTCAATCTGATCCGCAACGCCATCGAGGCGATGCAGGAATCGGACCGCCGAGAACTGCTGATCAAGGCTCAGCCTGTTCCCTTCGAGTCCATGGTCCAGGTCAGCGTCAGGGACACGGGATCCGGGATTGCCCCGGAGGTCTTGAAGAACCTTTTCAAGCCATTTACCACCACGAAGCGAAGCGGCATGGGCGTGGGCCTCTCGATCAGCCGGACGATCGTGGAATCCCACGGCGGCAAGATCTGGGCCGAGTCGATTCCCGGTGAAGGCACCACCTTTCATTTTACTTTGAGAACCGTCGACAAGGAGGACATGGCCAGTGTCGAACACGCCGATCGTGTATGTGGTGGATGATGACGTCGGAGTGCGGAAGGCCCTCTCTTTTTTGCTGGTTTCGGCTGGCCTGAACGTTCGTCTGTATGAATCCGCCAAGGCCTTCCTCGATGAAGTCGGCGATCCCGGGCGCTGTTGCATCGTGACGGACGTGCGGATGCCCGGCATCGATGGCCTGGAGTTCATCCGACGCCTCAATGGGCGCGGCCTGAACGTTCCTGTCGTCGTCATGACCGGCCATGCGGATATTCCGCTTGCCGTGGAAGCCATGAAGGCGGGAGCCATCGACTTTCTCGAAAAACCCTTCCGGGAAGACCGTTTCCTGGAGGTTGTCCGCTTTGCCCTGGTCTGCGACGAGAAGAGCGTTCGCAGAAATCAGGAGCTTCTTCGGACCCAGGCGCGCCTGCAATCCCTCTCGCAGAGGGAGCGTCAGGTGCTGGACGGCTTGGTCGCCGGCAAGGCCAACAAGATGATTGCCCATGAGCTGAACATCAGCATTCGCACCGTCGAGATCCACCGCTCGAACGTGATGGCGAAGATGGAGGCCAAAAGCCTTTCCGAGCTGATCCGCATGGCCCTGTTCCTGGAGGTCGCGACGGGACAGTGACCAGGCGCAGGCGGCACGGTGGCTCACGCAGCTGGACCGATGGAAAAAGGCGAAGGTCGTATTGACTGACGCCTGGCCGTGCCGGAAGCACTCCAGGCCCGTTGATGCCATTGGTTCCGCACAGAAGTGCGGAAGCCGCCCCTCTCGACAACTCCTTCAACCCAGAACTCCGGTGCCGCAATGGCCGATGTCAGACAGATCCTTCCGACGCCTCGGGAACGCGGCGACGGGGCATCCCAGGAAGAAGCCGCTCCACGGCAGTTCATTGTCTCCAATCAGAATCGGTGGTCTCGAAACACCCTCGACTTCAAGGATCTGTCTCAGGATGCGTGGTGCGAGCTCAGCTTCCAGATCTCCTGGCATCCTGAAGAGAAGAACCGGACAGCGCATGACTTCGCGGTCATCGGCGTCGACTTCCTGACCGAAGATGGATCGAGCATCGACTTCGCCTATGTTCCGGGTTTGACCAGGGCTCAGATCGACCCTCAGAGCTGCCCCATCGCAGGACCGGACTACTACGACCGGAGCAGCGACCAGACGCATGCAGGCACGGTCCAGTGCACATTCCTGGTTCCTGCTCCGGCGAAGCATATCACGGTTACCTTCCGCAGCTGGCGCAACTCTCATCCGTTCACGATCACCGATCCGAAGATCCTGCAGGTTGCTGAACATGAAGGCGGCGATGCTGGAGGAGCATCCTCTCCGGCGCCGAATAATCCCTGGCGCCCCTGGATCCGGCTAAACACCGATCCAGTGTGGCTGACCTATGGGGTAGTTCCAGCCAAGACGCTTTTTGTCAGAGGTCAGTTGATCAAGCCGAACGCAGGCGCCGAAGGTGCCCTGGCGCGTGTCATCTTCCGCAACAGGAACGGTGAAATCGTCGCCCCGTCGGACGATCTGCCAGCTTCGCCCGTTGTCGGAACCTACATCGATATTCCGGTCAGCCGGCAGACGAGGCGCTTCACGCTCGAACTCAACCCACCGGATCAGGCTGCTACGGTCGACCTCGGCTTTCAAGTCTGGCGCGATGAGGCGCAAATCAGCCTTGTCACACCCCTTGAGACCTCCCTCAGTGACGATCTCCTGCTGGAGAGCATCCTCAGCGAGGACAAAGCCGATGCCTCTGCGCTCGTTGGCGAGGTTCTCAACCGCCTTCAGGTTGGAGGTGCCAAGCTGATCGACGCTCTGATCGACAGCAGGACGCTTTCAGCGGCTCCGACGACATTCGATAGATTGCAGGCGGTTCAGCAAGGTCCATCGGCAGCCCTCGTCGGAAACGAGCTGTCTCTCGGCAGCTTCCAGGCGTGGCCGTTGCCAGAAAGTCCGGACTGGACTGAGGACCCCTACCAGTCGCCTTCGTGGCGCCTGGAATACCAATCCCTGTCCTGGCTTCTGGACCTTGTGCGCGACCAGGAGGCGAAGGGTGTGCACAGGGCCGTGGATCTCGCGCTGTCCTGGTCTCGCACCAATCCATGGGGCCAGCCCAAGGATGCACTCAGCGCGTATCCTGCGTCGATTGCCATCCGCACAGAGGTCTTGCTTCGTCTGCTGGCAGCCGCGAGTTCGGTCAGGGGCAAACCTCTCGAGAAGCTGCGTGTGCTTGGTGCGGAGGTCATTCAGCACAGCTTTGCGCTCGCCGAGATCCTCGGCCAGAACCTGTTTCTGCAATCCATCCTGCAGGTTCGGATCGCCTGCGCTCTTCTGAGCGCCTCAATCGGCCTCCAGGGATTTCCTCTGTCCGCCTACTGGAGATCCGTCGCCCTTGCTCAACTGCGCAACGGCTTCGATCATCTCCTCGGTCCTCATGGATCGTCGAATGAGCAGTCCCAGCATTACCGGCTGGAGCTGATCTCCATCGGCATGATCCTGTCCCAGCACCTCAAAAATCATCCTGAGGCAGAGGACCTCAGACGGCTCCTCGATATGCGCTTGAAGGACAGTCTCAAAGCTCTCGTGGCGACGACGGATCCGGCCGGCATGCTTGCTCCGTTCGGGGACACACCGCGCAACCTTCACCATGCCTCCTGGCTCCGACGTATCATTTCCGGATACGGGCGACATCTCCTGTCGGACCAAGCTCTGGCGGAAGAATTGGCGTATCCTCCTGGCCCGAGGCTCCATACATCGGATCATGCAGGTCTCATCGCCTTCCGCAATTATGAGCAGAAGCCGGGCTGGGGCTATCTCTGCGCCTCAATCGGCGAGCAGCGGCATGAGAACGGACATTACGACTGCACCTCCTTCGTCTACTCCGCCCGTGGCGTGAGATGGATTACGGATTCGGGCGGTTCAGGGGTCATGGAGGCAGGTCCTGCGCGCCAGTATCTGCTCTCGTCGCGGGCCCACAATGTGGCCATTCCGGATTCCCGCGAGCAGAGCGCAGGCTTCGGCCGGACCGAAGCGACAATCGCGCTCGAGAAGGCTCATGCGGTTCGGGTGGGCACGAACGTGCATGGCCCCTGCTACGACCATTCACGTGTTTTCGTGTGCCTGGACGACATGAACGCAATCGCGGTCTTCGACCGCTTCAGGTCATCCCGAAGCGCCATCAGCTTCGAGGCCTGTCTTCACTTCGAGGATGCCATTGCAGTGGCTCTCGCCAACAGCAAGCTTGCCATCGCTTTCCACAAAAGGGACAGGCTGCGGATCATCCCGCATCCTGTTGCCGGAACGCTGACTGGTCTGCGGGTCCAAAACGGGCAATCCGGGCGGGCCGGATCCATGCAGGGCTACCTCTCGAGCGGCACGGGCGGCCTCAAGCCCGCCAATGTGCTGAGCTATGGCTTCGCAGGCGCGTCTGAGGTGTGCGGCGGCGTGATCCTCGCCACCACGGAAGACGGCCTGAAGAGGCTTGTGAACCTCATTGCCACGCCGCAGGTACAGAAACTGCTGGCCTAAATTTTCGGCAGTCCGCCCCGGCGCTGCAAAAAAGAGCCCAGCCTTCAGGCTGGGCTCACGGCGCTCATGGTCTTCGTGCTGTCTTTTAGATCGAATTAGTTGAACAATGCATCGATGGCGTCCTGGGACGTCACGCCGTTGTCGCAGGCCAGTGCCGGCCCATTGAGGAGCGCCTTGTCTCCCTGGCGTTTCGGATCGTCGATGGTTTCGACATCCTTGAAGCTTTCCATGCCGCCCCAGATCTCCATCATGTGGTGGACGCGTTCTTCCACGAACTTCATTGCGCCCACGACCTTGCTGATGCGCTGGCCGGTAATGTCCTGGAAGTTGCAGGCCTCGAAGATACTGATCACGTGATCGAGGATTTCGCGGGCGATATCCTGATCGCTTCCGGCCAGTCTGGACGAGAGATTGCTGGAGAGTTCGTCGATCCGTTCAGCCGCAGCCAGAATCGAGTTCGTAGCGGTCTCCGTTCCAGTCACGATGGCACCGAGCTCATCCGTGACCCGGGTGATCTCCTTCCCCTGGGCGCCGGCATACCGAAGTGTGGCGATCTCTCTTTTCGTGCGCTCGATCGCCTCGTAGATCGAATCGAGTTCCGCCTTCAGGCGAAGGGCCTCCTGCATGTCGCGGCGGTGTTCCTCCAGCAGGGATGTCGAAATCTCCTTCGCGGGAACGATGGATTCCTTGATGGTCGCCAGCATCCCCATGACTTCGGAATGGCGCTCCAGAACGCTCTCGTCCTGCGAAGCAACGCCCAGGCTCGCTTCGATGCGATAGCTCTTTTTGAGGGTCATGACCGTCGCTCTTTTGTTGCTTATCCGCCAAAGACAGCGCTGATCTTCGAGCGCAGGGTGTCGGCGTTGAAGGGCTTGACGATGTAGTTGTTGACGCCGGCTTGCTTGGCCGCGACCACGTTCTCGGTCTTGGCCTCGGCGGTGATCATGATGAAGGGCAGGCTGCCCAGCTCCGCGTCGGCCCGCACCTGCTGCAGCAGCTCGAAGCCGGTCATGGGCGCCATGTTCCAGTCGGAGATCACCAGCCCGTACTTCTTCTCCTTCAGCTTGCCCAGAGCCTCCGAGCCGTCCTTCGCCTCGTCGACGTCGTTGAAGCCGATCTGCTTCAGCAGGTTGCGGATAATGCGCAGCATCGTCTGGTAGTCGTCAACGATGAGAACAGGGGTGGAAAGATCAAGGCTCACGGCAAAATTCCTGTATTCTGATTACACAACTGAAGTATATGCGATGGGCGAACAGGGCTTACGCAGCCTCCCGCTCCGTCTCGAAGGCAAGAACGGCATCGACATCGAGAACGATCAGCAGTTGGTCCCGCAACTGGTGGACGCCCTGCGACAGTCCCACCCAGCCCCGGTCCATATGAACCGGGTTCGGTTGCATCTCGTCCGGGTCGAGCTTGAGAACCTCGCCGACGTCATCAACGAGCAGCCCATAGGCCTCGCCCTGGTTCTCGAGGCCGACAGCCATGCGACGCCCTGCTTCGCCGCTATCGCCCAGTCCGAGCCGGCGGCGCAGCGACACCGCAGTAACGACGCGGCCACGGAGGTTCAGGAGGCCAGCGATTTCTCCTGGCGCGAGAGGAACGGTCGTCATCTCGCTTACGACGAAGACATCGTGCACGCGGCTGATCGGCAGCCCCAGCAGTTGTCCGGCCACCGTGACCGTCACGAACTCCATCTGCTTGGAGGCCGCCTTCACGTTTCCCGAAGGGTTTGTTTCTATGAGCTTCATGATCAGGCAGCCTCTTCGAGCGTTCCATTGAGCTCCGCGAGAGCGGAGAGCAGGCCTCTGCGGTCGATTTTCGAGACGATCTCGGAAATGCGCAGCTTTCTTGCCAGGGCAATCTGCTGCGGATCAGGCTTGACGGTCAGGCCGATCACGGGCGTCGTGCTGTGATGCGGATCGGCCCGCAGGGATGCAACCAGGGCGAAGCCGGAGTGCCCTGAGAGCTCGAGGTCCGTGACGACCACGTCGACGTGGAGACCGTTGGACAGGAGGCGAACCGCCTCCTGGGCTGTCGAAGCGGTCTGGACGCGATACCCGGACGCCTTGAGGACCGGCACAAGCATGTCCCGGAAGAAGGTCGAGCTGTCGACGAGCAGCAGTGACCGATCGGGCCCGCCCTTTCGCTCCTTCCGCGACCAGGTCTCCAGAACCATCGGCAGGTAATGCGCAACGTTGACGATCTCGGTGGTGCGCCCCCTCACGACCGCAGAGCCGACGAGGTCGGAGCGCTCGGCGAGGAGCTCGATGTCCAGCTTGTCCTCCACAATGTCGACGATCTCGGCCACTGCGAGGCCCATCGACACGTCACCGTCCGAGAACACCAGCAGAGACTGCATGCCCTCGCGCTTGATCGTGAGCTCTTCGTCGCATGAGACCAGCGGCATCAGTCGTCCGCGGTACTGAACGACCGGGCGTCCGCTCGACCATTCGATCGTCGAGGCCTCGATATCCTCAAGGCGCGTTACCAGGGACAGCGGGACAGCCTTCAGGCTCTCGCCCCCGCCGCGGAAGACCAGCAGGCTCGTCAGCTCGTCCGCCGCAACGACGGTCTGTTCGGGACCCGCGTCGTTCTGGAACTCGTTGCGGTCAGACTCGGAGCCCACCATACGGGCAAGACCATTGGGATCAATGATCAGCACGACGGCACCGTCGCCCAGAATGGTGTTGCCGGAGAACAGCTGGATGTGCCGCAGCTTCGAGGACATCGGCTTCACGACGATCTCTTCGGTATGGAAGACGCCGTCCACGAGAATGCCGAAACGCTGGTGCGCAACCTGCGTTACCACCACGAAGCCGTGGTTGGCATCCTCGTTTCCGGACAGCCCCATAACCTTCGACAGCGGCACGATCGGCAGCAGGCGGTCGCGCAGGCGCAGGATCGGCGTTCCGTTGATGCGCTCGATCGAGTGCTCGGAGGTGGGCGACACCCGCACGAGCTCCGATACCGCAACCTGCGGAATGGCGAAGCGCTGGTCCTTCGACGACACAATGAGCGCCGCCACAATGGCGAGGGTCAGCGGGATCTTGATCGTGAAGGTCGTTCCGCGTCCCTGCTCGGAGCGGATGTCGACCGTTCCGCCGATCAGCTCGATGTTGGTTTTGACCACGTCCATACCGACGCCACGGCCCGACACGGATGTGACCTTTGCGGCTGTCGAGAAGCCAGGATGGAAGATGAACTTCGCCACCTGGGCGTCGCTCATCCGCTCCAGCTCGGCGTCGCCTGCAATCCCGCGCTCGGCGGCCTTCTTGCGAATGGCCGCAAAGTTCAACCCCTTGCCGTCATCGGCAATCTCGATCGTGATCGAACCACCTTCATGATAAGCATTGAGGCGGATCGTGCCCTTCTCGGGCTTTCCGGCCGCCTTTCGGTCTGCCGGGTTCTCGATGCCATGATCCGCGGAGTTGCGGACCATGTGGGTGAGAGGATCCTTGATGACCTCCAGGACCTGCCGGTCGAGCTCAGTGTCCGCACCCTGCATCACGAGCTCGATCTTCTTCGAGAGCTCGTTCGAAAGATCGCGCACGACGCGGGGCAGTTTCTGCCAGGCATTACCGATCGGCTGCATCCGGGTCTTCATCACCCCGTCCTGCAACTCCGCCGTCACCTGCGAAAGACGCTGCAGCGGAACTTTGTAGCCGTGGTCCTCCGAGCTGCGCCGGGCGATCTCCAGCAGCTGGTTCCGCGTGAGGACGAGCTCGGACACCATCGTCATGAGATGCTCGAGAGTGTCCACGTTGACGCGGATCGTCTGAACCTTGCCGGAGATGCCTTCACCCCCGTCCCCGCCTTCCGATGTCTCGGCATTCTTCTTAGGGGGCGCAGCCGGCGAAGCGGTCGCCACAGATTTCTGGCTCGGCGCCTGCTCCTCAAGCTTTTCAATCACGAGCGGAACCGGCCCCGGCGCTTCGCGGAATGCACGCTCCAGTTCATCCAGCGAAACCTCGCCCGGCTTCAGAGGGCGCTCGAGTATCTGGTACGTCAGGGTGCCGGCGGTGACAGCCTTCTCCGGGCCGGGAGCCTCCTGGAAGGCGCGCTCCAGCTCGTCGAGCGAGACCTCGCCTGGCTTCAGCTCCCTCTCGAGCACCTGAAAGACCGTCGAGCCAGAGCTTTGGACTGGCTTTGGAGTCGGAGTGGCTTCGGGAGCAGGCGGCTCCTGGGTGGCCATCTTGTCCAGCAATGCGATAAGATCACCGTCGGAGCCCGCTGGCTCGGCGCCCTGACGCTCGAGTTCTCCGAGGATCTCCTTGATGCGGTCGAGGGTGCTGAGGATCAGCGAAACGGCAGGAGTCGTCACCGGCATTCCATCGCGGAACTTGCCCATGAGCGTTTCGGCTGCATGAGCAAGGGCCTCGAGCCGGGGCAACCCAAGGAAGCCGCAGGTTCCCTTGATGGTATGGACCAAGCGGAAGATGTTGCTGAGAATAGCCTCGTTGTTCGGATCCTGCTCGAAACGGACCATCTCCACGTCGACCGTTTCGAGGTGCTCGTTGGTCTCCGTAAGAAACTCAAGAAGAAGGTCGTCCATTGCCGTGTCTCAACTCTTACTATGTGAACTGAACGGCACCGGTCATCGGGCGTTTCAGATTGAGAGAATCACGCGGCCTTCACGCCGGCAATAAAGCGCTGAACCTCATGTTCACGCGTGGGAGCTGAAAGTCGATTTTCGACTCAAGAGCGGGAAGCCTGGAGACACCTGCCGTGCATGAGCTGCATGCAGACGGCAGTCCGCGAAATCATCATCGTCATGGCAGTGCCCCCAATACGCCTCGTCCACCCCGTCACTTTGTCGATTATCAAGGCTGAGCGGCCGGACCTGATCGTTGCTTCGACTTTTTAAGACGAAGAACTGATCCGTTGAGCCTCGCGCCTCTTCAACTTCATCAGTGACGTTGGGGAAGAATAAGTCGACGTTTCCTGCAATAGAGTTAACGCCCGGAAGAGACGAAGGCCGAATCGACTGAATTTCAGATAAAACTGCGCAGCCGAGCAGCATCAATGTTGCAATTTGCAACGCTGCTGCATCTGCGAACCTGCGCATTGCATTCAACACCAGCGCCTGCGCTGCACGCATGATGCCTAAGAACATTCGATCATGAGCGTTGCATGACCCTGTCGAAAACATCGGAGAAGAGCAGCCGGATCTGCCTTGGACGTTGGCAACTCCAACGCGCCTCAAACGGTCGATGACCGGATGCGAGCAGGAGAGAAAGGTCGCCCGGCACCAAAAGCAAATGGCTGCCCCAGTTCCTTAGGGCAGCCATCTATCGCACCGACGAGAATTAAGAGGCAACTCCTACATAGGAGTAGCCGATATATCGCTTGGCATCGATCGGATCATACCCGAGGCGCTGCCGCAGCTTCTTGCGCAGCTTGCTGATGTGCCCCTCGACGACGCTGTCCTCGACATCGTCGCTGTAGATTCCATAGACGGCGTCGAAGATCTGCTTCTTGGTCAGACGGTGCCCCTTCTTGCGCACGAGGTACTCGAGAATGTGCCTCTCGCGGCGCGGGAGAGAGAGTGGGAGACCGTCGATCTCAGGATCGCGGCCATCAAAGAAGACCTTGAGTCTGTCGCTGTCATCCTGAGACTTCTTGCCCAGGCTTGCGTTCACGCGGCGCCAGACGGCTTCGGCCCGGGCGAGGATCTCCCGCACGTGAACGGGCTTGCGGACGACATCGTCAAACTTCGCGGTGAAGAGTTCGAGGGTTTCCTCGAGGGAGCGAACATCGCTCAGGGCAATGATGGGTGCCTTGGAGTAGCGCCGGATGCTTTCGGCGGAGTGAACCCGCTCCTCGAAGCTGCCCAGCACGAAGCCCTGCACGGCGTCCAGATCAGAATCGGAAGCCGTCTCAAGCCAGTCGCTGAATTCATCTGCGTATAAGCCAAGGGAGGATATGCCTTCACGTTTGAAGCTCGCAACATATCCAGACGTAACCATCTGCCGGTCATCGACGACGATATACATTTTTTCTGCCCCGCCTTAGTAATTAAGTGCGTCTCGTGTTTTTATGCTTGCCGCTCACTGTTATTTACTTTGTTAAACATCGTTAAGCGGCTGAGGCAAAAACTATATTCTGAGGACTCGGCGGACAATACGTAAATAATGGGAGCTGTTACTCGCTTATGGTTAATGCTCCTTAACCATCGTTAACCAAAGCTTTCAGGAGCAAAATGCCCCGCCCACCCGGGACGGGCGCGCCCGATCAAAGAACCCAAAGGTTTGTCAAACCTGAAGTTTTCCAAGTGCCGGAACTTTCGGCTCACTCCTCCGCTCAGCTGGGGAGGCGTTATGCTTTCACATAACTACGTGGTTCCCGAAAGTCCGGAATACGTAGAACCACCTACGCGACCTGCGAAGAGGGCAGCCATGCGAGGTCGGCCCGGCCCTCCTGTCGTTTGGGGAGACAAAGCTCTTCCGGGCGCGACTGAGCAGCGGATTGCCATGCCGGAAAACATGAACTTGCAGCGGGCATACCAGACAGGAACCCTCTGTTAACTATGAAGCCTGGTGCCGCCAGGCCTGTCCTTGACCTCAAGCAGTGCGGCAAGTACCTCATATGGTTCAAGATCGCTCAAGTATTGCGAATAGGAAGCGATCAGCACTATGGCGGGTCCTCTCTGAGGACTGGCATGATGCACTGCCATTTTACCGGTCAGCCCGGATCATAGGTTTCCATCGGATCGAGTAACTGCTCGAAGGCATGATGCCGCTCCGTGGGGTCGGCTGCAGTCCGACATTCCTGAAAAGCTCCTGTGCATCCCAACGAGCAGTTTCTTCATGTTAGAGCGCCCTGGCCACAGCGAACTGCCTCAATGGAAGGAAGTCGAACGTCTTGCTGCGCTCCGGAGCTTCGACATCCTTGATACTGAGCCGCAAATCGAATTCGACAGCATTGCGAAGCTCGCGGCTCAGATCTGCAACACGCCGGTCGCTTGCATTTCGTTCCTCGACGAACAACGACAATGGTTCAAGGCCAGGGTCGGACTGGATCTCGCAGAGACTCCGCGTGAGAACTCCGTCTGCAATCATGCCATCCTGCAGACAGGGCTTTTCGTCGTCTCCGATTTGAACCTCGACCCGCGTTTCAAGGACAGAGTCCGTGTCGAAGGTGGGCCCGACCTGTCCTTCTATGCAGGCGTTCCGCTCAGAACGCAGGATGGTCTGCCTCTCGGGATGCTCTGCGTTCTCGATTACGTCGCTCGCCCTGATGGCCTCACCGAGCAGCAGGCAGAAGCGCTTTTCACGCTTGCTCAGGCGGTCATGTGCCAACTCGAGTTGAAGCTCACCAGCAAGAATGCAGCGGAAAACGAGGAGTTTACACGACGCCTTCTGGCAAGCTCCGACGATTGCATCAAGGTCTTCGACCTGAAGGGGCGTCTCCGCTTCATGAGCCAGGGCGGCATGCGTGCCATGGATGTCGAGGACTTCCGCACGATTGAGGGCCGCCACTGGACCGAGATCTGGAGCAGCGTCACCGGGAAGGACGCCGACGCGGCCGTTGAAGCTGTCAAATCCGGCGGCATCGGGCGCTTCCAGGGATCGTGCGCAACGATGGCGGGAACCCAGAAGTGGTGGGATGTGGTCGTCACCCCCATCATGGGGCACGACCGCGCCCCCCAGGGCTTTCTGTGCATCTCACGGGACATCACGGAATTTCGCGCGACTGAGGAGCGTCTGCGCAGAAGCGAGAGGCGCCTTCGCACCCTTGTCGATGCCATGCCTGCATCCGTCAGCTCCCCGCAGGTCGTCTGGTTCAGCGACCCGGATGGAGATTTCACCTATTGCAACGACATCTGGTACGAATATACCGGCCTGCGCTCCGAGGACGGGCTGACCGGAAGCTGGGCCTCGGCGATCCATCCCAACCACCGTGCGAGGATCCTCGGCAACTGGAGTGCCGCCCTCGGCAAAGATGCATCCTTCGAAATAGAGATGCCCTTGCGGCGAGCCTCGGATGGCATGTACCGCTGGTTCATCGTCCGTGGCCAGCCTCTGAAGAACGAGCAGGGCAAGATCGAGCAATGGTTCGGCATTGCCATGGACATCCACGAACGCAAGCAGTCGGAGCAGGCTCTGAGGGAAAGCGAGGAGCGTCTGCAGCTTGCGCTCAAGGCCGCCCACATGATTGCGTGGGAGTTCAACCCGCAGTCCGGGGCAACCACCCGCTCCGAGAATGCCCTCGCGCTTCTTGGAATCAGGCCGGGTGTCGACGGAACCTTCATGACAGGCATTCACCCCGATGACCACGAGAAGGTGGAGGGATTCTTGCGGGACATCCGGGCAGATGGGGCCAGTTCCGTTGAGTGCCGCTATGTCTTGCCCGGCGGAGAGACCCGGTGGCTCCGGGCCCGTGGTGAGCGGGCCGGTCCCGATCGCATTGTTGGCGTCACCTGCGACATCAGCGAGCAGAAGGAAGCGGAACAGGAGATCTGGCGCTCAGCCAACCACGATGCCCTGACCGGTCTTCCCAACCGCACCCTGTTTCAGCATCGCCTCGACGCCGCTCTCGACCATGCCCGGCAGAACGGCACGAGCGTCAGCCTTCTCCTGATTGACCTCGACGACTTCAAGGACATCAACGATACCCTCGGCCATGATGCCGGAGATGCTCTGCTGCAGGAAACGGCCCGTCGCCTGTCGACGATGGTCCGGGGGTGCGATACCGTGGCGCGGATCGGCGGCGACGAATTCGCAGTGCTTGTCGTGGACCCGTTGAAGCTGGAGAACGCGACCAGACTCGGCTCTTTGATTGCCGAGATGCTTCGGCAGCCGTTCATCTATCAGAAGCGGACGCTGATCAGCCGGGTGAGCATCGGCATCGCCGCCTATCCCGATCATGATGGGAATCCGTCGGAACTCATCAAGGATGCCGACATTGCGATGTACCAGGCCAAGTCTCAGGGACGGAACCGGGTCATCACGTACTCGCCCGAGATGCGGAACGCCATCGAGCAACGCGTCTCCCTCGGGCGGGGCATGCGCGAGGCCATCTCCAACGATGAGATTGTCCCCTTCTATCAGCCGAAGATTTGCCTCACCACAGGAGAGATCATCGGCCTCGAGGCGCTGGCACGGTGGCAGCACCCGACCGAGGGCATCCTCACACCGGCATACTTTGGCGCGGTCTTCGAAGACCACGACATCGCCGCGTCCATCGGCAAGCAACTGATTACAAAAGTTGCCGCAGATGTCCGCTCTTGGCTCGATCAGGATCTTCGGGTTGGACAAGTCGCCCTGAACCTTTCACCGGCTGAGTTCAGCCAATTGGGCATTGTCGACAATCTGCTGCGGGCGCTCGACCGGTTTGGGGTACCGGCCTCCTGTTTCGAGGTGGAGGTCACGGAAACCGTTCTTCTCGGCCGAAACTCGGACAACGTATCCTCGGCCCTCGCCCAGTTCCGCCGTCACGGAATTCAGATCGCCCTGGATGATTTCGGAACCGGATACGCTTCACTGACCCATCTGAAGCAGTTTCCCGTGGACCACATCAAGATCGACCGGAGCTTCGTGCGGGATCTTGAACAGGACTCCGATGACGAAGCGATCGTCGCGGCGGTCATCGGCCTTGGAAAGAGCCTGCAGCTTCAGGTGACGGCCGAGGGAGTAGAGACGCATGGTCAGGCTCGTCGTCTGCGCGAATTGGGTTGCGATCATGCTCAGGGCTACCTTTATGCAAAGCCCATGGCGGCTTCGCAGGTTCCGGATCTCGTGAGCCGGTGGAATTCCATGCTCATCAGGCCTCGCCCCGACAAGGCGGCAATGCTGCCCGGCGAATAGGCCTTGCGCACAGCCTCATGGCGGGCCGGAGGAGCGGTCCGGGTCTCTACGGATCTGGCCGTCTGACTTGTCCATCCTGCTTTAAGCTCCATCTGCCCCTCCGCATCGTCGAAGGCCCGCATCCGGTAAAGGGAACTTGAGGAATGAGCGTTACCATCTCCAGTCCGCAGCTGCGCGCTGAAGTGTCCGCCCATGGAGCCGAACTCATCCGGCTTCAGGATGACCAGGGACGCGATTGGTTGTGGGACGGCAATCCCGCCTTCTGGACCGGGCGCTCTCCCCTGCTGTTTCCGATCGTCGGGCGCGTCAGGAATGACCGCATCCGTGTCGGCGGCCTGGAATACGAACTGCCCCGGCATGGTTTCGCCCGTACGTCCCGCTTTGAGATCGAAGAGGCAAACCCCTCCCAATGCCGCTTTCGGCTCTCCTCCAGTGAAGCCACGCTGCAGCGCTATCCCTTTCCATTCCGGCTCGATGTGAGCTATGCGGTCGAAGGCGCCACTTTAAACATCACGGCGGCCGTCGCGAATACCGGCTCCGCCGGCATGCCCGTCTCGTTCGGCTTTCATCCGGCCTTTCGATGGCCACTGCCCTATGGCGCCCCGCGCGAAGCCCACGAGATCCGCTTCGAGCAGGAGGAAACGACGCCGATCCGTCGCCCTATCGAGGGCCTTCTCAGGAGAGACGCCGAGCCCAGCCCTGTGCAGGGTCATGTGCTCGCTCTGCGCGATCGCCTGTTCGAGGCAGACGCGCTTGTCTTCGATCAGCCGAGAAGCCGTTCCGTGGAATATGGTGCGGATGGCGGCGCTTCGCTCCGCGTCGACTTTCCCGGCATGCCGCATCTGGGAATCTGGACCAAGCCGGGAGCAGGCTTCATCTGCATCGAGCCCTGGCAGGGCCATGCGGATCCGCAAGATTTCGCAGGCGATTTCTCCGACAAACCAGGGAGCGTCGCCGTTCAGCCCGGAGAGACGCGCCTCTTCTCTATGACCGTAACGCTTAAGCCGCCAACCCGATAGCCGGCATGACACTCACGGACGGGACTCAGTGGCTCGTCACGAGGTCGCGGATCTGCTGGACGACATCGTCGCTGCAGTAGGGTTTCGGCACGAACCGCCCGTCATAGGGGAGAGCTTCGGGAGCCGGACGATGATAGGCGGAGGAAATCAGGAGCGAGATGTGCGGCCAGCGCTGCTGCACATTCTCGGCCAGAACCAGCCCATTCATGGAGCCGGGCATGTCGATGTCCGTAAAAAGGACCTGCACGTCTTCGGAGCACGATTCCAAAACCGCCAGCGCGACATCGGCATTGGCGGCCTCCAGAACATGAAACCCGGCATCCTGCAGGTCGTCGGCTGCGGCCATGCGCACAAGAGGCTCATCTTCAACCAGCAGAACGACAGGTAACCGATGTGAATAGCTGTTCATCATGAGGCGTGGAACGAAAGTAACCTATGTTAGTTCCTACTGCTCAGGTGGTTTTCGAGCGGGGGATAGTGCCATGACGTCGCACAAGTTCAGAATCGGGGATCGGGTGCGTCTGGTCAGGCAAGCAAGCACCAATACGGTGGAAGCGTTTCTCAACATGGTGACGACCATCGATACCACCCGCCCCGAAGACATATGGGAGGTCACCCGCCTGCTTCCTGCAGACCAGGCAGGCTTTCAGTACCATGTCCGAGGAAGCCATGACGGCGCCGCACGCCTCGTGCGCGAGGAGCAGTTGCAGCCTGCCTGATGCTTCGGCTGCAACTGTACGGGCCAAGCTTGTCCGATCACCGCTTCGACCTTCACGGGTGATTTCGGCAGACCGCCTGCAGGGCGCCTTATCCTGCCTTTCGGAGGAGTTCCCCAGGCTCATGCTCGACCGGCCCGGCCACTGAATGCCGGCGCTGGAAGTCGTGAAGCTCCTGCCTCACCGTCTCCAGGACGGGATCGAAGGTGGGCCCATGCTCCTTGGCGATGTCGACGAGCACATCGATTGCCCGGAGCAGGCGCTCCTCGGTAACAGGCTCCCACTTGCGTCCCGACCACTCGTCCATCTCAGATCCTCCTCATGGATGGAGACAAACACTGATCCAACATCCTTGAAGCCTAGTTAAGGGCGATGGTTAACGTTTTCCAACTGAGCAGACACCCTGTTGCTTCGTCGGCTTCGACTTTCAGGCCACCGAACAAACCCGTTCATGAAACTTTTCAAAGCCGCGTTTGTTGATTTGCCGTCAAGTTCTGCCCGACTGCCGTGAAACAACGAATCCTGATCAGCCGGTAACGATTTTCATCGGCTGAAAGGGACAATATCCGCTTGGCGCGGAGAAGCTGTGCTCCATGTACACCGCGGCAGAATGAGCGACCACCAGTAACGCAATTTCTTTGATGACTTTCTGAAAGGGAGCGTGGGCTCTTGGCGCAATCTGAACTCAAATCGCAGACCCTGCCCCACCGTTCCCGCACCCTCCGCCCTCACGAGCGTCCTGAGCGCCGGTACGAGAAGGGTGAGGCGCACTGGACGACCCTCGAGATCGAAACGCCCCGGCAGGAGACGTCCCCTCCCCTCGTCGTGGACCTCGACGGCACCCTGATCGCCTCCGACCTGCTGATCGAGACCGCCTTCTCGGAGCTGGGCCGCCGGCCGCAATCCGTTTTCGACATGCTGACGGCGCTCTCCCATGGCAAGGCGGCCTTGAAGCACCGCCTGTCCGAACCGGTCGATTTCGATCCGGGAACGTTGCCGTACGATCCCGAAGTCCTGTCCCTGATCCGGCAGGCCAGAGCTGCAGGGCGTCCTGTTTATCTCGCCTCCGCCAGCCATGAGCGTCTGGTGAGGAGCATCGCCGACCACCTCGGCCTCTTCACCGGATGGTTCGCCTCCAACGAGACCACCAACCTGGCCGGTCACAGGAAAGCCCAGAAGCTCGTCGAGGCCTTCGGGGAGCGCGGCTTCGACTATATCGGCAATGACGCCGCAGACCTGCCCGTCTGGGAGAAAGCCGCCAAGTCCATTGCCATCCGCACCCCTGCCGGGGTGAGGCGAAGGCTTGCCCGCCAGTGCCCCGATGCAGAGCACCTGAACCATGAGCGCCCGACGTGGCGGACCTGGGCCAGGATGCTGCGCGTGCATCAATACGCCAAGAACGTGCTCATCTTCCTCCCGCTCCTGGCGGCCCATCTGTTCACGCTGGAAGCCATCACCCAGGCCGTTCTGGCCTTCATTGCGTTCTCCCTCTGCGCCTCGAGCATCTACATCCTCAACGACCTCGTGGATCTGCAGGATGACCGCGGGCATCGCAGCAAGTGCAGGCGGCCTTTGCCCAGCGGGGCCATTCCCCTGATGCATGGCGTGATCGCCATTCCCATTCTCTTTCTGGCCGCTCTGGCGGTAGGCTCCCTCGTATCGCTGCAGTTCCTGGGCGTTCTGCTCGGCTACTTTGCCCTCACTACCGCCTATTCCTTCGTGCTCAAGCGCATGATGGTGGTCGACGTGATTACCCTGGCAGGCCTTTACTCGGTGCGTGTGGTCGGTGGCGCTGTTGCGGTATCCGTGCTCGTGTCAGAATGGCTGATCGCCTTCAGCATGATGATCTTCATGTCGCTGGCCCTGATCAAGCGCTACGTGGAACTGGCGGCCCGTCGCGACGCCAACCTCCCGGATCCGACGAGCCGCGATTACAAGAACAGCGATCTGGACATCGTGGCGGCCTTGGCCGCGGCTGCGGGCTTCAACGCGGTCACGATCCTGGCGCTGTACATTTCCAGCGACAGCGTCAACGAACTCTATTCGCGGCCTCAGCTCCTCTGGCTCGTGGGCCCGCTTCTCATGTTCTGGATTGCGCGTGCGCTGATGTTGGCCGGGCGCCGGATCATGGATGACGATCCCGTGGTGTTCGCTCTCAAGGACAGGGGCAGCCTTCTGACAGTGGCGGCCGCAGTCGCCCTGATCATGGCTGCCGTCTAAGCCATGTCCCACAAGCAAGCGATTGAGAGTGCCACCCCTCCCCGCAGTCTCCTCCAGATCCGAATGGGAGAGCGGGGCCGATGATGTTCGTCCGTTATGTCCTGTTCGCCATCGTCGCGACCCTGGTCAATCTGCTCACCCAGGAAATCGTCA
The DNA here is from genome assembly GCF_016427565.1 of Microvirga splendida. Lineage (GTDB taxonomy): Bacteria > Pseudomonadota > Alphaproteobacteria > Rhizobiales > Beijerinckiaceae > Microvirga > Microvirga splendida. The sequence continues at coordinate 186,462 of NZ_JAELXT010000001.1, forward strand.
TTCGGATCGCGCCGGTTGCCCCCCTGGCCCTGTCCATCCTGATGGGAACGGTCGCGGGCTTCATCCTGAAATACGTGCTCGACAAGAAGTGGGTGTTCGAGGATGACTATGGCGGCCACCGGCAGGAGGTTCAGAAAATCACCCTCTACGGTGCCTTCAGTGTTCTGACCACGCTGGTCTTCTGGAGCTTCGAGGTGACTTTCTGGATGGTCTGGCAGACGGATCTGGCCAAATATACCGGTGCGGTGCTCGGACTTGCGATCGGCTATGCCGCCAAGTTCGTTCTGGACCGAACCTTCGTGTTCAAGGAGCGGCAGGCATGACGGAACTCTCCGGTTGGGGACGCTATCCCCGCCATCCGTCAGAAACGCTCACCCCTCCGTCCCCCAAAGCCCTCTCGTCCCTTATGGCCTCCCGGACCGGGCTGGTGGCTCGCGGCAACGGCCGCGCCTATGGCGATGCCGCCATCGGAGAACGGGTCACCCTCGTGGCCCGGGGACTCGATCGCATCCGCGCCTTCGATCCGGCCACAGGCCGCATTCAGGTGGAAGCGGGCGTCCTTCTCTCCGATCTGCTCGATACCATGGTCCCGAAGGGCTTTTTTCCCCCTGTTGTGCCGGGCACCAAGCTTGTCACCATCGGCGGCATGATCGCGTCGGACATTCATGGCAAGAACCACCACCGGGACGGCGGCTTCGGCGACCACGTGGAGAGCCTGACCCTGGCCCTGCCGGACGGCAGCATCATCATCTGCTCTCGTGACGAAAATTCCGAACTCCTGCTCGCCACCATCGGCGGGATGGGGCTCACAGGCACGATCCTCGATGCTACGTTCCGCCTCCGGCCCATTGAGACCGGATGGATGCGCCAGACAACCACCGTCGCCCGCAATCTCGACGGTGCCATTCATGCCCTTCAAGCCACCAGTCGCGCAACCTATTCGGTGGCCTGGATCGATTGTCTGGCCCGCGGCGCGTCCATGGGCCGTTCGCTGGTCTTCGCAGCCGAGCATGCCACCCACCGGGACCTGGAAGCCCTGCAGCCTGGGGGCGAGCCCTATCCGTCCTCCAAGCTCGGACGGCTGGGCGTTCCGCTCGACCTGCCCTCCTTTACTCTCAACCGACTGTCGGTATCCGCTTTCAACGAGCTCTACTTTCGGGCAGGAGCCGTGAAATCCGGCTATCCATTCCTGGTTCACTGGAATCCCTATTTCTTTCCCCTCGACGGGATCGGCAACTGGAACCGAATCTACGGGCGGCGCGGGTTTCTTCAGTATCAGTGCGTCATCCCTACCGCGCAGGCGCAGGCTGTGCTCGGCGGCATCCTCGAGCGCATATCCAAGCACGGCAACGCATCCTTCCTGGCCGTGCTCAAGCAGCTGGGCCAGAGCCATGGCGATCTCTCGTTCCCGCTCGAGGGCTTCACCCTGACCCTCGATCTGCCCGTCAGCGATGATGTCTTTCCCCTGCTCGACGAGCTTGACCGCATGGTGGTCGAAGCCGGAGGCCGGCTCTATCTAGCCAAGGATGCAAGGCAATCGCCTGCAACCTTCGAGGCCGGTTATCCCGGATTGCCCCGCTTTCGCGACCTGCGGCGGGCCATCGGTGCGACCGGCCGGATTTCTTCGCGTCTGTCGGCACGGCTGGGCATCTGATGGAACATTCGAAAACCCTTCTTCTCGTCGGCGGCACCTCCGATATCGGGCGCGCCACGGCGCTGCACTACGCGCAGGCCGGCTGGCAGGTGCAGCTCGCCGCCCGAAACGAGGAGGACGCCCGCCGCAACGCCGATGATATCCGCTCTCGCACCGGCGCCGAGGTGACGGTGCATCGGATCGACATTCTGGAGACGGGCGCCTTCGAGAGCTTCGTCGACACTTTATCCACGCTGCCGGACACGGTGGTCTGCGTTGTCGGCGAACTGGGCGATCAGGCACGGGGCCAGAGCGACATCTCCCACGCATCCCTCGTGCTGCGAACGAACTTCGAAGGCCCGGCGCTTCTGCTCGGGTTGCTTGCGGAGCGCTTCCTGGCGCGCGGTTCCGGCACTCTCGTCGGCGTGAGTTCCGTTGCAGGCGACCGCGGCCGCGGCTCCAACTATCTCTACGGCGCCGCCAAGGCAGGTTTCACGGCATTCTTGTCGGGCCTGCGCAACCGCTTGGCGCCCAAAGGCCTGCGGGTGGTGACGGTCAAGCCCGGTTTCGTGCGCACGCAGATGACGGCCGGCATGAAGCTTCCACCGGTTCTCACCGCGGAGCCCTGCGAAGTCGGACGCGCCATCTTCACGGCGGCGGAGAAGAGCGGACGCGACGTGATCTACGTGCGCCCGATCTGGCGTCCAGTCATGATGGTGATCGGGACCATTCCCGAACGGTTCTTCAAGCGCTTGCGCCTCTAACCCCTGACGCACGGAGGACGGAAGTCATGCGGCTCTGGACTGAGCGCCCCATGAAAGTGGGCCCGATTCTGCTCGCAGCCGCGGCCCTTCTTGCCCTGCTGCTCGCCCTTCCAGGTCAAACGGTCACGACCCGTTACCTGAACGACCTCTTCGTTATTCTGGACGGCGCCTATCGGGTTGCCGCAGGCCAGGTGCCGAACCAGGACTTCCATACACCCCTGGGTCCCTTTGCCTATTATCTCACGGCTGCAGGCTATTTTCTGTCAGGAACCCTCGGTGGCACCATGCCCACCGCCATGGCCCTGATCACCCTCGTGCTCGCCCTGCCGATGGCGCACATCCTCGGCTCCCGGCTTCATCCTCTCCTTGCCGTTCTCTACGGCCTGTTCCTGCTCCTGATCCTGGCGGTGCCTGTCAATCTCGGGGAAAGCGTCACCTCCCTGTCCTTCGCCAAGTTCTACAACCGGATCGGCTGGGCCGCCTTGGGCGCGCTCCTCGTCATGTATCTCCAACCGTTGAGCGCCAGACGCCGCCAGACGCTCCTGGACACGGCCTGCGCGGCCGCCCTGACCCTGCTGATGCTCTACACGAAGCTCAGCTACGGCGTTGTGGCCCTTGCCTTTCTTCTGTTCATGCTCTTGGACCGACAGCAGCGCCGCTGGTCTGCCAGTGCCTTGGGGATTACGATCCTCGCCGTCCTGGTCATCGAACTCATATGGCAATCTTCCCTTGCCCACCTTGCTGATCTGCGGCTGGCCTTCGACGTGGGTGGAAGCGGGCTGCGCGGAACATGGGGACAGATCATCGACCATGTCCTTGTCAACTTGACGGATTACGTGCTGCTCGGCCTGTTCGCAGGGATAGCCCTGTACCGGACGCACAGCGTTCGGGATTTATTGTTCTATGCCTTCTGCGCCATCGCGGGGTTTCTGATCGTCAATCAGAATTTCCAGGCCTGGGGCATCATCATGCTTCATGGTGCGGCGGCTGTTGCCGCAGAGACGATCCTGCGGTCCGAGGATCACCGGCCGCAAGCCGTCGATCATGGGAGCTGGTCCACAGGCGCAGGCGCGAAACTGCTTTTCCTTGCCGTCGTGCTGCCGACCATCATCCATTGCCTGGCTGCCCTGGGCCTTCACACGGCTGCCGCGAGTGTAAAGGCAGGCAATGCGGTCCCGCTCCCGAACCTGGAGCAGGTTCGGGTGGCGAACCTCTGGACGTGGAGCGACTACGATACAGCCGCTGCCTACCAGGACAGCCTGCGCGACGGTTTCGATGCACTATCGAATCTCGATCCGAAACCGGATCGCATTTTCGTGCTCGACACTGGGAACCCGTTCTCCATGGCGCTCGGTGCGCCCCCGGCGCGAGGCGATACGCCATGGCTGCAATGGGACCGCACCCTCGGCAGAGCAAACCACGTCCCAGCCGAGGCGCTCCTGGCCGATGTGCAGTTCGTGATGGTGCCGAAGACGGCCGACACTTCGGACGCCGCGATAGGACCGCTGCCGCAGCTTCAGGCCATCTATGGCCACTACATCGCAGCGCATTTCGACGCGGCCGGCGAGACACAACATTGGACGCTGTACCGGCGCCGTCCTCCTCCGGCTCCTGAAGCAGCCTTGCAACAGGACGGCCGGTCATGACGGCTCCTCCCGAACGACGGACGCCCTGGATATCCGGTACGCTCCTCTGTGCTGCGGCCGCTTTCGGGCTGCTGCTTGCCCTGCCGGGCCAGACGATCACGACAGCCTATCTCAACGACCTGTTCATCTTTCTCGACGGCGCGCATCGTATTGCGTCCGGCCAGGTTCCCAACCGCGACTTCCACAGCGCCCTGGGCCCGCTGTCGTTCTATGTGCCGGCTCTCGGATACTGGATCTCCGGCAGCATGGGCGGCGCAATGCCGACGGCCATGGCGCTCACGACCCTGGGGCTCGCTTTGCCGATGATCCACATCTTCAGCTCGCGTCTCCGACCGAGCGTGGCAATCCCCTACGGCCTGTTCCTGCTCCTGATCGTGGCCGTTCCCATGAATCTCGGCGAGAGCATCGCGTCTCTTTCCTTCGCCATGTTCTACAACCGGATCGGGTGGGCGGTTCTCAGCGCGCTTCTCGTCATGTACCTCCAGCCCCGGCAGTCTTCCGGCCGCCAGGATCCGCTCGATGCTCTGTGCGCCGCTGCCCTCACCCTGGCCTTGGTCTATACCAAGGCTACCTATGGCCTCGTTGCCTTGGCCTTCCTTGCATTCATGTTGTTCGACCCCCGCCAGCGGCGCTGGGCGCTGTGGTCCATCGGTCTGATTGCCCTCTCCGCCCTCGTCATCGAGGCCTTCTGGCAGTCCTCCCGCGCCTATCTTGAGGATCTTATGCTCGCAAGCCAAGTGAGCGGCACCCGAGGTATCGTCGATCTCTCGCTCGCCTTCATCCGCCACTTGGCCGACTACGTGCTTCTCGCCATCTTTGCGATTCTGGTGCTATGGCGAACCCGCAGCGTGCGCGATCTTTTGTTCTTCGGGATCTGCGCAGGTCCGGGCCTGATGATTCAGAGCCAGAACTCGCAGCCCTGGGGCATCATCACGCTGTTCGCGGGAGCGGCCGTCGCAACGGAGATCCTGCTGCGCTCCCGCCGTCCTGCCGGCCATGAAACCCTGGCCCGAGGGGCCACGCTTCTGCTGATCGCCTTTCTCCTACCGACAGGTCTTCATTGCCTCATAGCGCTCGGCGTGCATTCGGTCGCGGCCGTGGCGCACGTGGGTGAACCTTTTGGACTGCCTCGCTTCGAGGATCTGCGACTGACTACACTCTGGGTGCCGGGCGACCGCAGCTTCATGACGGACTACCTCATGAGCATTCGCGAAGGCGGGCGTATCCTGAGCGAACTTTCGGTGAAGCCCGAGAACGTCTCGGTCCTGGATTTCGCCAATCCCTTTTCGGCAGGCGTCGGTCTGCCGCCCTCGCGCGGCGACTACGCATGGCTTCACTGGGGACGCAACATCAATGATCTCCATCACCTGCCGCCGGAGCAACTGCTCGGGGATGTCGATGTGCTGATGGTGCCGAAGGCCGGCATCAACGGAATTCCGCTCCGCAACCTTTATGCAGATTATATCCGAGAGGCATTCGATCCTATCCGCCGCACGGATCTCTGGACCGTCTACAAGCGCCGCGAAGCGGGAATGCTCAGCAGCGTCGGCCAGCCACTGGAACATGCACGGCCATCCCGTGTTGGGGCTGGGGATGGAACATCACCATGAACGTCTCGAAGATACGTCCGTCGTCCTTGGCGGCGCTTGTCTTTGCCGTGGCGGCAATCTGCGCCCTGCTGCTCGCCTTGCCGGGCCAGACGATCACGACCCGCTACCTGAATGACCTCTTCATCTTCCTCGACGGCGTGCATCGCGTAAGCGAGGGACAGGTCCCGAACCGGGACTTCCATACGGCTCTCGGGCCGCTCGTCTACTACGTGCCCGCCCTGGGTTATTGGATCTCGGGTCATCTCGGCGGAGCCATGCCGGTGGGCATGGCGCTTCTGGTACTGGCGCTGGCAGTGGTGGCTGCCCACATCGTCAGTTCACGCCTGAGGCCTGCCATTGCCCTGCCTTTCTCGATCTTTCTGATCCTGGTGGCAGCTGTTCCCATCAACCTCGGCGAGAGCATTGCCGGCCTCTCGTTCGGCATGTTCTACAACCGGACCGGCTGGGCGGCTCTCGGCTTCCTTCTGATCCTGTATCTCCGGCCTCTCCATCACCGACCATTTCAAAACGTATTGGATGCCTTTTGCGCCGCCTCGCTGACGCTCCTCATGCTGTACATGAAGTTCAGCTATGGGCTGGTCGCTCTAGGCTTTCTCATCCTGATGCTCCTGGATTCGCGGCAGTGGCGATGGGCCTTGGCGGCATTGGCATTGGTTCTGACAGGCGGCTTGCTGATCGAGTCCTTCTGGGATGCAACCGAAGCCCACCTCAACGATCTTCTTCTGGCGAGCGGGGTCAGCGGAAGCTTCAAGACCCTCGATGAACTCGTCTCCATGTTCCTGAGGAACCTGGCCGACTACACCCTCTTCGCCTTGTTCGCCGCTCTCGCTCTCTGGCGCACACGCAGCATCCGCGACTTCGTGTTCTACGGGTTCTGCGCCGGCTCCGGCTTCATGCTGATCATGCAGAACTTCCAGGTTTGGGGCATTGCCACCCTCCCGGCCGGAGCGGCCGTCGCGGCGGAGTTGCTGGCGCGATCGGCGCCGGCATCGGTCGACAGGAGGACTCCGGCTCTGGCGGCGGGCACCCAGCTACTGCTGCTCGCTTTCGTTCTCCCCGGCAGCATCCACCATGCCGCCACTCTCGGCCTGCATGCCGCTCTGGCGAGCACAGGCCAAGGGCAAGCGGTCCCCTTGCCGAGGTTCGAGCGGGTCAGGCTCGTGCAGTTGTGGACCGAGGATAACTACCCCGTCTTCTCCCGCTATCTCGAGAGCCTCGGGGACGGAGCCCAAGCCCTTTCTGCACTTGGGGCAGAAGCCGGCCGCGTCCATGTTCTCGATTTCGTAGGCCCCTTCTCGGCCGGCCTCGGCCTTGCGCCGCCGCGGGGCGACAGCACCTGGCACCATTGGGGACGCACGATCAACGAGCACCATCACCTTCCTCCTGAAACGCTCTTTCAGGATGTCCGCGTCGTGATGGAGCCGAAATGGCCGGTGGAATTCTCAACGGCCGACGGCCTGCGCCAAATCTATGCCGGTTATCTTTCCGATCATTACGACCTCGAAGAGGAAACGAAGGACTGGAAAGTCTATCTCCTGCGCGAACCTTCAGAAACCGTCAGCCGCTCGTCTGACGATGATCCGAAGGAGCAGGAGACATACCCCTCAAGCGGCGGCTGAACCGTTCATATCCTCAAGAGGCGCTGGGCCTGCAATGGCACTCGGGCAATGGCATCGCGGCTGATGTCCGCTGCTCGTTCTGCCGAATACGGCGCCACTCATCTGTGACGAGGATGGCGAGGCACAGCACAAGCGCCCAGCCATAGACGGATCCGATCGTCAGCTGGATCCAGGCCGGCTTGCCCAGTTGATCGATGATGAAGGGCACCGGAATGATGAGCAGGAGGGCAACGACACGCATGGCCGGCCTGTGCCAATACCTCACGATCACGGGGAGCAGGAACAGCGTGTAGTGAATCCAGCCGAGCGGCGAAGCCAGAACGGACGCCAGGAGTGCCATGGCGCTGACGGTGAGAACATCGGGTCGCCGCCAGAAAGCCCAGGCCGCCAGTCCTGCCAGAAGCAGGAAGCCGAGCACAAGACCCAAGAAAGGGACGCCAGCCCGCGCGGCAAGGCCCGAGAATGACCCGTTCGTGAGGAAGAGCGCCCGCTCTCCATCGGCGGCGACGAGTTCGAGCCACTGGCGGTAGACCTCGGGCCCATAGAGCACCAGCGGGACCAGACTGATGGCGCATGCGGTGACGAAAGCCGCGACCGCAGGCCTGTACCGCCCGGACAGGAAGAGAAGCACGGGCCAGACCAGGAAGTTCGGCTTCATGGCCACGACGATCCCGATCAGGAGTCCCGCCCAGAACCCCTCCCCACGCTCAAGCAGCAGCCAGGCTGCAATGCCGGCGAAGACAAGCGGCAGATAGATCTGCCCAAGAAAGAGCGTGTCCCAGAAGCCGGCGAGCGCGAAGGCCCACACGGCGATGACCAGAGCCTCGGCGCGGTTGCCGACTTGGCTGACGAGGAGAAGGATGGCGGCGGCATAGACGGCAACCGAGATCCAGCGCCAGACTTGGTATGCCACATGGGGATCGGCCATGTCGAAGGCCTGGAACAGGAGCGCCGAGACCGGCGGGTTGAGATTAGGGTTCCATGACTCGAAGCCTGGCAGTTCCACACGAAGAGTCAGCGGGTAGATCCCATAGGGGTTGAGCCCCTCGCTCGCCGCACGGCCCGACGCCACGAAGGAGCCGAAATCCCACAAGCCATGCTCGTGGACGATGCGGGGAAACTCCGCGTGGATCGCAAGAAGACCCGCTATGACGATGAAGAACCCTGCGATCCAGCGCGTCGCTGCCGTCATCATGGGCTCCTTGAACTGAGGCTTGAAGGGGGCTCCCTGGTTGTAGTGCGACCCTGTTCGAAGCCCAGCCCTGCCGGACCCGCTGCTCCGGCGCTTCGCCAGGGCTGTTTCCCAAGGCGGCAAGCATTTGGAACCGTTACCTTATTCAGGAGGTTTACGATTGAGCCAAGCCGTGTCGGCTGGCAATCGATAAGTGAGGCTGTGTCCGACTATGGCGAATAATCCGGCTGTCCAGCAATCTGGAACCCAGCAAACATCCTCGACCGCCACGACCATGTGGGCCGTGGTTCTCGGCTGGGCTCTCGTGAGGCTCGTCGCAGCCGGGGAACGTCGTCCAATGCCGGCCGCGGCCGGACGACCGGCCCGGCGCCCACAGCAGCAGGGCACGAGACAGGCTCGCGATCGCGATACGGGCTTTTCCGAGAAGCAGCATGCCCCGCCTCATGCCGCCAACGAGAAGGGCCGCGGGCGCAGTGCGGACACGCCGACGGAGATTCCCTCCCGGGGCTGGAAGGACATCCTTTGGCGCACCTACGAGGAGTTCGGCAAGGACCGCGTGATGTCCGTTGCCGCGGGCGTGACCTATTATGCCCTGCTGGCCATCTTCCCGGCCATCGCCGCGCTGGTCTCGCTTTACGGTCTCTTCGCCGATCCTGCGACGCTGCAGGATCATCTCAACGCCATGGCGGGCGTCCTTCCGGGCGGCGCTCTCGACATCATCCGCGAGCAGGTCACACGCATTGCCTCGCAAGGCGGCGGCACCCTCGGGTTCAGCTTCATCATCGGGCTGCTCATCTCCCTCTGGAGCGCCAATGCCGGCATGAAAGCCGTCTTCGATGCCCTCAACATCGTCTATGACGAGGAAGAGAAGAGAAGCTTCGTCAAGCTGAACCTGATTTCCCTCACGTTCACTCTGGGAGCGATCCTCTTCATCATCGTCGCAGTCACCGGGATTGTCGTCCTTCCGATCCTTCTGGGCTTCCTCGGTCTCGGCAGCAGCATCGAATGGCTGCTGTCCCTCGCACGCTGGCCGGTTCTTCTGCTCGTGGTCGTCCTCGGATTGTCGCTTGTCTATCGCTATGGCCCAAGCCGCGACACGGCGGAATGGAAATGGATCACGCCCGGGGGCGTCATCGCCGCCGTGCTTTGGCTCGCGGTGTCGATGCTGTTCTCCTGGTACGTGGCAAATTTCGGCAGCTACAACGAGACCTACGGTTCGCTCGGCGCAGTGATCGGCTTCATGACCTGGATCTGGATCTCGAGCATCGTGGTGCTCCTCGGAGCCGAGGTGAACGCGGAGATGGAACACCAGACGTCCAAGGACACCACGGAAGGCGCTCATGAGCCCATGGGCACCCGCGGCGCACGGATGGCCGATACAGTCGGTGTCGCGAAGAGCTGAGCCTTCAACCCAGACTTCAAGGGCGCTCCCGGGAGGAGCGCCCTTTTTCGTTCGCCCTTTTACCGGAACGGTCGCTGATCCGATGAAGCCTCGCGGACAGGACCGGGGTCCTCAAGTCCTCTCTGCTTCCCGTGGCAACGACGCCTTTGAGGAAAGCGAGAGCAGCAAAAAATGCGCTGACGACGGTCAGCGCATTCTGGGGAATTTCAGATGGAGGACGATAGGAGAAGGGCTCAGGCCTGCCCCATCGTGACCGCACCTTCCAGGACCGGCGATGTGCGGCTGGACTTGCCGTCGTCGGCACGCTCATCGGAGAACCATGCGATCGTGGACTTGAGGCCGGCATCGAGAGACGTGCGCGGAGACCAGCCCAGGAGCTGCTTGGCGCGGGTGATATCGGGACGGCGGCGACGGGGATCGTCCACCGGGAGGGGGCGTGTGACGACACGGGAGGACGATCCCGTCATCGCCATGACCTTTTCGGCGAGGTCGCCGACGGTCAGTTCGACCGGGTTGCCGAGGTTGACGGCACCTGGGAACGGTCCCTTATAGGCCATGAGACGGAGAAACCCGTCGACAAGATCCGACACGTAGCAGAATGAGCGCGTCTGGCTTCCGTCTCCATAGACCGTGATGTCTTCGCCGGCGAGTGCCTGGCAGATCACATTGGAGACGACACGACCGTCATCGGCACGCATGCGCGGACCATAAGTGTTGAAGATGCGCGCGACCCGCACATCCGCGCGACCGGAGCGGTCGAAATCGAAGGTCAGGGTTTCGGCGGCGCGCTTGCCTTCGTCGTAGCAGGCCCGGGGCCCCGTGGGATTGACGTTGCCCCAATAGCTCTCGGGCTGCGGATGAACCTCCGGGTCGCCATAGATCTCGCTCGTCGACGCCAGGAAGAAGCGGGCGCCGATGGCTTCGGCGAAAGTGAGAAGGTTGTGCGTGCCGACAACGCTCGTCAGCATCGTATGCTCGGGATCGGCCTGATAATGGGGCGGCGAGGCCGCACAGGCGAGATTGAACACCTCGTCGAACTTCACGCGCTTGGAGCGCAGGCGGGCCGGCAAGGGCTTGATGATATCGCTGTCGATCAGATCGAACCGCGGTTCGCGCTCCAGATGGCGGAGGTTTTGCTTTCGTCCTGTCTGAAAATTGTCCAGCACAACCACGTGGGCGCCCTCGCTGAGAAGAGCATCGCAGAGGTGGGATCCTAGAAATCCAGCACCGCCCGCAACAAGGACGTGCTTGCTTTTGCCATTCTTCATGCGAACGCTCCTTCTCAGACCGACAAAGGGTCTCGAGGTACAAACCTTTTCTGGTCCAACGTGGAAGCTTGGCATTGGTTCAATGCCGGCTTCCGAATCTATTCACAAAGTCAGGCTCCGACTTCCAGAGCGAGAGAATAGTCCCGGTGCTGACGATCCATCGCCTCCAGAAGATCTCGCTCCATGGAGGCCGCACGATGGGCGGCCGTATGTTCGGCCAGGATCCGCTTTTGCGCCGAAGCCCTCAGCGCGTCCCGCCGGGTCGCGGCCCATGTATCGAGCACTTCGAGAACCTCTTCCGGTGTCTGAGCCAAGACGATGTCCTGTCCCGGCTGGAGCAGGGTCTCGATGCCATCCCAGATGTCCGAAATGATCGGCGTTCCGCAGGCTGCCGCCTCGAACAGGCGGACGCTCGGGCTGTAGCCGGCGCGGATCATATCGGCCCGCGTCACATTGAGCGTGTAGCGGCTCCGGGCATAAAAGGACGGGTGTTCGCCCGGAGGAACATGGTCGATCCGTTCCACATTCGGCGGCCAGTCGATATCAGCCGGGTATTGCGGCCCCGCAACGACGAAGCGCAGATGCGGCGCACGCCGGGCCGGCTCGATCAGCAGCCGCTCCAGGGTCGGCTGCCTGTCGGCGCTGTAGGTTCCAAGATAGCTGAGATCCCAGCGCTTTTCGTGATCGAGCGCGGGATAGGCCTCAGGATCGACGGAACAATAGAGCGCCCGCGCCGCCGGTGAACCGTAATGATTCATGAGGTGGTCGAGCGTGGGACCTCCGGTGAAGGAAAAGTAGACGTCATAATCGCGGATCAGAGCAGGCGTGATATATTCGTGATCGCCCCGTTCCAGCTTCGCGAGCGTCACCGGCGTATCGATGTCATAGAACGCCACCACGCCTTTCGCCGTCTGCTGCACCCATTGCCCGACGAGGACACCCTCCGGCACGTAGGATCCGACGATGACGGCATCCGCCTCGGCGATCACGTTGCGATAGCGCTCGAGATCCTCCAGGCCGGAATAGAATTCGAGGCGGCAGAAATCGGGATTCTTCAGATCGCGGTGGGAGGCATACCAGGGCACGTCGCGTTCAAGAAAGAGGATGTCGTGCCCCCGTGCGGCAAACGCTTTCAGCAGTGCGCGGAAGGTTGTCGCATGCCCGTTCCCCCATGACGAGGACAGGCTCAATCCCAGGACAACGACACGGAGCTTGGTCACGCCACGCTCCTTTCGCGCTTCAGGGATGCCTCCTCGCGCAGGATAGCGTCCACTTCCGCGCCGCGGCGGGTGTAGGTGTGCTCGGCCATGATCCGCGTCCTTGCAGCATCGCCGATGGCGCGCGCCCGCTCAGGGGTGAGGCTCTCGACGTGATCGGCCACATCCTTGCCGTCACGGGCGACGAGCACCTCCTCACCCTCCTTCAGGAAGAGCTCGAGGCCGATCCAAGCGTCGGTGATCAGGCACGCGCCGGCACCGGCCGCCTCGAAGACGCGGGTCGCGGGCGAATAGCCGGTCGTCGCCATGGAATCGCGGGCAATGTTGAGGACGGCCAGCGGGCTTGTGTTGAAGGTGTTGTGATCCCGCGTGTAGACATGCCCGATATGGCGCACGTTCGACGGCATGCCCTTGGTTTCCCAGCCATTGCCTCCGATAAGGAAGCTGCGGCCCGGCAGGCGGGAGGCGGGCTCCAGGAAAAACTGCTCCACACGGGCCTCCCGGTCCGGCAGGCGGTTTCCGAGGAAGGACAGGTCGGCCTTGAAGCGATCATCCGCCGACACCGGGTGGTGCGTTGTCGGATCGCAGGCATTGTAGATCGGGATGCAGCGGCGGGCGCCGAAGCCCTCATAAGCCGCGATGACCGGCGGCCCGCCGCCATAGGTGAGCACGAGATCGAGTGCCGGCATGGTGCGATGGAGCGGATGATCCGGACTTTCACGCAGTTCGGCGAGAGTGGCCGGCGCATCGACGTCCCAGAAGATGCGGATGGCGTCGGGACGCGAGGCGGCCACGACCCCTTCGAGGAGTTCGTTGTCGAACACGCCGACACCGGAGGCCTTCACCACCACGTCGGCTTTCGCTGCTTCGGCCACGACGCCACGCATGGCATCCTCGGTGGCGGGATACACCTTCACCTCGGCCCAGTCCGGCGGATCGATATCGCGGTGCTTCTGCCGGTCGAAAGCGTCCGGCTCGTAGAAAGTGATGCTGTAGCCGCGCCGGGCGAGGTCGCTCAGCAGGCCACGGTAATAGGTCGCGGCACCGTTCCAGTACGAGGAGAGAAGGCTTGAGCCGTAGAAGGCGATTTTCATGCGGACATCTCCATCGGCGTCGAAACGCCGTGAGTGGCGAGAATGGCGAGAAGCTGTTCGGCCCTGTGGGCGCAGGAATGGCGGCTGCGAATGGCATCGAGGCCGCTCTCGACCAGCGCCCGGCGCAGGTCGGCATCGTTGCGCACAGCATTGAGGTGGCGCTCCATCTCGGCTTCGTCCCGGGCGACCAGATAGTCCTTACCGGGATTGAACAAGCCTTCGGAGTCGCTCCAGGGCGCAGAGATCAGAGGGATTCCGCAGGCCAGGGCCTCGAAGACCCGGATGGTGGGAATGCCGGGCAGCAGATCGACATAGAAGCGGCGCGGCACATGCACCGTTGCCAGGTGGCGGGCTAAAACCTCGGGAGCCCGGGCATTCGGCAGCCAGCCGCGATAGGTCACGCCATAGCGGGCCAGCGTCTCCAGGGCGTGACCGGGATAGCGCACGCCATAGATATCCAGCGGGAGACCGACCGTTTGGGCCGGGCGGAACAGATAGCTTTCCAATTCGGCGCTGCGTTCGTCATCGCCCCAGTTGCCGATCCAGACGAGGCCGTTCCGCTCGGTCTCCTGAGCAGGAGGATGGAACAGCCGCATGTCGGCAGCCTCATGCCAGACATAGACGCGCTCGCCCCAGCCCCAGCGGCGATAGACCTCCGCAAGGGTCTCTCCGAACGCGAGAACTCCGTCATAGCCATCGAGGTCGAACTGGCGAATGGCATTCGGATCGCTGACGGCCCGATGATGCGTATCGTGGAAGAGGAGCGTGAAGCGGCCGCCCTGCCGCCGCACCTTTCCAACGGCCGCAACGAGCCAGGGATCGTTCCACTCATGGACGATCACCGCATCCGCATCGGCAAGCGCCTCCCCGAGATCGATATCGGGGTCGAAGACGACGGACGACAGTTCGGGATAGAGCTTGCGGTAGGCATCGAGCCCCGCGTCGCCGTGATCCTTCAGCAGGTTCTCGAGGCTCCAGGCCCCTCTGGGCTCGAAGGCCGTCACCTCATGTCCGCGCTGAACGAGATCGCGCAGGACGCCACGCAGGAAATGCGCGTTGCCGTGGTTCCAGCAGGACGCGAGAGAATGCGTGAAATAGACGAGCTTCATGCGGCGGCGCCCTCAATGGAGGATGTTCGGGATTCTCCGGCGAGCACGGATTCATAGGTCCTCAATACGCCCATGCTCATCGCTTCGACGGAATAGGTATCGGCCCGCTTCCTGGCCGCGCGCCCCAGAGCGTCACGGGCATCCGCGTCCCGAACCAGGCGCTCGATAGCCTCGGCGATCTGCCTGTCATCGTCCGGGTCGACGAACAATGCCGCGCCTTCCCACAGCTCGCGAAAGGTCGGAATGTCCGACAGAACGAGAGCGCATGCGGCTTGGGCGGCTTCCAGCACGGCCAGGCCGAACGGCTCGTAGCGTGCGGCCGACACGAAGATCGGTTGCTCGCCGAGATGCCGGGCAATTTCCTTATCGCTCAGGCGACCGAGGCTCTTGGCAAAGCGGGCCTCGACCTGCGCCCCATTCGGCCCTTGCAGGGGGCCTGCAGCGAGCACCGGGATGGAGAGATGCGCGGCCATGCGGTCGATGGCGGAAAAATTCTTTCCCTCGTCCCACAGGCGCCCAGCCGTGAAGGCGAAGAGATCGGAGCGAGCATGCGTCGGATGCTGCACGGCACGCCGCCCGTTCCTCACGACAAGAGGTGCCCGTTCAAGACCATAGGCCTCGGCCGTCGCCTGGGCGAATGCGCGGGTGGGCGCCAGGAGTCCATCGGCAGAGGCATAGCCCCGCCGGACGAGATCCGTGCGCCATTTGAAATCCTCCGGCAACGGCCCGCCTTTGACAGCCTGCCACCAGGTCGCGACACAGGAATGGCACGCGGCAATCACCGGGACGCTGAACCTGGCATGTGCCGCCAGCGCGGGCGAATTGAGATGCACGAGACCCGGCCTGATCTGCGCTGCGAGGCTGGCGATCGCTTGACCGGCCTCATTCACTTGACCCTGGTGGGATGCCGTCCAATCGAGGGGCAGACCTGTCGCGATGAGTTCAGCACCCGCCACCTCGGCCGTGGCCTGCTGATCCGCCGAAGGCGCAGGCCCCAGCACTGCAATCGTGGTCTTGACGCCATGCGGCCGCAGGCCGCCCGCAAGGTCGAGCGCATATTGCCAACCCCCCCCGACCGCATCGGCCGTCATGAGGATATGCAAGCCGTTTGCACCCTCAAGTGCAGTCATGGCCGATCACGCCGGTACGCAACGCGAATGCGAGAGGGCCTCTCATGACAAGGCCTCTGCAGCCTGAAGGCGGGGGGACGAGGCCGCCCGCGCAAGGCCCCTCTCCTCCTGCAGCCACTCCGCAAGAGCGGCGACGCCCTTGAGCCAGGATACGGGCTGCTTGAGACCAAGCTCCCGCGATGCAAGCCGCGTATCGGAGACGTAGTAGCGCTGGTCACCGGCGCGCCAATCCGAGTAGATCGTCTCGACTGGGCGGCCGATGACATACTCGATATGGGTGATGAGCTGGCGCAGGCTGATCGCGTTCGTCGGACCGCCACCGAGGTTGAAGGCCCGGCCTTGAACTGTGTCGATCCGCTTCCATGCCGCCGCATAGGCGTCGACAGCGTCGGAGATGCTGAGGATATCGCGAACCTGACAGCCATCGCCGTAGATCGTGATGGGTTCGCCCTGAAGGGCGCGGATCAGGAAGTGGGCAACCCAGCCCTGATCCTCGGTGCCCATCTGGCGCTGGCCGTAGATGCAGCTCATGCGCATGACGCAGGTGGGGATGCCGAAGGAGCGGGCATAGTCCAGAACGTATTGATCGGCCGCCCCTTTGGAGCAGCCGTAGGGCGTGTGGAAATCGAGCGGTCGCGCTTCGCCGACTCCAAAGTCCCGGATTGCCGGATCGCGCGGCCTGTAGGCATCGTTCGTCTGCTCGAGCTCCACATCCGAGAGATCGCCATAGACCTTGTTGGTGGAGGCGAAAATCAGCGGAACCCGGTCGTTGCGCTGACGGAGCGCGTCCAGCAGATTCAGCGTGCCGCGAATGTTGATCTCGAAATCCTCGCGCGGATCCGCAAGGCTCGTGGTAACCGCCACCTGAGCCGCCATGTGGAAGACGGCCTGCGCCTCGCCCGCCGCGTCGGCGACTGCGGTCTCGTCGCGGATGTCGCCGATGACGGCCGAGATCTTGGCCGGATGCCGCTTTTTCAGCCACTCCAGATTGCGGTCGACGCCGGGACGCGCCAGTGCATCGTAGACGAGGACATCGTGCCCTTCGCTCGCGAAACGATCCGCGAGATTGGAGCCGATGAAGCCTGCGCCGCCGGTGACTAGAACAGGCCTCCGGCGAAGAACCGCAGGAGCATCGGCATGCGTGTCGGTTGTCTTCATGCCACCAGGCCTCTGGCTTCCAACTCCTTGCGAGCCTCCTGCACGAGGTCTTTGGCCTCCTGCTTGGCGACCCATTCGGCGAGTTCGGCAAGCCCTTGCATGAAGTCCTTCTTCGGAGCGTAGCCCAACTCCTGCTGGATCTTGCTGATGTCCGCGATGCAGTGCCGGATGTCGCCGATGCGCGCCTTGCCGGCGATTTCAGGCGCCGTGGGCCGGTTCATGGCCTGCGACAGCAGCTCCGCCACCTCGGAGACGGTGCGATCCTGCCCGCTGCCGACATTGTAGACGCTGCCCGGTGCCTTCTCGTGCTCGAGGGCCAGGACGAAAGCCTGCGCCACATCCTCCACATGAACGAAGTCGCGCCGTTGCTGACCGTCTTCGAAGATCATCGGCGGCTGGCCGTTGTGAAGCCGTGAGGCAAAAATGGCCAGAACGCCGGTATAGGGGTTGGACAGCGCCTGCCCCGGGCCGTAGGCGTTCCAGAGCCGGAGCGCCACACCCTCCATGCCATAGGCCGGGCAAAGGGTCAGCGTCAGCCGTTCTTGAACGTACTTCGATAGGGCGTAGACGGAGGCCAGCGCCGGCTTCTTCCATTCGGGCGTCGGCACGGGAACGAGAGGCCGCCCCTTTTCGTCGAGAGGATCCCACGGATCGTTCTCGCTGGCGCGGGCCGTGCGCACAACATCCTCGTGGATCCGGCCCTCAGCGTCCTTGTAGAGGCCCTCGCCGTATATGCTCATGGACGAGGCGACGACCACGCGCTTGACGGGATTGTCGATGAGTTGCTGAAACAGCACCGCGGTGCCGTAATCGTTCACGGAGACATAGCGGTCGACGGCATACATGCTCTGGCCGACACCGACTTCGGCTGCAAGATGAACCACCTTGGTGGCGCCTTTCAGCGCCCGCAGGACCGCAGTCTCATCGCGCACGTCCCCGACGACAACCTCGACCTCGGGATCCAGCCCATCGGCCTGGGTCTTGTCGCCGTGGACTTGCTCGATCAGGCTGTCGAGCACACGCACCCGGTGGCCGCGCTCCAGGCAGGCACGAGCCACGTAACGTCCAATGAAGCCCGCACCGCCGGTAATGAGGATGGTATCCGTCACAAGATGCCTCCGGATCTGTTGTCGATTCTGCAGCCCATCGCGCCGACCGGGAGCCAAACCCTGTTCCCTGACTGGAAAAGCGACGCGAGACCTTCGCCGTTTCCAGGCAGGAACGGGCTCAGGCGGGACCCATCAAGAGCCGGTCACGCCATGCACTCCTCTTGCAAGCTTGGCCTTTCGCTGTGGAAACGCCGAAGCTTCATCTTTGTTCCTGCACCTGCTGAGTAGTTTGGGCGCTGGCGCGCTAAGACAAGAGACCCAAGCCAGGAATCGAGAAAGGGAACTACTTACCTTTCTCGAACGTTGACGGCCAAGCTTGGGATGATGCCATCCGGTATTTGCCTGCTGCCGTCTATGGGCGCGCCTCAAGAATGCAGGCAATCGGCTGACCGCACAAGGGAGAATCGTCATGAGTTCGAGAAAGGTCCGCGTTGGGATCGTGGGCGTCGGCAACTGTGCCTCGTCCTTCGTGCAGGGCCTTTCCTACTATAAGGACGCGAAAGGCAACGAGCCCGTTCCAGGCCTGATGAATGTGGACATCGGCGGGTATCACATCAGCGATGTCGAGGTCTCCGCGGCCTTCGACATCAATGCCTCGAAGGTCGGCCGCGACGTCTCGGAAGCGATCTTCGCCGCGCCCAACAACACGCAGCGGTTTGCGGCTGTCCCTGAAAGTGGAATCATCGTCAACCGTGGCAGGACCCTTGACGGCCTCGGCAAATATCTTCGCGACGAAGTCGAGGAATCCGGCCACGACGAGGCTGACGTCACGGAGATCCTGCGCCAGTCCAAGACGGATGTTCTGGTCTCGTATCTGCCCGTAGGTTCCCAGAAGGCGACGGAGTGGTATGCCGAGCGGGCGCTGGAAGCGGGCTGCGCCTTCGTCAATTGCATCCCGGTTTTCATCGCTTCGGATCCGGAATGGCGCAAGCGCTTCGAGGAGCGTGGGCTTCCCATCGTGGGCGACGACATCAAGAGCCAGGTCGGCGCAACCATCGTTCACCGGGTTCTGGCCAATCTCTTCCGTGAGCGCGGCGTGCGGCTCGACCGGACCTACCAGCTCAATTTCGGCGGCAACACCGACTTCCAGAACATGCTGGAGCGCGAGCGGCTCGAATCCAAGAAGATCTCGAAGACTCAGGCCGTGTCCAGCCAGCTCGACATTCCCCTGCCCGCCGGCGACATCCATGTGGGTCCGAGTGATCATGTCCCGTGGCTCACGGACCGCAAGTGGGCCTATATCCGCCTGGAGGGCACCACCTTCGGCGGCGTGCCGCTGAACATGGAAGTGAAGCTCGAAGTCTGGGACTCGCCCAACTCTGCCGGCATCGTCATCGACGCGGTGCGCTGCGCGAAGCTCGCCATGGATCGCAAGATCGGAGGCGCTCTGACGGGCCCTTCCAGCTACTTCATGAAGTCGCCGCCCCAGCAATTCACCGACAACGAAGCCCGGGAGAAGACCATCCGCTTCATCAACGGCGATGAAGAGTAGGGGAGCGAAGGCGTGACCACCACGTTCTTCCTCGTGCGCCATGCAACCCATGACCGGGTCGGCACGGTCCTGTGCGGCCGCATGCCGGGTGTGCATCTCGGCGCGTTCGGGAAGGCGCAGGCAGAACGCCTGGCGGCGCGCTTCGCCAACGAGAACGTCGCCGGCATTCACACAAGCCCCCTTGAGCGAGCCGTGGAAACGTCCGAACCCATCGCTGACCGGCTCGGGCAGCCGCTCGAAGTATGCGAGGGCATTGCCGAGATCGATTTCGGAGCCTGGTCCGGCACGAGCTTCGAGGCCCTGGCCCAGGACCCTCGCTGGGCCGCATGGAACAACGCCCGCAGCAACAATCGTCCGCCTTATGGGGAGACGATGCTTGAGGCGCAGGCCCGCATCGTCGGGGCCATGGAGCAATTGCGGAGCCGCTATGCGGATCGATCCGTGATCCTCGTCAGCCACAGCGACGTGATCAAAGCTGCCCTGCTCTACCACCTCGGCATGCCGATCGACGCCTATGGGCGCTTCGACATCGATCCTGCCTCGATCAGCACCGTCGTGGTCGGCGAGTGGGGCTCCAAAGTGTTGCGTTTGAACGAGGTGGTGGCCGCATGAAGATCGTCATATTCGGCCTCACCGTCTCCTCATCGTGGGGCAACGGCCACGCGACGCTCTGGCGGGGCCTTATCCGGGCGCTCGCGAAGCGGGGACATAGGATCGTCTTCTTCGAAAAGGACGTGCCGTATTATGCCGCGAACCGGGATCTTTTCGAGATCCCAGGCGGCGAGCTCGTGCTTTACCAGGAATGGGCCGACATACGCTCGCGCGCTGAGACCGCGTTGGCCGATGCGGACGTGGCGATGACCACCTCCTATTGCCCGGACGGGATCGCGGCAAGCCAGCTTCTGCTCGATGCATCGCGTGCGACCCGTGTATTCTACGATCTGGACACGCCGGTCACCTTCTCGCGTCTCGAGGCAGGTGAGCCGATCACCTACATCGGATCGCAGGGCCTGCGCGATTTTGACCTGGTGCTCAGCTATACGGGGGGCCGCGCCCTCGACCGGCTTCAATCCGAGCTCGGAGCCCGCCGCGTCGCGCCGCTCTACGGGCATGTGGATCCCGACGTTCATTATCCGGTGAAGCCCGCGGGCCACTACGTCTCGGATCTCTCCTACCTCGGAACCTACGCCGCGGACCGGCAAGTCGCTCTGCAGCGGCTGTTCATCGATCCGGCGGGCCTGCGTCCGAAGCAGCGCTTTCTGATCGGGGGCGCACAATATCCCGATGACTTCCCCTGGCAGCCCAACATCCATTTTGTGCAGCACCTGCCGCCTCCGGAGCACCCCGCCTTCTTCTCGTCCTCGCGCCTGACGCTCAACATCACACGGCAGGCCATGGCGGATATGGGCTGGTGTCCGTCCGGGCGCCTGTTCGAGGCGGCGGCCTGCGGCACGCCCATCCTGTCGGATCGATGGGAGGGTCTCGACAGCTTTTTTGAGCCCGGCCGGGAAATTCTCATTGCCGAGACATCTCAAGATACCGTCAGGGCGCTCGATCTCACGGATGCAGAATTGAAGCGCATCGCCACAGCCGGCCGGGAGCGGGTGCTCGCCGAGCACACCTCGGCTCACCGGGCCCGCGAGCTTGAGATCCTGCTGGAGGGCGCCAGTTCTGTTACATCCTCGACCGGCGACCCTGTCGCCATGATGGAGGCCTGACCATGTGGGGGATCATTCCCGCGGCAGGGATCGGCAGCCGAATCCAGCCGCTGGCGTTCTCGAAGGAGCTTCTGCCCGTGGGCAGCCGCCTCGACAACGGCGTCGAGCGTCCCTGCGCGGTCAGCGAGTATCTCGTCGAACGCATGATCCACGGCGGCGCCGACAAGATCTGCTTCGTGATCTCACCCGGCAAGTCCGACATCATGGAATATTACGGCGCAAGCTATGGCAGCGCCTCGATCGCCTATGTGGTCCAGCCCAAGGCGAGCGGGCTGTGCGACGCCATCTTCCAGGCTGCTCCCCTGATTCCGGCCGATGAGAGCGTGATCGTCGGCCTGCCGGACACGGTCTGGTTCCCCGAAACGGCACTTGCGGAGCTTCCGGAAGGCGTCCTCTCGTTCCTGCTTTTCCCGGTCGACAACCCGCAGGTCTTCGATGCCGTCGTCCTGGACGAGACGATGCATGTGCAGGAGATCCAGGTGAAGCGGGAGGATGCGTCCTCCCGCTGGATCTGGGGCGCCTTCAAGATGCCGGGCCATGTCCTGGGAGCCCTGCGCGAGCTCTGGCTCTCGCGCAATCGCGAGGACGAGTACTTCGGCACCCTGGTGAACGCCTATCTTGCCCAAGGAGGCGAAGCCGTCGGAGTCAAGGCCGGGGCATCCTATGTCGATGTCGGAACGCTGCACGGCTACCGCTCCGCCATCGGCCTGTTGAGCGAAGCGGCCCAGCAGGACAACGTCACGGGCGCCCGGGTCGCCCTCGGCTGGCCCGCCGGTCGGCTGCCGCGCGGACTTCATGATCTGAACAGGGAGTAAACTCCACGATGAACGCCATCGACCCCATGCCGCCAGAGGAAATCCGCCGGAAAGCCGAAGCGCTCGGCCCCTGGTTTCACAACATCGAGCTGAAAGGCGGCGTCTGGACGGCGCCCGACCACTTTCTCGGCAATTACCCGGCCGTGAAGTGGCAGCAATTCTCCGATGCGATCCCGCAGGATCTCACCGGCAAGAGCGTGCTCGATATCGGCTGCAACGGCGGCTTCTACTCCATGGAGATGAAGAAGCGCGGCGCCGAGCGCGTGCTGGGCGTCGATTTCGATGACGTGTACCTCGACCAGGCTCGCTTCGCTGCTCAGACCATGGGCTATGACATCGAGTTCCGGAAGCTCTCGGTCTACGACCTGGGTCAGCTCGGCGAGACGTTCGACGTGGTGCTCTTCATGGGCGTCCTCTACCATCTGCGCCATCCGCTCCTCGCCCTCGACCTCATTCACGAGCATGTGGCCAAGGACCTCCTCGTGTTTCAGTCGATGCAGCGCGGCTCGGCGGAGACGACGCCAGTCGAGGAAAACTACACCTTCTGGCAGACGGACCATTTCGACGATCCGCGCTATCCGAAGATGCATTTCATCGAACATCGCTATGCCGATGATCCGACCAACTGGTGGGCGCCGAATGCCGCCTGCGTGGAAGCCATGCTCCGCAGTGCCGGTTTCGAGATCGTCAAGCATCCTGAGACCGAAGTTTACATCTGCCGCCGTGTCGATGCCCCGCCCGGTGCGGGCGCCGTCTATCCGGCCCAAGGGAGAACCGCATGATCGAAGCTGCAATGATCTGGAACGAGCCGAACAACAAGTCCCATTGGGATCCCGAGATCGATCCGGATTGGAAGCTCTTCTCCGACATGGTGATTGCCGCCGGTCAGGCGATCAAGGCCGAGAACCCCAACCTGCCCCGCGTGCTGGGCGGCATCTCGCCCATCGACCCGGGCTTCATCAGGAAGCTGGAGGAGCACGGCGCCCTCGATCATCTGGACATCGTGGCCGTCCATGGTTTTCCGCTCGACTGGAACCTGTGGCAGATCCACGACTGGCCATCGAAGATCGATGAGATCCGGGCCGTGACGGACAAGCCGATCTGGGTCAGTGAGGTCGGAATCTCGACCTTCGGAGCCGAGGAGGTTCAGGTATGGGGCCTGAACCGGACCGCGGAGCTTCTCATCGGCAAGGTGCCGAAAATCCACTGGTACAGCCTCTATGACCTGCCCCGCGCCTGGGAGGCGACCACACGCCACCGCGAGGCGGAAGGATCCTCCTATTACCGCCACTTCTACATGGGCCTGCTGCGCGAGGACGGCACGCCGAAGCCCGCCCTGGAAGAATATGCGAAATACGCATCTCAGATGGGCCTGTGTCAGTGGTTCCACTTCGAGGATCATCGGCTGGATGACGCCGTCACCTGGATGAAGCGGCTGGGCGTGAAGTATCTGCGCACCGGCCTCTCCTGGGCCGACAGCTTCCGTCCCAACGCCCTCGACTGGTTCGACCGTCAGATGGAGGCGCTTGCCGACTTCGACGTGACGGTCACCTTCTGCTTCACGCCGGAGCACCGCGGGATTGCCCCGCACCATACCAGCGCCCCGCAGGTGAAGGAGGAATTCGCGGAATTCTGCGCCAGCATGATCAGGCGCTATGCGCCCGCAGGCCAGCCGGCGCAGACGAGCAAGGTTCTCGAGGTTCTCTGAACCGGGATCGAGCGTTCTTCATGAGAGAGGCGGCCGAACCCGGGTTCGGCCGCCTCGATTGTTTTCCAGCCGCCTTGTGCGGGTTTTATCGCCCGTAGATCCGGTCCAGAACGCGAGCGACATCGACGAGCTGCTCCGCCGCAGGGTCGAAGCGCTCGCCTGCCGCCAGGCGCGAAGCCCAGTCGGCCGCGGCGCGTCCGCCCCATTCGTCCGGCGGCGTGGTAAGCGTCTCGCGCGAGGTGCCCCGGTAGCGTTCAGCCGTAAAGTCGTAGAACGAGCCGTTTACGTTGCGCAGGGATACACCGCCCTGCGTCCCATAGAACGTGGCGGAGATCATGGCGTCGCATCCCGCCTGCAGGCGCCAGGAGCAAGCCAGCTGCACCACGGCGCCCGTCTCCAGCTCCACGGTGGCAACCGCATAATCCTCGACCTGCGTGGCTGTGTCCTTCAGCGGCGCGCCCCCGGCAAAGAGCTTGCCCGTGACGCCGGCGACATTCGGATTGTCCAGGGACCACAGGGCAAGGTCGACGAGGTGAACGCCGAGATCCATGACGCAGCCGCCGCCTGAGAGGGCCGGATCGTAGAACCAGGGCTTATCCGGACCATAGGCATTGTGGAACACGAGATCCACGGCATAGACATGCCCCAGATCCCCTGAGGCGATGATCTCGCGGATCCGGCGCATGCCTTCCGTGAAGCGATAGGAGAGGTCGACGCAGAGCAATCGGTCGGCCTTGCGCGCTGCATCCACCACGGCCTGGACCTCCGCCACGGTGCGCCCGAGCGGCTTCTGGCAGAACACGGCGACGCCCCGCTCCAAGGCCCGGATCGATTGCTCCGCATGCATGGCGCTAGGGGTCGCGATGACGATTCCATCGACGCCCGTATCGAGGATCTCATCGAGCGTCGAGACCAGCTTCGCATCCGGCGCCAGCTTGCCTGCCTCCGCGGCCATTTCCGGCGACGGATCGGCGATGGCCGCCACATAGACCGCACCCGTGCCGAGGATTGCTTGCATCCGGTGACGGCCGATCCAGCCGACGCCGAGAAAGCCCAGGCGGGGCCGATCAATCGACGTTTCGGGATTTGCCTTCATCAGAGCCTGTTGCGCCATCAGTACATCACCAGAGCTTTGAGAAAACCATCCGGCCGGTCGCGCGTGGCGTCGAGCGCCTCATCCAGTCGGTCGAGGCGATAGCTGTGCGTGTAGAGGAAGCTCGGATCGAGCCTGCCCGATGCAATCGCGTCCACAGCCTCGCGAAGGCCCTGCATATAGACCTTGGGGTCGCGCTCGTGCGCGTTGATCACGTCGATGCCGCGCCAGTTCCAGAGCCACATGTTCACTTGCCGGGGACCGTCCTGATGGTAGCCGGCGACGATGAGCCTGCCGCGCTCGCGGGTGATTTCGCCGGCAAGGTCCAGGGGCCATTGCTTGCCGACGGCCTCGATGACCCGTTCGCAGAACGCCCCGCCCGTCAGTTCCTTCACCTTCTCGATGATGGCATGGTGGTCTTCCATCGGGATCGTCTCGGCCGCGCCCATGCGGCGGGCGAGATCGAGCGAGAAGGGGCGGCGCGAGATCGCGATGACGCGGGCGCCTGCATCGGTGGCGAGCTTCGTCAGGATGGCGCCGAGAAAGCCGATGCCGATGATCGCCACCGTCTGCCCGGCCTCGATCTCGCTGCGACGGAAGATGTTCATGGCGCAACCGAGCGGCTCACCGGGAAACGGCTGCCCTGCAAGGGCTTCCGGCAGCCGCACCACGGCCTCGGCCTCGGCGAGGTCGTACTCGGCATAGGACTTGTAGGAGAGAGCGGCGACGCGGTCGCCGACCGACAGGCCCTCGACGCCCGCGCCAAGGGAATCCACGAAGCCCCAGGCCTCATGCCCGAGCGCACCCGGCTCGGTGGGATACTGCATCCATTCCGGCCCGGCCCAGGGCGTGAGGTTCGAGGCGCAGACGCCGCACCCTTCCAGGCGCAGGCGCACCTGACCGGGACCCGGCTCGGGGCGCGCGACCTGGCGCACTTCCACTTGCCCAGGCCCGGTGAGAATGGCCGCGCGCATGGTTCCAGCCGTGCCGGCCGGCCCATCATCCTTGTGCGAAAGAGTGGAAATATCGCTGCTCGTGCCGCTATCGTTCAGCAAGTTTGGCCCTCCACCATGATGCCCGAGCAATTAGGAACGGGTGGAGAGACTTCAAGGCTTGGCTGTAGTGGGGCAATCAGGGTTCGGCCCGGGAATTCTTCTCTGCCACGTAGTCCCTGCGCGCGGCG
This sequence comes from Microvirga splendida, assembly GCF_016427565.1. Classification (GTDB taxonomy): domain Bacteria; phylum Pseudomonadota; class Alphaproteobacteria; order Rhizobiales; family Beijerinckiaceae; genus Microvirga; species Microvirga splendida. The sequence continues at coordinate 212,422 of NZ_JAELXT010000001.1, forward strand.
CTGTCGGGCTCCACCCCCTGAGCCGCGCACCAGCGGGCGAAGGCTTCCGGCTCGATCAAGATTCGATTGACGTGAAGACCGGCGTCCCTCCCGACGCTCTCGTTGTTTTCGGCGGCGGCAAGCCAGCTTTCGTAGGTCGGTGCCAGGTTATGCCGATCGGCCATCATTTCGCGGATGCGAGGGTAATCCTCACGTCTGTACCACGGCAGCCCGATTTGGCGCGTCGGCTCATTCGCCATTCCGTTGCCCCTGCATCAACCAGCCACCGAGCCCTCCCGTTGCTTGCGAGGCGAAAGGGCTCGATGCTGCAGCGCTTCCTCAGCTCAGCAGATAAAATACTGCCGGTGCCGCTGTGAGCAACCCGGCCGCCGTCAATAACGTGAGCCGATGATCAGGGTTCGCGATGCGATGGATTTTCCGGGCTGTCGTTCCGGCCTCCATGCTCCAGCCGTTCATGCAGGAGCAGAGAAGGCGGTGAGAGGCTCCCTCGGACAGTTCGAAGAATTCCATGGCATCTCCGAGCGTATCGCCCTTCAGGCCTGCCGCGCGCAGGACCGGATCTTCGAAGGCGACCGTGATCGGCGACTCGTCCGACCTCAATTGCGGACGCTTGTCTTTCGGGACGAACTCGATCTCTCCCAAAGACCTCAAGCGCCGCTTCGGCTGGCGCTCCAGCACTTCCGCCCAACGCTCGAGGCGCTCGTGGCGGGACAGGAAACCTTGGTTGAACTCATGCACCTCAGCGACGCTACGCAGCTTCTCTACAGGCTTGTGTTCCATAGGTATTCTCCTGCAAGGGAGCCGACCCTCGATCCAGGGCCGAGCCCAGGGAAACCTATGATCCCGTGAGTCCCAGGCTTTTTTGCGTCAAAGCGGGCTTTAGAAGAGAGTTTCGTGCGGGTGCGCCACATGCTCCTGGAAGATCGCACCGGTCGCAGGCTCGACCTCCTTGAGCACGACGGCATAGCCCCAGAGATTGGCCACCATCTGCAGCACGCGCTGAGCATCGTCCTTGTGGAGCAGGGTCCGGTTCAGAACATGATGGTGGAGGATCAGGCGCCGGTCGCCGGCGAGGTCGACGTCGATGACCTGGATGTCGGGATCGCTCCATCCGACATCGTAATGGCGCGACAGGGAGCGCCGCAGCCGGCGGTAGCCGCGCTCGTCGTGAATGGCTTCGATCCTGAGGTCGGGCCGATCCGGATCGTCCACGAGATGGAACATGCGCCACTGCCGGATCAGGTGCGGGCTTAAGTATTGCGAGATGAAGCTCTCGTCCCGGTAATTGGCCCACACATCGCGCAGGACCGCCATCGCATCGCCACGGCCGGCGATGTCCGGGAACCACTCCCGGTCCTCGTCGGTCGGCTTGGTGCAGATGCGCTCGATGTCCTGCATCATGCCAAAGCCCAGCGCATAGGGGTTGATGCCGCCGTAATGCTTGTCGTCGAACTCAGGCTGCCGCGTCACGTTCGTGTGCGACTGAAGGAATTCCAGGAACGCGCCGTCGCTGATCTGGCCGGTCTCGTGAAGACGGGTCATGATGCGGTAGTGGCAGTAGGTGGCGCAGCCCTCGTTCATCACCTTGGTCTGGCGCTGCGGGTAGAAATACTGCGCGATCTGCCGAACGATGCGCAGGATCTCCCGCTGCCAGGGCTGGAGCCGCGGCGCCGACTTCTCCAGGAAGTAGAGAAGGTTTTCCTGCGGCAGCTCCAGGAGGGCGCGGCGGCGCTCGTCGCTCAGTTGCGGCTTTGCGGCAGCGCCCTTGGTCGGCACCGTGCGCCAGAGGTCGTTGAAGGTCTGCTCCTGGTGGAGATGCCGTTCCTTTTCGCGGCGCTCCTCGGAGCGCAGGTCGGGACGCTTCTTGCGCGGATAGCGGTGCACGCCGTGGGACATCAGGGCGTGGGCGGCGTCGAGCACCCGTTCCACGGCAGCGTGGCCGTAACGCTCCTCGCAACGCGTGATGTAGTCCTTGGCGAAGTCGAGGTAGTCCAGGATCCCGTCGGCGTCGGTCCATTCCCGGAAGAGATAGTTGTTCTTGAAGAAGTGATTGTGCCCGAAGGCCGCGTGGGCGATCACGAGCGTCTGCATCGTCGCCGTGTTCTCCTCCATAATGTAGGAGATGCATGGGTTCGAGTTGATGACGATCTCGTAGGCCAGTCCCATGAGTCCCTGGCGGTAGCTCGATTCATGAAGCGCGAAGCGCTTGCCGAAGGACCAGTGCTTGTAGAACAGGGGCATGCCGATTGAGGCATAGGCATCGAGCATCTGCTCGGCCGTGATCACCTCGATCTGGTTAGGATAAACATCGAGCCCCATTTCCCCGACGCCGATCTTCTCGACGGCATCGTTGATGCGCTGGATGGTTCCGAAATCCCAGTCGGCGCCCTGGAACAGAAGATTGTCATGCTCCATCACGCTCATGGCACCCTTGCTCCTGCCTCCGCATCGCGCCGGCGAAAGAGTTCGCGGAAGACGGGGTAGATCTCACGCCGATGGTTGACCTTGCGCATGGCGAGGTTGGCGCCCTGTTCCTGCAGCGTCTCGTAGGTCTGCCACAGGGAGGTCTTGTGGTTGATGAACCCGGTCTGCATCCGGTCGCTGTCGCTGCCGACCTCCAGATAAGCGTAATACTGGCAGACGGGAAGGATCACATCCCTGAGGAGGGCGGCGCTGGTGCTGCCGTCGTTGGGGGAGTTGTCGCCGTCCGAGGCCTGTGCGGCATAGATGTTCCAGCTGTCGGGGGAGTAGCGCTCCTCGACGATCCGCTGCATCTCGCGCAAGGCCGATGACACCACCGTGCCGCCGGTCTCGGGGCTGTTGAAGAAGGTCTCCTCGTCCACCTCCTTGGCCTCGTGGGTGTGGCGGATGAACACGATCTCCACATGCTTGTAACGCCGCGTCAGGAAGATGTAGAGCAGCATGTAGAACCGCTTGGCGAGATCCTTCATGTGCTCCGTCATGGAGCCCGACACGTCCATCAGGCAGAACATGACCGCCTGCGCCACCGGCCGGGAGACCGGCTCGAAGCGGCGATAGCGCAAGTCGATGGGATCGATGTAGGGCAAGCGCTTGGTGCGCAGCCTCAGCTGCTCAAGCTCCTGCCGCAGGGCCGTCAGACGCTCTGACGGCCCCTCCGCCTTCTCAAGGCGGTCGATCTCCTCCTCGAGGAGCAGCAGTTCCTGCGGCTTGGGGCGCCGCATAGCAATGCGGCGGGAGAGGGAATTCCGCATCGAGCGCAGCAGAGCCAGGTTCACTGGCGATCCGGTGACCGTGTAGCCTGCCCGCCGCATGCCCTGCGTCTCGACCGTTGCCACCCGCCGCTTGGCGAGGTCGGGGAGTTCGAGGTCATCGAGGAAAAGATCGAGGAATTCGTCTCGGGTCAGGGCGAAGCGAAAATCGTCCTCGCCTTCGCCATTGTCGCCGCCGGCGCTGCCACCGCCTCCGCCGCCCGGGGGCCTGTCGACCGTGTCGCCTTCGACGAAGCGCTTGTTGCCGGGCAGGACATGGTCGTGCACGCCGCCTTCGCCCGAGCGCCGGAAGCTGGGCTCGCGAACACCATCGGCTGGGATCGTGACTTCCCCTCCCCGTTCGAGATCGGTGATGTCGCGATCTCCTGCGGTCTGGCGCACCGCCCTCTGGATCTGCGCCTTGGCGCGGCGCAGAAAGCGTTGCCGGTTCGCCAGACTCTTGCCTCCTGGGTTGAGGCGCCGGTCGATGATGTACATAGGAACGCCTAATCTGCCTCCGTCTTCTGTCAGCCCGCCTGCTTCACCCGCATGTACCACTCCACAAGCCGTCGGACCTGACGCTCGGTGTAGCCACGCTCCATCATGCGCTGCACGAACTCGCCGTGCTTTTTCTCGGTCTCGCCATCCTTCTTGGAACCGAAGCTGATCACAGGCAGGAGTTCCTCCACCTGGGAGAACATCCGGCGCTCGATCACGTCGCGGATCTTCTCATAGCTCGTCCAGGACGGGTTGCGTCCGTTGTTGCCGGCCCGTGCCCGCAGGGAGAACTTCACGACCTCGTTGCGGAAGTCCTTCGGATTGGCGATGCCCGCTGGCTTCTCGATCTTGGTGAGTTCCTGATTCAGGAGTTCCCGGTTGAGAAGCTGGCCGGTATCGGGATCCTTGAAGTCCTGGTCTTCGATCCAGGCATCCGCATAGGCCACGTAGCGGTCGAAGAGATTCTGACCGTAATCGTGGTAGGATTCCAGATAAGCCTTCTGGATCTCATGGCCGATGAAGTCGGCGTAGCGGGGCGCCAGCTCCGCCTTGATGAACTCCAGGTAGCGCCGCTCCACATCCTGCGGCAGCTGCTCCCGCCGGAGCGACTGCTCGAGCACGTACATGAGGTGCACGGGATCCGCCGCCACCTCGATGGTGTCGTGGTTGAAGGTGGCGGAGAGAACCTTGAAGGCGAAACGGGTCGAGATCCCGTCCATGCCTTCGTCGACGCCGGCGGAGTCCTTGTATTCCTGAAGGCTGCGGGCGCGGGGATCGACCTCGCGCAGGCTCTCGCCGTCATACACCCGCATCTTCGAGTAGAAGTTGGAGTTCTCGTGCGCCCGCAGGCGCGACAGAACCGAGAACCGGGCCAGCATCTCCAAGGTGGCCGGCGCGCAGGGGGCGCCAGAGAGCTCCGAGCTGCGGATCAGCTTTTCGTAGATCTTCTGCTCTTCCGTGACCCGCAGGCAGTAAGGCACCTTGATCACGTAGATGCGGTCGATGAAGGCTTCGTTGTTCTTGTTGGTGCGGAAGGTCTGCCATTCCGCCTCGTTGGAATGGGCCAGGATGATGCCGGTGAACGGAATGGAGCCGATATTCTCGGTGCCGACGTAGTTGCCCTCCTGCGTGGCCGTGAGCAGGGGATGCAGCATCTTGATCGGCGCCTTGAACATCTCGACGAATTCGAGGATGCCCTGGTTCGCCCGGTTGAGGCCGCCGGAATAGCTGTAGGCGTCGGGATCGCTCTGGGAGAGCGTCTCGAGCTTGCGGATGTCGACCTTGCCGACGAGGGACGAGATGTCCTGGTTGTTCTCGTCGCCGGGCTCCGTCTTGGCAACACCGATCTGACGCATGCGGGACGGGTTGATCTTGACCACCCGGAACTTGGAGATGTCGCCTTTGAACTCGTCGAGGCGCTTGATCGCCCAGGGGCTGAGCAGGTTTGTCAGGCGCCGCTTGGGGATGCCGTAGCGCTCCTCCAGCATGGGGCCCATCTGCTCCGGATCGAAGAGCCCGAGGGGGCTCTCGAAAACCGGACTGATCTCGTCGCCCGCCTTGAGGACATAGATGGGATTGACCTCCATCAGGGCTTTCAGGCGCTCGGCCAGGGAGGACTTGCCGCCGCCGACAGGTCCCAGGAGGTAGAGGATCTGCTTGCGCTCCTCCAGGCCCTGCGCAGCATGACGAAAGAAGCTCACGATCATCTCGATCGTCTCTTCCATGCCGTAGAATTCGGAGAAGGCCGGATAGACCCTGATCGTCCGGTTCATGAAGATGCGGCCGAGCCGCGCGTCCTTCGAGGTGTCGACGAGTTGAGGCTCGCCGATCGCCGCCAGGATGCGCTCAGGGGCGCTTGCATACATCATGGGATCGGTGCGGCACCCTTCCAGGTATTCCGCCAGGGACATCTCCGCCTCGCGGCGGGTTTCATAAGCTTTCAGGAAACTCGAGAACAGGTCGTCGGAATGAAGCATGGCGCCACCGAAATCAGATCCCTCTCAGAGACAACGATTGTGCACCGCTAAGGTTGCCCAGACCATGCGATACTGTGATGCGGCCAAATGGTGCGGCATAACCCTTTCGCTCTGGCGGCTGATGAACAGGTCGCGACTGGCCCGGCTTGTCTCGGGTCCGTCCATGCGACTTGGAAGCTTGCCCGCCCTGACAACCAGCGTCGCGGATTGCGGGCTGGACGGCAAGTTAAAGTTTGTCACCAGCATGCGTTTCCGGTGTGCCGCATCGCCGCCTGTACGCCCATGGGCCGACTTTCCTCAAGCTACGACAAGCCCTTACCTAACATCTGGGCGGCACGGACGGAGAGGCCAGCCTCCAGTGATTCAATTGAACGTGACCATGTGGAAAAGGGCCACCCGCTGCAATGCAGCAACGGGCCGGTCCCGCTCGATGAACAAAGCATGTGCGGAGCCGTTGACGGCGGACAGACCAAGCCTATCGTTTGTAGCGCACGACGACCCGGCGGCGCATACCCCTTCAGGCCGCCTTCATCCGGAGAACTTTCCTGTGATCAAAGCTTTCGGCTACGCCGCCCAGGATGCGACCACACCGCTTGCCCCCTTCAGCTTCGAACGCCGGGAGCCGGGTGAGCGCGACGTTCAGATCGAGATCCTCTATTGCGGCGTCTGCCACTCCGACCTGCATACGGTGCGGGCAGAATGGGGCGGGACGCTCTATCCATGCCTGCCGGGCCACGAGATCGTCGGCCGCGTCACTCGCGTCGGCCCCGGGGTGCAGAAATTCAAGGCAGAGGACGTCGTCGGGGTCGGCTGCATCGTGGATTCCTGCCGCACCTGCCGCTCGTGCCGAGAAGGACTGGAGCAGTACTGCGAGGTCGGCTTCACCGGCACCTACAACGGCCCAGAGCAAGGCACGGGTGCCAACACCTATGGCGGCTATTCCAACACCATCGTGGTCGATGAGAGCTTCGTCCTGAAGGTGCCGGACGGGCTCGATCCGGCCGCTGCGGCGCCTCTGCTGTGCGCCGGCATCACCACGTTCTCGCCCCTACGCCGCTGGCGCGTTCAGCCTGGCCAGAAGGTGGGCGTCGTCGGTCTCGGCGGCCTCGGTCACATGGCCGTGAAGCTCGCCCGCGCCATGGGGGCGCACGTGGTGCTCTTCACCACCTCCCCCAACAAGCGCGAGGATGCCCTGGCGCTGGGCGCCCATGAGGTGGTCGTCTCCAAGGACCGGGACGCCATGAAGGCGCACCGCAACAGCTTCGACTTCATCCTCGACACGGTCGCCGCCCCGCACGACCTCGACAGCTACCTCGTGCTGCTTGCCCGCGACGGCGTCATGGTGCTCGTAGGAGCGCCCGCCGAACCGCATCCGGCCACCACGGTCTTCAATCTGATCATGAAGCGGCGCCAGCTCGCCGGCTCCCTGATCGGCGGCATCGCGGAGACGCAGGAAATGCTCGACTTCTGCGCCCAGCACGGGATCACAGCCGAGATCGAGATCATCCCGATCCAGAAGATCAACGAAGCCTATGAGCGGATGCTCAAGAGCGACGTGAAGTACCGCTTCGTAATCGACATGGCTTCGCTGAAGCAGGAGGCTGCGGCCTAGAGTTCGGCAAGCCGCTTCCCATGCTGGTCTACGGCGACATCGAGACTGTCGAGACGGTTGGAGCCAAGCAGGCTGCCGTCACGGGCCTCCTGTCGAAGACCTTTTCCATGCCGCCCGGCATCGAGCGGCATGGGGTTCTCGTCTCCGCGTTCATCGGCACGAGCGAACTCGTTCAGGGCATTGTCGATCTGGAGTTTCAGGAGCGCGGCTTCGACACCCTCAGCGAGGATCATGCATCGGGCATGGAATGCCTTTCCATCCTCGCCCACGCCGTCGACAAATCCTGGTGCAGCGGCTTCGGGCAGCTTTCACCGCTGCCCCATGCCTTCTTCGAGAAGCTCAACGGGTTCGCCTTGTCCCGATCCATCCGAACGAAGCAGGTTGAAGGCTACACCTTCTATGCCCTCTACCCGGAAACCTATCTGGAAGCGGCAAGGGCTTCGGGCCTGGGAGCCAATACCCAGGTTATCGGCATCCGCAGCATCGGCACGGGATTGAGCGCCCTCGTAGCGGCAGCTCTCGGCGCTCCTGCTCCCCTCACCCTGCGCCCGGCCGGGCATCCCTTCGGCCGCGAAGTCAAGGTTGATCCGAGCCTCACGAAGAGCCTCACGGCCCAACGCGAGAAAGCCTTCGCCATCGTCGATGAAGGTCCGGGCCTGTCCGGCAGCTCGTTCGGCGCGGTGGCCGACTGGTTGGAGGAGGCCGGGGTATCGCGAGACCGCATCCATTTCTTTCCGAGCCACAGCGGCGCGCTCGGCCCGCAGGCCAGTGCCAGGCACCGGGCGCGATGGGTCTCCGCCCCCCGCCACCTCGTCACCATGGACGACCTCCTGCTGCGCGGCTCGCCCCCTCACCGGCTTGAAAACTGGATGGAGGATCTTCTTGGCCCGCTCGACGGACCGCTGGAGGAGATCTCGGGCGGAGCCTGGCGGACCCGGCGTTACTCGGACGAAAGCTCATGGCCGCCGGCCAACATCCAGCAGGAGAAGCGCAAGTTCCTGGCCAGGGCCGAGGGCGCGACGTGGCTGGTCAAGTTTGCGGGTCTGGGCGAGGCGGGCGAACGGAAGCTCCGGATGGCTCGTCAGCTTCATCAGGCGGGTTTCAGCCCGGAGCCGGCCGGCTGCCGCCATGGCTTCCTGGTGGAGCGTTGGCACGGAGGGCCGAATGGCCTCGATCGGGCCTGTATCGACCGCAGGAGCCTCGTCGATCAGGTGGGCCGCTACCTGGGCTTCCGTCGCAGGCATTTCCCGGCACTCGATCACCAGGGAGCCTCCCTGGAGGCGCTTCGCCCGATGGCGGTCTACAATGCCGGTCAGGCCCTCGGGGATGCGGTGGCTGCGGCCCTGGAGCGATCCCTGGCCGATCCGAGCACCCTTGAGAGCAGGATGCGCCGGATATGCACCGACAACCGCCTGCAGGCCTGGGAGTGGCTCGTTTCGGGCGACAAGGTGATCAAGGCGGATGCGCTCGACCACAGCGCCGCCCACGACCTGATCGGTCATCAGGACGTGACCTGGGACATCGCCGGCGCAATCGTTGAACTGGACCTCTCCGGCGAGGAAGCCTCGGAGTTGTGCCGCACCGTCCGGCAGGAGAGCGGCTGCCCGGTCGATCAGGACCTGCTTGCCTTCATGCTGCCCTGCTACCTCGCTTTCCAGCTGGGCGCCCACCTCATGGCAGCAGATTCTCTGGGAGAGGGACCGGAGGCCAACCGCTTGCGCCGGGCCGCCGGCCGCTACGGGAATCTCCTCCAGGATCACCTGAACCGTTTGAGCCGGTCCGAACCTTTGCAGGAACAAGAGGAAGTGCCGGCCAGTTAACGGCCAAGGCAACACACTTGCGAAGCCGGACCGATCCGTCTGGCGGGATCGGTATTTCATGTTCTCCGACACATGGCGGCTTTTGAAGGTGGCATTCGCGGGCTGGTGGAATGACCGCGCGATGAGCCTTGGCGCCTCCATTGCCTTTTTTACGGTCTTTTCGCTTGCCCCGATGTTGCTGGCGGCCATTGCCGTGGCTGGCTTGGTCTTCGGCCGGGAGGCGGCCCAAGGCGCCATCGTGGCGGAACTCGGCGGGATGATCGGCAACAACGAGGCCTCGTTTCTGGAGAGCATGATCGCCAGCGCCGGCAATGTGGGCTCCGGCATTATCGGCACCGCCGTGGGGATCGTGACATTTCTGCTGCTGGTCACAGGCGCCGTGGTCGAGCTCCAGGACGATCTGAACATCATCTGGAAGGCGAAGCCGCCCGCGAGCTACGGAATCATGAGCTTCATCCGAACCCGGCTCGTCAGCCTGGCGCTGGTGCTCGGGATCGGCTTTCTGCTGCTCGTCTCGCTGGTCATCGACACCGGACTGACGGCGCTAGGATCCTATCTCGAAGCGAACTTCTCGGGCGCAACGATCATCCTTCGTTTCCTCAACAGCCTCGTGGCCTTTGCCGTGGCAACCCTGCTGTTCGCGATGATGTTCAAGCTCCTTCCCGCCGTCGAGATTCAATGGAGCGACGTCTGGACCGGAGCCCTCGTGACTGCACTCCTGTTCACCCTCGGCAAGTTCCTGATCGGCTACTATCTCGGCAAGAGCAACGTCGCTTCGAGCTACGGAGCCGCCGCCTCCATCATCACGATCCTGCTCTGGATCTACTATTCAGCCCTGATCCTGCTCTTCGGCGCGGAGTTCACGAAAGCTTATGCGGAAAGCCGAGGGAGCAGAAAGGGGCGCCCCACGATGGAACCATGACGGAAAACGGGCCAGGAAACCCTGACCCGTTCTGTTCTGATCCAGGCAGTGCTGCCTACTCGGCAGCCTCCTTGGTAGCAGGTTCAGTCGGAACATTGCGCATGCCGCCTAAGACCTCCTCGGCCGAGGCTTTGTAGTTCTTCACGGAACTCGTCCACTGCCCCCAGACGGCGGGGTCGATCTTGTCGCCGTTCTTGCCGAGCTTCTGAAGACGGCGCTTGTCTTCGTCCGTCAGCACCTGCTTCGGCAAAGGCTGAAGATTGCGTACATCGTCGGCCGTGATCCCGATCATCTGACCGACGCGGGTGCCGTAATCGTCATGGACGAGCAGCAGGTGCCAGACCATTCGTTCCTGCACGTCGCGCTCGCACTGGCCGAGCAGGGTACCCATGTTGAGGACGAGGTCGTCACGTTCCCAGTCCATCATGGTGCAGTAGCGGCCACGCGCCTGAACATAATCGTTGCGGCGCTCGAGCACGCTGCGGGTGAGCCGGCCGCGGATCTCGGGCGGGTTATTCGGCTCCTCCTGGGGCGCCTCATGCAGGCCGTTATGGATCGACGGCTCGTAGTTCACATGCGGGTTCTGCCCCGGCGCTAGATCGCGGCGGTAGGACATCTGCCCGCCGTTCAGGTTGGTGGACACCTTGGCGTTCTTGGCTTGGTTTACCGGCAGTTGCAGGTAGTTCGTGCCGACGCGGTAGCGCTGCGTGTCGGAATAGGAGAACGTGCGCCCCACTAGCATCTTGTCGTCGGAGAAATCGAGGCCGTCCACGAGAACGCCCGTGCCCATGGCGATCTGCTCGTTCTCGTTGAAATGATCCTGGACATTGCGGTTGAGCGTCATGACGCCCGCATGGCGCAGCGGGAAATCCTTCTCCGGCCAGATCTTGGTGTCGTCGAGCGGATCCCACTCGAGCTCAGGATGGTCGTGATCCTCCATGATCTGGACGTACATGTCCCATTGCGGATGCTCGCCGCGCTCGATGGCCTCGTACAGATCCTTGGAGGCGGAGCCGAGATCCTGGCCCTGCACCTTGGCAGCTTCCTCGGCCGTCAGGCTGGCCAACCCGCAGCGCGGGTGGAAATGGTACTTGACCAGCACGGTGTCGCCCTGGGCATTGACCATCTTGTAGGTGTTGACGCCAAAGCCCTCCATATGCCGGTAGCTCGCCGGAATCCCGCGGGGGCTGAACAGGTGGGTCAGCATGTGCATGGATTCGGGCGTCTGGCTCATGAAGTCGAAGATGCGGTTCGGCTCCTGGCGGAACGTGACCGGATCGGGCTTCAGGGAGTGGATGACATCCGGGAACTTGATGGCGTCGCGGATGAAGAAAACGGCAAGGTTGTTGCCGACCAGATCCCAGTTGCCGTCTTCGGTGTAGAACTTGACGGCAAAGCCGCGCGGATCGCGGGCGGTCTCGGATGAATCGCGGCCGCCGATCACGGTCGAGAAGCGGATCGCGAGCGGCGTCTTCTTGCCGGCCTCCTGAAACAGCTTGGCGCGGGTATACTTGGAGGCAGGCTCGTCGCCGATCTTGCCGGTTGCCTCGAACTCGCCGTAGCACACGAAGCCGCGGGCATGGACGACACGCTCAGGGATTCGCTCCCGATCGAAGTGGGTGATCTTCTCGAGGAATTGGTAGTTCTCCAGCGTGGCCGGGCCGCGGCTGCCGACGGTGCGCTGGGACTGGTTGTTGGTGATGGGATGACCCTGCCTGTTTGTCAGGACCTGATCGGGCGTTCCCGACGGTGCTTTGGGGTTCTTATCCATAGGCTATCTCCCTTGAATGGCCTGCCACGGCTCGATTGCTCGAAGCCCAACATCCCGCGCAGACAATGGTTGCGCATGCTCGTGCGGACGCGGCGAAAGGGGATACCTGATGCAGGATGAGAGAAAGGGAATACGCTTCGTGAAAGATGCAACCGTGCAGCCTTGCAACGGCTCCTGGACTTCAGCCGAAGATGCGGTCCCCCTGCTCGTCGATGATCTGCTTGCCCTTGGTGATCGCGAAGGCGGCGGCGTCGTCCTTGCTCGGGTGCGTCTCGGCCCGCACGAAGCGATGCTCCTTCAGCCCGGTCTCGGCATCCTTCTCGATGATTCCGGCCGTCTGATACCCGCCCTTGGAGGAATAGGGCGCGGGGCGGATCCGGAAGCCTTTATACTCGATGGCCTCGGCGGCAGGCTCCTCACGGCTTGCCGAGCCGCCTCCGCCTGCAAAACGGTTCCAGAGGTCTTTGAGGATCGAGGGCATGGCTGAACTCAAGCTGCAATGATTCGTGAGCCCGAAGCATACGCGGGCACCGGCACAGGAGCGAATCCCGCCTGTCCCATCACGATCTCACGATCAGGCTTGGCCTTTCCGCCGCTGCGCCTTGACGGCCGGCACCCTCCAGCCGACTCTGGCAGGAGACATGCCATCTGCGGGATGCAGGAGCCCACGATCATGAAATATCCTCTGTTCGGCCTGTTCTTCTCCGGCGCCCTCCTGACGGGCGGCATCGCCGTCGCCCACCACGGCTGGGGCAGCTACGATGCGGGCCGGCTCGTGTCGATCACGAGCAATGTCCAAGAGGCCAACTGGCAAAATCCCCATGTGACGGTGGTCGTGACCCACCAGGACAAGAACTGGGATGCGGTGCTGGCCCCGCCCTTCCGAATGAGCGCAAGAGGCCTGAACCCGGACATGATCAAGCCCGGAACCTCGGTCCGGCTGGAGGGCTATCCCTCGACCCGGACGGATACCGAGCTGAGGGCAGAGCGCATCGTCGTGGACGGCAAGACGTACGAGCTGCGTTAGACGCCGATGTATCTGGACCTGCTTGCGGCCCTGGAGAGTTCGTGGCTCGGCCATGCAGGGCGCCATTCCGCATGGCTTTACACGGTTGCGAACCTTCTCCATGTGCTCGGGGCGGCTTTCTTGGTCGGCGGCATTGCCGTCTTCGATCTGAAGGTCCTGACAGAGCATGGCAAACATGCCTGGCAGGTCGGGCGTTATGCGATACCGCTCGCCGCCGCCGGCCTCGCCCTGCAGATCCCTACAGGGGTCCTTCTGCTGGCGGTGGAGGCCCGTGCCCTGGGGGTCAACCCGGCCTTCTATCTCAAGCTTGCCTTCATCGCCCTGGGCCTCGCCAACGTTGCCTTGTTCCATACCCGCTTCGGGGCGGCTCTGCGCGCCGGGGCTCTGCCCCCGGAGGCGCGCGCCTATGCCCTCGTGTCGCTCCTCGCATGGATCGTCACGCTCTTGGCGGGACGCATGATCGCCTATCTGTAGCGTGACCGGATTCACGCGTCTCCTTTCACCGGTGAGGTGTTCATGCGCTTGCGGCTGGCGCTTTGCGGAATCATCCTGTGCTGCAGCGCAGCCTTCGCCAATCCGAGCCCGTCGGGTGAGACCGTGGAGCAGGCCCTGTGCCGGCTGATCGAGGGAGCTGCGCGCAAGCAGCGGATCCCACAGGACCTGCTCACCCGGCTAATCTGGCAGGAGAGCTCATTCCGGCCGCATGTCGTCAGCCCCGCCGGAGCGCAGGGCATTGCGCAGTTCATGCCCGGCACGGCCAGGGAGCGGGGCTTGGTCGATCCCTTCGATCCCGAGCAGGCGATCCCGAAGGCGGCAGAGTTCGTGGCTCATCTCGCCGAACGTTTCGGCAATCTCGGTCTTGCGGCCGCCGCCTATAACGGTGGCCCGGCCAGGGTTGCCTCGTGGCTTGCCGGTCGTGGTGGGCTGCCGATGGAAACCAGGAACTACGTGTTCGCCATCACCGGTCGCTCGGCGGAGGAATGGGCCTCCGCAGCACGGGAGGAGCAGAATGATGTCGACGGAGACGCGACGGGCACGCAAGTGCAGCCGTGCCTGCAGATCGTGGCCACTCTGCGGGTCCCCGGCCGTGGCGACACCCTGGAAGCCCCCTTCGCTCCATGGGGAGTTCAGCTTGCCGGCAACTTCTCGAAGGAAAGAGCCCTGGCGAGCTTCAGGCGTGCGAGCCGAACCTACGCTTCCCTGCTGAAGGATGCACGGCCGATGATCATCGGCACGCGCCTGCGGTACCGCGGCACCAGAACGTTCTACCGTGTGCGCGCACCGGCAGAGACGCGGCAGGCGGCGGAACAGCTCTGCCGGGATATCCGCTCGGCCGGAGGCAATTGCATCGTCCTGCCGAGCTAAAGAAAAAGCCCCTCGGCGTTTCCACCGAGGGGCGTTCCTGAACGATCCCGATCAGCGGCGCTGGGGCCGCAGCGAGCGGGCCAGTTCGCGGATGACATTGTCCTCGATGTTGAGGTTCAGATCGTTGTCGTCGTTGTTGTCGTCGTCGCCCATGTCGGCATCGGCCGGAGCGGCGGGCCTGGACAGAACACCCCGTTGCGGAGCCGGCTGCCTCTCGCCTCCCTGGGCCGGAGGAGGCGCGGGAGGTGCGTTGCGCTGCTGCCCTGCGCCCTGCTCTGCAGAGTTGCGCGCGGGGGCATGAGGCGTATAGCCCCGAGGCGCCACATAGCGGTTCTCCAGGGCATCGAGCAGGCTGTTGAGAGCCGCGTTCGACATAGGAACGTCCGGCGCCTGAGGCGCGCCCTCCAACGCGATGGAGCGGTTCTGGTAAGGCACTTCCGTCGTGACATCAGGACCGAACCAGGAGAGCGGGCGGAAATCCCGGGCCTCATCCTCGCTCTCGAAGAACACGGAGATCATGTCCAGGGGGCCCGGCGTCACGAACCGGAGGATCTGGATATCGCGGGTGCCGATCGTCAGATGCGTGAGAAGGTAATCGAGCTTGCCCGGGGTTACGTCGAGAAGCGCCTCGGCATGCGCCCGCGGAACCTCGGTACGCTCCTCGATCGGGCCACTGGGGCTCGCATGAACCAGAACGAGGCTCCCCTTGTCGCCTTCCACGACCACGAAGGAACTGCGGTCGGCTTGGTTGGGGAAGTGGCCTTCCGTGACACGATTGCCCCCGCGCTCCTTGCGGATCAGCCGCGCAAGGGAAGAGGCAATGAGGTAACGCCGGGAAGTAACCATATTAAGTTCTCTACTATTAACGGAGTGCCGCGCCCCAGCCCGAAGAATTCACAGCATTCTGCCTCAAAACAACGACGTTACAATTCATACTCCGGAGGCAACTCGCCTGGGATCGACATGCAACAACGTTTGATACCGCGGAAGTTCGGGCGTGTAAGCGCGATTCTTTTGAAAGCCTATGATGGCGTTCGCGTGGCAAAGTTCAATGGATGTGGCAAAAAGCGGCCAGAGTTTTGTCGATAGAGTTAATGCGCTTCAATCATGGCATCCCGCAGCCGTTATCCACTTGGCTGGAATGCCTGCCGCGCTCATCGATCACATAGGCTAAAGGCTTGGAGCCCCGGCACCTTCTCCACGAGGTGCCGGGGCCGGGAGCAGCGGGAAGAAGTTACTCGCTGGCCTTCGTTTTCGGCACATAGGGTCCGTTGCCGTCGAAGGTGTAGGCGGTCTTCACCGTAGTGTAGAACTCCTGCGCATAGCGGCCCTGCTCGCGCGGACCATAGGACGAGCCCTTCCGCCCGCCGAACGGCACATGGTAGTCCACGCCGGCCGTGGGCAGGTTCACCATCACCATGCCGGCTTCCGCATTGCGCTTGAAGTGCGAGGCATATTTCAGGCTCGTGGTGCAGATGCCCGACGACAGACCGAACGGCGTATCGTTGGCGATCTCGAGCGCTTCGTCGTAGTCCCGCGCCCGGATCACCGTCGCCACCGGGCCGAAGATTTCCTCCTGCGCCACCCGCATCCGGTTGCTCACTTCCGTGAACAGGGCAGGCGCCAGGTAGAAGCCGGGAGCATCCCGCTTCAGTAGTTCGCCGCCGGCCACCAGCTTGGCGCCCTCCTCCTGGCCGATGCGGATGTACTTCAGGTCCTGATCGAGCTGCCCCTGGTCCACCACCGGACCGATGTGCGTGCCGCTCTTGAGGGCATCGTCCACCACCAGCCCCTGCATGCGCTCCTGCATGGCGGCCACGAAGCGGTCGTGGATGCCCTCCGTCACGATCAGCCGCGAGGAAGCGGTGCAGCGCTGGCCCGTGGAGAAGAAGGCGCTGTTGACGGCGCAGTCCACCGCCACCTTCAGGTCGGCATCGTCCAGCACCACCATCGGGTTCTTGCCGCCCATCTCGAGCTGGACTTTCTTCATCGGGTCGGCCGTGATGCAGGTCTGGGCCACACGCCGGCCGGTGGGCACCGAGCCGGTGAACGAGATCGCCGAGACCTTGGGGCTCTGCAGCATCGCCTCGCCGACCACCGAGCCCTTGCCCATCACCAGGTTGAACACGCCAGCCGGCACGCCGGCCCGGATGATGATCTCGGAGAGCGCATGGGCCGAGCCCGGCACGAGCTCGGCGGGCTTGAACACTACCGTGTTGCCGTAG
Source organism: Microvirga splendida (assembly GCF_016427565.1). Lineage (GTDB taxonomy): Bacteria > Pseudomonadota > Alphaproteobacteria > Rhizobiales > Beijerinckiaceae > Microvirga > Microvirga splendida. Next base: position 228,868 of record NZ_JAELXT010000001.1, read on the forward strand.
GCCAGCGCCGGGGCGATCTTCCAGGCCGGAATGGCGATGGGGAAGTTCCAGGGGGTGATCAGGCCCACCACGCCGACCGGCTCACGGGTGATCTCCACGTCGATGAAGGGGCGTACGGACGCCACCTTCTCGCCGGCCATGCGCAGGCACTCGCCGGCGAAGAAGTGGAAGATCTGGGCCGCGCGCGTGACCTCGCCGATGCCCTCCGGCAGGGTCTTGCCCTCCTCGCGGGAGAGGAGCCGTCCCAACTCCTCCTTGCGGGCCAGGATCTCGTCGCCGACAGTTTTGAGAATGTCGTGCCGCTGCTGGATCGAGGAGCGTGACCAAGCCGGAAAGGCATCGTAGGCCGCTGCAATCGCACGCTCTGCCTCGGCCGCCGAGGCACGGGCGAACTCGCCCAGCACGTCGTTGGTGTTCGACGGATTGATGTTCGGCGAGGCCTCCGATGCGGCAAGCCACTCGCCCGCAATATAGTTCTTCGTCATCGTTAACCTGCCTGTCTGGTGTTGATGAGGCCCCGCTGGGCCAAGTTGGACATGAGAGCGCGGATGCCGAAGGTCCAAGGCTCGCATTCGGAACTCGGTTTCATGCGGTTGACGAGGGCTCCAAGCTTGGGAGCCGCGATGGTGACGATGTCACCCCTCTTGTGCGTGAAGCCCATACCGGGCTCGCCCCGGTCCTGCGTCGGCGCGAACATGGTTCCCAGGAACAGTGCGAACCCGTCGGGATATTGATGATGCGGCCCAACGGTCTGCGCCACAAGATCCTCGGGGTCGCGGCTGATCTTCGTGATCGAGGACGATCCTTCAAGCCTGAAGCCGTCCTCGCCTTCGACCGTCAGCGTCACATTGGTCTGGCGCACGTCGTCGAGGGAGAAGGTCTCATCGAAGAAGCGGATGAACGGGCCGACGGAGCAGGATGCATTGTTGTCCTTGGCTTTCGAGAGCAGCAGCGCCGAGCGGCCCTCGAAGTCACGCAGGTTCACGTCGTTGCCGAGAGTCGCGCCCACAATCTTTCCTTCGGCGGTGACGATCACCACCACTTCCGGCTCGGGATTGTTCCAGGTGGATTTGGGATGCAGCCCGGCATCCATGAAAGCGCCGACCGATGACAGCGTCGGTGCCTTCGTGAAGACCTCCGCGTCCGGCCCGATGCCCACCTCGAGGTACTGGCTCCAGGCTCCCTGAGCCATGAGAACCTCTTTCAGCGCCATGGCCTCGGCGGAGCCCGGCTTGAGGCGGCTGAGATCGTCGCCGACAAGCCGAAGGACCTCAGCCCGGATCGCCGCTGCCGCGCTGGCATCGCCCCGTGCGCGCTCCTCGATGACGCGCTCCAGCATGGAGACCGCGAAGGTAACGCCCGCAGCCTTGACGACCTGAAGGTCGATCGGCGCCAACAGCCAGGGTTTCGAGGCATCGCGCCTGTCGGGCGCGGCATTGCCCGCGATGTCTTCAAGCGATCCGATCCGCTCGCCCTGTGCAGCTTTGACCACGCCGGCCGGATCGGCCATGGCGGCAAGCTCGCTCACCGTGGCGCATGTGGAGGAGATATCAAAGAGGCCATCATCCCTCACCGCCACGACCGAAGGCCCTTGGCCCGGACGCCAGACACGCCCGACAAGGGCCCCCTGGAAGCCGTCCTCCGGCAGAATACGGGCAATGTTCGTTGAAGACGCGTGGTCCATCGGCTGGCGCTCGCTTTCCTTGAGGGCCGTTCCTCGCCCTCTCCCCTGTGGGCCTTTGATATAGCGAGCATGCCGCAAGCGGCTATAGCGAAAATTCATTGCAGGTCTGTCCTGCGGGGAGGGCTCGGAACAAACCCGGTTCATCCCCCGTTCGCACCCTAGTTACGTCGTTGCCGTGTCATGCACGTGCCGACCGGCACCGAGCAGGAAAAGGATGCGAGAATTGTCAGATACACCATCTCCGAATCCACAACCCGACGTGCCTAGTCCGGCACCGCAGCCCGTGCATCCCGATCCGGGCCCTGCCGGCCTTCCGGGCCACCAGGAACCCTTGGGCGTTCCCCCGACCACGCCGAGTGAAGCCCCCAGCCCGGGCGAGCCGGTGGGCATTCCGCCGTCCAGCCCTCAGGAAATTCCCACCAATCCAACGGGGAGTTAACGCCGCTTCGAATCTGTGCTTTGGCTTGGCTGGGTCAAAGGAGCCCACCCTATGGATGACAGCAAACGTTCTGCTGCGGCCAACATGGCCTCGCCCTCCTACCGTCTGGCCGCGATGGACCAGGATTTCCTGCTCGGCGACAGCATGCGGGGCATGCGGTTCATGCTGGAATACGCCAAGGCCGAGGAGCACCTGCGAACCTGGGGTGTGCGCTCGACCGTCGTCGTGTTCGGCAGTGCCCGGGTCAGGGAGGACGGACCTGGGCGACATCCCTACTGGTACCGGGAGGCGCGGTCCTTCGGCGCCATCGCCTCGCAGCGCGGCGGCGCCCTGGCCGTCACCAGCGGGACGCGGGACAATGTCATTGCCACAGGAGGCGGTCCCGGCATCATGGAGGCGGCGAACCGGGGAGCCTTCGACGTGGGTGCGCCGTCCATCGGCTTCAACATCACCCTGCCGCACGAGCAGGAGCCCAACGCCTATTCCACGCCGGACCTAACCTTCCGCTTCCACTACTTCGCGATGCGCAAGATGCACCTGGCCATGCGCGCCAACGCGCTCGTGGTGTTCCCCGGAGGCTTCGGCACCCTGGACGAACTGTTCGAGCTCCTGACCCTCCGGCAGACCGGGAAGGCGCCGCCCCTGCCCATCGTCCTCTTCGACAAGGCCTACTGGCAATCCGTCGTCAAGTTCGACGCCCTTCTCGAACATGGCATGGTGAGTGAGAAGGACCGAGAACTGGTCAACTTCGCCGACACCGCCGAGGATGTGTGGACCACATTGATCGAAAATGGTCTCGTAATTCAGACACTAGAGCGGAGCACCGAGCAGGATTTCTGAGGCCGCTTCAGAGACCATTGAATTGATTTGACAAGATCGCAGGGCTGAACTTTGATGACGGCTATGGGGATCGCGATCTCCCCACGAGGCGACATGCCCAAGCATCGCATCCGCACCACGAACTCACGGATGCATCATGTCGTCATTCAACACCATCCCGCCTGAAAAGCTTGCTCGCCTTGTCGGCACCCCCAAGTGCCCGGTCCTCGTTGACGTCCGTACTGATGAGGATTTCGAGAACGATCCGCGCCTCATTCCTGGTTCGATCAGGCGCCCATTCGAGACGGTCTCGGACTGGGCTCGAGAGTTCACAGGCAGATCTGCCATCGTGATCTGTCAAAAAGGGCTAAAGCTCAGTCATGGCGTTGCAGCCTGGCTCCGCCATGCAGGCATACCGGCCGACACCCTTGAAGGAGGGACTTTAGCCTGGGCTCAAGCTGACTTGCCTATGGTGCCCGCCGCTAGGATCCCACCCCGTGATCTGCAGGGGCGAACGCTCTGGGTGACGCGCTCGCGCCCGAAGATCGACCGGATCGCCTGCCCGTGGCTGATCCGCCGTTTCGTTGACCCGCACGCAGTTTTCCTGTTCGTTCCAACCTCCGAAGTTCCTGGCGTCGTGGAGCGATTTGAAGCCACACCTTTCGACATCGAGGGTGAAAACATCTTCTGGAGCCATCGTGGAGAGCTTTGCACCTTCGACGTGATGGTCGAGGAGTTCAGGCTTGACACGAAGCCCTTGAAGCACCTCGCCGTGATCGTGAGAGGCGCCGACACGGCTCGGCTCGACCTCGCCCCCGAAGCCTCGGGTCTGCTGGCCGCTTCCCTAGGGCTATCCCGCATGTATTCGGACGATCTCGCCCAGCTCGAGGCCGGGCTTCTGCTCTACGATGCGTTCTATCGCTGGTGCCGGGATGCCACGGACGAGACCCACAGCTGGCCCTCGAAGAAGCCGGGAGCTTGATGTGAACGAGACGGCACAATCCACGAGGAGCTCGGCGTCTCAAGCTCGGCCAGGCCATGGCGTCTCCTTAGGCGAAGCCTTTCGCGTCTGGCTGCGAGTCGCGGCCTTGAGCTTCGGCGGGCCGGCGGGCCAGATTGCCGTGATGCACCGCATCCTGGTCGAGGAGAGGCGCTGGATCTCGGAGAGCCGGTTTCTCCATGCGCTCAACTACTGCATGCTCCTGCCGGGACCCGAAGCGCAGCAGCTCGCCACCTATGTCGGCTGGCTCATGCACCGTACCCTCGGCGGCCTCATGGCGGGCGGCCTGTTCATCCTGCCGGGCATCATCGCCATCATGGGCCTGAGCTGGATCTATGCCCTTTACGGGAATGTCGGCTTCGTCGCGGCGCTCTTCTTCGGCCTGAAGGCGGCCGTGCTCGCCATCGTGCTGGAAGCGGTGGTGCGCATCGGCAGACGCGCGCTCAAGAATTCAGTGCTGATCGGGATCGCGGCGGCTGCCTTCGTGGCGATCTTCTTTCTCGATGCACCGTTTCCGCTGATCATTCTTGCTGCGGGTTTGATCGGCTTTCTTGGAGGGAAAGCAAATCTGCCACAGTTCCATGGCGGCGGGCATGGCAGCCAAAGTGGGGCGGAATCGGACAACCTGCTCGGGGAGCATCTGCCAGCACACGCCAGACCCAACACAGGGCGGAGCCTGCGTATAGCCGCTGTTTGGCTGGCGCTCTGGCTCTTGCCGGTTGCCGCCCTCCTGTTGATTCTCGGCGGCAGCAATGTCTTCAGCCAGATTGCTGTTTTCTTCTCCAAGATGGCGATGGTGACGTTCGGTGGCGCCTATGCAGTTCTGGCCTATGTGGCGCAGCAGGCGGTCGAGACCCATGGCTGGCTGCAGCCAGGCGAGATGCTGGACGGGCTCGGCATGGCCGAGACGACGCCGGGGCCGTTGATCATGGTGCTGCAATTCGTGGGCTTCATGGCAGCTCTCCGCGATGCAGGCACGCTCGACCCGCTGCTGGCCGCAACGCTGGGTGGCCTTCTCGCCACATGGGTGACTTTCGCACCCTGCTTCCTCTGGATCTTCCTCGGCGCTCCCTACATCGAGGCCCTGCGCGGCAACAGGGCCTTGAGCGGTGCGCTCACTGCCATCACGGCGGCCGTTGTGGGCGTGATCCTGAACCTCGCCATCTGGTTCGGCATCCACACGATCTTCAGCGATGTGCGTCCTGTGGAATGGGGAGCTTTTAGCTTCGATGCGCCCGTGTGGCAGAGCGCAAATCTCTGGGCGCTGCTGCTGTCTGCGGCGGCCATCGTCGCCATGTTCCGCTTCCACGTCGGGATGCTGCCAACCCTGGCTGCGACTTCGGCTGCGGGGATTGCTCTCTACGCGGCCGGCGTCATCGCGTGAGGGTGAGGCAGGATCCTGCCTCACCCATCTTCAATCAGGTCACAGACGAGATCTGGCCGCCGTCGACGCGCAGGATCGAGCCCGTCATGAAGGAAGCCTTCTCGCTGGCAAGGAACACGGCGGCGGCCGCAAACTCCTCGATCTCGCCATAGCGGCCTGCGGGAATGCCGGCACGGGCCGCAGCGGCGACGTCCTCGACGGAGCGGCCGGTGCGCTCGGCATTCGCCGCATCGAGCTGCTTCAGGCGGTCTGTCGCGATGCGGCCCGGCGCGATGGCATTCACGGTCACGCCCGAGGAGGCAACCTCGCTCGCCAGGGTCTTGCCCCAGCCTACGAGGGCGGGACGGATGGCGTTGGAGATCGCGAGGTTCGGGATCGGCTGGATCACGCCGGACGAGATCACCGAGATGATGCGGCCGAACTTGCGCTCAATCATCCCGGGCAGAAGCTGATCGGCGATCCGCACCAGATTGACGAACATCGCGTCGAAGGATTGCCGCCACTGATCGGACGACACGCCCTGCGCCTTGCCAGGAGGAGGACCGCCGCTGTTGAGCACGAGGATGTCCACGCCACCCAATGCATCCGTGACATCCTTCACCAGGGCGTCGACCTGATCGACCTTGCCGGTATCGCAGACGAACGGCAGGACGCCGTTGCCGATCCTGTCGGCAGCGGCCTTTGAGCCCTCCATCGTGCGGCTAGCGATGGCGACGCGGGCGCCTTCTTCCGCCAACCCCTGGGCGATGCCGAAGCCCAACCCCTTGCTCGCGCCGAGAACGAGCGCGCGCTTTCCTTCCAGTCCTGTTTTCATGCTTGTAACTCCCCTTGTCTTATGGGCGCTCGATGCGCTCCATCAGCCATTCGATATCGGCAATTGTCTCCGGGCTCAGCTTCGGCCCGGGCTTGCGCAGCGTGTCGGTCGCGATGATGCCGCGCCGCTTCAGGACGTATTTGCGCACCGCCAGACCGACGCCCGGCTGCGTCTCGTAGCGCACCAGCGGCAGATGCCGGTCGAAGAGGTCGTGCGCTTCCTTGCGCTTGCCCTCGTTGATGAGATTGACCACGCCCACCAGCATCTCGGGATAGGCATAGCCCGTCATGGCACCGTCGGCACCGCGCTCCATCTCAAAGGGCAGGAACATGCCGCCATTGCCGCAGAGAATCGACACGCGGCGCACTTGGCCGGCATCGCTCGCGCGGCGCAGAGCGGTGATCTTGTCGAGGCCCGGCCAGTCCTCGTGCTTGAGCATCACGCAGGAGGGGCTCTGCTCGATGATGCGTATGATCACCTTTGGAGTCATGACCACATTGGTCGTGAGCGGGTAATCTTGGATCACCCATGGCACATCCGTGCCGATCGCCTCCACCGCATCGGCGTAATAGGAGACGATCTGGTCGTCGGTCTTCAACGTCGAAGGCGGGGCGATCATGACGCCGGCGGCACCCGCATCCATCACCTTGGAGGACAGTCCCGACATGGCGGCGAAGCCCGCTGCCGAGACGCCGACGATCACGGGAACGCGGCCCGCCACCGTGGCGATCACCTGACGGGCGAAGGCCAGCGCCTCGTCGGCTGCCAGTTTGGGCGCTTCGCCCATGATGCCGAGGATGGTCAGCCCGGTGGCCCCGGCTTCGAGATAGGCCTCGACCATCCGGTCGGTCGAAGCGACGTCCACCCGCCCATCGCTTTCGAAAGGCGTGGGACAGATGACATAGACGCCGGCGGCAAAACTCGTGAGCAAGGCTTCCTCCATGGCAGAGCTTGGCAAGGGGTCAGGGGACCCTCATACACCTGCTTGCTGCCGGGCGCACTACCCACAGAAGGCGGCCCAGCTATGCCTTTAGCTGCGTCCGGAGCCGCTCTTCTTGCCACCGCCGTCCTGTTTGTTGACGGTCGCCCAAGCCCGGCGCTCGGCTTCCTTCTCGGAAAGGCCGCGGCTCTCATAGGATTCCTCGATATGCTCGGCCTTGCGCTTCTGCTTGTCTGTATAGGCAGATTTATTACCGCGGGACATGGCGCTCTCCTAACACGATTGATGCTCTGGAGATGCACGCCTCTCAGGATGCATCCCTCCGATCTCAACCGGCCAGCCGGAGCACAGTTCCGAAACTCTGTAGCCTGAGGCCTCTAGTTGGCGATAGCCCAACGGCCGGGTTCCTCCGTCTGGCCCATCAGGGCGAGGCCGTAGGCGATCGACTCGAACTGATCGGCCGAGGTCAGGCGGGTTTCGCCGAAGCGATCCACGAACAGGCGGCGGATGGCGGGCACGAAGGAGGTGCCACCCGTGAGGAAGACGCGCTCGATCTGCTCCGGGCCCACATTGGCCTTGGCGAGCGCCTCGTCCACCGTGCCGGCGATTTTTGCCACGTCTTCGGCGATCCAGTCCTCGAATTCGGCGCGGGTGATCCGGGCCTGAATGTCGACGCCCTCGCCCTGGAAGCGGAAGTCCGTCTCTTCCTCGCTTGAAAGCGCCACCTTGGCCGACGACACGGCCCGGTAGAGGGCAAAGCCCAGATCGTATTCGATGATGTCGATGAATTTCTCGAGCGGCTCGGGCTCGAGCGCGGCTCGGGCGAGCTCCCGCAGCTCCTTCAGATCGCCGCTGCCCTTCATCATGGCGAGTTGGTTCCAGCGGGCGAAGTTGGCGTAGTAGTGGTTCGGGATCGACAGGATCTTGCCCATGGAGCGGTAGAGCCCGCCCTTGCCCAGGCGGGGCGAGACGACCCGGTCGACGATGCGGTAGTCGAAGGCATCGCCTGCGAGGCCGATGCCCGCATGGCCGAGCGGCTCGGCCCTCAACACCCCGCCGGCCTTGGAAAAGCGCATCACGGAAAAGTCGCTGGTGCCGCCGCCGAAATCCGCCACGAGCACGGTCGCGTCATGGTCGAGCTGCCTGGCATAGAAGAAGGCCGCTCCCACAGGCTCATAGACATAGCGGGCATGCTCCGCGCCAAGCCGCCCGAAGGCGGCCTGGTATCGCTGCATGGCGAGAGCATCGTCCGGATTGTAGCCGGCGAACCGGACGGGCCGGCCGATGATCACGTTTCGGGCGCCCCAATCCAGGCGGGAGCCGCCGTGGCGGACGAGGGTGCGCAGAAAGGCGCTCAACAGATCCTCGAAGCCGTAGCGTTCCCGAAAGATGCGGGTCTCCTTGAAGGTCGGGCTTGCCGCAAAGGTCTTGAACGACTGGATGAACCGATGCGCGTGGAGCCCTTCGAGGAACTGCTCGATGGCCCAGGGGCCGCCTTCCACCTGGGTCCGCAGCCCGTTGCCATGCCGCTCGTCCCAGAAGCAGAGCGCGGTCACGAAGACCTTGAGGCTCTCGCCCCCATGCTCGAAGGTCAGGGCCTCGACCTGCCCGTCCGGGCCCGCGATGGCCACGACCGTGTTGCTGGTGCCGAAATCGATGCCGATGGAAAAATCGTGGGATTGGGGCATGGAGACCTCGGAAGCGGGCGGGAAGGGCCGGACGGTCTATACGCCAAGGCTTCCGGAGCCAAGAGGAATCGTCGGGAAGCATGCCTGACCCATCGGCACTGCGACCCCGGCGCTGTGGACAGGCCGTTGACCCGGGGGCTCCCCGCACCGTAGAAGCCGCGCCTTACGCTTTCTCGGAGACTTTCATGCTATCCATCGGTCAGCGCATTGCGGACGAACTGAATGTTCAGGAGTGGCAGGTCAAGGCGGCCATCGAGCTCCTCGACGGCGGCTCGACCGTGCCCTTCATCGCGCGCTACCGCAAGGAAGTCACCGGCACCCTGGACGATGCCCAGCTGCGCACCCTGGAGGAGCGCTTGGGCTACTTGCGCGAGCTGGAGAGCCGCCGCAAGACGATCCTCGACAGCATCCGCGAGCAGGGCAAGCTGACCGACGAGCTGGCGCTCCAGATCAACACCGCCGACACCAAGGCGCGGCTCGAAGACCTCTACCTGCCCTACAAGCCCAAGCGCCGCACCAAGGCACAGATCGCCAGGGAAGCCGGCCTGGAGCCCCTGGCCGATCTGCTCCTGACTGAGCCCGCCCGCGAGCCGAAGGAGGCCGCCGCCGCCTTCGTGAACCCGGAGAAGGACGTCGCCACGCCGGAGGCTGCTCTCGAAGGCGCTCGCTCCATCCTGGTCGAGCGCTTCGCGGAGAACGCTGAACTCCTTGGCGCCCTGCGTGAGATCTATTGGGAGCGCGGCAGCCTCACCTCGAAGGTGTGCGACGGCAAGCAGAGCGACGGAGCCAAGTTCTCGGATTATTTCGACTTCGCCGAGCCCCTGACCAAGCTGCCCTCCCACCGCATTCTCGCGCTGTTCCGCGGCGAGAAGGAGGAGATCCTCGACCTGCGCATGGAGGAGGACAAGGAGGCGGCCGAGCCCGGCTATGTCAGCCGCTACGAGGGCCGCGTCGCACTTGCGTTCAGCATCACGGAGCAGGGCCGCCCCGGCGACAAGTGGCTGCTCGATACGGTCCGCTGGGCGTGGCGGACGAAGCTGCGCTTCTCCATCGAACTCGACATGAAGATGAAGCTCTGGCAGCTGGCCGAGGACGAGGCCGTGAAGGTGTTCGCCGGCAACCTGCGCGACCTTCTGCTGGCAGCCCCTGCCGGCGCCCGACCGACGCTCGGCCTCGATCCGGGTTATCGCACCGGCGTGAAGGTGGCGGTGGTGGATGCCACCGGCAAGGTGGTGGCCACCGACACCATCTACCCGCATGAGCCCAAGCGGCAATGGGACGAGTCGATTGCAACGCTGGCGCGGCTCTGCCGGGTTCACAAGGTCGAGCTCGTCGCCATCGGCAATGGCACGGCATCCCGCGAGACCGACAAGCTCGCAGCCGAACTGGTGTCGAAGCACCCGGACCTGACGCTCACCAAGATCATGGTCTCAGAAGCGGGCGCCTCCGTCTATTCGGCCTCCGCCTATGCGAGCCAGGAACTGCCGGATCTCGACGTGTCTATCCGCGGCGCGGTCTCCATCGCCCGCCGCCTGCAGGATCCTCTGGCGGAGCTCGTGAAGATCGACCCGAAATCCATCGGTGTCGGGCAGTACCAGCATGATCTCGCCGAGTACAAGCTTTCCCGCTCCCTCGACGCGGTGGTGGAAGACTGCGTGAACGCGGTCGGTGTCGATCTCAACACGGCGTCCGCCCCGCTGCTCGCCCGCGTCTCGGGCCTCGGCGATTGGGTTGCGCAGAACATCGTTACCCATCGTGACGCCAACGGTCCGTTCAAGACACGCAAAGCGCTGACCAAGGTCTCAGGTCTCGGGCCTAAGACCTTCGAGCAGGCCGCAGGCTTCCTGCGCATTCCGAACGGCGACGATCCGCTCGATGCCTCCGGCGTCCATCCGGAAGCCTATCCGGTGGTGCGCCGCATTCTCGAAGCCACGAAGAGCGACATCAAGGTGGTGATCGGCAACGGTGCCGTGCTGAAGAAGCTCAATCCGCAGAGCTTCACAGACGAGAAGTTCGGCGTCCCGACCGTCAAGGACATCCTGAGCGAGCTGGAGAAGCCCGGCCGCGATCCGCGCCCCGAGTTCAAGACCGCAACCTTCATGGAAGGCGTGGAGAAGATCGGCGACCTGAAGCCCGGCATGATGCTGGAAGGCGTCGTCACCAACGTGGCGGCCTTCGGCGCCTTCGTGGATATCGGCGTGCACCAGGACGGCCTCGTGCACATCTCTGCGCTTGCCGACACCTTCGTGAAGGATCCGCGCACCGTGGTGAAGCCGGGCGACATCGTGAAGGTGAAGGTGCTCGAGGTCGACATTCCCCGCAAGCGCATCTCGCTCACCATGCGCATGAGCGACCCGGCCGAGAAGCGCCCCTCTGGGCGGCAGGACGACAACCGGGGAGCCTTCCAGAAGCATCGGGCCCAGAGCGAGCGGAAACCCGCTCCACAGGCAACGGCCTCTGGCGGCGCTCTGGCTGATGCCCTGCGCCGGGCCGGAATGGACAAGGGCAGCCGGAAGTGAACTCGACAGGGGTGGCTTGTGGACGCCCCTGATCTGTCCAGCGCATCGTGCGGAAAAGTGGTCCCGGTTTTCCGCACGATGCGCCTATCAAAAAAAGGTGAGCATCGGATTGATCCCAAAAGTGGCTTCCACTTTTGGGTCCGATGCTTTAGAACCAAAGCGTCTCACGGGGAGCCTCATACGGGGCTGAGAGGCGGCCAGGCCGCCGACCCGTCGAACCTGATCCGGGTCATGCCGGCGGAGGGAATGAGCATGCGACATCGCCATAAAAGCTATGCCCCGTGCAATTTGCGCCGCCAGTCCGGCCTGCTGCATGCATGGGAGCGCCCTTAAGATGTTACGCCGCCTTCTTCTCACCCTCGCCTCGCTCGGACTGGCCACAGGCCTTGCCCAGGCTCAGACAAAGCCGACGCTCACCGTCTACACTTACAGCTCGTTCGCCGGGAAGTACGGTCCCGCAAAGACCGTCGAGGAACGGTTTGAGGCGACCTGCAACTGCGACCTCACCTGGGTCACCGCCGAGGATGCCGGCAGCCTGCTCGGGCGGCTGCGCCTGGAAGGCCAGAACACCAAAGCCGATGTAGTGGTCGGCCTCGACATGAATCTGATGGCGGAAGCCAAGTCCCTCAACCTGTTTGCCCCCCATGGCGTGGAGGTGAAGGACTTGTCGCTTCCCATCGATTGGAAGGACGACACCTTCATTCCCTTCGACTGGGGCTACTATGCCTTCGTGTATGACGCCAACAAGCTGCCCAACCCGCCGAAGAGCCTGAAGGAACTGGTCGACAATCCCAACGGCCCGAAGGTTGTGCTGCAGGATCCCCGCACCAGCGCGCCGGGCCTCGGCCTTCTGCTCTGGATGCAGAAGGTCTATGGCGACGACGCCGGCGAGGCTTGGGGCAAGCTCAAGCCCCGCATCGTCACCTTCACTAAGGGCTGGTCGGAGGCCTACGGCCTCTTCCTGAAGGGCGAGGCCGACATGGTGATGTCCTACACCACGTCTCCCGCCTATCACATCGTCGCGGAGAAGAAGGACAACTACAAGGCCGCAGCCTTCAGCGAGGGGCACTACCTGCACGTGGAGCTCGCCGGCATGACGCGCACCACGAAGCAGCCGGAACTCGCCAGGAAGTTCATGGCCTTCATCCTCAGCGAACCGTTCCAGACGGCGATCCCGGAGACCAACTGGATGTACCCGGCGAAGAACCCGCCATCGGGCATGCCTGAGGCTCTCAAGGGGATGATCGAACCGAGCCAGGCGCTTCTCTTCACGCCCGAGGAGGTGCAGGAGAACCGCCGCGCCTTCACCGATGCCTGGCTCAACGCCACGGCGCGCTGATCGCTCATGCTGACCTTGAAGCTGCCCCATCCCGGAAGCCTGGTGGCTTTTGTCATCTTAGGGTTGGTTGCGGGCGGCTTCATCGCGCTTGCCACTTTCGATGGAGGAACGCCGACGCTTTTCTCCATCGGCCCTTATCTCGGCCGCGTGCTCGCCTTCTCGATCATCCAGGCGACGCTCTCGACGGCCCTGTCCCTTGCTCTCGGCATCGGCCTCGCGCTTGCCCTCGTGCGCCGCAGCTTCCCAGGCCGGTATGTTGTTCTTGCGGCCCTGAGCACCACGATGGTGATGCCCACCATCGTGGTCGTCTTCGCAGTCTTCGCCGTCTATGGCCGCAGCGGATGGCTCGCCGAGATGCTCGCGTTTTTCGGATGGGAAGGCGGCTTCAGCATCTTCGGCTATCCCGGCATTCTCATCGCTCACGTGTTCCTGAACGCTCCCTTCGTGGCGCGGGTCACGCTGGATGGCTTGGCCCAGATTCCCGCCGAGCACTGGCGCCTCGCCACCGCATTCGGCTTCACGCCGGCGCAGGTCTTTCGCCACCTCGACTGGCCGGTGCTGCGCGCGGAGCTGCCAGGCATTGCGGGCCTGATCTTCCTCATGTGCTTCAAGAGCTTCGCCATCGTGCTGGCGCTCGGCGGCGGCCCGAGCCGCTCCACCCTTGAGGTGGCGATCTACGAGGCGCTCAAGATCGACCTCGATTTCGGCCGCGTCGCCTGGCTGGCTCTGATCCAGCTCGTGATCTGCCTGTCGATGACGGCACTCCTGCATTGGGCCTTCATCCGCCCGCCCGCCGGGCATACGGTCCGCAGCCTCGTCCGCCGTCCCGATGCAAAGGATCCCCGCCTGAAGATCGTGGATACCGTGCTGCTCGCGATCGGGGCGCTCTTCATCGTTCCCCTCGCCTTCAGCGTCCTGACAGGCCTTCGCAATGTTCCCGACATCATCGGCCTCGATCTTCTCCAGGCCTTCGTCACCAGCATGGTCATCGCTTCCGCCGCCGCAATCATCGCCTGCGTGCTCGCTCTCGCACTCGCCTCCGCGGCACGGCGGAGGCGCCTCGTCCTGCGCTCGCCACGCATCGCAGCCTTCTATGACTTTCTGCCCGATACCCTTCTCGCCATTCCGCCCTTCGCCCTGACGGCGGGCCTCTTCCTGCTGATCCAGCGCTTCGGCGATCCGGCATCCGCCGGTCTGATCCTTCTGCCGCTCATCAATGGGTTGGCCGCCGTGCCATTCGCCTATCGCTATGTCGCGCCCCATCTGCTCACCGTCGAGGAGCGCTATGGCCGGGTGGCAGCCTCGCTCGGCGTCACCGGCTGGGCGAAGCTCACGATCATGGACTGGCCCGTGCTGAGGAAGCCTCTTGCCGCCGGCTTTGCCCTGGCGATGGCTTTGTCGTTCGGCGATTTCGGCATCATCGCGCTGTTCGGCGGCACGGAGCTGGTGACGCTGCCCTACCTTCTCTACGAGCGTCTCGGCGCCTACCGGCTCGATGAGGCGTCGGCCATCGGCCTCGTCATCGTTCTCGTTGCCTTCCTGCTCGCTCATCTTTCAGGTCGCCTGTCCCATGCTGACGATTGAGAACTGCCGCCTGTCATGGCCCGACTTCGTGGCGGACTACACTCTTGCGGTGAAGGCGGGGCACCTGTGCGCCGTCATCGGCCCGTCAGGCGGCGGCAAGACGACCCTGCTGCACATGATCGCCGGCTTCGAGACGCCCGAGAGCGGAACGCTGACCCTCCATGGCCAGAACCTGCTGCCGCTCGAGCCTGCCAAGCGGCCTGTTGCCATCGTCTTTCAGGATCACAACCTGTTTCCTCACCTGAGCGTCACGCAGAACGTGGGCCTGGGCCTCCGGCCCTCCTTGCGTCTGACCGACGGTGAGAAGGCGCTGATCGAAGACACCTTGGAGGCCGTCGGCCTGACCGGGTTCGGCACCCGCAAGCCCGGCGAGATGTCGGGAGGCCAGCGCCAGCGCGTGGCATTGGCGCGCGCCCTGGTCTCCGGCCGACCGCTCATCCTGCTGGATGAGCCCTTCAGCAGCCTCGACCCGACGCTGCGCCGTGACATGATCCTGCTCGTCGACGACATGCGGCGCAAGCGCCCGGTCACCATCCTCATGACGATCCACACGCCGGAGGATGCTGCCGACGTGGCGGATCAAATGGCCTTTGTGGCCGACGGCAGGGTCGTCGCCTCAGGTCCGCCCGCGACCATCCTCAACAGCGCGCTGGCGCCGAGGATCGCGGCGGCCGTCTCGAATTCGTGAACGAAGCCTCGCCTCAGGAACGCGCGGCCAAGACCGAAAGCCCTGCCGCATCGAACACGTGGAGCGCACGAACCGGCACATGGGCCGTATAGGACCCGCCCGGAGCCGCCTCGGTCTCGCCGGGAGCACGGACGATCACATCGTCGCCGCTGGCGAGGCGCATGTAGACGTAGCTCGACTCACCGAGCTGCTCCACGGCATCGATGGTGCCTCTGAGGGGGGTAGCGTCGGCCCCTCCCTCCTCCATGTGCTCGGGCCTGATGCCCACTGTCACGGCATCGCCCGGCTTCACGCTGCCGGGCTTCACGGCCACAGCCGCTTCCGTGCCGGCGAAACCGACCGTGGCCTGGCCTTCGCCTGTCCGAAGAACCTGCCCCTGGATGAAATTCATGCGCGGCGAGCCGATGAAGCCGGCGACGAACAGGTTGCGCGGGTGGCGGTAGAGCTCCAGCGGCGCCCCGACCTGCTCGATCCGGCCCTGGTTCAGCACCACGATCTTGGACGCCAGCGTCATGGCTTCGACCTGATCGTGAGTAACGTAAATCATGGTGGCGCCGAGATCCCGGTGTAGTTTGGCGATTTCCAGGCGCGTGTTGACCCGCAGAGCCGCATCGAGATTCGACAAGGGCTCGTCGAAAAGGAAGACGCTGGGGTTGCGCACGATGGCGCGACCGATAGCGACGCGCTGGCGCTGGCCGCCCGACAGCTCCCGCGGCTTACGGTCGAGCAACGGCGTCAGCTTCAGGATCTCGGCGGCCTGCCGTACCCGGCGGTCCACCTCCGTCTTGTTGGCCTTCGCGAACTTCAGCCCGAAGGCCATGTTCTTGTAGACGCTCATATGCGGGTAGAGCGCGTAGGACTGAAAGACCATGGCGATCTTGCGATCCGCCGGCGGCAACTCGTTCACCCGCCTGTTGCCGATCCGGATCTCGCCGCCGCTCACCGTCTCAAGGCCCGCGATGATGCGCAGCAACGTGGACTTGCCGCAGCCCGACGGACCGACGAAGACGACGAACTCTCCGTCGTCGACGGAAAGGTCGATATCCCGCAGGATCTCCGTCGCTCCGAAGGACTTGGCAACGCCGTGGAGAGAAACCTCAGCCATCGTGGTGAATTCCTGGAATGATGCTCACTTCACGGCGCCGGCGGTCAGGCCGCGCACGAGATAGCGGGAGAAGAGAAGATAGAGAACGAGTACGGGCGCGATCGCCAACGTCAGGGAGGCGAGCACCGCATTCCAGTCCGTCACATACTGGCCGATGAACTGCTGCACACCCAGTGTGATCGTCTGCTTGCCATCGCCGGGCGCGAGGATCAGCGGGAACCAGAGATCGTTCCACACAGGCACCATGGTGAACACGGCGACGGTCGCGATGGCCGGGCTGATGAGGGGCAGGATGATGCTGAAGAAGATCCGGTACTCGCTCACGCCGTCGCAGCGGGCTGCATCGCGCAGATCCTTCGGGATCTGCTGGATGAACTCGCCGAGAATCAGGATCGCGAGCGGCAACCCTTGAGCCACATAGACGAGGATCAGCGCCGTCAGGGTGTTGACGAGGTTCAGCTCCACCATCATGCGCAGGATGCTGACGCTCCCGAGGCGGATTGGCACCATGATGCCGATGGCGAGATAGAGGCTGAGAAGCGTGTTGCCGCGAAAGCGGTATTCGGTCAGCGCCCAGGCGGCCATGGCCCCGATGAGCACGATCAGCACCAGGGATACGACCGTGACGGTCATGCTGTTGAAGAAGTAGAGGCCGAAATCGGAATTGGCGAAGACACGGTCGAAGCCGATGGTGGTCAGGGTCTGGGCATTGGGAAGGCCGAGCGGGTCGGCGAAGATCGCCCGGCGTGTCTTGAAGGCGTTGATCAGGATGAGAAAAATCGGGCCTAGTGCCAGGATCGTGTAGAGGATCAGCGCGATATGGACGGCGATGCGGCCGGGCCTGACGGTCATGTCCCGGTCTCCTTTAAAAGGTGTGCCGCTGCAGCCGCCGCTGCACGCCAAACAGGTAAATCAGAATGCCGATCAGGATGATGATCAGCATCGCGGTCGCCACCGCCGCACCCATGGTCGGGCTGCCGACCTGAAGCTGGAAGCCGAAGAAGGTGCGATAGAAGAAGGTGCCGAGAATATCGGTTGAGAAATTCGGGCCGGCGAGCGCGCCCTTAATTGCGTAGATCAGGTCGAAGGCGTTGAAATTTGCCACGAAGGTCAGGATCGAGACAACACCAAGCGTCGGCAGGATCAGAGGCAGGCGCACGAACCAGAACACGCTGAACGGCCCTGCACCGTCGACAGTCGCCGCATCGAGCAGATCGTCGGGGATGTTCAGAAGGGCCGCATAGATCAGCATCATCGGGATGCCGACGAATTGCCACACAGAAATGAGGGAGACTGTCAGCAGAGCCGTCGATTCCTGCCCCAGCCAGGGGCCGAACAAGCCGCCCAGCCCCACTGCCTTCAGAAGGCTCGGCGCGATGCCCCAGAGAGGGTTGAGGATCAGCTGCCAGATGAAGCCGATGATGACCACGGAAAGCATGGTCGGCAGGAAGATGAGCGTGCGATAGACGCTGCCGCCGGTCAGCCGCGGCAGGCTGAGCAGCATGGCTAATCCTAACCCGATGCCGTTCTGCACCACCATATGAATGGCGAAGAAGATCAGGTTGTTGGTGAGCGCATTCCAGAACTGGCCCGACCAGTTGGGATCCATCAGGAGCGTCTCGAAATTCTGCAGCCCGACGAAGCTGCGCGCGCCTGTCTCATCGCCGGCATAGAGGCTCAGGCGGATGGTGTCGATCAGCGGGTAGATCGAGAACAGCGTGTAGATCGCGAGCGCAGGTGCAAGAAACACCGCGATATGGATCGGGAAGCGCGAACGGGCTGGAACCACGTCCGTCGACTGCACGCTGGAGGCCGTGAGATCCGTCATGCTTGCCTGAAATCGAGGAGAGTAAGAGCGGGCCGCCCATCCGAACGGCCCGCTTACAGTGCTTCGCTTACTTCTTGTGCGGCTCGTACCAGCTGGCGAGGCCGTCCTCGACCTTCTTGGCCGCTTCTTCGGGCTTCATGGTGCCGTTCATCACTTGGGCGCTCACGTTCCAGAGCTCGTTCTCGAGGTTCGGCGTGCCGCGGGACAGGATCTGGTAGGAATTGCGGATCGAGCTTTCGCAATCGCCGCGCCAGCCGACGAACTTGGCCGCCACTGGGTCCTTCACCTCCACCTTTGCCTTGGAGAGCGGGAAGAAGCCCGGCAGCTCGTTGGCGTAGATCTCGGCGAATTCAGGCGACGCCAACCAGGACAGGAAGGTCTTGGCGGCTTCCATGTTCTGCGACTTGGCATTGATGCCGAGGGCGATGTCGGTGTGGTCGCTGATGTAGCACTTGTCGCCGGCATTCACCACGGGCGGCGCAAAGGCGTCGAACTCGAAATCGGCCTGCTTGCGGAAGATCGGCACATCCCAGGAGCCGGCCGGATAGATCGCCGCGCGGCCCAGGGTGAACAGGTTCTGCGTATCCGGGTATTTCTGGGCCTTGTAGCCGTCGCCCATATAGGGAGCCCAGCTCGCCAGTTCCTTGAACGTGTCCACGTAGGGCTTGTCGGTGAATTTCTGCTTGCCCTCGATGAGCGCCTTGCGGCCCTCCTCGCCCTTCCAGTAGTTCACGCCGATGTTCTGGAAGCCCATGGTGGCGGCTTCCCACTGATCGGCCGTGCCCATGGCGATGGGCGTATACTTGCCGTCGGCCTTGATCTTGTCGAGCACCGCATGGAATTCGGCCATGGTCTTCGGCGGCGTCAGCTTCAGCTCGTCGAAGATCTCCTTGTTGTAGACGAAGCCGTGGATCACCGAGGCCATCGGCATGCAGAAGGTGGTCTTGCCGTCGTCCGTGGACCAGGCGCTCTTGGCCACATCCGAGAAATTCTCGATGCCCTTCACGTCGTTAATGGAAACGAGATTGCCCTTCTTGAACAGGTCGAGGGACGCGTCGAAAGGACGGCAGGTGATGAGGTCCCCGGCCGTCCCGCCGGCCAGGCGTGCATTGAGCGCGGCATTGTACTCGGTCGGCGGATCGGCCTTGAACTGCACCTTGATATTCGGGTGCTTCTTGTTGAAGGCCGGAATGATCTTGTTGTTCCAAACCTCCGCATCGTCGTTGCGCCAGCTCTCAATGGTGAGGGTCTGGGCCGAGGCGGCGTTGGCGAAAGCCAGGGCGGCCGCGACGACGGATGCCGTCGCCAGCAGCTGTCCCGCACGACGCCGGAAAGCCTTCGAATGGAGCGTCTTCATCGTTTTCGTCCTCCGTACTCCAGAGGCGGCGTCGAAGCCCGCCTCCGAGCATGTTCCCTTTTGTTGCCCCGTGCCCATTTTGTGCATTCTTGTGCCTTCCAGCGGGCAGCCATGACTGTTTCACTGGTCGATGCGTTGGACAAGTGACCTCATATTGGTATCGGCAAAATTCAAAGACAACTCCCCTTCGGCCGGATCTTCTGGAAACTGCCGACCTCCCTCCGCGCTCTCGCGAATCTGCATCCACAGGGTCGACATGCAGGACCTTGGGCAATGAAGCTGCCGCCCCTTCCCGAACTGGACATTAAGTGGCATTGTGCCGTCCGAATGTCCGATCCTGAGATCCCTCCACGCATGACCGACCTCCTGTTCCTTGGCATCGATGGCGGCGGCACCAAGTGCCGGGCGCGTCTGCGCAATGAGCAGGGCGATCTGCTGGGGGAAGGGACGGGCGGCCCGTCCAATATCCGTCTCGATCCAGACGTGGTCTGGAACTCGATTCTGACGGCGTGCCGCGAAGCGCTGTCCCAGGCAGGGCTTCAGGAGAGCGACCTCGGCCGGGTTCATGCCGGCATGGGTGCTGCAGGCGCGGGCCAGACCAGCGCGGTCGAGCGCCTGCTGGCACGCTCCCATCCCTTTGCATCCTTCGAGATCGAAACGGATGCCCACACCGCCTGGCTCGGCGCCTTCAACGGAGGCGACGGGGCGATTCTCATCGTCGGCACCGGCTCCTGCGGCTATGGGGGCGTGAGCGGCCAGTGCCACTACGTTGGAGGCTGGGGCTATGAGGTGTCCGACGAGGGCAGCGGCGCCGCCATCGGGCGAGAA
Source organism: Microvirga splendida (assembly GCF_016427565.1). Classification (GTDB taxonomy): domain Bacteria; phylum Pseudomonadota; class Alphaproteobacteria; order Rhizobiales; family Beijerinckiaceae; genus Microvirga; species Microvirga splendida. The sequence continues at coordinate 248,884 of NZ_JAELXT010000001.1, forward strand.
CTTCTGCGCCACTGCATCTGGGCCCATGACGGGCGCGCCCCATCGACCCCGCTCTCGGACGCGGTGCTGGCCGAGTTCAAGAACGACCTCGAGATCCTGGTCGACTGGGTCGGCAAAGCCCGGCCGAGCGATTACGGGCGCTATGCGCCGCTCGTCCTTGACTATGCCGAGCGGCGGGACCCGCTCGGCATCGAGCTGGTTGCGAGCGCTGCCGCCGGGTTGGGCCTGATCGCCACCCGCCTGCTCGACCTGGGCGCTCCGGCCATCTGCCTCTTCGGCGGCTTGGCCGAGCCCATGCGCCCCTGGCTGCCGCCTCCTGTCCAGCGGACCATTGCGCCCCCCATGGCCGATGCTGTCGACGGCGCCATCCTGCTCGCCCGCACGGCCATGGCAGAGAGGCTCTCATGACCCATCAAGCCGGCGAGGCCCTGTCGCTTCTTCCCCTGAACGAGGCCAATCCGACGCCTCTCTATCTCCAGCTACAGCAATCCATCGAGGAAGCGGTGCGCAAGGGCGCGCTCAAGGCCGATGCAGCCCTGCCCGGAGAGCGGGATCTTGCCAAGCAGCTCGGCATTTCGCGCGTCACCGTGCGCAAGGCCATCACGGGCCTCGTGCAGAAAGGCGTGCTCGTTCAGCGCTGGGGCTCAGGCACCTTCATCGCGCAGCAGATGCGGCTGGAGCAGCCCCTGTCCCGCCTGTCGAGCTTCACGGACGACATGTCGGCCCGCGGCCTGAAATCCTCGGCCGTGATGCTGAGCCGGTCGACAGGGCAGGCCTCGACGGACGAGCTGATGGCGCTCGGTCTCTCGCCCGGCGACCGGGTGAGCCGCGTCAATCGCCTGCGCCTGGCGAACGGCATTCCCATGGCCATCGAGAACGCCGTCATCCCGTCTCGGGTTCTGCCGGATCCCTCCCTGGTGCAGCAATCCCTTTATGCAGTGCTGCACGAGAAGGGCTTCATGCCGACGCGCGCCCTTCAGCGGCTGCACGCAGTGCTCCTGACAGAGGAACAGGCTTCGCTCCTCGGCGTTCCGCCCCAGAGCCCGGCGCTTTATATCGAGCGCCGGTCGTTCACGGCCACCGGTGAAGTGGTCGAATTCACCTCGTCCTACTACCGGGGCGATGCCTATGATTTCGTGGCCGAGCTGACGATCAGCCAGCCCGAACGGATGCACAATGATGACACCTGAAACGAACAGCGCTGTTTCCACCGTCACGGCCATGCTGCGCGAAGCGCAGGAGGCCCCCCAGGTGGTGGCGCGCCTGCTCGACAACAACGCATCCCTCTGCCGGGAGCTGGGCGAGCGCCTGCGCGCCTCCGCTCCGCCCTTTGCGGTGACCTGCGCACGGGGCAGCTCGGACAACGCGGCGACCTTCGTCAAATATCTGCTCGAGATCCACTCCGGTCTGGTGACGGCTTCCGTCGGCCCTTCGGTGACATCCGTCTACGAGGCGCGCCCGCGCATGCGCGATGCGCTGTTCCTCGCCGTGTCGCAATCGGGTCGCAGCCCCGACATTCTCAACCTTGCCCAGGCGGGACGCGATGACGGCGCGCTGACGGTCGCGCTGGTGAACGACACCTCCTCGCCGCTCGCTTCCACCTGCGAGGTCGTGCTGCCGCTGCATGCCGGCCCCGAGAAGAGCGTGGCAGCCACGAAATCCTTCATCGCGGCGCTGGCAGCGGGCCTGCAGCTCGTCGCTCATTGGTCCCAGGACCAGGGTCTGCTGAACGCGCTCGACACGCTGCCCGACGTGCTCGCCAAAGCATCCGCCGTCGATTGGTCGCCCGCGCTGCCGCTCCTGTCGGACGCCGACAACCTCTTCGTCGTCGGACGCGGCGTCGGCTTCGCCGTGGCCCAGGAAGCCGCGCTCAAGCTCAAGGAGACCTCGGGCGTGCATGCGGAAGCCATGAGCGCCGCCGAGTTGATGCACGGCCCCTGGACCCTGGCCGGCGACCACTTCCCCATCATGGTCCTGAGCCAGCAGGACGAGACCCTGAACGGCGTCAACGATCTCGTGACGAGGCTGAACGAACAGGGGGTCCCTGTCGTGGTCGCAGGTGCGGCCGAGGGCCCTGCTTCCGTCATGCTGCCGGCCGTCGAGGATGTTCACCCCTATCTCGCGCCGATTGCCCTCATTCAGAGCTTCTATCCCCTCGTGAGCGCCATTGCGCTGGCACGCGGGCGCAATCCCGACAACCCGCCGCGCCTGCGCAAGGTGACGGAGACCGTCTGATGCCCATCGCTCTGACCGGAGCCCGCGTGTTCGACGGCTCGCACATGCTCGACGGCCGCGCCGTCGTGATCGAGAGCGGCCGCATTGCCGCCGTGCCGCATGAGCGGGACCTCGGCGCCGGAATTAAGCGCCGCGCGGTGAGCGGCCTCCTGGCGCCCGGCTTCATCGACGTTCAGGTCAATGGCGGCGGCGGTGTCCTCTACAACGACGTGCGCAGCGTCGAAGGAATCAGGACCATCGCGCAGGCGCACCGGGCCTACGGCACCACCGGCCTCCTGCCGACCTTCATCACCGATACGCGCGAGATGATGGCGGAAGGAGTCGAGGCCATGCGCGAGGCTCTGGCTTCTCGCATTCCCGGCGTTCTCGGCATCCATGTCGAAGGCCCCTTCATCAGCCCCGAGCGCAAGGGTGTGCACAACCCCGCCTTCATGCGCCCGATGGAGGAGGAGGATATCGCCATCCTGACCTCGTTGAAGGAAGGCCGCACCCTGGTGACGCTCGCGCCCGAGCGCAACGGCATGGATTCCATCGCGCGGCTCGCTTCAGCCGGCGTTCTGATCTGCGCCGGGCATACGGCAAGCGACTACGACACCGTCATGGAGGCGATCCGGCACGGCTTGCGCGGCTTCACGCATCTCTTCAACGCCATGCCGCCGCTCGCCGGCCGCGACCCGGGCCCCGTGGGTGCGGCGCTCGACAGCCCGGATACGTGGTGCGGCCTCATCGTCGACGGGCATCATGTAAGCGATGCCGCCTTGCGTGTGGCGATCGCCGCCAAGGGCGCGGAGCGCATGATGCTCGTGACCGACGCCATGTCTGTGACCGGCACGGACCTGACGAGCTTCGAGCTCCACGGCCGCACGATCTACCGCAAGGACGGCCGGCTTACCACGGAGGACGGAACGCTCGCCGGCTCCGACCTCGACATGGCGAGCGCCGTGCGCAACAGCGTCGAGCGGCTGGGCCTCGCCTTGCCGGACGTGCTGCGCATGGCGTCGCTTGCACCGGCGAGTTTCCTGCGCCTCGATCACGAGCTCGGCCGCATCGCGCCGGGCTACCGCGCCGACCTCGTCCTTCTCGACGAGAGCCTGCAGGTGCGGCAGACTTGGATCGGTGGGCAAAGCGAATAAGGGGTAAGCGTCGATGAGCGCGCAGCGGGTTCTGGTCGTCGGCCTCGGCAACATGGGCCTGTCCCATGCCCTCGCCTACACGCGGATCGAGGGCTACGAAGTGGCAGGGCTCTGCACGCGCAACATCGAGACCATGGTATTGCCTGAGGCTCTGAATGGTGCTCCACGGTTCAGCGATTTCGAGAAAGCGCTGACGGCGACAAAGCCGGACGTGGTGTCCATCAACACCTGGTCTGACACCCATGCGCCTTATGCGATCCGGGCCATGGAAGCAGGCGCCCATGTTTTCGTGGAAAAGCCCCTGGCCGATACGGTCGAGGATGCGCAGCGGGTCGTTGATACGGCCATGCGCACCGGGCGCAAGCTCGTCATCGGCTACATCCTTCGCCACCACCCCTCCTGGATCAAGTTCATCGAACTCGCCAGGACGCTCGGCACGCCTCACGTCTTCCGCATGAACCTCAACCAGCAATCGAGCGGAGCCGCCTGGGAGGCGCACAAGAGATTGCTGCAATCCCTCTCCCCCATCGTCGATTGCGGCGTGCATTACGTCGACGTCATGTGCCAAATCACGAAGGCCAAGCCCGTGCAGGTCCATGGCGTCGGCACCCGCCTGACGGAGGACATGCCGGCCGGCATGTACAATTACGGCCATCTCCATGTGACCTTCGACGACGGTTCTGTCGGCTGGTACGAGGCCGGCTGGGGACCCATGATGAGCGAGACCGCCTATTTCGTGAAGGACGTGATCGGCCCGAAGGGCAGCGTCAGCATCGTCATGGCCGAGACGGCGGGCGACATCCGCTCCGACGACATCAACGCTCACACGAAGACCAACCAGATCCTTCTCCACCATGCCGCCTTGAAGGACGACGGCACCTTCGCGAGGGCCGACGAGCGGATCAGCACCACGGACGAGCCGGACCACGACGATCTGTGCGAGCGCGAGCAGCGCTACCTGCTGTGGGCGATTCAGGAGGACCTGGACCTGACGGATCACATGAACGACGCCGTTCGTTCCTTACGCATCGTGCTCGCGGCCGACGAGGCGGTGCGGACAGGCCGGGTGGTGACGCTCTGAGCGTCAGCCCTTCGCGTAGAGAACGAAACTGCGGCTTTTTCCGGCAAACTCCCGGTCGTATTCCCGCTCCACACGCCAGCCGTGACGCTCATAGAAGTGGCGAGCCGCATGGTTGTCGCGGAAGCACTCGAGGGTTCGCGCATCTCGCTGTTCGGCCTCCTTCAGGAGAGCCGCACCGCCTCCCCTGCCGCTGGCTGCGGGATCCATGAACAGCATATCGATGTGCCCGCCCGTCAAAAGCAGGAAGCCTGCGGGCGCTTCGCCTGAACACGCGACCAGCATTCCCTCCCACGACGAAGCGAAACGCGTCGCAAAGAAGGTGGCGTCTCGGCTTTCGAGCACATCCGGCTCCAGGATGTTCTCAAAGGCAGCCCGGTAAGACCTCTCGGCGATAGCTGCCAAAGCTGGAATGTCATCTGCTCCGGCAGGCCGCACGATCACGGCTGTCCTCTCAGACGCGGATCGAGGGTATCGCGCAGGGCGTCGCCCAGGAGATTGAAACCGAAGGACAGGAACAGGATGGCGAAGCCCGCGAAGATCGCGCTCCAGGGGGACAGCATGAGGAAGTTGCGTCCCTCCGACAGCATCAGGCCGAGCGAAGGGGTCGGCGGCTGGGTGCCGAGACCGAGGAACGAGAGCGAGGCTTCCACCAGGATGGCGGCGGAGAGCAGCAGGCTCGTCTGGACCAGGATGACGGAGGCGAGATTCGGCAGGATGTGCAGAAAAATGATGCGCGCATCCGACGCCCCGATGGCGCGGGCGCCGGCCACGTACTCGCTCTCGCACAAGACGAGTGCCGGACCGCGCAGAAGCCTTGCGAAGATCGGCGTGTAGACCACCGCAATGGCGGCGGCCGCGCTGTAGGTGTGCGGGCCCAGCACCGCGATGATGCCGATGGCAAGCAGCATCACCGGGAAGGCGAAGAGCACATCCATGATGCGCATGATGATCCGGTCGAGCCAGCCGCGGTAATAGGCAGCAACAAGCCCAAGCGCGCCTCCGGTACAAAGCGCGATGCCGACGGCGAGCAGACAGGCAATGAGCGAGGTGCGGTAGCCGTAAAGGATGCGGGTGAGCACGTCGCGACCCAGCTGATCGGTGCCGAACCAGTTCAACTCGGTCGGCGCGCGCAGCCGCCGTGCCACGCTCTGCGCCATAGGGTCGTAAGGCGCGAACAACGGCGCACCGAGGGCGAGGATGATCTGGATCGCCACCAGGACGACCGCGAAGGTGAGGAGCTTGTTCTTGGCCAGACGCTGCACGGCTTTTAGGCCCTCACGCGGGGATCGACCACGATGTAGAGAAGGTCGACGAGAAAATTCACGAGGACGAAGCCTGCCGTGACCACCAGGATGGTGGCCTGGATCAGCGGGTAGTTGCGCTCGGCGATGGCTCCGAGAATGAGTCGGCCGAGGCCCGGAATGGCGAAGACCTGCTCGACCACGATGGCGCCGCCGAGGAGATAGCCCGTCATGATGCCGACGCTGGTGAGGAACGGGATCAGCGCGTTGCGCAGGGCATGCTTGTAGACCACCTTGCGCTCGGCCAAGCCCTTGGCGCGCGCGGTGCGGATGTAGTCCTGACCCAAGGCATCGAGCATGGCCGAGCGCACGAGGCGCGAGAGATTGGCAAGGATCGGCAGCGCCAGGGCGATGGCCGGCAGGGTCATCCGCTGCAGATTGCCGACGGGATCCTCCGAGAACGGCACATAGCCGAGGGACGCGAAGCCCGGCGCCCAGGCGGCCAGAAGCAGGATCAGCACGATGCCGAGCCAGAAGGAGGGAATCGTGAGGCCGGCGATGGCCGTCACGCGCATCGCCACATCGGCGGCACCGCCGCGGGTTTGCGCCATCAGGCAGCCGACGGGCACCGCCAGCACGGCGCCGACGAGAAGCGCCAGGAAGGTGAGCTCCAGCGTCGGCCACAGGTGCAGGAGGATTTCGCCCGCCACGGGCCGACCCGTCCAGAGCGAGGTGCCGAAATCGCCGCGCAGTGCAGCGCCCGCCCAAAGCAGATACTGCTCGACGATGGGGCGGTCGAGACCGACGCGCCGGTTGAGCTCCGCCATGCGCTCGGGCGTGATCTCGGTATTCGCCCCCAGCATGATCGCGACCGCGTCGCCCGGAATCAGGCGGATCATCAGGAACACGATGATCGACACGCCGAACAGGACAATGACGAGGTCGATAAGGCGGGCGAGCAGAACGCGATTCATGCAGGCGGGCTCTTCTGATAAAAGAGTCCCGGCGCCGCACGGGTGCGGCACCGGGGGATGGAAGCCGATCAGTAAGACGCGTCGCGCAGGGTCAGAAGCGACCGGTTCGGCATCACGTCGTAGCCCTGCAGCTTGCTGTTCATGGCCGAGAACAGCGTGCCGTAGGTCAGGTGAGCCACCGGACCGGAGCAGGCGAGCTTCTGCTGCACCTTGTCATAGGCCGCCTTGCGGGCTGCCTGGTCCTGCTGGCTGCGCGCCTGATCGAGCAGTTGATCGATCTCAGGATCCGAATACTTGAACACGTTGGTCGATCCGCCGGTGCGGAAGGTGCGGTAGAAATACTCGTCCGGATCCGGCTGGCCGGCATTGATCGAGGCGAACATGTCGAAGTTGCTGTTGCGCCAATCCTGAATGAACTGGCCCTGCTCCTGGTTGACCAGCTCGACCTTGAAGCCTGCCTTGTTCAGCTGCTCCTGCACCACCTGGGCGATGTCCTTCACGTCCTGACGCGGCAGGACCTTCAGGGTGACGGCGACCGGCGTTGCGACGCCCGCCTCCTTCAGGAGCGCCTGGGCCTTGGCCGGATCGGGCTTGTAGCAGGCGAACTTGTTGACATCGAGCGCCCAGGACTTCAGCGCGGGCGAGAGCGGGCCACCCGGAACACCGGCGCCGAAGAGGGCTGCGTCCACGATCTCCTGACGGTTGAGGGCGTAGTTCACCGCCTCGCGCACCTTCGGGTTGTCGAAGGGCGGCTTCGACACGTTCATGCCGATGAGCGTGTAGGCGAGATCCATGGTCTCAGCGAGCTTCACGTTCGGCTTGCCCTTGAGCTGCAGGGCCGTGGCCGCATCGATGTTGGGCAGGAGCGCGTATTGGCCGTTGCTCAGGCCCACCTGGCGGGTCGCCGATTCAGGCACGATGTTGAACTTGAGCCCGGCGAGCTTCGGCAGGCCCTTCGCCCAATAGGCGTCGTTCTTGGTCAGAAGAATGAAGCCGTTGGGCTGCCACTCCTGGAACTTGAACGGGCCTGTGCCAACGGGCGCCTTCTGCAGGGCATCTTTGTTCGCCTCCATGGCGCTCGGCACGATGGCGATGGTGGCGAGCGACGACAGGAGCGCCGCGGACGGCTCCTTGAGCTTCAGCTCGACCGTCTGGGGATCGACCGCATTGGCGCTTTCGACCGCTGCGAGGCGGCTTGCCAGGGGCGAGGCGATGTCCTTGCTCTGCACGCGCTTGATGGAGGCGACCACGTCTTCTGCCGTCATGTCGGAGCCGTCATGGAATTTCACGCCCGAGCGCAGCTTGAACGTATAGGTCTTGCCGTCCGGCGCGACGGTCCAGGATTCGGCGAGGCCCGGGACGGTCTTAAGATCCTTGTCGATGGCCGTGAGGCCCTCATAGATATTGCCGTTCACCACCATGAAGCTCGGAAACGCGGTGATGAGATGCGGATCGAGTCCTGTCGGGCCTGCATCCGCGCCGATTTCCAGAACTTGAGCCGAAGCGGAGGCCATTGCCGCCACCATGAAACCTGCGCCAAGCGCACTGCGCAGAGCTGACCTGACCATTCTTTTGTTCCTCCTTTGGAAGCCGCAAAGGGATTTATAAGTCATCGTTTCGAACCTGTCATGGTCCAATATCATACCACTCTGGACCGGCTCATGGGCTGTGCTATGGTCCACCACAGGATTGAACCTCCCGGAGAGAGTGATGTCGGATCGTCCCATCGTCAAAGCCATCGGCGTGATCAGCGGTACTTCGATGGACGGCATCGATGTTTCCATCGTCGAGACGGACGGCGATACGGTCGTGAGGCCTGGCCCTGGCCGTACCTTCTCCTACCCGGAGGATTTGAGGACAGTTCTCCAGGAGCTGATCGCCGAGCCGGCACGGGCGCAGAGCGAGCCGCTGGAGGATCTCGAGCGGGCCGTGACGGAGGCCCATATCGCCGCCATCCGGCGCTTCATGGGCGAGACCGGGATTGCCGCCGCGGATGTGCAGCTTATCGGCTTTCACGGCCAGACCGTCTACCACCGGCCCGAAACCCGCTTCACGCGCCAGCTCGGCCTCGGTGCGCGTGTCGCGCAGGATCTCGGCATCGACACGGTCGACCGCTTCCGCCATGCCGATGTTGCTTCGGGTGGCGAAGGCGCGCCGTTCGTCCCCCTCTATCACCGGGCTCTCGCCAGCAAGCTCGCGCAACCGGTCATGGTCCTCAATCTCGGCGGCGTCGGGAACGTCACCTATATCGACGGCGATGTGGTGATCGCCTTCGACACCGGCCCGGCGAGCGCGCTGCTCGACGATTTCGTGCTGCGTCGCCGCGGCTTGAGCTTCGACGAGAACGGGCAGCTGGCAGCCTCCGGCAAGGCCGACGACAAACTCGTCTCCGAATTCATGCGGAACCCGTTCTTCGACCGCCCGGCGCCGAAATCCCTCGACCGCCAGGACTTCCATGCCCGCGCCAAAGGTGTGGAAACGCTCTCGGACGAGGACGGCGCCGCGACTCTGGCGGAATTCACGGTGCAATCCGTCATCGCCGCTCTGCGCCATGTGCCGCGCGCGCCGCAGCGCTGGCTGGTCACCGGCGGTGGGCGGCGCAACGCCCATTTCATGAAGCGCCTGCACGGGGAACTCGGCGTTGCCGTCGATCCTGTCGAGTCCGTGGGCTGGAACGGCGATTTCCTCGAGGCTCAGGCCTTCGGCTATCTCGCCGTGAGGTCGACCCTCGGTCTGCCCTTGAGCCTGCCGACGACGACCGGCGTGCCGCATCCCATGCCCGGCGGTGAACTCCATCGCGCCGCGTGAGACCGCCATGGTCCTGACGGAGATCATCGAGCAGGCCTTCGCGCCCTCCGCCACTTCGATCGAGAGCGGCAGCATTCCCGGCGCGGTTCTTGGGCTCATTACCGCAAGTGGCGAGCGCGCCGTGCAATGGGCCGGCGCGGCACAGATCGAGCCGGATCGCGAAAGTGTTTCCCGTGAAACATGGTTCGACCTTGCCTCGCTCACCAAGGTGATCTTCACGACCACGCGCGTTCTGCAGCTGGTCGAAGAGGGCCGGATCGCCCTCGACGATCCATTGGTGACGGTCATCCCGGATCTGCGCCAGTACGACATGAACGCGGCCGAGCGGCGGCTCACCTTCCGCCAGTGCCTTGCGCATCAGACGCATCTGCCGGCGGTGGAGCCGCTCTACACCTATGGCCAGGATCCGAACACGCTGCGTGCCTTCATCCTGCAGAGGGTCTGGCAGCCGGGGCCGCCGGTCTATTCCGATATCAATTACATGCTGCTCGGCATCGCCATCGAGCGCATCACCGGACAGGCGCTGATCGACCAGCCGCTTCCCGAACGCTTCTCGTTCCGGCCCGATCCGAAACTCTGCGCCGCAACCGAGAGGGACACCTGGCGCGGGCGCGTCATTCGCGGCGAGGTGCATGACGAGAACGCCTTTGCGCTGGGCGGCGCCTCGGGCCATGCGGGATTGTTCGGCACCATCGACGGCGTGCTCGACTTCGCCCGTTCGCTCCTCGACGGCACGGGACTGTCACCCGACTCCATCAAGGTGATCCGCACGCGGGAGTCGGAGAGGCGCACGGTGGGCTGGGAGGGCTTTTATCCCGGCTGGCACGGCGGCGATTCCTGCTCGGCCGACACCATCGGCCATACGGGCTTCACCGGCACCGGCCTCTGGATCGATTTCGAACGCGGGCTCGCCTGGTCGCTGCTGACCAACCGGGTTCATCCGAGCCGGCACAAGGACAGCGGGATCCTGCCGCTGCGCCGTGCAACGGGCGAGGAGGTGATCGCGTTGTTCGATCGCCGCGCGTGACTTTAAGGATGCCAACAGAAACGTGGTGAACGTCTCCATTCTGTCGTCCGCAGGCAATTGTTGCGGGTCTCAACTGGTCCTATATTGGTCTGGAAGAAAGTTGGCATAATGGCGACAGAACATTTCAGTACCCGCTTCCAGGACCTCGACACCTGGCCGAGCCTCGACGTGCTCTCGGCCTTTCTCGAAGGACAGCTCTCCGCCGTCGCGGCCGTCAGGCCCGCTCTCCCGGCGATTGCTTCTGCTGCGGAAGAGGCGGTGCCGCGCCTGCGCCGCGGCGGGCGGCTCGTCTATGCCGGCGCCGGAACGTCGGGCCGCATCGGCGTTCAGGACGGCACGGAACTGCCGCCGACCTTCAACTGGCCGGACGACCGCATCGTTTACCTGATCGCCGGCGGGGAAGGCGCCATCATGCAGGCGGTCGAGAATGCCGAGGATTCGGTCGAGGACGGCATCGCGGGCATCCGCGACAACAAGATCGGCCCCGACGATGTGGTGATCGGCGTGGCGGCCAGCGGCCGGACGCCGTTCACCATCGCGGCCCTCAAGGAGGCGGCCGCGCGGGGCGCCCAGACCATCGGCATCTCCAACAATCCCGACACGCCCCTGCTGGACGTCTGCTCCCATCCGATCCTGGCCGACACGGGCGAGGAGGTGGTGGCCGGCTCGACCCGTATGAAGGCCGGCACGGCCCAGAAGGTGATCCTCAACCTGCTCTCCACCCTGATCATGGTGCGGATGGACCGGGTCTATCGCGGCCTGATGGTCAACATGCGGGCCACGAACGCCAAGCTGCGCCGCCGCAGCGAGATCATGGTGATGCAGATCACCGATTGCGACGAGGCCACGGCGACGGACGCCATCCTGGAGGCCGGCGGCGACCTGAAGACGGCCGTTCTCATTGCGATGGGTGCCAGCCCGGCGGAGGCGCAAGCCGCTCTCGAGCGCCATGACGGCAATCTGCGCAAGGCCCTGGCGGATCTCCCCAAGACGTCATAACAAAGCAGCATCAAGGCGGGCACTGACAAGAAGGCTGCAGGCGCATGGGGCTGGGGCTGGGCATCGATGCGGGCGGAACCGCCACGCGCTGGCGGCTGGCGGATGCCACCGGCCGGTGCATCGCCGAAGGCTCCGTCGCGCCCCTGACCGGCCATCTCTTTTCCGCCGCCGCCGAAGAGCGCGCCCGGCAGATCGTTCTCGACATGGCTCAAGTCGTGCTGAAGACGGGAAAGCCGCTGGGCATCATCGCGGGCATCACGGGGCTGACCCGCGACACGCCGGCCGAGGCCACCATGCGGGCCATGTTCGCCGAGACCTTCGAGCTGCCGCCGGAAAAAGTCTTCGTCGCGGAGGACATGTGGATCGCCTACCTGGCCTACTTCGCCCTGGGCGAGGGCATCCTGGTCTATAGCGGCACCGGCTCCATCGGCTACTATCTCTCCGAGGACAAGCAGGTGATCCGGGTCGGCGGGCGCGGCAACCTCATCGACGACGGCGGCTCCGGCTTCTGGATCGCCCGTGAGGCGCTCAAAGCCATCCTGCGGACCGAGGAGGAAAGCCCCGGCGCAGGTTGGAGTTCGACGCTCGGCACCTGCCTCGCCCGGGCGCTCGGCGGCACCGACTGGAACATCGTCCGCTCCTTCGTCTATGGCGGCGACAGGGGCAAGATCGGCTCCCTGGCTCGGGCCGTCGGCGAGGCGGCCTCCGCCGATGACGCCACGGCCCTTCATATCCTGAGGGAGGCCGGCGAGGAGCTGGCACGCCTGGCCAATGCCCTGATCAAGCGCCTCGGGCCCCGGCCCGTGGCCCTGGTGGGCGGCTCGGCGCGGCTCCATCCGGTCGTCGCCAGTTCCTTCCGCAAGGGCCTTGTCGCTCCGGTCGAGTTCATCGCGACCGATCTGGACGCGGCTCTGACGGCCGCCCGCCTGGCCGCGACCCTCAACAGGCCTTAAGAAACCGCCAAGCCCAAAGGCCAAGCCCTCACGGCTTGCCTATTCAGTCCCGCTCGTCCAAGACTCTGGCGGCGAATTCAGCGAGACGATGTTTAAGCGATGCATGCTCTCTTTGTCGGACAGACCTATATCGACGTGACCTTCCTGGCGGACGAGTTGCCGACCGGGGACGAGAAGACCGTGGCCCGTGACTATGCGATCTCGTTCGGGGGCAATGCGGTCACGGCGGCCTTCGCCTGCGCCAAGCTGGGCCTGCCGCCGGACCTGCTCACCTCGATCGCGGATGACTGGCTTGGCCGCATGTTCATCGACATGGCGGCGAAATACGGCATCTCGGTCCATCACCGGAAGGTTCACGAATCCTCCCTGTCCTTCATCATGCCCCGGGGCGGCAAGCGCGCCATCGTGCGCTGCCGCGACGACCATTACCTGCACCCCGTTCCGCCGCTGAACCTTCAGGGCTGCAAGGCGCTCCACCTCGACGGCCACCAGGCCGATGCGGCCATGCATTACGCCCGGGCCTGCCGTGAGGCCGGCATCCTCACCTCCCTCGACGGCGGGGGCCTGCGCTCCAACACCCATGAGCTCCTGGAATTCATCGACGTGGCCATCGTGGCCGAGCGCCTGTGCGAGCAGATGGACCTGAGTCCGGCCGGAATGCTCGGTTATCTGAAGAGCCGCGGCTGCCGGATCGGCGGCGTGACCTTGGGTGAGCGCGGCCTCGTCTGGTACGACGAGACGGGTCAGGAAGGCGTCCTGCCCGCCCTCGACGTTCCGGGCGACAAGGTGGTGGACACCAACGGCGCCGGCGACATCTTCCACGGCGCCTATGTCTATTCCGCCATGGCCCGGCCGGAGCTGCCCTGGCGCGAGCACTTCATCTTCGCCCGCGGAGCGTCGTCCCACGCCATCCAGCATCTCGGCAACGAGGCGAGCCTGCCGACCGTTGCCGATATCACGCAGGTGCAGACGCAGTTTGCGGAGAAAGCCGCGTCCAAGGCCCTGCTGGACGGCCCGGATACGGCTGGACAAAGCAAGCGGACAGCCTAGAACATTATTACAATAATAAGCCTGACACCGACGCTTCCCGTTCATGTGCCTTCGTAAAGGATGTCCGCGTGAGTCCCTCTCAGCCTTGGGCCTATGGACTGGATGAGATTCGCCTCCAGGGCGGAGCGGAAGGGTTCAGCCGGGAGGCTTTGTCCGAGCTTCTCGAGAATGTGCCGCTGGCCATCGCAGTCACCCTTGGGGCGAACCAGCAGTTCGCCTTCGCCAACCGCCTGTTCCGGTCGGTCCTCGGATCCCCCGACGAGGACCTGATCGGACAGACCGTCCAGGAGGTCATGGGTGAGAGGTACACCCCCGAGCTTCGCTCCGCGCGCGAGAAGGTCTTCCAGACCGGCGAGCCGCAGGAGCTGAAGGACCATGCCCTCGTCCTGACCCCCGGCACCACCACCTATTGGGACATCAAGCTGCTGCCGGTCCGCGATGGGAGCGATCAGATCAGCGGCATTCTGGCTCTCGGAGCCCATGTGACGGAGCGGGTCAAGGCGCGCGGCGAGGCCGAGATCAAGGCCCGCGAGGTTGCGCTCCACAATGAGCGTCTGGCGCTTGCCGTCGAGGCGACCGAGATGGGCCTGTGGGAATGGAACACCCAGACCGGCGAGACCTTCTGGTCGGACCGGCAGAAGGACATCTTCGGCCTGCCGAGGAACGAGCCTGCAACCTATGAGTTCTGGTACTCGGCCCTCCATCCGGAGGATCGCGAGCACGTTGTGAGCGGCGTCGGGTCCCTGAGCAATCCGCGATCCGGCGGGCAGCTTCAGATCGAGCACCGGATCCTCCGCCCCGATGGCGAGGTCCGCTGGATCCTCAGCCGCGGCCGCATGCTCTACGAGATCGTCGACGGCGAGCTGAAACCCGCCCGCGTCCTCGGAACGATCATCGACATCACGGAGCGCCGCAGGAACGAGGAGGTCCGGCAGCTTCTGGTGCAGGAGCTCAATCACCGGGTCAAGAATCTCTTCGCCATGACCAGCGGCATGATCGCCCTCACGGCCCGGACGGCGGAAACGCCGAAGCAGATGGCCACCGCCCTGCGCGGGCGCATCGAAGCCCTGGCCCGCGCCCATGAGCTGATCCGCCCGGCCATCACGGGCAGCGAGCCGACCGATGGGGAGACCACGGTCGACGGGATCCTGCAGGCCATCCTGGCGCCGCACATCAGCCAGGACGCCTCCTCCTCGATGACGCTCGAAGGGCCGCCGGTGCGGATCGGCCCCAAGGCCGCAACGATCCTGACCCTGGTGCTGCACGAGCTGGCCACCAACGCGTCGAAATACGGCGCCCTCTCGGTTCCCGAAGGCCGCCTGAGGATCAGCTGGGTGCGCGGCGTGACGCTCACGCTGCTGTGGCAGGAAGAGAACGGGCCGGCAATCCAGGGCGAGCCGAGCGCGGAAGGCTTCGGCTCGAAGCTCGCGCTCCGGAGCGTGAAGGACCAGCTCGGCGGCGCCATCGCCTACGACTGGCGCCCCGAGGGCCTGCGGGTGCGCATCGACCTGCCGATGAACCAGCTGGAAGCCTGATCCGGCGGTGTCATTCCCGGCCGAAGATGGCGAAGCCATCGCAGGGGAAGGGAATCCATAGCGCCGAGGGTGTGATTGGATCCCCTTCCCTCGCTTTCGCTCGCCGGGGATGACACCCTCCACGTCATGGCCGGCCTTGTGCCGGCCATCCCGATGCGAAGGAACGCGACGCCTCAACGAAGGGGGATCACCGGCACAAGGCCGGTGATGACAGAGGTTCCAATCCCGAAAGGCGCTTGAGCCTTACGCCGCCTTCTTCTGGTAGTCCTTCACGTCCGAGAACTGGATCGCCTTGTAGCGGTCCACCTCGTATTGAAGGTTGAACTGGTTCGCCGCCATGAACACGGGCGCATCGTCGAGATCGCGCGCCATGGACGACAGGTGGCTCTCGATGAACTTGTCGAGCTCCTTCGGGTCGTCCGCCGTGATCCAGCGGCAGATCGAGAAGCGGGTCGGCTCGTAGTCGATGGGCAGGCCGTATTCGGCCGCCAGGCGTTCTTTCAGCACGTCGAGCTGCAGCGCGCCGACGACGCCCACGATGGCGCCGGAACCGTCCTGCGGCACGAAGAGCTGCACCACGCCTTCTTCCGCCATCTGCTGCAGCGCCTCGCGCAGCTTCTTGGCCTTCATGGCGTCCTGCAGCTTGATGCGGCGCAGGATCTCGGGCGCGAAGCTCGGCACGCCGCGGAAGACGATGTCCTCGCCCTCGGTGAGCGTATCGCCGATGCGCAGGGTGCCGTGATTGGGAATGCCCACCACGTCGCCGGCCCAGGCTTCGTCCGCGATGGCGCGGTCCTGGGCGAAGAAGAATTGCGGCGAGTTCAGGCTCATGGGCTTGCCCGTGCGCACGAGCTTCGCCTTCATGCCGCGCTGGAGCTTGCCGGAGCAGATGCGCATGAACGCGATGCGGTCGCGGTGGTTCGGATCCATGTTGGCCTGGATCTTGAACACGAACCCCGACATCTTGGGCTCGCTCGCCTCGACAAGGCGCTTGTCGGCCTCCTGGCCGCGCGGCGGTGGCGCGTATTCG
The DNA here is from genome assembly GCF_016427565.1 of Microvirga splendida. Classification (GTDB taxonomy): domain Bacteria; phylum Pseudomonadota; class Alphaproteobacteria; order Rhizobiales; family Beijerinckiaceae; genus Microvirga; species Microvirga splendida. The sequence continues at coordinate 264,950 of NZ_JAELXT010000001.1, forward strand.
GCGAGCGAGTCGATGAGATCCCGCACGCCGAAATTGCGCAGAGCCGAGCCGAAGAACACCGGCGTGAGATGGCCCTCGCGGAAGGCTTCGAGATCGAAGGGCTTGCAGGCCTCCTGCGCCAGCGAGACCTCCTCCTGCCATGCCTCCACCTCTTCCGGCGGCAGCAGGTTCAGGAGCTTCGGGTCGTCGGGGCCTGAGACCTCCGTCGGCTCGTCGTCCGTGTCGATGCGGCGGACCACGTTGCGGCGCAGGTCGAAGGTTCCGGCGAAGCTCTTGCCCTGACTGATCGGCCAGGTGACGGGAGCCGTGTCGAGGGCGAGCGTCTTCTCGATCTCGTCGAGCAGGTCGAAGGGGTTGCGCGCCTCGCGGTCCATCTTGTTGATGAAGGTGACAATCGGGATGTCGCGCATGCGGCATACCTCGAACAGCTTGCGGGTGCGCGCCTCGATGCCCTTGGCCGCGTCGATCACCATGATGGCGGAATCGACGGCCGTGAGCGTCCGGTAGGTATCCTCCGAGAAGTCCTCGTGGCCCGGCGTGTCGAGCAGATTGAAGACGCAGCCGCCATACTCGAAGGTCATGACCGAAGTCACCACCGAGATGCCGCGCTCCTTCTCGATGCCCATCCAGTCGGACCGGGTCGAGACGCGGTTCTTCTTGGCCTTCACCTCGCCGGCGAGCTGGATCGCGCCCCCGAACAGCAGCAGCTTTTCGGTGAGCGTGGTCTTGCCCGCGTCCGGGTGGGAGATGATCGCAAAGGTTCGGCGGCGGCCCACCGGGGCCGGAAGATCGGTCATGGCTTTTGGAATTCTCTGAAATCGATGCAGGGGACAGAACGCCGCAGCGCCCCGCCCTTTCGCTGGGCTCTTCTCACCCCATATGGGGGTTTCCCGTCAACAACGAAAGGAGGTGATCCAGTGTCACACTCCTTTATTTTCAAAACCCCTTGTCTTACCGGGGGTTACGGCGGCTCTCCCTCTAATTGATTCTACGTTGGTACTTCGCTCAATAGATCAGCGAAAGACTGGCTTTGTCCTTAGCGACACTGCCACTTGGCCTTTAGGACAGATGCTCCGGGCACATCGAGAATACCATCTCGAATACCGAAAGATCCATAAATCAATTCTCCATTTATGCGAACTTAAATATCGCCTTTTTGGCATCAACTCCGGCACAATAATCAGCATATTCTTTACGGATTTATTGCTGATGAGTAATTCACCTTGGAAAAAACGATCTGAAGCGGCTGATTACTTGCGCCGAAGCCCGAAAACGCTTGCGAATTGGGCATCCGAAGGACGTGGCCCACGCTTCACTCGGAAAGAAGGGCGTCCCCTCTATCATATCAACGATCTCGATACTTGGGCCCGCAGCGGGAGCGATTCTGCCCTGCTTCAACAGCGTGGCCGCCCACTGGCTGTGGGGGGTCAGCATGGCTAAGTCTACGCCGCTGAAACTTACCTGCAACAAAGTTCGAACACTGACCTGCCCCGCAGGCGAACGCAGCATTAGTTACACTGACATCATGGGGAATCTCATCATTGTGATCTCCCCTCGGTCAAAGATTTGGCGGTATCGCTTTCGGTTTAACGGAGGCAACCCCGAGACTATCACGCTCGGGAAGTGGCCTAATATGAGCTATGAAGAAGCAAGAGCTAAGGTTGTCGAGTTCGAACGGGCACGCTCAGAGGGCCGCCATCCAAGGTCCATCTTGGCCCGTCCACGACGCGCGACGACCGTTGCGGACGTGCTTCAGCACCACCTCTTGACCCTGAAGCCCGACAATAGGAAAGGCGTAACGAACCTTTATCGTGAGATTCTGAAGGATCATGGAGCGACTGCGGTAACTGACTTTACGCGGTATGTGGCGAAACGCTGGATTGAGGACAATTATGAGCATCGCAAAGGCGCGGCGCGTTCGCTGATCCGGAATTTGACGGCGGCATTCAACAGGGCCATTGACTCGATCAGTGGGCTCGCAGTCCCGCCGGGATATGAAAACCCGACCTCGAAAATTTCCAAGCACATTTCATGGCTCGTTGAGCATAAACCGGGCAGTCTCGCCGTGGCTTGGGAAGACCGCGAGTGGGAACAGGTTATGGCTGCGATCCAACATGGCTATGCCGATCCTGATACGCATGTGACAGGTCCAATGTGCCTTGAATTGCTGCTCCATACAGGCGCTCGCCCGTCTGAGATTCAGAGTTTGCGTTGGGACGAAATCGAGGACTTCCACACAGAAGGGAAGAATTTCAGAATCGCAGTCAAGGATCGCCACAAAACATGGGCGAAGACCGACCGACCGCGACAGATCTTCTTCAGCGAGGAAGCAATGGCAGTCCTCGACAAGGCTGCCGCGTATCGTAACCAGACTGGCTACAACGGCCCCTATGTTTTTCCGTCGCGCCGCAGTCAAAAGAACCAGAAAGTGGGCTACGTCAGCCGCTTGACTGCGCTGGCACACCGCCTCGGCAAAGCGGTTGGATTTGACTTCAAGCCTTATAACTTCCGGTCTGCATACATCAATCACGCGGTCCAGACGCTCGGATATGGCAAACTCTCGGTGATTTCCGAGAACGTTGGCCACACCGAGGTAGCAACCACCCTTAAATACTACCATCGCCAAAGGGTCTCGGATCGCGCAGAGGCAGCGGAAGCTGTGGGAAGGGCATTCAAAAAGCTTTCCACCGCCACAACTGTCTCGGGGCTGTATAGTGCTCCCTTCACGGGAGCAAGTTCTCAGAACCCCGCTTTTGCACCTGACCTTCAGAGCTAACATCCTTCGATGTAGCCTAAAGCGGTAATAGAGACCCTTTCTATGGCAGGAGCGCCTATCGGAATTCTAACAAAATGGTTCAAGTTCCATTCAGCCACGCTTTGTTTGAATGAAGCCAATAGGAATTTGGCGCTATCGGATTGGAGATCATACATGCGGAAGATTGCAACGCTGGCTGCCATCAGCGTCTTGGCTCTTGGAACCGTATCGGCGTCCAATGCCGAGGCACGGGATCGCAATTGGGTTGGCCCTGCTGTTGCGGCTGGCGTCGTCGGTGTTGCGGCGGGTGCCCTGCTTGCGAGTGCAGCCACTCCGGCCTACGCTTATCCGGCTTATGCTCCGGCATCTTATAGTTATGGCAGCTATTATGCCGCCCCGGCTTACCGCCCCTATCGCGTGAAGCGGATTGTCCGCTACTACGAGGAGCCCCGCCCGGTCTACCGCACTCGGCGCGTGGTTCGCTCCTATGACTACGGGTACGCTCCGGTGAGCACCCGTACTGTGACCTACAGCTACGGCTCTCCGTACTATGGGGGCGGCTACCACGGCGGATGGTAAGCTGAACCAAATCCGGGAATCCAGAGGGCGGTCTTTATGACCACTCTTTTTGTAACTACATGACACCTCGAAATTCGCGATCTTTTAGACCCGGCACCGTTATCTGGCTGAAACCCTGACAGGAACTCCACGAGCGATTGAATTGCTCACGGTGGATGGTTGCCTTCGTGCGCTCAATAACGGCATCCAGATCGGCGTTCGCATCGGCAGCCTCAATGGCCACCTGCATGTCAGCCGAAGTTGCAAGCAGCGGATCACCGTCGAATGTCACCGTTACATCGACTGCTACCGATGACAGCCGGATGCCCATCTCATGGGCGACATAGTAAAGGTCGTTGCAAAAGCACCCGCCAATTGCCACCCCAAGCAGTTGGCCGCCATTGAACCCTAGTCCTTGACCACCTGCCCTTCCCTCTGGCCGGTCAACGACCACAGAGTGAGCGCCTGCCCAACCAACCGACGCTTCGGTATCAGGAATGCCACGTAGTTTGACCGTCATTGTCGTCATATAGCCCTCCCCTGTCTGCGCTAAGTCTAAGCCACCACGTCCTTGGCCACCGCAGCAGTCCATAGCCCCAAGATCACATCGGGATTGGTGATCCCCATGATTTCTTCGGTGGTCATGCCGATAGAGGTGCCGTACCGAAGCATCTTGGTACGGTCGTCTTCGAAGATTGCTTGGTCAGCCCAATCAGGGCGAGCATCGATCAAGGCGCTCATCATTCGCTAAACCCGATGCGAATGCGATTGGCTGAACATCACGGCCCTCCATGTGCGATGTTGATGTTCCCAACCGATGCCAGAGATTATAAAATGAACGGTGAACCGAAGACTCGATGCAAAATGCGGCACATAGGGGTGCGACGGTCTTCGAGATCTATGGACCCGATGCTTGCCCAAAAGCTGCGAGACGGCGCATGCTCATTCTGGAATTCCTGCGAGCTTTAGCGCCTCAAGAAACCGTTCAAACATGGCCTTGTCACGGTAGTGGGATCGTCGCGAACGAGTGATTGAGGTGTTCGGCTGCACTTCTAGCAGTTTTGAAGCGACCGCTCTCGCTTCATCTAATCGGTCGAGGAAGACGAGGGCAGCGGTATGGTATCGGAGTGAAACTGGATGTGAGGGCATTCTTTCCAGTGTGCGTCGCGCCCACAGTTCCGCTTCTTCAAAGCGGCCAGAAAACAGGTAAGCGGCAGTCGTCCCACTGTTTATGAGGTGTACCCGAGGGTCGATGGGGCTCATGCGCCGCGCTGTATCCAGCAAGCTCAATGCCCTTTCATACTCGCCAATATGCACGAAGACCCACCCACAGTTTGTGCAGACGAAGGCGGAATTTGGATGTAATCGCAGGGCATTGTTGGCGAGGTCTGCTGCCTCGTCGAAATGCCCAACGAGGCCAGCGAGTGTAAAGGCTGCGATTGAAAGGGCAGTCCCATTGGCATTGTCGGCTCCAATTGCCCGATGCGCCGCTTCACACGCCTGCTCTGACCCGTAGCTCCAATCCGCAATCCAGCCTCCGACCGTCATTCGAGCCAAACAATCTGATAATGCGGCCCATGCCGCTGAGAACTCTGGATCACGCTCAACTGCCTTGCGAAGCAGGGCTTCGGCGTGGCGAAATCCGGCCTCTGTGTATGAATGGAAGTCTGGCAGTGCTCGGAGATAAAGATCATAGGCCGCGAGGCTTTCGGTTGGCTTGGCACGGGCACGGGCGATTTCTGCTGTCAGCAACGTTGGTTCAATAGCGGATACGACAGCGCGTGTGATCTCGTCTTGGAGGTCAAAAATATCCTCTATTTCGCGGTCGAAGCGATCAGCCCATATGTGGGCTCCGGTCGCGACCTCAATAAGCTGGCCTGTAATCCGTACTCTTTTGCCAGCACGACGGATTGAGCCCTCAAGCACGTACCGAACACCGAGAACCCGCCCAACCTCCTTTACGTCTATCGCCTGTCCTTTGAACGTGAAGCTGGAATTTCTCGCAATCACGAAGAGCCAGCGGGTACGAGATAAGGCCGTCAACAGGTCGTCTGTGATACCGTCTGCAAAGTATTCCTGCTCCGGGTCGCCGCTCATGTTCGTGAACGGCAAGACGGCAATAGAGGGTCGGTCGGGCAGCGGGAGGGCTCTACGGAGCACCTCAGCACTTGTTGTTCCGTCCGAGCACCGTCCAATGGCAAAGACCCGAATTGGCCTGTCGATGTTCTTCACCTCCTGCTCACCCATGTCCTCAAAGACATAAGGCAGTTTGCCCCGGACCTCCTCGTGGACCTTACTGGAAATCAATATGCTTCCGGGCTCGGCAATCTGCTCCAAGCGGGCCGCGATATTCACCCCGTCCCCGAACACATCTCCGTCACTTTCAATGATGATGTCGCCAAGATTGATACCGATACGGAGCTTTAGAGCTTGGCCATTATCCTGAGTGCCTTCGACCCTCAGCGCGTCCTGAATGGCAATGGCGCATTCGACGGCCCCTGTTGGGCTTGGGAATTCCACGAGGAACCCATCTCCTGTGGTCTTGACGATCCGCCCACCCTGCTCGGCTACATGGGGCTCAACCACCTCGGCTCGCAGGCTCTTGATGCGGGCAAGAGTCTCCTCTTCGCTCTGGCTCATTAGTCGTGAGAATCCGACCACATCAGCCGCAAGGATGGCCGCAAGCCGTCGTTGGACCTTCATTGGAGTGCCCTAAACCACAAAAGCAATTGTGCAACGGAGTTGCCGCTTCGTCCACGGCAAAACTGTCATCGTCGGGTTTGATATGGTGAGGGAGGCGATCCAAAGGCGGTAGCTTCCGGCGGGTCCTCGATAGCGGCCCACCAGATGGCCAACACTACGTCTTTGTCCGAAAGCAGATGCACACGACCCTGACCGTGTGAGAACGGCGAAGTATTCAGAAAGCCGTCTCACACAAGTTGTCTCTTGATTTTTAAGGCCAAGTCTCCCATAGTTGTCTCACATGGTCAGGGGGCAACATGCTGATTGGGCTGGCACGCACTAGCACTGACGAACAAAAGGCTGGCCTCGAAGCACAGGTCGAAACGCTCCGCGCGCTTGGTGTCAATGAGGACCACCTGTTTGTTGAGGAGGCCAGTTCGGTTGGGAAGCGGCCTGTCTTGGAGGAGGTGCTGAGGTTCTGCCGCAAGGGCGATACGCTCATTGTCACGTCCCTCTCCCGGCTTGCTAGATCCGTTCCCCACCTATGGGAGATCGTGCAAAGCCTTGAGAAGAAGGGTGTCGCCCTCCGAATCCTCGATTTGGACATCGACACGAGCACCCCGAATGGACGCTTGATGATGACGCTCGTTGGCGGCATCGTTCAGTGGGAACGCGAGATCATGCTGGAGCGCCAGAGGGTCGGGATTGCCAAGGCGCGCAAGGAGGGGAAGTTCCGTGGACGTGTACCCACCGCCCGTCGTCAGAGCACCGAAGTTGCAAAGCTCAAGGCGGAGGGCATCGCGCCGACTGATATCGCCAAGCGGCTCAAGATCAGCCGAGCGTCGGTCTACCGTATCCTGAGCGAGACCGGCCCGTGCGAAACTGAGGCTCGGTAAGGTCGAGTTGTAAGCTGTCGAGCCTATCGCCTGTGCGCCACCGGAGGTGTCATCACGCTCCGGTCGATCCTCACCAGCGTCTCGACCTTTGACGACACCTTGTCCGGGAGGCTGTCACCCCCACCGTTGGGGATGTCTAAGCGTTTAGCAAGGAAGTCGATCTCAGCGGCGGTTACTGGATGCCCATGCCCTTGGAGCATTTCCGCCAGATCTTCAGGGAGCACATCAATCTGCTCTTGCAGGAGGAGAAGGGCTGCTCGGAGGGTACTCAACTCACGTTCGTCGAAGACAAGTGTGAGGGTCTTCATCTGATCCTTCATCCATAAGAATGGTCCGCTCAGGCTAACCGGACGTTTGGCAGAATCAAGGCAATCGGAGCACATTGAAACTATGTTGCCATGGCGCACCAAGTGCCTTCCACGGACCGAATGGCCCGAAGAAGGTCGCACCATTCCTCAAACATGATCATGCTGTATTGTGCCGACGAGAAGATAATCCAGCGGATGCTGTCCACATTCGGTCGCGTCCACCTTCCAAAGGCGGCGGCGATTGGCCGGGCGACTAATGACCCAGAGCCACTCACCGCCCATGAGTTGGTTGCTGCTGATTAAAAGGGCACAAGGATGAGTTGCGTAGTCCGAGGGATCTCCAGCAATCTCGACAACATGGCGTCAGCAATATTAGAACAAGCGCGGACGATCTTAGCTCATCGACAGGCATCTACCTGCTGAGGGAAGCCATTTCCATTGAACTCGATCCTCTTTTTCTTCCCAAAGTATGCAGTGAAACTTGGCCCACTGTTATTAGTTGTTCCACTCACGACGTAATGCCCGCTCTCTACCCGCACATCTTTAACCGAATATGGCGTCTCGCCCTCTTCTACTTTCGCGACGAAAGTGCGTGACGCAGGTGTAAACACCACGGAATACTCCCGACGAATATTCCGACACGTCATTTGCAGCTTGGAGGCTGGTTGGGCAGCGGCCGCTGTCGTTCCTACTGTGAACGAAGACGTTGAAGTAAAGGCCGAGGCTGAGACGGTTAATAGGATGTATGTTAGGGCTTTTCTGCGAGCCATCGTTGATCTTCCACTCTTGAAGAGGCGCATTTTCTTAGGCAGTCGTTGCAGATCGATGCGGCCTGCAAGACCTGTTATCATTATCTTGAGTATGATGACGCATGGATACCTTTTCCCATGCGCGAGATCAGGCATGATGTGGCATATATATTATTGAATACGCGAAGGATTTCGGTTCTAACGAACGGAGATCGTGAACGTCTTAACGCCGGTTGGGCAACAGCGAGGATCATCGGGCTTTGGAACGGTCGTGGTAACTGAAATGCGACCGGGCGAGAACTTCACGTTCCGAGGGCTTTCCCCGAATAACTCGTTGATCTTCACAATTCTAGCAAGCTTGTAGGTCCCGTTGATCTCGCGCCAGACCCACGTATGCAACTCCATGCTGTTTCCACCCTCGAATGGGCTGTAAATGAGAGAGATCGCATCATTGGTTCCTTGGCCGGTCAGGTCGCCATAAAACACGCTGACGTAATCATTACTCAAGCGACTCTTCTTCATCTGCGCTCGGATAGTCCCAGATGCCGGGCCGTGCAGCCCTTCAGACGGAGCATCAGCGTCAGACAAAGAAAGGTCTTTACCCTGTTGCTCCAACTGAGCCTCCGCTTCCATATCAGCCTTGAGGAAGCGTGCGTTTACCCACCCCGCCATCCCTTGGTACTGTATTTTGCACCAACGGGTTGTGCCGGGAAGCGGAGCATCTGAGTTGATGACCTCCTGCCCTCCATGAAAGGTGCGGCATTCCAGATTGCGGAGCCCTCGTCCATCCGGAGGGATCTGCCCGATTTTAGCAGAAGCTACGGAAGGTTTCTCGCGAACGAATAGCACATCGTTTGAGGCTACGCCTTTCACCGAGAAAAAATCGGGGCCATCGGCGGTAGCCCAAGCAGGCTGGTGCAACCCTACAGCCGCGATAGCTAAGAGCAGCGCGCCAACTGAACTATTCATTTTAACCTGTCTCTCTCGCTTAAGCACCACGTAAGTCTGCCAACTCGCGCTCGTGACTTCCACGAGGAGTCAATATACCTCGAAACTCGTCATGCAGTGATTCTTGGGCAAGGTTCGCGCGCCCCCGGTAATGGAAAAGGTTGATCTCCGTCCATCCTCTAGTGACACCTCCATGGTGCGCCCCTTGCGGAGTTCCTCCCAAAGCGACCAGAAGTTCGCAGCACAGGCATGACACTCGGTTGACACAGACGATGTTTCGTCAGCACCAAGCTCAAGCTGTCGATTATTAACTTTTATCTTGATACTGCTATCTGGCGGCGGGGCCTTGCCCCCGATCAGGAAGCTAATCTGAACCGGCTTACCGCCCTTCGGTTTCCAGCTATGACAATTCATCCGAAGAGTGTCGCCAGCCGAGTTCCTGACGGAATACTCCCTCGACCCGCGTTGAGTATCGACCTTCCAGTTCTCCAATCCTAAGCTCTTGTCCGCAGTAGACGCCTTTGCAGCCTGCTCTTCACTTTGCGGCGCTGACGGATCAATATACTTACTCTCACAGACGGCACCCCAAAGCCGATACTCTGCCAGATGCTTCTTTGGGGGCTGGCCAGTGCGCTTAATCGGAATGGCTGGAGCATCGTCGCCTTCGGGAACATTGTCGGTTCTAGCGACAAATCGATTACCTTGATGGCATCCGATCATGTAGATCGCATGCGTGGGCGGCTTGTTATCAAAATCCGTTCTAGTCCTAACGCTGGCAATACCGTCGTCGCCAATGTTGCTTGGACTTAAGATGATCGAAGTCCAGCGTGCGCCGTTGCTCTCGCCAAGATCATATGGCCGTGGATCGGATGGGCGTTCCGCTTTCTGTTCAACGGGCTTCTTCTCACAAAGAAACTCCATTCCTGCGTTGCTTAAGGTGAATGCCTTCCATTGCTCGGAGTAGGCCCACCTGACACCGAGAGGTCCATAGTCGGCTTTCTCAAGTCCATACGTGTGGGAGGCTCGCTGAGGCGAATCCTTTATTTCGCCTCCGTAGTCCGTGCTCGTTGAGCTTTCCAAATAGAAGTTCTTGAACGTGGTCCGACCGTTCATACTGTCTAATCGGGTGCTTTCCGTGCCCGTAAATCGTACAGTAAAGGTCAAGGGGTGCTTGGCCGGTCTCGGTGCCCCTGTAAACGGCAGAGATCCATTTGTTCGGAAACCAAACTCACGATCACAATGGAGAGCATAGTCGGCATCAGCCCATGCAGCGGTGGCAGCAATCATATTGAAGGATGCGGCAGTCAGTATGGCTCTCGTCAGCCGGATTTTAGACATATCTGCCCCCAAGCCGATTTAGCTTACCGGCTTCTATTTCCGCCCATATTACCATTGCAGATGGGGACATCGCCACGCTTCAACTTGGCCTCGGCCTCATACTTTATGGCATAAGGTAAATGTGAGCGGCTTAACCCCACGGAAACGCTCATGGGGTCGTAACGCCCTTGCTAGGCCGTCGCCCATTCCTGAAGACGCCGAATCTCGCTAAACACCTGTTCCATTTCTCGAAAACGCCGATCAGCCTCGACTCGGTGCTGTTGGGACTTGCCGTCTGGATGCAGCGCCTTCCGATAAGCCTTGTGGACCGCCCTGATTACGAAGTCGGGCGCGGCCTCATCGAGCCCAACCCGCCGGAACACGGGATGGCCCTTGCCCTCCCTTCCTTGGCGCTCCTTCGCTTCCTGTAGTTGTTGCTCCAGATGTGAGATCTGCCCCTGCGCGAAGATGAGGGCACTTCGCAGGGCTTCCGCCTGAGCCTCCGTGCTTTGACATGCCGCGCGGAGACGGACGGCTTCGCGTCGATCCGATATCAGCAGCGGGACCGCCCATATGACCGAGCCCCACAAGAGCAGCCCAGAGAGCACAGGCCACTTCACGATCATCAGGAAACTCCCAAGCATGATCGCAATCCGAAGCGTTCGTGGGGAGGCAAGGATTGCATCGAGCCTCGGCTCGATCAGCTTCCACCCGGCCACTGCTATTTGGTTCACGAATACGCGCATGAAGGGGGTCACGCCGCGTGGAGGTCTCTGGCCACCTCATTCAAGATGGCCTGCAAATCGTCAGGCCCTGCATCATCCTCAAGCACATCAAGCTCCAGCCCGTCGAACTGCCTAATGCCGAGGAGCCGTGCCACAGCGTTGTAGGGCTTGGCCTGCGCTACCCGCGCGGGGCTCAGGATGCCAGCGGCTTCGAGCTTCCGGTGGATCGTGTGAGCCGTAGCCCCATCAACAGGACGATTGTTGGGACTATAGATGCCGGTCAGAAGCCAATGGTTCGGGCTCAGGCTCAGGACTTCGATGATGGCGGGTTCAGGCAGGTACTCTACATAGGCTTGCCGCCCGACCACGCAGAACCGGATCTTGGTGGCCAAGCAGTTGTTGAAGCGCGCCGCTGCCTCACGCATGGCCTGTGCAGAGCCAAGGACGGTGAAATCACTGTTGTCATAGATCGGCGGAGAAACAGGAAAGCGTTCAGCCTTATCCAACCACCGCATGGCCCAATCGTCCAACTTTTCGGGGCTGACCTCTGCGAGGCTCTTGGCCAGTTCGAGTTCCGTCACCTGCGGCACGAGGCGCAGGATCAAGTCGATGGTCGTCTTGAAGTCTGCCACTTGCTCAACCGAGCGCAGACCCTCGACAAGATTGGGAAGCACAAAGGGAGGTTTGAGCGCCAACAGAACCGCAGGCATCGAGGGAGCCACCTTCTCTATCTGCCGGAGGATCTTGGCGCGGCCACGGTGCTCAGGCTGAGAGAGGATGTTCACGATGGTGCGGTAGGTGGCCGGATGCAGAGGGCTAGTGCCCAAGCGGCCAAGAACTCCGACCAGCCCCTCTACGGACCCGAAGGCGGCAGGAACGATGTCCCGCACCCGGATCGGGCGGGTTATGAGAACCTGAGCGATCTGCGCTCGCGGGTCGGCACCCGCAGGTCCAGCATTGGGAAGAAGAGAGCCAAGACGGCTTGCGATGCCCGCCGGCCCTTCATGGAGACAGGACGCGAGCACGAGAAAGATCGCTTGTCGGCGCAGGGGGCCTGCGGCCATAGCAAATCGGAGAATGCCGGGGTGGATTTCGTCGTAGGAAATGAGAGTGCTAAGAGCCCAACCGTTGAACGCGCGCGGTTTCACTTCCAGACATTGATTCAAGGGCAAACCCCGTCAATATTGATTATGATTCATTGTTTCATAGGATGGAATATTTGTAAAGTATAACTTCGTAATCGATGTATATTATGAATCACTATTACGAGTGTCATTCGTTATTCTGAGTCATAGGGTCGACTCTTCCGCCAAAATCTGGCTCACCTAGCGGGAAATCCCATCTCTGCTGCCCTTCATTGGGATGAGCCAATCATCTTTATGGCTTGGTCCTTCCCAATACCGATCTGCTATGAGAGTTGGGAGCCAACATTCAACCACTTGAACTTCTTAGATCGTGCGTATAGCTGCGGGTCACTATCTTTCAGTTAGTAAAAAAGCGCGCAGATGAGGCTGCACCTTTTTTAGACGCCTCATCCAATGGGATCTTGAATGTCCAACGAAACAACATCAAACTACATCGAGCTTGCGGCTGGCATCGTGTCGGCCTTCGTCACCAACAACTCAGTGCCAGCCTCCGAACTTCCGAGCTTGATTGGAAGCGTTCACGCGGCGCTTCAGAACATCGGCCAACCGGCTGGAACGCAGGAAGAAGCGAAGCCTACCCCTGCTGTGTCCGTGAAGAAGTCGATTACACCGGACTTCCTAATCAGCTTGGAGGACGGAAAGCAATACAAGTCTCTCAAGCGGCACCTTGGGAAGTTGGGTCTGACCCCTGAAGCTTACCGTGAGAAGTGGGGCTTGCCCCGCGAGTATCCCATGGTTGCGCCAAACTATGCGGCTCAGAGGTCGGAATTAGCCAAGAGCATGGGTCTTGGTCAGAAGCGCAGGAAGACGGCTCAGGCCAAAGCCGCCGCCAATGATGTAGTCCAAGCGGATGCACCCAAGGCTCCAGCCAAGCGCGGACGGAAGAAGGCCGCTTAACGCCGCTCCGACGAAGGTTAGAAGGCCGCTATCTCTGAGCGGCCTTCTTTTTGGATAGGGCACCGCGAGCACTATGGAAGGAACCTGAGCGGCACCAGCAGAACTTTGGCCTGATTGCAGAGGCGATGTCGAATACAGCTATTTTGGCTGGAAGTACGAGGTCTTGCCCTCCTGACCGTGTTTGGGGTCAGGGGGCATCCATAGTGACAAAACTTCTTGATCCAAAATGTAGGGCTGCCAGCCCTAACTATGAGCCGATCTGCATGGGGAGCCCGTCCGAGGCCAAAACGGGCAGCGATCACCTTGGATAAATAGCCCAAACATCTGTCCAAGGATCACCATGCGCTACCGCGACTTCGCTCCCAACCAAACCTCCACCTATAAGAAGCGTCTTCGAACCGTGACCCTCTGCGTCCTTGATGACGCTGAATGGGCTCTCCTGACCAAGATCCGAGAGGCCACAGGTCCGAGCCGGATTATTGGCGTGAGATCCCTCGCTCCACGATTTCAGGGCTTCTCCGTCGAGATCGTCTGCAAGGATATCAATGCGGCTTGGGAGTTATTCGCGAACTGGCATGACAACTCCATTCGGGAGGTCTGCCAAGCCGCAATACAGGATGAGGTCCAGCATTCAGCAGCCCAGACCCACTAAAGTGGCACGGCCCGTGTAAGCCTTACGCAACTTTCTGCGACCTAATCTCACATTCAGAAGACAGTCCTATTGTAGTCAGTCCATCTTGCCACTGAGCGGCTTTCTGCGAGAGAAGCAAAATAACACTAGGTCTATCGGGGCAGCCCTGAATGAAACGACGTAGCGCAAGCGAACCCAACTCTCCGTCAGTGGGAGCACGCCAGCCTGCCGGGAGGGATCGAGACTGGAAAGCCATTGCCGAGATCATCCCACAAATGGTTTGGTTGGCGCAGCCCGATGGCGGCAACGACTATTACAGCGGTCGCTGGTATGAATTCACAGGCGTTCCCGTTGGCGTTGCTCACGAGGACGGCTGGAGAGAGGTGGCGCACCCTGACGACCGCAGCCGGGTAGAGGCCCGATGGGAGCACTCCGTCACAACCGGGGAAAAATTTGAAACGGAGTATCGCATTCGCCATCGTTCCGGCGAGTATCGGTGGATTCTGAGCCAAGCCGCACCGTCCTATGACGATCACGGCAGGATCGAGCGGTGGTTCGGCACCAGCACGGACATCCATGCGGCTAAGATGACTGAAGCGGCACTGGCGCGGAGTGAAGAGCAGTATCGTGCGCTTCTTGAGGTCAGCGCCGGGGTCGTATGGCTCGCCACGCCAGACGGAATGATCACTGAGGCAAGAGGCTGGAAAGACTTTACCGGACAGGACGAGGATAAAGCTGTTGGGTTGGGCACTCTCAACGTCGTCCACCTCGATGACAGGGAGAGGACCCGACAAGCGTGGTTGGCAGCCGTAGCGTCTGCTGTCCCTTATCAGCATGAGTGTCGTGTGTGGCACGCCAGCGGTGAGTACCGCTGGACGCTGAACAGCGCCGTACCCATCAAGAACCCCGATGGTTCGATCCGTGAATGGATTGGCACCCTGAGCGACATCCACGAACGTAAGCAGGCCGAGGAACAACTCCGTGCCAGCGAGGAACGACTCCGGCTTGCTTTACAGGTCGGAAGAATGTCGGCATGGGAGCTAGACCTCGAAACCGGCGAGATTTCGAGTGCCAAGAACCTGCCCGACTTGCTTGGGCATTCACCCCGCTCCCTTTCCGGCTTTCTGGAGAGGGTCCACCCCGATGACCTGCACAAGCGGGAGGCGTTCTTCCGCGAGATTGCGGCGCAAGGCGCAAGCAGCATTGAGCTTCGTTACCTCTTACCGAGCAATCAAGTGCAATGGGTTGGTATTCGCGCCGAGAAGCGTGGGCCAAGTCAGATCGTTGGCGTCACCTTCGATATCAGCGAGCGCAAGGCGGCAGAGGAAGAGATCTGGCGCGCTGCCAACCACGATCCGCTGACGGGGCTCCCTAATCGTGCCCTGTTCCAGCAGCGTCTGGAGCAGGCACTAGCCGAGGCCAAGCGCAGTGAAACGAGCGTGAGCTTCCTCATGCTCGATCTGGACGAGTTCAAGGTGATCAATGACCTCCTTGGCCATGATGCAGGTGACGCGGTGCTGCGAGAGGTCGCGAGCCGTCTGGAGGGCATTACCCGTCAGTGCGATACTGTTGCACGGTTTGGAGGCGATGAGTTCGGGATCATTCTAGTCGAGCCGATGCGGCTTGAGCATTCGATCAGATATGCAGAGCGGGTGATTAAGCGCCTGCGGCAGCCGTTCTCCTATACAGGCCGGAAGCTAATCATCAAAGGCAGCATCGGCGTCACGGCCTTCCCTGATCACCACGCTGACCCGATGGCTTTGATGAAGGCAGCCGACATCGCCCTCTATCGGGCTAAGGCTCAAGGCCGCAACAGGGTCGTGGTCTACACATCGGAGATGGGGCAAGACATCGAAGATCAGGCTGCTCTCAGGCAGCAGGTGCGGAAGGCGCTCTTGCGAGAGCAGTTCCTGCCGCACTACCAGCCCAAGATCGATCTCGCCTCTGGGAGGATCGTTGGATTCGAGGCGCTTGCGCGATGGGAGAATCCTAGCCGAGGCATCCTGACGCCAGCCGCTTTCAGCGCAGCGTTCGCTGATCCGGAGCTTGGGGTAGCCCTTGGCAAGCAGATCATCAGTCGAGCCGCACAAGATATGCGGCAATGGCTCGATAACGGCATCGACTTCGGGCGCGTCGCTGTCAACCTCTCATCGGCAGAGTTCAACCGTCCTCACCTTGCGGAGGAAGTTCTGAGCCTCTTGGATGCTGCGAAAGTCCCGCCGGAGCGGCTGGAGGTGGAAATCACCGAGACGGTCCTGCTCGGCAGAAGCGCGGAGTATGCCGGGACAATCCTCCGGACGCTTTGCGAACGAGGGGTGCGGATCGCCCTTGACGACTTCGGCACCGGCTATGCCTCACTGACCCACCTCAAGCAGTTTCCGGTCGATCACGTCAAAATCGACCGAAGCTTCGTTCGGGACTTGGAGGAGGATGCCGACGATGCGGCAATCGTCGCAGCGGTCATCAGCCTCGGTCACAGCCTCAACCTCGCGATCACCGCCGAAGGCGTCGAAACACCCGGTCAGGCCCTGCGGCTGCGCGCTCTAGGTTGCCACCATGCCCAAGGCTTCCTCTATTCACAGGCCGTGACGGCTTCCGAGGTGCCGGAGTTCATCGCCAGTTGGAGCAATTGGGAGACGAAAAGCTCTGGCTGATCGATAGGGTCTTACGGACCATCTTCATCACGGACGGACGTAGCTCCCGCTCTACACGGGCAGCGGGAAGCTTATGATGCAATCCGCTCAAGATCGGGTGGAGGCTCTGCGCCATTCTCCTTACGCAACCTCTCCAAACGGGCCTTGGCGATCTCGTGGTAACGCTGGTTGGCCTCGACACTGATGAATCCACGGCCATTCTGGTAGGCCGCAGCAGCGGTCGTGCCGGAGCCGCCAAAGGGATCAAGCACAACGGCACCGGGGCTGCTACAGGCTCGGACGATCCTCTCGATCATTGGCAGGGGAAACTGCGCTGGATGGTCCGTCTTGTCCTTTGACGCAGTTCTCCCACCCACCACACGGTCAAAGTACCAATAGTCGGTCGGGTTCTTTCCGGCAGGATTGTTCCTCTGATCGTTCGACCGATTGAGGGTGCCGTCGCGGACATCATCAAGGTGGAACACGTAATTGGCCGGATCTTTCACCAACCACATCCACCGCTCGGTGCGGTGAGCAAACCTCTTGGAGTAGGCTAACCCGCCCTCGAAGTGCCAGACGACCTCTTGGATGAGGTGCAACCCGTGCCGAGCGAGAAGCGGATAGTAGAGATATGTCAGCGGAACGGCCTGACCAACTTCTGGTCTGAAATAGCCGACATTGAGCCAAAGCGCGCCCGTGGGACTTAGGAGCCGTGGTATGGAGGACACCCACCGTTCTGCAAAGTTCAGGTACTCCTCGACCGAAAGATCAGCCTCATACTCCTTACCAGCATTATAGGGAGGGCTGGTCACGATAAGATCCACAGACCTGCTTTCCATGCCGTGCATGAAGTCGATGCAGTCGGCATGCACCAATCTCTGGACCGTTGAATGGCCCATCCCGCGCGGTGCTTCCCTCCTGATCGTTGCAGGCTTCCGGACGCGCGCAGTCGGGGCCAATGCGGCTATGGCAGCCTCAAGGCTGGCAATGCGCCCCTTGCCCTGTTCCAGCCCACGGATCGTGGGGATCGAGAGGTTGCTCCGCTCCGACAGTTTCTGGAGTGACCATCGCTTTTTTAACCGAGCCTCTTGGACGCGGGCACCTAGACTGCTGGCTGGCGAAAGGCCAGCAATCGGTATCCGAAGGTGGTCGAGGATGGGGATCAGGGTCTTGAGCGTTCCCGCTCCTTGTTCGGCCAGCCATACGGCACGGGGTGTCACACCGATGGTTTGGGCCAACTCCTCTTGAGAGAGGATTGCGCGCTGACGCGCATCTCGGATTGCGGGGGCAAATTTCATGAAAGGAATCGACAGGAGAGACTGTCTGAACCTTTCATGGTTCGGTGGTAGAACTCAAGGGAAACATTCTGCTCCAAGAGTTCACACAGGTCGAGAATCCACCCTCGCCAGAAACGCACGATGAAAGCGTTAAAACAGCGTTGGCATCGGCTCTCGGCACACTTGAGCCACCCTCCGCATAGAGACTGTCGCTCCACCGTACCGGAAGCGAAGACTTCGGAAATCCTGAAGGCTGAGGTGCCATTGGCTGCTGGCTGTGAGGGCTTGGCCAACCATGATCCTTGCAAGGGCCGGAAGGTCGATGCGGCCTACCACTGACCCGACCTCGATCTGATCGGGCTTGTCCCACGTCCTTGTCATGGCCTCACGGACATCCGCCTGACCAAGCAGTGGTCCGATACGCACGATGGCGTGAGCGGTGATCTCGAACCTTCCAGCCCCCTCCTCCACTGCTATCCAGCCCCAGATCGCCGCACTGAACCACCACCGGGAAAGCTGACGACACAGGTTGAAGCGGTTGCGGAGGTCGGAACGGAACTGCGTAATTGCACCCTGAGCATTCGCGGTGGCACCCAACCTGATTGTGACCGGTACGAATCGGCAATCAGGAGCATCAAACCCCTTCAGCACGGCGCGACACTCCCGCCGGATCTGACGCTTTCGACAGCGATCACAGCCGGGACTGCCACAGCGATAGCGGCCATTCCAGCCAACCCCGCAGTCGAGAGCTTCAGGTGTCACGGCCACAGAGCTTTTTCGAACCGGCGTAGGTCCGAAGCGGACTGGAATTCTATGGCCACCATATCGATCAAGTCGCCGCTATGTGGGTTCTCATTTATCCAGTCTTGAACCTCGTCCGAGACCGGAACGATCATCAGGAAAACGTCAGGATCGGCAGCAGGCCAGCGTTGTGCGTCGTTGAAGTGTAGGAGGAAGTAAATTGCATCCCTCTCACTGGCGCACACGAGCCCCACGAGGCTTGTAGGCTCGATGAATGTCGCTTCTGACGGGAGACCTGCCCGTTCGGCAAGTTCGCAGGCGTAGTTCAGAGGCACTGGATAAATTGCGGAAGGCTTGGGGAGCATCAGATAAACCCTTTTATGAGGTATTTATCTGATGCTCTGGATAGCGACTTCTCCCAAAGGGCGAGGCATAGAACTAGCTTCGCGTATCAGCGCCGACGTTGTGCGACCGGCCTTCCCTTCGGAACCTCATCGAAATTCTTGAGATAGGGTTCCGCAGATTTACGCCAAATCCGCTCGAACTGCTCGACACCCCAAATCATGAGATAGGCTTCTTCCGGCGACGGCATGATATTCAGGCTGCGATCACGGCGCTCTGCTGCCATTTCGGTTGCCTCTTGAAGAGTAGGAAGCATCTGCTTCCGCAGACGCTCCCAGATCTCTTCGTGCCGGTCCAATCGAGCCTCAAGGGCTGTGATCTGCTCCGTCAGGGCAGTGATAATCTCAAGGATCTCTTCGCTCATCATCGCCGCCCTCCTGTCAGGTCTTTGAGTGCATGATGGAGAGCGACACCTGACAGCATCCTCGACGGATGTTCGTCCTGCATATGGCGCTGAAACCATCCCCTAAGCTCGTCAACGTCCTTTGCAAGAGCTTCGGAGACTGCACTCACTGTGCCGTCTGGATCTACAACGGTAGGACGGGCCTTAGCCCCGTTTTCAAGGGCTGCCACACGGTCCAGCGCATCTTCAAGGGCAGCCGTCAGAATCTCGTTATCTTTTGAAAGCTGCTCCACCTGATCAATGAGGGAGAAGAGGACTTGGAGAACTTGGTCACTCATTGGAGCTTACCCTTTTTCAAGGAAGCTCCTCGGCCCTTCCAAAGACCCAACGGATTGTAACGAGCCCGAATGATTGGCAGCTTCTTGTCAGGCGCAGGCTTGACCTCTTCCCATGCAATGATGGTGGGCAGCATCGCGTCCAAGTGGACCTCAAGGTTCGCCCCTTCGAACTGATCGTACCAGAAGCGCAGGAAGTAAGGCCATGAGTAGTTGGTGCCACACCTCTTGTCGGTGAACGTCCCCATCAAAGCATTGTCGGGATATTCATGAACAGTCCTCTTGTACTGTTCCTTGAGGTAATGATGGGTAACGATGTCGATCTTTCCCTCGCTAGCCTTGTGGTCCACATACGACATCCAGAAACCCGGATCGTGCAATTGAACCGTACCAGACCAAGCAGACAATGCTGGTGACGGCGTAAATGCCTGTGTCTGAGTGAAAAACTGCACGTTCATCGCATAGCGAGCGGATGACCACTTCCCCTTGTGACCCTTGCCGTTGTCATAGTGATTGAACGTGGCAACGGTAATAAGAATCGCCGGAGGGATGTCGTTGAGGCTAACCACCTGAGAAGAGTCAATAAGCGTATCCTGCTGGATTTGAACAGTGTTGGCGGACACAAGCGCGTCTCGCATATTATCAAAAATACCTGCCATAAACATTCTCTATAAAAATACATAAATATAAAAATATCGATCAGATATTTCTTAATGATCGATGCTTTATTTAAGCATAATACAGAGTATTTTTCAATTTATATTATTAGTAAATCTAGTCTATACGCAGTGACCGCTCCGCCTTATCGCTGATTTCTGCAACGTGTATTGAACAATCTATAAGCAACAATGTATAAAAAGTAATTATAATGAGATTTAGGACATCTCAGGCAAATCACATCGGCTGCGCCTCATTCCTCGCTTCGCTCGGACAATTAACTGAGGTCGCATTCGCTCCTCATGCCAAAGGATAAGGGCAAGTGGTCGTCTTCCTCATAACCGGGACAAGAAGATCAAAAAGGGGAAACCTGCGAGACGACGCCGTGCCCTTGATCCGCATGCCCCACCCGCACCCTGTTACGAACTCTCGCTGCTCACACAGCCAAGAACCCTTCACTACCGATTCAATTGTTGCGCTTGATCGTGACTGTCGGGTGGTTGCGGCGCTTGGATGGCAGTGAAATTAGATACAGAGGGTCGGGCTTCAAAAGCGAAGCAACGCTGTCTCGGTTGCGATCATGTCGCAACACGTCTGTACCTTCTCGCCTATGGGGGTTTGGTCGCGAGCGCCACCAGCATGAACCCGACGAGGCAAGAATGCGTAGATGAGATTCTACGTTGATGCTACGTTTGTCGGGATTAGACGGGAATGGACGGGATCAATCGGGAACCACAATTCCACCAGCCCAACCGTGTGACAGCCTGCCACATCGTTGAATTGAAAGGAAAACTCTTGTCACTGTTGAACTTCGGGTCATCGCTCCCACATTTGGTATTCCCGTTCAACAAACGAAAGGAGGTGATCCAGTGTCTCATTGTCATACCCTACGGTCCCCGGTTGCCGTGACCTGGATCTTGGCCTCTGCCGAGATTGGTGCGTAACGCACGCGCATCGTGCGGAAAAGTGGTTTCCGGTTTTCCGCGCTAAACGATGCGCCCTGAAGAAGGGAGCATCGAATGGATCCCAAAAGTGCCCCCCACTTTTGGGTCCGATGCTCAAGGAACGGCTCCTTACGGGCCGTGGAACCGACAATGGAAAGGCCGCCCTTCGGGGCGGCCTTTCTTGTTTTCAGGCGCTGAGCAGCTTGCCCGTGCGCCGCGCCTCGGTGCCGGCCACCTTGGCCAAACGCATCCCTTTGGTGACGAAGCGCTGGGCGATCCGGGCGAACATCACGCCGTCGCAGGGTGCCGTCGCTGGAACCACCGCGCCGGTCAGCGGATCCACGACATCCCCGATCACGTCGCCTTCTCTCACCCGGTCACCGATGTCCGCCTTGAAGACCAGGATGCCGTAGGCGGGCGCCTGGACCGGCTCGGAGGCGGCCAGCGGCGTGGCCCGGCACAGGGGCTCCGGCACCTGCGGAGCCTCGCCGGCGATGACGCCGCGCAGGATCAGGTAATCGACGACCGCCGCCGCATCGGCCTGCCCCGTCTCGTGGCTCACGTCCCGCTCGCCCCGGAACTCCAGAGTGGTCGAGTGGCAGCCGAAGGGGATCGGGCGATCCGGGAAACGGTCGGCCAGTTCCGCCCACGGGCGGCTGCAGGCTTCGTCGAAGGGCTCGTCGCCGGACACGTCGGCGACGAGATAGGCATGGGCGCCGATCAGGGCGGAGAGCGGCGCGAATTCCTCCTCCGAACGAGTATGCGTGTAGAGATGCACCACGGCTTCCGAGTCGCAATGCATGTCGAGCACGATGTCAGCCTCTTGCGCGAGGCCCAGCAGGGCCTTCTTCATCGCCTCGGCCGGATTGGCGGGCTCCCAGGCTTCGAGCTCCGCCCGCAGGGCCTCGCGGATGAGGCGCAGATTTTGCGCGCCGTCATCCGTCAGCTTGCCGTCGATACGCTCAGCCACCTTCGGCACGAGATCGGGATAGCCGCGATTGAAGTTGATGCCGTCGGAAAGATTGAAGCGGCCGATATGGTCGCCCAGCACCCTCTGCGCCAGGCCGATGGGATTGGCCGAGGGCACGAGCACGATCTCGCCTTTGATGCGTCCCTCGCTTTCGAGGGCGGTGAGGCGCTCGCGCAGGTGGTGGGCGGCGATCATGCCGGGAATCTCGTCCGCGTGGAGCGAGGCCTGGACATGGATGCGCGGGCGGGCGCCTTCCTGGCCGAAGCGCTGGACCGTCAGGGAGAGGTCGGCTCCGGGAGCCAGCGGAGCAAGGGCGATCTGTTCTGTTCTCATCACCAATCAGCAGGTTGAAGCGCGTGCTGCCCGACGCGTTTACGGCAGGCTCTTCAGGTAGCCTGCCACCCCTGCGATGGGAAGACGAAGCGCTCGGGATTCGTCACGATGGCGGCCAGGCCCTGCAGGGCCGGCTCGGGATTGACGATGGCGTAGACCGGCACCCGCCTCGCCCAGGCATCGTGCGGCGCCTTGCGGTCGAAGGCCTCGCGGAAGCCGCCGGACTGGAGGATGTCGATCATCCGGGGCGCGATGCCGCCGGCGATGAACACGCCACCGGAGGATTCGAAGGTGAGCGCGAGATCGCCGGCGAAGCGGCCGAGGAAGCGGGCGAACAGGTCCAGCGCGTCCTTCGCCAGCGCGTCGCCCTCGCGGGCGGCGGCCAGGACGTCATTGGGCATGGTGAAGGGGCAGTCGACGCAGCGGTGCGCCGCCAGGGCCTTGGCAATGCGGAAGAGACCGGGCCCGGAGAGCACCACCTCGCCGGAGACGCGGTCGCCGACCCGCTCGAGGTGCGGCCAGAGGGCGGTTTCCTCCTCCGTAGTGGGTCCGAATTCCATGTGGCCCGCCTCGGTTGCCAGGATGGCGAAGCGATCCTCCACCGGCACCAGGGCGCCGGCACCGAGCCCCGTGCCCGGTCCCAGCACCACGCGGGCACCAGATCTGGCCGGCGGGAAGGCGCCTATGGGCGCAAGATCGCCCCTGCCCTCGTCGAGCACCGTCACGGACGCCGCGACCGGCGTGTAGTCGTTGACGAGGGTCACGCGCTCGAGGTTGAGCGCCCGGCCGATAGCCTCGGCATCGATGACCCATTGGGCATTGGTGAGGCGGATGGCGGGCGCGTCGACGCGGGTCGCAACCGCAATGATGGCGGAGCGCGGAGCTGTTCCGGCATAGGCTTCAAGCGCGATCCTGATGGCCCCGACCGGATCCGGCGTCTGCGCCGTGAGGGCGCGTGGCAGGAGCTGAACGGGCTCGCCGGGCGCAGGCAGAACGGCGAAGCGGGCATTGGTGCCGCCGATATCGCCGA
The DNA here is from genome assembly GCF_016427565.1 of Microvirga splendida. Lineage (GTDB taxonomy): Bacteria > Pseudomonadota > Alphaproteobacteria > Rhizobiales > Beijerinckiaceae > Microvirga > Microvirga splendida. The sequence goes on from NZ_JAELXT010000001.1 coordinate 288,226, forward strand.
GCAGAACGGGAAATGCGAACATCGAAGCCTATCGTCCTTTTTCGCCTGTGACGCCCGATCGTGACGATCAGAACGCCTCCTCCCAGCTCCGGCTCAGGCGCACGGCCGAGTTGATGAGGCCGACCATGGAATAGGTCTGGGGAAAGTTGCCCCAGAGCTCCCCGGTGGTGAAGTCCGCATCCTCGGAGAAGAGGCCGAAGGAGTTGCGCAGGCTCAGGATGTGCTCGAACAACTCCTTCGCCTCCTCCTTGCGCCCGATGGCGCTCAAGGCATCCACGTACCAGAAGCCGCAGATCATGAAAGCCGTGTGCATGAGCCCGAAATCGTCCTCCACATCATAACGCAGAAGCAGGTCACCCCGTCGCAGGGTTTTTCCCACGGCCTCCACGGTGGCGACGAAGCGCGGGTCCTCCGCCTTCACGAAATCGAGTTCAGCCAGGAGCAGGAGCGTCGCGTCGAGATCCTCGCCGTCGAAGGAGGACACGAAGGTGCCCTTGTCGGCATTGTAGGAGTGCTCGTTGATCACCCGGTGCATGTGCTCGGCGTTCTCGCGCCAGAAGGCGGCCCGGTCCTCGCGCCCCATGGCCTCGGCGATCTTGGTGAGCCGGTCGCAGGCCGCCCAGCACATCACGCTCGGAAAGGTATGCACAGCCGCCTTGGTGCGCAGCTCCCACGGGCCGGCATCGGGCTGGTCGAACACCTCGATGGCACGCTGGCCGAGCTTTTCCAGGTGCTCGAACAGGGCCCGGTTGCCGGTGCGGATGAGGCGCTTGTCGAGGAAGGCGTGAACGGAGGCGAGCACGACGCTGCCATAGGCATCGTTCTGGATCTGGGTGTAGGCGGCATTGCCGACACGCACCGGACCCATGCCGCGGTAGCCTGCCAGCGCCGTCGCCTCCCGCTCGTCGAGATCGGGCGAGCGGGTGATGCTGAAGAGCGGCGGCATGTCCTTCTGGTCGGGGATGGCATCCATGTCGTCGACGATGTTGGTGATGTAGGTGAGGTATTCCTCCATCGTCTTCGTGGTGCCGAGCCGGTTGAGGGCCTGGATCACGAAATAGGCGTCGCGCAGCCAGCAATAGCGGTAATCCCAGTTGCGCTGCGTGTTCGGCGCCTCGGGCACCGAGGTGGTGAGCGCCGCCACGATGGCGCCGGTCTCCTCGAAATTGCACAGCTTGAGCGTGATGGCGGCGCGGATCACCGCCTCCTGCCAGTCGAACGGAATGGAGAGCGAGCGCACCCAGTCGCGCCAGAAATCCACCGTGCTGTCGAGGAAGGCGCGGGCCGTGGTGTCGGCTTCCGAGCGCAGGGGCTCATCCTCGCCGAAGAAGAACGACATAGGCCGGTCGACCACGAAGAAGCGCTCGTCCTGAACGTAGGAGATCGACGCATCGGTGGTCAGGCGAAGGGACGTGTCGGGACCGACGAAGCGCAGATGATTGCTGCCGCGCGTCTGGCCGGGCGGATGCTCGCCCCATTCGAAATGCGGCCGCAGGCGGACGCGGATGCGCGGGCGCCCCTTCACGGGCTGCACCCGGCGGATCAGCATGGGCGGGCGGAAGGTGCGGTCGAAATGCTTGAAGCGCGGCGCGAAATCCGTGACCTCGACGACGTTGCCGAAGGAATCCGTCATGCGCGACACGAGAACCGCCGTGTTCTCGAGATAGCGCTGTTCGCAACTCACCATGCCGGCCATGTCGATGGCGAAGATGCCCTTCTGGTCCGCATCGCTCTGGCCCTCGGGGCAATCGAGCAGGGCGGAGAAGACGGGGTCGCCATCGAAACGCGGAAAGCAGCTCCAGACGATCTGCGCACGGCGATCGACCAGTGCCGAAATCATGCAATTGCCGATGACGGCAAGATCCAGCGAACTCATGTCAACTATTACCCTCGTCGAAAGGAAGAGAACCCTCGGACGCCCACGCGGACAGGCAGCGCCGCAGCTCGGCGGGGGTGCCGAGGCGCACCTTGGCGATGGTCTCGCCGCCGCCGATGCGCACGGACAGGCCGCCATGGGCGTTCACGGCCTTGAAGCCGTTCTCGTCGGTCAGGTCGTCGCCGATGAAGATCGGGCGCCGCCCCCTGTAGGGGGCCTCGTGAAGAAACCGCTCGATCACCTTGCCCTTCCCGGCCGCCGAGGGAAGGATCTCTGCCACAGCTTTGCCGTGCTGAACACGGTAATCGTGCCCTAAGGCCTCCATGGCCGCGTGCGCGGTGGCGAGCGCGAATTCCTTCTCGTGGGGAGCCAGCCGCCAGTGGATCGCGACGGAGCAGCCCTTGTCTTCGATCAGGACGCCTTCCTTGCCGGCCACGATCTGCTTGAGGCGCTCCACCATGTCCCGCAGGACGGGGTGCTCGTCCGGATCGCACATGGAGAGCCGGCCTGCGATGCGCTGCTCGAGGCCGTGCAGCCCGGCGATGTCGAACTCGTGCGGCGCAAGGCGCCCGTCCAGAAAGGCAATGGGCCGTCCGCTGATGATGGCGAGCGCGCCGCCCAGCCGCTCCTGCAGATCCGTGAGCACCTTCGGCAGGGCCGGGTCGACCGCAACCGCATCGGGACGTTCGACGATGTCGACGAGCGTTCCGTCGAAATCCAGAAAGAGCGCGAAATTCTCGTTTGTCTCGTCCATTACCTTCTGTCCTGCGGAAATCTCACGCATTGGCGGCCGCCTGTCTGCGCCCTCTGGCGATCAGCCGCCGGATCCGCTGCTGCTTGCGCAGGCGCGATGCCGCGAGCAGCATCTGCCCGGCCCAGCGATAGACGTTGCGCTCCTTGACCTGATCGCGCATGAGCCGCATCCGCTCGCGTTGCTCCGGCTCCGGCATGGTGAGCGCCCGGTTGATGGCCTGCCCCATGGCATAGGCATTGTAGGGGTTGACGATCAGCGCCTCCGACAATTCGCGCGAGGCTCCCGCGAAGGCCGAGAGGATGAGCACGCCCTGCTCGTCGTCGCGGGCAGCCACGAACTCCTTGGCCACGAGGTTCATGCCGTCGTGCAGGCTCGACACGATGCACAGATCCGCCGCGCGGAAGAGCTCGAACACCTCGTTGGGCTCGTGGTGGCGGACGAGCAGCTTGATCGGCTCGTAACCGTCGCCGCCATGGCGGTCGTTGATGTCACGGGCGAGGGCCTCCGCCTCCTCCTGCAGCAGGCGGTAGTTCGCCAGCTTGCTGCGGGTCGGCGCCGCGACCTGGATGAAGGAGAAGTTGCCGTGCCATTCAGGATGCTCCGTCAACAGCGCGTCGATGGCCTGCATGCGGTCGATGATGCCCTTGGTGTAGTCGAACCGTTCGATGCCGACACCAATACGCATGTCCGGCGACAGGCCCAAGCGCTCGCGCACGACGCGGCGGCACTCCTCCACTGGCTTCTGGCCCTCCATGGCCGTCGGGGGCCACTCGATGGAGATCGGATAGGGCCGGATCAGGGTCTCCTCGCCCCCGAAGAACACCGAATCCCTCTCCCGATCGATGCGGCTTTCCACGTAGGAATCGACCGAATCAAGGAAGTTGTTGCAGTGGGCCTGGGTATGGAAGCCGAGGATCGACGAGCCGAGCAGCCCGTCGACGATCTCCTCGCGCCACGGGCAGATGCCGAAGGTCTCGGCATTCGGCCAGGGGATATGCCAGAAGGTCACGATGGTCGCCCGGGGCAGCCGGTCCCGGATCATGCGCGGCAGCAGGGCGAAATGGTAGTCCTGCACCAGGATGATCGGATCCTCGCGCTTGGCCTCGGCCACGATGGCCTCGGCGAATTTCTCGTTCACGGAGCGGTAGAACTGCCAGTCGGCCTCGCGGAAGACCGGCCGCACGAAGGCGATGTGGCAGAGCGGCCAGAGCCCCTCGTTGGCGGCGCCGTAGTAATAGCCGTCCTGCTCCTCTTCCGACAGCCAGACCCGGCGCAGGGTGTAGGACGGGTTATTCGGCGGCACGGGCACCCGGTCGTTGGCGTCAACCACGTCCCTGTCGGCCGAGCCGCTGCCATGGGCGACCCAGGTGCCGCCGCAGGCGCGCACCACGGGCTCCAGGGCCGACACGAGGCCGCTTGCGGGAATCTGAAGGGCGACCTCGCCCGTCTGGGTGCGGTTGTGGATGTAGGGCTCGCGGTTCGACACCACGATGACCTCGGAGCCGGACAATTCGTTGGCGAGCGCGGCCCGCAGGGTCTCCGGGCTCCAGTCCGTATGCGCGGCATCGATGGTCCGCCGGGAGGACTCCAGCTCCTGGAGCACGTCGCGGATCTCCTTGCCGAGAGGGATGATGTTCTCCTCGGCGGCGGGCTGCGCATCGCCCGCGCGGGCACTCTCCAGCGCCTGCCGGATGGAGGCAAGCCATCGCCGCATGATGAGGGCGGCGATCATGGCGGCAAGGGCCGCGGCCCCGAAGGCGACGCCGGCGAGGGCCAGGAAGAGGTAGTTTCTCGCCTCCCCGCCGCGCTGATCGGCGTAGCTCAGGTCGTGCAGGACCACGAGGTGGCCCAGCCGTCCGCCCGCATTCAGGGGGAAGGAGCTGACGAGAATATTGCGATTCTGGCTTCTGACGGTGGAGAAGCTCTCCGAATCGGAGCGGGCGGCCTCCGCGCAGGAGAACGATGGCGGCATGTTGGCCGTGGGGAAGCGCAGCTCCTGCCCGTCGCAATAGCCGATGGCCAGGACGCGTTCGTCGGCTGCGATTCGCTCGAACAGGGCGGCCACCTGCTGGGCATCGTTGCGGACGAGAAGGCCCGTGACCTGGTCGCGGACGGAGTTGAACACCAGGCGGGACCGCAGCTCGACGTCGCGGCGCGACCATTGCTCCACGAAGGATGTCGCAAAGGGCAGCACCGCCAGGATGACGATGGCGGCCACGAGCAATGCGATGCCGCCGAAGCGGAAGATGATCCTCAAAACACTCAGTTCCTCAAGAAAACCAGCACCGTCATCGAAGGGGAGGCCTGGCCTCGGAGCGACCTTCGGAATGCCTTCGACGGAGGGCCACGGGGATGCGGCCTTCGCCCCTGTTATGGGTTTTTCGACGGAACTTTCCAGCCTTGACCGGAGCTGGAGACGGGTTCTGCCTGGATTTGCAACAAAAAACGCGGCCGGACTGAGGGATCCGGCCGCGTCTGATTACGCAAGGTCATTACAGAAGGCTAGTGCTCGCGGAAGGCGCGGGCGATCTGCTCCTTCATGGGCTTGAAGAAGTATTCCAGCGGGGTGCGCTCGTTCACCTCGACGAAGACTTCCGCCTGCATGCCGGCGATGAGTTGCACTTTATCGAGCTTCTTGATCTGATCCTGAGGCAGGTCGACCCTGACCGTGTAGAAGGTCATGCCGGTCTGCTGGTCGCGGGACACGTCCGCCGAGATGCGGGTGACCTTGCCGTGCAGCTCCGGCGTGTGGCGGGCATTGGCGGCATGGACGCGCACCGTTGCCTTCTGGCCGATCTTCACCTGATCGATCTCGTTGGGGAGAACCCGGGCCTCGAGCTCGAGCTTCTCGTTCACGGGAACGATGTTCATCACCGGCTCGGCGGGCGAGATCACGCCCCCGATGGTGTGAACGTTGAGCTGGTGGACGAAGCCGTCGCTCGGCGCGCGGATGTCGATGCGCTTGAGCTGGTCTTCGGCGGCCACGCGACGCTCGGTGTATTCCGCGATCTTGCCCTGGATCTCGCGCAGTTCCTGAACAGCCTCGGCCAGCATCTGCTCGTCGATCTGGATGATCTGGAACTCGGTTTCCGCGATGCGGCTCTCCGCCTGGGCCACGGCAGCGATGAGCTGGCCGCGCTGGCCTTCGATGCTGGCGGCGTCACGCTCGAGAGCGTTGAGGCGCGTGATCGGAACCAGGTTCTTCTGGTACAGGTCCCGGACGCCCTTCAGCTCATCCACGATCAGCTCGGCCTCGCGGGCCTTGGCTTCCTGCTGCGCCTTCAATCCCCGGATCTCGTCCTGGGACTGGGTGATGCGCTTCTTGAGCTGATCCTTCTGCGCCTCGCGGGAGGCACGGCGCGCGGTGAACAGGGTCCGCTCCGAGGACATGATCTTGTGAATGGCCGGATCGTTGAGCCGGTTGGCGAACTCGGCCGGCGTCGCGACCTCGGACGCGCCGTCGCGTTCCGCCTCCAGGCGGGCCTGGCGGCCGAGATACTCGTCGAGCTGCTTGGCGACGACCTGCAGGTTGGCGCGGGTCACCGTCTCGTCGAGGCGAATCAGGAGATCGCCCTGGGAGACGCGGTCGCCTTCCTGGACCTTCAGCTCGCCGACGATGCCGCCGGTGGAGTGCTGGATCTTCTTGACGCTGGTGTCGACCACGAACTGACCGCCGGCCACGACGGCGCCGGACAGGGTCGAGGTCGCCGCCCACAGGCCGATCGTGCCGCCGAACAGGGCGATCATGGCCACGCCGCCGATGGTGGACTGGCGCAGGATCCGCTGGTGGACGGACGGTTTCTTTTCGGGAGCTTGAATGACCAACATTTAACCAACCTCTCGCAGGCTAGCCGCCTGGGCGGCGGGCGCCTGCTGCGGGCGCACCGGAGCCGGCGTCGCATTGCGTTTCATGACGGATTGCAGGACCTCGTCCCGCGGGCCGACGGCCTTGATGCGGCCCTCTTCCATAATGGCGACCTGATCGACTTGGCCGAGAGCGGCCGGGCGGTGGGTGATGACGACCACGATGCCGCCGCGCTTCCTCACCGCCAGGATGGCCTGGTTCAGGGCCTCGTCGCCGGCGCCGTCGAGGCTGGCGTTCGGTTCGTCGAGCACGACCAGGAACGGGTTGCCGTAAAGGGCGCGGGCGAGCGCCACGCGCTGACGCTGGCCGCCCGAGAGCGATGCGCCGCTTTCGCCGATGCGGGTGTCGTAGCCGTCGGGCAGGTTGAGGATGAGCTCGTGGGCCCCGGCCGTCTGCGCCGCCATGATGACGTCGTCCGGCTTGGCGTCGGGCTGGAAGCGGGCGATGTTCTCGGCCACGGTGCCTTCGAACAGTTCCACGTCCTGCGGCAGGTAGCCGATGTGGCGGCCGAGCGGATCGGCCTCCCACTGGTCGAGGGCGGCGCCGTCCAGGCGGATCTCGCCGCGCAGGGTCGGCCACACGCCGACGAGCGCACGGGCGAGCGTCGACTTGCCGGAAGCGCTGGGGCCGATGAGGCCCAGGCCCTGGCCGGCCTGGAGCTGGAGGGTGGCGGCCTGCACGATGGGCAGCGGGGCGCCCGGCGCACCGACATAGACCTCGTCCACCAGGAGGGTGGACTTGGGCGCGGGGAGCGGCATGCGCTGGCCCTGGGCCGGCACGATGGACATGATGTGCGCGAGGCGGCGATAGGCCTGGCGGGAGGCGGTAAAGCCCTTCCAGTGCGCCACGGCGATTTCGATGGGCGCCAGGGCGCGGGACATCAGGATCGAGCCGGCGATCATCAGACCACCCGACATCTCGCCCTTGATCACGTAGTAGGCGCCCAGGCCCAGGACGGCCGACTGCAGGACCATGCGGAACACCTTGGCGAAGGCGCTGATGCCGGCAGACGACTCGCTCGCCATCAGGCCGTCGTTGACGTGGCGGACATGCACCTCGTCATAGCGCTTGGCCAGGAAGCCCAGCATGCCGTTGGCACGGATGGACTCAGCGTTGCGGCGGCTGGTCTCCGCGATCGCGTGCCGCTCGGCGCCGCTCTTGGTCACCTCGTAGGACGGCGCCTTGCTCTTGGCATCCGTGTAGATGGTGAGGCCGATGATGATGACACCGCCCACCACCGACAGAACGCCGATGCCCGGATGGATCATGAAGCAGCCGATGAGGAAGATCGGCATGAAGGGCATGTCGAACAGGGCCGTGGGGCCGAGGCTCGAGAGAAAGCCGCGGATCGTGTCGAGATCGCGGATCGGCTGCATGCTCTCGGCCTGCTTGGCGCCCTTCAGCGGCATCGTGGCCACGAGGTCGAAGACACGATGCGACAGGAGCTCGTCGAAACGGGCGCCGATGCGCGCCAGCATCCGGCTGCGGATCATGTCGAGGCCGCCCGAAAGCGAGTAGGCCGCCAGCGTGATCAAGGAGAGGCCGATCAGGGTAGCGATGCTCTGGCTCGACAGCACCCGGTCATAGACTTGGAGCATGTAAATGGAGCCCGTCAGGGCCAGAAGGTTGACCACCGCCGAAAAAACGGCAACCCCCGTGAACGAAGGAAGGCAGGATTTCAGAGCGTCCTGGACCTCTGTGCTTTCTTCCCGATTTCTCGATGCCTGCTTCATGTCTTCTTTCCATCAGCGCACGCGTAACCGGCGCTAGCTTGATTGCAGTGCCGCTCCGCAAGGTTATCACCTAGCACAGCGGTGGCCATTTGGCGATGGCTGCCATATCGGGGTTTTGGCCCCACAAGAGTATCTCTTCATAGTTAGGCCTGGTGGCCCGCGTTGCTCACTACTCTTATGGGTATTGAAGTGCCCCTAAGGTGTCGCTTTCCGTTACGCCACCTGTTGTAACCCTATTATATGTAACTATGTCAATAAAAAGTTCTTAATAGATCTTCATCAATGTGCGCAAAATCACCCTACCTCTTTGTTTAGAGAGGGTTGCGCTGCAACCACTAACCTTCACCATAACGCTTTGGTAAACATTCGTGGTTAATCGTCTGTGACCTGCAAATGAGGTCGCATTATGGACAGCACCGAACGTCTTCAGGATCGCGATTCAGCCAAGCAAGAGGCCGGGGCATCGTCCGACAGCACCGTCCGCGACGTCTCTCCGGCCAGCGCTGCCCTGGCCGCGGCCATCGAGAGCGCGCGTGAGAGCGCCAAGCTGGCGCTCCAGCCGTCCGAAGCGAAGGCCTCGGATGCTGCCGGCCGCCGGGTCGTCCCCTCCGGGTTGATCGCACAGGCGGCCATGGCCCTTCTGCTGATCGGGACCGGCTGGTCCGCCTCTTATCTGGGAACGCTCGCCAACCGCGACGCCATCGAGAAGCTCGAAGCCGAGACTGCCCGCAGCCAGGAGATCCTTGCGCGCCTGAGCAGCGACCTCGAAGCTCTCAAGACCACGGCTGCGGCCTTCAAGGAGATCGAACACACCGCATCCACTACGGCGAAGTCGGCACAGGCGAAGCTCACCGATAGGGTCGAACGGCTTGCAATCACCCTCCAGGAGCCTGCCAAGAAGCTCTCCTCGATCGAGGGACGGCTGGACAAGATGGAAAGCCAGATCGCGACCACCCTGGCGGCCCTGACCACGAAGCCTGCGACGCCTCCTGCTCCCGCGGCACCTCCGGTCACGGAAGCAGCGGCGCGGGAAGAGGCGCCTGCCCCTAAATCCGTCAAGAGCGAGCCCGTGGACGGCTGGGTGCTGCGCGAGGTCTACAAAGGCGCGGCGCTCGTGGAGAGCCGCAACCGCCGGCTTTACGAGGTCATGCCCGGCGGCATCCTGCCCGGCGTCGGCAAGGTCGAGGCCATCGAGCGCCGCGGCACCCGCTGGGTCGTGCTCACCGACAAGGGCTTCATCGGCACCTATCGGTAAACATCGGCCACCAAACCCCGCAGGCTGTAGACGAGCCCCGCGAAGATCGCGAGGCTCGCCACGTAAAGAAGGACGAACCAGAGCAGGCGCTTCCCGCGCCGCTCTCCAGGCCGATGCGCGTCGTCCCGCATCAGTGATATCCGTAGCCGCCGCCCGAGATCTCCTCCGCCACCTTGCCGCGGAAGACCCAATAGGCATAGGCCGTGTAGGCAAACGTGAGCGGCATGACGATGGCGAAGCCCACGAGCGCAAAGAGCTGCGAACTGACCGTGTTGGCCGTGTCCCAGATCGTGAGGTTCGGCGGCACGTTGTAGGGAAAGAGGCTGATGCCCAGACCCAGGTAGCCGAGCAGGAACAGCCCGATGGTCAGGAAGAAGGGCCGGTAATGGCGCCCCTCCTCCAGATCGCGGAAGAGCCGGTAGGCCAGATAGGCCGTGACCAGGGGAATCGGCGCCAGGAAGGCGATGTTGGGCCAGGAGAACCAGCGCGTCTCGATCTCGCGGCCGAGGAACGGCACCCACAGGGACACCGCCGCCATGGCCACGATGGTGAGCAGCAGAAAGCGCACCGCCATGCGCCGCGCCCAGATCTCCAGTTCGCCCGTGGTCTTCATCACGCACCAGGTCGCGCCCAGAAGCGCATAGCCGAAGATCAGGCTGACGCCGGTGAGCACGCTGAAGGGCGTGAGGAAGTCGAAGGTGCCGCCGGTGAACTGGCGCCCGTCATTGGCGAAGCCCTGCACGAAGGCGCCCAGCACCATGCCCTGGAAGAAGGTGGCAGTCAGGGAGCCGAAGAAGAAGGCATTGTCCCAAAGGAATTTCGAGCGCTCCGCCTTGAAGCGGAACTCGAACGCCACGCCGCGGAAGATGAGCGCGATCAGCATGAGGATGATCGGCACGTAGAGCGCCGGCATCAGCACCGCATAGGCCACATGGAACACGGCGAAGAGCCCGCCGCCGCCGAGGATGAGCCAGGTCTCGTTGCCGTCCCAGATGGGCGCGACGGAAAACATCATGCGGTCGCGCCAGTTCTCGTTGTGGGCGGCCTTGAACAGGATGCCGACCCCGAGATCGAAGCCGTCGACGATCACGTACATGGCCACCGCAACCGCGATGAGGCCCGACCAGATCAGCGGCAGCCAGAAGGCCAGTCCTTCGTATTCCGTTCCGAAACCGAACATGGTGCCGTCTCCTATCGAACAGGCAGGGCTTTGTCGCCGGGCCGTCCTCCGATGCTTTCGTCCGGCACCGAGAGCGGGCGCTTGGGTTTCTTGCCGAGATCATCGCCGCGGATCTCCTCGACCGGATCGGGGCCGCGCCTCAGGAGCTTGGCGAGGTAATAGGAGCCGAAGCCGAACACGAAGGCATAGACGACGATGAACGTCAGGAGCGATGCGGTGACCGCGCCGGCCGAGACGGGCGAGACTGCATCCGCCGTGCGAAGCTGGCCGTAGACCACCCAGGGCTGGCGGCCGATCTCGGCCGTGAACCAGCCGAAGAGCACCGCGCCGAAGCCCGACGGCGTCATGATCATGGCCGCTGTCAGGAAGGTTCTGTTGGTGAACAGCGTGCCCTTCCAGCGCAGATAAAGGCTCCAGAGGCCTATCCCCAGCATCGCGAAGCCGATCGCCACCATGATGCGGAAGGAGAAGAACACGGGCCAGACCGGCGGGCGATCCTGGGGCGGCACCTCCTTCAACCCGGGCACCTCGCCGTCATAGGCATGGGTCAGGATCCAGCTGCCGATCTTCGGAATGCCGATCTCGTAATGGTTCGTCTCAGCCACCTCGTCGGGGATCGCGAAGAGGCGCAGCGGCATGTTGGACATGCGCTCCCAGTTGCCCTCGATGGCAGCCAACTTCGTCGGCTGGTATTTCAGCACGCCGAGGCCATGAAGATCGCCGATGATGATCTGAACCGGGACGAAGATGGTGGCGAACCACAGCGCCATGGACAGCGAGCGCCGCGAGGCGGCGAGCTTCGCCTCCGGCGCATCGTGCGGATGGCGCAGCAGCATCCAGGCGGACATGCCGGCCACCGCAAAGGCCGTCGTCAGGTAGCAGCCCATCACCATGTGCGCGTAGCGCAACGGGAAGGAGGGATTGAAGATCACCTTGAACCAGTCGACCGGCACCGCCTTGCCGTTCTCGATGGCAAAGCCGTCGGGCGTCTGCATCCAGGAATTGGCGGAGAGAATCCAGAACGCGGAAATGAGCGTGCCCAAGGCCACCATGCAGGTGGCGAAGAAGTGAAGACGGTCGCCGACGCGCTCCCAGCCGAAGAGCATGATGCCGAGAAACGCCGCCTCGAGAAAGAACGCGGTGATGACCTCGTAGGCGATGACGGGCCCGAGGACGTTGCCCGTGAACTCGGAGAACCGCGACCAGTTCGTGCCGAACTGGTAGCTCATGACGATGCCGGACACGACGCCGAGGCCGAACGAGACCGCGAAGACCTTCACCCAGAAGCGAAAGAGATTGCGGTAGAGCGGATTGCCCGTGCGCAGCCAGTTGAACTCCAGCGCCGCGAGCCAGCTGGCAAGGCCGATGGTGAAGGCCGGAAAGATGATATGGAAGGCGATCGTGAACGCGAACTGGATGCGCGAGAGCAGCAGGGCATCGAATTCCATATCGGCCTTCCCCTTGTCGACGTACCTGCCTGCTTTTAGGGCGGCGGCAGTCCGGGACCAGGGGCGAGAGGTCTCAGTGCGACTCTATTCCTGCCGCATATCCGGAACGGAGCGGGCGCCATCCGGTGCTCAGGCGCTGCAGGGCTTCGAACTCGACAGGGTCGTGGCTGCAGAAGATCCTGACGTTGCCGGCGGGATCGTTCGCCAGGTCCCGCAGGCGCTCCTGATTGTGAAGACGCAGCGGCCGGTTCTCCTCCATGAGCTTCTGATAGGCCAGAAGCCCGAGGGTGCATGACGGATCCTCGTCCATCTCGTGCCGGTGGAAATAGGCGTCGCCCGCATTGAGCAGCCATCCCTCCGGCGTATCGATGGCGATGCCCGCGTGTCCCATCGTGTGGCCCGGAAGGGGAAGCATCAGGATTTCGGGCGGCAACCCGTCGAGGTCGCGCACGGAGCCGAAGCCGAACCAGTGCTCCCCGGTCGGGTCGTAGAAGCGCCAGTCGCGCACGCCGTCCCATTGCTCGGGACGGTAGCGGCGGCGATGAATGAAGCCCTGCCGCACCTCGGCTTCCTCGACCTCGGCGCGCAGCACATGGACCGTCGCGTCCGGAAAATCCTCCAGGCCGCCTGCATGATCGAAATCGAGATGCGTGAGCACGATGTGGCGCACGTCGCGCGGGGAGAAGCCGAGGCTCTTCACTTGTTCGAGAGCCGTGTAGCGGTGTTCCAGCTGGATGCGGTTGACGTGCACGAAGAGCGGGCTCAGGCGCTCGTAGGGATCCTCCACGTCGCGGGCGCCGATGCCCGTGTCGACGAGAACCAGACCGCTGCTGTCGGTCTCGATCAGCTGGCAATGGCAGACCAGATGTCCCGTCAGCCCGCGGCTCACCCCATCCCAGAGCCGTCCGCCCACCGGACACATGCAACCGCAATTGAGGTGATGGATGCGCATGAGGGACCTCGCTGAATGAAGAAAGCGAAATCCTAACGCGGGGGTTGAGGGAAATGTTCGAGAGGCCCTGTGTCGCTCACTTGCGGCAGGCGAAGGGCGGGAAGGTGCTGGCCGTGCCGGCGTTCATGGCCGCGACGACCATGATGTTGGCCATGCTGAGCTCCTCTTCGGACCGGGGGCACACATCGGCCCGCGCCGTGCAGCCGGATGCGAGGAAAGCCTCGTGACGCTCGATGAAATCCGGGCTCAATCCCTGGCGGCCCCGCCGCGTGAGCGCCTCCGCCCAGGCCTTCCCGTAGCGCTCGCATTTCACCTCGGGCCAGGATCTCGGCGGAGCATCCTGGGCCATCGCGGATGACAGCCCGCCTGTCACCGAGCAGGCTAACGAAAGCGCAAGCACCACCACTCTCATCGATTAACTCCGTCATCCTCGGCCAGGACGAGGCGATGGATCACGGGAGAAGGTTCAGGTCAAGCTTCGGAAGATCGGGCGCCGCTCAAGCCCGGATCTCGGGCCGGCTCTTCTCCGGCTGCTTGCCTGAGGCACGCCGCTTCTTTGCAGGCTTTTCCTCCTCCTGCTTCTTCACCTCGCGGGAGAGGCGCTCCTGCAGCAGGGTGAGGACGGCAGCCTCCTCGGGCTTGAGGGACGGCAGATCCTCGCGCAGCTCCGTTTCGATCTCTTCCTTGATTTCGAGCAGAAGCTCGCCCTCGAGATAGGAGGAGAACACCTCAGGGTGCACGTAGCACTTGCGGCAGATGCTGGGCGTGTTGCCGAGCCGGGCCGACACCTTCTCGATGGCCGCCCGGATGTTCTTCTTGGCCTTGGCCTCGCTGTCGAATTCCTCGAATTCGATCAGCGCCAGCGCGGCCAGCACCGTTCCGGCCCAGGTGCGGAAGTCCTTGGCTGTGATGTCGCGTCCGGTGATTTCCTTGAGATAGGCGTTCACGTCGTTCGAAGTGATCGATTGCTGCTCGCCGTTCTCGTCGAGATACTGAAACAGGTCCTGACCCGGCAGGTCCTGGCAGGCTTTCACGATCCTGGCGATGCGCCGGTCCTTCACCTGCAGCTTCCAGGTCTTGCCGCTCTTGCCCTTGAACTGGAAGCGCAGCTCACCGCCATCGACCTTCACATGCGGGTCGCGCAGGGTGGTGAGGCCGTAGCTCTTGTTCTGCTTCACGTAGTCGGCGTTGCCGACGCGGATGAGCGTGTTCTCGAGCAGATGCACCACCGTGGCCAGCACCTTCTCGCGCGGCAGCCCGCGCAGGCTCATGTGCGCGTCGATGGTCTTGCGGATCTCCGGCAATCCCTTGGCGAATTCGAGCATGTGCTCGTATTTCGTGCTCTCGCGGACCTCGCGGAACGCCGGATGGTAGCGGTACTGCTTGCGGCCCTTGGCGTCGCGTCCGGTCGCCTGGATGTGGCCGTTGGCCCTGGAGCAGATCCACACATCCGTATAGGCCGGCGGGATGGCCAGCGACTTGATGCGATCGAGCGTCGCCTTGTCGGCAACCTTCGCGCCGTCAGGCTTCGTGTAAGTGAAGCCCTTGCCGGACTTCTTGCGCCGGATGCCGGGCTCCTCGTCCGAGACATAACGCAGCCCTGCCGTCTCAGCCGCATCCCGCGGATCGACGATGTTCTCAGAGGTGGCATTGGGTTCCAGCAGCATGGGGCGCCTTGATAAACGAGCAGAACGTCAACCGGGCCGCGCCGCTTCGGGTTCCCTGCGCGAGGTCGACGCAGCGGGTGGCGTATGGGTGTCGCTGCGGTCGTTGCGGATCTTCAGGACGAGGATGGTGGCGCTCAACCCTAAGCTCAGCAGGTTGAAGATGATGAGCGGCAACGCCCCGATCAGGAACCCGTAGGCGGTCCACAGCACGAAAGCCGTGACGGTGACCATGTACATGCCCTTGGAAATCGCGGCCGTGTCCCGCTCGCGCCACGCCTTCAGCACCTGGGGCACGAAGCTCGACGTGGAGAGAATGCCGGCGATTGTCGCCAGAAGTGTCGGCAGCCAATCCGCCATGAAGCGCCTCCCGTTGCACAAGCCGACGGCAACGGGCGCCGGCGAAGGGGAGTTCCCTTTCTCCTCGCAGGGAGGTTACAAGGGCGCCTTGCTTCACCCGGATCGTCCTTTGCCCTCCTCTCCCGCTCTCGAGACCCAAGCCCCAGAGATCCTTGGCCGCAAGCTCGTCTTCGTCGTCACCGAGGACTGGTTCTTCGCCTCCCATTTCCTGCCCATGGTCAGGGCCGCCCGCGAGCTGGGGCTTGCGGTGACGGTGGTCACACGGGTGCGTGCGCACCGGGAGGTCATCGAGGCCCTGGGGGCGAAGGTCGTGCCGCTCGACATCGAGCGCCGCAGCCTGAACCCCATCACTATGGGCGACGCCTCGGGCCAGCTCGCCGCCATCCTGAAGGCCGAGAAGGCCGATCTCGTCCACTGCATTGCTCTGAAGAGCATCCTGCTTGGCGGCTTTGCCGCCACTCTCGCAGGCGTCGGGCGGCGGGTCTATGCGCTCACGGGCCTCGGCTTTCTCGGCGCCCGGAGCGACGCGGTCGGGCGCCTGTCGCAGCGGGCGGTCCGCCTGCTGGTGCGCGGCCTCCAGACGGACCGGACCCGCTACCTCTTCGAGAACACGGACGATCCCAAACTCCTCGGCCTCGACCCAACCGGCGCCCGCGTCACCATCCTCGGCGGCGCCGGGGTCGACCCCGAAGCCCTCAGGCCCGAACCAACGCCGCCCCTGCCCCCTCTCAAGGTCGCGGTGGTCGCCCGCATGCTCTGGTCCAAGGGTATCGACGTGGCCGTGGAAGCGGTCCGCACCGCACGGGCGCAAGGCGCGCCTATCGAGCTCTCCCTCTACGGGGCCCCCGATCCGTCGAACCCCAAGGCGATCCCCGAGGAAACCCTGAAAGCGTGGAGCGCGGAGCCCGGCATCGCCTGGCATGGCGCGACGCGGGACGTCGCGGGCGTCTGGCGGGACCACCATGTCGCCTGCCTGCCCTCTCGCGGCGGCGAGGGCCTGCCGCGCACCCTCCTGGAGGCGGCGGCCTGCGGCCGCGCCATCGTCACCACGGACGTGCCCGGCTGCCGGACCTTCGTGCGGGATGGAGTCGAAGGCCTGCTCGTGCCGCCGGGCGAGGCCGCGGCCCTGTGCGAGGCCCTGCTGGCCCTCTCCGGCCAGCCGGATCGCCTCGCCCGCATGGGCGAGGCCGCCCGCGCCCGGGTTCTCGACGGCTTCACGGAACGGGACGTGATGGAGAGCGTCAAAGAGCTGTACCGCTCCATGCTGGCTTCATGATCGCCGACCCGGTCGCCTTCATCCTCGCCGAGACCCGGCTTCGCCCCGTGCCCCACGCGCCGGAGATCGCCCTGCACGTGGCCGACGAGGCCACGGAGCTGTGGCAGAAGACCGAGGAGGAACTGGGCGAGATCGGCCTTCCGCCGCCGTTCTGGGCCTTCGCCTGGGCCGGCGGGCAGGCGCTGGCGCGCTACATCCTGGACCATCCCGACACGGTACGCGGCCGACGCGTGCTCGACTTCGCCTCCGGCTCGGGCCTCGTTGCCATCGCGGCCATGAAGGCGGGCGCCGCCGCGGTGACCGCCTGCGACATCGATCCCTTCGCCATCGCGGCCATCGGGGTCAACGCGCAGGCCAACGGGGTGGCCCTCACCCCGCTCCAGGCCTACATCGTCGGGCAGGATGGAGGCTGGGACACGGTGCTGGCCGGCGACATCTGCTACGAGCACGATCTCGCAGCCCGTGTGACCGAATGGCTGCTGGCCCTGAGCAGCCGGGGATCGACGGTCCTGATCGGCGATCCGGGCCGCAGCTACCTGCCCATGGACCGGCTCGAGAACCTAGCGGTCTACGAGGTGCCGGTCACCCGCACGCTTGAGGATTCCGATATCAAGAAGTCGAGCGTCTGGCGCTTCCGGCAGGCGTGAGCCGGCGCCGAAGCTTGCACATTTTTTAACCCCCGAAGAAGCGACTTTGCTGTTTACCTCTCGAAACATGTAGTGTTATAACCTCTATGAA
The DNA here is from genome assembly GCF_016427565.1 of Microvirga splendida. GTDB lineage: Bacteria > Pseudomonadota > Alphaproteobacteria > Rhizobiales > Beijerinckiaceae > Microvirga > Microvirga splendida. The sequence continues at coordinate 305,327 of NZ_JAELXT010000001.1, forward strand.
CGAGGTGGATCTACCTGATTAGCAGGTGTGGCGCCGCATCGCTTTCAACCTTCAGCCTTATTCGAAGAGGGATCCCGATGGTCCATGCTCCGGCCCTGCAGCACCGCCTTCCCGCCGACAGCGCGCGCTTCCAGACTTCCCCCGCTTCCGACAGCGGGAGGCGGACCCTGGCGGAAGCCGAAGCCCTGTGCCGGGCCAGGGGCGTGCGGCTGACGCCGATCCGCCGGCGCGTTTTCGAGATGCTTCTGGGCTCACCCAAGCCTCTGGGAGCCTACGACCTCGCCGATGCCCTCGCGTCCCAGGGGCGGCGGATGGCTCCCATCACGGTCTATCGCGCCCTCGACTTCCTGATCGAGCAGGGGCTGGCCCATCGCCTTGCGAGCCGCAACGCCTACATCGCCAGCACCGGCAGCCGCGAGACCCCGGCCTTCCTTGTGTGCGACGGCTGCGGCGAAGCCACCGAGATCACCTGCCAGGAGGTGGCGGCGACCGTCCGCAGGGTGCTGTCGGCGCAGGGCTATAAGCCCCTGGCCCGCGCCCTGGAGATCACGGGCCGATGCGTCCATTGCCAGGACGTTCACTGACCTCCTGCCTTTGCTCCGCCGGCGCACCGCGTGGATCACGAAAGGGCAAGCTCACTTTTGCGTTCCATGCCCCAAGCCGCGCTTGACGAAGGGGGCTTTTGGCATCAGCTAAACGACGGCAGCCCGGAGCTGCCGTCGTGGGTTGTACATGTCCTTCATCTCGTCTCCTGAGACCGATCCCGCATCCGAGAGCGCAGGCGGCCCCGCTCCGCGCCACCGTACGGTGGGCGTGATGGTCGGCCCCGTCATGGTCGGCGGCGGCGCTCCGATCGTGGTCCAGTCGATGACCAACACGGACACGGCCGACGTGGACGCCACCGTCGCCCAGGTGGCGGCGCTGGCCCGGGCAGGCTCGGAAATCGTACGCATCACGGTGGACCGCGACGAGGCAGCGGCCGCCGTGCCGAAGATCCGCGAGCGACTCGACCGGCTCGGCGTGGACGTGCCTCTCGTGGGCGACTTCCATTATATCGGCCACCAGCTGCTGGCCGATCACCCGGCCTGCGCCGAGGCGCTGGCCAAGTACCGCATCAATCCCGGCAATGTGGGCTTCAAGGAAAAGAAGGACCGGCAGTTCGGCGCCATCGTCGAGCAGGCGATCCGGCACGACAAGGCCGTACGCATCGGCGCCAACTGGGGCTCCCTCGACCAGGAACTGCTCACGCACCTGATGAACGAGAACGCCGCTTCGGCGAACCCGCGCGACATGCGCTGGGTCACCCGCGAGGCGATGATCCAGTCGGCGCTGCTCTCGGCCGCCCGCGCGGAGGAGATCGGCCTCGGGCGCGACCGGATCATCCTCTCGGCCAAGGTCTCGGCCGTGCAGGACCTGATCGCCGTCTACCAGGACCTCGCCCGCCGCTCCGACTACGCCATCCATCTCGGCCTCACCGAGGCCGGCATGGGGACGAAGGGCATCGTGGCCTCGTCGGCCGCCATCGGCATCCTGCTCCAGCAGGGCATCGGCGACACGATCCGCTTTTCGCTCACGCCGGAGCCCGGCGGCGACCGGACGCTGGAGGTCAAGACGGCCCAGGAGCTGCTCCAGACCATGGGGTTCCGCACCTTTGTGCCCCTGGTGGCCGCCTGCCCCGGCTGCGGGCGCACCACCTCGTCCGTCTTCCAGGAGCTGGCCCGCGACATCCAGACCTGGATCTCCACCTCCATGCCGGAGTGGCGCCGGACTCATCCGGGCGTCGAGAACCTGAACGTGGCCGTGATGGGCTGCATCGTGAACGGGCCGGGCGAATCGAAGCACGCCAATATCGGCATCTCGCTTCCCGGCACCGGCGAGCAGCCAGCCGCTCCTGTCTTCATCGACGGCAAGAAGGCTATGACCCTGCGCGGGCCGACGCTGGCCCAGGACTTCCAGAAGATCGTCATCGACTACATCGACAAGAATTATGGCCAGGCCGGGCGCGATGCCGCCGAATGAGGCGGCAAGCCGGACCGTAGAATCCCGGGCGAAATACCGTTTTAAGCTCAGGCGCGATGTGCTAGACAGCCGCCGCGCCGGCAATGACGGCCGCTGCGTTCATGAGCGCATCGTGCGGAAAAGCGGATCCCGACAATGGCTTCCGCTTTTGGGTCCGATGCTTTGAGAAGGGGCTGCCCTTCGTCGTTTGCAGAGTGTTTCAACAAGGCCGTCCGCGGGCACGTCCGCAAAGAAAAGCACACATGGCAGAACAGCATGCTGTTGCCCCAGGGCACGCGGATTCCGCGGTCCCGGAGGCCACCCTTCCCGAAAGCCATCACAAGGCGAGCTTCTGGACCCTGACCCTCGGCGCCATCGGCGTCGTCTACGGGGATATCGGCACCAGCCCGCTCTACGCCATGCGCGAAACCGTGATGGCTGCGACAGGAGGGCACCATGGCGTTCCGGTCGATCTGACCCGTGAGCTGGTGATCAGCATCCTGTCGCTGCTGCTCTGGGCCTTGATCCTCACGGTCACGGCGAAATACGTCATTCTGCTGCTGCGGGCCGACAACAAGGGCGAAGGCGGCTCGCTGACGCTGGTGGCCCTCACCCAGCTCGCCCTCGGGCGCCGGAGCCTGCCCGTGCTGATGATGGGCATGGCGGGAGCGGCCCTGTTCTATGGCGATGCCGCGATCACGCCGGCCATCTCTGTGCTCTCCGCTCTGGAAGGCCTGAAGCTCGTCGCCCCCTCCTTCGAGAGCTATGTCCTGCCGGGAGCGCTCGCGATCATCATTGCACTCTTCGCAGCCCAGAGCCGCGGCACCGGAAAGGTGGCGACCTTCTTCGGCCCCCTCACGCTCCTGTGGTTCGTGACCATGGCGTGCCTCGGCCTCCTCCACATCGCAGACGATTGGGAGGTCCTGCTCGCCTTCAATCCGTATTACGGGGTGCATTTCCTCGTCACCCACCCGGGAACGGCTTTCGCGATCCTGGGCAGCGTGTGCCTTGCCGTCACGGGTGCGGAAGCGCTGTATGCCGACCTCGGTCATTTCGGCCGCAAGCCGATCCGCATGGCCTGGGGCACGGTCGTGTTTCCGGCGCTTGCCCTGAACTATCTCGGCCAGGGCGCTCTCGTCCTGTCGAATCCTGAGACCATCGCCAATCCGTTCTTCCTGCTGGCGCCCCCGTGGCTGCTCCTACCGCTGGTCATCCTGGCGACGCTCGCCACCATCGTGGCGAGCCAGGCGGTGATCACCGGCGCCTTCTCCCTGACCCGGCAGGCGGTTCAGCTCGGCATCATGCCGCGCCTGGAGGTTCGCTTCACGTCCGAGACGCACCAGGGCCAGATCTATCTGCCGCGCGTGAACTGGTTGCTGCTCGCTGCCGTCGTGACGCTCGTGATCCTGTTTGGTTCGTCGAGCAACCTCGCCAGCGCCTACGGCATTGCGGTGTTCGGCACCATGGTGGTCACGACGCTGCTCGCCTGCATCGTGATGAGCCGGAGCTGGGGCTGGGGTCCGGTAAAGACCGGGCTGGTGATGATTCCCCTTCTTCTCATCGACCTCACATTCCTGTCCTCGAATCTCGTGAAGCTCCTGGACGGCGGCTACGTGCCCCTGCTGATCGCCGGCACGTTCTTCGTGATCATGTTCACTTGGGTGAAGGGAACCCGGATCCTGTTCGAGAAGACCCGCAAGGTCGACGTGCCCTTCGTCGAGCTGGTGCAGATGCTGGAGAAGAGCCCGCCGCACCGGGTGAAGGGCACCGCCGTGTTCCTGACGAGCGATCCGGACACCGCGCCCGCCGCGCTGCTTCACAACCTCAAGCACAACAAGGTGCTGCACGAGAAAAACGTGATCCTCACGGTCAACAGCGCCGACATCCCGCGCGTGGACGACGAGGACCGCGTCTCCATCGAGCATGTGGGCGATTCGTTCTGGCGCATCCGCCTGAGCTACGGCTACATGGAGACGCCCAACATCCCGCGCGGGCTGGCGATCCTGCGCAAGCAGGGCTTCAAGTTCGACATCATGGCGACGTCGTTCTTCCTGTCGCGGCGCTCGATCCGGCCGGCGAGCCAGTCGGGCATGCCGCTCTGGCAGGACAAGCTGTTCATCGGCCTCGCGAAATCGGCAAGCGACGCGACGGACTTCTTCCAGATCCCGACCGGCCGCGTGGTGGAAGTCGGCACCCAGGTGACGGTATAGGCATCGGACCCAAAACTTGCGCATCGTGTGGGCCGAAAAACCGGGGCCACTTTTCGCACGATGCGTGAGCATATTGCCCTCGTGGCGGCGCGATGTCACTTTCGAGCCGCCATGACCGACATTACCCTGATCCGCCCGAGCCTCGACTGGCTGCCCGCTTATGAAGACGCCCTTGCCCGCGGCTGGTCGCCCAACACCGACCATGACGTCAGCCGCGAACAGCTCCGGCAACTGCGCCGCAATCCCGAGCGCTTCCTTCACGACCTCTACAACAGCCCGATGATCCGCCTGGCCGACGGGCGCGAGGTGCCGCGCCTGCCTGCGCACGATTTCTGGATCAGCGACGGCGCGTTCTGCGGCCGGATCGGCTTTCGCTTCCAGCGCGGCACGGAAGCGCTGCCGCCCACCGCCTACGGCCATATCGGCTACACCATCGTGCCGTGGAAGCAGCGGCGCGGCTATGCCACCCAGGCCCTGCGCATGATCCTGCCTGTCTGCCGCCAGGAGGGATTCTCCCGGGTCCTGATCACCTGCGACGACGACAACGAGGCCTCGCGGAAGGTAATCCTCGCCAGCGGCGGCGTGCCTTCCGGCACGGTTCCGCACAATGGCCGGCCCGGGCACGTGAAGCTCCAGTTCTGGGTGCCGACGGAAGCGGATTCGGAGGCGGCCGCCCTTGCGGGGTAAGGCTGGCCGGTGATCTAACGAAACCCCGTCGATCCCTCTGGAGCATCGCATGACGAAGCCGGTTCTCGAACCTCTGAGCACATACCGTTCCTATCCGCCCGAGGAGATGGTCGACCGCGCCCGCGCCTTCTACGAGACCATTCGCCGGCGCCGCACCGTGCGGGACTTCTCCAGCAAGCCCGTTCCCAGGGAGGTGATCGAGTACGCGCTCATGGCCGCCGGCACGGCGCCGTCCGGCGCCAATCTCCAGCCCTGGCACTTCACCGTGATCACCGGCGCGGAGACGAAGCGGCGCATCCGGGAGGAGGCGGAGGTCGAGGAGCGCGACTTCTACAACGGTCGCGCCCCGCAGGAATGGCTCGATGCCCTGGCGCCCCTCGGCACGGACGAGCACAAGAATTTTCTGGAGACCGCCCCGGTGCTGATCTCCATCTTCGGGCAGCGATCGAGCGAAGGACCAGACGGGCGCCGGATCAAGAACTACTACGTGCCGGAATCGGTGGGCATCGCCACGGGCTTCCTGATTGCGGCCTTGCATGAGGCGGGCCTCGTCACGCTGACGCACACCCCCAGCCCCATGGGCTTTCTCAACGAGATCTGCGGCCGACCCGACACGGAGAAGCCCTACATTCTCTTAGTGGCGGGCTACCCGGCAGAGGATTGCCGGGTTCCGGTCTATGGCGGGCTCAAGAAGCCGCTGGAGAAGATCGCGTCCTGGCTTTGATCGACCGCTAGACCTGCCGCTCGACCACGAAGCGCACTGCCTCGCGCAGGGTGTCCGCTTTCACACCGAACCGGTCGAGACAGGCGTGCGCCTTGTCCACCAGCTGGCGGCACTCGCGGCGGGCGCCCTCCATGCCGAGGAGATCCACGAGCGTGGCCTTGCCCTTCTCCTGGTCCTTGCCGGTGCGCTTGCCGAGCGCTTCGGCGGAAGCCTCCCGGTCGAGGATGTCGTCCGCCACCTGGAAGGCGGCACCCAGGGCTCGCCCGTAGTCGAGCAGACTCCCGCGGGTCGTCCCGTCGGCCTGCCCTAGGATCGCCCCCGCCTCCACGGAGAAGGCCAGGATGGCGCCCGTCTTCATCATCTGGAGCAGGCGCACATCCGCCTCACTCAGGGTCGCGGTTCCGTAGCGGCCTTCCGCCGAGAGGTCGAGGAGCTGGCCGCCCACCATGCCGCCGAGGCCCGACGCGCGGGCGAGGCCCAGCACGAGATCGGAGCGGACGGAGGGGTCCGAGGCCGTCGCCGGATCGGCGAGAACCTCGAAGGCGAGGGTCTGGAGGGCATCGCCCACGAGAATGGCCGTGGCCTCGTCATAGGCCTTGTGCACCGTGGGGTGGCCCCGGCGCAGGTCGTCATCGTCCATTGACGGCAGGTCGTCATGCACCAGGGAATAGCAGTGAAGAAGCTCGACGGCGCAGCCGGCCCTCAGCGGCCCCTGCCCTTCCACCCCGAGGAGGCGGGCCGCCTCGATGGTCAGGAAGGGGCGCAGGCGCTTGCCGCCTCCTAGGGCGGCGTGACGCATGGCGGCCATGAGCCGGGGCGGGCGGGCAATCTCGCCGGGAGCGACTTTGTCTGATAGCAAGGCTTCGAGACTGGCTTCGACGGTTCTCGCGGCCTCCGAGAGCCGCGTCGTGAAAGTAGGGGTAGATGGCATCATGATGAGCCTGGATTCGGGTGGGGCCGCCGCTCCGCCCGAGGGGAACGTGGGTGAGCAATCGCGGTCGAAATGGACGCTGCGGTCGGGACAGCCCCGGGAGCCGATGACGGCTGGGCGCTTCCTCCGCCGCTTCGTCAAGATCGGCCTCGGTCTCGTTCTCTTATGGGTCGGTGCGGTCTTTTGGCTAGGGCTTTTGTATTGGGCCGTGCCGCCGGTCTCGACTCTCATGCTCGGCCGTTGGCTCACCCTTCAGCCGGTGGAGCGGACTTTCGTCAGCCTGGACGAGATCTCGCCCAGCCTCCCGCTCGCCGTTCTGACCGCCGAGGACAGCCGCTTCTGCGAGCACAACGGCGTCGACTGGGACGCCCTTTGGGACGTGGTCGAGGCGGCGGACGGGGACGGGCCGGCCCGCGGCGCCTCGACCCTTCCCATGCAGGTGGCCAAGAACCTCTTCCTGTGGCCGAGCCGCTCCTACATCCGCAAGGGCCTGGAGATCCCGGTGGCGCTCTATCTCGACCTGATCTGGTCCAAGCGCCAGATGATGGAGGTCTATCTCAACATCGCCGAATGGGGCGACGGGGTGTTCGGGGCCGAAGCCGCCGCCCAGAAATATTTCCGCAAGTCCGCCAGGAACCTGAACGCCCGGGAAGCCGCCCTGCTGGCCCGGGCCCTGCCCAATCCCCTGGCGCGCAATCCGGCCCGCCCGAGGCCGGGGCATCGGGCGCTCGCCGGGCAGCTGCAGGTCCGCATGGTACGGGCTGCGCCCTTCACCGATTGCCTCAAGCCGTGATGCTGCCTGCGGCAATGAAAAACGCCCCGAATGCACCAGGGGGCTAGATATTTGCTCGCAGACCTTGTATGAGGCGCAACCTCATCAAGTTTGAGATGTGAGCGTTCCCCGGTTGAGCGGGCGCTCCGCTTTATTTACCGGAGACGAGAAATGGCCGTTCCTAAGAGAAAGACGTCGCCCTCGCGGCGTGGCATGCGTCGCTCCGCCGATGCCTTGAAGGCCCCGACCTATATCGAGGACAAGGATTCCGGCGAGCTGCGCCGTCCTCACCACGTTGACCTGAAGACCGGCATGTACCGTGGCCGTCAGGTCCTGAAGGTGAAGGCTGACGCGTAATTCCTGCGCGACATGCGAGCATCAAAAACCGGCGCCTCGGGCGCCGGTTTTTTTTATGCCCGCAATCCCCAGAGCTCCTGATTTTCCAGCGCTTTTTACGCTTCCTTAAGCCTGAAGGCCGATCCTGCATCCTTGTTCTCCAGGGCCGGCTCAACCGCGATCCATGTATCGCCGCCCCGGTGTGCGTTTTCCAAGGGTGAGAGTGATGGCGAAGCGGCAGAGCCCGTTGGGATTGTTCAAGGGAGCTTCCCGGCTGCCGCGCAAGGGTCAGGCTGCCGCCTCCCGTCTGTCCGTCGCCGGCGTGCTCTATGCCTGGGACATGGTCACGGACGCTCTGACCTGGGGGCCTGGCGCGGCCGAGGCTCTTGGCCTCTCGTCCAGGGACCTGCCCAAGACCGGCCAAGCCTTCGCCCAGCTGGGCGAGCCGGGCTGCGGCCTTGCCCGCGATGAGGCCATCGCGGCCACGGAGCCGCCCCAGCATGCCTACGAGACCCGCTATGCCCTGAGGCTCGAGCCCGACCGGGTCGTCATGGTCGAGGATGCCGGCCGCTGGCTTCCGGATCTCCAGGGGCGGCCCGCCTTCGCACGGGGCCAGCTGCGCGTGGATTCCGCCTCCGGCGCCCGAGATCTCCTGCCGGCGGTGCTGAAGGAGCGCTCGGCGCTTCTCTGCCGCATTCAGGATGCCGTCAATGAGGCTGTTCGCGTTTCCCAGACCTGCACGCTCATCGTCGGCGTGTTCGAACCGGATGCCGTGGACGAGATGGCGGAGATCGCCCGCCGGCTTCGCCCGATGATGCGCCACCACGATGTTTTCGCCAGGCTCGGGCCGAACCGCTTTGCCCTGGCCCTCACCAACTGCCCGGCCGCGGACGCCGCAGGCGCCATGAGGCGCCTGTCCGGGCTCCTGCAGGATCATCCGGCCGCTTCGTCGCTGCGCCTGGGCGCCGCCTGCGCGCCGGACCACACCTTCAAGGCCACCAAGCTGCTGCGCTTTGCCGAGCAGGCCCTGGCGGCATCCGCCGAGCGGGGCGACGCCTTGGCTCTCTACAAACCTCGCTCGGCGAGGCCCGCGCCCGCCGAGCGGACGCCCTTCGACTGGGTTGCCGCCCTCAACGACCGCAGCCTGGCCTTGGCCTTCAGCCCCCTGGTGGATGCGCAGACCCGCGCACCGATGCTGGCTCACGCCAGCGCCTCGGCGACCGGAGCGGACGGGCGCCCCCTTCCGCTCGGCCCCGCACCCGGATTGGAGAAGGCCAACCTTCCCCTGCTCGTCGACGGGCGCATGCTGGAGCTGGCCGCCGACCACCTGGCCCGGAATCCGAACCGGCGCCTGGCGCTGCCCGTTTCGGCCAAAACCCTCCAGGACGCCGAATGGCTGCCGATGCTGGCGGCGCATCTCGGCGCCCGTCCGGGCATCGAGGCCCGGCTCGTTCTCGAAATCCCCGAGATGGCTCTCGTGGAGTGCCGGCGCAATCTCGGCCGCCTCCACGCCATGAAGGCGCTCGGCGTCGGCATCGCGCTCACGGGCTATGGGGCGGGCCATGTTGCCCCGGACCATCTGCGGGTGCTGCCGATCGACCTTCTCAAGATCGACGGCGCCTTCATCCAGCCGCTCAAGCGCTCCACGGACGACCGTCTCCATGTGCGCACCCTGGTCGACCGGGCGCAGCACATGGGGATCGCCCTTGCGGCCGAATGGGTCGACGACGAGACGACCGCCCGGCTTCTCGCCGCCTGGGGCGTGGACTACCTGCAGGGCGGTTTGTTCGGCGAGCCGGAGGCCATCGTGCAGCCGTCCGCGCTCCGGCAGATGCTGAAGAAGGCGCGCGGATAGAAGCGACTTACTTGGTCGCCAGCTTGTCGAGCTTGGCCTGCATGTCGGCCATCTGCCGCTTCAGGGTATCGAGGTCGTCGGGTCCTTCCCCCTTGGGAGCGGGCTTGGCCTCGGGCGCGCCTGCGGTTCCTTGCGGGAAGGGCGAGAACATGCGCATGGCCTCGCTGAAGAAGCCCATGTTCTTGCGCACCTGCTCTTCCATGGCCTGGAAGGCCGAGGGGCCGAAGGCCTGCGCCATCTGCTCCCGCAGCTTCTGCTGCTCCTGGGACAGATTGTTCATGGAGAATTCGAGGTAGCTGGGCACTAGGGCCTGCATGCTGTCGCCATAGAAGCGGATCAGCTGGCGCAGCACCGTCACGGGCAGAAGGTTCGGCCCCTCCTTGTTCTCCTGCTCGAAGATGATCTGGGCCAGAACCGAGCGAGTGATCTCCTCGCCGGACTTCGCGTCGTAAACCACGAAGTCCTCGCCTTTGCGCACCATGCCGGCCAGATCTTCCAGCGTCACGTAGGTGGAGGTGCCCGTGTGATAGAGGCGGCGGTTGGCATATTTCTTGATGACTGTCGGTTGTTTGTCCGTCGCCATGTTGACCCGATACGCTCCTGGGAAATCCACCGGTCCCGGCATCCCTCAGGATGTCAGCCTTCCTTGATTATAAGCCTTATAAGAGAGGTGCAAAGCGCCAAAAGTCTAAGGCTTCTTGAGACCGGGTCGAACGATCCTATCCTTGACATCCCACCCTCTGGGGCTTTCATCGAGCAAGCACTACATACAATCCAGCACCACCCGGATCAGCACAGGAGAGAGGCATGGCCCAAGAGAGCATCGTCATCGTCGGAGCGGCGCGCACACCCGTCGGCTCATTCAACGGCGCTTTCGCCAACACCCCGGCCCATGACCTCGGCGCCATCGCCATCAAGGCGGCCCTCGAGCGCGCCAAGGTCGACGGCTCGGAAGTGGACGAAGTGATCCTCGGCCAGATCCTCACCGCGGCTCAGGGCCAGAACCCGGCCCGTCAGGCCGCCATGGCCGCCGGCGTACCGCAGGAGAAGACCGCCTGGGCGTTGAACCAGCTCTGCGGCTCGGGCCTTCGGGCCGTGGCCATCGGCATGCAGCAGATCACCAACGGCGATGCCGGAATCATCGTAGCCGGCGGCCAGGAATCCATGTCGCTTGCGCCGCACGCGGCCCACATGCGTTCCGGCGCCAAGATGGGCGACTTCAAGCTCGTGGACACCATGATGAAGGACGGCCTCACGGACGCCTTCCACGGCTATCCCATGGGCAACACCGCCGAGAACGTGGCCCAGCGCTGGCAGCTGACCCGCGAGGAGCAGGACCAGTTCGCCCTCGGCTCGCAGAACAAGGCCGAGGCGGCGCAGAAGGAGGGCCGCTTCCGGGACGAGATCACCCCTGTGACCATCTCCTCCCGCAAGGGCGACATCGTGGTGGACCAGGACGAGTATATCCGCGCCGGAACGACCATCGATGCCCTCGCGAAGCTCCGGCCCGCCTTCTCCAAGGAGGGCACGGTCACGGCCGGCAATGCCTCGGGCATCAATGACGGCGCCGCCGCCGTGGTGCTGATGACGGAAGCCGAGGCCCAGAAGCGCGGCCTCACCCCGCTCGCCCGCATCGCCTCCTGGGCGACTGCCGGCGTCGATCCGGCCATCATGGGCACGGGCCCGATCCCGGCCTCCCGCAAGGCGCTTGAGAAGGCCGGCTGGAAGGTGCAGGACCTCGAGCTCGTCGAGGCCAACGAGGCTTTCGCCGCGCAGGCGCTCGCGGTCAACAAGGACATGGGCTGGGATCCGTCCATCGTGAACGTGAACGGTGGCGCGATCGCTATCGGCCATCCCATCGGGGCGTCGGGTGCGCGCGTGCTCGTGACCCTGCTGCACGAGATGGGCCGTCGCAATGCCAAGAAGGGCCTCGCGACTCTGTGCATCGGCGGTGGCATGGGCGTCGCCATGTGTCTGGAGCGCTAAACCGACAGGAAGCTCTGTAAGGGAAATTACGGAGCTTCACCCTTCCACGTTCTGCCACATATCGTAAGCTATGGTGTGAGACGGCCTGAATCGGGCCGCCTCACACCAAATGGATCCTTGAGAGATCCGCAGAACGGTCCTGGGAAGGAAACAGCATGGCGCGCGTCGCATTGGTCACCGGCGGCACTCGCGGCATCGGTGCCGCAATCTCAACAGCCCTGAAGCAGGCAGGATACAAGGTTGCCGCGAATTACGGCGGCAACGACGAAGCCGCAAACGCATTCAAGAGCGAGACCGGCATTCCGGTCTTCAAGTTCGACGTGTCGGATGCTGCCGCCTGCGAGGCGGGCATCCGGGCGGTCGAAGCCGAACTCGGCCCGGTCGACATTCTCGTGAACAATGCGGGCATCACCCGCGACGGCATGTTCCACAAGATGACCTTCGATCAGTGGTCGGCCGTCATTCGCACCAATCTCGATTCCATGTTCACCTGCACGCGTCCCGTCATCGACGGCATGCGCTCGCGCAATTTCGGCCGTATCATCATCATCTCGTCCATCAACGGCCAGAAGGGCCAGATGGGGCAGTCGAACTACTCGGCCGCTAAGGCCGGCGTAATCGGCTTCGCCAAGGCGCTGGCGCAGGAGAACGCCAACAAGGGCGTCACCGTCAACGTGATCGCCCCGGGCTACATCGCCACCGAGATGGTGAAGGCGGTGCCGGAAGAGGTGCTGAAGTCGAAGATCCTGCCGCTCATTCCCATCGGCCGCCTCGGCGAGGCGGAAGAGATCGCCCGCAGCGTGCTCTACCTCGCCGCCGACGAGGCCGGCTTCATCACCGGCTCGACCCTGTCGGTGAACGGCGGCCAGTACATGGCCTGACGATTCGAATAGACCCTAGGCAAGACGATGAAAGCCCTCCTCATCGGGAGGGCTTTCGTTTATGGCGGTCATCATGACGACTCGCACCGCCACCACCATCGGCCTCACGGCCATCCTGCTCTGGTCCATGCTCGCCTTGTTCACGGCGGCAACCGGCACGATCCCGCCGTTTCAGCTCAACGCCATGACATTCCTGGTCGGTGGGCTGGTGGGCGTGGCGAGTTGGATCGCGCGGCCGCAGGGGCTGAAAGCGCTGCGACAGAAGCCGGTCGTCTGGGCATTGGGCGTCGGCGGCCTGTTCGGCTATCACGCCCTCTATTTCGCGGCGCTCCGCTGGGCGCCGCCGGCCGAGTCGGGGCTCATCAACTATCTCTGGCCGCTCCTGATCGTTCTGTTCTCCTCGTTCCTCCCGGGCGAGCATCTGCGGCGGGCGCATATCGTCGGAGCGCTGCTGGGTTTTTCCGGCGTGATCGTGCTGATCGCCGGCCGTGGCGCCTTCGACGCGCGGGCGGAATACATGCCCGGCTATCTCTGCGCCTTCGTGGCCGCTTTCGTCTGGGCCGGCTACTCGGTGTTTTCGCGGCGCTTCGGCCAGGTGCCGACGGACGCGGTGGCGGGCTTCTGCCTGGCGACCTCGCTGCTCAGCCTCGTCTGCCACCTGGTCTTCGAGACCACCGTGTGGCCCGAGACGACGACGCAATGGCTCGCCCTTCTGGCGCTCGGCATCGGCCCGGTGGGCGCGGCCTTCTATGTGTGGGACATCGGCATGAAGCAGGGCGACATCCGCTTTCTCGGCGTCGCCTCCTATGCGACGCCGGTGCTCTCGACCCTGCTGCTGGTGGTGGCCGGCTATGCGGCGCTCACCCTCTCGCTGGCGCTCGCCTGCGGCCTCATCGTAGCGGGCGCCCTGATCGCGACGCTCACGCCGAAGAAGAGCGTCCCGGCATGACCCGGTGGGTGTAGCGGTAGGCGGTTCCGAAACCCAACGCTCCGTAGAGGGAGCGGGCGATCTCGTTCTCCTCCCGCACCTGGAGATAGGCGGTGTGCGCCCCCTCCCCGCAGCCCCAAGCCATGAGGCTTGAGACCACGCGGCGGCCCAAGCCGATGCCGCGCAGGTCCGGGGCAACGACGATGTCGTAGAGGCCCACATAGCCGCGCTCCACCACCCCGAGGCCCCAGGCGACGGGCCTGTCGTCGAGGCTCAGCGTGGCAAACGCCGCCTTCTGGCGGATGCGGGAGACGATCTTCATCAGGGTCTCGTCATCGGCCTTGTCGCCGCCATAGGATCCCGCGGCCTCCCGCACCCAGCGCTTGGAGACCTGCGGCTCGAGAACCACTTCGGGATCGCGCTCGCAATCCTCGCTGCTGATCGGCGCGGTGAGCACATGCGTCGCCTCGATGTCCTTGAAGCCGCGCAGCTTCAGCCGCTCGTCCACATCGGTTGCCTCGAGCCCATTGAGGCGGAAGGTCGGGCGCACATTGGCCTCGACGAAGCGGGCAACCATGTAGTCGATGAGCGCGTCGTCGAGGGTTGCATTCGGCAGGAACGGCGTCGCGGAATTGGCGCGCTTCGAGTAGCCGTCGGCAAGCCGCAGGATCCAGCCGTCATAGGCCTGGTAGTCGAACGAGGGCCAGGCGTTCAGAAGCCGGCTCTCGAGTCCGATGATGAGGCTGTGGTCTTTCATGAGGCTGTCCGCTCCTGCAAGGTCCAGCACTAGCGCATCGTGCGGACCCAGAGGGCCGCGTCAGCGAAAAGTGGATCCGGTTTTCACTGCGTGGCCCGCTGGGTCCGCAGAGAACGATGCGCCAGCAAAGAATTGGAGCATCGAATTGGATCCCAAAAGTGGATTCCACTTTTGGGTCCGATGCTCTAGTCAGAACCGGTTCTTCCATTCGCGCAAGGCCTGGAATACCTCCACCGGACTGGCTCCCTGCTTATCAACGGATTTCGCGAGCGCCGGCTCCCCGGCACGCAGGAAAGGATTGGTCGCCTTCTCCTGGCCGATCGTCGAGGGCACCAGGAAGCGGCCTTCCGCCTTGGCGTCCTCCGCCTCCTTGGCACGCGCCTTCAGCGCCGCGTTGTCCGGATCGGCGGCGAGCGCGAAGCGTGCATTCGAGAGCGTATAGTCGTGCCCGCAATAGACCCGCGCCTCGTCCGGCAGGGCAGCCAAGCGCTGCAGCGAGTGCCAGAAATCGGCGTAGCTGCCCTCGAACATCCGCCCGCACCCGAGGGTGAACAGGGTATCGCCCGCAAACAGCGCACGGTCCGCCGCGAACCAGTAGGAGACGTGGTCGGCGCAATGGCCCGGCGTCTCCCAGACATGCGCCTGCAGGCCGCCCACATGCACGGTGTCGCCCTCGCGAACGTAGGCATCGGCGGACGGCACGGCCTCGCGCGCCTTAACGGGCGCCACCACCCGGCAGCCGGTGCGGCGCTTCAGGCCCTCGATGCCCTGCACGTGATCGGCATGGCGGTGGGTGACGAGAATGTCTGTGAGCTGCCAGCCTGTCTCGGCCAGGGCCGCCAGGATCGCGTCCTCGTCAGGCGCGTCGATGGCCGCGCAGGCGCCCGTGTTGGGATCGTGGATCAGAACACCGATATTGTCCTGCAGGCAGAGAAAGGCGTGGATCTGGGCGGACATCGAGGAACCTTGTCTTGATGTGTTCTGAGCTATCATGGGACAGTCGGCCCGTGAAACCAGCCCCCGCACCTTCGATTGCCAGTGTCGGACCGGCCCGAGAGGCAGCCTGTTGAGGTCATGAGCATCGATATCACCGATCTGCGCGGCTTCTACGCCAGCCCCCTCGGGGCGGTGACGCGCCGCTTCGTCGGCCGGGCCATCGACCGTTTCTGGGGACCGCTGACGGGTTTGCGCGTGCTCGGCCTCGGCTATGCGCCGCCTTATCTCTCCGCCGTGAAGGGCGAGAGCGAGCGCACCCTGGCCTTCATGCCGGCGAACCAGGGCGTGGTGAACTGGCCCAGCACCGGCGCCTCGGCCTCCGCCCTCGTCGACCCGCTGATGATGCCCCTGCCCGATGCCTCCATCGACCGGGTGCTCGTGGTCCACGCCCTGGAGACGGTGGAGAGCCCGAGCGAGCTCCTGCACGAGATCTGGCGCATTCTCACTCCGGGCGGCCGGATCATCCTGGTGGCGCCCAACCGGCGCGGGCTCTGGGCCAGGATGGACACCACGCCCTTCGGCTATGGCCAACCCTACAGCCGCTCGCAGCTCAAAAGCCTCATGCGCCAGACCTGGTTCTCGCCGGAGGGCTGGGCCGAGACCCTCTACGTGCCTCCCCTGCGCAACCGCTTCCTGCTCCAGACCGCCCAGGCCTGGGAGCAGGTTGGTGCCGGCTTCTCCCTGCCTTTTGCCGGCCTCCACATCGTCGAGGCGACCAAGCAGCTCTACCGGCCCGGGGCCGTGCGGGCCGTGCAGCGCTCGCGCCGCCTCTCGCCCGTCTTCGTTCCGGCTCCGGCCTCGCGTCTAGGCTGATTGTCCTTGATTCCGCCGCGTTTTACAGGACTAAAGCAGAGCTCAACTTGACTTGGCAGCCCCGAAACGCCAGTGTCCGCCCCGCTTCGGCAGGGCTATAGGGCCCACGCCGGTCTTCTTTGCCCATAGAGTCTGATGCGCAGTTATCTCGATTTCGAAAAGCCCGTCGCCGAGCTGGAAGCCAAGGTCGAGGAGCTTCGGGCGCTCGGTGAGAACCGGGACGCCGTCTCCATCGCCGACGACATCTCCCGCCTGGAGGTCAAGGCCGCCGATGCCCTGAAGGATCTCTACGGCAAGCTCACGCCCTGGCAGAAGACCCTCGTGGCCAGGCACCCGCAGCGGCCGCATTTCATCGATTACTGCGCCGGGCTCATCACCGAGTTCACCCCGCTCGCCGGCGACCGCAAGTTTGCCGAGGACGAGGCGATCGTCGGCGGCTTCGGGCGCTTCCGGGGCCAGCCGGTCTGCGTGATGGGCCAGGAGAAGGGCCACAACACCGAGACCCGCATCCGGCACAATTTCGGCATGGCCCGCCCCGAGGGCTACCGCAAGGCCGTGCGCCTGATGGAGATGGCGGACCGCTTCAGCCTGCCGGTCATCTCGTTCGTCGACACCGCCGGCGCCTATCCGGGCATCGAGGCGGAGGAGCGCGGACAGGCGGAGGCCATCGCGCGCTCGACCGAGATGCAGCTCTCCCTTGGTGTTCCCAACGTTGCCCTCGTGATCGGCGAAGGCGGCTCCGGCGGTGCCATCGCGATTGCCACCGCCAACAAGGTGCTGATGCTGGAACACGCGATCTACAGCGTGATCTCGCCGGAAGGCGCGGCCTCCATCCTCTGGCGCGACGCGGCCCGGGCGCAGGATGCCGCCACCAACATGAAGATCACGGCCCAGGACCTCCTGCGGCTCGGCATCATCGACGGCATCGTGACGGAGCCCGTGGGCGGCGCCCACCGCGACCCGCAGGCCACCATCGAGGCCGCCGGCAACGCCATCGAGGAAGCCCTGCACGACCTCGGCAACATGGGACCGGCCGAGATCCGCGACCATCGCGCCGACAAGTTCCTCGCCATCGGCCGCAAGCTTTAGGCGGACCGATCCCGGTTGGAGCCCGCGCCAGGCAGGCGGGCTCCCGCGCCTCCCTGCTGGGTCGTTACCTCCAAAGGGAGCCTCGCTCTCCGAAGAGGCCGGTCCAAACCCCGTCGGCGGCGGATTTTTTACCTTTTGTTCACCACGACTCCATCACGGCCCCGCTTGCAGTAATGGGCGGTTAAGGCTAACGATCTAGGAGTAAAGGGGAACTGGTCGGCACAGACGCCGGGCAGATCAAGAATTGCGGGGTCCCCATGATGAAGCGTATCGCATTGGCTGCGAGCCTGGTGCTCGCGCTTGCCGCCTGCCAGGACGATAATCTCTCCCGTGGCTCCACGCGCCACCTCGTGCCGATTCCGCCCGCCACCATGGCGTTGATGTCGACCAAGGGCATGTCCAAGGAAGACCCGATCCTGATCCGGGCCTATAAGAAGGAGTCGGAGCTGGAGATCTGGAAGCGCGGCTCCAACGGCAAGTATGCGCTCCTCAAGACCTACCCGGTCTGCCGCTGGTCCGGCCAGCTCGGCCCCAAGAACCGCGAGGGCGACCGCCAGGTGCCGGAGGGCTTCTACACGGTCACCCCGGCGCAGATGAACCCGAATTCCAACTTCTATCTCTCGTTCGATACCGGCTATCCCAACGCCTTTGATCGGTCGCTCGGCCGCAACGGCGGCGACATCATGGTGCACGGCTCCTGCTCGTCGCGCGGCTGCTTCGCCATGACGGACCAGAACGTGGCCGAGATCTACGCCATCGCCCGCGAGGCGCTCGGCGCCGGACAGCGCGGCTTCCAGTTCCAGTCCTATCCGTTCCGGATGACGGCCGAGAACCTGGCCAAGCACCGCCTCGACCCGAACATCGCCTTCTGGAAGAACCTGAAGGAAGGCGCCGATGCCTTCGAGGTCACCAAGGACGAGGTGCGGGTCGCTGTCGGCCGCGGTCGCTACGAGTTCAACCTCGACCCGGACACCGCCTCCGTCGTGGCGCAGAAGCGCGCCCAGGACGAGCAGGAGGTGGCCGAGCTCGTCGCCAAGGGCGAGAAGCCGATCAAGCTCGTCTACCACGACGGCGACACCCATGAATCCTTCCGCACGGCGCTGGCCAATGTCACGGGCGTGTCCGACACCAAGCTCGGCTACGTGAGCCGGACCGAGGGCATCTCCTCCGGCCCGCGGGTGGTCGCCCTCAACGACACCGGCAAGGAAGTGCCGGAGGCGCCGCCGACGGCGCTCGCCTTCGCGTCCATGAAGGAAGTGCCCGTCTCGCAGGCCGAGACCCGGGCGGCCGTGACCCAGCAGACAGCCCCCGTGGCGGCTGCGGCGGAGGCTTCGGCCACCGAGACCCCGTTCTACAAGAAGATGTTCGGCGGCGTCGCCGACCTCTTCAGCACATCGTCTCCGCAGCCGGCGGTCGAGGCGGTCCAGGTGGCCCCTGCCGCTCCCGCTACGATGGCCCCCGTCGTGAAGCCCGTACCGCAGAAGCGGGCTCAGGCCGGGACCGGCGTCAGGGTCGCGAACGCGAACTGATCCAGCGAAGCAAGAACTTGTGCAAAAACCCGCCAGCCCGGCGGGTTTTTAGCTTTGCGGGCTCAAAGCCAAGTTGAAAATCTGCCCGATGCTTGAGATGCTACCCTAGGTTTAGACAGGGGGCATTCATGCAACCTTTAAAGATAGTACCGGTACCTGTTATTTCTATCTTGCTAACCGGTTGCGCCACCCTCCCGAGGCTTCCTTCGGAAGAGCAGCTTTCGATCCATAAAATCGTCGATCATGTTCAATGCGAGCTTGCTCTCGCCTGGGCAGCGCTGCCTCCGAAAAGCCCTATCAGAAACTGGGACGCTGGTTTCACTCTCGATCTGAAAGTGAGGACGGATAGCGGGATCGCTCTTGGCGCCGATAGGGCGATTGAGCTTGGAGCCGGCTTGCTGCCGTCGGTTTCCCTCAAGGCCGGCGGCAACGCCACGCGGTCTTCGACAACGAACTTCAACCTTCCGATGGGCGCCATTACCGATGATCTGGTTGAAGCCTGCCGTACCGAGCCAACTCCGACCGAAACCACGTCGTGGAGACTGCAAGGCAGCTTGGGCGTCGGCGAGTGGGTGGCCAGGATGGCCAAGATCATCGATGAGCAGGATGACATCTCTGCCCTGAAGGGCTTCTCATACGGAGTCGAATTCGTTCTCAAAATGGAAGCTGGGGGCAATCTCGCATTCAGTTATGTAACGTCGAATGCCTCAGTCGGCCCAAGCATCTCTAATGAGGAGACTCACCGGATTGTGGCTGCATTCGCTCCTGTGCCGCCACCGAAGACAACCGTCGTGCAGGTCAAGACCATTCGAGGAAGGCCTGTTCGAGTCCGGCGTCTCGTTCCGCAAACCGGCGCGCCTGCTTCGAACGTCGACAACCTTCTCCAGCAACAACGGTTGAACCTGCAATTGCAGGATCTGCAGGAGAGATGATCGGTTTCGACAGGCTGTCGCCCATCGGATCTCACCTCACGAAAAGGCCTGCCGAAGCAGGCCTTTTACAAGGCTACGCCCGATCACCCGAACAGGGCGTCGATGGCATCCTGGGAGGTGCGGTTGGGGTCGCCGTCCATGGCCGGTCCGTTCAGGAGAGCCTCGTCCCCCTGCCGCTCCGGCATCTGGAAGGCCTCCACGTCGTTGAAGCTCTCCAGGCCGCCCCAGATCTGCGCCATCTGGGTCACGCGCTCCTCGATGAACTTCATGGAGCCCACGACCTTGCTGATGCGCTGGCCGGTAATGTCCTGGAAATTGCAGGCCTCGAAGATCGTGATGACCCGGTCCGAGATCTGCCGCGCCATCTCGGCATCCTGGCCGGAGAGCTGGGAGGCCAGCTTTCCCGTGATCTCGTCGATCTCCTCGGCGGCCGCCAGGATGCTGTTGGTGGCGGCCTCCGTGCCGCAGACCACGGCCCCGAGCTCGTCGGTGACGCTCGTCACCTGCCCGCCCGGGGTGTGGGAGTGAAGGGTTGCGATCTCGCGCTTGGTGCGCTGGATCGATTCCGTGATGGCGTCGAGCTCGTCCTTGAGGTGGAGCGCCTCGCGCAGATCGGTCCGGATCTGGTCGAGAAGAGCCTTGGAGGCTCCGCTGCTCGGCTCGAGGGCGGCGTGGATGGCCGCCATGCCCCGCATGATCTCAGCATGCCGGCGGGCCGCGATGCTCTCGCGGGACTGGGCCAGGAGATCCAGGCTCAGGGGATCGAAGGAAACGGGCGGTGGGAGACGCATGGCGGCTACTCACCCAGCACGGCGGCGATCTTCGAGCGCAGGGTGTCGGCGTTGAAGGGCTTGACGATGTAGTTGTTGACGCCGGCCTGCTTGGCCGCGACCACGTTCTCGGTCTTGGCCTCGGCGGTGATCATGATGAAGGGCAGGCTGCCCAGCTCCGCATCGGCCCGCACCTGCTGCAGCAGCTCGAAGCCGGTCATGGGCGCCATGTTCCAGTCGGAGATCACCAGCCCGTACTTCTTCTCCTTCAGCTTGCCCAGAGCCTCCGAGCCGTCCTTCGCCTCGTCGACGTCGTTGAAGCCGATCTGCTTCAGAAGGTTGCGGATGATGCGCAGCATCGTCTGGTAATCGTCAACGATGAGCACCGGGAGAGACGTGTTCAATGCCATGATGTTTCGGCCTGCAAAGTAAGAAAGGAATGTGAAGAAGCGCCTGTGACGGACACTTTTCAAAAAGGTTGTCGGGTGCTTGCCTTATGGCTCACGATGCTTGCCTCAAGCTGGCGTTGCCGCAGCAAAAAGCCCGGCCGAATGGCCGGGCTTCTGGTCTCACGCTTCGAGGAGAAATTGCTCAGTGCCGTAGTCCCGGCGCCTCCTGGCCTGTGCGGGCCACGTATTCCGTGTAGCCGCCGCCATATTGGTGAATGCCGTCCGGGGTGATTTCCAGAAGGCGGTTGGACAGGGCGGCCAGGAAGTGGCGATCGTGCGAGACGAAGAGCATGGTGCCCTCGTATTTCGACAGCGCGTCGATCAGCATCTCCTTGGTGGCCATGTCGAGATGGTTCGTGGGCTCGTCGAGCACCAGGAAGTTCGGCGGGTCGTAGAGCATCTTGGCCATCACGAGGCGCGCCTTCTCGCCGCCGGAGAGAACGCGGCATTTCTTCTCCGCGTCGTCCCCTGAGAAGCCGAAGCAGCCGGCGAGTGTGCGCAGGGACCCCTGCCCGGCCTGCGGGAACGAATCCTCCAGGAACTCGAACACGGTGCGGTCGCCCTCCAGCACCTCCATGGCGTGCTGGGCGAAGTAGCCCATCTTGACGCTCGCCCCGATGGTCACCGACCCTTCGTCGGGCGCCGTGGTGCCGGCCACGAGCTTCAGGAGCGTCGACTTGCCGGCGCCGTTGACGCCCATGACGCACCAGCGCTCCTTCCGGCGCACGCCGAAGTCGAAGCCCTCGTAGATGCTGCGGCTGCCATAGCGCTTGTGCACGTTCTTGAGGCTGACAACATCGTCGCCCGAGCGCGGCGCGGGCAGGAAGTCGAACGCCACCGATTGCCGGCGCTTGGGCGGCTCCACCCGGTCGATCTTCTCCAGCTTCTTGACCCGGCTCTGCACCTGGGCCGCATGGGAGGCGCGCGCCTTGAAGCGCTCGATGAACTTGATTTCTTTCGCGAGCATTGCCTGCTGGCGCTCGAACTGCGCCTGCTGCTGCTGCTCGTTCAACGCACGCTGCTGCTCGTAGAACTCGTAATTGCCCGAATAGGTGGTGAGCGAGCCGCCATCGATTTCCATGATCTTGTTGACGATGCGGTTCATGAAGGCGCGGTCGTGCGAGGTCATGAGCAGCGCGCCGTCATAGCCCTTGAGAAACTCCTCCAGCCAGATCAGGCTCTCGAGGTCGAGATGGTTGCTCGGCTCGTCGAGCAGCATCACGTCCGGGCGCATGAGCAGGATGCGGCCGAGCGCGACGCGCATCTTCCAGCCACCGGACAGGGCGCCCACGTCGCCGTCCATCATCTCCTGGGAAAAGCCGAGGCCTGCCAGAACCTCGCGCGCCCGGCCCTCCAGCGAATAGCCGTCGAGCTCCTCGTAGCGTGCCTGCACCTCGCCGTAGCGTTCGATGATCCTGTCGAGATCGTCCGCCTTGTCCGGGTCGACCATGGCGGCTTCGAGCTCGCGCAGTTCCGCCGCCACGGCGCTCACGGGACCTGCGCCCTCCATCACCTCGGCGGCGGCGCTGCGGCCGGCCATCTCGCCCACGTCCTGGCTGAAATACCCGATGGTGATGCCGCGATCGACGGAGACTTGGCCCTCGTCCGGCTGCTCCTCCTTGGTGACCATGCGAAAGAGCGTGGTCTTTCCCGCGCCGTTGGGACCCACGAGGCCGATCTTCTCGCCCTTCTGAAGGGTGCCCGACGCCTCGATGAAGAGGATCCGGTGGCTGTTCTGCTTGCTGACGTTCTCGATGCGAATCATGGGTCTTTGAAACTTGAAGATGTTGGGCGGCGCAGAAAAAGCCCGGCCATGAGGCCGGGCTTTTCACGGTATGGTTTCAGCGTGTGGCGGCTTTAAGCCACGAACTGCCCGTGGCAGTGCTTGAACTTCTTGCCCGAGCCGCACGGGCAGGGCTCGTTGCGGCTGACGCGGCCCCAGCTGGCGGGGTCGTTCGGATCGCGGGACGGCGTCGGCTCGGTGGCTGCTGCGGCCGCAAAACCAAGCGCCGGTCCGGCTCCGAGGGCGCCGCCTTGAGGCCTGTCGAACTCGTTCTCGCCGGTGGCGGGATCGAGGTGCTGGGCGAACATGGGCGGCAATTCCTGCGGCTCCGGCTGCTGGAACACCACCTGGATGCGCATGAGCTGGCCCGTCACCTGCTCGCGCAGATGGCCGATCAGACCGTTGAACAGCTCGAAGGCCTCCGACTTGTATTCGTTGAGCGGATCGCGCTGGGCGAGCCCACGCCAACCGATGACCTGGCGCAGGTGGTCGAGGGTCACGAGGTGCTCGCGCCAGAGGTGATCCAGGCTCTGCAGCAGAACCTGCTTCTCCACGTAGTCCATGACCTCGGCGGAATTCGCCTCGATGCGCTGGGCATAGGCCTCGTCGGCCGCCTTGGTGATGCGCTCGCGGATCTCATCGTCGGCGATGCCCTCTTCCTTCGCCCATTCCTCGATCGGCAGATCGAGGTTGAGGAAGTTGATAACGTTGTTCTTCAGGCCCTCGACATCCCACTGCTCGGCATAGGCCTGCTCGGGGATCGCGCGGGCGACGATGTCCTCGATCACCCCATGGCGCATGTCGTCGATGGTCTCGCGCACGCTCTCCTGGGCCATGAACTCCTTGCGCTGCTCGAACACGACCTTGCGCTGGTCGTTCATGACGTTGTCGTATTTCAGGATGTTCTTGCGGATGTCGAAGTTGCGCGCCTCGACCTTCGCCTGCGCCCGCTCAATGGCCTTGTTGATCCACGGGTGGATGATGGCCTCGCCCTCTTTCAGGCCGAGCTTCTGCAGCATGCCGTCCATGCGGTCGGAGCCGAAGATGCGCATCAGGTCGTCCTGAAGCGACAGGTAGAACTTGGAGCGGCCGGGATCGCCCTGGCGGCCGGAGCGGCCGCGCAGCTGGTTGTCGATGCGCCGCGACTCGTGGCGCTCGGTGCCGAGCACGTAGAGGCCGCCGGCGGCCAGCGCCTTCTCCTTGAAGGACGCCACCTCGTCGAGGATCTCCTTCTCGCGGCGGGCGCGCTCCTCGCCTTCGACGCCGACAAGCTCGCGCTCGATGCGCATCTTGGCGTTACCGCCAAGCTGGATGTCGGTGCCGCGGCCGGCCATGTTGGTGGCAATCGTGATCGCGCCCGGCACGCCGGCCTGGGCGACGATGAAGGCCTCCTGCTCGTGGAAGCGGGCGTTGAGCACCGCGAAGTGCTTGGTGCCGCGCCCGGCACGGGCGTCGCGGTAAAGGGGCTCGAGCGCCTGCGGGTTCTCGAAGTCGATCAGGGTGTAGCCGTCCTTGATCAGGAGCTCGGCCAGATGCTCGGACTTCTCGATCGAGGTGGTGCCCACCAGGATCGGCTGGCCCTTGGCCGAGGATTCCTCGATGTCGCGGATCACCGCCTGATAGCGCTCCTCGACGGTGCGGTAGACCTCGTCGTCGTCGTCGATGCGGGAGACCGGGCGGTTGGTCGGGATCTCGACCACCTCGAGATTGTAGATCTCCATGAACTCGTCGGCTTCGGTGGCCGCCGTGCCGGTCATGCCGCCGAGCTTGTCGTAGAGGCGGAAGTAGTTCTGGAACGTGATGGAGGCGAGCGTCTGGTTCTCAGGCTGGACCTGGACCTTCTCCTTGGCCTCGAGTGCCTGGTGCAGGCCCTCCGAATAGCGCCGGCCCTGCATCATGCGGCCGGTGAACTCGTCGATGATGACTACCTCGCCGTTGCGGACGATGTAATCCTTGTCGCGCTGGAACAGGGTGTGGGCGCGCAGCGCCTGGTTCATGTGATGGACCAGGGTCGCGTTCTGGGCGTCGTAAAGGTCGCCCTCCTTGAGAAGGCCGATTTCCCGCAGCAGCCCCTCGATCTTCTCGGTGCCGTCTTCGGTCAGCGAAACGGAGCGCTGCTTCTCGTCGAGCTCGTAGTCGCTCTTGTCGAGGCGCGGGATCACCACGTCGATGGCGTTGTAGAGTTCGGAGCGGTCATCGAGCGGGCCGGAAATGATGAGCGGCGTGCGGGCCTCGTCGACCAGGATCGAGTCCACCTCGTCCACGATGGCGAAGTTGTGGCCCCGCTGGACCATCTGCGCCATCTCGTACTTCATGTTGTCGCGGAGATAATCGAAGCCGTATTCGTTGTTGGTCCCGTAGGTGATGTCGGACGCATAGGCCTGGGCGCGCTCCGCATCGTCGAGCCCGTGGACGATGACGCCCACCGACATTCCCAGGAAGCGGTAGATCTGGCCCATCCACTCCGAGTCGCGCTTGGCGAGGTAATCGTTCACCGTGACCACGTGGACGCCCTTGCCGGAGAGGGCGTTCAGGTAGACCGGCAGCGTCGCCACCAGGGTCTTGCCCTCACCGGTCCGCATTTCGGCGATCGAGCCCTCGTGGAGGACCATGCCGCCGATGAGCTGCACGTCGAAGTGGCGCTGGCCGAGGGTCCGCTTGGCCGCCTCGCGGACGGTGGCAAAGGCCGGGACCAGGATATCGTCCAGGGTCTTGCCGGCTGCAAGCTGAGCCTTGAAGTCCTCCGTGCGGGCGCGGAGCTGATCGTCGGACAGGGCCTCCAGCTCGGCCTCCATCGCGTTGATGGCCGCGACCTTGGGCCGGTAGGACTTCAGCCGGCGATCGTTGACCGAGCCAAAGATTTTCTTCGCGAGAGAACCGAACATCGGGAGCCTTCGAAAATTCCGTAAAGAGACAAGGGGCGTTTGCGCCGCCTTATAGACCTAATTATGCCAGAGCGCATCTTAAAGGCTGTGCCTTTAATGGCGCAGCCTCAAGGGGGCACCCGGCAGGGCCGTTCAAGACCCTGCGAGCGGCGATGCTGTGACATAAATATGCCATTACTTGCAAACGTAAACACATTCGGCCATCTGATCGTCGCTGCCCGTGGGCGATCACGCTCACCAGAGGAAACACAATGAATCGCTCACTCACGCTCCGGAAGAGCCTTCTCTCCCTCGGCGCCGCCCTGCCGCTCCTGGCCGGCGCCGCCCTCGCCCAGACCCCCGCAACGCCTGCGGCCCCGGCCACGTCGCCCGCGACGGTTCCCGCCGTCGATCCCGCCAAGGTGGTCGCCCGCGTCAACGGAATCGAGATCACGGAAGGCGATCTTGCCATCGCGGCCGAGGATTCGGCCCTGCAGATGCCCAACATTCCCGACGAACAGAAGCGGGACCTGCTCATCGGCTACATGATCGACCTCAAGCTCGGCGCCAAGGCGGCCGAGGCCGCCAAGGTCGGCAGCGGCGCCGAATTCGCCCGCAAGCTCGCCTACAACCGGGACAAGACCCTGCTCGACCAGTACCTGGAGCAGGAGGCCAAGAAGGCCGTGACCGCGGAGGCCGCCCGCAAGCTCTATGAGGAGACCGTCAAGAGCGTGCCGGCCGAGCAGGAGGTCCGGGCCCGTCACATCCTGGTGGAGAACGAGGAGGAGGCGAAGAAGATCGCGGCCCGCGTGAAGGGCGGCGAGGATTTTGCCAAGGTGGCCGGCGAGGTTTCCAAGGACCCGGGCTCCAAGACCGACGGCGGCGATCTCGGCTTCTTCACCAAGGACCGCATGGTCGAGCCCTTCGCCGAAGCCGCCTTCAAGCTCGAGCCCGGCCAGATCTCCGACCCCGTCAAGAGCCAGTTCGGCTGGCACGTGATCAAGGTCGAGGAAAAGCGCAGCAAGCCGGCGCCGACTTTCGAGGAAACCAAGGACCAGGTGGAAGCCTACCTTGCCCGCAAGGCCCAGCAGGACCTGATCCTCGGCCTGCGTAAGGATGCCAAGATCGAGCGCCTGGACGACAAGGGCAACCTGGTCGAGCAGAAGCAGCCGTAAGGGTTTTCAGCTTCAGAAAAGTTCAGGGCGGCCTTCAGGGCCGCCCTTTTTCTTTCCAGCGTGTCATTCCCGGCCGGAGCGAAGCGGAGGGGAAGGGAATCCATGGCGCCGAACGTGTTCATGGATCCCCTTCCCGGTCCTGCGGACCGCCGGGGATGACAATGCCCGATGGGGCAATGTCACTTGTTCGTCCGACCCATCCGGCCCGGATCGACACCACCCTCACGGTTGGTCTGGTTCTCCACGTCGCCCTGGAATGTCGAGCCGCCGTCGAGGTCGCGGGGGTCCTCGCCGGCCATGGTGGAGCCTTTCGACCGGCCGATGCCCGGGTCGACGGCGAGATCGCTGCGGGGACGGTCCTGGGGTTGGGTCTTGGGGTGCTTGCCTGTCACGGAAGGCCTCCATTGTTGTCAGACCGCGTCAACGGCGCGGGCGAAGCGTCGTTCCGCTCCGTGACAATGACGTTCCGTGAAGCTTGCACTTGACAAAAAGCCTTAAAAAACCACAGGTCGCGCTCGCAACGTCGTATCCCCACAGCTCTTGTCCGAGTCCTCCATGTCCAAGACCGTGTCTCCGCTCGCGCCCACGTCGTTCCCGACGCTTCCCGCCCTCGAGGGCGTCAGGATCGCCACCGCGGAAGCCGGCATCCGATACAGGAACAGGACGGACGTGCTCTATGTGACGCTGCCCAAGGACACGGCTGTGGCGGGCGTCTTCACCCGCTCCAAGTGCCCCTCAGCCCCGGTCGACTGGTGCCGCAAGAATTTGGCGAAGGGCACGGCGCGGGCGCTGGTGGTGAACTCGGGCAACGCCAATGCCTTTACCGGCAAGAAGGGCGCGGAAGCGGTGAAGCTCACCGCCGACATCGCCGCAGAAGCCGCGGGCTGCCGCGCCTCGCAGGTGTTCATCGCCTCCACGGGCGTCATCGGCGAGCCCCTCGACGCCAGCAAGTTCCAGGGCGTGCTGAGCGCCTGCGAGAAGAAGGCGAAGCCCACCGGCTGGACCGATGCGGCCAAGGCCATCATGACCACCGACACCTTCCCGAAGGTGGCGACCCGCACGGCCAAGATCGGCGGCGTCGACGTGACGATCAACGGCATCGCCAAGGGCGCCGGCATGATCGCCCCCGACATGGCCACCATGCTCTCCTTCGTGTTCACCGACGCGCCCATCGCCGCGCCGGTGCTGCAGACGCTTCTGAAGAAGGGTGCCGACAAGAGCTTCAACTGCGTGACGGTGGACAGCGACACCTCCACGTCCGATACGCTGCTCTTCTTCGCCACCGGAACGGCCGCGGCCAAGGGAGCACCCACGATTTCTCTGCCGAGCGACCGGCGCCTCAAGGAGTTCCGTGCGGCGCTCGAGAACCTCCTGTGTGACTTGGCCCAGCAGGTTGCCCGCGACGGCGAGGGCGCGCGCAAGTTCGTGACCGTGAAGGTGACGGGCGCCACGGGCGCGACCTCGGCCAAGCGCATCGCCATGGCGATCGCCAATTCACCCCTGGTGAAGACCGCGGTGGCCGGCGAGGACGCCAACTGGGGCCGCGTGGTCATGGCGGTGGGCAAGGCGGGCGAGCCCGCCGAGCGCGACAAGCTCGCGATCTGGTTCGGCGATATCCGGGTGGCCGTGAAGGGCGCCCGCGATCCGGACTACGACGAGGCGAAGACCTCCAGCTACATGAAGGGCGACGAGATCACGATCCGGCTCGATCTCGGCCTCGGCCGCGGCGAGGCGACCGCCTGGACCTGCGACCTGACCAAGGCCTATGTGGAGATCAACGGCGATTACCGGAGCTGATGGGGCTCCGCCTGAGCGGCTAAGGAATGACTTTGACAGTGACCTGAACCGGCCAGGTCGTGTCATTGCCCCACCGGTCTTGCCCGACCCAGGCCCACGTAAACTGGTCGGAACCTGCAAAGCCAGCCTTTGCCGCATAGACCACGGCTGTTCCTTGCGCAGTAGCAGATCCAACGGACGCCTTGTTTAGGATGCGCGCCTCGGAGATAGCAGAAAGCGAACCACCCAAAGTAATTCTGCATGCTTTCCCGGCTTTAACCGTCATCTCCAGATCAGTCGTTTGACCCTGCGCGGTTCGGAAAGCAGGATAGGAGCAGTTTTTGCCCTGAATGAGTTGTGCCTGCGCATCGTCAATCGGATGAAACAGGAAAATCAAAGTCGCGATAACAACGATTTTTTGCATAAGCCCCCGCAAGCTGTGCTGTACTTTTTATTTGATATAATTTCGATTAGACGTATTCGACCAACTGGAACTGGATAAGTTCTTTTGGCACTCAGTCCGGTTAGGGAACGACCGTAATCTTCCTCCGGATGGTCACCCGCATCGGTCCGCCATACCGCCCTTGTCCGATGAACGTGTAGGCGAATTCGTCAGGCCCTTGGTACCCGGGTTTGGCAAGGTAGTAGGGTTTGAGGCCCTCTACACCGGCTCTGCCGATCTTTGGCTTCTGCGAGATTACTGTTTCGGTAAGCGCGCCTGGAATACCGTCGAGGCCGAAAAGGCAGCCCTTACCGGCCTTCACGGTCAGTGGGCCCTCAACTTCGGAGATCTCGCCGGTGAAGTAAACCGGGGCCCCCGAGCAGTTTTGGGCGAGCGCGTCGGAGGCAAATGCCACACATCCGATGATGCTTGCGGCAACGAGGGAAACATATTTGCTCATTGGAAGACTCTTGGCGTTGTCAGTCATGCAATTGAGTAACATACATTGATTGATGCTGGGAGGCAGTTTCGGCAAGAAGGTGAATCGGACACTCAAGCGGAACCTGTGCCATAGCGCACGAGAGATTCAATTCGCTCCGCCCCGAGTTTCAGGCTAAGAGACCGGCCCTGAGCCACTCCCTCACGCGCCCAGCGGATCTTTGACGTGCCCCCTCTCAAGCTCACCCTCGTCGTTGCCGTCGCCCTGATCGACACTGACAACCGCATCCTCCTGGCCCAGCGCCCGGAAGGAAAGCAGCTGGCCGGTTTGTGGGAGTTTCCCGGCGGCAAGGTGGAGCCGGGCGAGCGGCCGGAGGAGACGCTGATCCGGGAGCTGCGCGAGGAGCTCGGGATCGTCGTGAAGGAGCCCTGCCTCGCGCCGCTGACCTTCGCGAGCTACGCTTACGAGACCTTCCACCTGCTCATGCCGCTCTATGTCTGCCGCCGCTGGGAGGGCTTCGTGCAGCCGCTGGAGGGACAGGGGCTGAAATGGGTCAGGCCGCAGGAGCTGCGCTCCTATCCCATGCCGCCGGCCGACGAGCCGCTGATCCCCTTCCTTGTCGATCTCCTGACCTGAGGTCGCGCATGTCCACAGCCCATGGGGAAGCACCCTCGCTTCCCGCAGCCCCGACCCCGGTTTTTCTGGCGGCGAACCTCCTCGTCTGCTCGATGCTGTGGTCCACCTCGTTCCTGTTCATCAAGCTGAGCGGAAACATCAACCCCTTCGTGCTGGCCTCGATCCGCGGCCTCATCGGCGCGTCGGCCCTCCTCGTGTGGTTCGCCGTGCAGGCCAAGAGCCTCCGCCCCGACAACGGCCAGTGGCACCATTGGCTGGTTCTCGGCGCCCTCAACGGCTGGATCCCGAATGTCCTCGTGGCTCATGCGCTGACCCAGATCGGAACCGCCCCGGCGGCGATGATCCAGGCCTCGGGGCCGCTCATCGTCGCGGTTCTGTCGCACCTGCTCTATGCGGACGAGCGGCTGACATTGCGGCGCTTCGTGGGCGTCCTCGTCGGCCTTGCGGGCATGGGCATTCTCATCGGTCCGGCGGCCCTGCCGGACAGCGGCATCAGTCCCTGGGGCGCAGGGGCCATGGTGGCGACCGCTCTCAGCTATGCCACCGCGAACCTCTATGTCCGCTCCATCCGGCAGGCGGACCCGGCCCGCCTCGCTCTCGGTCAGCAGATCTGCTCGGCCATTCCGGCAACCGTGCTGGCGCTCGTCGTCACCGGCCCGTCCGCCTTCGCCGCCGTGCCGGACAGTGCGGCTTCGCTGCTGGCGCTGGGCATCGTCTCCACCGCCCTGCCGATCCTGCTCTTCATGCGGCTCATCCGCCGCGCCGGCCCAACCCGGGCCTCGATGGTCGGTTATCTCCAGCCGGTCTGGACGACGATCCTCGCACTCCTGTTCCTCAACGAGAGCATCGGCCTGCGTGAGATGATCGGCGGCGCCGTGGTGCTGTCCGGCGTCGCGCTCGTGTCGTTGAGCGGACGCTTCAGATCAGTTCGTTGAGCACCGCGCGGGTTTCCGGCGGGATCTCCACCGGGCGCTGGGTTTCTCGGTCCACATAGACATGGACGAAGTGCCCTTGCGCCGCCGCTGCTTGAGCGCCCTGCCTGAAGATGCCGATTCGGTAGCGCACCGACGAGCGCCCGAGATGCGAAACCGCGATCCCGGCCTCCAGCGCATCGGGAAAGGCGACGCTCTCGAAATAGGTGCAGCCCGATTCGACCACGAGACCGACCACGGGGCTCTCGGTGATGGCGAGCAGCCCTTTCTCGACAAGCCAGCCGTTCACGGCGCTGTCGAAATACGAGTAGTAATGCACATTGTTCACGTGCCCGTAAGCATCGTTATCCATCCAGCGAGTAGCGATGGGGCGAAACAGCTTGAATTCCGAGCGGTCGGGGCGAGAAGGGCGATCAGTCATAGCGCGTCTTACCAGGCCGCTTCGTAAATCGCGCGCGCATCGTCGAGGGTGAGCGGGCGCGGATTGTTCACGAGCAGCCGGGTCTGCTTCATGGCATCCTCGGCCATCATCGGCACCGCGTCCTGCGGGATGCCCACGTCGCGCAGGCGCGGCTGCAGACCGACCTTTGTGCAAAGATCGGCCAGCGCTTCGACGAAGGCCGAGCCCGTGGCGCGGCCTTCGAGTTCCGGGAAAGCATGGGGGGCGAGCTCCGCATAAGCGGCCTCGCAGGCGCTCGCGTTGAACCGCAGCACGTGCGGCAGCACGAGGGCGTTGGAGAGCCCGTGCGGAATGCCGAAATGCCCGCCGATGGGGTAGGCCAGCGCATGAACGGCAGCGACCGGCGAATTGGCGAAGGCCTGGCCCGCCAGCATGGAGCCCAGCAGCATGGCGGAGCGCGCCTCCACATCCTGTCCCTGATGCACCGCGCGCTCGATGTTGCGGCCAAGCAGGCGCAGCGCTTCCCTGGCGAGCGCCTGCGAGACCGGATTGTTGTTGGCGCTCGTCGAGGTGAAAGCCTCGATGGCATGGACCATGGCGTCGATGCCGGTGGCCGCCGTCACATGGGGCGGGAGGCCGAGCGTGAGATCGGGATCGAGCAGCGCGATGTCGGGAATGATCGTGGGCGAGACCACGCCCTTCTTCTCGTGCGCGCCGGTGGTGACGATGGAGATCGGCGTCACCTCCGATCCCGTGCCTGCCGTGGTGGGAATGGCCAGCAGCGGCAGGCGCGGTCCTTTCGCGACTCCCACGCCGTAGATGTCGGACAAGCTCTCGCCGCTGGCAGCCAGCAGCGCCACGAGCTTCGCCACGTCGATGGAGGAGCCTCCGCCGAAGCCGATCACGGCACGCGCGTCGAACGCTTTCGCTTTCTCGACAGCCGCCAGCACCACGTCTTCCGGCGGATCGGCCACGACGGCATCGAACACGTCGACGGCAATGCCAGCCTGCTCCAGGGCATGGAGAGCCGGCGCGATGAGCCCGGCCTTCACAAGGCCCGCATCGGTGACGAGCGCCACCCGGGGTCCGAGACGCTGGGCGGCGATTTCGCCTAAGCGCGCGATGCTGCCGGAACCGAAGACGAGGGACGGAGCGGTGTTGAAGGTGAACGGCGACATAGGTGCTTCCCGAGATGGGATTTGTGTGCGCCGAAGATGCCTCGTGCTTGCCGGGGCAGCAACCCGGATTCCTTACACCCTTAGGAGAACGCTAGCGCATCGTGCGGACCCGGAGGGCCGCGTCAGCGAAAAGTGGATCCGGTTTTCCGCTCCGAACGATGCGCCAGCATGTGGAAGAAGCATTGGACCCAAAAGTGGCTGCCACTTTTGGGTCCAATGCTTTACTCCGTGAACTCCTCGATGGCGTCCACCTTGTTCGGGTAGAAGGCGAGATGCTCCCTGATGGCGGCGACCGAGGGGAAGGGCTCCTCGTAGCTCCAGGCCGCGTTCTCGCGGACGAGCCCGCCTCCGTTGACGGTGAAATAGGAGGCCTGCCCCTTATAGGGGCAATGGGTGTGATGGTCGGTGGAATCCAGGAGATCCATGCGCACATCCTCGCGCGGGATGTACTGCACCGGCGGGTAGCTCGCCTCCTGCAGGGTCAGCGCCTGCGTGGTCTCCGCGATGATGAAGCCGCCGAGCATGACCCGGATGCGGTTCGGGTTCTGCTTGATGGTGATCGGATGATCCGGGCCGGGCTCCTTCATGGCGCTTCCTTCTCCAAGACGTATCGTCTGGAGAATGAAGATAGGGCGGCCTGGTTGCACCCCAAGGCGCGAGCGGGCCGGCTAATCCTTGTCGGGCTTTGGCGCCCCCTCCTTCACGCCCAGAGCATCGGCCAGGCGCATCTTGGCGGAGCCGGGGCGCAGGGGCTTCTGCTGGCTCTCGTGCGGGGTCCAGCCGGAGAGCCAGACGATCTCGAAGGTCGCGGGGATCCGCCCGTCGGGCTCGCCGAAGCGTTCGGCATAGATCTCCGCCGCCCGCAACAGGGTGGCGCGCCGCAGCGGGGTCCGCCGGCGGTCGTTGAGCGCGTTGGTCAGCCCCATCTGGCGCAGGTCGCGCATGAGCGCGAAGGCGGTGGCATAACGCACGCGAACGATGTCGGAATCCGTCACCGGCAGGGCAAAGCCCGCCCGCTGGAGCAACCCACCGATGTCGCGCAGATCCGCGAAGGGTGCCACCCGGGGACTGACGCCGCCCTCGACCTCCGATTCCGCCTGCGTGAGGGACTGGCGCAATTCGGTGAGGGTGCTTCCGCCGAGCAGCGCTCCGACGAACAGGCCATCGGGCTTGAGGGCGCGCCGGATCTGGATGAGAGAGCCCGGCAGATCGTTCACGGAATGAAGCGACAGGAGCGATACGGCCAGATCGAAAGTCTCGCCCGAGAACGGCAGGCGCTCCTCGTCCCCGAGAACGCTCCCCGGCTCCGGCACCGGCGACAGGCGGATCACCGTCCCGGCGCGCCCGCTCCGGCGCAGGGCCTCCGCGGCGGCCGGCGTTGGCGTGCCCACGTCGAGCGCGAGCGGGAACTCCCGCAGCACGGTCGAGAGCCGCTCCTCCAGGTCTTCGGCGGCGCGGACCAACAGGAAGTCGGCATAGCCTTGGTGCAGCGCGCGGGCGAGGCGGCGGCGGACGAGGGGACGATCAAAAACGAGGGGCGTGCTCATGAGGCGCTGGATATGGCGTGTTCGGGCGCAGGAACCAAGGCTTTTTTGATTCTCCGGCAGGGAGGTGGCAGGGCACAGTTCATCGGCTAAGCTTCGCTCATGAGCGAGCCCCTCGATGCCGAGCCGATCCAACTCCGCGGCCGCCTTCGCCAGACGGCGCAGGGGGCCTGGCGCTCGGCCTTGGGCCTCCTCTACCCGCCCACCTGCATCGCCTGCCAGGCGGCCACCGGGGAGCCTCACACCCTCTGCGCCTCCTGCTGGTCGGGCGTGCGCTTCATCGAGCGCCCCTATTGCGAGCGGCTCGGCACTCCCTTTGCGGTCGATCTCGGCCAGCCGCTGCTCTCGCCGGCGGCCATCGCCGACCCGCCGGTGTTCCAGCGGGCCCGGGCCGTCGCCGAATATGACGGCACCGCGAGCCTCCTCGTGCACCGGCTGAAATACAACGACCGGCTGGAACTCGCCCGGGCCCTTGGCGGCATGATGGCGCGCGCCGGCGCGGAGCTTCTGGCGGACGCGGACGTGATCGTGCCCGTGCCGCTCCACCGCTGGCGGCTTTGGTGGCGGCGTTTCAACCAGGCCATGGCTCTCGCCAAGGTCGTCTCGACGGAGAGCGGCGTGCCCTGCGATCCGTTCCTGCTCGCCCGCGTCAGGCGCACCCGCCGGCAGGTGGGTCTCACCAAGGCGCAGCGGCAGGAGAACCTGCAAGGGGCCTTCCGCGTCCCCGCCGAAGTGAAGGCGCGGCTGAAGGGCAGGCGGGTGCTCCTCGTCGACGACGTGCTGACCACCGGCTCCACGGCCAATGCCGCCTCGCGGGCGCTCCTGCGCGGCGGCGCGGCCTCCGTCGACGTCCTGGCCTTCGCCCGGGTGGTGAAGGAGTTGTGACGCAGGCGTAAAGCTTCCTATATCCTCCCGACCACAGGAGATTGTCCGACCATGCCTGCCATCACGATCTACACGAAAAGCTGGTGCCCTTATTGCTCGGCCGCCAAGAAGCTTCTCAACGAGAAGGGCGTCGAGTTCACCGAAATCGACATCGAGAAGAAGCCCGAAGCCAGGGCGGAGATGATCCAGAAGGCCAAGGGCCGCTCCACCGTTCCGCAAATCTTTATCGGCGAAAAGCATGTCGGCGGCTGCGATGACCTGTATGATCTTGATGACAGGGGCCAGCTCGAGCCTTTATTGCAGGCCTGACGGAGACTGAAATTCCATGAACCCGACCCGCTTCACCGCCGCCTGCATCCAGATGCGCTCCGGGCGCGATGTCCTCAAGAACCGCGACGACGCGGTGGCCCTGGTGCGCCAGGCTGCCGACCAGGGCGCCCATTTCGCTCAGACACCGGAGATGACCTCGCTCGTCTGCCGCGACCGGGCGGAGCTGTTCTCCAAGGTCGGGCCGGAGGCGCAGGATCCGGTGCTGGCGGCTCTGCGCCAAGTCGCTCGGGAGCGGGGCATCGTGGTGCAGATCGGCTCCATCGCCGTCAAGGAGGGTGACAAGGTCGCCAACCGGGCCTTCCTGATCGACCGGGATGGCGAGATCATCACATCCTACGACAAGATCCACCTCTACGACGTAGACCTGCCGAACGGCGAGAGCTGGCGCGAATCGGCCACCTATACCGGCGGCGCCTCGGCCGTTGCCGCCGAGACGCCCTGGGGCTATCTCGGCATGACGATCTGCTACGACGTGCGCTTCGCCGCCCTCTATAAGGCGCTCGCCGACAACGGCGCCTCCTTCCTGTCGGCCCCGGCCGCCTTCACCAAACAGACCGGCGAGGCGCACTGGCACGTGCTGCACCGGGCCCGGGCCATCGAGACCGGCTCTTTCATGATCTCGGCCGCGCAAGCGGGCCTGCACGAGGACGGGCGCGAAACCTATGGCCATTCGCTGATCGTCGATCCCTGGGGCCGCATTCTGGCCGAAGGCGGCACGGAGCCCGGCGTGTTCCTGGCTGAGATCGACACGGCCCTCGTGACGGAGGTGCGCGGCCGCATCCCGACCCTCAAGAACGCCCGCCCCTTCAAGGTCGAGGTGGTTCCCACCATCGAGACGGATCGGGCGGCCACCGCCTGATCCCCTTCCTTTTCGAAGCCTGAATTCTTACGTCTCACACGGACATGATCAAATACGCCCTGGCCTGTGAGCAGGCCCATGAGTTCGAGAGCTGGTTTCCCTCAAGCGACGCGTTCGAAACGCAGCGCAAGCGCGGCTTCGTGACCTGCCCGTTCTGCAACTCCGCCAAGGTCGAGAAGCAGATCATGGCGCCCTCGGTTTCACGCACGGACAAAGCCCCCAAGGCGCCCGGCCCCGAAACGCAGCCCATGGCGGTACTCTCCGACAAGGAGCGGGAGATCCGCGCTGCCCTGCGGGCTCTGCGCGAGCACGTAATGAAGAATGCCGAGAACGTGGGCAAGGACTTCGTCGAGGAAGCCCGCAAGATGCATTTCGGCGAGACGGAGGAGCGGTCGATCTACGGCGAGGCGGATCTCGCCGAAGCCAAGGCATTGCTGGAGGAAGGCATCGACGTGCTGCCCCTGCCGGTCGTGCCCGACGACCGGAACTAGCCGTCACGCTTGGGGATTACGCCTCCTCTGAACGGATTTACGCGAGGCGTTCCTTGGCGGTCTTCTTCACCAGCGACACCCATTTCGGCGACCCCCGGGTGCTGCGCATCGACAAGCGTCCGTTCAAGACGATCCCAGACCATGACGAGGCGCTCATCGCCAACTGGAACGCGGTTGTCTCGCCCGACGACGAGGTCTGGCATCTGGGCGACTTCGCCCTTCATGTGCGCCCGGAGCGGATCGACGAGCTGCTCTCCCTTCTCAACGGCCGCAAGCACCTGATCACCGGCAACAACGACGGCGCGGCGACCCTTGCCGCCAAGGGCTGGGAGAGCGTGCAGGCCTATGCCGAGCTGATGCTCGACGGGCAGGCGGTCGTCATGTGCCATTACGCCTTCCGCACCTGGAAGAACATGGGCCGCGGCTGGATCGACCTGCATGGCCACTCCCACGGCAAGCTGAAACCCCAGACCCTGCAATACGATGTGGGCGTGGATGCCTGGGATTACCGGCCCGTCACGCTCGAGACGGTTCTCGGCACCCGACGCCGGCGCATGGCAGTCGGGGTGGTCTGATTCAGCAGAGTTGCTCCTGGTTTCGTGATGGGAGAGATGTGCCTGTGGCTTTTTCTTAGGATTCTTTGCTTTATGACCGGCTCCGATCAGAAGGAGTCATCGATGGATCTGCCGAAAAGCGACTTGAGGCCCACGCGACGCATCTCGCTGATGCGCAAGTTCTTCGACAGCGAAGCCTCCGGCGGCATTATTCTCATGGGCGTGACGGTGATCGCCCTGGCGATCGCCAACTCGCCCCTGGCCGACGCTTATTTCGGCCTGCTCAAGACCTACGTCTTCGGGCTCAGCGTCCTGCACTGGATCAACGACGCGCTCATGGCGGTGTTCTTCCTGCTGGTCGGCCTCGAGATCAAGCGTGAGATGCTCGACGGGCAGCTCTCCACCTGGCCGCGGCGCATGCTGCCCGGCATCGCGGCCTTCGGCGGCATGGTCGTGCCGGCGCTCGTCTATCTCGCCATCACGTGGAACGAGCCGCATCTGCGCCAGGGCTGGGCGATCCCAGCCGCCACCGACATTGCCTTCGCGCTCGGCGTTCTGGCGATCCTTGGCACCAGGGTGCCGACCTCCCTCAAGATCTTCCTGACGGCGCTGGCGATCCTCGACGATCTCGGCGCGATCATCATCATCGCCCTGTTCTACACGAGCGATCTGTCGCTGATGATGCTGGGCGCGGCGGTCCTGTGCCTTGTGGTGCTGGTAGCCTTCAACCGCTTCGGGATCGCGTCGCTCCTGCCTTATCTGGCAGTCGGTGCCATTCTCTGGTTCTTCGTTTTGAAATCGGGCATCCACGCCACCCTGGCGGGCGTCGCCCTCGCGCTCACAATTCCGCTTCAAGACAAGCCGAAGGAGACACGCGCGGAGGATTCGCCCCTGCACCGGCTGGAGCATGCCCTGCACAAGCCCGTGGCGTACGCCATCATCCCGATCTTCGGCCTCGCCAATGCGGGCGTGTCCCTGTCGGGCCTCTCCCTGGATGCGCTCCTGAGCCCCCTCCCCCTCGGCATCGCCATGGGGCTCTTCATCGGCAAGCAGCTCGGCGTCTATGCCTTCTCGGAGCTCGCGATCAGGCTCAACCTCGCCGATGTCCCGGCGGGCGCGACACGGGTCCAGTGCTATGGCGTCGCGCTGTTGTGCGGCATCGGCTTCACCATGAGCCTGTTCATCGGCGCGCTCGCCTTCCCGGATCAGCCGGAACTGGGGGACGCCACCAAGATCGGCGTGCTCATGGGCTCGGTCCTGTCGGCGGTCGCAGGGTATGTGCTGCTCAGCATCGCCCCGCGGGAGATGCCGCTCAGGCCTTCGAGGCCAGCAGCATATAATTGACAGCCGTATCGCGGGACAGCGACCAGCTGTCCCGCAACGGGTTGTAGGTCACGCCTGCGAGATCATGGACGGCAAACCCTGCCGTTCGGATCGAGTCGGTCAACTCGTCCGGGGTGACGAACTTGTCCCACTCGTGGGTGCCCTTGGGCAGCCAGCCCAGGATGTACTCGGCTCCCACGATGGCGGACGCGAAGGAGCGCAGGGTCCGGTTGATGGTCGCCATGGCGAGGCAGCCGCCGGGGCGCACCGCCTGGGCGCAGGCCGTCACGAAGGCCTGCCGGTCCGCCACGTGCTCCACCACCTCCATGGCGAGCACCATGTCGAAGGTCTCGGCCTTGGCGACGACGGACTCCACGGTCTCGTTGCGATACTCGACCGGCACCCCCGCGCGCTCCGCATGGAGCCGGGCGACGGAGATGTTGGTCGGGGCGGGGTCGAGCCCCGTCACCCGGGCGCCCAGGCGCGCGAGCGGCTCAGACAGCACGCCCCCGCCGCAGCCGACGTCCAGGATGGTGATGCCCTCCAGCGAGCGGGCGGAGCGCGGGTCGCGCCCGAAGCGGCGGCAGGCCTCGTCGCGGATATAGCTCAGGCGCACCGGATTGAACTTGTGCAGGACCTTCATGGGGCCTTTTGGGTCCCACCAGGTCTCGGCGATCTTCTCGAAACGGGCGACCTCGGCGGGGTCGATGGTGGTGGATGCGCCGTGGGTCATAGAAGCCTGATTCCTTAGACGAAGAAATGATTCCCGCGCGTTGACAGGGCGCGGCCCTACCGTCATGTATACGCGCCTTTCGCGGCTCGAAGGGCAAAATTTTCCCTGAACCCTTAACGGCCCTCTTCGACCATGCCCCGTCTCGTGATGAAGTTCGGCGGAACATCCGTCGCCACCGTAGAGCGCATCCGCAACGTGGCCCGGCATGTGAAACGCGAGGTCGAGGCCGGCTATGACGTGGCCGTGGTGGTCTCCGCCATGGCGGGCAAGACCAACGAACTCGTCGGCTGGGTCAAGGATGCGTCAGCCCTCTACGATTCCAAGGAATACGACGTGGTCGTCGCTTCCGGCGAGCAGGTGACCTCCGGTCTCCTCGCCCTCGCCTTGCAGGAAATGGGCCTCAAGGCCCGGTCCTGGCAGGGCTGGCAGATCCCGATCATGACCTCCGAGGCCCATGGCTCGGCCCGCATCGCGGCCATCGATGGCACCGGCATCGTCAAGGGCTTCACGGACGATAGGCAAGTCGCCGTCGTGTCCGGCTTCCAGGGCGTCCATCAGCCCTCGGGCCGCATCACCACCCTCGGCCGCGGCGGCTCGGACACCAGCGCCGTGGCGCTGGCCGCCGCCATTCAGGCCGAGCGCTGCGACATCTATACGGATGTCGACGGCGTCTACACCACCGACCCGCGCATCGTGCCCAAGGCCCGGCGCCTGGACAAGGTTTCTTACGAGGAAATGCTGGAAATGGCCTCGCTGGGGGCCAAGGTGCTCCAGGTGCGCTCGGTGGAGCTCGCCATGATGCACCGCGTTCCGACCTATGTGCGCTCCAGCTTCGACGACCCTGCCGATCCCAAGCTCGGCACCCTCATCTGCGACGAGGAAGACATCATGGAACAGCAGATTGTCACGGGCATCGCCTATTCGCGCGACGAAGCCCAGATCACGCTGCGGGACATCGCCGACAAGCCGGGCATCGCCGCTTCGATCTTCGTGCCCCTGGCCGAGGCCAACATCAACGTGGACATGATCATTCAGGTCGTGTCCGACAACGCGGCCACCACGGACCTGACCTTCACAGTGCCGACCGCCGATTACGAGCGGGCTTGCGCGATCCTGAACGCCCGCAGGGACGAGATCCGCTTCCAGGACCTCCAGGGTGCCACCGACGTGGTGAAGGTCTCGGCCATCGGCGTGGGCATGCGCAGCCATGCGGGCGTGGCGGCCCGGGCTTTCAAGGCCTTGGCCGACAAGGGCATCAACATCCGGGCGATCACCACGTCCGAGATCAAATTCTCGGTCCTGATCGAATCCGCCTATACGGAACTTGCGGTTCGCACGCTCCACTCGCTATACGGCCTTGATCAAGCCTGATTGACGAGGGATCAGTCGGGCTGCGACAGTGACCATGCCGCCGCCGGCCCGCCCTGCCGGCCCTTGAAGGACGGGAACAGATAAGCTCATGCCAAGCGCTCCCGGCGGTCCGCGCCTCCTGCTGCGCCGCCTCCGCGAGATCATGGCGGAGCCGGTCGGGGCGCAGGACCGTCTCGACAAGATCGTCACCCAGATCGCCGCGAACATGGTGGCGGAGGTGTGCTCCGTCTATGTCATGCGCGGCGACGGCGTGCTCGAGCTCTTCGCCACCGAAGGCCTGAACCGGGAGGCCGTCCACCTCACCGTCATGCGCTCGGGCGAGGGCCTCGTGGGCCTGATCGCCTCGACCGCCGAGCCGCTCGCCCTGTCAGACGCCCAGAGCCACCCGTCCTTCTCCTATAAGCCGGAGACGGGTGAAGAGGTCTACCACGCCTTCCTGGGCGTGCCCCTGCTGCGCGCGGGCAACACGCTGGGCGTCCTCGTCGTCCAGAACCGCACCTACCGGGTCTACACCGAGGAGGAGGTCGAAGCCCTCCAGACCACCGCCATGGTGGTGGCCGAGATGCTCGCCACGGGCGAGCTGCAGGCCCTGGCCCCGGTGGAAACCGGCATTGCGCTCCGCCGCCCGGTCTACCAGAAGGGCGTCGCACTCGCCGAAGGCGTG
This sequence comes from Microvirga splendida, assembly GCF_016427565.1. Lineage (GTDB taxonomy): Bacteria > Pseudomonadota > Alphaproteobacteria > Rhizobiales > Beijerinckiaceae > Microvirga > Microvirga splendida. The sequence continues at coordinate 346,349 of NZ_JAELXT010000001.1, forward strand.
GGCCTCGGCCATGTGGTGCTCCACGAGCCCCGGGTGGTGGTCAAGAACCTCATCGCCGAGAATATCGAGGCCGAGCTGAAGCGGCTCGATGCGGCCATCGGCGAGGTGCGCCTGTCCATCGACGAGCTCATCGAGCGCGGGGACGTCGCCCATCACGGCGAGCACCGGGAGGTTCTGGAGACCTTCCGCATGTTCGCCCATGACCAGGGCTGGCTCCGGCGCATGCGCGAGGCGGTGACCTCCGGCTTGACGGCGGAAGCCGCCGTCGAGCGGGTGCAGTCCGACAACCGCGCCCGCATGCTGCGCCAGACGGATCCCTACCTGCGCGAGCGCCTGCACGACCTCGACGATCTCGCCAACCGCCTGCTCCACCGGCTGGTCGGGCGGGATTTCGTGATGGAGCGCGAGAACCTTCCCGAGAACGCCATCATCGTGGCCCGCTCCATGGGCCCGGCGGCCCTCCTCGACTACGACCGCTCGCGCCTGCGCGGCCTCGTGCTCGAAGAGGGCGGGCCGACGAGCCACATCGCCATCGTGGCCCGGGCGCTCGGCATCCCGGCGGTCGGCGAGGTGTCGAACGCGACCTCGCTGACGGAACCGGGCGATGCCATCATCGTCGACGGCGCCGCGGGCGAGGTGCAGATCCGCCCCAATCCGGACGTGGAGGCGGCGTACGCCGAGAAGGCGCGGCTGCGCGCCCGCCGGCAGGAGCAGTATCTCAAGCTGCGGGACGTGCCCTCCGTGAGCAAGGACGGGGTCGAGGTCACCCTGCAGATCAATGCCGGCCTCGTGGTCGACCTGCCGCATCTGGCCGAAACCGGGGCCGCGGGCGTCGGCCTGTTCCGCACGGAGCTGCAGTTCATGATCGCCGCGCGGATGCCCTCGGCTTCCGAGCAGCAGGCGCTCTACAGCACCGTCTTCGCGGAAGCCGGCGACCGGCCGGTCACCTTCCGCACCCTCGACATCGGCGGCGACAAGATCCTGCCCTACATGCAGTCCGTCGAGGAGGAGAACCCGGCCCTCGGCTGGCGCGCCATCCGCATCGGCCTCGACCGTCCGGGCCTGCTGCGCGCCCAGATCCGCGCCCTCCTCAAGGCGGCGGCCGGACGGCCCCTGAAGATCATGTTCCCCATGGTGGCGACCTGCGACGAGTTCGAGCGCGCCAAGCTGCTCGTGGAGCGGGAAAAGGCTCACCTCGCCAACCACGGCCATCCCCTGCCCTCGGACCTGAAGCTCGGCGTCATGCTGGAGGTTCCCTCCCTCCTATTCCAGCTCAGGGAAATCTGCGAGAGCGCCGATTTCGTCTCGCTGGGCACCAACGACCTGATGCAGTTCCTCTTCGCCATCGACCGGGAGAACCGGCGCGTGGCGGACCGCTTCGACCCCTTGAGCGCGCCCATGCTGCGGGCCCTGAACATGGTGGCCGAGCAGGCCGAGGCCGCGGGGTGCGTGGCGACGGTCTGCGGCGAGATCGGCGGACGCCCCCTCGAGGCCATGGCCCTGATCGGCCTCGGCTTCCGGTCGCTCTCCATGTCCCCGGCAGCCATCGGCCCGGTGAAGGCCATGCTGCTCGAGATGAACGTCGCCGAGGTCAGCGCCCTGATCCGCGATGAACTGAAGAATGCCGGGGGCGGCCAGACGCTGCGCCCGAAGCTTGCCCATTTTGCGGAAACCCATGGTATTCCGGTCTGATGTCGATTGCCCCTCCTTCTGATCGCCTGAACGCAATTCTCGCCCGCCATGACATCATCATGGCGACGCTCAATGCCGGGCCCGATCCTGAAACCTTCGTGGCCCTCTCCCGCGAGCTCGCCGAACTCGACGGCGTGGTGGGGGCCATCCGCGCCTATCGGACCATGGAGGACAACCTGCAGGGCCTCCAGGCCATGCTCGACGATCCATCGATGGATTCCGAGATGCGCTCGCTCGCCGAAGAGGAGCTGCCGCAGGCCCGGGAAGACCTGGAGAAAGCCGCCCAGGACCTGCGCCTCATGCTCCTGCCCAAGGACGAGGCGGACGAGAAGAGCGCCATCCTGGAAATCCGCGCCGGCACCGGCGGCGACGAGGCGGCCCTGTTCGCCGGCGACCTGCTGCGCATGTACACCCGCTACGCGGACCTGAAGGGCTGGAAGGTCGAGATCGTCTCCGAGAGCGAGGGCACGGCGGGCGGCTACAAGGAAGTGGTGGCGGAGATCAAGGGCCGGGGCGTGTTCGCCCGCCTCAAGTTCGAGAGCGGCGTCCACCGGGTCCAGCGGGTGCCGGATACGGAAACGCAAGGGCGCATCCACACCTCCGCGGCGACCGTCGCCGTGCTGCCCGAAGCCGAGGACGTGGACATCGTCATCAACGATGCGGACCTGAAGATCGACACCATGCGGGCTCAAGGCGCCGGCGGCCAGCACGTCAACAAGACCGAGTCGGCGATCCGCATCACCCATATCCCCAGCGGGATGGTGGTTTTCGTTCAGGACGAGCGCTCCCAGCACAAGAACCGCGCCCGCGCCATGGCGCTCCTGCGCGCCCGCCTCTACGACGCCGAGCGCACCGCCAAGGACGCTGCCCGCGCCGCCGACCGCAAGGCACAGGTGGGCTCCGGCGACCGCTCCGAGCGCATCCGCACCTACAACTTCCCTCAGGGGCGCGTCACCGACCACCGGATCAACCTGACCCTCTACAAGCTCGAGGAAGTGATGGTGGGCAACGCCCTCGACGAGCTGATCGACGCCCTGGTGACGGAGCATCAGGCGGCCCAGCTCGCCGCCCAGGACCAGGCGGCATGATCGAGGGCGGGATCGAAGGCCTCAGCCACATCACGCTCATCACCCGCGACCTTGCCCGCATGAGCGCCATCATCGAAGGGGCGCTCGGCGGCCGGGAGATCTACTCGTCCGGCGACGACACCTTCTCCCTCTCCCGCGAAAAGTTCTTCGATGTGGGCGGGCTCTGGATCGCCGTGATGGAGGGCGAGAGCCTTGCCACGCGCACCTACAACCACGTCGCCTTCAAGATCCCGGCCTCCGCCATCGAGGACTACCGCCAGCGCATCGAGGCGCTGGGGCTGGAGTTCCGCGAGTCCCGGCCCCGGGTCGAGGGCGAAGGCCACTCGCTCTACTTCTACGACGACGACAACCACCTGTTCGAGCTCCACACCGGCACCCTGGAGGAGCGGCTGGAGCGCTACCGGCAGGGCCGGAATCCTTGAAAACCCGCGCAGAGGCCCTGAAGGAGCTGCGCCGGACCCTCACCGAGGCCGGCTTCGACACCGCGGCCCTGGACGCCCGGCTGCTCCTTCTGACAGTCCTTGGCATTTCAGCGACAGATCTTATCACCTGGCCTGACACTCCTCTTACCTCGGAGCAGGCTGACACCCTCGCCGCCTTCATGAACAGGCGCCTCGCCCATGAGCCGGTGGCCCGGATCGTCGGCGAGCGGGAGTTCTGGGGCCTGCCCTTCCGCCTCTCCCCGGAGACCCTGGTCCCTCGCCCGGACACGGAGACCCTGGTCGAGACCGTGCTCGCCCTGCTTCCCGACCGTCAGGCTCCGTTGAAGGTCGTGGACTTCGGCACCGGGTCGGGCTGCATCCTGGTGGCGCTGCTGCACGAACTGCCGAACGCCACGGGTCTCGGGGTCGACCTGTCCTTTGGTGCCCTTGTGACAGCCCGTGCCAATGCCATTGGAAACCGGGTTGGCAGCCGCTGCCATTTCGCCCTGTCCCGCTGGGCCGATGCGATTGCAGGCCGGTTCGACCTGATCGTCTCGAACCCGCCCTACATCGCCTCCGGGGTCATCCCGACCCTGGACCAGGAGGTGCGCGAGCACGACCCGCGGCTCGCCCTCGACGGCGGCTCGGACGGGCTGGAGCCCTACCGGATCCTTTTGGGCGAAGCGGAGCGGCTTCTGGCGCCCGGAGGCCTGCTGGCCCTGGAGATCGGCTACGACCAGGCCGAGGATTTAGAAAGCTTGGCCGGTTCCCATGGGCTTGAAGTCTTGAGGATCGCGCACGATCTATCGGGTAACCCGCGCTGCATCGCCATGAGGCGATTGTGATGGCCTGGGTGAGGCTTTCTTGTCCCAGGATGGGATAAAGTCGGAAATAGCCCTTGTTGGACCGAGAGGAACCCGCTAGATTCAGGGTAGAGATCGTCCTCGGTCTAAACAAATCGGCAGCCCCTTGGGGGCATGCCGGAAGACCAAACGATATCAATCGCGCAGGCAGGGGCTTTTGAACGAAACGGCCTGGCGCGATCACTTGAACCCGACACTGAAGGATGGCCGAGCCTCTCGAAGGCTGTGGCTGAACGACAGACGGTTTGCCACGCGAACGGTGGGCGTTGAGCCCGTTCGTTGAATATTGGCTTGCATATCGCGTGGGCTTTTAAGAACCAGCGAGGCTCGTAGAGCGAAAAATGAGACCAGGACAAAACAGGCGTATGCGCGGTCGTAACAACAACAACCGCAGTAACAACAACAAGGGGCCCAATCCCCTGACGAAGAGCTATGAGTCGAACGGCCCGGACGTGAAGATCCGCGGCACGGCTCAGCATATCGCCGAGAAATACAGCCAGCTCGCCCGCGACGCGCAGTCCAGCGGCGACCCGGTGGCGGCCGAGAACTACTTCCAGCACGCCGAGCATTATTTCCGCATCATCGCGGCCGCCCAGGAGCAGCTGCGCGAGCAGTACGGCTACCAGCAGCAGCGCTCCTTCGATGAGGACGGTAACGAGGAAGAGGGCTTCACCCAGGGTGAGCGCCCGAGCTTCGAGCGTGCGGGTGGCGGCCAGGACTTCGGCAACGGCGAAGAGGGCGATTTCGGCTCGCAGCCGCAGCCCTACGAGAACCGGGCCGAGCGCCAGCCGCGCTTCGACCGCCAGGACCGCAACGACCGTCAGGATCGCGGCGAGCGTCAGGACCGCGGCGATCGTCCCGATCGCGGTGACCGCCAGGATCGCGGCGAGCGTCGCGAGCGCTTCCAGCCCCGTGAGCGCGGCCCGCGCCAGGATTACCAGCCCCGCGACGAGCAGCCCTTCGAGGGTCGCTCGGAGAACGGCGAGCGCACCGAACGCAATGAACAGCGCCCTGCCCGCTTCGACCGGAACGACCGCCAGGACCGGGGCGAGCGCCCCGAGCGCCAGGATCGTCCCGAGCGCCAGGATCGTCCTGAGCGCAACGACCGCTTCGAGCGCGGCGACCGTCCGGAGCGCCGCGAGCGCTTCCCGCGCGAGCGCCGCCGGGACGACGAGGCGTCCGATCAGGGCACCCTGCCGGCTTTCCTCACGAACCCGGTCCGCGCGCCCGCTCCCGTGGCCGCCGAGACGGAGGCTCCGGCTCCCGCACCGGTGATGCAGGAAGCAGCGAACGACGAGGCCGCGGCCCGTCCGCGCCGCCGCCGCCGCACCCGCCAGGAGATGATCGACGCGGCCAACGCCGAGAACGGCGGCTTCACGCCGGATCCGGCCGAAACCCCGGCCGCCGAGTAAGGCACACCGGCACCTGAGACATGAAAAAGGGAGAGCTAGGCTCTCCCTTTTTTGTTGGCGAAAAGATCTTGTCGCTTTCGCAGCCGGCATCGCTTCAGTGTCATTCCCGGCCGAAGCGTCAGCGGAGGGGAAGGGAATCCATGGCGCTGTGCGTGCGGGTGGATCCCCTTCCCTCGCCTGCGGCTCGCCGGGGATGACACCGAGGCGGCTTGGCCGCCTCCATTCCTCTACAGAGCCAGCTCCGTCTGCTCCGCCTCGAGGTCCTCGCCCGTTTCGAGCGGGCCGCCGGCAACCACCTCGGCATAGATGCCGCAATCGAAGTGCCCGTAGGCCTTCATCAGGCTTTTCGGGATCTCCAGGTCGCGGATGCCCGTGTCCGGGTCCACGTTGGTGGCCGCGCAGCGTTCAATGCGCTTGGTGACCTTCAGGCGCAGGCCGGAGGGCGCGGAGAGCACCTTGCCCACGAGGTCGAACTCAGCCCAGGGCGCGAGGCCTTCGATATGGATGTTGCCGCGAAAGCGCAGGGGGTCGACGGGCGCGCCGACGATGTTTTCCAGCGCCCGCACGCTCGCGAGGTTGATGAGGGACACGAAGCCACGCCGGGAATCCGTGAAGCGGAAGCCGTCGGGCGCGGTGAGCACCTTCGGCGGGCCGCGCAGTTCCTTGGGCATGAAGCGGCGGAAGAACGCCTCGATGGCGAGCCGCCCCTGCTGACTCGAGAGATCGCCACGGGCCACCTCCCGTCCCTCCTGCTCGATGAAGAGCGTCGTGATGGAATCGACGTAGCGGGTCTTCAGCCGGGCCAGGCTCTCGTTGCGCATCAGCATCAGGAACTTGATCTTGGGCTGATGCTGCGGGTTGTCCGCATCGAAGCCCGCCGGCCCGTTCTCGACAGCAAACAGCCGGTCGCCGGGAAAGTAGTCGCCCTTGGCGAGGGTGACGGAGGACAGGGTCTCGGGCGAGAGGCCCTTCACGGGATAGCGCTGGAGGGAGGCGATGCGGATGGTCATGGCTTAGCGATAAAGCGCGTGGGGAAGCGGGGCAAGAGAAGGAATTGCGCATTCTCCTCGCCGCCATCGTCATCCCGGACGGAGCGCTGTTTTTCCCTCTCCCCTTTAGCGGGAGAGGGTGGCCTGCGCAGCAGGTCGGGAGAGGGGCCATGCTCGACTGGGACTGCCCCTCTCCCGGCTCACTCCGTTCGCCACCCTCTCCCGCAGAGGGGAGAGGGTTGGTCGCGCCAATTTCGTCCAGTGATAATGGGTGATCACCGGCCCGATGCCCTAGCGCCAGTCCGTCCCTTCGACAGGAGCCTGATCCCGGCTGCGGGTGCGGCCCGCCTCCACCGCCGGGGCCTGCGGCTTGGCCTTCTCGGCCCGCGCCTCCTCCTGGCCGCCCGGCCCGTCGACGATGAGGCGGGCGCCGCGCTGGTAGGTCAGGTAGTTCCACAGCCAGGTGAAGGCGACCACGGCCCGGTTGCGCAGGCCGATCAGGAAGTAGACGTGGGCGACGCCCCAGAACAGCCAGCCGATGAAGCCCGTGAGGTGAACGCTGCCGAGCTTCACCACAGCGGCCTTGCGGCCGATGGTGGCGAGATCGCCCTGGTGGCGGTAGCGGAAAGGTCCCGGGGCCGGGCGGCCCGACGCCCTCGCGGCGATGACCTTGGCCACATAGGCCCCCATCTGCTTGGCGGCCGGCGCGATGCCCGGCACGGTCTTGCCCTCCGCATCCACGGCCGCCGCCGTGTCGCCGATGACGAAGACCTCGGGGCGGCCGGGCACCGCGAGATCCGGCCCCACCTTCACCCGTCCGGCCCGGTCCTGCTCCACCTGGAGCCACTCGCCGGCCGGGGAGGCGATCACGCCCGCAGCCCAGACCAGGGTGCCGGCCTCGATCCGCGATGCTTCGAGATCGACCCCGCGCCCGTCGCAATCGGTCACCCGCGCCGAGGTCATGACCTCCACGCCCATCTTTTCGAGGGCCTGCGCGGCATAGGCCGAGAGGTCTTCCGGAAAGGTCGGCAGCAGGCGGGGACCGGCCTCGATGAGGATGACGCGGGCGGCATGCGGGTCGATGCGCCGGAACTCGGACGGCAGAGCGTAATGGGCCACCTCCGCGATGGCTCCCGCCATCTCGACGCCCGTGGGGCCGCCGCCCACCACCACGAAGGTGAGGAGCCGCCGCTGCTCATCCGGGTCGTCGATCAGCTCCGCCTCCTCGAAGGCGAGCAGGACCTTGCGGCGGATGCGCGTCGCGTCCTCGATCTGCTTCAGCCCCGGCGCGACGGCGGCCCATTCCGGGTGGCCGAAATAGGAATGGGTGGCGCCGGTGGCGAGGACGAGGAAATCGTAAGGGACGGCGGTCGCGCCGGCATGGACGAGCCGTGCCTGCGGATCCACGCCTTCGACCTCCGCCATGAGGACCGTGATGTTCTTCTGGCGCCGGACGATGCTGCGGATCGGCCAGGCGATGTCGGCCGGCGACAGGGCGGCTGTGGCGACCTGGTAGAGCAGCGGCTGGAAGTAGTGAAAGTTGTGGCGGTCGATGAGCGTCACATCCACCGGAGCGCGGGCGAGCGCCTGAGCGGCCGTCAGCCCGCCGAATCCGGCCCCGACGATCACAACCTTCGGCACGTCAGCAGTCATGGCGCTCTCGCTTGGTCGAGGAAAGGCTCCCCATCATAGAAAAAGCCCCGCCGGTTGGCAGGGCTTTTCTTCACGCACGCGATCCGGAGCTTACGAAGCGTCGCCTGAGCGGGCGACCCGGGTGCGCTTGAGCTCGGGCGTGTTGAAACCCTCGCGCGCCGGGATGTGATCCTCGTCGGTGGTCTTCGGGTTCATGCCCTCGTTGGCCGTCTTGTGCTCGGGGATGCTGGTCTGGGGACCGGCCTCCTTCTTCATGCGCAGCGCCTTCTCGGCATTGGCCACCAGCTCCTCGTGAGCCTTCTCGGCCTTGCGCTTCTTGGGGCTGAACATGGAGAAAATATCGGAAAGAGCCATGGTGTGATTACTCCTTGGCGCGGGAGAGCACGCCGTCGCTCTCGTCGCTGCGATGGGTCGGCGGGGATTGGACGTTCTGGCGCGAGACCGGGATGTCGCGGGAGGTCGCCATGGTGCCGGTGGAATCGCCGATGTCGCGGTCCGCCTCGTTGCCCGGGCGGCCTTGATCGTCCCGGATCACCCGGCCGTTCTCCGTGGTGTCGCCGAAGGTCTCCGGCGTCACGGAGGGCTGCTGCTCGACCGGGCTCATGGGCACGGCATGGCCAAGCTCCGCATTGCGGGCCAGGTCGGCACGGGCCTTTTCGGCTTCCGAACGCGGGTCGCGTGTCATGGTAACCTCCTCAAACTGTTGTGGGGTCAATGCCAGGATGGGAAGCCGGTTCCCCTCTTGTTGTCCTGGATCAATGCCCCCACCTAAGCTCCAGCGGATGCTCCGGTATGGAGGTCCGACATCGCAGGGTCGGCCTGTGCCTCCAAGAGGGCGGGCTGACCTGAGGAGGGATGATTGATGAATTTCGAAAAATACACCGAGCGCGCCCGGGGCTTCGTCCAGGCAGCCCAGAATCTCGCCATGCGCGAAGGCCACCCGCAGCTGTCGCCGGGCCATGTGCTGAAAGTCCTGCTGGACGATCCGGAAGGCCTCTGCGCCGGTCTCATCGACCGGGCCGGCGGGCGCTCCCGCGACGCCCATGCGGCGGTGGAGCAATGGCTCGCCAAACAGCCGAAGGTTTCCGGCTCCGCCGCGCAGCCGCAGGCCACCCGCGACCTGATGCGCTTCTTCGACACCGCCGAGAAGGCAGCCGAGAAGGCGGGCGATTCCTACGTCACCGTCGAGCGCATGCTGCTGGCGCTCGCGGTCGAGAAGGATAGCGAGGCCGGAAAAATTCTGGCCCAGGCCGGCGTGACCGCTCAAGGGCTCAACACCGCGATCAACACCTTGCGCAAGGGCCGCACCGCCGACAACGCGACGGCGGAAAACGCCTATGATGCGCTCAAGAAATATGCGCGCGATCTCACGGAAGCGGCCCGCGACGGCAAGCTCGACCCGGTGATCGGCCGCGACGAGGAGATCCGCCGCACCATTCAGGTGCTGTCGCGGCGCACCAAGAACAACCCGGTGCTGATCGGCGAGCCCGGCGTCGGCAAGACCGCCATCGTCGAAGGCCTGGCGCTGCGCATCGTCAACGGCGACGTGCCCGAAAGCCTGAAGGACAAGCAGCTGCTCGCTCTCGACATGGGCGCGCTGATTGCGGGTGCCAAATATCGCGGCGAGTTCGAGGAGCGCTTGAAGGCCGTGCTGCAGGAAGTGACGTCGGCGGAAGGCGGCATCATCCTGTTCATCGACGAGATGCACACGCTCGTCGGCGCCGGCAAGGCCGACGGTGCTATGGATGCGTCGAACCTGCTCAAGCCTGCGTTGGCGCGTGGCGAGCTGCATTGCGTCGGCGCGACGACTCTCGACGAGTACCGCAAGCATGTGGAGAAGGACGCGGCGCTCGCCCGTCGTTTCCAGCCGGTCTTCGTGAGCGAGCCCACGGTGGAGGACACCGTGTCGATCCTGCGCGGCCTCAAGGAAAAGTACGAGCAGCATCACGGCGTGCGCATCACCGACTCGGCGCTTGTCGCGGCAGCCACGCTGTCGAACCGCTACATCACCGACCGCTTCCTGCCGGACAAGGCTATCGACCTCGTGGACGAGGCCTCCTCGCGCCTGCGCATGCAGGTCGACTCGAAGCCGGAAGAACTCGACAACATCGACCGCGAGATCGTGCGCCTGAAGATCGAGCAGGAGGCCCTGAAGAAGGAGACGGATTCCGCCTCCAAGGACCGCCTGGAGCGCCTCACCAAGGAGCTGGCGGAGCTGGAGGAGCAGTCGGCTGCCATCACGGCGCGCTGGAAGGCCGAGAAGGACAAGCTCGGCACCGCGGCCGATCTCAAGAAGAAGCTCGAGGAAGCGCGCAACCAGCTCAGCCAGGCGCAGCGCGCGGGCGATTGGGCGAAGGCCGGCGAACTCTCCTACGGGGTCATTCCGGACCTGGAGAAGCAGCTGACCGATGTCGAGGCCCATGCCGATGGCGGCGGGCTGATGGAAGAGGCCGTGACGCCCGACCATGTGGCCGGCGTCGTCTCGCGCTGGACCGGCGTGCCCGTCGACAAGATGCTGGAAGGCGAGCGCGAGAAGCTGCTGCAGATGGAGCAGGCGATCGCCAAGCGCGTGGTCGGCCAGGCCGAGGCGGTGGCGGCGGTGTCCACCGCCGTGCGTCGCGCCCGCGCAGGCCTGCAGGATCCGAACCGGCCCATCGGCTCGTTCATGTTCCTCGGCCCCACGGGCGTCGGCAAGACGGAGCTGACGAAGGCGCTGGCGAGCTTCCTGTTCGACGACGAGACCGCCCTCGTGCGCCTCGACATGTCGGAATACATGGAGAAGCACTCTGTCGCCCGGCTCATCGGCGCACCTCCCGGCTATGTGGGCTACGAGGAGGGCGGCGCTCTGACTGAGGCCGTGCGCCGCAGGCCCTATCAGGTGGTGCTGTTCGACGAGATCGAGAAGGCGCATCCGGACGTGTTCAACGTGCTGCTGCAGGTGCTCGACGACGGACGCCTCACGGACGGCCAGGGCCGCACCGTGGACTTCCGCAACACGCTCATCATCATGACCTCGAACCTGGGCGCCGAATATCTGGTGAACCAGCCCGAAGGTCAGGATACGGATGCGGTGCGCGACGAGGTCATGGGCGTGGTGCGCTCGCACTTCAGGCCCGAGTTCCTCAACCGCGTGGACGAGATCATCCTGTTCCACCGGCTGCAGCGCTCGGAGATGGGTGCCATCGTGGACATCCAGATGCGCCGCCTGCAGAAGCTGCTCACGGACCGCAAGATCACGCTGGAACTCGACGAGGAGGCGCGTGAATGGTTGGCCGACAAGGGCTACGATCCTGCCTATGGCGCGCGTCCATTGAAGCGCGTGATCCAGAAGCACGTGCAGGATCCGCTGGCGGAGCTGATTCTTGCCGGCGAGGTCAAGGACGGCGAGACCGTGCCGGTGCATGCGGGCCCCATGGGCCTGATGATCGGCGACGTGACGGTGAGCGGCACCGAGCGCCCGCCGCAGGGCGTGCGGCTGAATTAAGACACGAACACAACAGCGAGAAAGGCCGGGCATTCGCCCGGCCTTTTTTGTTTTCGCACTTCCGTGTCATTCCCGGCCGGAGCGTCAGCGGAGAGGAAGGGAATCCACGATCAAGCGCAACGCTATGGATCCCCTTCCCTCGCTACGCTTGGCCTGAGGATGACGGGGTGGAATGATGATGTGTGGTTACTCCGCCGCCGCGCGGTAGTCGCCCTCGTCGTTCATGGGCAGGCCCGCATCGTCGCGGTCGCGTCCGGGGTTGCGTGCGCCCTCGCGCAGGAGCGCATCCTTGTCGGTGCGCTCGCCCTTGTCGTCGCGCAGTTCGCGCTTGGAGCGGCGAAGCTGCTTGGCGGTCTTCTGGAGGGCTGCCCGGAAGGCGGCGTAGAGGTCCTTGTTCTTGGCCTCGCCGCTCATGATCTTGAGCGCGCCCATCTGCATGTTGACCGTGCACCGATAGGTGATGCCCTCGCGGGTGACGTGCACGGAAGCCGTGCTCAACCGCCCGAAATACTTTCCGGCGACCTGACGGATATTCGTTTTGGCATATTGGGGGAAGTTTTCGCCCAGATCGACTGTCGAGCTTTGCACCAGGATGTTGTTATCGGCGCCTTCGGGATCCATCCGCTCCTCCTTGGATGAAGGTTCGATGGCTAACGGCGGGACTGCAGGAAGGTTTCGCCCGCGATGCAACAAAACCGGTCCTGCCAAGGTTATCCGTTGTTCAGGGTCTGCGCGCCCGTGCTCTCTGCTCGCCCACGTCGACGATGGACACCTCGACGGTCTCAGTCCGGTTGTTGCGCACGATCCTGAGCGAGACGGTGTTTCCCACGCCGGCCCGCTCCAGCCGGTCGGTGAGGTCCGACAAGTGCCGCACGGGCGCATCCTCGACGCCCACGATCACGTCGCCGATGATCCCGGCCCGCACGTCCACGCCGCGCAGGCCTGCCCGGTCTGCCGGCGAGCCCGGCACCACGCCGGCCACGATCACGCCGGTCACGCCGAGTTGCGCCGCAAGCGTCTCGTCGCCTGCCAGGATGCCGATGCCGGGTGTCGGCACACGGCCGGTGCGGATGAGCTCCGGCACCACGCGGTTGACCACGTCGACGGGAATCGCGAAGCCGATGCCGGCATTCGTCCCCGACGGCGAGAAGATGGCCGTGTTCACCCCGATGAGGCGCCCGGCGGAATCGAGGAGCGGGCCGCCCGAATTGCCGGGATTGATGGCCGCGTCGGTCTGGATCACGTCGGCAACTTCGCGCCCGCCGCTGGTGGGCAGGCGGCGCTTGAGGGCGCTGATGATGCCGGTGGTGAGCGACTGGTCGAGCCCGAACGGGTTGCCGATGGCAAAGGCCGCCTGCCCCACCTTCAGGTCGGCCGAGCTCCCCACGGTCACGGGCGCCGGCAGCGCGCCCTGGCGCTGGAGCCTCAGGACGGCAAGATCGTAGTTCGGCGCGCGCCCGATCACCTCCGCCGGCCGCACCTCCCCGGAGGCAAGGCGCACCACGAAGGATGAGCCGTTCTCCACCACGTGCTGGTTCGTCACCACATGGCCCGCCGCATCCCACACGAAGCCCGTGCCGGAGCCTGCCGGGTCGCCGCCGGCGGGTCCGCGGCCGCGCAGCGCCACCACCTGCACCACGGAGGGCGCCACCGTCTCGAAAAGCCGGATCGTCGTGCGCTCGAACTCCGCCAGGTCGCCGCGCGCCGCGACGGGCCGCGGCTCACGGGCGGAGTACAGATAGGTGTTCACGTAGGGCTGAAGAATGAAGATTGCGAGCAGCACCGCGATGGCGATGATCCCTACGCGCGTAACCCGATCCTGCATGTCACCTCCACCTGCCGCGTCGTCCCTCATGGGGACGCCCGTGTGAACGCTTCGTTCCCTCGCCGAGGCCAGAGGAAGGCGCGGCATGGCGCTCCGGAACCTTCACGCTGCCCGTCGATTGAGCCGAGGTTACAGGGAGCGCGATAAGGATGCTTCAGTTTCGTTTTGGGCGTCTTGCCGCCGGAGCCCTGATGGCTGCCCTTGCGCTCGCGGGCGCAGCCCACGGCGTCGAAACGGGACCGCTCGACCAGTTGAGGCAGCGGGCGCTGGAACTGGTCAATCGGGAGAGGGCGGATCGCGGCCTGGAGGCCCTCCGGTTACAGGACGGTCTCAACGAGGCTGCGCAGAACCATGCCGAGGACATGCTGCGGCGAAACTACTATTCGCACACCTCACCGGAAGGCGAATCGGTTCAGGACCGTTTTCTGGACGCGGGCGGAAGCCGATGGAAGCTGACGGCGGAGAACATCGCGCGTTGCCAGGGTTGCCCATCGCCGCCGACGGAAGATCGTGTCGAGGAACTGCACCAGGGCTGGATGGATTCTCCGCCTCATCGGGAGAACATCCTGAGGCAGGGGCTCGCCTCGTTCGGGTTCGGCATCGCGGTTGGCGATGACCGCACGCTCTATGCCGTCCAGACCTTCGCCGGGCCGGGCACATCGCGAGACCGGCAACCCGAGGAAGCCTCCGCGCTCGACCGGCAGGAGCAGAATGCGCTCCTGGAAAAGCGGCTCAACAGGGCGCGAACGCGGGAGGACCTGCCGCCGGTGGAAACGCATCCGGCGCTCGTGGAGGCGGCAGCTCAGCTTCTGCCGCAGGCGGACCCCGGCTCCTTCACGGCCGGTGAATCGTCCAATCCGATGGATGCGCTTCCGGCCGATGCACGCATGCAGTGGAGCAGCCTTGCGGTCGTCATGGCGACCTGCGGCGGATGCGGCACCCGGCCGACCGCAGGGGATGTCCGCTCCTTTCTCCAGCAATGGCTCGACAACCCGCAATACCGCGATCGCCTGCTCGACCGGAGCTTCACGCATGCTGGGTTCATCATCCGGGCGAATGGCGATGGGCTGAAAAGCGCGCTGCTCGTCCTGGGCCGGCAGCGGCAGAGGCCATGACCGACGCTCCGCCGGCCTGAACCAAACTTTCCCGCAAACGTTCGCTCTCACAGTCGATTGCAGGAGAATCCTTGATGTCACGCCGTCTCGTGATCGCCGGCCTCATGGCCGCCGTCGCCGTTCCCGCTTTTGCCCAGCAGCAGAACCAGGCCATTCCGTTTTCCGTCACGCCGCAGCCCGCCGAACAGCGGGTGAACCCGGATCTCGGGCAGAACGCGCAGCAGCGCGAGCAGCGCACGCAACAGGGCGGCGCCCCGCAGGACACGCGGACCCCTGCCCGCCAGGGCCAGGCCAACAGCGCGCCGGCCGCCCTTGGCCAGGAGCAGTCGCAGGCCGACCGGCAGTACATCCAGCAGATGCTGGCGCTCAGCACCGTCTCGCTGCAGCAGTCGAACTTCGCGCTGAGCAAGGCGCAGAATCCGCGCGTGAAGCAGTTCGCCGAGTTCGAGGTCGGCGAGCAGAACCTGCTCACCGAGATCATGCACTCCTTCGCCGAGCCGAACGCCACCGCGTCCACCACCCGCGGCGCCCAGGCTGCGGCCTCCACGGCGCCGGTGCTGCCGCAGGACGATGCACAGGCGATGGAGCGCCTCTCGAAGGCGCAAGCGGGCCCTGCCTTCGACAGGGACTATGTCGCCATGCAGATCCAGGGGCACCAGGAGCTGCTGAAGCTGCAGGAAAGCTATCTGCAGCAGGGCTCCGGCAATCGCGAGACCACGAACCTGGCCAAGCTGGCGCGCAACCAGATCCAGGAGCATCTCACGATGCTGCAGGACATCCAAAAGGAGCTTGGCCAGTAGCATCCGACCTGCCTTTCTTTTCACGGTCGTGAGACCGGAACACCCGTCCCGAACAGGACGTTGCCTTTTCAAGCTGCAGGCCGGGCGGCCTGCTCGAACCCCCAAGAAGAGGAACAGCTCATGGCGCGAGACAAGCGCGGACAGCCCACAGAACCGGACGTGGACGAGGTGATGAACCAGCTTGTGCAGGAAGAGACCGGCGACGACTTCGTCGCAGGACCGACCCAGCGCAACGATATCGGCAACACCAAGCGCGCGGCCGCCAAGGCCACCGGTCAGATGGGTGCCTCGAAGAAGCTCGACCCCGATCTCGACATCGACCGCGTGGACGACAACCGGGTCCAGAGCGGTTCACGGGCCGGGATCCACTCCTTCAAGGAGGTGCCGGAGAAGGAAGACGACGAGGCCGGCTTCCGGATGTCGAACGAGGAGATCGCCGAAGGCGTCAACACCACCGCCAACAAGAGCCCGGCTCCCCGCACCCCGCAGACGGAAGGCTCGATGGGCCCCACGGGGATGAGCGGCGGCGCGGCCTCCCGGGCCCGGGTGCCGGCCCCCGGCAACGCTGTGGACGTGCCCAAGGGCACCCTGGTGCGCGGCCATCCCACGGCCAGCCAGTCCGGCGGCAAGTCGACCTCCTCCACGGGCGACGAGAAGCCGCCGAAGCGCTCCGGCCGCGCCGGCGGCCCGCAGGGCCAGCGGCCCCTCTCCAAGGGCGGCAGCGAGGAACGGTAGCTTCAACAGTGTCATTCCCGGCCGGAGCATAGCGGAGGGGAAGGGAATCCATGGCGCAGTGCGTGTGAGTGGATCCCCTTCCCGGCCTGCGGCCGCCGGGGATGACACGCCCCTCCCCCAAACACCCTGCGTCCGGGATGACGCTGCTGCATAGCTGTCTCTACGGAAGATGGAGTGACAGCCCCGTACCTCCCGCTTTATGGATTGTTCAGCCGAACCGGCACTGACGACATAAATCGGTAGAGGAAACGCTCATGGACAGAAGAAAAGTTCTCAAAGGGGCCGGCCTTGCGGCCGCCGCAGGCGTGGTCGCCTCCCCGGCCATCGCGCAGGCCCAGCCGGAAGTCCGCTGGCGCATGGCTTCGGCTTACCCTAAGAGCCTCGATACCCTCTATGGCGCGGGCGAGATGATCTCCAAGCGCGTGGCCGCCGCCACCGACAACAAGTTCCAGATCCAGCCCTTCGCCGCGGGCGAGATCGTCGGCGCGCTCCAGACCCTCGACGCCACCCAGAACGGCACGGTCGAGAGCGCCTACACCCTGTCGAGCTTCTTCATCGGCAAGGACCCGACGTTCATGTTCGACACCTCCGTGCCGTGGGGCATGAACGTGCGCCAGCACAATGCCTGGATGTATTACGGCGGCGGCCTCGAGCTCATGCGCGAGTTCATGAAGGACTACAACGTGCATCCGATCCCGGCCGGGCAGACCGGTGCGCAGATGGGCGGCTGGTTCCGCAAGGAGATTAACTCCATCGCGGATCTGAGCGGCCTCAAGATGCGCATCGCCGGCATGGGCGGCCAGATCATGCAGAAGCTCGGCGTGGTGCCGCAGGTGCTCGCCGCAGGCGACATCTACCCGGCGCTCGAGCGCGGCACCCTCGATGCGGTGGAGTTCTCCGGCCCGCATGACGACGAGAAGCTCGGCTTCGTGAAGGTCGCCAAATACTACTACTATCCCGGTTTCTGGGAAGGCGGCGCGCAGCCCTCGCTCTACGTGAACCTGGACAAGTGGAACGAGCTGCCGGCGCACTACAAGGCCGTGCTCGAGGCGGCCTGCGCGGAGGCCAACGCCATGTGCGTGGCCAAGTACGACGCGCAGAACGCCGAAGCGATCCGCCGCCTCGTCGGCCAGGGCGTGCAGCTGCGCCCCTTCCCGCGCGACGTGATGGAGCAGAGCTACAAGGAGGCTTACAAGCTCTACGGCGAACTCGCGGCCGCGAATCCCAAGTTCAAGAAGGTGTACGATTCCTGGAGCGCCTTCCGCGACAAGGAGCTGACCTGGTTCCGCATCGCGGAGCTGCCCTTCGACTACTTCGTCAACCAGCAGCAGGGCCAGCCCCGCTGATCTTCTTCTTGATCTCAGGAGCGGCGCCGAAAGGCGCCGTTTCCAATTGAGGTTCAAGGCGGATCGAGGCTTGGCCTGATGCGTTGTCTTCCTGACAAGCAACAGCAATCCGGCGATGGAGAACCGTCATGACGGACAAGAACCGCAATCAGGACAGCACGCAGGACAAGAATAACGCTAAGGACAACAAGCAGACCGAGACTGACAAGACGCACCAGGAAGAGCTGCTCGACGAGGCCGTGGAGGAAACCTTCCCGGCCAGCGATCCGGTCGCCGTGAAGATCACGAAGTAAGTCGATCCTGAAGGCTGTTTTCAACCTCTGACCTCATCCTGAGGAGCGAGCTTGCTCGCGTCTCGAAGGATCGTCCAGTGCTCTCTGGAGCCTCCTTCGAGACGCAGACTGCGTCTGCTCCTCAGGATGAGGTTGAGGGTGTGAGGTCTGGCTGTTTGTGTTCGTGTCAGCTCCTGCTTGCCACCGCGACGCCCAACGCCGCGAGCGCCATGCCGGCGAGCTGGATCAGGGTCAGGGTCTCGCCGAAGAGCGCGAAGGCCATGAGCGCCGCGACCGGCGGCACGAGATAGAGCAGGGTCGCGACGCCCACGACCGCTCCCTGGCGGATCAGGAACAGCAGCAGCCCGATGGCCCCGATGGAGAGGCCGAACACCGCCCAGGCGAGCGCGCCGAGGAGCGGAAGCGTGAAGTCCATATGCCCCTCCTCCAGCAGCAGCATCAGCGGCAGGGTGACGATGGCCGCGCCGATATACTGGATGGTCGCATTGACCCGCAGGTCGAGATTGCTGCCGGTGCGCTTCTGCCAGATGGTCCCGAAGGTGATGGAGAGCATGCCGAGCACGCAGACGAAGAGCGCCAGCGGCGGCACGCCGCCATCGCCCAGCTTCGGCGCCACCACCAGGGCGGCGCCCATGAAGCCGATGCCGATCCCGGCCCAGCGGCCAGGGGAGACGCGCTCCCCCAGCAGGGGCCCGGCGAGAAGGCCTGTCGCCAGCGGCTGCAGGCCGGCCACCAGGGCGGAGATCCCGGCCGGCAGCCCGTGCTTGACCGCCCAGAACACGCCCCCGAGATAGAACCCGTGCAGGAGAACCCCGGCGATCAGGCTGTTGCGCCAGTCGCTCCAGCGGCGCGGCCAGGAGACCCGCGCCGCCGCGACGATGGCGGCCAGCACGAGGGTGGCGAGTATGTAGCGCACGAACAGGAACGTCAGCGGCTCGGCATGGGGCGCCACGAGCCGTGCCACGATGAAGCCGGTGGCCCAGATGAGCACGAACAGCGGCGGCGCGATGCGGGCGAAGAGGGAGGGGCTCATGGCGGGACAGGATCGGAACCGGAAGGAGTGGCCTTGTAGGCTCCCGCCCCGGCCTTTGTCGATCCATGGAGCCTCATCCCTATGTCGACACGATAACCACGCTCATTGTCTTTCGAGCGCTGGACGAGAATGGCGCAGGTGTCCCCTCCCTCCTTGTGGGGGAGGGCCAGGGAGGGGGGTGCAGCGCAGGACTGACACCAGGTCGGCGCTCACACCCCCCTCTCCAACTCTCCCCCACAAGGGGGGAGAGGGCTGGTGGCGTTCCTCTTGTTCAGCCCTTGTTTCCTTGCCCTTAACCCCTGCCGCACCATCTCCAGGCTCTTGGAGACCCTGCTTTTGAACCGCCTTCGCCTCTGGCTCGAACTCCTCGCCATCGCGTCCACCCGCTTCGTGCTGCACGATGCCTGGGCGATTGCGAGCCATATCGCGCTCTCGGTGCTGACCTCGATGTTCCCGTTCCTCATCCTGGTCACGGCGCTGGCGAGCCTGTTCGGCACCGGGACCCTGGCCGACGAGGTGGCGGACATCATCCTGGAGGCATGGCCGCGCGGGATCGCAGGTCCCATCGCGGGCGAGGTGCACACCATTCTCTCCGTCAAGCGCAGCGACGTGGTGACCCTCGGCCTCGTGCTCGCCCTCTATTTCGCCTCGAGCGGCGTAGAGAGCCTCAGGGTCGGGCTCAACCGCGCCTACGGGGTGCGCGAGACCCGCGCCTGGTGGCTGACGCGCCTCGAATCCATCGCCTTCGTGATCGCCGGAGCCCTGATGCTGCTGGCGCTTGCCCTGCTCGTGGTGCTCGGCCCCTTCCTCTGGCGGTTCATGCTCGTCTGGGTGCCGGCGCTGCAGCCCTTCGAGGGGCTCATCGCCTTCCTGCGCATCGGCGTGGCGACGGTGGTCATCGTGGCGGGCCTGCTGCTGGCCTACAAGCTCATCCCGTCGGGACGGCGCGGCTTCCGCGCGGTGCTGCCCGGCGTGGGCGTGACGCTCGCCCTCTGGCTTCTCGGCGGCTTCGCGTTCAGCTGGTATCTCGAGTTCTATCCGGGGGCCTACGCCTCCACCTATGGGGGGCTTGCCACCGCCATGGTGGCCCTGATCTTCCTCTATACGCTCAGCGCCATCTTCCTGTTCGGCGGGGAGCTGAACGGCACGATCATCCTCGCCAAGCGCCGCCGCCTCGGCAAGGAGCCGAAGCCGCAGCACATGAACGACCTGATCGCGCTGCCCTGACGGGGGCGCCGGTCGCAGCGCTCACGGGGTCAGGATCACCATCAGCACGAGCCCGAACAGGCCGATGGCGGCAATGCCGATGAGGCTGAGTCAGGGATATCTGCTGTCGCGGTCAGGATCCAAGAGCCGGTCTCCCGTCACGCGCCGAGGGTGACGATCCAGAGGCAGAGGCCGAGACCGACCATCACGGCCAGCCAATTCAGCGAACGATCGAAGACCAGGTTCCAGGAGGCCGGAACGGTCTGGGCGAGCTTCTTCTGCGGGGGGAGATCGACGGGCATGGTTCATGCTCCAAAGCCTGGACAGCTTCGAGACGCACCATGCGCCCAAAAGGGCAGCGGCCGACTAAGGAATCGCTGATGGATGAACCCTACACGGCCAATGCGTCATTTGTAAGTATGGTCTCAACCCATGACCTCAGCGACGGCATCACGGTCAGATGATCGTCGAGCCGTCCGACTTCACGCGCTCGTCGCCGATCTGCCGCGCGAGCTTGTCGGCCTCTTTGCCGCCCACGTGGATGCGCACCAGCGTCCATTCATTCTCGGATTTCCACATACGGAACGAGAGCATGAAGCCGTCGCCGTGCTTCTGGGCATCGGCATGGGTGGCGTCGGGCAGGTCATAGGGCCCGAGCCCGTCGAAGGTAATCTGTCCCACGGGGGTCTCCGGTCATGAGAATCATGAGCCAACGACTGAGCGCCTGACTGGTTCATGGCCTCGCGCCGTCATGAGTCATGAGGCGCCCTCTCAAAGATTGGGCGTGATCCTCAACTCCAGCCTTGCCGACGCAACGGGCCGCGTGCTCGGCGCAAGACCGTAGCCGAGGGAGACGTTGAGGACGGATTTGAACCGGTCCGTGGGTGCGCTGAGCAGCGCCTGTCCCATGACTTCCGACAGCAGGCCGGTGCTGAAATCGCCGCTCAAGGCATCGAGGCTGACGCTCGGCGCAAAGCGCAGCTGCGTGCTCCAGGATTGCAGCGGCAGATCGAGCGGAATGCCCATGGAGCCGCTGAGCGACTGCGCATAGCCGTGGCTCGTCACGTCTATGAGGCCCGCCGTCGACAGCCCGAAAGTGAGGCCGCCGAGGCTCTCCCAATCGCGGGTCACGAAGGCCTCCCAGGTGGCTTTCGACTGCAGCGGTCCATGGTGCCCGCCGCCGCGGATCAGCTCGGTGCCGACGAGGAAGTTGTAGTCGTGCAGGGGCTGGAGCTTGGCCCCAAGCGAATGGCCGGTCGCGCCGGGCCGGAAGCTCTGGGCAGAGCCACTGGCCATGCCGTTCGCCCACACCTGGGTGCGGTTCAGGCTGAAGGAGGGGCGCGGGTGCTTGCCCCGGCGCGTTACAGCAACATGATCGTCGAGCCACTGGGGCGTGAGGTCGGCGCTCCAGATCCCCTCCCCTTCCGCCCACGCCGCGGTGGAGAACAGCACGAGGGGAAGCAGCAACGCTCCACGCCGGCAAAGAAGAAATAACATCGAAGGAACCAGAATAAAATCGTAACGGAGACTGCAATACGGCCTCCATTCGAGTTGGATCTGGTTAATTCCCGGTTAATCGATCTTCATTGTTCGGCATGGTCGACGCCGCAGACAGAACAAGACCCTGCGATGCAGAGAAATTGGAGAGCGGAATCAACCGGATGGCGCACGCTTGCTCGCGTGTTGCAGTCGCGGTACTCAAAAAAGAAACGGCCGGGCGTGAGCCCGGCCGCTTCCGATTGCGATGCCGTGAGGATCAGTTGACGATCTTGTACTTCACGAAGCCTTCCGGCGCGTCGCCCATCTTCTCGACCTTGATGCCGGCCGGCTGATAGTTGGCGGCGTTCGGGCCGGTGGTGAAGGTCATGGTGACGCCGGCGGGAACCGCGAGCGACCAGGAGCCGTCGGCCTTCGGGGCCACTTCCTTCTTCTCGACGATGTAGCGCATGATGGCGTCGCGGGTGAGGTCCGGGGCCTCGAACACGATGGTGCTGCCGTCGGCGCCGGGGAAGTTGCCGCCGCCGCCTGCACGGTAGTTGTTCGTCACCACCAGGAACTGCTGGTCATCCGCAACGGGCTTGCCGTTATAGGTGAGGTCCTTGATGCGGTGGGCATCGGGGTTCACCAGCTTGCCGTCATTGTCGTAGCGCGAGGCCTGCGTCGGGTCGATCTTGTACTGGACGCCGGCGATCACGTCGAAGTTGTAGGCCGGGAACTTCGCGTTGATGAGGTCCTGCTCGCCGCCCTTGGCCGGATCGATCTGGTTGTAGATGCCGGCCGAGCGCTCGAGCCACTCGCGCACCTGGGCGCCCGTGATCTTCACCACCCGGATCGTGTTCGGGTAGATGTAGATGTCCGCCATGTCCTTGATGGCGAGCGGGCCGGGCTTGATCTCGGTGAAGTAGTTCGGCCCACCGCGGCCGCCGGCCTTGAAGGGCGCTGCCGCCGACAGGATCGGCAGGTCCTTGAAGGCGGAGGCCTTGAGCTGATCGGCCACGTACCAGGCCTGCGCATCGGCCACGAGCTTCACCGAGGCGTCGTCCGACACCAGCGAGTAGTAGGAGTGGATCGGCACGGCGGTCTTGCCGACGGGCTCGCGCACGTATTTCAGGGTGGCGTCATGATCGGCCTGGACTGCGGCGACGACGCCGGCCTCGGACCCCACCTTCGCCACCACCTTGCGGTCCACGCGGTCGTAGATCGAGCGGGCCTCAGTGCGGAAGTCAGCCACCTTCCAGCCATCGCCCTCCTTCACAAGATCGAGGTCGATCAAGCCCAGGTGGCTGCCCCAGAAGCCGGCCATGACGGCGGGCTTGCCGTGCAGCGTGCCCTTCTGCACGTCCACGCCGGGGATGTTGTTGAACTCCTTGCCGCCCGGGAACACGAAGTGCTGGTGGCCGGTGAGGATCGCATCGATGCCGTCGACCTTGGCGAGGTGGAGCGCAGCATTCTCCTCGCCGCCCTTGCGCTCGCCGCCCGCGATGCCGGTATGGCTGAGGGCCACGATGATGTCGGCGCCTGCCTTCTTCATCTCGGGAACGTACTTGTTGGCCGCGTCGACGATGTCGATGGTGGTCACCTTGCCGTCGAGATTGGCCTTGTCCCACTGCACGATCTGCGGCGGCACGAAGCCGATCACGCCCACCTTCAGCTTGTGCTTCGCGCCGGACTCGTCGGTGACCTCACGGTCGAGGATGAGCCAGGGCTTGATCAGCGGTTCGCCGTTCGCCTTCACCGCATTGGCGCAGACGAGCGGGAATTTCGCCTCGCCCATGGCGTTCTGCAGGAATTCGAGACCATAGTTGAATTCGTGGTTGCCCAGCGTGCCGGCATCGTAGTTCAGGGTGTTCATGGCAGCCACGATGGGGTGCACGTCGCCCTTCTTCATGCCCTTGCGGTAGGCCACGTAGTCGCCGAGCGGGGAGCCCTGGATGATGTCGCCGTTGTCGAACAGCAGGCTGTTCTTGGCCTCCGCGCGGGCGGCCTTCACGAGGGTGGCCGTGCGGGCCAAGCCCACGCTGTCGTCGGGCGCATCGCGATAGTAATCATAGGGGAAGACGTTCACGTGAAGGTCCGTGGTCTCCATGATGCGGAGCTTCACGAGCGGACCGGCGGCCCAGCCGGTCTGCGACAGGCCGACAAGTGCGGCGGCGGCCACGCCGGTCTGCAGGACGCGGCGGCGGGTAATCAAGGTTGTCATAGGTCTTCCCTTTTACGAAACGTAGTTCGCTGTAGGCTACAAGAGCACAAGTTTTGTGACAGAATCAATATGAGCCGGCTCACCATGGAGCCGCAGCCGTTGCGGAAGCCCGTGGCGGACCCCGCCGTCACGGCCGGAACGGCGCTTCCAGGGCTCCGCGACTGGACATTCTTCCTAGTCTGTGCGGCACTGCCGCTCCCTTCGAGCCGTGCCGGCCCCTGCCGGAACGCCCCTGCCAGGAACGGAAGGACAACGGATGTGCCGTGATGCGTATGTTCCCTACGAGCCCTTGAACGTCCTGAAGCCGGTTGCGCCGGATGTCTGGATCGTGGACGGCCCGGAGATCCGGCTCAGCTACATGGGCCTGAAGCTGCCCTTCCCGACCCGGATGACGGTCGTGCGCCTGCCGGACGGAGGCCTGTGGATTCACTCGCCGATCGAGCCGGACGGCGCCCTCGTCGAGCGCATCCTGGCCCTTGGCCCCATACGCTTCCTCATTGCCCCCAACACCCTTCACTACTGGTGGGTGCCGGATTGGAAGGCCCGCTTCCCCGAGGCCGAAGTCCATGGGGTTCCAGGTCTCGACCGCAAGGCGAAGCGCCCCCTTCCGGTCGACCGCGTGCTCGGCGATGCGCCTGCGGCCGCATGGGCGGACGTGATGGATCAGGTTCTCGTCCACGGAGACGGGCTCACGGAAGCCGATTTCTTCCACCGCCCCTCGCAAACGCTCATCCTCACCGACCTGATCGAGAATTTCGAGATGGGGCGGGTTCGGCAATGGTTCTACCGCTGGCTCCTGCGCCTTGCCGGGCCTGTCGATCCGGACGGCAAGACGCCTGTGGATCTCCAGCTCAGCTTTCTCCGTCAGCGCCGGGCCGTGAAGGCCGCGGTCCGGCGCATGATCGCCTGGAGCCCTGAGCGGGTCATCATCGCCCACGGACGATGGTATGACGGGAACGGCACGGCCGAGCTGCAGCGTGCCTTCCGGTGGGTTCTCTAGCCCCCGTAGTCGGAGCGGCGGCAATCCTGGCCGTCTAGGCCCGCAGCGCCTCGTCGAGGTCGCGGTAGAGATCCTCCACGTCCTCGATGCCGGTGGAGAGCCGCAGGAGGTCCGGCGGGCAGGGCGTGCCCGGCCCCTCGATGGAGGCGCGGTGCTCGATCAGGCTCTCGACGCCGCCGAGCGAGGTGGCGCGCTTCCACAGGCCCACCCGGGCGGCGGTGCGGATCGCCGCGGCCTCGCCCTCGGAGACCTGGATCGACAGCATGTAGCCGAAGCCGTTCTCCATCTGCCGGGCGGCAATGTCGTGGCCGGGATGCTGCGGCAGGCCCGGATAGAGTACGCGGGCCACCTTCGGGTGCGCGGCGAAGCGCTGGGCGAGGTCGAGGGCGCTCCTGGCCTGGGCCGCCGTGCGCACATGAAGCGTGCGCATGCCGCGCATCAGGAGATAGGCCTCGAAAGGCCCGAGGATCGCGCCCTGCATCTTGCGGATATTGACGACGCGGGTCCAGAACGCATCCGCCTTGGCGCCGGCGAGTGCGCCGGCCACCACGTCGGAATGGCCGTTCAGCACTTTCGTCGCCGCATGCATGACGATGTCGGCGCCAAGATTCAGCGGTCGGGTGTGGATCGGCGAGGCGGTGGTGGAATCGACCGCGAGCCTGGCCCCGGCCGCATGCGCGATCTCGGCGGCGCCGGCGATGTCCGTGATGGTCCAGAGCGGGTTGGAGGGCGTCTCGATCCAGACCAGCTTGGTCTCGCCAGGCTTTACCGCCTTGCGCAGGGCATCGAGGTTGTCGGTCTCGACGAAATCGACCTTGAGGCCCCAGCGGACCGCCTCGGTCATGAGCCAATTGCGCAGGGCCCAGTACATGACCTTGGAGGCCACGATGTGGTCGCCCGGATCGAGGGCCTGGAACACCGCGGTGGCCGCCGCCATGCCGGAGGAGAACAGCAGCGCGCCGGCCTCGGCCTCCTCCAGCATCGCCAGCACTTCCTCGGCCTCGCGGACCGTGGCATTGTCCGGCCGGCCGTAGACGAAGCCGGAGGAATAGGCATTGTCCTCATCGCGGATATAGGTGGTCGCCACGTGGATCGGCGGCACGACCGCCTTGGTGATCGGATCCACATGGCCCATGGCCTGCGCGGTGAGGCTGCGCTTCGACCACCGGGAACGCGATGACGGCATAGGGAACCTCCGGAGAGCGTGACAGGTTGCGTCACTGAGAAACAGACACGCTGCTCTTAAAGGGATTTCGGGGATGCATACAGACCAAACTGTGCCGGGCAGCCATGCAATGCCGCCGCTGCTCCGTTTTCTCGTGGCCGTGCTGCCGGTGGTCGCGGTGGCGGTGTCGGCGAGCCTCGTCACGCAGCCGAACATTCCCACCTGGTATGCGGGGCTCCAGAAGCCGGGCTTCACGCCGCCGAACTGGGCCTTCCCGGTCGCCTGGACGATCCTCTACGCCATGATGGCCTATGCGCTCTGGCGCATTCTCTCCCTGCCCGAGAACCGGCCCGGACGCAGGGCGGCGATCATCGCGTTCTTCGTGCAGCTCACCTTGAACGGAGCGTGGTCCTTCGCGTTCTTCGGGAGCAAAAGCCCGCTCGCCGGCCTCGTGGTCATCGCGGCCCTGATCGTGGCGATCCTCGCCACGATCCGCATCTTCTGGAGACTCGACCGCACGGCGGCCTTGCTGCTGGTGCCCTATCTCGCCTGGGTGGCCTACGCGACCCTGCTCAACGGCACGATCTGGCGGCTGAACGCCTAGCCGAGCATCTGAACGATAGCCTCATCCTGAGGAGGTCGCTTCAGCGACCGTCTCGAAGGACGAGGCGTCTCCAGAGAGCACTGGAGGCTCCTTCGAGACGCCTGCTCCGCAGGCTCCTCAGGATGAGGATTGTGTGTGGAAGCGTGCGCTATTCCGGCTTGTCGAACAGGTCCGGATCCTTGTCGTGATGGTCGAGCACGCCGACGAAAGGCAGCTGCCGGTAGGAATGGGCCACATCCATGCCGTAGCCGATCACGAACACGTCCGGGCAGGTGAAGCCCACATATTCCGGGTGGATCTGCACGGCGCGCTTGCCGGGCTTTTCCAGCAGCACGGCGGTCTTCACGCTCTTGGCGCCGCGGGCCATGAGCAGGTCCTTGGCGAAGGTGACCGTGCGGCCCGATTCCAGGATATCGTCCACGAGCAGCACGTCGCGCCCGCGCACGTCGCTTTCCACGTCGCGCAGGATGGTGACGTTGCCGGTGGAGACGGTGCCGTCGAGATAGCTCGACAGGTGCACGAACTCCACCTGGGGCGCGAGCCCGGCCCGGTGCAGGGCGCGGATCAGGTCGGCGGCGAACATGAAGCTGCCCTTGAGCACCGCCACCACGAGCAGGTTCTCGGGCTTGGTGGCCGCGATCTCCTCGGCCAGCGCCTCGTTGCGCTTGGCGATGGTGTCTTCGTCGAAAAGAACCCGGATGCGGTGGGCAGTGCTCATCATGATCGTCCAGAAAAGAAATATGAGGCTCTCGAAGCCGCCCCTTCACGACCATGCCTGCCCCAGGATGTCAAACGGAGTTGGTGGTTTTTGAAGCAAAAGCACGCCGCCACTCCCCTCTCCCGTGTGGGAGAGGGGCAGGGGTGAGGGCGTGACGGTCAACCAGCCTAAAACTGACCGTGCCCACTGCAGCACGTCACCCGCTGCACTCTATCCGGCACCGGCCTTCCCTCACCCCAACCCTCTCCCACACGGGAGAGGGAGATTTCGTCCTGCGGCACTATCCCGCGAGGGGTTCGCTTCCCGTTACACTCCTGCAAGTTTATGGCTTGCTAACCATAGCGGGGCGATAAGGAGGCGAATCGCGGACGTCTCCCGCCCCATAACCGCAACGCTCAAGGACGGCTCGGCCAGGTGTGAAAGCGCTCGATCACGACGACTACCCCTACGATGACAACGCGGCCCCGGTCGTGCATTTCGAGAATGTGGGCGTGCGCTACGGCATGGGGCCCGAGGTCCTGCGCGACCTGACCTTCTCCATCGAGCACAACTCGTTCCAGTTCCTCACCGGCCCGTCGGGCGCCGGCAAGACGACGCTGCTGCGCCTCATCCTGCTCTCGGTGAAGCCGACCCGCGGCCTGATCTCCATGTTCGGCGAGGACGTCTCCCGGATCTCGAAGGACGAGCTGACCGCCTTGCGCCGCCGCATGGGCGTGGTGTTCCAGGATTTCCGCCTGCTCGACCACCTGACCACCTACGAGAACGTGGCCCTGCCGCTGCGCGTGCAGGGCAAGGAGGAGGCGAGCTACCGGGCCGAAGTGGTCGAACTGCTGCGCTGGGTGGGCTTAGGCGACCGCATGCACATGCTGCCGCCTGTGCTCTCGGGCGGCGAGAAGCAGCGCGCGGCGATCGCCCGCGCGCTGATCGTGCGCCCGGACCTGCTGCTCGCGGACGAGCCCACCGGCAACGTGGACCCGTCGCTCGCCCGCCGGCTGCTGCGCCTGTTCATCGAACTCAACCGGCTCGGGACCTCGGTGATCATCGCCACCCACGATTTCGGTCTCATGGATCAGCTCGACGTCCGCCGCCTCGTGCTCGGCGACGGCCGGCTGCATATCGACGAGTGAGCCGGATGAACGGGTCCCCGCAACCTCGCCTGAAGAAGGCCGCTGCCGCCGCCGACGGGCCAAAGCGCCCCCTGCCCGCCTCGCTCAGCCGGAACGCCCCCCTGGTGCCGGTGGACTCGGCCGGCGGGCAGGCGCTGGCCGCCGTCATCGCGATCCTCACCTTCCTGGCGGCCCTGTGCGCCGGCGGCGCCGAACTCGTGGCGGCAAGCTCCGCCCAGTGGCGCTCCGAGATCTCCCGGGAAGTCACCATCCAGATCCGGCCCAATGCCCAGCGCTCCATCGACCAGGACGTGGAGCGCGCCGTGGCGCTGGCCCGCCAGGCGCCGGGGGTCGAGGAGGCCCAGGCCTTCACACGAGAGGAATCCGAGCGTCTGCTCGAACCCTGGCTCGGAACCGGCCTCGATTTCAACGACCTGCCGGTGCCCCGCCTGATCGTGATCAAGATCCAGGAAGGCGCGAAGCCTGATTTCAGCGCCTTGCGCCAGTCCCTGCAGCGGGAGGTGCCGGGCGCGACGCTGGACGACCATGCCCTGTGGGTCTCGCGTCTCTCCACCATGGCCAACACCATCATCGGCGTGGGCGTGTTCCTGGTCACCTTGGTGCTGATTGCGGCGGCGCTGGCGGTCATCTTCGCCACCCGCGGGGCCATGGCCAGCAACCGGGAGGTGGTGGAGGTTCTCCATTTCGTGGGCGCCAACGACGATTTCATCGCCAAGGAGTTCCAGCGCCGCTTCTTCCGGCTCGGCCTGCGCGGCGCCGCCATCGGGGCAGGCGCCGCCATGGTCCTGACTCTGGCCCTGGGGCTCGTGACCCGCTCCTGGCGGGCAAGCCCCACGGGCGACCAGATCGAGGCGCTGTTCGGCGCCTTCACCATCGGCTGGCGGGGCTATGCGGTCGTGGTCCTGATCGCACTCTTCGTGGCAGTCATCACAGGCATCGTGTCGCGCCTGACCGTGAGACGCTTTCTTAACGAAAATGGTTGATGGTGAGCCTTAACAAGGAATAAGCGGGCTGCCTCTCCATTGCCGCAATCTCCATTATCCTCGTCCCGGATGACCTCGCGAACGCAGAGTTGGAGTGCGCCGGGCGCCATGGACACAACGGAAGCCGTCGGATGGGGCTGGACGATGCCGGAATCGCCTAAGGCTCCCGCACGACGGTCCTGGACGCGTCGCGTCCTGGGCTTGGGCTTCTGGGCCGCGACCTGTGCCGCCATTGCCGGTTTCCTGGGCTTTCTCGTCTTCGTCTACAGCCTCGACCGGTTCGAGCAGCGGCCGGAAACCCGGGCGGACGGCATCGTGGCGCTCACCGGCGGCGCCCAGCGCATCGGCGACGCCATCGACCTCCTGGACAAGGGCTATGCCAAGAGGCTCCTGATCTCGGGCGTCAACGAGAACACCAGCCGCGATCAGATCGCCCGGCTCAATCCCGGCCAGCGGCGCCTGTTCGATTGCTGCGTGGACCTCGACTACCGGGCCCGCAACACCATCGGCAACGCCATCGAGACCCGGCGCTGGGCCGAAACCAACAGCTTCAACACCATCATCGTAGTGACCTCGAACTACCACATGCCGCGCACGCTGGCGGAGCTCGACCACGCCCTGCCGAACCTGCAGAAGATCCCCTATCCGGTGGCCGCGACCATCGACCCGCACGACTGGTGGCACAATCCGGCCGTGGCCCGGGTGATCTTCACCGAATACCTCAAGTTCCTGGCGGTCTGGGTGCGCACCCATCTCGAGGACGACCCGGAGCGCTCCTCGGTGGCCCACCTCATCAGCGGCGGATCCCCGGTCAAGAAGCAGCTGATCGCCGAACCGATCTGGCGCTAGCGCATCGTGCGGACCCAGCGGGCCGCGCCAGCGAAAAGTGGACCCAGTTTTCCGCGTCAACGATGCGCAAGCATAAGGTGAAGCATCGGATGAACCCCAAAAGTGCAAGTCCACTTTTGGGTCCGATGCTGTAGAGGTGCTGACAAAAACCCTCTAAGGTGAGCGTGACCGCGGAGCCTCTTGCTCCGCTTTTCGTTTTGCGATGCCATGCTGATCCTCCGCTCCCTGCTGTTCAACGTCGCCTTCTATGCCAACCTGATCCTGTGGCTTTTCCTGCTCCTGCCCGGGCTGCTGGTGCCGCGCCGGACCTTCATGCAGATGGTCAAGCTCTGGGGCCGCACGTCGATCTGGCTGCTGCGGGTGATTGCTGGCATCAAGGTCGAGATCACTGGCCTGGAGAAGATCCCGCCGGGCGGGGCCCTGGTGGCGGCCAAGCACCAGTCGTTCCTGGAAACCTTCACCATCGTGACGTTCCTGGATGACCCGACCTACATCCTGAAGCGGGAGCTGATGTGGCTTCCCATCTTCGGCTGGCACCTGGCCAAGGCCCAGTGTGTGCCGGTGAACCGCAAGGCCGGCTCGCTTGCCCTGGTGCAGATGACCCAGCGGGCGAAGGAAGAGGCGGAGCACGGGCGCCAGATCATCATCTTCCCCGAGGGAACCCGCCGCCCGCCGGGCGCGCCGTCGGCCTACAAGTACGGCGTGGCGCATCTCTACCAGAATCTCGGTTTCCCCTGCATTCCCATCGCCCTGAACGCCGGGCTCTACTGGCCGCGCCGCCAGTTCATCCGCCGCCCCGGCACCGTGCGGATCGAGGTGCTCGCCCCCATCCCGGCGGGCCTGCCGCGCGATGAGTTCTTCCAGCGGGTGCAGGCTGAGATCGAGACGGCCTCGAACCGGCTCTACGAGGAGGGCCGGCGGGAGCTCGGCCTCGGTCCAGCATCACCGTCCGAGGCCACGCTGTCGAAGGCGTAACGAGACTTTCACCCCATCATGGCCGGTCTTGTGCCGGCCATCCCGATACGGAGAAGCGCAGCGCTTCACATCATCGGGATCACCGGCACAAGGCCGGTGATGACGTGAGCGGGTGTCATTCCCGGCGAGCGTCAGCGAGGCAAGGGAATCCATAGCGCTGCGCCTGATCGTGGATCCCCTTCCCGGCCTCACGGCCGCCGGGGATGACAAAACCCCTTAAAAACCCGCAAAACCTAGGCTCTGCCAAGCTTCTCATTGCCTTGACGACTCACCTGCCCGTTCTTACATATAAGAACATATGGCGAACAAACGAACCATATCCTGGAATGCGGCCATGCGGGATCTCCGCAACGACCGAATGCGGAGGGCTGGCGTGCGCGAGGAAAGGCTACGGGCGACCGCAGGGCTTCGCTCCTCTTCCACCCTGAGTTCCTGGCGCGGCCGTTCGGGCCGCCGCTACATCGTCGGCGTGCATCCGCTCAACGAGGCGGAGCTGCTCGACGTGACGGACGCAGTGATCCTGGCCGTCAGGCGCGACCGGGACGGCACCGGCACGGTGATCGACGCCGCCATGGCCGCCTCCGAGCCGGCCGAGCACACCCGGATGCGCTGGCTGGCTAAGATGCAGGAACGGGGCGCCACCGAGCTTCACATTCATCGGCTCGCCGCAACGGACGAGGATCGCCGCGCGATCTTCGAGGACCTGCGCGAGAACGAGACTCAGGCTTCCTGATCGAGCGCACCGACGATCTTATGCAGCAGCGGGTCGGTCACGTTCATCCCGATGAGGTGATCGTAGGTGTTGCGCACGTAATCCGGGTTGCGCCCGGAAACTCCCTGCCCCTGCCGCACATGCCTCAGCACATCCTCGAAGGACAAACGCCCGGCATATTGCCCGTGATAGCGGTCGACCACGTAGGCCAGGGCCCGGACCCGCCGCCCGTCCGCCAGCCGCACCGGCAGGCGTCGCTCCAGATAGACGGCCGTGACCTGCTCGCGCTCGCGCAGGTACTGGATCGTGGCCTCAGCCTCCTCCGGCGCAACCTGGAAGGCGACGCCGTGGCAGCGGCCGCCGCGGTCGAGGCCGAGCACCAGCCCGGGATGCTCGGGCGTTCCGCGATGGACATGGGAGAAGACGCAGAGCGAACGGTGATAGCCGTAGAGATGGGCATGGGCGCGCTCGAGATAGGGAAAGCCCGGCCGCCACATGAGCGAGCCATAGCCGAACACCCATAAATCCTCCGTGAGGTCGTTCATGTCACCCGCGCCCGAACCTTGCCTGCATCGGGCGCTACCAGTTACGAAGCATCCGCACAACAGGAGATCGCGCATGGATCAGGCCGCCCCGACGGGCAATGTTCGCCGCAGCCGTTTCTGGCTCTACACGCCCTTCGTCCTGCTGCTTCTGCTGGCCATTGCCTGGAGCGTCGCCTGGTTCGTGATCCGCAACCGCACGGCGGAGGCGCTGGACGGCTGGATCGCCGCGGAGGCGCGCGCCGGACGGGAGTGGACCTGCACGGACCGCAGCATCGCCGGCTACCCGTTCCGCATCGAGGTGGTCTGCAGCAATCTCGAGCTGAAGCGCGGCGCCGTGACGGCCTCGTTCGGCCGCACCGAGGCGGTGGCGCAGGTCTACCAGCCGCGCCGCATCATCGCCGAGGTGGCCGGCCCCTTGCGCGTGACCGACGGCACCGTGGCGGTGCAGGGCAGCTGGGACCTGCTGCAGGCCAGCATCAACGCCTCGCAGACGGGCCTGCAGCGCCTCTCCGTGGCCGCGGACGCGCCGAAGGTGACCGTCACCGGTCTGCCGGCCGGCGAGTTCAGCGGATCGGGCCGGCATCTGGAGCTTCATGTCAGGCCCAACCCGTCCCGGGCGGCCGAGCAGGCCCGCGACGTGGCAGCCTCCATCACGGATGCCCGCATTCCTCTTCTCGATGGGCTGATCGGCGGCACGGAACCGGCCAACCTGAACGCGGATGTGACCGTGACCCAGGCCGACGGCTTCAAGGGCGGCACCATTGCGGAGGAGCTGGAGCTCTGGCGCAAGGCCGGGGGCAAGCTCGACCTCCTGATGCTCTCGGCCACCAAGGGCTCGCGCCAGATCGAGACCAAGGGCGAGCTGCGCCTCGACGAGCAGCACCGGCCCGCGGGCCAGATCAATGTGGCGGCCGCCGGCCTCGACGGGCTTCTCGGCAACCTCACCGGCGGACGCCTCGGCGGCAATCTCTTAGGGATGCTGCTGGGACAGGGCCCGCGCGCCAACGCGGCTCAGCCGAACGCCAAGCCGCAGCTCGCCTCCCTGCCGCCGCTGCGCCTGGAGAACGGCTTTCTCGCCATGGGGCCGTTCGTGATCCCGAACGTAAAGCTGCAGCCGCTGTACTAAGCCCCCAACGTCATCACCGGCCTTGTGCCGGTGATCCCGATTGGAGAGGCGTCGCGCTTTTCATGATCGGGATGGCCGGGACAAGCCCGGCCATGACGGAGAGGGTGTCATTCCCGGGAGGACGCGCAGCGGAGGGGAAGGGAATCCACTCACACGCACGGCATTATGGATCCCCTTCCCGCACTTCGTGCGCCGGGGATGACAAGCGTGCCGCCTAAGCCTTGTCCTCGCGCCTTCGGCCGAAATCCGGCTCCGGCGTTTCCTGGCCGGACGAGATGATGCCGCGGCGGATGGCGCGGGTGCGGGTGAAGAGATCGAAGAGCTTGTCGCCCTCGCCCCAGCGGATGGCGCGGGCGAGCAGCGCGATGTCCTCGTTGAGGCGGCCCAGCATTTCCAGCACGGCCTCGCGGTTGTGCAGGAACACGTCGCGCCACATGGTCGGGTCGGAAGCGGCGATGCGGGTGAAGTCGCGAAAGCCGCCGGCCGAGAACTTGATTACCTCGCCTTGCGTGACCGTCTCCAGATCCGCCGCCGTGCCGACGATGTTGTAGGCGATGAGATGCGGCACATGGCTGGTGATGGCGAGCACGAGGTCGTGGTGCTGCGCGGTCATGACCTCCACGTTGGAGCCCATGGCCTCCCAGAAGGCGCGCACGCGCTCGACCGCCGCCTCGTCTTCGCCCTCGGGCGGGGTGAGGATGCACCAGCGGTTGTGGAAGAGCGTCGAAAAGCCCGCGTCGGGCCCCGAATGCTCCGTGCCCGCCACCGGATGGGCCGGGACGAAATGCACGCCCGGCGGCAGGTACGGCTGCACCTGCGCCACCACGGAGGCCTTCACCGAGCCCACATCCGACACGATGCAGCCAGGCTTCAATCCTGGGCGCATCGCTTCGGCGACCTTGCCGCAGACGCCGACCGGCACGCAGAGGATGACGAGATCCGCATCCCTCACGCCGGCCGCCACGTCGGTGGTGGCCTCGTCCGCAAGCCTAAGCTCCCGCACCCGTGCGACAACCGCGTCGCTCGCATCCACCGCCACGATGGTGTGCGCGAGGTTGAGCTGACGGGCGGCGCGGGCAATCGACGAGCCGATCAGCCCGAGGCCGACGAGAGCGATGCGCTCGACAAGCGGCGTGTCACGCGGGGGACCGAGACGCTCAGGCATTTTTCCCGCCCATGAAATCGCGCAGGGCCGCCACCACAAGGCCGTTCGCCTCCTCGTCGCCCACGGTCAGGCGCAGGGCATCGGGCAGGCCATAGGCCGCAACCTGACGCAGGATGAGCCCGCGCGCGGTCAAGAAGGCATCGGCGTCCTTCGCGGTCTTGCCCGCTTCTTTCGGGAAGTGGACCAACAGGAAATTGCCGACGCTCGGGGTGACTTTCAGGCCGAGCGCCTCGATCTCGCGGGTAAGCCAGGCGAGCCATTTGTCGTTGTGCTCGATGGCTTTTGCGATATGCGCCTCGTCCTGGATCGCCGCAATGCCGGCGGCCATCGCCGGGCCGCTCACGTTGAACGGGCCGCGGATGCGGTTGATCGCGTCAGCGATGTGGGCGGGCGCCACCATCCAGCCGAGGCGAAGATTCGCGAGTCCATAGATCTTAGAGAAGGTGCGGGTCATCACCACGTTCTCGGAGGTGGCGACGAGCTCGAGTCCCGCCTCGTAATCGTTGCGGCGCACGTACTCGGCGTAGGCCGCGTCGAGCACCAGCAGCACATAGGGCGGGAGGTTCGCGTGCAGGCGCTTCACCTCGTCGAAGGGAATGTAGGTGCCGGTCGGGTTGTTGGGATTGGCCAGGAAAACGATCTTGGTCCTGTCCGTCACCTTTGCCAGGATCGCGTCCACGTCGGTGCGCAGATCCTTCTCCGGCGCGACCACAGGCGTGCCGCCCGCGGCCTGGATCGCGATGCGGTAGACCAGGAAGCCATGCTCCGTGAAGATGCCCTCGTCGCCAGGCCCCACATAGGCGTTCGTGATCAGGGACAGGAGTTCGTCGGAGCCCGTGCCGCAGATGATGCGGTTCGGATCGAGCCCGTAGCGGGCCGCAATCGCCTCGCGCAGTTTGGTGGCGGCGCCGTCCGGGTAAAGCTCGAGATGGTCGAAGGTCCGGATCGCCTCCATGGCCCTCGGCGAGGGGCCGAGCGGCGTCTCGTTCGAGGAGAGCTTGTGGATCTTCGCAACCCCTGCGGCCTTGCTCTTGCCGGGCACGTAGGCGTCGATCTGCATGACGCCGGGGCGGGGTTGGGGACGAGCGGACATCGGTGACTTCCTGAAAACAATCGGAATTGCAAAAGGGCTCTAGCGCAGGTCGGACTTCATTTCACGTGGAAACGTTCGGCATGGCTGCCGACCTCGGCCAGCTGGGCGAGGCTGGCGCCGGCCTTCGTCAGGGTTTCATGAAGCTGCGCCGGCTCGACGGTGCCGGGGACCGCGATGAGTTCCGACAGGCCATGGGCGTCGGCCGCGCTCGCCACCACCTCGCCGCCGAGGCGGACGAGGGCCTCGTTGGCGCCCCGGTGCCAGCGCTCGAACTGGGCGGCATAGAGCACCACGTCGCGCACAGCCGCATCCACCAGGGGCTTGGAGATCACGAAGACCGGGGTTCCGGCCGGATGGTCAGGCCGCTCGATGAAGGGCAGTCGGGCGATCACCTTCGGGCGGTCCCGGTCGGCGAGCGTGCGCCACCAGGCGCCGCTCGTGGCGCCCTGGTCGAGGCGGAAGATGCCGAGATCGCCCCCGGAGGAGGCCACCGCCTCGATCACCGCCGCGGCGCTGGGATGCGTGATGTAGGGCACCGTGAAGCCGAAATGGAACCGGGCCGAGTCGCGCATGGGGGCATCGCCCCCGGAGACGTCGGCATGAACGGAATAGTTGGACTGCACATAGGTGAAGGTGCCGATGATCACCCGCCAGATGCTCTCCACCGTGTCGAGCGGCAGCAGGCCCTCGTGACGCTCGGCCAGCGCCTTCATCATCGAGGCCTCGCGGCCGGGGCGGAAGGCCGAGGCAATGCCGGTCTTCGAGGCCTTCTTGGACGCGATCAGCCGGTCGATGATGGTGCCGCGCTCCATGAGCAGCCGATGCATCGCCTCGTCGATGCGGTCGATCTCCTGGCGGAGCTCGGCAAGAGCAAGGACAGCCTTCTCGGCGGGCTTCTCGGCGGACATGGATAGATCCTCAGGCTCGATGCCGTTTCTTTGACGGTTTTGGCCGGGCTTGTCATCTCCGATTGCGCACCGGGGTGAGAGCCAGCGCCTTCAGGCCTGAGGCCGGTTGGCCTCAAGCCGTCAGGTCAATCGAGGGTGGCGCGCTGGGCAGCCCGGCTCGATGTGGTGTTGGTAAGTGAGAGCCAAGCTGCTCGTCACGCGCGGTTTGTTTCAGCGGACCTGGTCCAAGCCAGGATCGGCCACCCGCGATCACAGGCGTGCGAGACCTGCGGCGGGACCGCTTCCCACCCCACTCCTGCGACGCCTCGCGAGCGCGCCCCTCGAAGGGCGGGAATGCACAACGATATAGCCGAGCTTAAGGCAGCTGTCAAGAACAAACTGAGAACGTTGCTCCTGACGCCCCGGTGTCATTCCCGGCCGGAGCGTCAGCGGAGGGGAAGGGAACCCACGATCAAGCGCTGCGCTATGGATCTCCTTCCCTCGCTTCGCTCGCCGGGGATGACACCTGGGACACTCCCCTCTCCCGGGCGGGAGAGGGGCAGGGGTGAGGGCGTGCGGCTTCACCAGCCAAGCGCCGTCGTCTCCGATGCAGCACGTTACACGCGGCACTTTATTCGGCACGGGCCTTCCCTCACCCCAACCCTCTCCCAAACGGGAGAGGGAGAGGCGCCCTATCCTGCATGCGATCCCAGATCGGCTGAGCCGTCCGGGATGAAACCCTGAGCCCGATGCCGGGGCGTTATGTTCGTTGACGCAACCGCCGCCCCGCAGTACCGATTGTTCGAAAGAACGAACGTTTCCGCTGAAATATGTCCTTTGCCCCCCTCGTCTCCGAACCGCGAAGCCAGGTCGACGATCCGTCGAGCCTGGTCATGCGCTTTGGCCCGGACGAGCCCCTGATGATGGATGCCGGGATCGCGCTCGCGCCCTGGCAGATCGCCTACCAGACCTACGGCACGCTGAACGCGGACAAATCCAACGCGGTGCTGATCTGCCACGCGCTCACCGGCGATCAGCACGTGGCGAACGACAATCCGGTGACGGGCAAGCCCGGATGGTGGCTCACCATGGTGGGGCCCGGCCGGCCGGTGGACACGGACCGGTTCTTCGTGATCTGCGCCAACGTGATCGGCGGCTGCATGGGCACCACGGGCCCGGCCTCGATCAACCCGGCCACAGGCCAGCCCTACGCCCTCGACTTTCCGGTCGTCACGATCCCCGACATGGTGCGCGCGCAGGCTGCTCTCATCGACCGGCTCGGCATCGAGAAGCTTTTTTGCGTCGTCGGCGGCTCCATGGGCGGCATGCAGGTGCTGCAATGGGCGGCGGCCTATCCCGACCGGGTCTTTGCCGCACTTCCCATCGCCACCGCCGCCCGCCACTCGGCCCAGAACATCGCCTTCCACGAGGTCGGCCGCCAGGCCGTGATGGCCGATCCGGAATGGCGCGGCGGGCGCTACCTGAACGAGGGCACGCGCCCGTCCAAGGGGCTGGCCGTCGCCCGCATGGGCGCGCACATCACCTACCTGTCGGAAGTCGCCCTGCACCGGAAGTTCGGGCGCAATTTCCAGGACCGGGCCGCTCCCACCTTCTCCTTCGACGCCGATTTCCAGATCGAGAGCTACCTGCGCTACCAGGGCATTGCCTTCGTGGAGCGGTTCGACGCCAACTCGTATCTCTATGTCACCCGGGCGATGGATTATTTCGACATCGCGGCCGAGCATGGCGGCTCGCTGGCCAAGGCCTTCAAGGGCACGCCCACGCGCTTCTGCGTGATCTCGTTCACCTCCGACTGGCTGTTTCCCACCTCCGACTCCCGGGCCATCGTGCATGCGCTGAACGCTGCGGCGGCGTCCGTCGCCTTCGTGGAGGTGGAGAGCGACAAGGGGCATGACGCCTTCCTGCTCGAGGAGCCCGAGATGTTCGCGGCGGCGCGGGGCTTCATCGATGCGGCGGCGCGCGCCCGGGGGATCGCATGAGCCTGCCCGGCACCCTGCCCCTCACCGATATGGCGAGCGGCCACCGCCTCGACTTCCTGCTGGTCGCCGACATGGTCGAGCCCGGCTCCCGCGTGCTCGATGTGGGCTGCGGCGACGGGGCGTTGCTCTCGCTCCTGCGCGACCGCAGGGGCGTCGACGGGCGCGGCATCGAGATCTCGCGGGAGGGCGTCAACGCCTGCCTCGCCAAGGGGCTGCCGGTGATCCAGGGCGATGCCGACACCGACCTCGCCGATTACCCGGACGATGCCTTCGACTACGTGATCCTGTCGCAGACGATCCAGGCCACGCGCCAGCCCAAGGTGGTGCTGGAGCATCTCCTGCGCATCGGCCGCCGGGCCATCGTGTCCTTTCCGAATTTCGGCCACTGGCGGGTGCGCGTCGATCTCGGCCTGCGGGGCCGGATGCCCATGACCGAGAACCTGCCCTATTCCTGGTACGACACGCCCAACATCCATTTCTGCACCATCCGGGACTTCGTGGAGCTGTGCCGGGAGGTCGGGGCCGGGATGGAGAAGGCCGTGGCGCTGAACGCCGGCGGCCAGCCCATGCGCGTCACCTTGCCCTGGTGGGTGTGGAATCTGTTCGGGGAGCAGGGGGTGTTTTTGCTGAAGCGGCGGTAGTTTACCCGGTGTCATTCCCGGCCGGAGCGTAGCGGAGGGGAAGGGAATCCACAGCGCCGAGGGTGTGACTGGATCCCCTTCCCGGCCTTACGGCCGCCGGGGATGACACCCTCTTCGTCATGGCCGGGCTCGTTTCGGCCATCCGCGTCTTCGGCCGTTTCGTCCCCCTCAGCCTGAGGAGGCTGGAGAGGCGGATAGGAATACGTGGATCCCCGGAACAAGTCCGGGGATGACGGGGAGAGTTGTTACCCCTCCCGCTCCGCCAGGGGGTGCAGGTCCCGCACCATACCCTTGAGGCGCTCATCCAGCACGTGGGTGTAGATCTGCGTGGTCGAGATGTCGGAATGGCCCAGAAGCTCCTGCACCACGCGCAGGTCCGCCCCGTTCTGGAGCAGATGGCTGGCAAAGGCGTGGCGGAGCACGTGAGGGCTGACCTTGTCGGCGCGCAGGCCTGCGGCCCCGGCCAACACCTTGAGATCGCGGGCAAAGGCCTGGCGGGTCAGGTGGCCGCTTTCGCTGTCGGCTGGGAACAGCCAGGGACCGGCGGCCTTTGTCTGCTCCTCGAGCAGGGCGAGATAAGTGCGGGCCGCCTCGCGGGCCGCGTCGGTCAGGGGCACCAGCCGCTCCTTGGCGCCCTTGCCGCGCACCACGAGAAATCGGTCGCGGGTTTTGGCCGCGCTCTTGGGCAGGGCGATCAGCTCGGAGACGCGCAGGCCCGTGGCGTAGAGGAGTTCCAGCAGGCAGGTCATGCGGGCGGCACGCAGGCGCTCAAGTTGCGTGGCCTGGTGATGGGCGATGCCCTCGGAGGCCACCTGCAGCAGGCGGTCGACCTCGGCGACGGAGAGGACTTTCGGCAGCGCCCTGCCGCGCTTCGGCGCCGACACGGCGGCCGTGGGGTCGGCCGGGGCATAGCCTTCCACGTAGAGGAACTTGTGGAACTGGCGCACGGCTGAGAGCCGGCGGGCTGCGGAGGTGGCCTTCAGGCCCCGCTCCTCCAGGCTCGCCATGAAGCCCCGGATGGTGGCGGAGGTGGCGTTGTCGGGCTGGGCGCCCGCCTCAGCGAGGAAGCTCAGGTAATCGTCGAGGTCGCGCCGGTAGGCATCGAGCGTGTTCTTGGAGGCGCCGCGCTCGGCGGCGAGCATGTCGAGGAAGAGGCTGGCCTGGCGGGCGCCGCTCATGAGGACGAGGGCGGACGGCTGGTCTGGACCGGAACGCTGATCTCGCGCGGGTCGGGATCGACAAAGGTCGCCAGGGCGAACATGGCGGCAAAGCCAAGGCCCGCGAGAATGGCGACGACGAGGAGAAACCGGAAGAGAGTGGGCACCTGAGCCTCTTGAAACGTTAAACCGCTAGAACCATGCCGGGGCCCGGAAGGCAACCCCCTTGCGTCGGTTAAGTTTGGCCGGGACAGGGGAATAACGCCCTTGTGACAGCCCGCCGCGCCCGTGCTAGGACATGGAGCCATGAACAAAATCAGCCGCTTCAATTCGCTCGATGAAGCAGGCGGGCAAGACCAGGCAAGCCAGCGCGGCCATCCCATCAGCCGCCTGCTCGGCACGCGATCGCTCGTGCTCGTCGGCCTCATGGGCGCCGGGAAGAGCACCGTGGGCCGCAGGCTCGCGCAGGCGCTCAAGCTGCCCTTCCGCGACGCCGATCACGAGATCGAGGCCGCGGCCGGCATGACGATCCCGGAGATCTTCGCCATCCATGGCGAGGAGCACTTTCGCGACGGCGAGCGCCGCGTGATCGCGCGCCTGCTGCAGGACGGCCCCATCGTGCTCGCCACCGGGGGCGGCGCCTTCATGAACGAGGAGACCCGCCGGCGGATCGCCGAGCGGGGCATCTCGATCTGGCTCAAGGCCGATCTCGACGTGCTCATGCGCCGGGTGCGCAAGCGCCAGACCCGCCCCCTGCTGCAGAACCCGGACCCCGAGGGCACCATGCGCCGCCTCATGGACCTGCGCCATCCGGTCTATGCCACGGCCGACATCACGGTCGATTCCCACGAGGCCCCGCACGACAAGGTGGTGACCGAACTCATCAAGGCCCTGCGGACCTGGCTCGAACACGGCAAGCAGGAGAGCGCCCGGTCATGACGCTTTCATCAGCCAGGATGGACAACCCGTCCTTGATCACCGTGCCGGTTCCCCTCGGAGACAGAGCTTACGACATCCTGGTCGGACGTGGCCTGATCGCGTCCGCAGGCGCGCGCATTGCGGCTCTGGGCGCCCGCGCCGCCGCCATCGTGACCGACGAGCATGTGGGGCCGCTCTATGCCCACGCGCTCGCGGCTTCGCTCGAAGCGCAGGGCCTTCGCGTCTCCGTGACCGCCTTAGCCCCCGGCGAGGCCACGAAATCCTATGCCGGCCTGGAGCGGGTCTGCGATGCGGTGCTGGCGGCAAAAATCGAGCGCGGCGACCTCGTGGTGGCGCTCGGCGGCGGCGTGATCGGGGACCTGGCGGGCTTTGCCGCCGCGGTGGTGCGCCGGGGCGTGCGCTTCGTCCAGGTGCCCACCACCCTGTTGTCCCAGGTCGATTCCTCGGTGGGCGGCAAGACCGGCATCAATTCGCGCCACGGCAAGAACCTCGTCGGCGCCTTCCACCAGCCGAGCCTCGTCATCGCCGACACGGCGCTGCTCGACACGCTCCCGATCCGCGAAATGCGTGCCGGCTACGCCGAGGTGGCGAAGTACGGCCTCATCGACGACGAGCGGTTCTTCGCCTGGTGCGAGGGCAACTGGTCCGGCATCTTCGCGGGCAGCCTCGCGCGCGACAAGGCCGTGGCGCAGAGCTGCCGCGCCAAGGCGGCCGTGGTGGTGCGCGACGAGCATGAGACCGGCGACCGGGCGCTGCTCAATCTCGGCCATACCTTCGGCCACGCGCTCGAAAAGATCACGGCCTACGATTCCGCACGCCTCGTCCACGGCGAGGGCGTCGCCATTGGCTTGGCCCTCGCCTTCCGCTTCTCCGCCTCGCTCGGACTTTGCCCGCTGGCGGACGCGGAGCGCGTCGAGGCTCACCTAAAAGCCACAGGGCTTCCCACGCGCCTGTCCCAGGTTCCGGGCGGCTGCGGCACGGTGGACGAGCTGCTTGCCGCCATGGCCCAGGACAAGAAGGTGAAGGGCGGCGCCCTCACCTTCATCCTGGCGCGGGGCATCGGCCAGAGCTTCATCGCGCCGGGCATCGAGGCCGAGACGGTGCGCAGGTTCCTCGCAAGCGAGATCGACGCATAACGCCATGGTCGAAGAATCCTCCGGCAATCTCTGGCTCGCAGCGGCTTTCGTCGTTCTCTGCCTGCTGCTCTCCGCCTTCTTCTCGGCGAGCGAGACCGCTTTCACGGCCGCCTCGCGCTCCCGCATGCTGGTGCTGGAGAAGGGTGGCGACAGGCGCGCCAAGCTGGTGAACCGCCT
Source organism: Microvirga splendida (assembly GCF_016427565.1). Classification (GTDB taxonomy): domain Bacteria; phylum Pseudomonadota; class Alphaproteobacteria; order Rhizobiales; family Beijerinckiaceae; genus Microvirga; species Microvirga splendida. Next base: position 389,004 of record NZ_JAELXT010000001.1, read on the forward strand.
GCTCGACATGCGCGAGCGCTTCATCGGCACGGTGCTCATCGGCAACAACATCGTCAATATCGGCGTCTCGGCCTTTGCCACCAGCGTGCTCGTGGCGATCTTCGGCGACGAGGGCGCGATCTATGCCACGGTGATCATGTCGATCCTGGTGATCGTGTTCGCCGAGGTGCTGCCGAAGACCATCGCCATCTCCTCCTCGGACAAGGCATCCCTGTTCCTCTCGCGGCCCATGTCCTGGGTGGTGGCGCTCCTAGGCCCGCTCGCCATCGCGATCGAGCGCATGGTGCGCCTGATGCTGCGGCCCTTCGGCATCAGGATCGGGGAGAACACGCCGATCCTCTCGGCCAGCGAAGAGATCCGCGGCCAGGTGGCCCTGCTGCACAAGGAAGGCGGCGTGGCGAAGGCCGACCGCGACATGCTGGGCGGCCTGCTCGACCTTAAGGACCTGAGCGTCTCGGAGGTGATGGTCCACCGCACCAAGATGCGCACGATCAATGCGGATCTCTCGTCGGAAGAGATCGTGCGCGAGGTTCTCTCCTCGCCCTATACGCGCATGCCCCTGTGGCGCGGCAGCCAGGAGAACATCGTCGGTCTTCTCCATGCCAAGGACCTGCTGCGGGCGCTCGACGCGGTGGGCGGCGACGCGAGCAAGCTGAAGGTGGAGGCGATTGCGCTGGAGACCTGGTTCGTGCCGGACACCACGTCGCTTCGCGATCAGCTCAAGGCCTTCCTCGCGAAGAAAACGCACTTCGCCCTCGTGGTCGACGAGTACGGCGAGGTGATGGGTCTCGTGACCCTCGAGGACATCCTCGAGGAGATCGTCGGCGACATCAAGGACGAGCACGATCTCTCCGTGCAGGGCGTGCGGCCGCAGCCCAACGGCTCGGTGAACGTGGACGGGGGCGTGCCGATCCGCGACCTCAACCGCGCCATGGACTGGAACCTGCCGGACGAGGAGGCCACCACCATCGCGGGCCTCATCATCCACGAGGCGCAGGCCATTCCCGACACGGGCCAGATCTTCACCTTCCACGGCTTCCGCTTCCAGGTGCTGCGCAAGTCCCGCAACCGGATCATGGCCGTGAGGATCACGCCGCTGTCGCTGGTGCGCACCAGGGCGGAGTAAGTTCTGGGCCGGGGTGAGCGGCAGACACCAGGGCTCGGGTCTCCCTCTCCCGTGTGGGAGAGGGCTGGGGTGAGGGAAGGACGATGCCGGACGAGGTGATGCAGTCTACGCCTTCGGGGCCGATAGAGAGTTGCACTCTATTCTGAAGCCACACGCCCTCACCCCTGCCCCTCTCCCACACGGGAGAGGGGAGACATGGCGCACTTCTCTGATAGGTCAGGCCTTCAAGAACTCCACCAGCGCCGCGTTCACGGTTTCCGGCTCCTCGTGCTGCACCCAGTGGGTGGCGCTCTCGATCCAGCGGATGCTACCCTTCTCGCACAAGGAAAGGCTCGCCTCCGCCAGCCCCTTCTCCAGGAACCGGTCCTGGCTGCCCCAGATCAGGAGAGTGGGTGCGCGCACGCTTGCGTCCTTCATATCGGGCTTGAACGGCAGGGCGCGGTACCAGTTCAGCATCGCGGTGAGCGCGCCGGGCTGCGACCACGTTTTTTCGTATCGGGCGATGTCCTCGTCCGAGAACGTGCCCGGGCGGCTCGTGCGCCGGAGCGCATCCCTGAGGCTGCGGTGGCCGTTGGCCGAGAGCATGGTTTCGGGCAGGAACGGGACCTGGAAGAAGCCCACATAGAGGCTGCGCACCATCTGGCTCGGGTGCGAGCGCATGTAGGATCCGGCGACGTTCGGATGGGGCGCGTTAAGGATCGCGAGCCTCTCCACGCGATCCGGATGGCGTGAGGCCGTCCACCAGGCCGCGAGCCCGCCCCAGTCGTGACCGACGAGAGAAAAGGTTTGTCGCCCGAGCGCATCGGCAAGGCCCACAACATCCTTCGCCAGGATGTCGAGATCGTAGGCGCGCCGGCCTTCCGGCTTGTCGCTGAGATTGTAGCCGCGCTGGTCGGGCACGAGCACGCGAAAACCCGCATCGGCCAATGGCCCGATCTGGTAGCGCCATCCCCACCAGAACTCCGGAAAGCCGTGCAGGAGGATGACGAGCGGGCCGTCGTCCGGCCCCGCCTCGATGCAGTGCAGCGCGATGCCGTTGGTGCGCAGGCGGGTACCCGACCTGTCGGGATCGAAGGAGGGTCTCATGCGTGCGCCGATACCTTGACGGGCCGCCTCTGAGGCTCCTCGGCAGCCATGAACTGCGCCCTGGCGAGCTCCGCAAAGCGTCCGCCTTGGGCCACAAGCTCGTCGAAGGTGCCGCTTTCGATCACGCGGCCCTGATCGAACACGAGGATGCGGTTGGCGTTGCGGATCGTGGCGAGCCGGTGGGCGATCACGAAGGTGGTGCGCCCCTTCATGACCTCATCGAGGGCCAGCTGCAGCTTGCGCTCGGTGGCGGCGTCGAGCGCGCTCGTGGCCTCGTCGAGAATGAGGATGGGCGGGTTCTTGAGCAGCGCGCGGGCGATCGACAGGCGCTGGCGCTCGCCGCCCGACAGCGACCGTCCGCGCTCGCCGATCACCGTGTCGAGCCCGTCCGACTGGCGGGCGATGAACTCGATGGCCTGCGCGCGCTCCAGCGCCTCGACCATCTCCGCATCCGTGGCATCCGGCCGGCCCACCTGCAGGTTCTCGCGGATCGTGCGGGCGAACAGCATGGGCTCCTGGAACACCACGCCGATGTTGCGGCGAAGCGACGACAGGGTGACGTCGCGGATGTCGAGCCCGTCGATGCGGATGCAGCCCGATTGCGGGTCGAAGGCCCGGTGCAGAAGGCCGAGCGAAGTCGACTTGCCGGAGCCGGTCGCACCCACCAGCGCCACGTTCTCTCCCTCATTGACGGCGAACGACACGTCCTGCACGGCGGAACGCTTGCCGTCATAGGAGAAGCTGACATTGTCGAAGACCACGTCGCCCTTGTAGCGCTCCACGTCCGTGGCGTTGGGGCGGTCGTGCACCACGGGCGCCGTGTCCAGGATCTCGAAGAATTCCTGCAGCTTCGGCGCCTGCATGAAGAGCTGGTTGATGAAGCTGACCGCCTGCTCGAGACGCCCGATCAGCATGGTCGCCATGCTCATGAACATGACGATCTCGCCGATGGTGGCAAGCCCGTTCAGGTGCAGCCATGTGCCGAGCACGAAGATGGCCGTGACCGTGATGGTGGCCGATGCCCGCGACGCCACCGAGGCGAGCGCCCACCAGGACAGAACGGGATTCTGCGCCTGGAGCAGCTGCTGGATGATGACCCGCAGGGACCGCGTCTCCGCCTCGATGCGGGTGAAGGACTGGATCACCGGCACGTTGCCGAGCGCGTCCGAGGCGTGCTCGGCGAGGCTCGAATGGTAGCGCTCGACGGAGCCCTGCAGGGTCTCGGTCTTGCGCAGCACGATGGCGGTGAGAACCGCAAAGATTGCGACGAGCCCAACGAGCAGAAGGCCCAGGCGCCAGTTGAGGAACACCGTCAGGGGCAGCAGCACGACGAGGGCGATCAGCGCGGACATGTGCTCGCGGAAGAAGCCGAGCCAGAGCCAGGACATGCTGCCCGAGCCTTCCAGCATCACCTTCAGGACGCGGCCCGAATGGGTCGAGGTGTGGAAGGCGAGCGGCAATTCGAGCACGTGCTCGAAGTAATTGGCCACCACGGCCAGGCGCCGGCGATGGGCGAGCCTGTCCGCATGCAGCGCCACCAGGGCGCCTGCCCCGATGGCGAAGATCCCGAACGCCACCCAGGCGAGGATGAGCGGCATCAGCACCCCGAAGGTCACGGGCGGCGCATCCGCCAGCTGGCCGCGGGTGAGCACGTCGATGATGCGGCCGAACAGGATCGGCTCCGCGAAGGCGGAAATCGCCAGCGCCACATTAGCAAGCGCGAGGATGGCACCGACCCGGATATCGGACCCGAGTTGGCCGAGAACGCGAATGTAGAGCCTGATCAGCCGCATGGGGTCCGCCTGAAAGCCTCAAGAAGCATGAGTCTGGGGAAAAACTCCGCCCCCGCTCCAGGGTTGCATACCCGTTTGCGCCCCCGCAAGGCGCCAGACGCGGCTCAGCGCCTGTCGGCCGCGACGGCCAGGGCCCAGTAGACCTTGTACTTGGAGTTCGGCGCATAGGCCGTGGCGATGCCGATCCGGGTGGCCCTCGCGTCGAGGAGCACCCGGTTGTGCGGCTGGCTCTCGCGCCAGCCGGAGAAGGCCTCGGCCAGGGTGTGATAGCCGGCCGAGAGGTTCGCGGCGGGCTGGGCGAAGCCCCCGGAGGCGAGCCGCGCTTTGAAGGCGTCCGCCGAGCTTGGCCTGTCGGCGCTTGCCATGGCGTCGGCCTCCGCCTGGGCTGCGGCCTGGAGATCCGGATCGAGGGTCAGCGGACGAAGCCCGTTGTTGCCGCGATAGGCGCTGATCATGTCGCGCGCCATGGCGGCGTCCACCTCCGCTCCGGCCTTGGCCATGGAGACGTAGAAGCTCGGCGTCTGGCCCTGGGTGACGGGCTTATCGCTCTGGCAGGCGGCCAGGCCAAGGGCGGACAGGCTGATGAGGATGAGACGCTTCATGCGGGCGTCTTATCCTTGAGAAGGGTTAAGGTTTCGTCCTCCTTCTCCTCGGGCTTCGGTGTCTTGCCCTTCGGCTCATCCTCAGGCTCGGGTTCGGGAGCCGGCGCGGGCGCGGGCGCGGGAACCCCGATGCCGGCCCTGCGCAGCCCGCGGAAGATCTCGAAATAGATGTCGCTCGACACCCGGCCCGCCGCGTCGATGTCGTCCACGAAGCAGATGAGGTCGAACTCGATGGTGTTTTCGGTCACCTTCTTGAACAGCACCCGAGGAGCAGGCTCGCTCATGATCTCCCGATGGGCGAGCGCGGCCTTGCGCATGATCTCCGCCACCTGATCCGGGTCGGAGGCGCGGGGCACCGGAACCGACACGAGCACGCGGCCGACGCGGTCGTTGCGCACCCGGTTGCGCACGATGCCGGAGATCAGGTTCGAGTTCGGCACGATGATCGTCGAGCGGTCGAAGGCCTGGATTTCCGTCGAGCGCACGTTGATCCGGCGCACATAGCCCTCGCCGTCGCCCACGACCACCAGATCGCCGACGCGGATCGGGCGCTCCCAGAGCAGGATGAGCCCCGAGATGAAGTTGTTGACGATGGATTGCAGGCCGAAACCGATACCGACCGAGAGCGCGCCGGCCACGATGGTCACCCGCTCCAGGCTCAGGCCCAGATAGGTGAAGGCCATCACGCCCGCGATGATGATGCCCACATAGCCGGCCGCGGTGCTGATCGAGTTGCGCAGGCCCGCATCGAGTTCGGTGGCCGGCAGGAACGTGTTGTTGAGCCAGCGCTGGATGATCCGCGTGACGGCAAAGCCCCCGGCGAACAGCGCCGCCGCAATGAGGATCGACGACACGGAGATCGTGACGTCGCCCACATTGAAGCCGAAGAACAAGGTCCTGAGAGAGCCTGTGACGTCGGCTGAATCGATGCCCCAGGGCAGCAGCACGAGCAGGACCGCGATGAGGATGAGCGCAAGGCGCGCAACGCCGCTCACGAGGATGCCGATCTGCTCCAGCGAGCGGCGGCGAAGGCCCGTATTGGCCTGGAGCGTGGTGGCGATGCGGCTCTGGCCGCGCAGGGAGCCGCCGATGAACTCGTCGGCGAACGCGATGCCGAGAGCCAGAAGAGCGATGATGAGGGAAATTCCCACCGCCTGATCGACCAGGAACGAGGCCAGGGCGATGTAGCCGCCCAGCACGCTGCCGATGATCAGGGCCACGACGAACCAGCCGAGGCTGCGCAGGGGACCGCCGATGTCGACCTCCTGCGGGACGTAGGGCCCGAGGCAGGCTTCGTCCTGAGACTCGCGGGCCGCGAACCGCCGCAGGAGCTCGGCGAAGACGAGAGCCGCCGCGAGGGCGAAGACCGCCCGGGTGATCACCGTGATCGGCAGGGCAGCCGCAACGGCCTTGTTGAAGGCCTCGATCACCTTGCCGACCACCATGACCGTCGCGAGGGTGACGGAGAAGTGCATGATCCGGTCGGCGGAGGCGTCCCGCACCGGGATCAGCCGCCACGAGGTATGGTCCGGCGCCAGGATGGCGTCGATCAGGGCCCGCACGATGGCGATGAAGGCAAGCCCGCTCAGGAGAGCCCTGCCGACCAGCTCCAGGCGGGGCGGCACGATGTCGGCGGAATCGAAGGCGGCCCAGACGACCCAGCTTCCGGCGATGGCCGGGCCCGCTCCGAGAACCAGGACGCCGAGCGCCGCCAAGAGGCGGCTGCGGCGCGAGGGATCGTTGATGGCCCTGTCGCGCCGCACGAGACGGGGGGCGATGGAGCGCCGGCCGGCATAGAGCGCAATCGCCGCGCCGATGGCCAGTCCGAGGAGGAGCAGGACCCCAAGGGTCGTGTTGCGCCGGAACTGATCCAGGGCATCCTCGGCGACGACGCCCAGCGCCCGCAGCTCCCGCGGAAGGGCCTGCGCCACCCTCATCCAGAGGCCGGGGCTGAACAGGCCATCGCTCTGCTCGAACAGGGCGCGGGCGAAGCCCGTCCGGCGCAGGTCCCCGATCTGGGTGCTGAGCTGCTCGGCCTGCACCAGCAGGGCACGGCCGAGGCGCTGGGTTTCGTCGAGCTCCGCCACGGCGGCCTCGCGCTCCGCGCGGTCGCGGGCCACGTCAGCACTTTCCTCGGGCTGCCCCTTCTCGGGCTTGGGCCCGAGCTGCGACAGACGCTGCCTGCTGGCCTCGAGGCGTGGGGCCTGCTCCTCGACCACGGTGCGGATGTCGGTGATGATCGGTTCGATCTGCTGACGAATGGTCTGCAGATCCGCATCGGCCATGGTGCGGCTCTGGATCGCCGCCTCTTTCTGCTCGAGGTCGGCCTTGTAGCCGTCGAGCTTGGCGCGGGCAGCCTTGGTCTCGGCGGAAACGGTGGCGGGAGCCGGTGCGGCAGCGGCCGGTAGGGGCGCAGGAGCCGCCTGGGGCTGCGGTTGAGCCGGAACCTGCGCCTGCGGTTTGGGAGCGTTTGGTGCCTGCTGCGCGTCGGACGCGCCGCCGACGGCCGTCGCCAGCACGATCACGGCGGCCCCGAGGAGCCGCTTCAAGCCGATACTCGTCATTCGGTCTACCCTATCGCATTCCCAGGGGCACGGATTCCGTCCGATGCTCCCCTTCTGCCGGTTCCGTTTTTCGCACGATGCTCGAGCGGGCCGGTTCTTTGCGAATCATTACGGCGAAAACTCGCCGCAGGGCAGACCAAGCGCAACAAAAAAGCCGGGGAGGCTCGGATGCCTCACCCGGCTGACTTTGGGGAAGTCGCCTTACTGCTGCGGAGTTGGGTTCGCGGAGGGCTGCGCGTTCGGCGCCGGATAGGCCGGGTTCTCGGGCGGGATCCTGTTGGTGGGATTGGCGTCGGACGCGCCGCTCGTGGACCCTGTCACGTTGGCCCGGGCGGCATCCGTGCCCGGATCGTCGGGCGAGCTTGTGGTCGCCCAAATCATGTAGCCGGCGACTGCAACCACGAGAAGCATGAGGGAGCCGAGCAGGACGCCCAGAACCGGGCGGCCGGAGCCTCCCTGGCGGGTGCGATCATCAGGAATCAATCGAGCCATTGTCAGCCTCTTTCAAAAACGTCGTCCGTGGAGCGAGCAGCAAGGCTCGGCGTTATCAGGGCAACGCCAGATGCGGAGGGCGGTTCCTGTCCGGATGGAACTTGGCCGTTCGACTTCCATGCGCTCCGATCCCTGGATCCAATGAAGCTCTTTTCCGTTGTCCGACACGGGCCGCCATTCACGGTCAGAGACGAGGGGCCGATGGGTCGAGCAAGCCAACGTGGCACGAGGTGTCGCAGGGCGGGCAACTGCCGCCGCCGGGCTGCTCTCAGTCATGTTTTCGCCGCTTTCGAAACCCTTGGGTAATCTCTGATTCAAGGAGAGATCATGCAGGACTATCGCATCAGCCTGGACGGGACTTGGGAATTTCTGCATGTGGCCGACGACCGTCTGTCGGGCCCGGCGGAGGTCCGCCAGATCACGGTGCCCAGTCCTTGGCAGGCCCAGTTCTCGGACCTGCGGATGCGGGCCGGCATCGGCATCTACCGCAAGACGATCGAGATCGACGAAGACTGGCTCCACGACAGCGTCTGGATCCGCTTCGGGGCCGTGTTTCACAACACCAAGGTGTTCGTGAACGACGAAGTCGTGGGCCACAACGAGGGCGGCTTCCTGCCCTTCTCCTTCGACGTGACCGCCCACCTCAGGCCCGGGCCCAACGAGATCAAGGTCCGGGTCGACAGCCCCACCGACAACCCGGCCGAGTTCCCCGACTCGCCCTTCGCCGAGATCCCGTTCGGCAAGCAGAGCTGGTACGGCCCCCTGTCCGGCATCTGGCAGTCGGTCTATCTCGAGCGCCGCATCTCGGACCACATGAACCGCGTGCGCCTCGTGCCCAACCTGACCACCGGGCGCGTCACCTCCGGGGTGTTCTTCGCGCGCCCGCTGACGGACGCGACGCAGATCCGCATCCAGGTGACCGACCCGTCCGGCGACGTGGTGCTCGACGAGATGCACGAGACGCAGGTGGGAGTCACCTCCATGCCGTTCGAGTTCACCCTCGACGATGTGCAGGCCTGGTCGCCCGACCATCCGAATCTCTACCGCATCACCTTGGCTCTCATGCGCGGCGGTGAGGTGAAGGACGAGATTGGCGACAATTTCGGCTTCCGCTCGATCGAGACCCGGAACGGCAAGCTCTATCTCAACGGCGAGCCGCTCTATCTGCGCTCCGCCCTCGACCAGGACTACTACCCGGACATGATCTGCACCGTGCCGTCAGTAGAGTTCCTGGAGGACCAGTTCCGCAAGGCGAAGGAGATGGGGCTCAACTGCCTGCGCTGCCACATCAAGGCGGCGGACCCTCGCTACTACGAAGTAGCGGACCGGATGGGCCTGCTCATCTGGACGGAGCTGCCCAACGGCGGCATGGCCACCGACCGCTCGCGCGGGCGAAAGGAAAAGCTGCTGAAGGGCATCGTCGACCGCGACGCCAACCATCCGTCCATCGTCATCTGGACGATCATCAACGAGAACTGGGGCGTCGACCTCGTCAACGACGCGGATCACCGCGACTGGCTCAAGCGCACCTTCGCGTGGCTCAAGGCCTACGACCCCACGCGCCTCGTGGTCGACAACTCGCCGCTCGCGCCGAGCTTCCACGTGGAATCCGACATTGCGGATTATCACTTCTATGCCGCCTATCCCGATCACAGGGAGCAGTGGGACCAGTTCGTGGACGAGCTGTCGGTTCGTGCCTCGTGGCTCTACTCGCCGCACGGCGATGCGGTGATCACCGGGCGCGAGCCGCTCATGTGTTCGGAGTTCGGCAACTGGGGCCTGCCCTATCCGAAGGACCTGCGCGACGAGAAGGGCGAGGAGCCCTGGTGGTTCGAGACCGGCCACGACTGGGGCGAGGGCGTGATGTACGCCCACGGGGTCGAGAACCGCTTCTCGGACTGGAGCCTGGACCGCGTGTTCGGCGACCTGCGCCGGTTCGTGATCGCCGCGCAATGGCAGCAGTTCCGCGCGCTGAAATACGAAATCGAAGCGATGCGGCGCAAGCCCAGCCTCGCGGGCTACGTGATCACCGAGCTGCACGACTGCCACTGGGAATCGAACGGCCTGCTCGACATGCGCCGCAACACGCGCGTGTTCCACGAGCTGTTCCCCATCATCAACTCCGACACGGTGATCGTGCCGAAATGGGAGCGTGCCTCCTACTGGTCCGGCGAAACGGTCGCGCTGGAACTGGCCGTCGCACATGGGGCTGGTCCCGTTCTGGAGAATTGCCAGCTGGAGGTTACGGTCGCCGGCGAGAGCCAGACGCTGCCCCTGCCGCGCATCGAGGCGCCGGACGTGCTCGACCTGGGTCGCGTGGAGATCAAGCTGCCCACCATGGACGAGCCGGAGCTGCGGCGGATCAGTTTCGATCTGCGGGCATCCGACGGCCGCCTGATCGCGCATAACCACCACGATATCGCGATCCATCCCAAGCGCACCCGGCCCGTTCATGCGCGTGAGCTGGTGTGGTCGCCGGACGAGGACATCCGCGAGCGATTCCAGGCGCTGGGCTACACCCTGGCCCGCGCTTTCGAGGAATCGACCCTCGTCGTCGCCCGCACGCACAGCAAGGCGATTGCCGACCACGTGCGCGCCGGCGCCAAGCTCCTGCTGCTGCCGGAGAGCGACATGAGCCTCTATCCGTTCTTCCCGCACTGGCAGGCGGTGAAGGTGCAGGCCCGTCACGGCACGCTCTGGTCGGGCGATTGGGCTTCGTCCTTCGGCTGGCTGCGGCGCTCGGGCCATTTCGCCCGCTTCCCGTCCGGGCCGCTGCTCGACGAGACCATGGATCGGGTGCTGCCGGATTACGTGATCTCGGGCTGCAACCTGCTCGACTTCCAGGCCCGCGTGTTCGCCGGCCTCGTGGTCGGCTGGATCCACAAGCCGGTGGCGCTCGGCGTCGAGCGCTCCTACGGCCGTGGCCGCCTGGTCGCCTCGACCCTGCGCCTGCTCCGGGATGCGCCGATGGCCGACCCGACCGCCACGATGCTGCTCGATGCCTTGGTGGAGCTCGCGGTCGAATCGCGGACGGCGCGTCTCGAGGAAGCAGTCCGGGCCGCGGAAGCTGCGGCGTAAGGCGCTTTAGACCATGCGCACAAAAGGCGGTGCAGAGAGGTCTGCACCGCCTTTTTCTTTGCGCCCCATAGGAAAAGGCCGGCGCAAGGCCGGCCTCTCGAGCATGATCGGAATGGGGGCGGTTACTCGGCTGCTACTTTCATATGGTCCTCCGACCACTCGACTTCACTGTCGGCGAAGAAGCGGTCGAGGGCGCCCTCGAGGTGCGGCATGAGAATGCCGCGCTCGGTGGACAGCGCCGTGTTGAGCACAGGCCAATCGCCCGCATCGGTGACGAGGCCGGGATCGAAGCCCGCGCGCTCGGCTGCTGCAGCGGCCAGATCCCGCCAGGAGGTCTCGCCGATATTGGCCATGTGCCAGATGCCCGTACCGCCATCGATCAGCAGATCGAGGGAGGTGTTCACGAGATCGGGCACGTAGGTGGGCGACACCACATCGAGGCTGGCTTCCACCCCTTCTCCCTTGCTCAGGGTGTTGAGAATGGACCAGACGAAGTTGTAACGATCCCAGGGTCCGAAGAAGGCGCTCGTGCGAAGGATGAGCGCCTTGTCGTGCGCTTCCAGCACGCGACGCTCGGCCTCGGCCTTGCTTTCACCGTAGACCGTGGTCGGGTTGACCGCGTCACTCTCCACATAGGGTCTCTCGAGTGAGCCGTCGAAGACGAGATCGGACGAGAAAGTCACGAGCTTTATGCCAAGATCGGCACAGACCTTCGCGAGAACCTCGGCGCCCTTGGTGTTCTCGCGGAAGCACGCCTTAGGATCGTTCTCGGCCTCCGAGACGCGCACATAGCCGGCCGTGTTGATCACCGCCCAGGGCCGGTGGCACTCAAGGCTTTTCGCAACGCTCGCCGGATCGGCGATGTCCATGTCCTGGCGCGAGAGCAGAGCGTGGTTGAGCCCGCGGAAATCGCACAGGCGCGAATAGGCGCGGCCCAGGGTTCCGGTAGCGCCCGTGATCAGGAGCTGGCGCGGCTCGTCGGCGAGCCAGCAGGCGCGCGACTCCTTCGACGGGCGCTTGTAGAAGCGGATGTCGCGCTTCCACCAGCCGGCGCGGTCGAGCACCGGATGATCGAAAGTGCCAGTCTTGGCGAGCGCCTCGGCCAAATGGGCCAGGGCCGTGCGTCGCGGCACCGGAGCGCGAACGTCGAAGGGGCCCGGCTCGTAGAAGCCGTTGCGCCGGGTGAGCAGGCTGTTCCAGTCCACGGCCCCGTTGAGGGACCAGACGGTCACGGCACGGATGTCGGCGCCCTCGCTGCGCAGCGTCTCGACGTCGTTCCATACCTCCATGAGCCAGCGGAGCTGGTCGTCGCGGGTGCTGCCGTGATGGGCCTCGGTGACGGCCATGGGCCGCCGGTAGCGCTCCCACACCTCCCGCAGGCGCGCGGCGGGGCCGAGATCGGCCGCAGGCAGCGGCATGCGCACGGCCTCCGCGTCCGCATATTCGTGTCGCCCGTTGCCGCCCCAATGGTGCTCCGGATAGCGGTTCTTACGCTCGTCGAGATAGCGCTCGCTGGTGAGATAATGGTTGATGCCGATCATGTCGGGCGCCGCATCAGCCTCAAGCAGCAGTTCGAGATCGGCTTGCGCGACGCCGTTAGCGATGAACGTGTTCCACCAGGGATGGTCCCGGTCGACCATGCCGCACAGGAGATCGAAGCTCAGGAAACGGCGCTGGTTCTCGTGCTCTGCCTGATAGGCGAGCGCGGGCGTCGAGAAGGTCTTGCCCATGTCGTCCGTCTGCACGAGCTGCGCATCGGGCCGCACCTTGCGGATGGCGCGCATGGACAGGACGGTCGCCTTGCACTCGTTGACAAGGATCTTGAGGAAAGTCTCGTAGCTTGTGCCGTGCGGGTACCAATGGCCGTAGAGCCCCGAGAACCGCGCCGTGGTGAGCGGCTCGTTCACGGGCGTATAGAGATCGAGATGAGGGTAGCGCTCCGCCACGTTGGCGGCGTGACGCGCCAGAAGCTCGGGCCATGCGGGATCGAGCATGTCGGTGTAGCGCGGGCCGCTGCCGTGGTGGCACAGGCCCGCGATGGCGCGGATGTTCAGCTCCTGAAGGCGCTTTAGGCGGGTGTCATGCCAGGAGAAGTCCGTCCGGTCCGGGCTCTCGGGAGAGATCGTCTCCCAGAGCACCGGATGACGGAGCGTGCGGATCCCGAGTTCGGCAATGCGGTCGAGATCCTCGATGCGATCATTATAACCGGTCTCCAGGCTTTGGTCGCGGTAGTCGTCGCCTACGCGTGCGACAGTACATTCCAAACCGCCCCAAAGCTCTAGTGATCGTTTCATCATGCAACTCCGAGCTATTGTAACAAGCGTTCGTCAACTACTCTTAGCGCGGAATGTTCGATGTTTTTCAGGTGATTACGAAAATAATCCTGCGGGCGACGACATGACCTTGACGGCCGATGTATCGGCGCCGACCGGCAGGGACTCGTTGATGCGCCGGAAGGTGGCGAGCGCCTGACCGACGATCTGGTCCATGTTGTAGTAGCGGTAGGTCGCGAGACGACCCACGAACCACACGTCGGGCGTCGCCAGAGCCAGGCGCTCGTACTTCTTGAAGAGCTCCTGGTTCTCCGCCTTCGGGATCGGGTAATAGGGGTCGCCTTCGGCGGACGGATACTCATAGGTAAGCGCCGTCTTGGCATGTTCCTGGCCCGTCAGGTGCTTGTATTCCGTGACGCGCGTGTAGTCGTGCGTCTGCGGGAAGTTCACCACGCCGACGGACTGGTGCCAGGGCTTGTCGAGCGTCACATGCTCGAAGCGCAGCGAGCGGTAGGGCAGCCTGCCGAACTGGAAATTGAAGTACTCGTCGATCGGTCCGCAATAGATGACGCGGCGGTGCGGGATGACATTCTTGACGTCGTCGTATTCGGTCTGCGTCATGATGTCGATGTTCGGATGGCTGACCATCTTCTCGAACATCCGCGTGTAGCCGTGCTTGGGCATGAACTGGAACTCGTCCGTGAAGTAGCGGTCGTCCCGGTTCGTGCGGGTCGGCACGCGGGAGGTCACGGATTTGTCGAGCTCGGATGGATCGAGGCCCCATTGCTTGCGGGTGTAGCCGCGGAAGAACTTCTCGTAGAGTTCGCGCCCGACCACGGAGACCACGACGTCCTCGGACGTCTTGATCTCGCCGATCTTTTCGGCGCGCTCGGCGAACCAGTCCTGCAGCTGTTCGGAGGTCAGGTTCAGGCCGTAGAGCTTGTTGACGGTGTCGAGGTTGATCGGGATCGGCACCTGCATGCCGTCAACCTCCGCCAGCACCCGGTGCTCGTAGAAACGCCATTCGGTGAAGCGGGAGAGATGGTCGAAGATCTGCTTGGAATTGGTATGGAAGATATGCGGGCCATATTGGTGGATCAGCAGCCCGTCATCGTCGTATCGGTCATAGGCGTTGCCGCCGATATGCGGGCGACGGTCGATGAGAAGGACGCGCTCGTTGCGCTCGCTCGCAAGTCGTTCGGCCAGAACGCTGCCCGCAAAGCCGGCGCCGACAATCAGCCAGTCGTACATTCGAGATCACTCCGCAGGCGTGGTGGCATAGACGGGAAGAGACGAGGCAGGACGATTCGTGGCGATCTCTCCGGTGGCATCCAGCATCAGCTTGTGCATGGAGGCCCAGGTCTTGTCCCAGGAGCCGGCGGCAAGGTGCCGGTCCACCCGGGCGAGCCAGGGATCCTTCGGCCGCGCCAGAATGGTCTCGACCTTGGCGACCACCTCACCTGCGTTCCTGGCGATCTCGACGAGGCCCTTCTCGCCATAGGGGCGGACAACGTCGGTGATGGCGGTCGACACGACCGGCACGCCGGCGGCCAGGAATTCAGGGGTCTTGGTGGGGCTGATGAACTTCGTCGCCTCGTTGAGGGCGAAGTTCATGAAGCCCACATCCCACCCGGCCAGGTAGTGCGGCAACTCGTTGTAGGACTTGCCGCCGAGCCAGTGGATGTTGGGCCGCTGCGGCAGGGATGCCGGATCGATCTTCACCACCGGGCCGATCATGACAAAATTCCAGTCGGGCCGCAGATCGGCGACCTCGGCCAGGAGATCGATATCCATGCGCTCGTCGACGACGCCGAAGAAGCCGAGGCGCAGGTGTGGAATCTGCGCCTGATCCTCGGGATCCTTGTCGATGGAGCGCGCCTGGGAGAAGTGGTTGAAGTCGATGGACGACGGGAAGCCGTGAACGCTGCGGTGACGGCTCTTCTTGGCCTCGTAAAGGCTCATGCCGCCGGTGAACACGAGATCGCAGCGCGAGAACAGTGCGCTCTCCAGGTCGAGGAGCTCCTGCGACGCGCCGCGGAAGAGCGAGAGCTCATCCATGTTGTCGTAGACGCACAGGTCGCATTCCAGATCGCTGGTGAAGGCCATGGCCATGGGCGTGTAGTACCAGAACACGCGCGGGCTCGCGGCCTCGCGGCCGATCAGTTCCTCGATCAGATCGTGCTGCTCGGAGATGATATCCTCATGGGACAACCCTTCGGGAAGCATGGGGACGGCGATCGTGACGCCCTGCGGGCGCTCGCTCACATCCATGTGCGCGGTCACGCCAACCTTGAACATAGGCTCTTCGACGATCAGCACGTTGTAGTGCTTGGCGGCACGGCTGAGGAGATGCTGGGGGCGCTGCCAGACGAAATCCCAGCGCAGGTGAGAGAAACAAACGAGGAGGGGCTTTTCCGATCCGGCTTTGATAGGCGAACGATGGGCATAGGACTGCGTCGTCAAACGCTCGTGCATAGCGCGAACCTCAGGTAAAGGTGTGTTGTCACGATCGGACAGAAGAACCCGGTCCGGGCGAATAAATTGATGTCTTTAGTGAAGCGCACCGGCGAAGGGTCGCGGTCGCAATCGATTCCACAACGCAGATGGGGCAATTTGGTTCCATCTGCGTTCATCATCGTGAGCGGCTATTCATGGGAATAGTTGGCGTCACTTCTTTTCGAGCAAGAGTGTTCCTTGCTTTTGGATAAAGGTCTTTGCCTTCTCCGCAACCATCGCAAGTATCCACGGCAACTGCACTTCGACACGCACCTGATCTTGCATGACTTCGAGATGGCCGCTGACGTTCTGGCCCATGGCGCCGACGCGAAAGTCCATCCTGTTTCCGCTCCAGGTCTCCTGGATGGACGCGACCTTGTCGCCGAACTGCGATTTCACGCCTGCCATGCCGCCCTGAAGCCGTCGCGTGGCTTCGGCTTGACCCAGGTTATGGGGAATGGAGACGACGAGAGGTTTCGACATGAGGGTGCTCCGCTTTTTACTCGACAAGCGAAGCCTTGCCTTTCGGTTCCGCTGCTAGAGCATCGAACCCAAAAGTGGATTGCACTTTTGGGGCCTATTCGATGCTCCGAAACCTAAGACAGCGCATCGTTTGGGGCAGGCCCAACGGGCCGCACGATGCGCTACAGCATTTCCACGCGAATCGCCCGGATCACGATGGCTTCCTGGTCGAAGCGACGCTCCAGTTCGGCACGATAGGGCTCCCACCAGGAATGATCGAGCTCACGCGCCATGACCTCGAACACGACGATATCGTCATGAGTCGTGTGGCTGCCTTCCTTCCAGACGCCTTCGGCCGGCGCGCGGGTGAAGCTCGTGATGCCGCCGAAGCGCTCGGCCAGCTCCGAGCGCACCTGCCCATAGGCTTCGCCTTTGAAGCGGCGGCCCGCATTGTCGGCAAGCGGCAGAAGGATTTGAATCAGGTGCATCGCCTTCCCCTGGAACGCCTAGACCGGAGCAGGACATAGCTCACGGAGGGGGAAAGGCGAGTCCTAGCGGCCGTCAGGCCTGCAGAGCCGCGAACAGATCCCTGTCGGCTTCGGGAATACCGCCATCGATACGGTAGGATCCTGAGGGCTTCGAGATGCGCCAGGGCAAGGCCGTGGAGGCGTGAAAGGCCTCCGAGGGGCGGAGTCGCCGCCCCATGCCGTCCGCCTGGATCTCATCGATGACGACGAAACCGAAGATGGTGAGCCGCGTCGCTATGGCCTTCGTCATGCGATCGCCGGCCCCAATCGTCAGCGAGCCCGCGGAATACACGGCGTCCATGAGGCTCTTCTGGTCGTGGCGGGGATTGGCCGACGAGCGCGCGCCCGGAAAGCGGATGACGTTCGTCGGCTGAGACGATCTCGATTCCATGTAAGCAACCCTTGGTCCCGAATCGGAGCAAGAATCGCCGCAAGGGATTAAGAAGCGCCTAATTGAGCCGGTGAAGGGAAACGTAGCCGACTCCGGACGAGGTCAGGCCGAGGGCCTGCGCGGGTCCCTTGGCGAGGTCGATGATGCGCCGGTGGACGAAGGGACCGCGGTCGTTCACCCGGACGACCACGGAACGGCCGTTGGTCTCGTTGACGACCTTGAGACGGGTGCCGAAGGGCAGAGAACGGTGAGCCGCCGTCATAGCGTTGGAATTGAAGCGCTCCCCGCTGGCGGTTTTGCGACCGTGGAAGCCGGGCCCGTACCAAGAGGCGGTGCCGCGTTGGAGCGCTTTGCCCGTCTCGATATTGGCCGTCGAGATGGATCCCGTGACCGAGGGGTCGTTGGAGGCGGTTGTATTGCAGGCCGCCAGGAAAAGAAGTGGCACCATCATGGATGCTCGGGTGAGGATATTCTTCAAGGACAGTCTCCCCTTCCGTTTCGTTGGGAAGTGAAGCTGAACTTCAAAAAGGCAAGAATAAGGCGTCTAAATTTTTCCAGCCCCTTATCATACTTCAGAGATATGGAATTACTGGCAAAACTAGCCTGAAGAATTTTTTGGCGCTGCATCAATATGTGAAATGACGTTTCTCTATTTGGAACAAAGTTTCTTTCCGTCGACGGAATATTTCACCATTCCGTGAGCGTCCGGGGCCGCCCCTACCCCGCTCTTGAAGGTGTTCTAGTTCCAGCAGCAATCATTCCAAGAGGGTAGGGCTGCCGGTTCATGCCGACTTCCACGCAGTCACAACACGTCGCCATCATCGGGGCGGGTCCGGGGGGCTTGGCATCTGCCATGCTGCTGGCCCGCGAGGGGATTCCGGTCACGATTTTCGAGCGCGAACCCGCCGTGGGTGGCCGCACCCGCACGATTCACGCTCCCGGCGGCTACAAATTCGACATCGGCCCCACGTTCTTCCTGTATCCCCGCGTCCTGAAGGACATCTTCGAGGCCTGCGGCGAGCGCCTGGAGGACCATCTCGAACTCCGGCGCCTCGACCCGCAATATCACCTCGTGTTCGAAGGCGGCGGCGATATCCGCGCGACCTACGACCTCGATCGCCTGGAGCAGGAGATCGCCCGGCTTGCTCCTGCCGATGCCCGCAACGTGCGGCGCTTCCTCGACGACAACCGCGAGAAGCTCGAAGCCTTCCGGCCCGTGCTGGAACAGGCCTTTTCGAGCCCGGCGGACCTCTTTTCGCCCGCCATGATCGCGGCGCTGCCGAAGCTCAGGCCGTTCTCCAGCGTCGACGGCGATCTCAAGCGCTACTTCGCCGACCCGCGCGTGCGCCTCGCCTTCTCGTTCCAGACGAAATACCTCGGCATGTCGCCGTTCCAGTGCCCGAGCCTGTTCACGATCCTCTCGTTCCTCGAATACGAGCACGGCGTGTTCCACCCCATGGGCGGCTGCGGCGCGGTGTCGGAGGCCATGGCGAACGTGGCGCGCAAGATGGGGGTCGACATCCGGCTGAACACGCCGGTCGATCGCATTCTCTACGAGAACGGGGAAGCGGTCGGCATCGAGGCCGGCGGCGAGCGGTTCGGTGCCGGCTCCGTGGTGGTCAACGGCGACTTCGGCCATGCCATGCGCCGCCTCGTGCCGGAAGAAATGCGCCCGCGCTGGAAAAACAAGAAGCTCGATCGCGCCAAGATCTCCTGTTCCACCTTCATGCTGTATCTCGGCATCGAAGGTGATGTGGGCGATCTCGCCCACCACACGATCCTGCTGTCGAAGGAATACGAGCGCAACATCCACGAGATCACCAACGGCATTCTGCCCGACGAGCCGTCGATCTACGTGCATCATGCCGGCGTGACCGACCCGTCGCTTGCGCCCAAGGGCCATGCGAGCCTTTACGTGCTGGTGCCCGTGCCGAACCTGCGCTGCGACGTCGACTGGGCGCAGGAGGCGCCGCGCTATCGCAGGATCGCCCTGGAGCGGCTGAAGGTGCTCGGCCTCACCGACATCGAAAGCCGCATCCGCTTCGAGCGCGTGGTGACGCCGCGCGGCTGGGAGGACGAGTTCGCGGTTTTCGAGGGCGCCACCTTCAATCTCGCGCACAACCTGACGCAGATGCTCTATTTCCGGCCGCACAACCGCTTTGGCCGCAACGTCTATCTCGTCGGCGGCGGCACCCATCCGGGCAGCGGGCTGCCGGTCATTTACGAAGGCGCCCGGATCACGACGCGCCTGCTGCTCGAAGATCGCGAGCGCCGCAAGGTCGGGAATGACAGGCCGGAGCCCGCCGTCGCGCCGGTGGGCGAAGCCGCTTTGTGAGGGAAGATGCCATGAGCCGGATCGGATTGCTCGCGTTTCTGTTTCTCATTCCCTCATCGGCCCCCAAGCCCGCCAATCGGCCCGAACCCTCATCGAGGATCCCTCGATGAAGGCCCTGCCGTCGATCCGCTAGATCCCCATGCTGTGGCGCGCCTATGCCCTTCTGTCCCATGGGGGAGACCGCTTCGGCCTCGGCTCCATGGGTCTCGGCTCCTGGCGCATTCCCGTCGGCGCGCCGGCCTCCCGAAAGGCTGACGACGTCCTGAAGGTGCTCGAAGAGGCCGATACCGCCATCTGGTCGGCAAGCGTCCTGTCGGCCTGCGCCGAGAGCGGCCTGCTCATGCGGCTCAGGCAGCCGGCCACCAGCGCCGAGCTGGCGCAGGCCCTGTCCCTTCCGCCGGCTCTCGTGCAAACCCTGCTCGATGCGCTCGCCGCCCGCGGCTTCATCACATGGAAGGGCGGCCGGGTGCAGGCCTCACCGTCCCTGATGCCGTTCACGTCGCCGGAAGGGGCGGAGACCTTCAAGGCCGCCTTGCGCGCACCGCTGCTGCAGAGCGAGGATTTCCGGCGCAGGCTGAAGGCGGGAACCTTGAGCCTCGACGGCTGGTCGCACACCGACGACGCCATCATCGAGGCGCAGGGCACCCTGACCCGGCACTGGACCACGCGGGCGCTGCCGAAGCTGAAGTTCCTGCCGGGTCTCGTCCCGCGGCTGGAGGCCCCCGGAGCGTCGCTTCTCGACGTGGGGGCAGGCGCTGCAGGCCTCTCCATCGCGCTCTGCCGGCAATACCCCCGCCTGAGCGCCGTCGCGCTGGAGCCGGCACCGCATCCGGCCGAGCTCGGCGAAGCGCATGTGCGGCAGGCGGGGCTGGCGAACCGCATCGCGATCCGCCGGGAGCGGGTGGAGGAGATGCAGGAGGACAAAACCTTCGACCTCGCCTTCCTGCCCCAGATGTTCCTGCCCGATGCGGTCATCGAGGAGGCCATTCG
Source organism: Microvirga splendida (assembly GCF_016427565.1). Classification (GTDB taxonomy): domain Bacteria; phylum Pseudomonadota; class Alphaproteobacteria; order Rhizobiales; family Beijerinckiaceae; genus Microvirga; species Microvirga splendida. Next base: position 409,219 of record NZ_JAELXT010000001.1, read on the forward strand.
CCGGATCTTCCGCGCCCTGAAGCCGGGAGGCTGGCTTCTGGTCGCAGCCCTCGCCCATGACGGCCGGAGCACGGCATCCGTGGTCAACCGGCTGAAGAACCTGCTCTGGGGCGGCAACACCCGCGACGTGGCCCAGATCAAGCCGCTCCTGGAATCGGCCGGCTTCGACCCGGTGATCCGGGCGCCGGGACGGCAGTCCCTGCGCATGATCTGCGCCCGTCGCCCAAACCTGCGTGATCTGCCTTGAAGTGGGTCATGCCATTCCTAGAACCAACACAACTGGACACCGGCCTTGGAACGACTAGGCTCGTGCCCTGCGGGAGGACATCGTGAGCGCTCAAGGAAGTTCGGTTGCAGTCATCGGCGGAGGACTGGGCGGATTGGCGGCCGCCTGCGTTGCCGCCGCCCGCGGCCACACGGTCACGCTTTATGACAAGAACGCCTGGATCGGCGGCAAGGCGGCCGTGCTGCACGAGGACGGGTTCCGGTTCGACATGGGCCCGACCATCCTCACCGTGCCGCGGGTCCTGGAGCGCATCTTCGCCGAGGCCGGGCGCAACCTCCACGACTATCTCGACCTCGTGCGGCTCGATCCGCAATGGCGCTGCTTCTTCGACGACGGCACGCAGATCGACCTGCAGGAGAACATCGACGCCATGGCCCAGGCCATGGACCGCTTCGCTCCGGGCAAGAACACCGGCGAGGGCTACAAGCGCTTCCAGGAGATTTCCGCCCATCTCCACGAGATCTCGAACAAGTTCTTCTTCTGGAAGCCGGTGGAGGACCTCTTCGACACGATCAACATCCGCGCCAACATGAATCCGGGAACGTTGCGGGACGTGCTGTCCCTGCGCATGGGATCGTCGGTGGCCGGCACGATCCGGTCCAAGGTGAAGGATGAGCGCCTGGCCCAGATGCTCGACCACTTCACCCAATATGTCGGCTCTTCTCCTTATGGCTCGCCCGCCGTGCTGTGCGCCATCGCCCACATGCAGGCGGCGGACGGCGTGTGGTATCCCATGGGCGGCACCCGCGCCGTGGCCGAGGCCCTGGCGAAGCTCGCGACGGAACTCGGCGCCACCATCAAGACTGACAGCGACGTGGCGTCCCTCAGGATCGAGAACGGCGCCGTCACCGGCCTCGTGCTCGCGAGCGGCGAAACGGTGGCCTACGACCGCGTGATCTCCAACATGGATTCGATCCGCACCTATCGCGAGCTCGTCGGCGGCGAGGTGGGCGAGCACTACGCGAAGAAGGATTTCGAGCCTGCCTGCTCCGGCGTGGTGCTCTATCTCGGCCTCAACAAGCGCTACGATCACGTGCTCCACCACGACTTCGTGTTCTCGCGCGACCCGGAGGAGGAGTTCGACTACATCTACCGCCGCGGCGAGCCGGCGCCCGATCCCACCTGCTATCTCGCGGCACCGGCCGCCACCGACCCGAGCGTCGCGCCGGAAGGCGGCGAGGCGCTCTACGTGCTGGTGCACACGCCGTATCTCCGCCCGCATCACGACTGGTCGCAGATGTTCCCGGCCTATCGCCAGACGATCATCGACAAGCTGAAACGCACGGCGGGCATGGAGGACATCGAGGAGCGCATCGTCGTCGAGCGCCATCTCACGCCGCAGGACATCCATGACCGTTACAAGGTGCTCAACGGCGCTATCTACGGTCTGGCGAGCCACGGCAAGTTCATGGGCGCGTTCAAGCCGGGCAACCGCAGCCGCCAGGTGCAGGGCCTCTACCTCGCCGGCGGTGCGGCCCATCCCGGGCCGGGCATGCCGATGGTCATGATGTCGGGCTGGATCGCCGCCGACGCGCTCGATGCAGACACCAAGGTCACCGATCTACGGAACGTGTCTTGAGGCAGGAAACGAGCAAGGCCGCCACAGAACGCTCACCGCCCCGTCGCGGTGGGCTTTCACCTGTTGCGCGTCGCTCCCCCCTGCTCCACCGCTTCATGGTCTCGACCTTCCGCCGCTACTTCACGCGGCACATGAATGCGCTGCGGATCGCCGCCTGGGGCATGCCGGCCGCTCCTGCGAGCGGTCCGGTGATCGTCTATTCAAACCACCCGGCGTGGTGGGACGCGGCGGTCTATATCATCGCTGCGGATCGCTTCCTGCCCTCTTACGAAAGCTACGCGCCCATCGACGCCGCGATGCTCAAGCAATACGGCGTCTTCGGCCGCATCGGCGCCTTCGGCGTCGATCTCGAGAGCCCGCGCGGCGCGGCGGACTTCCTGCGCGCCAGCGCCGAGATCCTGTCGTCGCCGGACCGCGCGCTCTGGATCACCGCCCAAGGGCACTTCAGCGACGTGCGCGAGCGCCCGCTCGGCCTGAAAGCCGGCGTGGCGCGCCTTCCCGAACTCGCGCCCGGCTGCACGATCATCCCGCTCGCCATCGAGTACGGCTTCTGGCTGGAGCGCGGGGCCGAGACCTTTATCGCGTTCGGCAAGCCCATGCGCGGCGAGGACCTCCTGAGCCTCGCACGCCCCGCGCGCCTGGACCGCCTCGAGGGCGAACTCGCCACCACCCTCGACCGGCTGAGCGCCGACGTGCAGAGCCGCGACCCGGCGCGCTTCCGCGCCCTGCTCGAAGGCCGGGCCGGCGTGGGCGGCCTCTACGACGGCTGGCGCCGGGTGGCGGCAGCCCTGCGCGGACGAAGCTTCGATCCCTCGCATGAGGGACGCCCGTCATGATGGTGCTCGGCCTCATCCTGCTCGCGCTCGCGATCCTCCCCTTCGCGTTGGCTCTCGTGAACCTGAGCATCCTGCGGGCGACACCGGCCCATGCGCCGAAAGGAGATGTCCTCGTCTCGATCCTGATCCCCGCACGCAACGAAGCGAAGAACATCGGCCCTGCCCTCGATGCGGCTCTGGCCAGCGTTGGCGTGCCGGTCGAGATCCTGGTCATGGACGACGGCTCGACGGATGCGACGCCCGAGATCGTCCGCGCCTATGCCGCCCGCGACGCACGGGTGCGCCTCCTCACGGCTCCTCCGCTCGAGGAAGGGTGGACCGGCAAGGTTCACGCCTGCCATCATCTCTCCGAAGCAGCCCAGGGCACGCACTTCCTGTTCGTGGATGCCGACGTGCGCTTGAGGCCGCAGGCCGCCGCCCGTCTGGCGGGACACGCGCAGGAGACCAATGCCGGCCTGGTGAGCGCCGTGCCGCGCCAGATCATGCGCTCGCCAGGCGAGCTGCTGACAGTCCCCACCATCAACCTGCTGCTCCTCGGCTATCTGCCCATGGGCTTCATGCGCCTTTCCCGCGATCCGGGGCTCGGCGCGGCCTGCGGCCAGCTCATGCTGGTGGAGCGGGAGGCCTATCGCGCGAGCGGCGGCCACGCCGCGATCCACGCGCGGATCCATGACGGCATTCAGCTCGCGCGGCTCTTCCGCCGCAAGGGCTTCATGACCGATCTCGTGCCGGGCGATCCCCTCGCCTCCTGCCGGATGTATGCGCGCTTCGACGAGGCCTGGAACGGCTTTGCCAAGAACGCCCATGAAGGCATGGCGACGCCCGTCGCGCTGCCGGTCTGGACGGCGCTTCTCCTCGGCGGGCATATCCTGCCGTTCGTGCTGCTGCCGTTCGCGCCGAATCTGCCCATCGTGGCTGCGGCGCTCCTGTCCCTCGCGACGCGGACGCTTGTGACCGTGGCGACGCGGGAGAATCCCTGGTCCATCCCCTTGCATCCCTTCACCATGCTCGTCGGCCTCGCCATTCAATGGAGCGTGCTCCTGCGGATCGGCACGGCCCATCGGGCCGGCTGGAAGGGGCGGCTCTATCCTGTCGGGGTGAAGCCATGAGCCTGGACACGATGCAGGCAACGAAGCGGCCACGGAACGAGAATTTTCCCGTGGCCTCCCTGGTGCTCTCGCCCGAGCACCGGGATGCGGTTCTCGCCTTCTACGCCTTCGCGCGGCTCGCCGACGACATCGCCGATGCACCGGGGCTGAAAGCAGCCGAGAAGCTCAACCGGCTCGATGAGCTCGAGCAGGCGCTCATCGCCGGGGATCCTGCGATTCCCGAAGCGGCGCGCCTGCATGCCGCCGACAGGCAGCACAAGGCCGGGATCGTGCAGGCGCGCGATCTCCTGCGCGCCTTCCGCCAGGACGCGGTGAAGGCGCGCTACAACGAGTGGGCGGAGCTCATCGACTATTGCCGCTTCTCGGCCAACCCTGTCGGACGCTTCCTGCTGGCGCTGCACAAGGAGCGCGGCGGCGCGCAAGGTCCGGCGGATGCCTTGTGCACGGCGCTGCAGATCCTCAACCACCTGCAGGATTGCGGCAAGGATCACGACAATCTCGGGCGCATCTACATCCCGCTGCGCTGGATCATGGGCGCAGGTTCGAAAAAGGCCTTCTTCGAACCGTCGCGTGCCGATCTGCGCCGCAGCGTGTGCGACGCCATGCTCGACCGGGTCGACGCGCTGATCGATCAGGCGCAATCCCTGCCGGAGCATCTGCAGAATCCTCGCCTGCGCGCCCAGAGCATCGCCACGGTCGCGCTGGCCCGGCGCTTGAGCGAACGCCTGCGCCGCAGCGATCCGGTTCTGGAGCGGGTGCAGGTGAGCAAGGCCGACGCCTGCATGGCCTTCCTGAAGGGGCTGGGCGGAACGCTGCGCCAGCCGGCGGGAAGCGACCAGCGCATCACGGCCGCCATGGTGCGGCGCTCCGGATCGTCGTTCCGCCTCGGCATGCAGAGCCTCCCGCAGGAACGTCGGCGGGCCATGCATGCGGTTTATGCCTTCTGCCGCGCCGTCGACGACATCGCCGACGGGGCCGCGCCGCCCTCCGAGAAGCGCGCCTTCCTGCGCGAATGGCGACGCGAGCTCGACCGGCTGCAGCGCGCCCCGGAGACGCCCGTCGGGCGCGAGCTCGCCCGTGCGTCGACCCTCTTCAAGCTGCCGATGGAGGAATGCCACGCGCTCCTCGACGGCATGGAGATGGACAGCGCGGACAGGGTGCGGATCACGAGCGATTACGAGCTCAATCTCTACGGCCGCCGGGTAGCGGGTTCGGTCGGAGCCCTGTCGATCCGCATCTTCGGCGTGCCGTCGGCCCATGATTTCGCCATCAATCTCGGGCGCACCCTGCAACTCGTAAACATCCTTCGCGACGTGGACGAGGATGCAGCCTGCGAGCGCGTCTATGTTCCCCTGTCGCGGCTGGCGCAGCTCGGGTTGCAGGATGCGCCCGCCGCCACCCTCGTGGCCGATCCGCGCTTCGCCCGCGTCTGCGAAGGCTTGGCCGAAGAGGCGCATGCAGGCTTTGCCGTTGCCGATGCCGCCCTGACGCGCCTCGACCGCACGGCCTTGAAACCCGCGATCCTGATGATGGAGAATTATCGCCGCGTGCTCGCACGATTGCAGGCCCGCGGCTGGGGCACGCGCCAAGGCCGGCTGCGCCTGAGCACAGCGGATCGCCTGCACCTCATCACCCGCGCCATGAGGGCCGCATGACAGCACGACGCACCCATATCGTCGGCGCGGGAATCGCAGGCTTGAGCGCGGCGCTGGCCGTCACGGCGGATGGCGGCGAAGCCGTGCTCTACGAGGCGGCTCCCCATCCGGGCGGGCGCTGCCGCACGCTGCATCCTGCCGATGGGTTCGATCACGACAACGGCACCCATGTGCTGTTCACGGCGAACGGGCGGGCGCTCGATCTCCTGAGAACCGTAGGTGCGCGCGAGCGCTGGATCGAGCCCGAGTCCAAGGGCCTTCCCCTTTATGACGGGCGCACCGGCGAGATGCGCCGGGTCGGCCTCTCGCCCTGGTCCTGGCTGCGGCCATCCCGCCGCCCGCAGGGGCTGACCCTGCCCGATCTCGCCCGCATCCTGCGCCTGGTCTTTGCCGCGAAGGACTGCCCGGTGGCCTCCATCATCGGGAAGCGCCCGATCATGGACAGCCTGATCGAGCCGCTGACGGTGGCGGTGCTCAACACGCCGCCCGAGCAGGCCTCCGCGCAGCGGCTCGCCTGTGCGCTCCGCCAGCTCATCCGCCCCGGCGCCGGGCGTCTCCTGGTGGCGAAGAACGGGCTGAGCGAGGACCTGATCGCGCCCGCCGTCGCGACCCTGCAGGCCAGAGGCGTGCCCGTTCTCACCGGTCAGCGCTTGCGCATGCTGCTCACGGCCAACGGGCGCGTGATCGGGCTGGCGCTCAGCGACCGCACAGTGATGCTCGGCCCCGACGACCGCGTGATCCTGGCGCTCCCTCCTTATGAGGTGGAGCGGCTTCTGCCCGAGCTTCCCGTGCCGACGCAGTTCGAGCCGATCCTCAACGTGCATTACCGCATGCAGGGGCTGGAGCATCCGCGCTTCATCGGCTTTATCGGAACTCTCGCCCAATGGGCGCTGATCCGCCCGGGCCATGTGAGCGTCACCGTCTCGGCGGCCGACGCGGTGGTCGATCAGAGTGCGTTCGATGTGGCGGCGCGGATCTGGCGCGAGATCGCGCCCGCCTTGCGCTCCCTCGGCCTCGATGCACGCGCCGACCAGCAGCCCGAAACCCGCGTCGTGAAGGAAAAGCGCGCCACGATCCGCCAAGCCGCCGAGACGCTGCCGCAGCCGCCCCTGCGGCCGCTCGCCAACTTGGCGCTGGCCGGCGACTGGATCGGCTCCCTTCCCGCCACCATTGAGAGCGCCGTGATGGCCGGCGAGCACGCCGCATCCATTCTGCACCACGCCCGCGGCACCCGGGCCACCATTGCCAGAGATTCAGCCTTGAAGACGGAGGATGCGGCATGATTCAGGACCATCCGCCGCTCACCGTTCTGCTGGCGGCGCCGCGAGGCTTCTGCGCCGGGGTCGAACGCGCCATCCGGGCTGTCGAGGACGCGCTGGAGCGCACGGGAAAGCCCGTCTATGTGCGCCATGAGATCGTCCATAACAACCGGGTGGTGGACGACCTCAAACGCAAGGGTGCGGTCTTCGTCGATGACATCGCGCAGATTCCCGACGGTGCGGTTGCCATCTTCAGCGCCCATGGGGTGTCGCGCGCGGTGGAGCGGGAGGCCGCAGGCCGCGGGCTCTCCGTGCTCGACGCCACCTGCCCGCTCGTGCGCCGCGTTCATCTCGAAGGACAGCGCCATGCCAGGGCAGGCCGCGAGATCATCGTCATCGGCCACCGGGGCCATGTGGAGATCGAGGGCACGACGGGTCAGATCGACGGCACCGTGCATGTGATCGAGAGCGTCGAGGAGGCGCTTAACGTGCCTGTCCTGAACCCGGAGCGCATCGCCTACGTCACCCAGACTACGCTCTCCGTGGACGACACGCGCGAGATCATCGCGGCGCTGAAATCACGGTTCCCGGCCATCCAGGGACCGGACGTGAAGACCATCTGCTACGCGACGCAGAACCGGCAGATGGCGGTGCGCGTCATCGCCCGGCGGGCGGAGCGGATCATCGTGTGCGGCGCGCGCAACTCGTCGAACACCAACCGCCTGTGCGAGGTGGCCGTCAACGAGGGCCGCCAGGCGCTGCTTCTGCAGGATCCGAAGGATCTGACCCTCTCCTTCATCGACGGGGCCGCCGTGATCGGCCTCACCGCCGGAGCCTCAGCGCCGGAGGATCTGGTGCAGGAGGCCTTGGCGCGGCTCGCCCAGTGGCGGCGCCTCACCGTCGAGGAGGTGAGCGTCACCCGCGAGGATGCGCAGTTCGCCCCCGTCGATCTCTCGCGTCTCGTCAATCAGCTCGCAAACGCTTCCTGAACGTCCTGTGGCATGGCCGTGACCAGCCCGAGCCGGTCGCGGCGCAGCCAGCGCCACAGCATGAGCGACGCCACCACGGTGAGCCCGCTCGCGAGCCCGATCCAGATGCCGATGCCGCGCAGCGGCGTGCCGAAGGCCAGGATGATGCCGAGCGGCAGGCCGACGCCCCAATAGCCCAGGGCCGCATAGACCATCGGCACCCGCGTGTCCTGAAGACCGCGCAGCATGCCGGCACCGACCGCCTGCGCGCCGTCCACCAGCTGGAAGATGGCCGCCACCACCAGGAACGAGCGCGCCAGCTCGACCACGAGCGCATTCTTCGGGTCGCTCAAATCGAGGAAGGCGCCGAGCAGCAGGTGCGGGGCGAACATCATGAGTGAGGCCGTGATGACCATGAAGCCCGTGCCGAGCGCGAACGACGTCCAGCCGGCGCGGGTGACCCCTGGCGCGTCCTGCGCCCCATAGGCGCGGCCCACGCGCACCGTGACGGCCTGCCCGATGCCGAGCGGAACCGAGAAGCAGAAGGAGGCGATCTGCAGCGCTACCGCATGGGCGGCGAGCTCGCTCGCGCCGAGCCGGCCCATAAGCATGGCAGCCGCGTTGAAGATCGTCACCTCGAACATCAGCGTCAGGCCGATGGGAACGCCAAGCCGCCACAGGGTGCGATAGCGCGGCCAATCGGCTCGCCAGAAGCGCCCGAACACATGATAGCGCCTCAGTTTCGGGTCGAGGACGATCACCAGGGCGAGCCCGAGGAACATGAACGTGCTCGACAACACCGTGCCGAGGCCCACGCCGATCAGCCCCAGGGCCGGCAGGCCGAACGAGCCCACCATCAGGGCATAGGCCGCGCCGAAATTCACCGGGATGGCGAGCAAGCCGATGAACAGGGCCCAACCCGGACGCTCCAGCGCCGCCAGGAAGGAGCGCAGCACCAGGAAGAACAGGAACGGCAGCAGACTCCATTGCAGCGCCCGCATGTACTCGCCGGCATTGTGCGCAAGCCTGGGCTCTTGGCCGATGGCAAGCAGGATCGCTTCTCCGTTCCAGGCGACGATCCAGATCGGGATCGCAACCGTCACCGAGGCCCACAGGCCCTGGCGAACGGTGCGCCGCACCTCGCGCACGGAATGGCGCTTGCGGCCAAGCTCCTCGGCGATGATCGGCGAGGTGGCGTTGACGAGGCCGATGCCGAAAATGAGGAAGGCGAAATAGAGATTGGTGCCGAGTGCACCCGCCGCGAGCGATTCCGAACCCATCCAGCCCATGAGAATCACATCGGTGGTCATCAAGGCGTTCTGCGCCAGGGTGGCGAGAACGAGCGGCCAGCCGAGGGCCAGAGTCGCGCGGAGTTCCGCCGCCCAGGCGGTGCGTTCGGTCGGGGAGGTGCGATGAATCATGATGCGGGGCTTGTAGCCAACCTGCCGCCGGAAAGCCACATCGGGAACTCTCGTCGCAGGAAGGAACCTGAACTCAAGCGCGTCCGTTCACCTCTTCGCTCACAAGTTTGTGTTGGCTTTATCGGAGTTCTTCATGGCGCAGCCGGCGCTCTCCACCGCAATCGACTTCGCCCTGCCGCCGGTCCTGCACAACGAGCAGGGCGAGATGCGCACGGTCGGGGTCGAGATCGAGTTCGTCGGCCCGTCCGCCGAGAAGACCGTGCAGGCCCTGCAGGAGGCGCTCGGGGGACGGCTCCTCGAGGAGGACCCCCATGCCTTCGCCCTGAAGGAATCGGCCATCGGCGACCTGACCGTGGAGCTCGACAGCCGGATCCTGCATCCGGGCAAGCAGGCCGGCACCCAGCGCGGCGTGCTGCCCAAGATCGCCGCACTGTTCGGCTTTGCGGCAAGCTATCTCGTGCCCTGCGAACTCGTCACCGCCCCGACCCCCATCGACCGGCTGGAAGAGCTTAACCGCATCCTGGCGGTCTTGCGCCGGCTCGGCGCCAAGGGCACGCAGGATGCGCCCTTTTATGCCTTCGGACTGCATTTCAACCCGGAGATCCCCCGCCAGGACGCAGCGACCGTCACGGCCTTCATGAAAAGCTTCGCGCTGCTCAATCCATGGCTCCGGCGCGAGGCCTCCCCAGACACGACCCGCAATCTCCTCGGCTTCGCGGATCCGTTTCCGGCCGAGTATGTCCGCAAAATCGTCGAGCCGGATTACGGGCCCGACATCGCGGCTTTCATCGACGACTACCTTGCCTTCAACCCGACCCGGAACCGCGACCTCGACCTTCTGCCGCTCCTGCACCACTTCGATGAGGAGCGCGTGCGGAACGTGCTGCCGAACGAAAAGATCAACGGCCGCCCCACATTTCACTACCGCCTGCCCGATGCGCGGGTGAGCGATCCCGGCTGGAGCATCGCGCCGGACTGGAACCGCTGGGTCTGCGTCGAGCGCCTGGCCGCCGATCGCGAGAAGCTGGATGCGGTCGGCTCTGCCTATCTCGGTTTCGAGGGCACGGAGAAGAGCTGGGCCAACGTGGTGGAACAGGTCATACGCACATGACGAAGCCCCTCATCGGCGTCACCACCTCCCGGCGCGGCGGATGGCGCAGCTACCTCATGCACCGGCTGGCGCTTTATCGCGCAGGCGCGCGCTCCATCCGCCTCGTGCCGGGGAATCCCTTGCCGGCTGAGCCGCTCCACGGGCTCGTCATCGGCGGCGGCGACGACATCGGCGCGGAGATCTACGGCGGGCAGGTTCTGCCCGACGTGCGCATCGACCCCGATCGCGACAAGCTGGAGCTCGGCCTGCTCAAGGCGGCCCTTCCGGCCAGATTGCCGGTGCTCGGCATCTGCCGCGGATCGCAGATGATCAACGTGGCGCTTGGCGGCACGCTGCACACGGACATCTACGAGGTCTACGTGCAGGCGCCGAAGATGCGCACCGTCCTGCCGCGCAAGACGGTCTCCGTCGAGAAAGAATCGCGCCTCGACCGCATCCTGCGCTGCAACCCATGTCTCGTGAACGCCCTGCATCATCAGTCCGTCGACCGGCTCGGGCAGGGCCTCAGCATCGCGGCCCGTGACGAGAGCGGCATCGTGCAGGCCATCGAGAGCCGGAGCGCGCCGTTCCTGCTCGGCGTTCAATGGCACCCTGAGCTGCTGGTCTGGAAGAAGCCGCAGCAGCGGCTGTTCGCGGCGCTCACCGAAGCCGCCGGTGAGGCGACGGTTCCTCTCTCGGCGGCGGCACTGGCCCTCTAGGGCCAGGGCCCAACAGTGGACTTGCACCTTTGGGATCCAGGCTGGATCAGCGAGCGCGCCTGGAGGTGCGCGGGAAGAGCGGAATCACCTTGCCGTCGCGCGGCGGGTTCAGGTGCCGCTGGATCGCCGCATGCAGGTCGCGGCTGACGATGGGCTTCTGGAGCAGAGGAAATTCGCTGGTCTCGTCGGCGGCAACGGGGTTGCCCGTGATCAGCAGCACGGGCATGGCCGGCGCGATCTGCCGCACCTCGCGTGCCAGCATGATGCCGTTCATGGTGCCCGGCATCGCGATATCCGCCAGCACCAGCGCGGGCCTGCGGGCATTCAGGGTTCTGATCGCCTGCGCGGCATCGGTGGCGATGCTCGCCACGTAGCCGAACTCCTCCAGGCTCGACTGAAGGGCGAGCGCCACTTCGAGCTCGTCGTCCACGACCAGGATTTCCGTGTGGTTCGGCACCTGCTCATCCGGCGCGTCGTCTTCGCTCGGGGCTCCGGGCTCCAGCAGGGTCGCCGCATCCGCCCGGGGAAGATAGAGGATGATTGCGGTGGCCGCTCCATCCCGGCGCACCTCGGAGGCGCCGCCGAGCCCCTCCAGAAAATGCAGGCTCTGGCGCAGGGACAGCCAGGACGAGAGATCGATGTCGCGCAGGACGAAGGCCTGCTCGAGATCGGCCTCCGGCACATGGCGCCCATCGTCGGGCCCTGAGCTGCGGATCGTCAGCTGCACGAAGTCGCCCTCGCGCGTCAGGTCCGGCAGCGCTCCCTTCTCGACCCGCATGTTGCGGGCTTCGACCGTGATGGTGCCGCCCTGAGGCAGGGCGTCGCGGACATGCCCGCTCAGCGTCACGACGGCCGTCTGGATATCGTCCGGATCGGCCTCCACGGGCCAGAGATCCTCCGCCAGGGACAGCCGCAGCTCGACCGTATCGCGCAGGAGCGAGCGGCTCATCAGGCCGGCGACCGAACCCACCTGCTCGGCGATGTTCACATACTGCACCCGTGGATCGCCCTGCCGTGCGAAGGCGGTCGATTGCGCGATGAGCTTGGCCGCCTGATCGGCGGCCACGAGCGCGGAGAGCAGCTTGCGCTGAAGGATCGGCTGCTCCTTCAGCTGGCGCGCCGCGGCATCGATATTGGCGCTGATCACCATGAGCCGGTTGTTGAGATCATGGGTGATGCCGTCGCGCAGCCGGTCGACGGCCTGGGCCTTCTGGAGGCGGCGCAGGGCCTCGTCTTCATCCGGCGCAGAGGACACCTCCGGGAAGGCATCCTCGGCGAATGCGAACGGCGTCGCGGGTTCTTCGACCGGACCGGCGGTGACGTCCTCGAAGACCGAGAACTCGTCGGACGCGCCGGCTTCCCTGTCCCGGAGAGCCTGTCTGATCTGCCGTCCGATCAGGAGCGGAGCTCCGGCGGCCATCAGCAGGAAAAGCCCCGCCGCCGCCGCGATCAGCATGGACTCCCTGGAGAAGGCAGCGCCGGCCAGCGCGAAACCCGACAGGATCACGGCGCAGGACAAGGCCAGCAGCGACAGCTTCAACAGGGCAGGCAGCACAGGCACTTGAGCTTCCCGAAAATATGAATTGACCGGGCGTCCCTCAGACGCCACTTGCAACGACTATCTTGTGTAACACGAACCGGCGGCAAGCGCGGCTGCCCCACGATAAAGTGTTACTGTCCCACAAAGGAGATGATTGTGCGGCTTTCTGATGTCCATGGATTGGCGCGGCTGGCGCTCGCGGCGGTTTTGACGGCTTCTTTCGTCCCGCAGACCGGAGCCCGGGAAACAACGGACCAATCCATCGAGCGCCGCGTCGACGAGCTCCTGGGGCAGATGACCCTGGAGGAGAAGGTCGGCCAGCTGAACCTGGTCTCCCACGGGCCGCCCCTGCGCTGGGAGGACATCTCCGAGGGCAAGACGGGCGCCCTGCTCAACTTCAACAGCGCCCAGGACGTGGCCCGCGCCCAGGCCCTGGCCCGTCAGAGCCGCCTCAAGATCCCGCCGCTCTTCGGCCTCGACGTGCTGCACGGCTTTCGCACCCAGTTTCCGCTTCCCTTGGGAGAGGCTGCGGCCTTCAGCCCGCGGGTCTCGCGCATGGCTTCCGAATGGGGCGCCAAGGAAGCCGCCTACATCGGCGTGAACTGGACCTTCGCGCCCATGGCCGACCTCTCGCGCGACAGCCGCTGGGGCCGCATCGTCGAAGGTTTCGGCGAGGATCCCCATCTGGGCTCCGTTCTGACCGCAGCCCGCGTGGAAGGCTTCCGCCAGGGGGGCCTTGCGGCCTCCACGAAGCACTTCGCGGGCTACGGCGCGCCGCAGGGCGGGCGCGACTACGACACCACCTACATTCCCCGTGCGGAGATGTACGACACCTACCTGCCGCCGTTCCGGGCGGCCGTAGAGGCGGGCTCGGCGAGCTTCATGGCCGCATTCAATGCGCTGAACGGCGAGCCCTCCACGGCCAATTCCTGGCTGCTGACCGACGTGCTGCGCCGGCAATGGGGCTTCGACGGCTTCGTCACCTCCGACTGGGTCGGCATCGGCGAACTGATCAACCACGGCATCGCGGCGGATGGCGCGGAAGCCGCCCGCAAGGCGATCCTCGCCGGCGTCGACATGGACATGATGGGGCTGCTCTACATCAAGCACCTGCCCGACGAGGTGCGCGCCGGCCGAGTGCCGGAAAGCGTCGTCGACGAGTCGGTGCGCCGAGTGCTGCGCACCAAGTTCCGCATGGGCCTGTTCGACCGTCCCGACATCGATCCCTCCCGGGTCGATTCGGTCTTCCCCTCGCCGGAATCGCGCCAGGCGGCGCGCGAGGTCGCGCGCGAAACCTTCGTGCTGCTGCAGAACCGCGGCGACGTGCTGCCCGTGCCGGCCAGCGCCCGCTCCATCGCGGTCATCGGCCCTCTCGCGGATGCGCCCCATGACCAGATGGGCCCGCACGCGGCCCGCGGGCACAAGGAGGACAGCGTCACGATCCTTGAAGGCATCCGCCGTCGCGCCAAGGATGCAGGCATGACGGTGCGCCACGCTCCGGCCTGCGACCTGTTCTGCCGCGACACAAGCGGGCTCCAGGCTGCCCTCGACGTCGCAAAGCAATCCGATTTCGTCGTCGCCGTCTTCGGCGAACCGCAGGAGCTTTCCGGCGAGGCGGCCTCCCGCGCGTATCTCGAACTCAACGGCAAGCAGATCGAGGTGCTGGAAGAGCTGGCCAAGACCGGCAAGCCCATCGCCCTCGTTCTCCTTGGCGGGCGCCCGCAGGTGCTGGGACGGGTGGCCGAGCGCATTCCCGCCATCCTGATGGCCTGGTATCCGGGTACGGAAGCAGGCCCGGCCGTGGCCGACGTGCTGTTCGGCGACGTGAGCCCGAGCGGCAAGCTGCCGCTGACATGGCCCCGCGCGACGGCGCAGCTGCCGCTCTACTACAACCGGCTGCCCACCGGCCGTCCGACCCTCGACAACAACCGCTTCACCCTGCAATACATCGACGAAGGGATCGCGCCGCTCTACCCGTTCGGCTGGGGCCTGAGCTACACGCAGTTCGCCTATTCCGACGCCGCGATCGCGCAGAAGCGGCTCGAACAGGGTGAGGCACTGGAGGTGACCGTGAGCGTGACGAACACGGGCAAACGCGAGGGCCAGGAGGTCGTGCAGCTCTACACCCGCGATCCGGTGGCAAGCCGCAGCCGTCCCCTGCGCGAGCTGAAGGCCTTCGAGAAGATCGCGCTCAAGCCCGGCGAGACGAAGCGCGTCACCCTGCGGGTACCGGTGGAGTCGCTCGGATTCCACCTCGACGACGGCACCACCCTCGTGGAAGAGGGCGCGATCCAGGTCTTCGTCGGCGGCAGCTCCCTGGCCGAGCGGATCGGCGATGCCGAGATCGCAAAGACCTTCCGCATTCCGCCCATGGAGCGGCGCGCCTCGGCCTCGACCAGCGTCGCACAGTGACGGAACATCGGCTGCCCGAAGATCGATCATCGGGCAGCCCTTCGGTGCGTTGGATCTCCTGAACGTTCGGCGTTCAAGCATCGTGCGGAAAACCGGGTCTACTTTTCCGCACGATGCTTTAAGCTCAAGCCCATGAGCGCTCAGTCCACCAAGCCAGAGCCCCGCGACTTCAGCATCCGGTCGGTGAAGTCCATCATGGCTCATGAGCGGACGGATGCGGCGGACACCCTGCTCGGCATGGCGCTCACCTTCGTGGCGGGCGCGATCAATGCCGGCGGCTTCCTGGCCGTCGGCCAGTACACCTCGCACATGTCGGGCATCGTCTCCGGCATGGCCGACAATACGGCGCTGGGCTCCCTCCAGCTTGTCGCCCTCGGGCTCATGGCGTTCCTGCCCTTCGTCGTGGGCGCCGCCTGCTCGGCGATGCTGATCAACTGGGGACGCCGCCACCATCTCGGCAGCCGCTATGCCATGCCGCTGATGCTGGAAGCCTTCCTGCTGCTGGCTTTCGGCATCCTGGGCTGGCTCGCCCATCCGTCTCCGGCCTTCACGGCCCTCGCCGTGCCTCTCCTGTGCTTCATCATGGGCCTGCAGAATGCCACCGTCACCAAGATCTCCGGCGCCCGCATGCGCACCACCCATGTGACCGGCATCGTCACGGATATGGGCATCGAGCTCGGCAAGCTCCTTTACTGGAACCGCGATGCGGACAAGCCGGATCGCGTTCTGGCCGACCGGGCCAAGCTGCGCCTGCTCGCCCTGCTGCTCGCCTCCTTCTTCATCGGCGGCGTGACCGGCGCCATCGGCTTCAGCCAGATCGGCCTCCTGTTCTCGCTCCCCTTCGCGCTCCTGCTGCTCCTGCTCGCCGGGCCTCCCCTGGCCGAGGATGCCTCCGCCCTGGCACGGCACCTGGGCAAGCGCTGAGGCGCCTGCCTCCGATGCGCCCGCTCGGCGGAACATCGGCGCAGGCTTGGCGGTTCACTCATGACACAAGTGGAGCCGTCATCTATGTCGTATCTCAGCCGCAAACCCGTCGAGACCCTGGCCCGGTTCGGCTATGGCGCCAGGGGCGTGGTCTATGGCCTCGTCGGCGGCCTGGCGCTTCTCGCCGCCATCGGGTCCGGCGGCCAGACCGGCGGCAGCCGCAGCGCCCTGCAGACGCTCCTCTCCCAGCCCTTCGGCAAGGTCTGGCTCGTCCTGATCGCCGTGGGCCTGTTCGGCTTCTGCGCCTGGCGGATCCTGGAGGCGCTCACCGATGCCGACCATCGCGGCTCGGACATGAAGGGATGGGCCGTCCGGGGCGCGCATCTGGTCAGCGGCATCATCTATGCGGGTCTTGCGATCTTCGCCCTGAACCTCGCCCTCGGGCGCAGTTCGGGCGGCGGCGGTGAAAATCAGGGCGCCCAGGACTGGACGGCCTGGCTCATGAGCCAGCCCTTCGGCCGGTGGCTGGTGGGCCTCGTCGGGCTTGTCATAGTCGGCGTGGGCCTCGCCTTCATCGTGAAAGCCTGGCGCGGACGGGTGGCGGACCGCCTCTCCCTGCCGGCCGACAAGAGGGATTGGATCTGCACCATCGGCCGCATGGGCTTTGCCGCCCGCGGCGTCGTGTTCCTGATGATCGGCGGCTTCCTGGGCCTTGCCGCCTGGCACGCCTCCTCTTCACAGGTGCGCGGCCTCGGCGGAGCCCTGGAGGCGCTGCAGCAGCAGCCCTATGGCTGGGTGCTTCTGGCCCTGACGGCCCTGGGCCTCTTCGCCTTCGGCCTCTTCGGCCTCATCCAGGCCCGCTACCGCCACATCGACGCCCCGGACCTCGACGACGCAAAGGCGGCCGTCGCGCGGGCGGGGCGGTAGGCGGGCTGTTGCGGAAAACTGGCGATCCCGGGAAGACTCGAACTTCCGACCTTCGGTTTAGGAAACCGCTGCTCTGTCCTGCTGAGCTACGGGACCGCTTGAGAGGTGGGATTTAGCACGGTCGGCAGGGTCATTCCAGTGGCTTGTGCCCTCGAAAGGTTCGGGTGACCCCGGTCCCGAATGCATCCTCGCCGAGCCGAAGGAACTCCCCACGGCCAAGCCGGTTGGTGAAGGCAACTGGAGGTACATCATGGCGCAGACGCTTCGCGATTTCCTGAAACAGGTCGAGAACCTTCCCCCCGATACGCTGCTCTGCGTCGCCGAGGTGGACGAGGCCTTCGCCGCCCATGTGGCGGAGATCGAAATTATCGAGGATGCGAAGCCTCAGAACCGGAAGGCGGAAGGCACCGAAGCGGTGGAACTCGGGAACGGCAAGGAGCGCGTGGTCGTCATCCGCTGGTAAGCCCGCAAGAAGGCGGGTTTTCCTTCACCAAAAACGGCAAGTCGGAGGCCGGCCGGCAGGGCGGCGCATACCATCGGGAATGCCGCGACCACAACAAGCACAACAGCTCAGGGCAGAGCGGGCACAAGCCGCGGCAGCACAGCCCGGCGCAGGAAAAGCGCTCACACGACGGCGCCGAGCGTAGCCGTTTCCCGACAACCGGGTATGATCCCGTCCCATGACGGGATCGACCCTGCGGATGCTTCTGGCCCTGTGCCTCGGACCTGCCCTGGCCATCGGCATCCGGGACGCCGGCGCACAGGCCCCGCTCTCAAACCGCCGGTCCGCGGAATGTGTGAGCGAGGCCAGGCCCGACCGGTTGCAGGGCCTCTCGCCCGAGGGCGACCTCATCCTGGCTTCAGGGCCATCGGCGCGCCTGTCGGGCATCCGCCTTCCCGACGCCCCGCCCCATCGCGAGCAGGCCCTCTCCTGGCTGAGAGCCCGAATCGGCCAACCGGCCCTCGTCCAGGGGCCGGACAGGCGCGACCGCTGGAACCGCGTCGCCATCCGCATCAGGTCGTCCGGCGAAGCCCCGGCGCTCGACTGGGCGCATGGATTGGTCGAGGCCGGCCTTGCCCTCGTCGATGCGGGGCCGGATGGCGTCTTCTGCCAGCCCGAACTTCTCGCTCTCGAGGCCACGGCCCGCGAACGACGCCTTGGTGTTTGGGCCGATGACCGCTATAAGCCCCTTGATGTGAATCAATCCGAGCGCCTGCGCGAGCGGATCGGCAGCTTCGTGCTGGTCGAAGGCCGCATCAGGAGCATCGGTGAGCGCAGGCAGCGCACCTATTTGAACTTCGGGGGGCTCTGGGCAGAAGACTTCACGATCATCATTCCCCGGACGACCTGGAAACAGATGTCGGATCGCGGCCTGGGCCTTGATGCCCTCAAAGGCCGGCGGATCAGGGCCCGAGGCATTTTGCAGTCTTGGCAAGGAACCGCTTTTTCGATTGTCATACCGGATATGATTGAACCTCTCGAGAGCGGTCGTCTGCCACGATGAACGAGCATGATCACAACACGTCGTCCAGGTAGCATCGGAATTCTCGGCAGCCTCATGCTCGCAGCCTTCCTCGCGGGCTGCTCCGGTTTTGGCGGAAACGTGTCGCTGCCGGCCAACGCCCCGCGGGTGATCAACCCGGACCGCGACCGCGATCATGTGCGCCTTGTCCGCGCCTTCGGCGGCGAGGGCCGCGCGCCGCAGCTCCAGCAGCTTCTCACCGACGTGACGAACCGGCTCGTCATGGCCACCGACCGGCCGGACGAGGCCTTCCAGATCACGATCCTCAACTCGCCTGCGGTCAATGCCTTTGCCCTGCCGAACGGGCGCCTCTACGTGACGCGCGGCCTCCTGGCGCTGGCCAACGACACGTCCGAGGTGGCCGCCGTCCTGTCCCACGAGATCGCCCATGTCACCCTGCGCCACGCCAATCAGCGCAGCGAGCTGCAGGCGCGCTCGGCGCTGATCGAGCGCGTGGCCGAGAACGTGCTGAACGATGCCGAGGAAGCCGCATTGGCGCAGAACCAGTCCCGCTCGACCTTGGCCAGCTTCTCGCGGGCGCAGGAGCTCGAGGCGGACCAGACCGGCGTGAAGGTTCTGGCCCGCGCCGGCTTCGATCCCTTCGGCGCCCCGCGCTTCCTGACCTCGCTCGGGCGCTCGGGCACCAGCTCCGACAGCCAGACAGGGGACCGGCTGGCCTCGCACCCGAGCACCAACGATCGCGTCTCGCGGGCCCTGCAGGCCGCGCGGCGGACGGAGCTGCCGGGCGGCGGCGAGACCGGGCGGCTGGCCTATCTCACCGCCCTGGACGGCCTCTCCTATGGCGACGATCCGGCCGACGGCGTCGTGAAGGGCCGCCGCTTCGTTCACTCCCGGCTCGGCGTCGCCTTCGAGGCGCCGGACGGCTTCAGCCTCGAGAACACCTCCCAGGCCGTGCTCGGATCCTCCGCCGACGGCGAACGCCGCCTGCTTTTTGACGCCGCCGACACGCCGGAGGGTCAGAGCCTGGAGGACGTGCTGCGCTCCACCTGGACGGACACCATCGAGCCCGGATCGCTGACCACCGGCACGGTGAACGGCCTTCCCGTGGTGACGGCCCTGTCCAACGGCAAGGAATGGACCTTCCGCCTCTCGGCCATCCGGATCGGCAGCACCACCTATCGTCTCATCATGGCCACCCGCGGCAACAGGGGCGATCTGGAAGCGATCTTCCAGCAGACCCTGGACAGCGTCCGTCAGGTGCAGCCGGAAGAGGCAAGGCGGATCCGGCCGCTCAAGCTGCAGATCGTCACCGCCCTGCGCGGCGACACCGCGCAGACCCTTGCCGCACGCATGCCGATCGATCGTCCGCTCGAACGTTTCCTGCTGCTCAACGGGCTCGACAGGAACGCTCCGCTGAAGGTGGGCGAACGCTACAAGGTCGTGGTGGAATAGAGGCTCGCACCGAAGCTCCCAAAAGCGGATCGGCGCGGCAGTCACCTGCCGCGCCGATCCGCTTTTGTGGACTGTCTTCGTGCTTAGACGAATGCGCCGGAGGCTTGGGGGTAGCGCTCCACCAGGGCGCGCTTGAGCTTTTCCAGGGCACGGTTTTCGATCTGACGGACGCGCTCCTTCGAAATCCCGAGGCGGTCGCCGAGGAATTCCAGGGTCACCTGCTCGTCGTCGAGACGGCGGGCGCGCAGGATGCGCAATTCGCGTTCATTGAGCACTTCGAGCGCCTGCTGAAGCCAGCGCACGCGGCGCTCGGTGTCGATCGAGTCGGTGACGGTCTCGTCGGGCAGAGGGCTGTTGTCGACGAGGAACTCGACCCGCTCGGCGGAATTCGACGAGTCGGCATCCATGACCGGTGCATTGAGGGATGTGTCCGGCGCCGACAGGCGGGCATCCATGAGGGCGACATCGGCCTTCGACAC
The DNA here is from genome assembly GCF_016427565.1 of Microvirga splendida. GTDB lineage: Bacteria > Pseudomonadota > Alphaproteobacteria > Rhizobiales > Beijerinckiaceae > Microvirga > Microvirga splendida. Next base: position 429,359 of record NZ_JAELXT010000001.1, read on the forward strand.
GCCGATCGCCTCGGCGATCTTCGCGTGCACGTCGGAGGAGATGCGCTCTTCCCCGCCACGGGTCAGACGGGCGCGCAGGCGGCGCAGATTGAAGAAAAGGGCCTTCTGGGCGGAACTCGTTCCGCCACGGACGATTGACCAGTTACGAAGGATGTAATCTTGCACGGAGGCGCGGATCCACCAGGTCGCATAGGTCGAGAAGCGGACCTCCCGTTCGGGCTCGAACCGGGCGGCGGCTTCGAGAAGACCCACATGGCCTTCCTGAACCAGATCGGCCATCGGCAGGCCGTAATGACGGAAACGGGCTGCGAGCGCGATGACCAGGCGCATATGGGCAGCAGTCAGTTGATGAAGCGCCGCCTCGTCCCGGTTCTCTTTCCAGCGCACGGCAAGAAGGTGCTCCTCTTCTCTCTCGAGAAAAGGTGCATTCATGGCAGCGCGGACGAACCGGCGGCGAACCCCTGAGATTTCTCCCATTGTGTCCTCTCCCTTGGCAGAGACACAACGAGCGAGGCCGCAAAAAGTTCACCTTCAACAGCCAAGTTCTGCAAAATAGATTCCGGCCTTTGGAAAACAAGGCTTCGAACACAAAAAAGCCCGGCTCCTGGCCGGGCTTTTGAAACTCCATAAAGGCGTCCGATCAGGCGGCCTCTTCCTGCATGTCGTCGCCTTCGGCATCGCCGTCCTCGGCGCCTTTGACGCGGCGCGGGGACTTGGCGAGGCTCTGCTCGATGAGCTTGAGGGCTTCCGTATCCGTGATCTTGTTCACGGCCGCGATCTCGCGCACGACGCGGTCGAGGGCGGATTCATAGAGCTGGCGCTCGCTGTAGGACTGCTCGGGCTGAGCCTCGGAGCGGTAGAGATCGCGCACGACCTCCGTGACGGAGATCAGGTCGCCGGAATTGATCTTAGCCTCGTATTCCTGGGCGCGGCGCGACCACATGGTGCGCTTCACGCGGGCACGACCCGTCAGAACGTCCAGAGCCTTTTGGACCAGAGCCGGTTCGGCGAGCTTGCGCATGCCGACGCTGGAGGCTTTGCCCGTGGGAACACGGAGGACCATCTTGTCCTTGTCGAAGGAGACGACATACAGCTCCAGTTTGAATCCCGCGATTTCCTGCTCTTCGATGGCCGTGATGCGGCCGACACCGTGAGCGGGATAGACGATCGCTTCACCGGACTTGAACCCAAGACGCTGGGCGGACTTCTTGGCGGTTGTCATGCGAGAGAGGCCTCCTTGCATGGCCCTGGCCTGGACGGCGAGGGAGCTGTTGTCTCACCGGGCAGGGTCCCGATGGAACGAGGATAGGATGTGAGTGTCACGGAACTTGACTATTCCGCTCGTCTCCCTGATGTAAGCCAGCGGCTACAAACGCTCATGCCCTTGACCAAGGCAGCAACGCTCCCTTAAGTCAAAGGACGCGAATCTTTGCTTCATTATGTGAACCGCCGGTCTGCGGGGACGGTGCACGGCTTGAGCGCAAGCGACGGCATTCACGGACCCTATCACAGTCCGGCCGAAAAAGCAAAAATATTTCAAAGCACAGCGTTAAGGAAGCCCGTTTGAGCCAGGCTTGGCTTTAGAACGTCGGATGAGCCCCAAAAGTGCAGGTCCACTTTCGGGTCCGGTGCTTTAGTCGCCCTCGCCCGGATTGGGCGAGAAGAACGCCTCGAACTTGCCCGCCACCCCGTCGAATTCCTTCGCGTCGGCGGGCGCATCCTTCTTGACGGTGATGTTGGGCCAGCTCTTGGCCATGTCGGCATTGAGCTTCAGCCACTGCTCGAGGCCCGGCTCCGCATCGGGCTTGATGGCCTCGGCCGGGCATTCCGGCTCGCAGACGCCGCAATCGATGCACTCGTCCGGGTGGATGACGAGCATGTTCTCGCCCTCGTAGAAACAGTCCACCGGGCACACCTCGACGCAGTCCATGTATTTGCACTTGATGCAATTTTCAGTGACGACGTAGGTCATGCACGGTCCTTCGCGGGTCTGTTCCAATCGAGAGAAAGGGCTGCTGCCGCTCTAGCCGTTGTCAGGGGCGCTGACAAGCGCCCCGTTGTCCCGGCTGAGATCCAGGTAGAGCAGCCTTGCTTCCGGTGCAGGGCCCCGGCGCTGGCCGAGATCCTCGATCCGGACCACCAGGGTGGACCGGGGCAGCGCGATAGTCAGCACGTCCCCCACGGCCACCGCCTTGGCGGCATTGTCGGTCCGCTGCCCGTTGAGGCGGACATGGCCGCCGGTCACCATCTTGGCGGCCAGCGTCCGGGTCTTCGCGAAGCGCGCGAACCACAGCCACTTGTCGAGGCGCTGCCGGTCCTCGCGCATGCGCTTCAGGGCCTCACTTCTTGCTGTCCTCGAGCTGGGCCTTGAGGGCCATCAGCTTGGCGAAGGGCGAGTTCGGGTCCGGCTGCTTCTCGCGCCGCTCACGATTGCCTTCATGACGGTTGTCGGCGCGCTTGTCGGGCCTCGGGCCGCGACGCTCCTCGCGGCGGCCTTCCCCCTGGTGGGGGCCGCGCGGCGGACGGTTCTGAGGCCTGCCGCCCTCCCCTTGCGCCTCGCGGCGCTCGGGACGCGGCCGGCGCTCACCGGACTGATCGCCCTGGTTGGCCCCATGGCGCGGGCGACGGTCGCCGCGATCCTGCCGCTGGTCCGTGCGGTCGGAACGCTCGCCGCGCTCGTGACGGCCGCCACGGGCATCGCGACCCTGGCGGGCCTGCGCGCCGTCGTGTTGGCGGCGGCCCTGGCGCCATACCTCGATCAGCTCGGGCTCGGCAGGAGCCGTTTCCCCGGAAGCCGCCTCCGCAGGAGCAGCCTCGGCCGGTGCGTCTGCGGGAGCCATCGCGTCGCCTTCGGGCGAAGCCACGGCCTCGGCGGCGCTGGCCTCCACCTCCTGGTCGGAGACCGACGCTTGAGGAGCCGGCGCGGCAACCGCGCCCGTTTCCTCGCTGCCAACCGCAGCCTCGGTCGGGGTTTCGTCGGCGGTCTCGGCCTGGCCGTTCTCGACCGGAGCGGCAGCCTCACCCTCGGGAGCCGCGGCCTGGGGCTCGACGGCCTTGGGCGCTTCCACGAGCGGCACGGTGATGGCGGGCCCAGGACGGCGGTCCATCACGTAGCCGAGCGACTTCAGGATCGTGGCGAAATCCTCGCCGGCACAGCCGACCAGCGACGTCATGGCGACGGTCGGGACGAAGCCCTCGCCGTCGGCGGCGCCCGCCGGCGGCTCGCCGGGGGTGATGCCGGGGCGGTAGGAGATCGCAGGACGGATCAGGTCCGCCAGACGCTCCAGGATGTCGACGCGGACGGCGCGGCCGCCGAGCACCCGGAAGCCGGCGGCCCGGTAGAGCCCCTGACCGATTTCTGGATCGACCGGGATCGACGTGCGGCCGGACTGGGCGAGATGGGCGATCTCGTCGATGCCCTTCTGGTCGAGGCCGCCGTTCTGCAGCGCCCAGAGCTGGGTCGCGAGCACACGGGGGGCGGGCTTCAGCAGGGCCGGAAGATAGAGGTGGTAGGCGCCGAAGCGCACGCCCGCCTTGCGCAGGGCGCTCCGGGCCTCCTGGTCGAGGCTGCGAACCTCGTTGAGGACCTTCGACCGCTCCAGCACGCCGAGCGCCTCGCCGATCTGGAAGCCGATGCCCCGGGCCAAGCCCGTGAGCTCCTGGCTGTCCTCGAGCTGCAGCAGGGGCCCGAGCAGGCGCACCACATAGGCCTTGAGCCAGGCGCGCAGGCGGGTGTCCACCTTGTCCCGGGCCGGGCCCGTGAGATGCTCGTCCGACAGGATGCGAAGCTTGGGGTCGAACAGCTTGTCGCCCGGCTCCAGCTTGGCCACCGGGTCGCCCATCCAGCGGATCGTGCCGTCGTTCGACAGCACGAGCATCGTGTCGGGGGTTTCGGCGAACCGGTCCGCCCGCGCCTCGATCTCGCCGGCCAGCGCCTTGCTGGCGGCGTTGCGCAGGGTCTTGGCCTCCGTGGTGTCGGCCTGGGGATCAGGCACGAAATGGAAGCCGTGCAGGTGACCGATGTGCTGACCCTCGACGGTGACGTCGCCGGTGGTCGTAATTTCCGCTTCGAGCATCTTGTTCTCTCTCAAGCGCCGCATGAGAACGCTCGTCCTTCGGTCGATGAACCGTTGGGCGAGACGTTCATGGAGCGCATCCGATAGCTTGTCCTCTACCTGACGCGCAACATCCTGCCAATGCTCTGGATCCTTCAACCAATCGGGACGGTTGGCGACGAAGGACCAGGTCCTGACCTGGGCGATGCGGTTGGAGAGGGTGTCGATATCCCCATCCGTCCGGTCCATGGCCGACAGATGGCGGGCGAACCAGTCGGCCGGGATGGCCCCGTCCTTCATGAGGAAACGGTAGAGCTGGCCGACGAGATCCGCGTGGGTCTGCGGCGAAACCTTCCGGTAGTCGGGCACCTGGCAGATCTGCCAGAGCCGCTCCACGGCGAATTGCGAGCGGGCCATGGCCTGGATGTCGTCTTCCCGGGCCAGGACCTCGAGGGCCGTGACGTCCTCGCCCGTGGGGGCGCGCACGAGGCCGTGCTCCCGGGGCTGATGGCCCAGCGAATCGCGCAGGCGGGCCAGGGTGGAGAAGTCCAGGTCCGGATTGCGCCATTGCAGGATGCGGACCGGATCGAAGACGTGGTTTTCCAGCGCCTGGACGATCTCCGCATCGAAGGGCGGGCAGCGTGCCGTGGAGCCGAAGGTGCCATCGCGCATGTAGCGGCCGGCGCGGCCGGCGATCTGGGCCAGTTCGGAGTTGTTCAGCTTGCGGAACTGGAACCCGTCGAACTTCTTGTCGGACGCGAAGGCCACATGGTTCACGTCGAGGTTGAGGCCCATGCCGATGGCGTCGGTGGCGATGAGATAATCCACGTCGCCGTTCTGGAAGAGCTCGACCTGGGCGTTCCGGGTACGGGGCGACAGGGCGCCGAGCACCACGGCGGCGCCGCCGCTCTGGCGGCGGATGAGCTCGGCGATGCCATAGACCTCCTCGGCCGAGAAGGCCACGATAGCCGAGCGCCGGGGCAGGCGCGAGACCTTCTTCTCGCCCGCGAACGACAGGTTCGACAGGCGCGGCCGGGTGACCACGTGGACGCCCGGGATCAGCGCCTCGATCACCGGGCGCATGGTGGCCGAGCCGATGAGCAGCGTCTCCTCGCGCCCGCGCTGGTTCAGCAGGCGGTCGGTGAACACGTGGCCCCGGTCGAGGTCGCTGGCGAGCTGGATTTCGTCCACGGCCACGAAGGCGAGGTCGAGGTCCCGGGGCATCGCCTCGACGGTGGAGATCCAGTAGCGCGGCCGGTCCGGCTTGATCTTTTCCTCGCCGGTGACGAGGGCGACGTTGTGGTGACCCGCTTTCTCCACCACACGGTTGTAGACCTCGCGGGCGAGCAGGCGCAGGGGCAGGCCGATCATGCCGCTGTCGTGGCCGAGCATGCGCTCGATGGCCAGATGCGTCTTGCCGGTATTGGTCGGGCCGAGCACGGCCGTGACGCCGCGCGAGCGCGCCTGCGGGGGGAGGGAACGACGGGCCATGCCTGGATGTCGGGTAATGCTTGAACGTCCCGGAAAACGAGAGGCTTTAAGGGTCGGACGCCGGAGCCGGAAGCCTTCCTGTCAAGGCAGCCTGGCCCTCGCGGCCGGCTGCGGGCTGCTCCTTATATGGGAACGAGCGCTGCTTTCGCCACCCGCAGCGGACGCTTTCACCAAGGATTCTCAGGGCTTATTGAAGCGTCCCGGCCTTGATGGCCTCGTCCGCGCGCACGGCCCGGCGCGTGCGGGTAGACGCCTTGCCATCCCCTTCCAGGGACCAGAGGGAGGCCTGCATCTCGCCCATGCCGATCATGGTGCGCACCGAGACCTTCAGGGGAAAGAGCAGCCGCGGCCCTTCGACGGGCGCGAGCCACACGGCCATGTCCCGGTTCTCCTGCATGAACTTCGTCGCCGGGCGCTCCGGCCGGTGGCCGGAGACGGGCACGTAGCGGGCGTTGCACACGAGAACCGGACCGGAATAGCCCGTCACCTCGACGTTCTTCGTCTCCGCATAGGTGAGGACCACGTCCATGCGGGAGGCTCCGTCGAAGACGGGAATGGTCCGGTTGCAGTTGTCGGGATCGGTCAGGCTCTTCGAGGCGAGCGCCGGCATGAGCAGCGCGCTCATGGGGTCGACCACGCCCCGCTTGTCGGCGGCCTTGACCGGGATCCGGTCCTCCTTGGGCTCGAGAGGCGGGTCGATCTCGACCTCGGCCACCCGGCCGCCCTTCAGCCCCATCCGGACGCTGCGCTGGTTTTCGGAGGCCTTCGACACCACCTCGAAGCTCGTCGAACGGGGCTTGGCCTCTGCGAGCGTGCCCGCGGCCGAGGCTTCGCCCTTCCCGCCCGTAAGAAGCATGGCAAGGCCGGTCAGTTTCGCGTTGCCCTTCATCTCGTACTTCTTTCCCTTGAAGGACGAGATCAGGTCCGCTTTCCCCAAGGGCAGACCTGCCAGGGAGAGGTCGTACGTCACCTTGAGGGTTTGACCCTGAGCGAACGAAGCCGTTCCTGCAAAGGCCAAGGTTGCGAGAGCTGAAGCGATGAGGCGCATGGGGCTTTTCCGATAGTCTATTCTGTTGCATCGCACGAGATTCGGAATAAATCGTGACCACGCGGCCGAAAAAAAGAGGGTGCGACGTCGCGCTATTCTTGACCCACCCCCCTGTTTCGGCTTATAGGCTCCCACCTTCCAAGGACTTCTGGTGTCCGGCCGCGCGGGATCTGCGATCAGGCAAACCCGCGAATTCGTGGCCGCGACCCTCACACGACGAATAGGATTGAACCCATGTCGCGCCGTTGCGAACTGACCGGCAAGGCCGTGCTGAGTGGCCACCTGGTGAGCCACTCGAACCGCAAGACGAAGCGGAAGTTCCTGCCGAACCTCTGCAACGTCACGCTCCAATCTGACGCCCTGCAGCGCTCCGTGCGCCTGCGCGTCTCCGCCAACGCGCTCCGCTCCGTCGAGCACCGCGGCGGCCTCGATGCCTTCCTGGCCAAGGCCAAGGCTGAGGAACTCTCCACCACCGCCCTGGCGGTGAAGCGCGAGCTCGAGAAGAAGCTCGCTGCTGCGAGCTGATCTCGGACCGCCGAAAAATTGGCTTTGCGGGCGGCCTCAGTGCCGCCCGTTTTGCGTTATCCGAAGGCTTGAGCATGAGGCTCGAGCACTTGCCTGGAAGGGCCGTCCCATGACCCAGATCGACCGCCGCGACTTCCTCATTGCGCTCACCGCAATGACCCTAGTCGTCCTCTCGTCGAACATCCTGGTCCAGCATCCCTTCACCCATTGGGGCATGGGCGACTACCTGACCTGGGGCGCCTTCAGCTATCCGTTCTCATTCCTGGTCACGGACCTGTCGAACCGCCGCTTCGGAACGAAGGGCGCCCGTCGAGTGGTCTATGTCGGCTTCGTGCTGGCCGTGGCTCTCTCCGTCGTCTTGGCGACGCCGCGGATTGCCATCGCGTCGGGCGCGGCCTTCCTGACAGCCCAGCTCCTGGACATCAGCATCTTTGCCCGCCTGCGCGGCAAGGCCTGGTGGATGCCGCCCTTCATCTCCTCCGTGATCTCCTCGGGGCTCGACACGGCGATTTTCTTCTCCTTCGCCTTCTATTGCGGCGTCGTGCCAGGCCTCGGCCTCACGATCAGCGAGATGCTGGGCCAGACGGGGATCGCGGACGAGTGCATCGCCCTCCCGTGGGTCAACCTCGCGGTTGCGGATTATGGGGTGAAGCTTGCGCTCGCCGCCATCGCGATTGCGCCCTACGGGGCCATCCTGGCGCTCATGCGCCCGCGGCTGCAGCGGGCTGCCTGACCGAATAGAGTTGCAGAAGCTCCTGACCAGTGACATCTTCCGCAGCCTGCGCTGCCAAGCTCTGTCTCCCGGGAAGGATTCATGGGGCAAACAGTAACCTCGAAGGCCATCTCGCTCGCATCACGGATGGCCTTTGACACGCATCTCAAAGCTGCCGGTTTCAGGAAGCAGGGCGCCCATCTGCATCGGGCGAAAGAGAACCTGATCCACGGGATCCATTTCCAGCCGAGCCGCGGGAATCAATCGGAAAGCGGCACGTTTACGATCAACCTGATCGTGACATCCTCCGCGATCTACAGCGCCTTCTTCGGTTCCTCCCTGCCGTCAAACCCCGCTACGGCCGGTTTCCCGATCACAGAGCGCATTGGCTTCCTCATGCCGGCCCACAAGGATCATTGGTGGTACGTTTCACCCGAAACGGATGTCGAGCGGCTCTCGTCGGAGGTTTCTGAGGCCATCACACATCACGCACTTCCCTTCTTCGATGAATACGTGGGGCCCGATGCTCTTCTTCATAAGCTCCGCGCGCAGGAAGCCCTACCAGGAGTGGCCGATCCCCAGATCCCGGTACTGCACGCCGTCGTGGCCAAGCATGCAGGATACGACGATGAGGCTCGGCAATTGCTGCGGCAGGCAATCGAAACCTCGCACTACCCTGGATTTACCGAGACCGTGAAGAAGGTCGCCAATCGGATCGGGCTCGTCCTCTAGAGCAGATGTGTTGCTGACAGCATTCTAGAGCACCGGACGATTACACGGACGCATATCCGGCTGCCTTGAGGAAGTTCCAACACTCCTGTGGCTCGAAGAGA
>NZ_JAELXT010000020.1 GCF_016427565.1 Microvirga splendida
TAGGTGAGGGAGACGATGCCCACCAGGGCGAGAATGCGCTGGATGAACCACGACCAAGAGGTCCATTCCGGCGGCGGTGACGTCCGGGGAGCAGCGATACTCTCGGCAGTGCGGATATCACCTTCCTCCGCAGCAGGAGAAACAGGATTGGCAGATGCGGCCGGAGCTTCGGGAGCTGCGGGCGGCGCTTGCGCATGGCTTGGAGGATCTGATCGTCCGGATCCGAAAAGGCGCATGGCTCTCTCCTGCTGCGCGATGACACCGCGCACCATCGGGCGCGCGGTGGTCTCTCCCATGCCGACTAAGACGCCCCGATCAGAACAGGCCGAGGTCGGAGCCGAAGAGGCCGAACTCGTTGTTGTCGAGCAGGAAGTCGTTGTTCGCGTCGTACACGTCGAACATGCCGCGGTAGTACTCGTTTCGGCCGAGGTAGCCGTCCCGGTTCGCGTCGTAGGACGTGAAATAGACTTCGTCCCGGTCTTCGATCTCGTTCAAGCCGAGAAAGCCGTCATCGTCATTGTCGAAGAAATCGAACAGCCCGTCGCCGCCGAAGAGACCGCCCCTGTCCAGTCCGGTGCCGAACTCCACCGGGTTGACGAAGGTATCCCGGTTGGCGTCGAACAGGCCGAACCCGAACTGTGCGTGCGCCACCGAGACCATGCCGAGCATGGCCACGCCGCCGAGCAGTCCAGTGATGATCCGTTTCATGTCCTTCTCCTTCGGGTGCGAGTGGCGTTCGTGCGCGGCATGGCCATATCGGTTTGAACCGCCATTGCCTGATCTCCTCGGAGAGAACCCTGCCAGGAAAATGAGCGGGGTTGTCGGAAGAGCGTGCGACGGCACGTGGTGGCCAGCGACGCTGCTGCCACTAGGCGCAAACGATGGACTGTCGCGCGGGTTCTGGCGGCAGCGTTCTGCCGGTACGCTGCAGAACCTAGATTTGGCAGGCTGTAGACGGGTTCGCGGGAGCCTCTTCGCTCGGGATGATGCTTGATGCGTCATACGCATTGTCGAGATCATCGTAGCGCTTGCCGATGGTCCAGCGCTCCTTCTCGTCCAGTCCCTCATCCTTGGCAATCACGTCCGCCCGCATCGGGGTGACGGCCACGGGAACGGCCAGAGCGGTCGCGGTGGCAACCTGGGAGAGGGACGCGCCCGCACCGACTTTGCGCCGGGCCAAAAGCCGCTGGGATCTCCTCCCAGCCATCGGTTCGCTGCCGCACCATGCTCGCCCGCAGGACTGGAACACCCTGCGGCGTGCCCGGATTGGCCCCTTTGAACCGGTTCTTGCCCAATCTCGGGCTGTCGGAGGAGGAAGAGATGCTCAGGACCACCACTGTTTTGGCGCTTGCCGCGGCCGCCGTGCTCATGGGTCCCGTGCTGGCGCAGACCTCAGCCGCAGCCAAACTTCAGGCCGAGAGGCAGCAGCCTTACGGCGAATATCTTGTCGATGCGGACGGCCGCGCCCTGTACATGTTCGAGAAGGACCCGAAGGGCGAAAGCACCTGCTATGATGCCTGCGCGGCCGTCTGGCCGCCGATGCTGACCAGCGGCAAGCCCCAGACGGAACAGGCGGTGAAGGACGCGCTCGTCGGCACAGTCGAACGCAAAGGCGGCCAGACGCAGGTGACCTACAACGGCATGCCGCTCTACTACTATGCCAAGGATCAGGGATCCGGCACCGCCACCGGGCAGGACGTGCATGATCAGTTCGGCGAGTGGTATCTCGTTTCGCCCGCAGGTCAGAAGATCGAGAAAGAAAAGAAGAGTTGACCAACGCACGGCACGTAATCGCGCAGCGTCCTGGGCCCCATCATCGCCGCTGGGCGGCCTGGGGTTCGGCCGCTGGGAAGCAAAAACTCCGCCGGAGTTCTGGCTCGGCATCCTGTGCGGCTTTCAGGGCGCTGCTCATGAGGATGGGGTCGGAGCTCTTCTGTCAGCCATCATGATGGCTCCAATGATCCTGGCGTCGTCTCCGGCCCGGACATGCTCCCTATGTTCGAGACGGCCGATTCAGCCCCTGTCTGCCGGGCCTGCTGCGGCCGCCCCAGTGACCCGCTACGGTAGGCAAGCCATTTCATGGCCGAACTGGTTCCAGAGCCAGTGGTTGTCTAAAGCCGGCAGAATCAAATAGCCGGAGCCCCAGGAATAGGGAGGTGGCAATCGGTCAGTTCTTTACCGCTCATTGGCTGATGAATCGCTGGGATCGGCTGCGCACCAGCTTCTGGTTCTTGCCGTCGACTTTGGCGGTTGTGGCCACCGGACTGTCTTTTCTTCTCATCCAGGTCGACACCTGGGTGGGCACCAAGCTGGTCCAGCAGCTCGGCTGGCTCTATACCTTCGGACCGGAAGGCGCCCGGGCCATTCTCTCCGCCATTGCAGGCTCCATGATCACGGTGGCGGGGCTGACCTTTTCAATCACCATGCTCACCCTCCAGCTCGCGTCGTCGCAGTTCGGTCCGCGGCTTCTGCGCAACTTCATGCGTGACCGCGGCAACCAGGTTGTTCTTGGTACCTTCATCTCGACGTTCATCTACTGCCTTCTGGTGCTGCGAACCGTCCGCGGCACCGACGAGTCCAGCTTCGTGCCTCATCTCTCCGTTGCGTTCGGGGTCATCCTGGCGATTGCGAGCATCGCCGTTCTGATATTCTTCATCCATCACACGGCGACCTCAATCCGGATTGAAACACTACTGGCGCAGCTCGCGTCGGACGCGCGCTGTGCCATCGACCGGCTTTTTCCTTCGGAGATGGGCGATGAGCCCCCGGCGCACGCGAGCGGCCGAATCGAGCAGATCAGCCTGCACGACTTCGGCGGCAATGCACAACCAATCAGCGCACCGTCGAGCGGGTACGTTCAGCACATCGACGGTGACCTGCTCATGCAGCTTGCCATTGAGCATGACCTGATCGTGCGCATCGAGGCGCCGCCGGGCAGCTTCGTAGCAGCGCATGATGCCGTGCTTACGACATTCTCCGACCACTGCATTTCCGACGAGACTCTCGGCAAGCTTCGGCAGGTGGCTGTTATTGGTGACGACCGGACGCCAACGCAAGACTTGGAATTCTCCATCCGACGTATTGTCGAGATTGCTCAGCGGGCATTGTCGCCAGGTATCAATGACCCGACTACGGCCCTCTATTGCATTGATCGCCTGGAGGAGGCGTTCGGGTACCTTGCCCAACGGAATCCTCCTTCACCGGCGCGGTATGACCAGACCGGCCGGCTGCGTGTTGTCGTGGAGGTCGTCAGGTTTGACGAGCTGGTCTGTTCCGCCTTCTCGGCGCTCGCCCGCTATGCAGGGTCCGATGCCGACGTCGTCAGCCGCATTCTTGCGGCACTCTTCCGGTTGCGGGCGAAGGCACCGCCAGACCAGCGGCAGGCCCTGTCTGATGTTCATGAGGCCACTTTCCGATTCAGCCAGGAGGCCTTGCCTTACGATGCGGACAAGGCAGCGGTCTACAAGGCGTACCAGCACGGTTCGCGAAGTGGCGAGTTCCTGGTCAATCGTAGAGAGACCGATTTTGGTTGCGGACCGACGCCTCGTTGATCACCACCAATCGACCATCATCGTGGAAGCCAGTACAGTAATAGAAGGCAAATGAAGCCGCTCCGGTATACCCACACGAGCGGGCCATTCTGTACTGGGAATTAGCCGGTAGTTGCCGCAATCCAGCTACAGGCCCCCAGATCTCTGCGGACCAACGGCAAACTGCACGAGTTCACATCGACAACAATTACAGGCGCTTAAGGTGGTCCATTGGCACGAATGCTCGGGATTCCGAATACAATGCCTCAGCCCATCACCAGAATCGGCTCTCGCACTGCTCCGGTCTATTTCTGAAGAGCAATCAGCGGCAGGCCGGTCTCAGGATCTTCCTTGCGATGCAGGTGGGCCGGCATCTCAGTTATGATCACCTCAAGCGTCGGGCGAACGTGCGCCTCCTTCAGGTGACCGCCCATCGCGGCTCCATCCCGACGGCCAAGCACGGTGTGCAGGTGAAGTTTCGGCTTTCCAGTGTCGTCCAGTGCGATGTCGCCGTTGAGTGAGAGAACCTCCACCTGCTCCCGGACAGGAATTTCCTGATAGGCTTTGGTGTCCCAGTCCCAGTAGGTCAGGACTGCATCCTTGAAGGCGCCAATGGCTGTGATCTGAGCGGCTGTAAACCCTTCAGTCTCCGCAAGCTGCTGAAGGCATGAGGTGACCTCGTCGCCGATATCGAGAACTGCGACGAAGGTCCGGAGGCCGTGAGCATCGTGGATGATCTGACTTTTCATGCCATTCCTCACATGATCTGGACGCTTCCGAAAGCGGGCTAATCCTCGTCCCGCGGAAGCCCGCGATCGCTCGTGGCATCATGATCGAGACACGGGAGATGCGGTTCCTTTGACGTAGCGGCTAAGCTCAACGGGATCAACGAGAGAGCTACGACCGGGTTCCGGTCGTCATGCGCCACGAAGCGTTTCTCTGTTCTCCACCGTACAGTACCCGGAACGGCAAGGATGCAGACGGGTTAGGGGTCCATAACGCTGCGGTCGCGTGACACCCTTGGCGTGCCCGCGACGTCGCGCTGAAAAGGGACAGATGCCATGGCCACAACCGCTGCTGACGTGCTCGTCGATACCCTCATCGATTGGGGTGTCGACACGATCTTCGGGATTCCGGGTGACGGCATCAACGGGATTATCGAGTCGCTCCGCCAGAAGAAGGACGAGATCCGCTTCATTCAGGTCAGGCATGAGGAAGCGGCAGCCTTCATGGCATGCGCCTACGCCAAATACACGGGCCGGCTCGGCGTCTGCCTTGCAACGTCCGGTCCTGGTGGGATTCATCTCCTGAACGGTCTCTACGACGCCAAGCTCGATGGGCAGCCGGTGCTCGCCATTACGGGTCTGCAGTTCCATGATCTGCTGCACACCTACACTCAGCAGGACGTCGAGCTCGATAAGCTCTTCATGGACGTGTGCGTCTACAACTCGCGCATCATGGGCCCCACTCACGTGGAAAACGTAACGGAGCTCGCCTGCCGCACGGCGCTCGCCTATCGGGGCGTCGCCCACATCACTATGTCGGTCGACATGCAGTCGCAGTCGGTCTCGTCCGGCAAACGCTCCAAGCGCAATCTGCCGAACCACGTATCCGACCTGATGGCCGAAAGCGCGCATGTTCCGGCCGAAGACCAGCTCGCACGGGCTGCCGCCATCCTCAACGAGGGCCGCAAGATCGTCGTTCTTGCCGGGCGAGGCGCCCTGCATGCCCGGGATGAGGTGATCGCGGTGGCCGAGCGCCTTGGAGCTCCGATTGCGAAACCTCTCCTCGGAAAAGGGGTTGTGCCGGATGAGCACCCGCTCACGACCGGCGGAACAGGCCTCCTCGGAACCCGCCCGTCTCAGGAGGCGCTTGAGGACTGCGACACGCTGCTCATCATCGGTTCGAGCTTTCCATACATCGAGTATTATCCCAAGCCCGGCCAGGCGCAGTGCGTTCAAATCGAGCTCGATCCGAAGCGGGTGTCCCTCCGCTATCCGGTCGATGCCGCGCTCGTCGGCGACTCGGCGCGGGTATTGCAGCTGCTGCTGCCTCGGCTTGATTACCATCAGGACCGGTCGTTCCTGGAAACAGCTCAGAGTGGCATGCAGGATTGGCGCGAGCTGATGAGCGAGCGCGGCACAAGGACCGATACGCCGATGAAGCCGCAAGTTGTGGCGCACGAACTTAACAAGCTCCTGTCAGATGATGCCATTCTGGCAACGGATTCCGGCACCATCACCAGCTGGATCGCACGCCACGTGGATATTCGCGGCAACATGATGTTCTCGTGCTCGGGTAATCTCGCCACCATGGCCTGTGGGTTGCCATACGCCAATGCGGCGGCAGTGGCCTATCCGGGACGCCAGGTGGTCGCTTTCGTGGGCGATGGCGGTCTCACGATGCTGTGCTGCGAGCTGGCGACTGCTGTGAAGTATAATCTCGACGTCAAGATCATCGTCATCAAGAACAACACGCTCGGGCAGATCAAGTGGGAGCAGATGGTTTTTCTCGGCAATCCGGAATATGCCTGCGAACTGCAGCCGGTCGACTTCAACACGATTGCCAGAGGGTTCGGCTTTCAGGCGTTCACCATTGAGGATCCGCAGCAATGCGGCGCGATCCTACAGCAGGCCCTCGCAACTCCCGGACCCGTGCTGATCGAAGCTGTGGTCGATCCCCACGAGCCGCCCATGCCACCGAAGGTGGATGCAAAGCAGGCAGCAAAGTTCGCCCAGTCTCTCGCGAGCGGAACACCGAATGCTTCCAAGATCGCGCTGACCGTCGCATCCAACACGGTGCGCGAGATCATCTAAGACGGAGGCGCATGATGCCTCGGGCAGAAGTGCCGATCAAGGAGGTAAAGGTCCGGGCTTACCGGATCCCGACCGATGCCCCCGAGGCCGATGGGACCTTCGCCTGGGAGCGGACGACGCTCGTTGTCGCCGAAGTGACGGCCGGAGGCGTGACCGGGCTGGGCTACACCTACTCGAGCATAGCGGTGGTGCCGCTGATCGCCTCGACGCTGGCGCCCATCGTCATGCATGAAGATGCATTCGCGATCCCGCGCATCTGGAATGCAATGGTCGCGCAAGTGCGGAACATCGGCTCGCGGGGAGTAGCCGCCAGTGCGATCGCAGCGATCGATGTTGCGTTGTGGGATCTCAAGGCCCGGCTCCTCGGGATTTCTCTCACGCAATTGTTTGGAATGGCCCGAGACTCCGTCCCTGTCTACGGCAGCGGCGGTTTCACCACTTACTCCGATGAGCGCCTGCGCGAGCAATTTGGCTCCTGGGTTCATGAGAACGGGTGCCGCTTCGTCAAGATGAAGATCGGCAGCAACCCGGGTGAGGACCGGAGGCGCATGGAGGCCGCGAGGGAAGCTATTGGCGCCGCCGCTCTGATGATCGACGCAAACGGAGCCTTTGACCGGAAGGACGGCTTGCTGTTCGCGGAGTTGGGGGCGGAACTCGGCGTCATCTGGTTTGAGGAGCCGGTGTCGAGCGACGATCTTGAGGGACTGCGCCTGCTACGGGATCGTGCTCCACCTCCGGTCGAGATCGCGGCCGGTGAATACGGCTACGACTCTTTCTACTTCAAACGTATGATGGATGCTGGTGCCGTCGATGTAGTCCAGGCCGATGCAACCCGCTGCTGCGGCTACACAGGCTTCCTGAAGGCGGCAGCTCTCGCCGACGCGCAGCCGATGGCGCTGTCGGCGCATACGGCTCCGGCACTCCATCTTCCGGTCTGCTGCGCTGCGCCACGCCTCCGGCATGTGGAATGGTTCCACGATCACGTTCGGATCGAGCAGATGCTCTTCGACGGCGCACCTGTCCTCCGGAATGGGACCATCCGACCGGATTTGTCGCAGCCGGGTCATGGTCTCACCTTCAGGCACGCGGACGCGGAGCAGTTTGCTGCATGAGTCCGAGCGCGGTATGGAAAGGAGGCCCTTTTGTCAGATCGTCTGAGAACAGACAACGGGCACTATCATTCCCGGCGTGAGGAGCGTGGATCGAACGGCCGGATCCGGGAAGCATGGACGCAAGCGCCCGATCGGGATGCCCTGGCGCAGGACTTAGTCCGTGCCGTTGATGGAGAAGTTCGCTTCACGGATGGTGACCGTGCGCTCTATGCCACAGACTCCTCAAATTACCGCCAAGTTCCCTTAGGTGTGGTGATCCCGGAATCGGCGGAGGATGTGGTCCGGACGGTCGAGGTTTGCCGTAAGCACCGTGCCCCGCTGGTGAGCCGCGGCGGCGGCACGAGCCTTGCCGGGCAGACCTGCAACACGGCAGTGGTGATCGACTTCTCCAAATACCTCGGTCGCATTCTGGAGATCGATCCCGGAAAGCGCCGCGCCCGGGTCGAGCCGGGCTGCGTTCTCGACCACTTGCGCGATGCCGCCGAGCGCCACCATCTGACCTTCGGCCCTGATCCCGCCACTCACAGCCACAACACCCTGGGCGGCATGATTGGCAACAATTCGTGCGGTGTGCATTCGGTCCAGGCCGGGCGAACCGCGGACAATGTGGCGGCTCTCGACATTCTGACGTACGACGGTCTGCGCTTGCAGGTCGGCCGGACAGGCGACGCTGAATTGCGGTCCATTCTCGCAGCCGGCGGGCGACGGGCCGAGATCTATCGCAAGCTGGATACATTCCGTCATAAGTACGCAGAGCTGATCCGCGAGCGTTTCCCGAGGATCCCACGTAGAGTTTCCGGATACGCCGATCTCGACAAGCTGCTCCCGGAGAACGGTTTCGACGTCGCAAAGGCGCTGGTCGGAACGGAGGGCACCTGCGTCACTATCCTGGAGGCCACGCTGAGGCTGATCCCGAGTCCTCCGGAGCGCATCCTGGTTATCGTCGGCTTTGCGGATATCTTCCAAGCTGCGGACGCGGTTCCGCTGATCCTGGAACACAAGCCCCTGGCAATCGAGGGCATCGACCATTTCCTCGTTGACTCGATGATGCGTAAACACTTGCATGAGAGCGACATGCGTCTACTGCCCGAAGGCTGCGATTGGCTCGTCATCGAGTTCGGCGGCGACACCGAGGAGGAGGCGGTCGGGAAGGGCAGGCAGCTTATCGAGATCTTCGACGCGAAGCCTCATGCGGAAGCCAAGCTGATACGACGTAATGAGGCCGAAGAGCGGATCTGGGCCGTGCGCCGGGCGGGACTGCCTGGCAGCGCCTATGTTCCGGACCGACCCGAGACCTGGGAGGGCTGGGAGGATACGGCCGTCGCGCCGGAGCGTCTCGGAGACTACCTGCGCGATCTGAAAGCTCTTTTCGACAGGTACGGCTATGTCTCTCCCATGTACGGCCACTTTGGCGACGGCCTTGTTCATTGCCGTGTCAGCTTCGATCTCAAATCGGAACAGGGCATTGAGACCTGGCGGCGGTTTCTGGAGGAGGCGGCGGATCTCGTGGTGCGCTATGGCGGCTCCCTCTCAGGGGAGCATGGGGATGGGCAATCCCGCGCCGCGCTTCTCGAAAAGATGTACGGCCCGGAACTGATCCAGGCCTTCCGCGAGTTCAAGATGATCTGGGATCCTCATGGCATGATGAATCCTGGAAAGATCGTCGATCCATATCCGATCACCTCCAATCTCCGGCTGGGTCCGAGCTACGACCCGCCCAGTCAGAAAACCCACTTCCATTTTGAGGAGGAGGGCGGCTTCCGCGGAGCGGTTGAGCGGTGCGTCGGCGTGGGCAAGTGCCGTCGCCACGATAGCAAAGACCAAGTCATGTGCCCGAGCTATCTCGTGACGCTCGAGGAAAAGCACTCGACCCGCGGGCGCGCCCGTATGCTCTTTGAAATGCTGCATGGTGGGGCCATCAACGACGGCTGGAGAAGCGACGAGGTCGAGGGGGCTCTCAAGCTCTGCCTCGCCTGCAAGGGATGCAAGAGCGATTGCCCCGTGAGCGTCGACATGGCGACTTACAAGGCCGAATTCCGCGCTCATTATTATAAGCGCCGTCTTCGTCCCCGTTCAGCCTATTCCATGGGTTTGATTTACTGGTGGGCGCGGTTCGGAGCGAAGGCTCCGCTCCTGGCCAATTTCACAACCCAGGTCCCGCTGGTCCGCAATGTCACCAAGGCTGTGGGCGGGATTGCCCAGCAACGCACCCTACCGCGATTGGCGCACCAGACCTTCACGGAGTGGTTCAGGCAGCGCGGTCGACAGGCCACGGGCGGAAGGCGGGTCCTGCTGTGGCCTGATACCTTCAGCAACTTCTTCCGTCCTGAGACCGCGATTGCGGCCACTCAGGCTCTCGAAGCCGCCGGATATGAGGTCACGATCCCCAGGCGCCCCCTCTGCTGTGGCAGGCCCCTTTACGACCAGGGTATGCTGACATCGGCGAAGCGCCTGTGGCGCCAGACCATGCGAGTTCTGGGCCCCGATATCGCTTCAGGAACGCCTGTCATCGGTCTCGAACCCGCCTGCGTGACAGCATTCAAAGACGAACTCCTCGGCCTCTTTCCGGAAGACCGGCAGGCGCAACAGTTGAGTTCACAAACCACCTTCTTCAGCGATTTCCTGAGCAAGAAGGCGGACGGGCTGAACATTCCCAGGACTGGACACAGGGCCTTGGTCCAGATCCACTGCAACCATCATGCCGTCATTCATAAGGAGGGCGAGCGCCGCCTGCTCGATGCGCTTGGGCTTGACTACGAGATCATGCCATCCGGGTGCTGCGGCATGGCGGGAGCCTTTGGATTTTCTGCGGAAACCCACGATGTCGGGCTTGCAGTCGGCGAGCGTGTGCTCCTGCCGATGGTTCGCGCGGCGGACGAGGATGTGCTCATCCTCGCAAACGGCTTCAGCTGTCGTGAGCAAATCGAGCAGGGCACAGGACGGAGGACGCTGCACATCGCTGAAGTGGTCAACAATTTGCTGGCTCGGTAACTTCATCAGGTGCTAGGCCGACGCCAAGCGATCCGTCTTTCCCGGAATGAAGAGTGTCCCCATAGGGAGTCGGGCATTGCTGAACTTCCAACAATATTCACTTGGATTGTGATTGCTGCCTTCGTTGTTGCTGCCGCCTTCGTTTGGAGCGCTGGAACGAGGCTCAGCGGCTACTTAGATGAAATATCGAGGTTGAGCGGGTTGGGCAGTGGCTTTGTGGGCCTGTTACTCTTAGGTGGCATCACCTCGCTGCCTGAGCTTGCCACGGTCACCACCGCTTCATTCGCGGGCAATGCTCCGCTGGCGATCAACAATGTACTTGGGAGCGCTGCCATCAATGTCGTTCTACTGGCTGTTGCTGACGCATTCCTTGGCCGCCGGGCTCTGACATCGGTCATCGGAGAGCCCACTCCACTCCTGCAAGGCGTACTGGACATTCTGCTCCTCGCTCTCGTTGTGATTGCGATTGTGACCGGAGACATCTCGGTTCTAGGTTTAGGCGCTCGGTCGGGCTGAAGCAACAACGCTCCAGATTGCAAGCGAGCTCACTCGTCCAGGCCTCTTGTCAGCCTGTCGCGCCAAAGCGGACATTCTGAAAGAGGTGCGGACTTTCGAGCCTGATCCTGAGCGGGCATCTACGCTTTCAGTGATGACTTTACCTGTTCGCCTGTCAGCAGATCGACAGGAGTTGCGTCTGTCACCAAGCCACAAGCAGGATTTACGTAAGAACAATCGAGCCAAGAACTCGCATCAAGTGGTGCGACGCGAGCGCAAGTGGCAGCGTTTCAAATCGCCCGGGAAGAGCCGACATGGCAAGTCGGTGGTAGATTGCGATCGCTGGCGCTCGAAGGAGTTCGTCAGTTGGGCTTCTGTCACCAACTACATTGACTGTGACAGAGTTAGGTTTTCAAAGGCGAGTTCGGCAGGCGTGTTGCCGTAAGGTAACATTGGTTAATAAAATCTCATCTTGCAGTAATTGAACTCGACATCTAGGGCAATATTCTTAGTAGTGCTCACCCTCAGGTGGCCGGCTTTGAGAAGTGCCACGGTTCTTCACAACAGCGGCCAGTGGCGCCGCGGGACGGCACGTCAGATCCATTCGTCAGTTCTGGGTCGGCGAGGGGGCATGACATGGTAGGCAGTCTCGAGGGAATTCAGGTCAAGATCACGTTCTCCTTGCAGGGATGGTTCGTCTATGAGGCTCCCTACGAATTCACGTCGGTGGTCGTCGGAGCCGGGCCTGAACTCGTCGTACCCTTATCGGCTAGAATCCTGTCGGATACAGACGGCGATCTTGATATGGAGCCGGTGCAGGGCCCCAACGGGCTTCTGAGCGGGACGATGACCATCGACATTTCCGGCAATCAGGTCTTTGCCCAATTCGAGGGAACCGCACAACCCGCTGGGTTCACCATCAAGATCGAAGGCTTGGCTCCCACAGGCGTCGCCCCTGGCACAATCACCGATCAGGGATCGATGAACGGGGTCAATGCTGTATATGCGCCGACTTACAATGCTTCGACGAAGACATTAACCTACAATTGGTTCTTCATGGGCTTTCAGCCCGGAACCAAGGTCGATCAGACGGTCTTCTACGACAATCGCCTTGAAGATAACCCGGATGCCGTGGACGACGCATTCAGCACCAAGGCCGGCGTTGCGTTGGCAGGGAAGAGCGTTCTTGCGAACGACAAGGATCTCGACAATGGAGGTCCGCTCGGTGTTGTCGATCCTCAAACCACCACGCACCTCAATGGAGAGGCGGCCGATGTCGGCCGCTGGACCGATCTATCCGGCGGCGGACGCGTTCTGCTGAATGCGGACGGCACCCTACAATTCTCCGATGGCGGCGATTTCGCCGATCTGGCGGCGGGTCAGACCCGCACCACGTCGTTCCAGTATACGGTGACGGATTCAACAGGGCGCTTCGATACAGCCATGACGACCATCACGGTTGAGGGCGTCAACGATGCGCCGACGGCCTCGAACCTGACGCAGGTCATCGCCGCCGTCGAGGATGGCGGAGCGGTCGCGCTCGGCGATATCGTCGTGGCGGATGCCGATGTTGGAGATACGGTCACCGCGACGCTGACGCTGAGCCAACCCGTTGCGGGCGCTCTGTCGGTGGGATCCTTCGGCTCGGCTACGCCGACCTACGATTCTGTCATGGGCGTGTGGAGGGTGAGTGGATCGGTTGCAGACGTGAATGCAGCCTTGGCCGCAGTCACATTCACGCCTGCCCCCAACTGGGACAAGCCGGTTTCGATCGCGACGCAGATCCGCGATGCTGCCGGATCAGGACCCGCCAATGGCACCATCACGGTCAACGTGTCCCCGGCCAACGACGCACCGCAGCTTGCCGACCGGAATCTGTCCCTGACGGTCGCGGAGGATGCGGGTCCGCCGGCAGCCGGGCAGGCGATGGGGCTTCTGGTCTCCGATCTGGCCGGTGGCATCTCGGACGTGGACACCGCCTCCAGCCGTGGCATCGCCATCGTCGGAGCCGATGCCTCGAACGGCACATGGTGGTTCTCCATCAACGGGGGCGCCTCCTGGTCGGCTCTCGGCACGCCCTCGCAAAACGCCGCAAGGCTCCTTGCCGCCGATGGAGCGACACGGCTCTACTTCGAGCCGAACGCCGACTTCAACGGCACGGTTCCGGTGGGCCTCACCATCCGCGCCTGGGATCAGTCGACCGGCAGCAACGGGGGCACGACCAACATTGGAGCCACCGGCACTGGTGGAACCTCTCCGTTCAGCACCCTGACAGATACGGTCGGTCTGGGCGTCACAAGCATCAATGATGCTCCCGTTGCCATTGTGCCGGGCAGCATCGCGGTGACGGAAGACACAGCCACGGCCCTGGTTGGGATCAGCTTCTCGGACAAGGATGCAGGTCCCGGCAACGTGACGGTGACCTTCAGCATTCCGGTCGGAACACTGGGGGCGGTCAGCGGCGCGGGGGTGTCTGTCGGAGGCACCGCCTCCGCCCTGACCCTGACGGGCACGGTCGCTGGCATCAACGCCTTCATCGCCGCCGGCAACGTCACCTATATCCCGGTCCACGATGATACGGCGTCGAGGGCCCTGACCATCTCCATCAACGACAATGGCAACGCGGGCGGCGGCGGCGGCCTGAGCGATACCAAGACGGTTGCCTTGAACATCTCGACCGTCAACGACGCGCCGGTCGTCACCGTGCCGGGGGGCATCGCGGTGACGGAAGACGCGGCCACCGCTTTGACGGGCATCACCTTCTGGGATGTGGATGCCGGCTCGGCGAACGTGACGGTGACCCTCAGCATCGCGGCTGGGTCGCTGGCCGCCACCAGCGGTGCCAATGTCACAGTGGGTGGGACCGCCTCGGCCCTGACGCTGACTGGATCCATCGCCGACATCAACGCTTTTATCGCCGCCAGCAAGGTCACCTATACGTCTGATGCGAACGGCACGGGGAGTCGCGTGCTGACCGTCTCGATCGATGACGGCGGCAATGCCGGCAGCGGTGGTGCGCAGACCGATACCAAGACGGTTGCCCTGACCATTGCGGCTGTCAACGATGCGCCCGTCGTCACCGGGCCGGGCAGCATCGCGATGACGGAGAACACGCCGGCCGCGCTGACGGGCATCACCGTCTCTGACATTGATGCGGGGGCGGGGGATGTCACCGTGACCCTGAGCATCTCCGGGGGCTCCCTGTCAGCCACCTCCGGCGCGGGCGTCACGATTGATGGAACGGCCTCGGTCCTCACGCTGACCGGGACCACCGCTAATATCAATGCCTTCATTGCCGCAAGCCACGTCACCTACGTGCCGTCCCTCAACGACTCGGGCACGCGAGTCCTGACGGTTTCGGTCAACGATGGCGGCAACACGGGTTCGGGCGGTGCCCGGACCCATACCCACACGGTCGATCTCGAGATCGCCGCCGTGAACGACGCCCCTGTAGCGACCGTGCCGGCCAGCATTTCCGTAACGGAAGATACGACGACGGCGCTGACGGGCATCACCTTCTCCGACATTGATGCGGGATCTGCTGCCGTAACAGTCACCCTGTCTGTGCCCGCGGGTTCGCTGTCGGCCACCACCAGTGGGGGTGTCACGGCTGGCGGAACGGCGTCGTCCCTGACCCTGACGGGCACCCTTGCCGACATCAATGCCTTCATCGCCGCAAGCAACGTCACCTATGCCCCTCCGGCCAATGGCACAGGCACCTATGTGCTTACCGTCTCCATCAACGATAGCGGGAACTCCGGCTCGGGAGGGCCGCTGAACGATACGAAAACGGTAAACCTCGACGTCTCGGCGGTGAACGACGCTCCCTTTGCTGCATCACCGGGCAGTATCGCGGTGATCGAGGATACGGCGACCGCGCTGATCGGCATCAGCTTCGCGGACATCGATGCCGGATCGGCCCCGGTGGTCGTGACCCTGAGCATTCCGGCGGGTTCCCTGTCCGCCACCAGTCGATCGGGCGTCATCATCGGCGGGACGTCTTCTGCCTTGACGCTGACGGGTAGCGTCGCGGACATCAACGCATTCATCGCGGCGAGCGGCGTGATCTATACCCCCGCCGCGAACGACCATGGAACGCGGATCCTGACGGTCTCGATCGATGATGCGGGCAATACGGGTTCAGGCGGCGCGCTGAGCCACGCGCGAACCGTCGATCTCCACGTGTCCGCCGTGAATGACGTCGCCGTCGTCGGCGGCACGGATGCCGGATCGGTTGCGGAGAACGGCACGCTGATCGCGACCGGCATGCTGACGGTGGCTGACGAGGACGAGGGTGAGGCCGGCTTCAAGGCTCAGGCCGACGTTCAAGGCGCCTACGGCACCTTCTCCTTCGACGCCATTCAGGGCAAGTGGACCTATGTGCTCGACAATGAGGCCGAGAAGACCAAGGTCCTGCGGTCCGGCGAGGTCGTCACCGAGACCTTCACGGTCGAGACCCTCGACGGCACCGTGAAGACCGTACGCGTGCAGGTTAAAGGCGATGGCACGTTGATGGGCGGCGTCGAGGTGTCGACCGGAGCGATCGTCTATCCGGACGGCAGCACGGGCCAGACCCTCATCATCCCCATTATGACGGCGGGCAGCGGCCCTTCCGACATTCCGTTGGCGAAGTCCGGCGGGACCATTCTCATTCAGGCGCAAGTGCCGGTGGGCTTTGGCCTGCAGGCGAGCGGCCCATCGGCTCCAAAGACTGCCGGCACCTCGCTTGCCGACCTAATCCGCGAAATCAAGGCGCACAGCCTTGCCGGATCAGCCGACCAAGGCCAACTCACCGGAGGCGGCTCCGGCTTCCTCGGCGGCCTGCCGGCGAACACGCCGCTGCTCGTGCAAACCTTGGTTCCGATCGTGGCTGCTGGTAGCACGATGCCCCCTGGTCAGCCCCTCGTGATCAGCGGCAATGGCAGTCCCGGCACTCCGGCAACGGCGCTCGTTATCGACGCTCAAGACCTGCCTGCGGGGACCCACCTGCAACTGCAGAACGTGGAGTTTGCGGCCATTATCGGCAGCATCAAGGTAACGGGCGGTGCAGGCTCTCAGGTGGTGTTCGGCGACAGCGCCAGCCAGCACATGGTGCTGGGGGCAGACGACGACGTTCTGCATGGCGGCGGCGGCAACGACTATGTTGGTTCCTTCGGCGGTGACGATCGGCTCTATGGCGATGACGGCAACGACACCGTCTCGGGTGGTATCGGCAACGACCGCCTGTGGGGCGGCAACGGGCACGACCGGCTGCTCGGTGGCTCAGGCCGTGACCGCCTCGATGGCGGGGCAGGCAGTGATACGCTGAAGGGCGATAGTGGCAATGATTGGCTCACCGGCGGCTTAGGTCGTGACAAGCTCTGGGGCGGTGCGGGCCGGGACGTCTTTGATTTTAACTCGGTCAAGGAGAGCAAGCTCGGTTCCGTGCGCGATGTCATCTACGATTTCCGCTCCGGTCAGGACCGGATCGACCTGCGCGGCATTGATGCCAACGAGCGACTCAAGGGCAATCAGGCCTTCAGCTGGACCGGCATGAAAGTGCCGTTCCTGCACCCGGACGAAGCGGCTTCCCACTTCATGACGGCCGGCTTCACCGGGCGGGCAGGGGAGCTGCGTTACGACCGGGGCATCCTGATGGGCGACACCGACGGTGACGGTCGAGCCGAATTCGAGATCCGAGTGGTCGGCAAGCTCACCTTCAACGACGTGATCCTTTAAGGCACATGGCCCGGCGGGGTGCGATCCTGCCCGGGCCTGGTGTCCTGCTGCGACAGAATTTTCATGCATCCTAATTTATGGTCCGACGCCACCTCGGAGATCCTGATGAAGTCCCTCGTCTTGTCCTTGTCCGCCCTGATCGCCACCACGGCCGCGACCGCGGCTGCCGACCTGCCGGGCCGCCCCGAGCTCCTGCCTCCGGTGCAGGCCGTGCCGGCGGTCAGCTGGAGCGGCTTCTATGCCGGTGTGCATGGCGCCTGGATCGGCGACAAGGGAGAGGCTGAGCGCAGCGGCGTCTCCGGCGTCTCAGCTGATGCGCTGCCCCCCCGTTTGGGCCTGAGCGACTCTGGCTTCGGCGGAGGGGCCCAGATCGGCTACCTGTGGCAGTTCGGCACCCTCGTGGCGGGTCTGGAGGCAGATCTGACCGCCATGGATGTGGGCCGCTCCCGCAGCAGCGTGGGGGGCGACGGCGCCGCCGCCCTGCGCACCGACCTGAGTTCGCAGATGAACTGGTTCGGCGCGGTTAAGGGGCGGCTCGGTGTCGCCATGCCCGGCCTGCTGCCGATCGTGCAGCAGTCGCTCTATTATGTGACGGCCGGTCTGGCCCATGCTCAGGTCGAGCACCAGGGGCAGATCACCGTAGTCCCGGCGGGCATCGGCCCGCAGGCGAGTAGCGACGAGTGGACGTTCGGTTTCGTGGTCGGCGGCGGCACGGAGCATATGCTGTCGCAGAACATTTCCATCAAGACCGAGACCCTCTATTACAACCTGGAGGACGAGAGCCTGACGCTGGCCCGCGCAGGGGAGCAGGCCGTCTACCGCTTCCGGAACGACGGCTGGATCAGCCGCGTGGGCGTCAACGTGCTCTTCTGAGCTCCTCTACTTGAGCCTCGAAAGGTGAGCCACTCTGGTACCTAGCCTGCCCAGCTGTCTGTGTGCGACTAGCGGGCACAGACGGTATCAATGTTGTGGGACGCGCCCGTCACGAGGTGCGTCAGGACGAGCACGCAAGGCGAAGGTCTCAACAGGCACATCTCGGAAGTAGGCCGAACATCCGCATTTGCGCGGTGAGCGGACGTTCAAGAATGGCAGGAAATTTCCTGGTTTGACCCACAGCCGGCTCTCAGCAGATAACGGACCAACCGGCTAATCTGCGAGCAAATGGCTGGTACGGTCTGCTGTCGGCGGCAGCGGGCGTGCAGAGCAGTTCGGTCAACTTGAATTGTTCGTCCCCACCACGTGGAACGGCGCCCTGAGGCTCACCAGAGGTGAGCCTCCAAATCAGCCGCATACCGCCTGTCTGGCCGTGCTCATCGAGCCAAGCAGGGTACGATAGGGAACCAAGTGACGGACCCTGTTCCGATGGCGCGTGTTTAAGCCCCTGGAAGAAAGGAGATGAGCATGCAAGCAAGATCTTTTGCCGCTCTGACCACCGCTCTGATCGTAAGCGCCTCCGCAACCGCTTATGCGCAATCCGGCAACCAGGGCTACGGTCAAGTTTTTGGAAACCAGAACCCGAGTTCCGGTCCGATGATGCAGGATGACCGAGCCGGCACGAGCCGGGCGAGCCAGCGGGCGATGCTGCGACAGGAACTGCGCCAAGCCGGGTTCCAGAACATCCGGATCCTTGATGCCAGATTTCTGGTTCAGGCGCAGACCCAAAATGGTGATCAGATCTACATGATCGTCAATCCGCCTGGGTCGGGTGTAATGAGCATGAACCAAAGTGAGTCCTCCACAAGCTCGACAGGGCAGAATTCATACGGCTTCAACACGCCGACGCGCTACGGCTCCCCCCGGTACACCCCTCCGGATGCAATCCCGCAATTTGGTAACCTAAACAAGCAGAATAATCAGGACTGAATCTGTTCTATAACTGGTTAGACGGACAGCAGACCCAGCCAAGCTCGGTCGGATCTGCTGTCCTTCGTCCGGTTTCGAATGCCTCAAGGGATCTTCGAGGAATTCTGGCCGCTACCGCTAAGCCCCCTCTAAACCTCTGCCCTGGTGGTCAGCAATTGCACCACGGCGAATTAAGACGGTCGCCTCCTCAACGGGAGAGAGAATGTCGCTTTCTGGCACCTCTTGGGAGCAAGCCGAAGGTCGGCCTGGGGCAGTAACAGCGGACGTTCCTGCAAGCTGGGGATCGTCGCTGTATAGCCTAAAGCAGCCTCTCAACTCTCGCCCGCAGTGACAGGCACGCTTCCGACTGACGAACTGCCAGGGACGGTACATACTTCGGCTGTGTACATGGATGCTCCATGGGCCTTTGCATTAGGGGACTCTCCCGCTACGGTCTCAGCTGAATCCAAGGCATAGGGCGTCTCATGACCGGATACGGGGATACCTACTACGCGCGTACGCTCTCCGATGTGTCGCAGCGACCATCTCTCATGGGAGCAACAGCCGCCGACGTCGCCGTCATCGGCGGTGGCCTTGCGGGACTTTCTGCGGCACTCGATCTGGCGCGGTCGGGGCGCTCCGTCGTCATCCTGGAGGCAGAGAAAATCGGCTGGGGGGCATCCGGACGGAACGGGGGCTTTGTCGGGCCCGGATACGCGACGGGTCATGCCGATATAACCCGCATGGTCGGGGTTGAACGGGCGCAGGTCCTGCACCGTCTCTCGATCGAGGGTGCCCGCATTGTCGAGGAGAACATCGACAGCCTCGCCATGAGCGACAACAGGCGGATCTACGGCAAGTTGAGCGTGCTCCGTTACCACGATCCGGATAGTCTCGAGCGCCACTGCGAGATGATGCAGAGGGAGTTCGGCTATCACCTCGAGATGATGCCGACCGATGCGGTACGAGCCGTGCTGCGGTCACCGAAATATCATCAGGCGCTTTACGACCCTGCGAGCTTTCACTTCCACCCTCTGAACTATGCCCGTTCCCTTGCAGAGGCCGTCGAGGCCTTGGGCGGACGGATCTTCGAGGGGTCCCGCGTCACGGGGTGCGATCTCGACCGGGCGGAGAAAACCGTCAGGACATTGCAGGGCGAGGTGAAAGCGCGAGACGTGGTCCTGGCCGGGGGAGGGTATACGGATGCCCTGGTGCCCCGCTTGCGCAGAAGCATCCTGCCGATCGCAACTTACGTGCTGCTGACGGAGGCAGCACCCGAGAAGCTCGCTGAAGCCGTGCGCACCCCAATGGCAATCAGCGATAACAGGCGTGCCGGAGATTATTACCGCCTCGTCGACGATGGGCGGCGCCTTCTGTGGGGCGGTCGGATCACCACGCGCAGGACCGAGCCTCGTCGTCTTGCAGAGATGATGCAGAAGACGATGGTCTCCACCTATCCGCAGCTCGAGGGCGTGCGCGTGGACACGGCATGGTCGGGCCTTATGGCCTATGCCCGTCACCTGATGCCGCTCATCGGGCAACTTCAGCCAGGGGTCTGGTACGTGTTCGGCTTCGGCGGGCGCGGCATGAACACGACGGCCATCGGAGGGCGCGTGATCGCGGAGGGCATCTTAGGCTCTAGCGATCGTTACCGACTCTATGAACCCTTCGGTCTCAGGTGGAACGGCGGTCCGTTCGGCGTTGCTGCGGCACAGCTCACCTACTGGACCTACCAAGTCATGGATCTCGCCAAGGAGCGTCGTGCCGCCAGAGTGGCGTGATAAGGACCCCGGATCCAGCAGGGCCCTCTAATCGTACCCGAGGCGCATGCGACGCTCCAGGAATCGGCTGTAGGCGCCCATCCCGTAGGAGAACACCAGGAACACGACGGCCGCGAAGACGTAGCCCTCCAACACGGCAATACCCACCCAGTTGGGATCCGTCATAGCCGTGCGAACTGTGGAGAGAAAATCGAGAAGGCCGATGATCGTGACGAGAGTCGTATCCTGAAAGAAACCGATGGAGATGTTCACCAGCGGCGGGATCGCGACCTTCAGCGCCTGAGGCAGAACGACGAAACGCATGGACTGCCAGTAATGCAGGCCCATGGCGCTGGCGGCTTCGTGCTGCCCCCGGGGAATTGCCTGCAGCCCGCCACGGACGGCTTCTGCAATATAGGCGGCGGCGAAAATGATGATCGCGATCTGGGCCCGCAGCAGCTTGTCGACGGTAACCCCGCTCGGCATAAATAGCGGCAGCATGACCGACGCCATGAACAGGATGCTGATGAGCGGTACGCCTCGGATCACCTCAATGAACACGATGGCGATCACCCGGATGGCGGGAAGCTTCGAGGAGCGCGCCAGTGCCAGCACGACCCCAAGGGGAAATCCGAGCGCCAAGCCGACGGCCGAGAGCAGGAATGAGAGCGGCAGACCGCTCCATTGAGTCGTCGGCACATAAGAGAGTCCGAAAACCCCGCCGCTGATCAGAACTCCCGTCGCCACGATGATGAAGGCCCAGAGAACGAGGAGCTTGCCGCTCCAGAAGCGCGGGATCATCGAGATCGCAATCGCGCCGAGAAAAAGGGCCATTGCTAGCGCAACGCGCCAATGCTCGTCGTAAGGGTAGACGCCGAAGATCATGAAACGGAGCTTGGCTTCGTAATAGGGCCAGCAGGCACCTTGCCCCACTTTGCAGGCCTGGGCGCCTCCTTCGGTGACGGCCCGGGTTACGAGCCAGCCGTAGGCGCCCTTGAGTCCCAGCCACATGACCCAGAGGCAGACCAATGTGATCACCGCATTGACCGGGGTGCCAATGAGGGGCTTGAGCGTACGATGGAGCAGGCGGCGTTCCACACCCGGGTCGCGCCGAACCGGCATCTTCAATTGCGCTTCGGCAATGTCAGTGGCAGTCGTCATGACCTAGCGCTCCTTCAGCGCAACGCGGCTGTTGTACCAGTTCATGAACAGGGAGATCGCAATCGAAAGACCAAGATAGACCAGCATGAAGATCGCGATGCCTTCGATCGCCTGACCTGTCTGGTTCATGGTCGTATTCGATACCATCACGAGATCCGGATATCCGATCGCGATGGCGAGCGATGAGTTCTTGAACAGGCTCAAGTAACTGCTGGTGAGTGGAGGGATGATGACCCGCAGCGCCTGGGGAAGGACGACGAGCCGCATGGTCAGGCCATCCCTCAGACCTAAGGCACGCGACGCCTCCCATTGTCCCTTGCGTACCGACAGGATGCCGCTTCGCACGATTTCTGCGATGCCGGCCGAGGCGGAGAGGGCGAGGCCGACGAGGAGTGCAGTGAATTCCGGCGTGAGCTGTGAGCCGCCGGTCAGGCGGAAGCGCCCTTTCTCGGGAAGGCTGACCGTGAACTCAGGCTGCAGGATCAAGAACGCAAGAACTGGTGGGATCAGGAGAGCAAATGCAACCCATGGCCACGTGGTTCGCGCCTTGCCGGTCCTGATGCGCTCCGCGGTCATGCGGCGGTGAACGGCAACCGCGAGAACTCCTCCGAGAACCAGCGCGGCGAAGATGACCGTATGAGCACGGGTCCAGATCAGCGACGGAACGGTCAGCCCGCTGTTGCTGACGAAGACGTGGGGGAGAACTTCCCACGCTTCGCGCACCGCCGGCAGGCCGGTGACGATCAGGGCGTACCAGAGGAAGAGATAGAGCAGGAGAGGAACGTTCCGCAGCGCCTCAACGTAGAGAAAGGCGAGAAGAGAAAGCAAAGGGTTGCTTGACAGGCGCGCAATGCCGACGACGAGGCCCAGAATAGACGCGAGGACGACGCTCCAGGCTGAAACCCAGACTGTGTTGACGATGCCGGCCAGGATGGCGCGTGCATAGGTGTCCGTTGGCTTGTAATCGATCATCGTCTGGCTGATGACGAAACCTGCCTCACGGCTCAGGTAGTCGAAGCCCGTGGCGATGTTCTGTTCGGCAAGCTTCTGCGAGACGTTTGAAAACAGATACAATCCAAGAAGGACGATGCTTCCGACGGCGAGGACCTGATAGAGGATCGCTCGGAAGCGAAGGTTATAGAGGAGACTCGTCCCGCTCATCGAATCTGCCCGCATGTTGATCCTTCCCAGGGAGCGCTGAAGGGGGAACGGGCGGCTGCAAGGCCGCCCGTCGATCTCAGGTTACCGGAACGGCGGCGAGTAGAGCAGGCCGCCCTTGGTCCAGAGCTCGTTCGGGCCGCGCGACAGACCCAGCCGGGTCTCGGGGCCGAGATTGCGCTCGAAGAGCTCCGAATAGTTTCCAACGGACTTGATGACGTTGTAGCCCCATTTGTTGTCGAGGCCGAGCATCTGTCCCAGGTCGCCGTTCACGCCGAGCATACGCTGGATCTCGGGATCCTTACTCTTTAAATGCTCGTCCACATTGGCCTGGGTGATGCCCTTCTCTTCGGCAGCGATGAGCGTGTAGACCGTCCAGCTCAGGATGTCGCGCCAGTTCGGGTCGTTCTGGCGAACCGTCGGAGCGAGCGGCTCCTTCGAAATAGTCTCGGGCAGGACTACGTATTCCGATGGATTGTTGGCAATAGCGCGCACGGAAGCGAGGTCCGAGCGGTCCGAGGTGATGGCATCGCAGCGCCCACTGAAGAATGCATTGCGCCACTCATCGGAGTTCTCGAACACGACTGCTTCATACTTGATGTTCTTGGGCCGGAAGTAGTCCTCCAGGTTCTGGAGCGTCGTCGTTCCGGGAAGGAGGCAGATCGCGGCATCGGCAAGTTCGCTGGCGCTCTTCACGTTGAGCTTGGTCGGCACCATCAACCCTTGACCGTCGTAGAACACCACGGGGCCGAAATCGAGGCCGAGGGATGCGTCGCGCGAAAAACTCCATGTGTTCTGGCGGGACAGTACGTCGACTTCACCGGATTGCACGGCTTGAAAGCGAACATTCGTATTGAGTGGTACGAATTCAACCTTATCGGGATCGGCGAAGATCGCCGCCGACATGGCACGGCAGACATCGACGTCGAAGCCGCGTCGGGTGCCCTTGTCGTCGGCATAGGAGAAGCCGGGAGAGACGGGCGAGACGCCGCAAAGGATCTTGCCGCGCTTCTTCACCGTGTCGAGCGTCGCCTGTGCGGAAGCCGGCGCAGCTGAGACAGCGGCGACACCGGCGATAAGGCCCATTGCGAGCCAACGGGTCAAAGATCTGGATTGTGTCATTGTATTCCCTCTTTCCGTGCGCCTTATCCGGCCGCTACCCTTCAAAGCTAGACTCTAAACAACCGAGGTTTCAAGGGTAGAATTTCCCAACGTAAGGCATTCCGGAACTTGCCGGTTGGCCAAAAGGGATGCACAGTCGCGTTCCTCCCGCAGTAGGTCTTGCCGCTGCTCATCGCTCGCGAGTTGTCATGCCGATCCTGCCCAAAGCCGATATCGTCCTTACCAACGGCCGAATCTTCCGCGGCCTCTCGGAACAAGTGACCGAAGCGGTCGCCCTCTGGGCCGGGCAGGTCCTGGCGGCGGGCTCGGCATCCGACATGGATTCCCTCATCGGGCCGCGGACACGCGTGATCGATCTCGCCGGCCGCCTTGCCACCCCGGGATTGTGCGACTCGCACATGCATCTTCTCCCTTACGGTGTCATCATGGGGCACGTGGATGTACGCGCTGCCTCCGCGCCCACTCTTGCGGCCTTACTCGAAAGGGTTAGACAGCGCGCCTCGGTTACGCCGCCCGGGCAGTGGATCCAGGGACGCGGATACGACCAGTTCGAACTCGACGTGAGGCGTCATCCCCTTCGCGAGGAACTCGATGCCGTCGCGCCTGATCATCCCGTGGCGATCGTGAGAGCCTGCGGCCATGTGACGATCTGCAATTCCAAGGCGCTCGAATTGGCAGGAATCGACGAATCGACTCCTGTTCCGCAGGGAGGCGCCATCGAGCAGCGGGACGGGCGCCTGACAGGCCTGCTGGCCGAGACCGGACGCGACCGTCTCAAGGCCGTTCTGCCGGAGCCGACGGATGAGGAACTCGTTCAGGCCATCGACGATGCCGGCCGTGCGTGCTTGTCCTATGGCATCACCAGCGTGATGGATGCGGGCGTCGGCATGAGGGCGGGCTACCGCGAGGTTGCGGCTTACCGCACCGCCCAGCGCCTGGGCCGCCTGCCTGTGCGGACGACCCAGTGCCTGCTTGGAGGTCCGGGCGGCATTGTGGAGCAGGCCTATGCGGATGGCGTGGTGACGGGCGCAGGTGACTCCATGCTGCGAGTCGGTCCCGTGAAGATCTTCACGGATGGCAGCGCCGGCGGCCGGACGGCCGCCATGAGCGAGCCTTATGTCGGAGAGCCGAGGACGACCGGCCTGATGCTCCTGCATGACAACGAGATGAACGACCTCGTTCATGACTATCATGCGAAAGGCTACCAACTGGCCGTTCATGCCATCGGAGATGCGGCGATCGAGCAGACGCTGAATGCCTTTGAACGCGCTCTCGCAGCGATGCCCGATCCTGACCGGCGCCACCGGATCGAGCACGCAGGCTATGCAAGGGCCGACCAGAACGCCCGCATGAAGCGCCTGGGCGTTCAGCCGGTGCCGCAGCCCGTCTTCATCTACGATTTCGGTGACCTGTATGTTTCCGTCGTGGGGGAAGAGCGGGCAAAGCCCTCCTATCCCCTGAAGACCTGGATCGATCTCGGCTTCAAACCCGCAGCCGGCAGCGATGCGCCAGTCTGCGACATCAACCCCTTCCCGAATTTCTTCGCGATGCTCACCCGCAAGACGTCCCATGGCACCGTCATGGATGAACGGGAGGTGGTATCCATCGAGCAGGCCATCACCGCCTTCACGGATTTCGGCGCCTACGTGAACAAGGCCGAGCACGAATGGGGCCGCCTCGTGCCGGGCCTCGCGGCAGATGTTGCGGTCTTCTCCCGCGACCTGCTGACGGCCTCACCCGAGGAGATCCTTCACGACACCCGCTGCGATCTTACGATCCGTGGAGGCGAGGTCGTGTTTGACCGTCACGGAGAGGCCGCCCGCTGACACGACTTGCCCCGAGTAAAGCGGTCGTGACAATGCAAAGGACCCCGAGAGATTTCGGGGTCTTTCTTGATTCCTGGATCTGCGGCAGTGGAACAGGGCTGCCTTGCTCCATTAATTGCGGATGGGGAAGACGCGGGGGCTGAGCTCCTCGAGGGCCCGCCCCGCCCAGTCGCGCTGGGATGCCGACGCAATCGCCTCGGCTTGGCCGCGGCGCAGCATTTCGATGTCCTCGCTGATGTCGAAGTCCAGGACCTCGCCGTTGCGCACAACCTGGCGACCGTCGACATAGACGTCCCTGATGGCCCGGTCGTTCGCCGAGTAGACGAGGCTGCGGATGGGCTCATAATCGGGCTGCATGTAGGGGTTGCTCATGTCGACGACCGAGAAATCCGCCTTGCAACCGGGGGCGATGCGGCCCAGATCCGGGCGGCGGATCATGTCGGCGCCCACGGCAGTGGCCGCCATGAAAGCATCCCGCGTGGTCGCCGCTGTGAAGCTGCCCGCGATGATCCGGCCCGCGTAACAGGCCATGCGGAGTTCATCGAGCATGTTATGGGGGAAGCTGTCCGTTCCGATGCCGCAGCGGATGCCCGCCTTCATATAGCGGCTCAAGGTGTTCAGGGCGATGCCGCGCCGGGCGAAGACCACGGGGCAATGTGCGACCTGCGCGCCGCTGTCGCGCAGGCGCTCGAAATCGTCAGCATGGGGCCAATGCAGCCACGGATGGTCATTCAGGAAGATGCAATGGCCGATGATCGTGTCCGGCCCGAGGGCACCGATCTTGTCCAGCCATTCGATGGGTGTGCAGCCATAGCGGCGCATGATCTCCTGGAATTCGACGATGCTCTGCGCGGCGTGGATCTGGATCGGCTGGTTCCGTTCGCGCGCCGCATCGAGCGCATCGCGGATTTGCCCCTCCGTGCAGGTGTCGATCTGGGCCGGCGTGAAATAGCCCGTGATGCGTCCGCTCGGATGCTTCGAGGCCGCATCCGCAATCTCGATGGCCTCGCGCAGCAGCCGGTCTCCGGTGGCGGGATCGAGATTGTATTCCACCGAATGGCCGTTGGTGGTCTTCCAGGGGCCGGACCGGAACATTCCCCAGAGGACGGCGCGAATGCCGGTTTCCGCGTATTCGTCGGCCCAGGTGTCACGGGGCCTGCCGAGATCGCAGATGGTCGTGACGCCGCTCTTCAGGAGTTCGGATGCCGCCACGCGAAGCGCCGGGCGCGTATATTCCGGTCCGATCTGGAACACCGGCATGAATTCGTAGAGCGAACTCTGGCCGAGGCGCGGACTCCCTAGTTCTTCCAGCATGCCCTTCCATCCCGGCTCATGGCCGGGATGGCTGTGGATGTCCACGAAGCCCGGGATGATCATCATCCTGCTGGCATCGACCTCCTCGTCTGCTGCGCCGGAATAGCCGCTCCCGACATGGACGATGTCGGCACCCCGGATCACGAAATCTGCGTTGCGAAGATAGACGTGGGATTTGGCCGCCTTATCCCAGGCGACGATCCAGTCGCAGTTCCGGAAAAGGGTCGTCTTGGCGACGGCATCGGTCATTTCAAGCTCCGTGGGAGATGAGAGAGGGCATCGGAAGGGTGCGAATGCAGTCAGGGTGTGAAAGCCTGCGAGAGACGGACATGGCCGACCGCCATGGCGACAGCTGCCTGGGTCGGCTCCACGATGGGGACCCCGACGGCTTCCTCCAGGGCCGCGCGATAGCGAGCCATGCCGGCACAGCCCATCACAAGGACATCGGCTCCATGGGCGGACTTCAGCGTGCGGCCGACCTCAATCATGCGGCTCAAGGTCTTTTGCTCGTCGGAGAGCTCGGCAACGCCGAGACCGATGGGGAGATCGGCCGCGAAGCGATCCATGACTCCCATGGCGCCGAAATAGCGGAGATGCCTTGGAACAGAGGTCGGCAGGATGGCGATGACGCCGAACCGTTGTCCGAGCGTGAGTGCCGTGAGCACGCCGCACTCGGCGATCCCGAAGACGCGACGGCGGCTCTGCTCGCGCAAGGCGTGGAGGCCCGGATCCGAGAAGCATGCGATGACGAAGGCGCCGGCGCTCTCCTCCAGCTCGGATGCCTTGCGCAGCATGGGCATGATGACGCCGTCCACATCCCGCTGCGACTGGATTCCGGGCGGTCCCTCGGTCAGCGAGAGGCAGACGATGCCCGGTCCGTCGACGCTTCTCAGGGGCGCTACGGCTGCATCGATTGCTGCTGTAACCGTCTGAGATGAATTCGGGTTGATGACATAGACCGAGGAATTCATGGTTATCTCACTCTCGGGCCGCGATGGGCAATGAGTACGGCGCCAGGACAGACAGGGAGCGGCCCTGCGGGTCGTCCCGCTCCGCCCGCCGGGAGGCGCGCCTCTGCGCATCCTGCAGTTCCCGAACCGCGCCCTCGTAATCCAGGTTCGCGACCCTGCGATCCTTCACGACAGCCTGACCGTCCACGTAGACATCGCGAACGGCGCGCTCTGCGGCACAGTGGATCAAGTTGCGCAGCGGATCGTGAATCGGCTGCATGGCCGGATGGCTCAGGTCGACCAGCGACAGGTCCGCCTTGGCGCCGGGCGCAAGACGTCCGATGTCGCTGCGGCCGAGAGCCCTGGCCCCGCCGGTCGTCGCGGCGGAGAACAGGTTACCGGTATCCAGATCGAAGACGCTGCGCCCTGCAACGCGCGAGCAGATCAGCGCCTCGCGCATTTCTTCCAGCATGTTGAAGGGATAGCTGTCGGTGCCGATGCCGACATTGACGCCCGCGCGCTGATAGGAGCCGAGGCTTTCCAACGTCATGCCGCTGCGCGCGAAGGTGACGGGGCAATGGGCCACCGAGGTGCCGCTTCGGGCGAGACGGGCGAGGTCGTCGCGGCTGCGCTGCCGGGTCCAGGAATGATGATCGAGGAAGATGCAATGTCCGAGGATCAGGTCGGGCCCAAGCACGCCGAGGCGTTCCAGCATGGCGGGCGCCGTCTCTCCCGTCCGCCGAAGCAGTTCCTCGTGCTCGGCCATGGTCTGCGCCGCATGGATGGTGATCCAAACCCCGCGGCGGCGTGCCTCGGCCACCGCATCGGTAATCAGCTCCTCCGAGCAGGTCTCGATCTGCGACGGTGCAATCACGCCATCGATGCGGCCGCTGGGATGAGCACGCGCTTCGTCGACGAAGGCGAGCGCTTCCGCATAGCGCTCCCGTCCTCGCGCCTCGTTCCATTCGAAGTCCAGGCGATGGCTGCCGGCCATGCGCCACTGCGCTTCGCGGAAGCCGGGGGCGAGATAAGCCCGCAATCCGCTTTCGACCGCCAGGGTGAGCCATTGCGCATGCGGCGATGCAATGTCGAGATGCGTGGTGACGCCGCTGCGCATCAGGTCGCCCAGCATGATCGTCTGACAGGCGGCCTTGGCATCGTCATCAGAATCGATCAGGGCGGAGTACTCATACAGGGCATTGCCCCAGAGCGCTGCGGTGCCGACATCCTCAAACAGACCCTTGGCGATGGGCTCATCGCCGGAATGGCAATGAACGTTCACGAGGCCGGGCATGACCATGATGGAGGCGCCGGCGATCTCCTCATCGGCGTGGTCGTGATAGGCAGGACCCACATACAGGATCCCCGTCCTGGAGAAGGCCACGTCGGCATCCTGCATGTAGACGTGCCGCGAGGCGCTTTCGTCCCAGGCCACCACCCAGGCAGCCTTTCGAACAACCGTTACCGTGTCAGTCATGTTTTCGGGCACCGATGCAGAGGGATGAATGTTGATGGGCCGGAAGGCCGCTTGGTCTCGACGGGGGGATCACAGAAGCTGAGCCCCGAAATTGGTGTCCGGGTCGAACTCCGGGCTCAGGCGTCCGGTCGGACGCATCGAAGCGGCAGGTTCGCGCAATTGCAGCTGGCCCGATCCAGGAGCAGCCTGAAGCGTTCCGTCGGCGATGATCACCTCACCCCGGCGCAGAACGGTCTCCGGCCAGCCCCGCA
Source organism: Microvirga splendida (assembly GCF_016427565.1). Classification (GTDB taxonomy): domain Bacteria; phylum Pseudomonadota; class Alphaproteobacteria; order Rhizobiales; family Beijerinckiaceae; genus Microvirga; species Microvirga splendida. Next base: position 29,524 of record NZ_JAELXT010000020.1, read on the forward strand.
GGGAGCGACCGGCGAAGGGGTTGTAGCCGACATTGTCGTGCAGCCCGTCATCCGTGAGCACGACCTCCCGATCCGGGTTCCAGATTGCGATATCGGCATCGGCTCCGACGGCAATGGCGCCCTTGCGGGGATGCAGGCCGTAGATCTTCGCCGGGGCCGTTGCCGTCAGCTCGACGAACTTTTCCAGGCTCGACCTGCCCTGGCTCACCATGGCGTCGAACAGGAGCGGCAGGCGCATCTCGAGGCCGGGAAGGCCGTTGGCGATCTGCTTGAAGTCCGGGTTGGAGCCGGCGGAAAGCTTGCCGGTCTCATCGAACCTGTAGGGCGCATGGTCGGAGGAAACGACCTGAAGATCGCCGAGTTCGAGCGCGCGCCACAATGCGTTCTGATCGTCCGTCGAGCGGGGAGGAGGGCTGCACATCCATTTGGCCCCCTCGACCCCCGGCCGGTCCAGGTCCTGCGCCGTCAGGAACAGGTATTGCGGGCAGGTTTCGGCAAACACCTTGATGCCTTCGCCACGGGCGCGCCGGATAACGGCAGCGCCTTCGGCGGTGGAAACATGGAACAGCATGATAGGCTGATCCAGCAGCTGGGAGAAACGAATGAGACGCTCGAAGGCCTCGATCTCGCACACCCGCGGATGGCTCACGCCGTGGAACTTGGGCTCGACATAGCCGCGGGACACGAGCCTGTCGGCCATCCATTTGATCATCCCGTGATTCTCGGCATGGGCGCAGACCAGGGCTCCATGCCGGCGAGCCACCATCATCACGTCCAGAACCTGCTCGTCGAGAAGGCGAACGCGATCGTAGGTCATGAAGATCTTGATCGACCGGTGGCCGCTCTCGATCAATGCCGGCAGGTCGCGCTCCAGTGTTTCCGGCGTCGGATCGGAAATCCAGAGATGGAAGGCGTAGTCGGTCACCGCGCCCGCCGCAGCAAGGCGCGCGTAGTTCTCGACCACGGTGCGCAGGCTGTCGCCGCGATGCTGCGCCGCGAAGGAGATAACCGTGGTCGTGCCCCCAAAGGCGGCAGAACGGGTTGCCGTCTCGAAGGTGTCGGCATTCATCAGCCCGCCGCCCGAAAGCTGCTGAATGTGGCAATGCGCATCCACACCGCCAGGGAGGACGAACCGACCCGTGGCGTCGATCGTACGCCGACCGAGAGGAAGATTTCGGCCGAGCGCAACAATCTGTCCATCGCTGACCGCGACATCGGTGGCCGAGACACCCTCGGTCGTCGCGATCATTCCGCCTTTGATGACCAGATCGTACACGGTCAGTCGCTCCCCGGATCTTGACTGAGCTGTGGTTCAACTTGTGCTCTGCAAGCAATTTAGGCAGATGGATTGAAGCTGAGCAAGGGGGCATGAGAACAGGACCTCTTTGCGAAGCCGTCCTTCGCCTTAGGCTCTTATCACCAAGCCGTCTCTGTATGACTCTGTCAGCTCGAGATCCTATGTACAAAGTTACCATAGGTGCTGGTTGCGCGATCGGATAATACGGCGAAGACAATCGTATTGAAAATACGAGACCGGAGTAGAGCTGCGTCGATACAGGTTTCTGACGCTTATATCGCGAGCTTCAGGGGCGCACTTCGCCTGCTCCCTCCGCCTTATGATTGGGCTGCTGCGCTCAGCCCCAATCTTTTAGCCTCCCTATCAGCAAGAAGCCTAATCTCTCCTCTTAGCACTTAGCAGAGGTGGGTCGAACGTCCGCAATCGTGCAGACAACGGAGGTATACATGGTCAGCATTTACTGCTGCCTCTGGACCTCTAGCTCTCAATCAGAGGGAACTGGGTTCAAGCTCCAGCGCGCTCGCCAAATATCAAAGCTTTGCCGGTATGGACCTTTGGACAGTTTTCCAGACGTCGCTGCCCGGCCCGAGGTTGCACCCGTTGCTATCCAGGCCAACTTAGCCGCCCGGCTCGCCGAGCATCTCCGATCCTCAGGTCTTGCGATCTCCAGGTCTTGCGATCTCCAGGACTTGGCATCAATGCGTGTGGCCACAGGTATAGAGGTGGCGGGCCCCATCGCGGATTTCGGATCGTTCAGGAGGTCCATATCCGTCCAGGGCTTTTGTTCTCCTTGGACAAGGGAATGCCTGTTCACGGGCATTCCGCCGGGCGACTGGATCAGTCACCCAGCGGCTCGACCGTCCCGGTGACGTCCCCGGGAGGTCCGGACGGCACCCCCATGTCGAGGGCAGGGCCGGACGGGTTCGCGGGATCCTCTCCGCTCGTGATGATGCCCGGTGCGTCATACGGGTTGTCGAGGTTGTCGTAGCGCTTACCGATATTCCAGCGCTCCTTCTCGTAAAGTCCCTCATCCTCGGCAATCACATCGGCTCGCACCGGGGTGAGGGTTGCGGGAAGAGCCAAAGCCGCTGCGGTGGCCGCAATGATCAGCTTTCGATGCATGTTCGCCTCCGTCATGCGTCCGGTGCCGGTGGAAAACCGCCTCACAGGAGCCAACCAGACCGGCAGCGTGCAGTTCATGGACAGGTACGGAGCCGCACCGACTTCGCACTGGGGCAAGGGAGCGAAACCTCTCGGTCCCAGGAGGCGTTCGGTCAGGCAGGGCAACCGCTCAGGTCAATTTGTCGAAGAAGGACCATCATTGATGCGCCACATGCATACAGGCTCCCATACAGGCTCCGTGTTCCGAAGGCTTGGCCGGCTCGAGTGGCCAATCCTGGTGTCGATGCTTGTTCTGGCAGGTGCCGTCTGGGGCTTCGCCGAACTGGCCGATGCGGTTGTGGAGGGGGACACCCATGCCTTCGACCGCATGGTCCTGCTGGCCCTGCACAGCGAAACCGATCTTGCCGATCCGCTCGGCCCCGAGTGGCTCGAGGAGATGATGCGCGACTTCACGGCGCTGGGCGGCGTGGGCGTGCTGACGCTGCTCACCGCCGCTGCGGCCGGTTACCTTCTCCTCACCGGCAAAAGCCGGGCCGCCCTGGCCCTGGTGCTCTCGATCGGAGGCGGCATTCTGCTCAGCAGCCTGGTCAAGACGGGGTTCGACCGTCCGCGGCCGGATCTCGTGTCCCACGGCTCCTATGTCTATACCGCAAGCTTCCCGAGCGGGCACTCGATGATGGCCGCCGTCGTCTATCTCACGCTCGGTGCCCTGATCGCCCGGGTGCGGCCGAGCAGGCGCGTCAAAGCGTATGTCCTGTCCATTGCGGTGCTCGTGACCGTTCTGGTGGGGATCAGCCGGGTCTATCTCGGCGTGCACTGGCCGACGGATGTTCTGGGCGGCTGGGCCACCGGCGCGGCCTGGGCGCTCCTGTGCTGGCTCGGGATGCTCTGGTTTCAGAGGCGCGGGAAGATCGAAAGCGAAGAGCAGCCATCACGCATATAGGCTGATGGCCTTCGAGAAGGTCATCAGCCCGACGCTGCATGTCTAGATGATCCGGCCCGGCCGGGGGAGGGAGTACTGGGGGCGCGAGGCCCCCAGTACGTTCGTTCGTTAGGTGACGGGACGGTTACCCGCGCAGGCCGATCTCGACGGTCTCGTTGTCGCCGATCTCGCTGTACTCGCGGTCGTTGAAGTCCCAGTCCCGCATGGCCTCGACTTCCGCCTCGGTCAGGCCGGCGGCCACGAGACGGTCGCCCATCATGAACACGCGGTTGAGCGGGATCGGGACCTCCTTTTCGCCGAGGCCAAGGAAGCCGCCATGCTCAAGGATCACGAAGCTCCGGTTGTCGCCCAAACGTCGCACCACGCGCTTGACCTCGCCGATCTGCTGGCCGCGCAGGCTGTACACGTCCATGTCTTCCAGGTCGCGTATGGCAAACGGACGAACATTGGCGGTTGCGTCGACCGCACCGGTGTCGACTGGATCACGGCGTGGTTCGAACGTGTTCGTGTCGACTGCTGCCGTCTGGGTGCCGCCGATGCCCCAGTTGCGGCCGACCCACGGCTGGAAGTCATTGGTGGCAATCCGGTCGCGTTCGCCCCAGAGGCCGAACAGGCCGTTGCCGAACTCGTTCTCGGCCAGCCAGCCGGTGCGATCCGCATCCCAGCGCTCATAAAGGCCCCTGTCCCCCCAGCCGCCGGCAAACTCGTTGCGGTCCAGGATGCCGTCACCGTTGCGATCGAACTCGCCGAACTCGACGTCGTTCAGGCCCGAGCCCCAGGTATCCCAAGCCTGGTTGTACTCATCCTCGGTCAGGCGGGAATCGAGGTCGGTGTCCCACACATTGTACAGGCTGCCGTAGAATTCGTTGCGCTCCAGACGCTGATTGCGGTTGGCGTCCCAGCCCGTGTAGACGCGATCCACGAACGGGTTGAACTCGTCGCGCGCAATAGCATTGTCGCGATCACGGTCGAACATCGCCACGTTCATGGCTGCGCTGCCTGCCATGCCGGCGGACCGATTCTGCTGCTGAACGTTGACGTTGGCCTCACCCTGCCGCTCAAAGCGCACATTGGGCTGGCCCTGCGCCTGGTTGACGACCACCCGCGGCTGAGCGCGCTCATAGCGCACCGTGGGCTGCCCCTCGGCCTGCATCACCTGCACGTTGGGCTCCGAATTGGCTGAGCGCTGCAGCATGACCTGCGGCTGCGACTCAGCCACCTGCACCTGCGGTTGGCCCGGCTGTACAACCGAGACGTCCGGGCGCTGCATCAGCACGCGCACGTCAGGCTGCTGCATGGCCACGTTCACGTCGGGCTGCGGCATGCGCACGATGATCTCCGGCTGCGGAATGTCCACCCGCACCGTCGGCTGCGGCTGGCGCACGAGGATCTCCGGCTGCGCCTGGTTCACCGTCACCTGCGGCTGCTGCTGGCGCACGATCACCCGCGGATCCGCCGGGTCCACCCGCACCGTCGGCGCCGCCTGACGCACCACCACGTTGGTGCCATCGTTCTCGGGACGGGCTGCGACGACCGGATCGACGTCATAGCCGACGATGGCCAGGCGGTAATTGTCCTCGAGTTCGCGGTACTGACCGGCGACCTGCCGGTTGTAGGCCTCGAACTGGCTCTGGTTGGCGTTGCCGCTGATCATGAACCGATTGTTGCGGTAGGAAAGACGGTTGGCGGGCACGAGCACCTGACGGTCGCCGGAGGCCACCACGGCATAGGTCTGGTTGTCACGGCCCTGCACGATGGTGTTGACGCGCCCCATCTCCTGGCCCGCCTGGGTGTAAAGCGTCTGATTGCGCAGCTGGGACGCCCTCAGCCCCTGCTGGTTCTGCTGCTGGCCCGATTGGGCCTGCTGCATGCGCGGCTGGGCCTGCTGCTGGTTCTGTTGCTGGGCTGTGGCGGACAGCGGCACCAATGCCGTTGCGCTGAGAAATACCGTAAGTTTTGCGAGTCTCATGTCCTTACATCCTCTTTCATCTAGACATCTTGGCCTGGAAGCAGTTGCGGATGGGAAGCCACCCAGGTGTCGGCACGCGGGATCTGCGCCGTGGCCAGAGCCAATCCTTCAGAGAAAGCAAACGAGAGCGCCGGGTTTCTTGTTGGATTATCCGGTCGGTACGCTGCTAGACGAACTCCCGACATGCAGCGGAGTGCGGAGGAGGGGAGGCGCCGTTTCCGGTCCTGCAGCGTACCATTGGAAGGCTGTTGCAAGAACTTGCGCCCCGACGTGGCGTTTGCGCTTTGTGACAGTGAGGCTACCTGTCGTTGAGGTCCATCAAAGGACAGCAGATGGCAGGTACAATCCAGCAATTGTTGCCACATGTCGTCACATTCTCCTGACTGGTGAACCCTGTCCGTCCTTGTGGCCGGGCAGGGTTCTTTCCGTGGGGCGCTCGGCGAGCGTACGAGGCTGCGTGTCGATTGAGCGCTCCTGCAACGGAATGAAAAAGCCCCGCCACAATGCGCAGGTGGCGGGGCAGTCAAGGAGACAACAAGCATCATCTTCAAGCCTGCGAAGCGGCTCCCGAAGGAGCCATCCACCTGAACACACGGTCAAGAGAGCAGGGGTGGACTCGCGCGGCTTACAATAGCAACGGCAGACAGGCGCGAGAGTTTTGTCGCGGGTTATGGTTCTGGTACACTGGCGGACACAGCATGAGCCGCTCCGGTCAGCCTGCTTTCCTTCTAAGGCTCGCGATAGGCCTTGGGAGCGATGCGCAGCTCATAGCGCGCAGGATCCTCCTGAAAGATCAAACCGCCCTCGCGCTCGGAGAACGGAGGCAGGTAGTCTAAGGTGATCTCGCTCCTTTCCACGACGGACGAGCCCTGGCGCAGCTCTCCCGTAATCTGCAGCCCGGCGGCCGTTGTGCTGCTGTGGTTGCGTGCCCGGAACTGCACCACATGACCGCCGCGGGTCGGTTCCGTGCGGATGGCTTCGGCGGTTATATCCGGTATCTTCGCCTCGGTCGTCAGAGCGTAGTACACGATATAGCCAAGGGTTCCGAGAACGAGCAGAAGGCCGCAGGCGGCCGCCACCCACTCCCACTTCGATGTTGTCGACCCGGGATGGATCTGTCTGGAGCTCTCGGATTTCCTGGGCGGAGACTTGGTCGGTGCGTTCATGGCCCCCTCCGGATCAGAGAATGAGGCGCGCGGCGGCCGCGCCAATCGCTCCGGGAAAGCCCAGAACAATGCTGGCGCCCAGAACCTCTTCAAGGTCCGCCCCTTCGAACCGCCCAAAGGTCCATAGCAGATAGGCGCTGATGAGCAGCACAATCGCGTAGCCGACGACGGTAAAGCGCATGAACAGGCTCCAGAAGCCCGGGTCCTCTGCAAGCTGAGGCTGGCCTGGGAAGTTCACGGCATAGACGAAGGCATGCATCAGGATGAGGGACAGCAGAGCAAGGGCGATCACCTGCCACGGTCCCATCATGTACGACAGCAGCACGATCTCCTCCGTCGGCGCCACGTTGAGCCCGATGAAGATCGCGCCGACCCCCATCAGGAACAGCTCGCCCGGGTAGCTCGGGTCCTGGGCGATCTCCTCGTCCTGAGATCCCTGTTGCTCCCCCGAGAGCTGGCCGCGGGCCAGCATGGCGCCGATGCTGCCGGGAAAGGTCTGGAGGGCAACCTTGCCGATGATCTCGCGAGCCGGCATGCCGAACCGGATCACCTCGAAGATGAACAGGACGACGATGGCCATGACCGCAGCGGCCGCGATTGCCACGAAGGCATCGACGATCCCGTCGACCAGTCCGTCAGTCTGTTTGAAGCCGCTGAAGCGTGACAGGACCGTCAGGAGCGGGATCAGGACCAGAGTCAGGATGACCAGGCGCCATTCGTCGATCCAGAAGCCGATCCACCACATCTCCATGGTCATCAGCATGGGCAGTGCAAAGATCAGAGACCCGGCAAAGGCGCGCGCCAAGCCAATGAAGAATTGCCGCTCGCGCCCTGGGTTCGCGCGGGATCCTGCGCCTGTCGTCATCGAGATCGGACCTCCTGCTCCGCCCGGATACATCGTGCAAGTAGGGCGGCAGCTGCCAAGGTCACCTCGTTTGATTGGCTCCCTGGTCTCGGATCGCCCAGCCGGCGAACCAGCCGCCGAGAGCGGCGCCGATAGTGTCCATCACCAGATCGATCAGCGTATCGACGACGGTCAGGTTGAGAAACAGCATCTCCACGATCTCCCAGGCAATGCCGAGCCCCAACCCTATCAGGGCAGCCTTGAGCACGAAGGAGCCGCTGCCGGGAGCATCGTCGATCGAACCGCCGGTCCACAAGCGGTACATGAGCGCGGAGACCAGAGCGAAGGGCGTGAAGGTGTGAATGAACTCGTCATACCAGACGAACTGGTTGAACCAGTTCCAGGCCCAGCCGCCCGCATTCAGCAGGGCCGCGCAGACGATAAGAAAGCTCATCAGGCTCGGGATGCGGTCCTTCATCAGCATGAAGGCAAGGGACAGGATGAAGAAGCCGCCGATGGTCCACAATCCACCCCAGCGCTGGAGCCACCAGACCGCCACAAATGCAATCGCCTGGAGCGCTACGCCGACCCAGGCCAGCATGCGCCAGGTGCCGCTGTTCACGGATGAGGACGATGAGGAGTGGGTGTAAGTGCTTGCCATGAGTTCCACCTGTAGGCCCGTATTGGGTCTGAGATGGCCGGACCGGCCATCCTGGCTGTCGTTAGCGTCGGAACCGCTGACCGGTTGTGCCGCCGCGGACCGCAGGGCTAACCGGGCCTCAGACTGACCGTTCCGGCAGGAACTCGGGAAATGTCTGGCTGCGTACGGGAAATCATGGGCATCAGCCCAACCCGGGCCGGTCCTGGGGGTCCGTGGCGCGTGACGGCACCTGTGCGCGGGTACTGTCTGTTGCCGTACTTGGAAAAGGCCCGGCGCCGTCCTCGAGCCGAAACCGGCGCCGGCCCTGAGCATTGGCCCGGCAATGACACCCATCAACCAGCCGGTCCGCGCAATGCGGCATGGCATGTTAAGGAGAATACCATGTTGAGCTTCACAGTGCTGTTGTGGGCAGGGCTTGTGACGGTGCTGCTTGCGGCGGTGATCGGATCCATGAATGCGGGACGCTACGTGAGGAAGCCGGCTGTCGTGCGGGTGGTGGCTAGGACGAAGCCGAGCGCCTGGCGCAGCAGGAATGAATAGGCGTCACTGCTTCCGCCAAGGTTGTCGGTCACGAGCAGGGTGGCGTTGCGCCCGCCATCCGACCGGGACCGGTCATTCCCCGCGGCTGAGCTGCCGGAGCGCAATCTTTCGGGCGATGCTCTCCACCGCAAGGGTGAGCGAGCGCATCAGCTCGGAGCCTTCACGGTAGTCGGTGGGCGCAAGGTTCTGGACACGCCGTTTCGGGTCCACATCCTCCATGCCGCGCCATTCCTCGGCTTCATCGCTCTTGTAAACGCCGAGGGCGAGACCGCCTCGGTCGTGCAGGAAGCGGAACACGGCCATATCGCTGCTGCCGTCGCCGGCATAAATCACCTGATCGAGGGGGACATGCCACGTGTCGTCGGGTACATCCTGGTAGACATGCGCCGGGGCATTCGGCCCTGTCGGCTCAAGCCCCTTGCACAGAGCCAGGATGTAGCGGACCTTTTCCGGATGGGTGACGGTCACCATGGGAAAGTCCAGTTCTCCCGTTCGCTCGTCGAAATGGAGCTTCGTGCCCCACAATCCGTCGATCTCCCGCGCGATCCTTGTGGCGGCCATCACGTCGTAGAGCCCCGAGCTGACAACATAGAATTCGAGGCCCACATCCTGCGTCACCTCGCGCGCCGTGCGGCGCAGGGACTCGAACATGTCCGGCACGCCCTCGTAAGGATCGAGATCACGGCCGACCTCCTCCACAAGGTCCCGCGTGATCTTCACATCGCCCGACCGGGACAACTGGGCGAGGGCGTAGGCCTTCGCCAGGATCTCGTCCCAACCCTGCTTACGGAGCGGTTCGACGTGATCGCGCTTCCAGGTTCGGGGATCCACCCCGCAGCGGCGCACCAGGGCGTCGAGGGTGCCGGGAGCGAGCGTCAGGTCGAAGTCGAAGATGAGCGCCATGCGGCCGTGGGAATTTTCAGTTGCGGTCGTCATGGCGGCTCCTCATGCGATCACGTCGTGAAAGGAGCAATACACCTGTCACGCCTGGCTGGAGCAACACCCACAAAGCCGGAAATGTTGCGCTTGAAGACTGCATCGGCCGAAGGGATTCCGTACGGCGCCGGACGCTCCGGTGGGTTCCTGCCTACAGCGGACCGAGGCCTTGTTCTTTGTCCATTGCCGTACGGATCGGGACGCCCGTTCGGATCCACCTGTCGTCTTGCGGCTTTGATCCAGGGTCGGGGGCGGCACAGGAGGTGACTATGCGCGGACGATCACTTGCGGTGCTCACGGCCGCGATCGTGGCAGGCGGCTCGACGGTCGCGCTTGCCCAGGGCGGCCAGAGCCCGTCAACTCAACAGCGGCAGCAGGTAGAGACGACCGGAACCGCCGCGCCGGGCGCTGAGCGGGCCTTGGATCTGCGGGAGCTCAACTCTCCCATGGTCGATCCGGGGCTGGTGGAGCCGGGGCGGGTGCGTGAGTACCTGCAATCGCGCGGCTTCTCCGACATCTCCAACCTGCGCCGGGACGGCACCTTCTATACCGGGACAGCACAGTGGCGCGGACAGCGGACGGACATCAGGGTGGATGCGCGCAACGGCTTCATCATCGAGCCGGAGCAGCACCTCCAGAAATAGCACCGGCAATCGGATCTCCGCTGACCGGGGGCAATCGACAGACTCGGGGTTCCGGCATCGTCCGCCCGGGGCTCTGTCAGCGTGACCAAACGGCGGCCACCCGGTGACAGAGCCGAACCTGAGGAATGCAAGACACCGAAGGCTGGTGACCATCGCAGCGCGCGCGGGCTATGGCGCTCGGGGAGCGCTGTACCTGGCGATTGGTACGCTCGCCTTGCTGGCAGCCCTCGATCTGGGCGGGGATCCTGTCGGCACGCGCGGCGCCTTGCGGGTGCTGTTCGCTCAGCCGTCAGGTTCCCTGCTCCTCGGCGGCATCGCAGTGGGGTTTGCCTGCCTTTGTGCCTGGCGGCTCATTCAGGCCGCGATGGATCCCGCCGGATACGGCCGCGACCTGAAAGGGCTTGGCATCCGGATCGTCCTGGCAGCAAGCGCGCTTGTCTATGGCGGAATTGCCGCCTTTGCGGTCGGCCTCATGCTTCGGTGGCAGGATGCCGATCTGGTTCCTCGCAGTTCCGCCGTGACGGCATGGTTTGCCTCGATCATGGCGGCCCCGTTCGGCCCGTGGCTGGCAGGGGCCTTCGGGCTGGCTGTTATCGGAACGGGGGTCGCCAAGGTGATCAAGGCCTGGCGGGCCGAATTCGACGAGCACCTGGAATGCGAGGATCATATCCGGCTCTGGGCGGTTCCGGTCAGCCGGTTCGGCCTGACCGCGCGCGGCCTTCTGTTTCTCCTGATCGGGGGATCCATGGTCTTGGCCGCCTTCCAACTGCAGGCCGACCGGGCACTTGGGCTCGCCGGGGTGCTTCGATTGCTCGAACACACGCCCTATGGCTGGATTCTGCTCACTGCTGCAGCGTTCGGGCTCGGCGCTTTTGGCGTCTTCGGGCTGATCGAGGCCGTGTACCGCCGGATCGACGTGAAGGACATCGACTGATCCAGCCTCCGCATGCGGATAAGCGGTTTCATGGGATGTGAATGAAGTGGCAAATAATAGATCATACTATAGCCAGCTGTCGTAGAAAGTAGATCGTGAGTATCTCCGTACGCTAGCGAACGGAAGGGGCAGTTCGAAGGGATATACCGGCCGTCGACCGCATTAGCCGTGTCTGAGCGCGGATGTTCTGCTCGATGATTACGAGCATGCGCGCCGGTAACCAGCATATTCGACACAGAGGAGGCTTTCGATGAAGCTACGTAATATTTCCCGTATCAGCGCCTATGCCTTCGGTCTCGCCCTGGTGGCGGCTCCCGTGAGCGCCGCAGAGTTCGGCATGTGGGATGCGGACCGCGATGCCGGCCTGAACAACAGCGAGTTCCGTACCGGTTTCGAGAAGGCCGGCGTGTTCAACGAGTGGGATGCGGATAGCAACGCCGCCCTGACCGAGAGCGAGTTCGAGACGGGTCTGGGTGACAACGCAACGGCGTTCAACACCCGCTTCGGCGAAGATGCCTTCAACGAATGGGACGTGAACAACGACACCCGGCTGACCGACAGCGAGTTCTACGATGGTGTTTATGCGTCTTACGACGAGAACAACAATAACATCATCGAGGAGCCCGAGTTCGGCGATGTCGGCGACGACATGGGCGATGGCGGTCTCTGGGACGTCTAATCTCAACAACGGTGAGGCGGGGCTTGCCCCGCCTCCACCAATTGTTCGTCGAGCCTGAACGCAGGCGATCTCCTGCCGACAGAAGACGCGTAGGAAGCGCCATGATCCTATCGTCGGCCGTTCGAAGGAGATCCCAGGACCGGTGTCAGCTTCTCTTCTCGAATTCGGAGGCGGCGATCTCCCGGACAGCCCTGTCCGCATAGAGCTGAAGTTCGGCTTTGTCGCCCCGGGAGAAGACACGAGGTTTCGTATCGATCAGGCACAGGGCGCCGAGCCTGACGTTCTTGAGGAAGGTTAGAGGGGCTCCCGCGTAAAACCGAATGAAGGGAGTGCCGGTCACGAAAGGATTTTCCTTGAAGCGGTCGTCCGCCAAGGTATCGGCGATGACGAAAACCTCATCGCTTAAGATCGTGTAATTGCAGAAGGCTGCGTCCCGCGGTGTTTCACCAGGATCCATGCCTTGCGCTGCCTTGATGCGCTGCCGGGCTTTGTCCAGCAGGGTGAGCGTGCAGATCGGGACCTCGAAGTGCAGCCGTGCCTCTTCGCAAATCCGATCGAGCGCAGGATCGGCCTTTGCATCGAGCGCGCCGGTTTCCAGGAGGATCTGCAGGCGCTCCTCCTCGTTCGCGCCGGTGGGGAAAGGCATTGCTCTCGATCCTCGGTGCCTCATTCCTGAAGCATGCGCTGCGGGAAGGCTATCGTCGCACGAAAAGTCGGTTTATTCAGCCGGCCGAATCCACTTCAGAGCGGACGCAAGCTACTCGCATCCCGGTTATAAACCGTCTGCGTTAATCAGTTCCTATGGCGGAGCCTCGTCGGATCCGGGTTGTCGTTCTTTCGAGAGGGCATGCTCGACCTCGTGCCATGCTGGTTTTCTTCGAATCGCTCGGTCGTAGAGGAGCGGCCGCTGCGGGGCGCCGTCGGGCCGCGGGCGGAAGCCGTTCAGCCAGGTCCGGTCGTCGGACAGGCGCCATGTGCTCACGGCGAGAACCTCGGTCTCCTCAAGGACGAGATCGAGATAGGCCCGGTAGGTGTCGGCCACGATAGCGTCGCGCCGCCTCCGGTCGCGGGGGCAAAGGTGATCCGAGACATCCAGTTCGGTGATCATGACGGTCAGGCCCATGGCCCGAACCTCCCGGAGGAAGGTTCGAAGCTCCGGGTGATTTCGCGGCTGCTCCAGGGCGGTCAGGTGGGACTGGATGCCCAGGCAGGCTATCGGGGTGCCCCTGGACTTTTCCCGCTCGAGCAGGGCGAGCATCTGCCGGCGCTTGTCCTCGGCCGCCGGTGAGGCGTATTCGAGCCCCATCTCGTTGAGAACGAGAATGGCCGCCGGGTCCAGGAGCGAGGCCTGGTGAAACGCGGTCTCGATATAACCGGGGCCGAACGCCGAGAGAAATGGCGTCTCGCGCAAGCTGTCCGCCCTGCCGTCGGCAGGCTCCAGCGGTTCGTTCACCACGTCCCAGGAATGCAGCCGCCCGGCATACCGGGTCACCGTCGCCTGCAAGTGGTCCATCGCGGCTTCCCGGAACCGTTTCTCAGGCTCTGTGCGAAGCGCGGGAGGAACGGACTCGTGCCACCAAAGCGTGTGCCCGTGAACCGCCAGGGCATTGGCCAATGCAAAGGAAACCAACTCATCGGCGGCCGAGTAGTCGGGGAAGCCGGGATTCGGGCATACGGCATCCCACTTCATTTCATATTCTGGCGTAACAATAGAGCAATCACGCAGAATTGCCCGGGTGAGAGGTTGTGCCAGAACGTCGGAGGTGCATACAGCGGTGCCGAAAAGCAGGCCGTTTTGAGCAGCGGCGCTCGACAAGCCGCCCATCCTTTGCTCATGGTGCATATTCATCCCTCGCCCGCGAACACTGTCACGGGTCCATTTCAGCTTAACCGATACCGCCGCAGCCCCCTTCTATGAAGATCCGCCACATCCTTTTGATCCTGACAGCATTCCTCGGGGTCGCCCTGCTGGTTGCCGTCGCGCTCCAGATTCGCGACGAATTGCGCGAGTACCAGACAGCGAAGAGGATGGCGGCCTCAAATACCGTCAGGGAGCAGCTTCTGCTCGGGACGGATGCCCTCGAGAGTGAGCGCAGTCAGACCTACGTGCGGCTGATCGGACAAGGGAAGGAAGCTGGTGCCCTGGAACTGCGCGAGGTGCGGCGACAGGTGGACGACCTGTTGAACACAGCCGAGCGCGAGATCGTGGCCGCCGGGGGGGGGCTGACGAATACCGACAGGAGCTTGGCCACGCTGTCCCGCATTCACCGGGAGATCGAAACCCTACGGGAGCAGGCAGACGGCTTTCTCAGGCCTGCTGATGGGATGAGAAGCGAAGAATTCGCTCCGCGCTGGTTCCAGGAGGCCACCCGCCTCGTGGGGGAACTGCAATCCTCCCGGATGACCATTCTGCAGCAGGAGAGACCACTCGATCCGGTTCTGAGGACCGAGGCCAATCTGAGGGCTTTTGCCGCCATCCTCAGCGAGAGCATTGCCCGCAACCAGGCGCTGATGAGCCGCGCTCTCGCAAGCCCATCCAGTGTCGGGTCCCTGGAGATCGACGCCATCAGCCAGAATGCCGGCCGTGCGGAACTCGCCTGGGAACTTATCGACGGTCAGCTGACCGTGCCGCTGAGCGAGAGCGTCAGGGAAAGCGTCGCGAGAACTCACGAGAACTACAGCACGACTTTCGCGCCGCTTCAGAAATCAATGCTGGCGGCTCTCCTCGGAAAGGTGCCGCCCTCGCTCGGGCCGGAAGAGTGGTATGGGCTGACCGAGATGGCGCTGGGCAACATCGCGCTGATGCAGCGGGAACTCCTGCGCAGCTCGCGGGAGCGGCTCGAGGCGGAACTCAGCCGGGCACGGCGGTCCGTCGCCCTGTGGTCGGTCCTGCTCCTGCTGGGGGCGGCGGCCGTGCTCGTCAGCATCCTGGTGGTGCGTCGAAGGGTCGTCCGGCCCCTGGAGGGCCTTAGCCATGCCATGCTCAGGCTGGCGGACAACGATCTGGAGACGCCGCTGCCTCGCTCCTCGCGAGGGGACGAGATCGGCGAGATGAACGATGCCCTGCGGGTCTTCAAGGCCAATGCCATCCAGCGGCAGAGGACCCAGAACGAGAAGCAGGTCCTCCATGCCCGCCTTCGGGAGGCCTATGGGCAGCTCCAGAAGGATCTGGAGGCTGCAGCCGTCATTCAGCGGACGATGCTGCCTCCGTCTTCGCGGCTCGACGGTGTGGAGTATCACGGTCTCTTCCGCCCCTCGAGCCACATCGCCGGCGACACCTATAACGTGGTGCGGCGCACCGATGGCTCGGTCGGATTCTTCCAGGTCGATGTGGCCGGCCATGGAGCGGCGGCGGCGCTGGTGTCGGTGGCCTGCCACCATACGCTTTCGCAAGCGATCCTGACCAGGACCCAGGGAACGCCCCTGGAGGAAATTGCAGTCCAGATCAACGAGGAATGGCCAGAGGACCTGCCGTATTTCACGATGATCCTGGGGGAGATCGACCCCCGCTCCCGGCGCGCCAGCATCATCCAGGCGGGGCATCCCTCGCCCCTGGTGATCCGCTCCGACGGCGCCGTCGAGGTGATCGGCGAGGGGGGCTTTCCGGTCGGGATGCTGCCCGCCGCCTCATACGACAGGCTCGAGTTCGATCTCGATCCGGGCGACCGGCTGTTCATCTACTCGGACGGGCTTGTCGAGGCGGAGGGCCAGGACGGCGAACAGTTCTCCGAAGGCCGCCTGCGCACCCTCGTGCGCGAGGCCGCTGCAGATCCAAGCTCCGTTCTGCTGGGCCGCCTCGATGATGTCTTGCGGAACTGGCGGGGCTCTGAAACCTTGGACGACGATTTGAGCGTTCTCATGCTGGAGCGCTTAGCCGAAAGGATCCCTGCGAATGCTGTCCACTGATCTACGCGATAATATTCTCGTCGTCCGGGTTGAGGAGAAGCGGATCGATGCCAGCAAGGCTCCGGCGTTCAAGGATGAAATGACGCGGTGCATCGACTCCGGACAGAACCAGATCGTTCTCGACCTGAGCTATGTTGATTTCGTCGACAGCTCCGGCCTCGGGGCTCTCGTCAGCTGTCTCAAGCGCCTCGGGCCAAGGGGAAGCCTGGCGGTCGCGGGCGCGACGGGAGCGGTGAGCCGCCTGTTCACCCTGACGCGGATGGACCGGGTTTTCGTCCTTCATCCGAATGTGGATGCCGCAGTCGAACAGCTTTCCGCCTGATCCATCACTGCCAGAGCGCAGAAAGAGCCACGATGGTATCTTCCATCAGCCTCTCCATCGATAGCGACCTCGACAAGGTGTCGCTCCTCGCCCGCGCCGTCCGGGCCCTCTGCGAGGACCTGCTCGGCCCCGACGATCAGGACGCCGTTGAACTCAGCCTCGTCGAGGCCATCAACAACGTCATCAAGCACGGATACCACGGGGAGCGGGGCAAGGACGTCCAAGTGGCGGTCGGGCTTCAGGCCGATCAGGTGGTGATCGAGGTCATCGACCATGCTCCCCCCATGCCCGCTCAGGTGCTGGACAAGGCCCCGGAGGATACCTTCGCGTTCGACGAGGCGGATCTTGCCGATATCCCCGAGGGCGGCATGGGTCTGGCACTGATCCGCATGAACATGGACGAGGTCGAGTACCATTCGGGCGATTCCGAGAACCGCCTGCGCATGGTCAAGCGGATCGCTCCCCGTTCGCAGTAAGCCTCGGCCTTACGGAGCCGAGGCGAGACTGGCGATCCGGTCCTGCAGGGTCGGGAAGGCGACCGCCGCATTTCCCAGGGCTGACAT
Source organism: Microvirga splendida (assembly GCF_016427565.1). Classification (GTDB taxonomy): domain Bacteria; phylum Pseudomonadota; class Alphaproteobacteria; order Rhizobiales; family Beijerinckiaceae; genus Microvirga; species Microvirga splendida. Next base: position 46,050 of record NZ_JAELXT010000020.1, read on the forward strand.
GAGCACCGGCGGGATGTCGCCCGTCTGCCGTTCCATATCGGCAATGACCCTCTGAGCCCGCGCCAGGCCATCCTCGGGCTTCAGGATGCTGAGCTGAACCGCGGAGGCGAGGGAGGACAGCAAAGCTGCCCGCGCGGTCGCAGCGTCCGGTTCCGCGGCATAGATCTCTTCCGAGCGTTGAAGATTGGCTCTGACCCTTGCGTCGATTGCGGGGGAAATCACCGGGGGAGCGTTCCTCTGTCGCGCAAGCTCGGTCGCAACGCGGCCCTGGATGCGCGCTTCCGTATCGAGGGTCTCAAGATAGATGATGAACCCGGTCGAGACCGCCAGCGCAATGATGAAGGTGATCTGGCCTCGCGCGTTGAGAAGGCCTGTTCTGAAACCCAACTGTACGTCTCCGATGCAAACTGAAGGTCTTATTGTGCGGCGAGTGGGCCTTCGACGATGGGGGCCTCATAGACCGGGTCAGGCTGCCAGAATGCGGCCCGGATCATAGGGATCATCGAAAGGGCATTGCTGGTTCCCCACAGGGTGTTGGCGATCATGGCTCCCAGCGTATAGCCCTCGCGTCCGAGAGTGAAGGACATCCAGCCCCAGAGAAGACCTGCGGTCGTCAATGCCACGAGGGCCATCTGCCATCGCACCAGACGGGGATAGAAGCCGATCTGCCTGTCCTTGGGGGTTACGGGAAACGAGATCTTGCGGCCGCGGACGACAGCCCAGAGCGCCTGAAGATTCAGCGGGAACATGGCAAGATACCAGGCGCGGCCTTTGGAATTCGAGTTCCCCCACATGGCAACCAACTGCGACAGCTCGTTGAAGAGTAGGAATGGCGCAATGTGAACGAAGAAATCCAGCGAATACCCGGCGACCGGGGCAACGCCGGAGAACAGGAACACGATGGGGGAGAAGAGAAAGACGATGTTCCACAGGGGCGCCAAGTACGAATAGAACGTCGATCCGTACATGAGCTTCTGCGGCAGCGTCAGCCCGCGCCGCAGCAGCGGATTGTCGTGGGCGAGGATGTCCAGGGTCCCGCCCGCATACTTGAACCGCTGGATCGTCCAGCTCAGGAGGTCGTTCGGGGAGAGCATCTTGGCCTGGACGACCGGATGAAGCACGGATTTCCACCCCCGCTCCCTGTCGCTGTGCAGCACGATGGAGGTGTAGATGTCTTCCGAGACGTGGAACTTGTAGGGCTGGAACTCCTCCTCAAGCGCGCTCTGCCAGCGCATGACGTCGCTGATCGAGTCGGAGATCGCCTCCTCTCCGGTGAGCTGGCGTGCGGCCCGCTCGTTGCGCCCGGCCGCAGCGGCGACCTGATCGGACCATTGCCGCAGCGCGGCCTCCATGACAGCCTCCCGTCGATGGATCGAACCGGCCCCGCAGCAGAAGCTGGCATTGGCCCAGTTCCGACGGCGCAGGATGACGTCGAAGAAGAGCTGGGGGTCGTTCGCGAACGGGTCCTGTCCGATCTGCACGGGGCCGAAGATCCCCTCGAAGGCTCGTCCGAGCCCGCGCCCGACGCCTCCGAGCCATTTTCCGAGCGCCGCCGGCAGCGGGACGCCGGGCGGGACGTCATAGAACCATTGCGGCGTCTGCACCCAGGCGACTTTCGGATCCCGGAAGTAGCCGAGGGTCTCCTCCAGGAAGGTCGGAAAGGGCCGCATATCCGCATCGCAGATGAGGATGAAGTCGCCCGACGTGGACGCCATGGCGTTTCTCAGGTTGCCGGCCTTGAACCCGATATTGTCCGAGCGGGTGATGTAGTTCGCCCCTTCTTCGCGGGCCACGGCCTCCATGGCCGGCCGCTTGCCGTCATCCAGCACGTGAACCTGCAGGTTGATCGGATGTGGATAGGTGAGCTTCCTGGCGTCCTGCAGTCCAAGCCGCACGAGTTCGGGGTCTTCGCTGTAGGTGGCGAAGAACACGTCGACCGCCAAAGGGCGGTCTGGCATGTCCGGATCGTCCAGGCAGTCGCGGATGCTCGCCGGAAGGCGGCCGGGGACCGGCGACTTCGCCGACCAGAGGTTCACGGTGAAGAGAACGAGACCGATGAAGGAGCCCGTTTCGGCGATCAGCAGCGGGATTGCAAACCACAGGGCGTCATAATTGATCGAGGCAACCCAGCGCCATCCGATGTACCACGTTCCAAAGACGAGGCTCGCGACGCAGAGGAACTGCCATATTGTTTCATGTAGAGGCGAATATGGCAGTGGAGTCCAAGGGACTTGATCTTGGAAACGGGAGGAGGGGCGGGACAAGCAGAACGTCTCCGAATAAAGTTTAAACGCCAAGCCTCTGGCTCAGGGAAGAAAGTAGGTTATTTTCCGGGAAAGGAAGTTAGGTGAGGCGATGCTGTCGCCGAATCCAATCTTTACCCGCCATAAGGGCAAAATCCAGATACTGCCCCTCCTGAAGTTGTGATTCGAGATCCTCAGACGATGCATCAGCGTAGGCTTGCCCTTCGTATTCGGTTCGCAAGCCTTGCTTTCCTCTGTGGGCTCGGGCTGGGCGCGTCACCGTCCCTGGCCCAATCCGCCCAGGACCTGCTGGAGCAGGCCCGTCAGGCTGCCTCCACCAATGACAACCGGGAGGCCGCCCGTCTCTTCGAGCAGGCCATCGGACTTGCCCCCGAGCGTCGGAACGAGCTCCTGCTCGAATATGCGGATCAGATCGCCTATTCCGGTCGCCCCGCCGATGCGGTGCCGCTCTATCGCGAACGTCTGGCCGATCCGACCCTCGACGCTGCCAACCGGAAACGGGCGGAGCGCGGGCTGGCCTTCGCTCTCCTGTGGAGCGGCCAGTTCCCCGCCGCCGTCGCGGCTCTTGAGGAGGTGTTGCGGGCATCCCCGGAAGACGCTCAGGTCCGGCAGGGATTGGCGGAGGCTCGAACCGGCGCCGAGAGAGGCCGCGCACAGGCGGGGCAGTCTTCCCAGACTGCGCCATCCCAACAAGCGCCGGCCGCTCCGGCCTCGCCCGCCGATGCCGCCATTGCGGAGGCCCGGGAGGCGGCAGGACGGGGCGCCAACAAGGAGGCGGTTTCGCTGTTCGAGAGAGCGATTGCGCTCGATCCATCCAGGCGAGGGCAGGTCGGCCGCGAATATGCCGACCAGCTCGCTTTTTCCGGAGAACCGGGCAGGGCCGTTCCTGTCTATCGCGAGGTTCTCGCCCGCCGGGATCTGTCCGCGGCGGAGCGTCAGCGGGCGACCCGCGCGCTGGCATTTGCGCTTCTGTGGAGCAGCCAGTTCCAGCCTGCGATCGAGGCTTGGGGCGACATCCTGAAGGCGGATCAGGGCGATGCGGAGGCGCGCAAGACGCTCTCCGAGGCCTATGTGGGCGCCGCCCGGCAGGCAGCCGAGCGCACCCGCAACGCCGATGCCGCGGCTTCCTTCCGCAAAGCCATCGAGACCGCTCCGCAGCGGCGTCAGGAACTCCTGCCCGAATATGCCGATCAGGTTGCCTATTCGGGCAATCCGGCTGGCGCGGTGCCCCTGTACCGGGAGGCCCTGCGCGATGGCCAGCGCCCCGAGGCGGAGCGCCGGCGGGTGCGACGCGGCCTTGCCTTCGCGCTGCTCTGGAGCAACCAGTTCCGCGAGGCCATTGCCGCCTGGCAGCCCCTGTACCGGGAGAACCCGCGCGACGAGGAGACCCGCAAGGCATTCTCGGATGCGCTCGTGGGTGCGGCCCGCCAGGCCGCGGGTCAGACCCGCAATGCGCAAGCCGTGAACCTCTTCGAGCGCGCGCTGGCCGTCATGCCGGGACGACGCCGGGAGCTGCTGCGGGAATATGCCGAGCAGGTGCTCTATGCAGGCCAGCCGCTCAGGGCCATTCCGCTCTTCCAGGAGGTGCTTCAACGGGCCGATCTGAGCGCGCAGGAAAGGCGCGATGCTCAGCTCGGCCTCGCCCGCGCGCTGGCCTGGAGCGGCCAGCAGAAGCTCGCGATCCCGGTTTTCAGCGAGATCCTCGCGTCGAACGCAAGTGACGTGGAGGCCCTCATCGGGCGAGGCAACGCCCTCAACGACATCACGGACCACAGGGCGGCCCTGACCGATTTCGAGGTGGTGCTCTCGCTCCAGCCCAATAACGTCGAGGCGATCCGCGGCGCTGCGACGGCCGAGAGATCCATGGGGCTGCCGAGCGCCGCCCTGGCCCGGATCGAGCCCCTTATCGCCAGCGGCGACCGGAATCCCGCCACGCTGTTCATCGCCGCCCAGGCGCGGCGGGAGATGGGGCGTCCGGATCTGTCTGAGGATTATGCGAAGGCCGTACTCGTGCAGAAGCCCGGCGATGCCGGCGCCCTGGCGCTTCTCGACCAGCTCTATCTTGAGCGCCGGCCCCTGACCCGCATCGAAAGCTGGTATGCCCGCCGCTCAGACGATCTCGCCATCTGGTCGCTGCAGGCTTCCCACGAGCTGACGTTCAACGATGGCCTGACGAAGTTCGGGCCTCAGGCCCGCTTCATGCGCTATCGCGGCGACGATTTCCCGGGCGTCGACATGTCCAGCATCGGCATCGCGGGCCTGCACAGGTTCGGCGACCATGTGGAACTCAAGTCGTCGCTGTTCCTGAATCTCGAGGACGAGTCGCGGCGCAATCGTCCAGACGGAGAGGACGATCAGGACGTTACCCTGACCCACGACACCACCTTGAGCCTGATCCCGTCCGACGTGTTCCGGTTCGACCTGAACCTGATGCGGCGCTACGCGGACGAGAACACCCGCTCCATCGTGAACGATGTTCTGGCGAACGATTTCGGCTTCAAGGTTTTCGTCACGCCCGACAATGCGACCCGTTTCAGCGCCCAGGCGATCTACAGCCACTACTCGGACGGCAACGAGCGGGCCTGGGGGCAGGTGGAGTTCGCCAAGCGGTTTACGGCCAACCCGTATTTCTGGCTCGGCGCCCGCTACACGGCCTTCGATTTCGCGGAGGTCGTCGACAACGGATACTGGAATCCCGACCGCTACCAATCGCTGGAGGCGAGCGTTCATTTCTACGGCCCCTTGGCCGAGGGCTGGTGGTTCGATCTTCAGGGGGCGGCTGGATATGGCTGGAGCGAGCCCGGCGAAGGCGGCTTCGTGTCCTATGCTTCTGCACGCCTGAACTACGACTTCACCTCGCAGGCGACCTTCGCCCTCTATGCAAGCCACCTCGTCTCCTATGCGCGCTCGTCCGAGAACGACGGCATCCCCGATCTCGGAGACGACGAGCCATTCAGCCGTTGGTCCGTGGGAGGGGAACTGAGGATCCGGTGGTAGGCAGGCGGCTAGGGAGCTTCGCCGCCGCTCCCGAGCCCCCAGCCCTTCCTACAGGATTTTTCGCCCTATCCCTCGCACATGGCTGCGGAAGCGCCTATTTTCGCCCCATGACAGACTCACGCGACTGGTTCCCGTCGGACGAGGAACCCAATCCCATGCGGGCCGCTCAGGCCGGCATGAAGCCCACCCTGCCGAAGCGCTTCTACAAGGAGGCCGGCGTCGAGGAGCGGGATGGCCTGTTCCATCTGACCCTCGACGGCCGCACGGCGAAGACGCCGAGCAAGCAGCCCCTGGCCATGCCGACGCGGGCGCTGGCCGAGGCCCTGGCGGAGGAGTGGCAGGGGCAGGGGGGCGAGATCGATCCCTCCACCATGCCGGTCACCCGCATCGTCAACTCGGCCATCGACGGCGTTGCGCCTCGGAAGGCCGAGGTGGTCGACGACCTCGTCCGCTATGCCGGATCGGACCTCGTCTATTACCGGGCCGGCGAGCCCGAGCGTCTCGCCAAAGCGCAGGATGCGGCCTGGAGCCCGGTGCTCGACTGGGCGAGGGATGCCCACGGCGCGCACTTTGCCTTAGGCGAGGGCGTGATGCATGTGGCGCAGCCGGACGAAGCGGTCGCGGCCATCCGCCGGGCGGTCGAGCAGATTGGCTCGCCGTTTGCGCTCGCCGCCCTGCACGTCATGACGACCCTGTCGGGTTCGGTGCTCATCGCCCTCGCTCATGCGGCGGAGCATCTCGATGTGGATCAGGCCTGGGCCGCCGCCCATGTGGACGAGCTCTACCAGGAGAGCGTCTGGGGCGAGGATTACGAGGCCATGGAGCGACGCCGCCGGCGCGAGGCCGATTTCCTGGCCGCCTCCCGGGTTTATCGGCTGACGCAGGCATGAAAAAGCCGCCGGCGCGACAGCACCGGCGGCTCAATTCGTTGGAAATCAGCCGCGCTGGAAGCTGATTCCGCACTTCTTCTGGATCGAGGCTGCCTCGATGGCCTGCATCTGCCCCTTCAGGTTGGCGAGTTCCGCCGTCTTCGCATTGTCGCCGCCCACGAGGAAGGCGGCCGGCCAGAAGATGACGACGGCGGCCGTCGTGGCGACCGCATCCTTAGTCCGCTGAGAGTCCTGGGCGCCTGCGGCGGCGGCGGCCGCGCTGCTGACCCGCTGAGCCTCAAGGCTCAGTTCCTTGCAGTTGTAGCTCTGGTAGGTGACCGGCGACACATAAGCCGCTCCGACATCCTCCGAGCGGCTCGCGCAGCCGGCCGCCAGAAGCGAAAGGGATACGGCCAAAGCCGCAAACTGGGTAGTCTTGTTCATGTTCAGCCCCGAGGTAACGTAACAACATAAATGTCCTACCTTGCTCCGGTCCCCCTGTGAAGTGCTGTGGAGCACACACCCATAGTGGGATTTTGACGCTGGCACGGCTGTGCTAAGCGGGGGATCATTTTCCCGGGAGTCAGGGTCCAGCCATGAAAGATATGCTCGAACGGCTTGAGGAGCGGCGCGCGCAGGCCCGCCTCGGCGGTGGCGAAAAGCGCATCGAGGCGCAGCACGCCCGCGGCAAGCTGACCGCCCGGGAGCGCATCGAGCTCCTGCTCGACAAGGGCTCCTTCGAGGAGTTCGACATGTTCGTCGAGCACCGCTCCACCGATTTCGGCATGGACAAGGCCAAGATCCCGGGCGACGGCGTGGTCACCGGCTGGGGTACCGTGAACGGCCGCACCGTGTTCGTCTTCGCCAAGGACTTCACCGTCTTCGGCGGCTCGCTCTCCGAGGCCCACGCCCAGAAGATCATCAAGGTCCAGGACATGGCGCTCAAGATGCGCGCGCCCATCGTGGGCCTGTTCGATGCCGGCGGCGCCCGCATCCAGGAAGGCGTGGCGGCGCTCGGCGGCTATGGCGAGGTGTTCAAGCGCAACGTGGTCGCCTCGGGGGTGATCCCGCAGATATCCGTGATCATGGGGCCCTGCGCGGGCGGCGACGTCTATTCGCCCGCCATGACCGACTTCATCTTCATGGTGCGCGACCGCTCCTACATGTTCGTCACCGGCCCCGACGTGGTGAAGACCGTCACCAACGAGACCGTGACCTCGGAGGAGCTGGGTGGCGCCAAGGTCCACACCACCAAGTCCTCGGTGGCCGACGGCGCCTACGACAACGACGTGGAGGCGCTCCTGCAGGTGCGCCGCCTGATCGATTTCCTGCCGGCCAACAACATGGATGGCGTGCCCGAGATCCCGAGCTTCGACGATCCGGCCCGCGTCGACGACAGCCTCGATACCCTGATCCCGGACAATCCGAACAAGCCCTACGACATGAAGGAACTGATCCTGAAGGTCGTGGACGAGGGCGACTTCTTCGAGATCCAGGAAGCTTACGCCCGGAACATCATCACCGGCTTCGGGCGCATCGAGGGCCGCACGGTCGGGTTCGTGGCCAACCAGCCGATGGTGCTGGCCGGCGTGCTCGACTCGGACGCCTCCCGCAAGGCCGCGCGCTTCGTGCGCTTCTGCGACGCCTTCAGCATCCCCATCGTCACCTTCGAGGACGTGCCGGGCTTCCTGCCGGGCACGGCGCAGGAATATGGCGGTCTCATCAAGCACGGCGCCAAGCTGCTCTTCGCCTATTCGGAAGCCACCGTGCCGCTGGTGACGGTGATCACGCGAAAAGCCTTCGGCGGCGCCTATGACGTCATGGCGTCCAAGCATATCGGCGGCGACGTGAACTACGCCTGGCCCACCGCCCAGATCGCCGTGATGGGCGCCAAGGGCGCGGTGGAGATCATCTTCCGCCAGGACATCGGCGACGCGGACAAGATCGCGGCCCGCACCAAGGAATACGAGGACCGATTCATGTCACCCTTCGTGGCGGCCGAGCGCGGCTACATCGACGAAGTGATCATGCCGCATTCGACACGGCGGCGGATTGCGCGGGCTCTGGCGATGTTGCGGCACAAGGAGACGGAGCGGCCCTGGAAGAAGCACGACAATATTCCGCTCTGACGCGTCGCGATCTCACTCTGGAGAAGGCCAATGAGACCGGGGCATGTTCTGGCGACTTTAGCTTCGGTGCTCATTATTGCAGCATCGTCTAGATTGAGTGCTGCTAATGTGGAAGAAATCGTCCTCGACGGCCAAACCTATACCCTGGTAAGGCTTTCCGAAGATGAGATCAAGCAACTCATCCCCGAGTTCGAAGCTGAGATGAAGGAACGGAAGCTTCCAGGCCGTATCGTTCAGTGCATCTCCGGAATCGATCTGCCTGTCGGAACTGCGTACTGTGTCCTGAGAAACGAAGATGTCTTAACCACCGTTCAAATCTGCAAAGATTACATGGTAGGACATTTCAGCGTTTCCCCCGTCGACGTTACCGCCGCCAGTATCTGGAGTTTAGCAAATTTCGTTAGGAAAAATTGCTACGGCGGATAAACAGCCAGCTCTCGACCGCTCCTGGCTTTCCACCGCTATTCAAACGATCGAGCCGGCTTTCGCCGCTTGTCGGATACGCATCTGCTGCGGGTGCCCGGAGCGCATTGATGGGGAAACGAGAGGTTCACTATGGCAAGGTGATCACGGCCGGGCAGTACACCAACGTCGATATCCGCTTTGAAGGCGAAACGCTAGCTGTCATCGATCAAATTCAAGTAGCCCATTGATTGAACCGAGACGATGCTTGATGGAGGCTCTGCTTTACACGCGTCAGAGCCTATATGATCCCTTTGAGCCTCTCCAGCCGCATCACAGGGACATGGTCAACGTCGCTCCGGGCATTTACAGCTTCCTATTTGGCTCGGGTGCTGAGGGGGTGTACCGCTCGGCGACCTCATCAATGAGTCGGCAGTTTCCGAGTCGATCTCAAGAAGATAAGGGAAAAGTTCCTCCGGGTGTTTCCAGCTTACGGGCCCATTCCTGTTGCTGCGCGCGCGTTTCTTGAGCACGGGCGATGCCTACGAGGCTGCCGCAGCAGCCATGGACGTAACGGCGAAAAGCGCGACGATGCAGCTTCGCACGGGGATTCCTTTTGAGTTCGAGAGGCCAAAGCAGGAGCTGAGTTGAAGGCCAGCGCCCAGGTTCCCGCTCGTCGAAACCAGCATGCGCGGTGCTCTGTCACGCCTGCCTCTGAGTCGCTCATTTGTGATACCCGCTGACGGGCCGAATCTGTCTCAAAGAGTTGATGATGATCCTCGGATCCCTTAGCCGTTTCCGGCGTTGTGCCGTCACCTAAAAACTCAGAGGATCGGGAATGCACGCCAACGGCGGCCGCAACACGGTAATCGATTTCTGGCGTGGACTCGTCCTCGTCATCATCTTCGTCAACCACGTTCCAGGCAACATTCTGGAGAACCTGACGCCGCGCAATTTCGGCTTCTCCGACGCAGCCGAAGCCTTCGTGTTCATCTCGGGCCTCTCCGTCGCGCTCGTCTATTATCCCCGTTTGCCCAAGGGGGATGTTCTCGGCGTGGTCAGGCGCTGTTTTCGGCGCTCGTTCGAACTCTACCGCATTCACCTTATCATGACCGGCGCGGCGGTGGCCTTGTTCTCCGTCGGCTACGTGGTCAGCAACGACATCGGCATGCTGGAGGCTCATGGCCGCGGCGCCGTGTTCGACGATACCGCGCGCGGCATCACGGGCATTCTCCTGCTCGGCCACCAGTTGGGCTATTTCAACATCCTCCCCCTCTACATCGCCCTCATGCTCTGGGCGCCGGTGGCCATGATCCTCATGCGGATCCATGTGGCATTGGCCGCGGCCGTGTCCATCGGCATATACATGCTGGCGCGCGCCGACGTGCTCGCCATCCCGAGCTGGCCCGAGCCGGGGCGGTGGTTCTTCAATCCCTTTGCCTGGCAGCTTCTGTTCACGATCGGGATCTTCACGGGGGCCTTCCTGTCTCAGAAGGCTATGCCGTATCGCCGTGCCGTGTTCCTGGGCGCCGTGGTCTTCCTGGCCGCCGCGCTGGTCACCATGACGAACGGGTTCGGCCTTGCGCCTAACCTGCTCTGGAGCGCTTTCGTCAATTTCGACATCATCAAGAGCGATCTCGGGATCGGCCGCCTGCTTCACTTCCTGGCGCTGGCCTATGTGGTGACCCAGTTGCGCCTCGGGCAGGCGCTGCAGAAAACCGCCTTCGGAGCTGAGATGGCGCGCCTCGGGCGCAATGCCCTGCCGGTCTTTGCGGTTGGCTCCGTCTTGAGTGCCGGCGGGGAAGTCATGATGACGCTGGCGACCGTCAAGTCATCCGCTAGTCCGCATGTCGTGGGTATGGTATTCACCTTCTTCGGCATCTTCGCCCTTCTTGGACTGGCACGATACCTCGAATGGAAAAAGAAAGGCTCGACCGCTCCCAGACTGGAGCGCGCCGGACAATCTGGCCTCGTGTCGGTTTCACCCGGGCAACTTCCGCGTTAGCGTCCCTTCTCATTGTCGGCATGAGCTATTCCGCCCTGGCGGACGAGACGGGCTGTCCGGGCGCCAAGCCAATCCTTTCCGTTCAGGCCAAGATGGAGCGTCTGGCTTCGCGGCTGAAGAAAGGCGAGCCCGTTCGGATCCTGGCCATCGGATCCTCCTCCACCCAGGGCGTCGGGGCGTCCTCCCCGGCGTTTTCCTATCCGGTTCAGCTCCAAGCGGATCTCTCCCGGATCTGGAAGGGCACCGTCCAGATCGAGAACGCCGGAATGGGCGGGGAGACGATCCCCGAAACCGTTATTCGCCTCGAGGCTGCTCTTCGTAAAGCGGACAAGCCGGACCTGATCATCTGGCAGGTCGGCACGAACGACGCGGTCAAGGGTGGCGATGAGGGACGGTTCTCGGACCTCCTGCGGCAGGGGATCGATGCAGCGCAGGCCGCCGGCGTCGAGGTTCTCCTCGTCGACCAGCAGTATTTCCCTGCCATCAAGGATCTCGGCCGCTATGAGCGGTTCGTCCGCCTCGTCGGGACGACAGGAGCCGCCGAGCAGGTGCCGGTGTTCTCCCGGTATCAGTTGATGAAAGCCTGGGGCGAGAGGTCGCCGGACATCCTGGGCGCCATGCTCTCGAGCGACGGCTTCCACATGGGCGACCGCGGCTATGACTGCATGGCGCAGCTGATCGCCCAGAGCCTCCACGCCATGGCAGAGCCGGCCGAGTCCTCTTCGCAGCCCGCTCTTTCGGCCGCCGTCAGTCCCTAGGGCAGGGAGACAGAGGCCATTGCGCTGGTCCTTTGATCTCGGATAAGGCGTCTTGGTGAACAGCGCCGACCGGATGGTCCGGCTCAGGCGCCTCCCGTGAGGCTCATCGAGAACATGCCCATGACAGCCACGTGCAATCGCTCCTGGGTCTCCACGGCCATCCAGATCATCGAGGCGGATTTCAACCGCTCGTCGGACACGCATCTGCTGCGGGTGCCGCTGCCGGCGGTGCCGGGCGTCGAGCTGTATCTCAAGGATGAATCGACCCATCCGTCGGGTAGCCTGAAGCACCGGCTGGCGCGGTCGCTGTTTCTCTACGGCCTGTGCAACGGCTGGATTGGGCCGGAGACCACGATCATCGAGGCGTCGAGCGGCTCGACCGCCGTGTCCGAGGCCTACTTCGCCCGTATGCTGGGCTTACGCTTCATCGCCGTGATGCCGCGCTCGACCTCCGCCGAGAAGATCGCGCAGATCGCCTTCTATGGCGGCGAGAGCCATTTCGTGGATAGCCCCGCCGAGATGTATGCGGAGAGCGCGCGGCTGGCCGAGGAGCTGGGCGGCCACTACATGGACCAGTTCACCTATGCCGAGCGGGCGACGGACTGGCGCGGCAACAACAACATCGCGGAATCCATCTTCAGCCAGATGAGCCACGAGGAGCACCCGATCCCGAGCTGGATCGTGGTGGGGGCGGGGACCGGCGGCACTTCGGCGACGCTCGGGCGCTACATCCGCTACCGCCGCCTGCCGACCCGGCTGTGTCTCGCCGACCCGGAAGCGTCTGTGTTCCACCGCCACTTGGCGGACCGGCAGGTCTGCACTGTGTCCGGTCCGCCCTCGGTGATCGAGGGTATCGGCCGCCCGCGCTGCGAACCATCCTTCGTGCCGGAGCTCATCGACCGCGCCTACCCGGTGCCGGATGCGGCGAGCATCGCGGCCGCACGGGTTCTGTCGCGCCGCATCGGCCGCTCCTGCGGCGGCTCCACAGGCACCAATCTCTGGGCCGCTGCGCAGGTCATCGGAGAGATGGTGCGAAACGGCGAAAAAGGTTCCGTCGTGACGCTCCTGTGCGATTCCGGCGAGCGCTACCGCAGCACGCATTTCGACGATGCCTGGCTCGAATGCCGCGGCATCTGCATCAAGGCCGCCGAGGAGGCCATGGAGCGCTTCTTCGAGGCTGGGATCCTGGCCGCTTCCTAAGATGGGGATGGCCGGGACGAGCCCGGCCATGACGAGGTGGATGTCATCCCCGGCGAGCCGCAGGCGAGGGAAGGGGATCCATTTGCACGCTCAGCGCGATGGATTCCCTTCCCCTCCGCTGACGCTCCGGCCGGGAATGACACCAGGGAATCGGATGGTGTCTGCCTAGCGCCCAAACCACTGCACCAGCAACTGCAGATCCGTCTGCGACAGGTTGTGACCCGCAGGCAGGATCTCGTGCTGGACCTCGGCGCCGGATGTGGACAGGGACGCAGCCAGGCGCTTTGCATTCTCCGCCGGAATGATCGGGTCCATGGCGCCCGAGATCATCAGAACCCGCTTGCCCGCAAGGTCCACGTCGGGAGCCTGGGACAGCGGCACCATGGCCCGCAGCAGCGCCGCGCCGGCTAGCGCCTCCGGGCGTAGCATCAGCATGGCGGCGGCGATGTTGGCGCCGTTTGAGAACCCCACCGCGATGGGCGCCGCAAGCCCGTAGGCCTTGCGTGCCTCGGTGAAGAAATCCGCAAGCTCGTTGGCGCGAAACCGCACGTCCTCCTCGTCGAACACGCCCTCGGCGAGCCGGCGGAAGAAACGCGGAATGCCGTTCTCCAGGATCTTGCCGCGCGGAGACAGCAGGGCGGAGCCGGGGGAGATCATGCGGCCGAGGCCCAGCAGATCGTTCTCGTCGCCGCCCGTGCCGTGGAGCAGCAGGAGCGGCGGACGGGATCGATCCGTGGCGGGCTCGTAGCGGTGGATGAAGGACAGTTCGGTCATAGGGTGCTCCTGTCCCTCTCCCGTAGGGGGAGAGGGATTTTGTCTAGGCCAACTCGGGCAACCGGGCCTCAATGTCGCCTCGGCGCGGTTCCAGAAACGCCGGAAGCTTCAGCTCATTGCCCAGCCGGTCCTGCGCCTCGTCGGCGGCGAAGCCCGGCTCGTCGGTGGCGATCTCGAACAGGATGCCGCCCGGCTCCCGGAAATAGACGGATCGGAAGTAGTTGCGGTCCTTCTGCTCCGTGGTCTGGAGGCCGTGGGTCTCGGCGAGCTTTCGCACCATCTCGGCCTGATCGGCGTCGTCCTTTGCGCGGAAGGCCACGTGATGAACGGAGCCGCCCCCCATCCGGCCCGGCAGGAAGCCGCCGGCGCTGCGGATGTCGACTGTGCTGCCCATGAGCGCGTCCGTCCGATAGCGCACGAGGGAGCCCTCGCGGGCCGTCTCGCGGAAGCCGAACACGTCCGTCAGGATCGCGCCCGTCCGCTCGCCGTTCTCGACGAGGAGCGTGACGCCCTCCAGGCCACGGATCGCATGCTCCGCCGGAATGCCATCCGCTGTCCAAGCACCCTCGGCGTCCGCGTTCGGAATGCCGACGAGCGACAGGCTCGTGCCGTGCGGGTCCTTGAAGGTCAGCACGCTCTGGCCGAGGCGCTTCTCCACCTGACCATGCTCGATGCCCTGCTCGATGAAGCGGTGGGCCCAGAAGCCCAGGGCGCCCTCCGGTACGCGAAAGGCCGTCTCCTGCGTGGTGCCGACGCCGTTGCGTCCCGGCGCCACGTGCTCCCAGGGGAAGAAGGTCAGGATCGAGCCGGGCTGGCCGATTCTGTCGCCGAAGTAGAAGTGATAGGTGCCGGGATCGTCGAAGTTGACCGTCTTCTTGACCAGGCGCAGGCCGAGCACGCGGGTGTAGAAATCGAGGTTGCGGCGGGCAGGGCCCGCAATGGCGGTGACGTGATGAATGCCGTGGTGCCGCATGGGAGCGTTCCTTAACGGGCAGGCGCGGATTGCGCTGCGTTGTCCGGGAAATATGTACCATCGCGTGCCGATGAAGTGCGGAAAGGGCGACCTTGCGGGAATGCAAGGCGCTGGCAGCCTCACCGGCAAATCCGCGCAAACGTTAGGGATTTCGATCCGTCAAGAATCCGGCAACCAAAGAGTCTCAACAACGCTTAACCTCAACGGCGATTCAGTATGTCGTGTTAACGGTTTAGCCCTGCCGTCCATGTGAATGTCACCCCCGCACAAACGATCAACCGGCGTTGGGACAAGAATAGCCGGCGGGAGTCAGAACGGATGTTGAAGGATCAACTTCGCGATTTCATCGACAGAGCCACCGAGAGGGGCCATGTCGGCAATGATGACGTGGCGATGCTCCAAGACGAGATCCTCTCCGATGGGATCGCGAGCCGTCTCGAGGTCGAGTCCCTGCTCGCCCTCGACCGCATCGTCACCGCCGGTGAGGGCTGGGGAGCGGCGCTCACCAGGCTCGTCGCCGATTTCATCGTCTGGAAGCGCGCGCCCTATGGTGTGGTCGGCAACGACGATGCCCTCTGGCTCGCAACCCTCCTGGAGGTCAGCGGACCGTCCCCGAACGCCACGAATATCGCCTATGCCATCCTGGACGAGGCGGGGCATGTGGATGTGGCGCTCCTCGACTTCATCATGCGCGGACGCCAGCAGGCGAGGCTGTCCCAGATGGCCGCCTGACCGGCCTTCCGTGTCTAACGCTAAATGCTGATCCGGCCCCGCTTCCCCAAGGCACCGATGTGCAGTAACGGAGGTGGGGCTAACTTTTTGGTGCGCGCATCGTTCTGAGCGAAAAACCGGGGCCACTTTTTCGCACGATGCGCTGTAGGCTGGAGCGTTCGAGGGTTCATGTTCGACAAGATCCTGATTGCCAACCGGGGCGAAATCGCGTGCCGGGTCATCAAGACCGCCCGGCGCATGGGCATCAAGACCGTGGCGGTCTATTCCGACGCCGACCGGGACGCCCTCCACGTGGAAATGGCCGACGAGGCCGTCCATATCGGACCGGCCGCAGCAGCCCAGTCCTATCTGGTGATCGAGAAGATCATCGAAGCCTGCAAGGCAACCGGCGCCCAGGCGGTCCATCCGGGCTACGGCTTCCTGTCCGAGCGCGAGGCCTTCCCGAAGGCCCTGGCCGAGGCCGGTATCGTGTTCATCGGGCCGAACCCCGGTGCTATCGCCGCCATGGGTGACAAGATCGAGTCGAAGAAGGCGGCAGCCGCTGCCAAGGTCTCGACGGTGCCGGGCTATCTCGGCGTCATCGAAGGGCCGGAACAGGCCGTCACCATTGCCAACGAGATCGGCTACCCGGTCATGATTAAGGCCTCCGCCGGCGGCGGCGGCAAGGGCATGCGCATCGCCTATTCCGCAGACGAGGTGGCCGAGGGCTTTGCCCGCGCCACGTCTGAGGCGGCCAGCTCCTTCGGCGACGACCGGGTGTTCGTCGAGAAGTTCATCACCGATCCGCGCCACATCGAAATCCAGGTGCTCGGCGACAAGCACGGTAACGTGATCTACCTCGGCGAGCGCGAATGCTCGATCCAGCGCCGCAACCAGAAGGTCATCGAGGAGGCTCCGTCGCCGCTCCTCGACGAGGCCACCCGTCGCCTCATGGGCGAGCAGGCGGTCGCTCTCGCCAAGGCCGTGGGCTACGATTCCGCCGGCACGGTGGAGTTCGTGGCCGGCCAGGACAAGTCCTTCTACTTCCTCGAGATGAACACCCGCCTGCAGGTGGAGCACCCCGTCACCGAGATGATCACCGGCATCGACCTCGTGGAGGAGATGATCCGCGTAGCCGCCGGCGAGAAGCTGCGGCTGTCCCAAGCCGATGTGAAGCTCAACGGTTGGTCGGTGGAAAGCCGAATCTACGCGGAAGACCCGGTGCGCAACTTCCTGCCCTCCACGGGCCGCCTCGTCACCTACCGCCCGCCTCAGGAAGGCGAGCAGGACGGCGTCACAGTGCGCAACGACACGGGCGTGTACGAGGGCGGCGAGATCTCGATCTACTACGATCCGATGATCGCCAAGCTGGTCACCCACGCGCCGACCCGCCTCCAGGCCATCGAGGCGCAGGCGACGGCGCTGGACGCCTTCGCCATCGAGGGCATCCGCCACAACATCCCGTTTCTCTCGGCCCTGATGCAGCACCCGCGCTGGCAGTCGGGCAAGCTCTCGACAGGCTTCATCGCCGAGGAGTTCCCGCAAGGGTTCAAGGCGCCGGCGCCGGAGGGCGATGTGGCCCTGCGCATGGCGGCCGTGGGCGCTGCCATCGATCACATCCTGAACGAGCGCAAGCGCCACATCTCGGGCCAGATGCGCCCGGCCGCCAGCCTGCGTTTCGAGCGCGAGCGCGTGGTGCTTCTGGGCAAGGAGCGGCACGAGGTGACGGTCGAGGACGTCGATGGCGGCTTTGCCGTCGTGGTCAACGGCCAGGCCTGGCCGATCGTGTCGGATTGGGCGCCGGGCCAGCCGGTCTGGGCCGGAACGGTGGGCGGTGAGGCCGTTGCCGTTCAGGTGCGGCCGATCCTCAACGGCGTCGCGCTCTCCCATGCAGGCGCCTCGACCGAGGTGCGGGTTTATACCAAGCGCGAGGCGGAACTCGCCGCCCTGATGCCGGAACGGCTGGAGGCCGATACGGGCAAGCAGCTGCTGTGTCCCATGCCGGGTCTGGTGAAGGCGATCAGCGTCGCCCAGGGCCAGGAAGTGAAAGTGGGCGAGCCGCTCTGCATCGTCGAGGCGATGAAGATGGAGAACGTGTTGCGCGCCGAGCGCGACGGCACCATCTCCAAGATCCACGCCAAGGAAGGCGACAGCCTCGCCGTCGATGCGGTGATCCTGGAATTTGCATAAGGGCCAAAGCGCACCCGATGCCCCTGTATTTCGCCTATGGGTCCAACATGGACCGGGCTGCCATGCTGCAGCGCTGCCCGGCCTCGAAGCCGGTCGGCATCGGCCGGCTCATGCGGCACCGCTTCGTCATCTTCGATGAAGGCTACGCCACGGTGGTCCGCGACCCGCAGAGGGCAGTCTGGGGCATGGTGTGGGATCTGGCGCTCGCCGACGTGCCGGCCCTCGACCGCTACGAGAGCCTCTCGACGGGCCTCTACACCAAGGTCATCCAGCCCGTCGTGACGGCCCAGGGGCCACGCCGGGCGGTGGTCTATGTGGGCCGCAGCGCCAGGCCCGGCACGCCGCTCCCGGGCTACATGGAGGGCGTGGTCGAGGCCGCCCGGCATGCGGGCCTGCCGGAGGACTACATCCGGAGCCTGGGCGTGTGGCTGCCGAAGGGCGGGTCTGCGACGCAGACGCCGGCACCGCAGGAGGCCAAGGTCCGCCCGCTCTGGAGCGCACCCTCGGGCACCCTCCGCAAGGCTCGTTGAGGCCAGCTCTGGAGCTCAAGAACCTCTGCCGTGTGCAGGCGTTGAAGCTCCAGATGTTGCACGCGACGAATGCCGCCGAGGAATGATGGCCGACAACCGAACCCTCCATGTCCTGATCCATGGCCGCGTCCAGGGCGTGGGCTTTCGCGCCTGGACCCAGCACCTGGCGGAACTGCACGGCCTCACAGGCTGGGTTCGGAACAGGCGGGACGGCTCGGTCGAGGCCGTGTTCTCAGGCCCGGCCGACCTCGTCGCGGTGATGCTGAAGGCCTGCCATCAGGGGCCGGCCGGAGCCCTTGTCGAGAGCGTCGTTACGATCGACGGCGGCGATGCGGATCTCGACCTGCCGGAGCGGTTCGAAATCCGGCGAACGGCCTAGGTCTTCTTGGGCGCGGCGGTCTCGATGGGGCCGCCCGCCTCCTTCCAGGCTGTGAATCCGCCCTCCATGTGCGCCACCGGCTGCAGGCCCATGTCCTGTGCCGTCGCGGCCGAGAGCGCCGAGCGCCAGCCGGCGGCGCAGAAGAACACGAAAGTCTTGTCCTGGGCAAAGACCGGCTTGTGGTAGGGGCTTTCCGGATCGATCCAGAACTCCAGCATGCCGCGCGGGCAGTGCACCGCGCCGGGAATCCGCCCCTCGCGCTCCAGCTCGCGCGGATCGCGCAGGTCCACGAACACCACGTCCTCGCGCCCATGCAGGGACAGGGCCTCTGCGACGGGCAGGGTCCTGATCTTCGCATTGGCCTCGTCGAGCAATGTCTTGTAGCCGCGGGTGATGGTTTGAGGCATGACAGGTCGTTCTTCCGCATTGAGCCCTTCAACAAACTGGGCATGATGACGGCGGAGTCAACGGGGGATCACGGGTGCTCGGCTTCACCAATCTCGACTACGCGGCACTGGCCTTCTTCTTGATCGCGTGGTTCGGCTACCACGCGGCGCTCGAGCTCACGCCGGCAGGCCAGAAAAGCCTCAACAGGGTGATGGACCGGTACCGCTATCGCTGGATGGAGCAGATGGTGGTGCGCGAGAACCGCATCGTCGACACGACCATCCTGGCCTCGCTCATGAACGGCACGGCGTTCTTCGCCTCGACATCGCTCATCGCCATCGGTGGCGTGCTGGCGCTCCTACGCTCGACCGATGCGGTCCTGCCGCTCTTCGCGGACCTGCCGTTCGGCGCGCAGCCGACGCGGATTGCCTGGGACGTCAAGGTCGGGGGCCTCGCGGTGATCTTCGTCTATGCCTTCTTCAAATTCGCCTGGTCGTACCGGCTCTTCAACTACATGGCGATAATCGTTGGGGCCGTTCCGGTGCTGGAGGAGGGCCGCCGCGAGGAGGCGCTCGCCGTCGCGCGTCAGGCGGGTGCCATGAACGCGGTGGCGGGCAAGCACTTCAACCGGGGCCAGCGGGCGTTCTTCTTCTCGCTCGCCTATCTCGGCTGGTTCGTGAGCGGCTATCTTTTCATGGCCGCGACCGCCGGGGTGCTGATCGTCATGTGGCGGCGCCAGTTCCTCTCCGATGCCCTAGACGCCGCGATGAGGCAGGCCGATGCTTAAGACAGCGACACCCGAGGAACTGGAAGCCGCGATGCTCGGGCTCCTGCAGGAGCGGGGCCCCGGCAGGACCATCGGGCCCGCCGACGTGGCGCAGGCACTCGGCGGCAACCAGCCGGATGGGTGGGGGCCGCTGATGCAGCCGGTGCGGAAAGTGGCCGTGCGCCTCATGAAGGAGGGGCGCGTCGTCATCCTGCGCAAGGGCCGCCCGGTCGATCCGGACGATTTCCGCGGCACCTACCGGCTGGCGCTGCCGTCTGCGGAAACCTGAGGGCCGGGAAACAGCCGCGTGGTGCGCCCAGAGGCGTAATAGGCGATCAACCCCGCCCATTCCTTAGCGCCGATATCGAGCCGCCTCAGGCCCTCCGAGATGAAGGCGAAGGGGCCGTGCACGCGCGATCCACCCCCGGTGCGGAAGTCCACCGGATAGGGCGTAACCGGAAACCCAACCTTCTCGAACACGCCGACGGCGCGCGGCATGTGCCACGCCGACGTCACGAGAAGCCAGCGCTCGCCCTCGGCAGGCCTTGCCAGTTCCTTCGAATAGACGCCGTTCTCCGCAGTCGTCCGGGAGCGGTCCTCGACCAGGATGCGGGCAGGGTCGATGCCGATGCTCTTGAAGTAATCCGCGATGATCGGTGCCTCGGCGGCGCCGTCACCGAAGACCGTGCCGCCGCCGCCCGAGATCAGGATGCGGGCATTCGGGTAGCGATGGGCGAGCTGAGTGGTGTCGAGCACGCGCTCAGCCGATTCGTTGGCCACAAGGCTGCCCCGGGCCTTCGAGTCCGCTGCCTCGACGGCACCGCCGAGCAGGATGATGCCGTCGACAGACCTGCCGTCGTCCCGGAACGGGGCGAAACGCTCCTCCAGCGGCAGCAGGATATAGCTGGCAACGGGCAGCAGCCCCAGGGCGATGGTCGCAAGCGTAAAGGCGAGGCTCAGCGCGATGCCAAGACGGCGCAGCCGCTTGAACAGGCTAAGGACCAGCCCGAGCAGAATGAGGCTGAGCAGCAGATTGGATGGCGTGGTGAAGAACCACGCGATTTTCGAGACGTAATAGAACACCCGCCAGCCTCATTCTCGATGCTACCAGCATTTCCAGCCCAAACCTCATCCTGAGGAGCCGCTGCAAGCGGCGTCTCGAAGGAGGATCCAGAGAGCACTGGAGACGCCCTGATCCTTCGAGACGGCCACTGACGTGACCTCCTCAGGATGAGGGCTCTGGTTAGGACGTAAGCCTTACGACTTGTTCAACTCGGCCTCGTAGCGGGCCTTGGTCTCGGCGTTGGGCGGGTACAGGCCGGGGAGGGGCACGCCCTTCTCCACCTCGCGCATGACCCACATCTCGTAGTGCTCCTGCGCGACGGCCGCCTTGGCGACCTCCTCGACCATCGCGGCCGGAATCACCACGACGCCATCCCGGTCGGCGACGATCACGTCGTCCGGGAACACCGCGACGCCGCCGCAGCCGATGGGCTCCTGCCAGCCCACGAAGGTCAGGCCCGCAACGGATGGAGGGGCGGACACGCCCGCGGACCAGACCGGCAGGTTCGTGCCCTCGACGCCGACCGCATCGCGAACCGCGCCGTCCGTTACGAGAGCCGCGACGCCGCGCTTCTTCATGCGGGCAGTGAGGATGTCGCCGAAGACGCCCGCATCGGTGACGCCCATGGCGTCGATCACGGCGATGCAGCCCTCCGGCATGTCCTCGATGGCCGCCCGGGTGGAGATCGGGGAAGCCCAGGATTCCGGCGTCGCCAAGTCCTCGCGGGCGGGCACGAAGCGCAGGGTGAAGGCGCGTCCGACCATCTTCTCCGACGCATTGAAGGCTGGCATCGGCCCCTTCATCCAGCAGCGGCGAATGCCCTTCTTCAGCAGCACGGTGGTGAGTGTCGCGGTCGAGGCGGCCCGCAGGGCGTCGGCGATGGCTTTGTCGAGGGTCATGGGTGTTTCCCTGAGAATGGATCAGGCTTTCATAACGGTCGGGAGCCTGCAGGGCCAGCGCAACAAGCGCTTCGCGACCGCATGCCTGCCGTGCATCAGTCGCGATCGGGCGCGCCGAGTGGGAAGTAGGGACGGTAGGGCCGGGCCTCGTCCACCGCCCGTGCCATGGACGGCCTGGCAAGGAGCTTCCGCCGGTAGTCGCGGACGCGCGGAAACCTCTCGTTCATCGGGTGCGCCCAGTCGGCATAGAAGAGGGACGGGGCGGCGGCGCAGTCGGCAAGGCTGAAAGCGGCGCCTGCGGCCCACTCATGGCCTGCCAGCGTCTCGTCGAGCCAGGCATAGGCCTTGTCGAGCATGGATCGCGCCTCGGTGACCCCATAGGGGTCGCGATCCTGCTCCGGGCGGAGGCGGTCGAGGACGATCTTCTGCATCGGCGTTGCGATGTAATTGTCGAAGAAGCGATCCATCTGCCGGACGTCGAGGGCCTCGCGCGGGTCGGCCGGGATCAGCCGCACCGGACCCGGATGATGGAGCTCCAAGTGCTCGATGATGATGCTGGCCTCCAGGATGGTACGGCCGCCATCGACGAGGACGGGAAACTTCTTGATGGGCCAGAGAGCCTCCAGCTCGGCACCGTTCTTCGCATCGTCGAGCGTCAGGTACTCGAACGGGGTGTCGTTCTCATACAGCGCGATCAGCACCTTCTGGCAATACGAGGAGAAGGGATGGGCGTAGAGCTTCAGGGTCATTGCCGTCTCGCGGGTATGAATCCGTTCCTGACTGTAAACAGTCTTTCCAGAAGGGAAAGATCCGGGGCACCCGCGGCAGGCTCGACCTACGAACGGCCGGGACTGTGCCCGGCCGTTGCATTGGAAGCTTGATCAGGCGGTCTTGGCGAACAGCTCGCGACCGATCAGCATGCGGCGAATCTCGCTGGTGCCGGCGCCGATCTCGTAGAGCTTGGCGTCGCGCAGCAGGCGGCCCGTCGGGTAGTCGTTGATGTAGCCGTTGCCGCCGAGGAGCTGGATGGCGTCGAGAGCCATCTTCGTCGCGTTCTCGGCCGCGTAGAGGATCGCGCCGGCGGCATCCTCGCGGGTGGTCTCGCCCCGGTCGCAGGCCTTGGCGACCGCATAGACATAGGCCTTGGACGCATTCATGGTTACGTACATGTCGGCGATCTTGCCCTGCACGAGCTGGAACTCGCCGATGGCCTGGCCGAACTGCTTGCGCTCGTGGACATAGGGCAGCACCACGTCCATGCAGGCCTGCATGATTCCCGTCGAGCCTGCCGCCAGAACCGCGCGCTCGTAGTCGAGGCCGGACATGAGCACGTTCACGCCCCGGCCCACCTGGCCGAGCACGTTCTCCTCCGGCACCTCGCAATCCTCGAACACCAGCTCGCAGGTGTCGGAGCCGCGCATGCCGAGCTTGTCGAGCTTCTGGTGGGTGGAGAAACCCTTGAAGCCCTTCTCGATCAGGAAGGCGGTCATGCCGCGCGGGCCTGCCTCCGGGTCGGTCTTGGCATAGACCACGAGAGTGTCGGCGGTGGGGCCGTTGGTGATCCACATCTTGTTGCCGTTGAGCACGTAGCGATCGCCGCGCTTCTCGGCCCGGGTGCGCATGGAGACCACGTCCGAGCCGGAGCCCGGCTCGGACATGGCAAGGGCGCCGAGATGCTCGCCGGAGATCAGCTTCGGCAGGTAACGGCGCTTCTGGTCCTCGTTGCCGTTGCGGCGAATCTGGTTCACGCAGAGGTTCGAGTGCGCGCCGTAGGAGAGGCCCACCGACGCGGAGGCGCGGGAGATCTCCTCCATGGCAATCACGTGCTCGAGATAGCCGAGGCCCGCGCCGCCGTATTCCTCCTCGACCGTGATCCCGTGGACGCCGAGCTCACCCATCTGGGGCCAGAGGTCGCGCGGGAACTGGTTGGTGCGGTCGATCTCCTCGGCGCGCGGCGCAATCTTCTC
Source organism: Microvirga splendida (assembly GCF_016427565.1). Classification (GTDB taxonomy): domain Bacteria; phylum Pseudomonadota; class Alphaproteobacteria; order Rhizobiales; family Beijerinckiaceae; genus Microvirga; species Microvirga splendida. The sequence continues at coordinate 69,313 of NZ_JAELXT010000020.1, forward strand.
CTGGGCGAAGTTGGAGACGGTCTCGCGGATGGCGTCGGCAGTCTCGCCGAGATCGAAATTGAAGCCCTTGGCGGCATTCGGCAGCATTGATTCCTCCCCGTTCCACTCGTGACCCGGAAGGGTACGCGATGGATCGTTTTTGTCGCGGACCATTTTGGTCAGCAATGCTGCCCTTATCAAGGTCAGGGCATCAAGAAAAGTGAGGCGCCGCCGCCGGGCGCACAATCGGTCCTGGCCGACAAAGAAAAGGCTCCCGCACGATCCGTGGGGAGCCTGAGCCTTAACCTGGCATCGAGAGTTACTCGTCGATGCTCGCGGTCTGCACCGCGTCCATGTCGCGGCAGATGCCTTGCGGCTTGAGGCGGCTGTGGTCACGCGGGTCGCAGGCGCTGGCGACGAACATGCGCCACTGGTTCTCGGTGCCGTAGAAGGCGTTGCGGTCCACGTCGCCCTTCACGCCGGGCACGCGGCCCGTCGTCGTGAACTGCCAGAAGGTCCAGCGGCGGTTGTTGTAGCGCACGTGGGGCTCGGCGGCGGTGCTGCGGATCCAGTAGGGATAGTCGTTGAACTCGCCTTCCAGGATTTCCTTATGGAAGGTGATGTCGGTGTAGATGATCGGCCGCTTGCCGGTATGGGCCTCCATCTCGCGCAGCATCAGGTCGATCATGGCAAGGGCCTGCTCTCGCGGAACCTTCTTCGGGCAGTTCACCGACTGGCCGTTCCATTCCACGTCGAGCACCGGGGGGAGGGCGTCCGGATCCGCGGGCACATTCCGCTTGAACCAGGCCGCCTGCTCATGGGCTGGGCGGCACCAGTAGACGAAATGATAAGCGCCGCGCGGAACACCCGCTCTCCTGGCGGCCTGCCAGTTCTCGTGGAACTTGCTGTCGATGTGATCGCCGCCCTCCGTGGCCTTGATGAAGGCGAACTTGGTGCCGGCCCGGCGCAGCGACGCCCAGTCCACGTCGCCCTGCCATTTGGAGATGTCGACGCCGTGGATGGGCAGCCTGTGAGCCGTGGCGACGCCATCGTGCGGACGGGCATCGCCCTTGGTCGGGTAGCGGCTGGACGAGGAGGGGGCGATGGCGCAGGAGGCGAGGCCCAGGGCAACAGCCGCGAGGGCGCTGAACCGGGCGATTCGAGCGAACGTCGTCAGGCCAGAGTTCTTGGAACGGCTGGGGGAGCGGCGGCGAGTCTTCATCGGTTCAACTGTATTGTACGCGGGACTGGATCACACCAGGGATGACGCAAGAGCGTTAACAGGCCCTTACGGGAGAGGTGCGAAACAAGCTTACAGGTTGAACCACGCCGTTGCGATGCCCAGAAAGGCGAAGAATCCCACGATATCCGTGATGCTGGTGACGAAGGGGCCGGATGAGACGGCGGGGTCCACGCCCATCCGGTTGAGGGTCAGGGGCACGAAGATGCCGCCGAGCGCCGCGAAGAACAGGACCGTGACAAGGGCGAGGCCGATCACGAAGCCGATCTCCATGGACTGAAACCAGAAACCCGCCAGGGTCCCCATGATGACGGCGAAGACCATGCCGTTCAACACGCCGACCGCCGCTTCGCGGCGGATGATGCGCCAGGCATTGGCGCGCCCCAGCTCTCGCGTGGCGAGCGCACGCACGGCCACGGTCATGGTCTGGGTGCCCGCATTGCCGCCCATGGAGGCGACGATGGGCATGAGGATCGCCAGTGCCACCATCCGCTCCAGCGAATCCTCGAAGAGGCGGATGACGCTCGCCGCCACGAAGGCCGTGCACATGTTGGCGAAGAGCCAGGGGAAGCGGCTCCTCTGGATGTAGAGGATGGTGTCGGAGAGCTCTTCGTCCGATTTCACGCCGCCGAGCTGCTTGATATCGGCATCGGCCTCTTCCTCCAGCACGTCCACGATGTCGTCGACCAGGATGGTGCCCACGAGCCGGCCGCCCTCGTCCACCACGGCGGCGGAGACGAGGTTGTAGCGCTCGAACAGGCGCGCCACCTCCTCCTGGTGCTGGGTGGCCTCCATCCGGTCGGGCTCGTCGTTCATGATCTCCTGGATCGTGACCGGGCGCTTGGAGCGCAGGAGCCTGTCCAGGGGAACCGAGCCGAGCAGGTGAGCGGCGGGATCGATGACGAAGATCTCGTAGAAGGTCTCGGGCAGATCCGGGGCGTCGCGCATGAAGTCGATGGTCTGCCCGACCGTCCAGAAAGGCGGCACGGCGATGAACTCGGTCTGCATGCGCCGGCCGGCGCTGTCTTCCGGGTAGTCGAGGGAGCGCTGCAGCGCCACGCGCTCGATGGCGGGGAGCTGATCGAGAACCTCCGCCTGCTCGTCCTCCGGCAGGCTTTCGAGAATGGTGATGGCGTCGTCGGAATCGAGGTCGCGCACGCCCTCGGCGACGGTCGAGGTCTCCAGTTCCTCGAGGATCTCCTCGCGGACGGCCTCGTCCACCTCGGTCAGCGCCGCGAAGTCGAAGGAGGAGCCCAGAAGCTCGATCAGGCGGTGGCGGTGCTCGGGCTGCAGGGCCTCGAGCAGGTCGCCCATCTCGGATTCGTGGAAGTCCTCGACGAGCCGCTGCAGCAGGTCCGCTTCTGAAGCGTCGATGGCATCGGCGGCGGCGGCCAGGAACTCCGGATTGAGCTCGCCTTCCTCGTCCCGGAACGCCGGGATGACCGGCTCGGCCCCATCGGGGTTCGGAAGCAGCGTCTTGTCGTCGACTTCCTGCATGAGCCGTCCTCGGGAGATGGGTTGCCGGCCTTTTAGGTGCCTGCGCCAGCCAGCGCAATGCGCCTCAAAGGCTTTCTCGGAAAATCGCTTGTCGCCGTTCCTGCCCGCTTGAATCGGGCGCTCCAGGCAGGGACCTTGAGCCGCCGTCCACGCCGGGCAGAAACGGTCAACAAAAAAGGCCCCGGTGAGGGGCCTTTATGTCTCCAGCACGTGACGTGCTGAAAGTTGGTGCGGTCAAGAGGACTCGAACCTCCACGGGTCTCCCCGCTACCACCTCAAGGTAGTGCGTCTACCAATTCCGCCATGACCGCGAACTCGGTTCCAGGAAAGGTTTTCCTGAAGAGGTGGTCGCTCTAGCAGAACGATTGAACCGCTGCAACCCCCTCCATCGAGCTTGCGACGATTGAACGGCGCGAATGCCTCGGATGCCGGGAGGGGATAGGCGATAAGCTTCTGAAACGACTATATAAGCGAAGATCCCATGCGAGCGCAGGATTTGATCCTCGCTCTTGAAGGACCCAGGCGGCTGCCGTCCTGGATTCTGAGAAATTCAAGGTGAATCGGTGTCGAACCTGCGAGACAGCTTGGCCGCTCAATTTCATGCCGAGCCCGGCTCTGGGCCGGTGGAATGGGCCATTACGGACGGCCTCGTCGGCTATGAGGCGGCGGTCGCCTTCATGGAGGCCCGGACCGAGGCGATTGCCGCAGGTCAGGCCCGCGAGATGGTCTGGCTCCTGGAGCATCCGCCGCTCTACACGGCCGGCACCTCGGCGGACGTCGCGGATCTGGTGGATCCGGATCGCTTCCCGGTCCATCAGACGGGCCGGGGAGGGCAGTATACCTATCACGGCCCAGGCCAGCGGGTGGCCTATGTGATGCTCGACCTCAGGCGCCGGGCGCCGGATCTGCGCCGCTACGTGGCCGCCCTGGAGGCCTGGATCATCGCGACCCTCGACGGCTTCAATGTCCGCGGCGAACGGCGGGAGGACCGGGTCGGGGTCTGGGTGCGCCGGCCCGACAAGGGCGAGGCCGCGGAGGACAAGATCGCCGCCATCGGCATCCGGGTGCGCCGCTGGGCCACCTTCCACGGGATCAGCCTGAACGTGGAGCCGGATCTCTCCCACTTCTCGGGCATCGTCCCCTGCGGCGTGACCGAGCACGGGGTCACGAGCCTGGTCGATCTCGGGATCCCCGTCACCCTGCCGGAGGTCGACGCCGTCATGCGCGGCGCCTTCGAGGAGATCTTCGGGCCGACCGAGCGGGTGGAGACACCGTTGCTCCAGAGTCACGCCGCCTAGGATTTTCGCCTTCCATACGGCAAGGCTTCTCCTCAAGGCGGCTTCATGCTCTAAGCTGGGGCAAACGGCTGATCATTGGCGGAACCTTCATGCAACGTGCCCTCCTTGCCTCCCTTATCGCCCTGGCCGCTTCGGCCTGTGCCTACCGGCCCGAGCCGACGGAACTCGTGAAGATCGTCGATTCGCAGGTGGATATGCGTGCCTGCACGCGGTTGGGTGAGGTGAGCCCGGTCATTCCGACGACGTCCGGCCCCCATACACAGATCAATGTCGGCTTCGGCGTGACGCTCGGCAGTTCCACCTTCCGCCGCGCCACCGAAGAGATGCTGCAGGCGACCGTCGCCCTCGGCGGCACCCATCTCTACCTCCAGCAGGTCTCGGAGGATTGGCTGCTCGTGCGCGGCATCGCCTATCGCTGCGGATCGGGCGTGATCCGGCGAGAGGCCGTCATTCAGGCCAAGGGTTGAGGCCTCAACCTCCCAAATCCCAGTTGCACAGCCTCCCCGGTTCTAGCTACTGAGCGGTGAAGCCCTCCGGCTGTGCCGGGAAGGAGCCAAAACACAAGAACCAGGGAGACCGACGCCGTGCCCGTCATCGCCACCTCTGCCGATCTGACCTCGGACGCCGCGCGGGCGAACCGCGCCGCCTGGGCCGAACTCGCCCTGGATCTGCAGGCCAAGCGGCAGGCCGTGGCGGAAGGCGGACCGGCCAAGGCCCGGGAGCGGCATCTGGCCCGCGGCAAGCTCCTGCCGCGCGAGCGCGTGATGCGCCTGCTCGATCCCGGCGCGCCGTTCCTGGAACTCGGCGCTCTTGCCGCCCACGGCATGTACGATGACGCGATCCACGGGGCCGGCATCATCACCGGCATCGGCCGGGTCGAAGGCCGCGAGGTCATGATCGTCTGCAACGATTCGACCATCAAGGGCGGCACCTACTACCCGATGACGGTGAAGAAGCACCTGCGCGCCCAGGAAGTGGCGCGCGAGAACCGTCTGCCCTGCATCTACCTTGTCGATTCCGGCGGCGCGAACCTGCCGCACCAGACGGACGTGTTCCCCGACCGGGAGCATTTCGGCCGGATCTTCTACAACCAGGCGACCCTGTCCTCGCTGGGCATCCCCCAGATCGCATGCGTCATGGGCTCCTGCACGGCGGGCGGCGCCTATGTGCCGGCCATGTCCGACGAGACGGTCATCGTGCGCCGCCAGGGCACCATCTTCCTCGGCGGGCCGCCCCTGGTGAAGGCTGCCACCGGCGAGGTGGTCTCGGCGGAGGATCTCGGCGGCGCGGACGTGCATGCCCGCCAGTCCGGCGTGGCGGATCATTACGCCACGGACGACGTCCATGCGCTTGCCATCGTGCGCCGCATCGTCGGCACGCTCAACACCCGCAAGAGCATCGACATCGACGTCGCCGACCCGGTGGAGCCGAAATACGCCATCGACGATCTCGACGCGATCGTGCCGACCGATCTCAAGAAGCAATACGACATCCGCGAGGTGATCGCCCGTCTTGTCGACGGCTCGGAATTCGACGAGTTCAAGCGCCTCTACGGCACGACCCTGGTGACGGGCTTCGCCCGGCTGTGGGGCATGCCGGTCGGCATCATCGCCAACAACGGCATCCTGTTCTCGGAAAGCGCCCAGAAGGGCGCGCATTTCATCGAGTTGTGCTGCCAGCGGCGCATCCCGCTGCTTTTCCTGCAGAACATCTCGGGCTTCATGGTCGGCCGCCAGTACGAGGCAGGCGGCATCGCCAAGGACGGCGCGAAGCTCGTGACGTCGGTGGCCTGCGCCCAGGTGCCGAAGATCACTCTGCTGGTCGGCGGTTCGTTCGGCGCCGGCAATTACGGCATGTGCGGCCGCGCGTACTCTCCGCGCTTCCTCTTCACCTGGCCGAACTCGCGCATTTCCGTCATGGGCGGCGAGCAGGCGGCGAGCGTTCTCGCCACCGTGCGCCGCGACAACATCGAGGCCGAGGGCAAGTCCTGGAGCGCGGACGAGGAGGAGACGTTCAAGGCGCCGATCCGGGACAGGTACGAGCAGGAGGGCTCGCCCTACTACGCGACAGCGCGCCTGTGGGACGACGGCGTCATCCTGCCGTCGGAAACCCGCCGCGTGCTGGCGCTGGCCTTCTCGGCGGCTCTCAACGCTCCCGTACCGGAGACGAAGTTCGGCGTGTTCCGGATGTAGGGGGTAAATTCCGCTTCGAGATGAAGCCCTTCCTCATGGACCGCCTGCGCGCTGGTCCGCTGCAGTTGCCCGGCGTGCATGTCTGCTTAGGTTGACTTGGAGACCGCTCACGGGTTCGGCTTGCGCCGTGAGGTCCCCGGCCGGGTATTGCCTGCCTTCTGCTCCAATGCCTCGCTGCGGGCCTGCAGGGCCATGCCTTCCGCAATGGCCTTCTCGACCTCCTCATCGATCCGCCGGTACTTCTCCTCCTCGATGCGCTCCTGCTGCTCCTCGAGGGCGTCAATCGCAAATCCTGAGAGGCCGGTCGGATCGAGTGCGGATGCATGGCCGAGTACCGCTGAGGTGGCCTTGTGGCGGGCCTGAGTTCTCTGGGCGTCCTGAATGGCAGCCATAATGCCCGTTTCCTCAGCCTCCGGAGCGTTGGCGACGGGAGCGGCCGTCTGGGTGCACGCGGGCAGCAGCGGCAGAGCAGCGACGAGGAGGCTGGCGCGAAGGTGGCGTTGCAGTGGCATTTCCGGATTCCTGAAGATTCGGAAATATCATAAGCTCGCCCTTCAAAGACCTCTCTGAACGGAGAGGGTGTCAGAGGCGGTCGCGGATATGAAGGAAGGCATCACTCCCGATACATCTGAGCAGGCGCGCTGTTCTTATGCGTCTCACATCGAGCATTTGGCCGGTGTCCGGGATCCCCGGATAAGAAGGGCCTTCGAACAGGTTGCTCGCGAAGCCTTCCTGCCGCCACCGCCCTGGACCGTGATCAGCATGGGTCATGCGAGGCAAACTCGTGAAGTTTCGGACATCTACGATAATGTGCTCGTCGCCATTGACCGGCAGCGTGGCATCAACAATGGCGAGCCTGCTCTTCATGCGGCTTGGATCGATGCCATCAAACCGCAGCCGGGTGAGACCGTCATCCATGTAGGGGCGGGCACAGGCTATTATTCCGCGATCCTGTCCCTGCTCGTGCAGCCTGGCGGCCGCGTCGATGCTTTCGAGTACGAGGCGGATCTCGCGGCTGAAGCTCGGAGAAACCTGCAGGGTTACTCTCATGTCATGGTGCATGCGGCCTCAGCCTTCGGACGCGTCCTGCCCAATGCCGATGTTATCTATGTGAATGCGGGCGTACCGGCTCCGGATGTGGAATGGCTGCGGTCGCTCAATCCCGGCGGACGGCTGATCTTTCCCTGGCAGCCGCATAAGGATTGGGGCCCCGCAGTTCTGGTGACGCGCCAATCCGGAGGCTTCAGCGCCCAACCCCTGATGACTGTGGGGTTCATCTCCTGCAGCGGCACGAAGGAAACCACGTCAGTGGCGAACCGGCCGACGGAATCTGACCTTGGGACGGTTCGCTCCGTCTGGATTAAACGCGACCGGGCACCCGATGCAAGCAGTGTCGCCATTTACGAGGATGTCTGGTTTTCGTCCGAAAGAATCTGATTTTGATTCGAACAGGGCCGGATTGCCTCCGGCCCTGTTGAAGCGATGGTTTCGAAGCGAACTCTGCGCTCCTTGCGTCCCTACTCAGATCACGAAGAAGTCGTGATACTTGAGGGTGGTCTTGTTGGTGATGGTGGCGATCTTCACCTGGGCCTTGGAGCCGGTGCCGTCCTGGTCGTAGTAGAGTGCGCCGGTCTTCTTGTCGTAGACGATCCGATCCTCGGCATCCTGGGCCTTGTTGCCGGTGGTGAACATGTCGGCCTTAAATTTTTTGGGCCTAGATTCTGTTCCGGAACCCAGCTTGGTGAAGATCTTGTTCTCCAGGAAGATGCTGTCGGCCCGGTAGCGGAAGTCAGCGATCTTATCCACGTTCGCGCGTTTGTTCAGCTTGGTGTCGAACACGAACACGTCCTTGCCGGCCTCGCCGTAGAGCATGTCGTTGCCGTCCCCGCCATAGATCTTGTCGTTGCCAGCTCCGCCCCACAACACATCGTCGCCGGCGGCACCGTAGAAAACATCCGCGTACTGACCGCCCTTGATCGTGTCGGATGACGAACTCCCTACGAGGTTTTCGGAAGCGACGTCCGCAACGGCAATGGTAAGAGACTTCTCGAAGGTTGCCCCGAGTGAATCTCTGACCTGCACCTTGATCGTGTGGGACTGCGCCTGCTCGTGATCGAGCCTGATGCCATCCTTGACCGCGAGTTTGTTGCCGACGATCTCGAAACGCCCGCCCGCATCGTCGAGCAGGGTATAGGTAAGTCCTTGGTCCGTTACGAGTGCGGTTGCACCGAGATCGCCGACGGAAAGAGCAACAGGCGCTCCCTCGTTGACTTGAAGGGAGGAGAGAGAAAGATCCGTGGGTGTTGTCGGCCCGATCTTCTGGCCGCTCTTGTCGAACCGCTGCTGGTAGATCCCCAGCCCGGAGCCATCCTGATCATTCGCCGTCCAGGTCACCACCCAGCCGCCATCCGGCAGAGCTGTCGCCGAAGACAAGTGCTGGTCGTTATAAGCTGTGGTATTGACCCGGATTTCGCCTCCAACAGCCTGACCGACGGCATCGTAGCGCTGCTGGTATATGCCGAACATGTCACCATCCTGGTCGTAGGAGGACCATGTGACGACCCAGCCGCCGTCCGACAGGCTGATGGACTGAGCTCCCAGTTGGCTGTTCACGGTGGTGGTGTTGACCCGGACCTCGTTGCCCAACTTGTCGCCGGCGATGCTGTAGCGCTGCTGATACACCCCCTGGGATGAGCCGTCCTGAGCTTCAGAGGTCCATGTCACCACCCAACCGCCACTCGATAAGGCAGTCACGCTGGGCTGGCTCTGATGACCGGCGGTGAACGTGTTGACCCGGACCTCTACATCGACGGCCTCCCCGCTGGCGTTATATCGCTGCTGGTAGATGCCCTGACCGGAACCGTCTTGCGCCGAAGACACCCAGGAGACCAACCATCCGCCATCCGCGAGCGCTGTCGTAGACGAATAGTTCTGAAAGCTGTTCGTCGTCGTGTTGACGCGAGTTTCTCCACCGATGGCCTGCCCGCTGCTGTTGTAGCGCTGTTGGTAGATGCCATCTCCGGAACCATCCTGGTTGTAAGATGTCCAGGTCACCACCCAACCTCCGTCCTTCAAGGACGTGACGCGAGCATCTTTCTGATCGTTGGTTGTGGTGGTATTGACGCGTGTCTCGTAGCCGTACTCCAATCCACGAGGATTGAAACGTTGCTGGAAAATGTCGGTCGAGGTGCCATCGGCGCCGGGAGACTGCCAGGTAACGATCCAGCCTCCGTCCTTCAAGCCTGTGATCGATGGCATGCTCTGGTCATTGAGCGTGGTATGGTTGACGCGGATCTCGCCACCTTCCGGCTGACCTTTTGAGTTGTAGCGCTGCTGATAGATCCCGTAACCGTGTCCGTCCTCACCATTGGACATCCAGGTAACGACCCAGCCGCCGTTCGACAAAGTTGTGACGCTAGAGTAGGTTTGGTCGTCCCCTGTATAAGTGTTAACCCTGGTTTCTCCAGTTGCCAGTGTCTTAGTCATCTTGGTCTCCCTTCTATGTTGATCGTCGGACGTAAAGACGCGTTCGTCGCTCAGCTGTTTTGAGCGGCGTTTTTTCTGCCTGTTAAGACGAAGCTTGCTTCAAATTCTCAGTCGCTCTGTTTGCGAATGCGCAAGCGAGGACTGGCGAATAAGATGGATGCCTCTTTTTACGTTATAATGTTAACGAGAGGGCAGTTAGGGCCATGTGTTGGGCCGGCAACGGTGCTGGTTGGACGGAGGAGATGGGCATGTGCGGTTGCGCACATTGAGCGAGGGCCCCCGGCGAGCCGGCGGTGAGCAGGGGGGGGCCGAAAGCGCTCCGCTCTCTCTATCGAAGAGGAGTCCTGCGCCTTCCTGGAGAGCCAAAAATGTTGCGGCCCAGCAACACCCTCAAACCTTCAACATCTTGCCTCCCTTAGCCCAAGCTCCGCCGCGATCCCGCCATAAACGGAGCGCACCTCATGAAGCTGGCTAAAGTGCTTCCAAACCAATGCTTTACAGCAAAGCGCCCTGGGACAAATCCAGGTTAAGGCTGCTGAAACGATCCTTCCTAAGGGTCATTGCGCGGGTGGCGCGGCACATGGCAGATCACAGGAGTTCCAAGCCTTGGATCTCCTCGTGAGAACCGGGTGAAACGAGTGCGGACGATGGATGCGCGCCTGATCGACAAGTCGAAGCTGCCGAGCCGTCACGTGACGGTGGGCCCGGCTCGTGCGCCGCATCGCTCCTATCTCTACGCCATGGGCCTCACCAAGGAGCAGATCGCCCAGCCGCTGGTCGGCGTCGCCACCTGCTGGAACGAGGCCGCTCCCTGCAACATCTCCCTCATGCGCCAGGCCCAGGCCGTGAAGAAGGGCGTGGCGGCCGCCAGCGGCACCCCGCGCGAGTTTTGCACCATCACGGTCACCGACGGCATCGCCATGGGTCACCAGGGCATGAAGACGTCGCTCCCGTCCCGCGAGGTGATCGCCGACTCGGTCGAGCTGACCATGCGCGGCCATTCCTACGACGCGCTTGTGGGCATGGCCGGCTGCGACAAGTCCCTGCCGGGCATGATGATGGCGATGGTGCGCCTCAACGTGCCGTCGATCTTCATCTATGGCGGCTCGATCCTGCCCGGCTCCTTCCGCGGCCGGCAGGTGACCGTGCAGGACCTCTTCGAGGCGGTCGGCAAGTACTCCGTCGGCGAGATGTCCGACGAGGACCTGACCGAGCTCGAGCAGGTGGCCTGCCCGTCGGCCGGCGCCTGCGGGGCGCAGTTCACCGCCAACACCATGGCGACGGTCTCCGAGGCCATCGGCCTTGCGCTGCCGTATTCGGCTGGCGCTCCGGCGCCTTATGAGATCCGCGACCGGTTCTGCGCCGCGGCCGGTGAGCAGATCATGGACCTGATCGCCAAGAACATTCGCCCGCGCGATATCGTGACCCGCAAGGCCCTGGAGAATGCAGCTGTCGTGGTGGCGGCCTCCGGCGGCTCGACCAATGCGGCTCTCCACCTGCCGGCCATTGCCCATGAGGCGGGCATCAAGTTCGACCTGTTCGACGTGGCCGAGATCTTCAAGCGCACGCCCTATATCGCGGACCTGAAGCCCGGTGGGCGCTATGTGGCCAAGGACCTGTTCGAGGTCGGCGGCATCCCGCTGCTCATGAAGACGCTTCTCGACCACGGCTTCATGCACGGCGACTGCATGACCGTGACCGGCCGCACCATGGCCGAGAACCTCGCTTCCGTGAAATGGAATGAGGATCAGGACGTGGTCTATCCGGCCAACATCCCGATCACCCCCACCGGCGGCGTCGTGGGGCTCAAGGGCAACCTCGCCCCCGAGGGCGCCATCGTGAAGGTGGCCGGCATGGCTGCCGAGCATCAGGCCTTCCGCGGCCCCGCTCGCTGCTTCGACGGCGAGGAGGCCTGCTTCGAAGCCGTCTCCAAGCGCCAGTATCAGGAAGGCGAGGTTCTGGTGATCCGCTATGAGGGGCCGCGCGGCGGACCCGGCATGCGCGAGATGCTCTCCACCACCGCGGCGCTCTACGGCCAGGGCATGGGCGACAAGGTCGCGCTCATCACCGACGGCCGCTTCTCGGGCGCGACCCGCGGCTTCTGCATCGGCCATGTGGGGCCGGAAGCGGCCGTGGGCGGTCCCATCGGGCTCCTCGAGGACGGCGACATCATCGCCATCGATGCCATCACCGGCACCATCGACGTGGAGCTCTCGGACGAGGAGCTGGCCCGGCGCCGGGCCGCATGGAAGCCGCGGGAGACGAGCGCCACCTCCGGCTACCTCTGGAAATACGCACAAACCGTTGGTCCCGCACGGGATGGGGCAGTCACCCATCCTGGCGGTGCCGCAGAAAAAGAAACCTATGCGGACGTCTAACTTCATCCTTGCCACATTGGGGGTGGCTTTCCTCGGGGTGGGGGCGGTTCACGCGCTCGATGCCGCGCCGCGTCCGCAGACGCTGACGCCCGCCCTCGTGCCTGCGCCTGCGCTTGCACCCGCCACCAAGTACGGTTCGGCGCGCGATGCCCTGCGCAGCGGCATGCGCACCTACAATGCCGGCGACAAGATCGGAGCCGTCCATGCGCTCGAATATGCAGCCGGGCAGGGGCATTCGCTCGCCCTCTGGAAGCTCGGTCGCATGTATGCCGACGGCGACGGAGTCGAGCATGACGACCTGAAGGCCTTCGAGTATTTCTCGAAGCTTGCGGACCAGCATGCGGACGAGAGCCCGGATTCGCCGAATGCCGCCGTGGTCTCCAGCGCCTTCGTGGCGCTCGGCAGCTATTTCCTCGATGGCATCCAGGGCACCTATGTGGCGGCCAATCCGGCGCGCGCCGTCGAGATGTTCAGCTACGCGGCCTCCTATTTCAGCGACTCCAACGCGCAGTACAATCTCGCGCGCCTCTACCTCAAGGGCACCGGCGTCCGGAAGGATGCCCGCCATGCGGCCCGCTGGTTCAACCTGGCGGCCGAGAAGGGCCACACGGCCTCCCAGGCGCTTCTGGGCCATCTGCTGATGACGGGCCAGGGGGTTCCGCGCCTGCGCGCCAAGGGCCTCATGTGGCTGACGCTGGCCCGCGAGGCCTCGACGGATGGCGCCAAGGATCAGTGGATCGTGGATCTCTACAAGGAAGCCTTCGCGGCGTCCGACGACAGCGACCGCAAGCTCGCGCTGGCCCTGCTGGAGCAGTACATCCAGGCGCGCCGCTAAGGCGGATTGCTGAATATCCATACTGTCATGGCCGGGCTTGTCCCGGCCATCTCGATTCTGTGAGGCTCGGCACTCTTTCAATCGAGATCACCGGCACAAGGCCGGTGAAGACGAAGAGATTTAACGATCAGTCGAGATCCAGGTCGACCATCACCGGCACATGGTCGGAGGGCTTGTCCCAGCCACGCACTTCCTTGCGGATCGAGGTCGTCCTCAGGCGGTCCTGCGCCTGGGCCGAGAGCAGGAGGTGGTCGATGCGGATGCCGTTGTTCCGCTGGAACGCTCCGGCCTGGTAGTCCCAGAACGAGTAGAGCCCCGGCTGGTCGTTGCAGGCGCGGACGGCGTCGATGAAACCGAGGTTGAGAAGCTCCCGGAACTTCGCCCGGCTTTCCGGCTGGAACAGGGCGTCGTTCGTCCAGGCGGCGGGATCGTTCGCGTCCTCTGGTTCGGGGATCACGTTGTAGTCGCCGCAGAGAACGAGGGGTTCTTCGAGCGCCAGCAGGCTGCGGGCATGGGCGCGCAGGCGGTCCATCCAGGCGAGCTTGTAGTCGAATTTCGGCGTGCCGATAGGGTTGCCGTTCGGCAGGTAGATGGAGGCTACCCGCACGGCGCCCGTGGAGGTCGAGATCACGCCTTCCAGGTAGCGGGCCTGCTCGTCGCTCTCGTCTCCCGGCAGGCCGCGGCGCACGTCTTCGAGCGGGCGCTTGGACAGGATGGCGACGCCGTTATAGGCCTTCTGGCCGTGGGTGACGACGTTGTAGCCCAGAGCCTCGACCTCGGCGCGGGGGAAGGCCTCGTCCACGCATTTCAGCTCCTGCAGGCAGACGACGTCCGGATCGGCGCTCTTCACGAAGGTGGCGAGGTGCTCCGGCCGCTGCTTGATGGAGTTCACATTCCACGTGGCGATCCGCATCCCGGCACTCCCGCTTCCTCGGTCCATCTGCTTCATCGGATTTTCGTCCTCGGCTGGCAAGCTGGAACTTCATCGTCATCCCCACGGTTGCACCGCATGCCCGAATCCTGGCTCACCTCCATCGACAGTTATTGCGAACGCCTCGGGCCAGGCTTCTGGGCCGAGCCGCTGAACGCGCTCACCAACGGTGCCTTCCTTGCGGCGGCGCTCTATGCCCTTGTGCTCTGGCGGCGGGCGGGAGCCCGGGACTGGCCCGCCCTGTGGCTGATCGCGGTGACCTTCGTAGTCGGGATCGGCAGCTTCCTGTTTCATACCTTCGCCAACCGCTGGTCCCTCCTGGCGGATGTGCTGCCCATCGCGGTCTTCATCTACAGCTACTTCCTGATCGCCATGCGCCGCTACCTGCGGCTCGGCCTCGTCGTCTCCGTCCTGGTGACGATGCTGTTTGCCGCGTTCAACATGTCCTTCGACCGCCTGTGGTTCACGGTCTTTCCCGGCGTGACGCTGAACGGCTCCGTGGGCTATATACCGGCAGCGTTTGCACTGCTGACGGTCGGGGGCTTGTGCCTGCTCGGGAATGAGAGGGGGCCGGGCAGGGCGCTGATGATGGCCGCGGGGGCGTTTGCCCTGTCCCTGGTCTTCCGCTCCATGGACAGCGCGGTCTGCTCGTCCCTGCCGGCCGGAACTCATTTCCTCTGGCATGTGCTCAATGCGGTCGTTCTCGCGGTCCTCATGAGGGCTGCCATCGTTCACTCGTCCCGCAAGAGGCCGGTCCATGTCCCAGGTTGAGATTCACGGCTATGCCATCGTGTCCGACAACGACTGCATTGCCGATGCGTCGGGACGTACGCCCGACATCCTGCGCAACGAGGGGGACTGGGCCTACTTTCAGGCGGAACTCAACAAATCCGCCGTGACCGTGCTCGGGCGACTCGGGCACGAGGCCAACCCGAACCCGAGGGGCCGGCTGCGGATCGTCCTGTCCTCGTCCTCCTCCGGGCTGGAGCGGCGCTCCGACGGCTGGTGGTGGAATCCTGGCAGGCTGTCCTGGGACGAGGCGATCCGCACCGTGCTGCCGGAAGGGGGGCGGGTTGCCGTGCCCGGCGGACGACGGGTCTTCGATCTCTTCCTCGCGATCGGCTACGACGCGTTCCATCTGACGCGCGCGGAAGGCAGCCATGTGCCGGATGGCGTTCCCATCTTTTCAGCGTGCCGATCCGGCAGGAGTGCTGAGGACATTCTGTCCGAGCGTGGGCTGGCGTCCGGAGAGCGCCGACTTCTGGATCCGGCTGGCAATGTCAGCCTGACGATCTGGCGGCCCTAAACGGCCGGTGCCGAGATTCGGCGCTGCCGCTGTTTTTCGCCCGCCGTGCCGGGTCAGCGCCACAAGGCATGCGCGCGCCGGATGACGCGAAGCGCATCCTTGGCGGCATAGTAAGCGTTGGCGCGCGCGGCGCTCGTTTGATGCGGATCCCTCGCGTGCCGGAGGTGATGGAGCAGGGCACCCGACAGCGCGTTCGACGCTCCCGCCATCCAATAGGCGGCCCTGACCGATGCGTTGAATTGGAGGCCTTCTCCGAATGCTGCGAGATACGTCGTTGCCAGCGTGTCGTGATAGCGGCGGCCCTGCGGCTCCCAATAGCCGAGCGACTGGAGCCATGAGCTCAGGTCCTCCAGGGGCGAGCCGAGCCTGGCGCGGCCCCAGTCGATCAGTACGGGCTCCTCTCCCCGTCCACGGCGGGCCGTGAGTGCATTGCCCGGATGGACGTCGCCATGAATGGGCCGGCATCCAAACGGCCGCTCGTTCAGCAGTTGCCGGCGGAGTTCGGGGAGGGCAAGAACGATATCGTCGACGGAGCGCAGGCTCCCGGCGAGGTCCGAGAGTTCCGGATCCCGGCGGCATTCGTCGAGCGCCTCTCGCGTGCTCTCCGCCATGGCGCCGAGTTCAGCCTCGTAATCCCACCCGGGATCGGCGATGTGCGCATCTTCCGCTTTCACATGGAACTGCGCCAGGCGGGTAACCAGATCCTCGGCCCTGCGAACATCGCGCCACGGCCACGCGGCGGTTCTCCTGATCGCTTCGATGACGAGGATGGCCTGGTCCGCGCCAGTGCGGTCGACGTGCAGAAGCGCTGGCGCCAATCCCGGGGCGTGAGCGGCCACGAGGCTCTCGTAGATTGCAGCCTCGCGAGCGGGCCTGCCTTGGAGATGCTTCACCACGACGCGAAGGCTCCTGCGGCATCCCCTGTTATCCCTGTAACGAAGATCGACGAGCTGCACGGCGGCGGCTTCCGCTCCGCCGTGCAGGAGCTTGCTTTCAATGGTGAGGTCCTGCAGCGTCTCGTTGGAAAACCGCTGCAGGAATTCCTCCAAAGGCTTCTGCAATTCGCTTCCTGTCATCATGCGGATGATGATGGGTTGGGTGCTCAGCACACTCAACCCTGCTCCGGAATATTCGAGAGCTGCTCAAGCCACCTGTGACGACGAGCGGTCGGTCACCTGCTTGGCGACTGCCGGAGTTCCGAAGCGAAACGAATGCTGCGGCCCGACGGTCAGGCTGCCTCGCCGAGAGCCGGGTAGTCGATATAGCCCTCGGTGCCGCCGCCATAGAAGGTGGCGCGGTTCGGCTCGTTAAGAGGCGCATTGAGGCGGAAGCGTTCGACGAGATCGGGGTTGGCGATGAAGAGCCGTCCGAAGGCCACGAGGTCCGCATGCCCGCTGGAGACCGCTTCAGTCGCCATGTCGCGGGTATAGCCGTTATTGGCGATGTAGGCGCCGCTGAAGGAGCGGCGCAGGCCGGCGTAGTCCACATCGACTGCGTTCCGGTCGCCCTGCGTGGCGCCTTCGATCATATGGATGTAGCCGAGCCCGAGCTTATCGAGCCGTTCGACCACATGGCTGAACAGAGCATGCGGATTCGAATCCGCCGCGTCGTTGACCTTTGCCGGCGAGAGGCGGATGCCGACGCGGCCCTTGTCCCAGACCTTCAGCACGGCCTCCGCCGCCTCGATCGTGAGGCGGGCGCGGTTCTCGATGGAGCCGCCATAGGCATCTGTCCGGTGGTTCGAACCGTCCTTCATGAACTGGTCGAGCAGATAGCCGTTGGCGGCGTGAATCTCGACGCCGTCGAACCCGGCCTCCTTGGCGTTGCGGGCGGCATTCTCGTAGTCGCGGAGAATGCCCGGGATCTCGGAGAGCTCGAGTGCGCGGGGCTCGGAGACTTCGGCGAAACCTTGCTCAAGGAAGGTCTTGGTCTGGGCCTGGAGCGGCGACGGACCGACGGGCGCTGCGCCGCCCGGTTGAAGCGAGGTGTGGGAGACCCGGCCCACGTGCCAGAGCTGAATGAAGATCCGCCCGCCGGCCTTGTGGACCGCATCCGTTACCTTGCGCCAGTGTGCAACCTGCTCCGGTGTGTAGATGCCCGGCGTGCGCAGATAGCCCTGTCCCTGATGCGAGATCTGCGACCCCTCCGAGATCAGGAGGCCTGCGCCGGCGCGCTGGGAGTAATAGGTCGCGGTGATGTCACGCGCCACGTCGCCCTCCGCAGCCCGGTTGCGGGTGAGGGGAGCCATGACCAGACGGTTCGGCAGGGTCAGGCTGCCCAACGTGAAGGGCTGGAACAATGCATTGGCATCGGCGCTCATTGAAAACCTCGTTCTATCCTGTGGAATTTCATGAAGCACAGGTCGTCACGAGATAAGAGCCCTTCCGCTTCGTGCAACGGAGGAGCTGCCATGCAAAAAACGGAGGTCTCTGGGGGAGCATCGATCAGCCCGATGCTCCCTCTTTTCATTCGCTAGGCGCTGGCTTGGTCGAGTTCAGCAATGTCGGCTGCCTCGAGCCGCAGATTGGTGGCTCTCACGATGTCCTGCAACTGCTCCACGCTCGTAGCGCTAGCAATGGGAGCCGTAAGGCCGGGACGAGCCATGAGCCAGGCCAAGGCGACCTGAGCCGGCGTCGCAGCCTTGCGGGCCGCGACAGCGTCCAGGGCCGAAAGGATGCGCTTGCCCCTCTCGTTCAGATAGGCCGCCATGCGCCCGCCGCGCACGCTCTTTCCGAAATCCGCCTCCGAGCGGTACTTGCCGGTCAGGAAGCCGCTGGCGAGGCCGTAATACGGAATGACCCCGATCTCTTCCTCCCGGCAGAGAGGCTCCAGCTCGGCCTCATGCTCGGCGCGGTCGTAAAGATTGTACTTCGGCTGCACGCTTTCGTAGCGCGGCAGTCCGTGTTTCGCGCTGATCGCGAGGGCTTCCCGCATCCGTGCCGCTGTGAAGTTCGAGGAGCCGATTGCCCGCACCTTCCCCTCGCGGATCAGGTCCGCATAGGCCTCGAGCGTCTCCTCCTGAGGCGTGTCGGGATCGTCGCGGTGGGATTGGTAGAGATCGATGCAGTCGGTCTGAAGCCGCTGAAGCGAGGCCTCGACGGCAGAGCGGATGTAGCTCTTCGACAGCCCCTTCTGGCCGGGTCCCATCTCGGAGCCGACCTTCGTGGCGATCACGAGCCCGCTGCGGTTGCCGCGCGCCTTCATCCATTGGCCGATGATTCGTTCCGACTCTCCGCCTGAGTTGCCCGCTGCCCAGGTGGAATAGACATCCGCCGTGTCGATGAAGTTGAGCCCCGCATCCACATAGGCGTCGAGGATCCTGAACGAGGTTGCCTCGTCGGCAGTCCATCCGAAGACATTGCCACCAAGGCAAAGCGGCGAAACCATCAAGTCCGAGCGGCCGAGCCTGCGCTTTTCCATCATCTTCTCCTTAATCCGCAGCCGATGTGGGGCGGATAAGGACACGGGCAAGACGGCAGATCAAGAAGCAGAACCCGACGCGTCGGGTGCTGCTGGATCCTTGGTTAAGCAGCGGCACTCAACGTGATGCCACGCGCCTCGGCGAAGGCCACGAGGTCGGACTCGCTGGCGACGTGGTGACGCTGATCGATGGTCCATCCGGTTTCGTCGCGCACGACGATGTAGCCGCGCGCCTGAAGGCGGGACACGATGGCCTGAATGCCACCGGATTCAGTCCGCGTCACGCCGCGTTCCGCGATGAAGCGCTCGATTGCGGCCTGCGCGGCCTGGGCCAGATCGACGGCGTCGGCGCGGTTCGCCGGCTTGGCTTTGGCTTTCGCCTGCGCCAGCGCGCGGGCAGGGTCCCGGCGAACGGATTTCCAGCCGCCGCGGCCGGACACTTGCGACGACGCCGGATCGAGCTCCGTCGGCCGGACGGCGGCGGGCTCGTCGCACACCACGATCTTCGGCGCGGCTGACGGTTCCGGCTGCGGGACAGGCCGCGGAGCGGCAACGCGCGACACGCCCTGCACAGCGGACAGGGCGGCTCTCTTCTCGACAGGCTTCGGCTTTTCGACTGCTCTGACGACGGCCGGCTGAGCCTTTTCGCGCAGCCGTTCCTCGCGCAGCTTGAGTTCACGTGCAGCGCGCGCCGCCTCTTCAGCCTTCCGCTGAGCGTCGGCCTTTCTCGCCTCGGCCTCCCTGCTTCTTGCCTCTGCCGCGGCTCTCCTGGCCTCCGCGTCCGCCTCCTTCGCAGCCGCTAGACGACGGGCTTCCGCCTCGCCTGCGCGTTTGACTCGAATGACAAGCCGCTGGTCGATGCGTCCTTTCTCGGCAATGGCTGCGCGTGCCGCCTTGATCATGCCGGCCTCGGCCTCGGCAACGAGGCTCTTCAAGCGCTCCGTCAGTGTGGCTTCAAGAGCCTCGATCGCCTGCTCCAAGGCTGCCCGAGGGTCGAGCATCGCAGGTGCGTTGTCAGGAAGGGCCGTGACGATTGCGGCTGGACGTGAGGAAGGCTCGTGAGCCGGCTGACGCGCAGGTCTCGGAGGAGCCTTGGGCCTCTTCGGGAGCGTCCTGTCAGACGGGAACTTTGTCGCCTTCGGACGAGCGGTTTCCGCTGCCGTCATCTTGGCAAGCTTGGAGAGATCCCTCACGCCAATGAGACCGAGATCCTGCATCTTCCAGCGGATCTGGGTCACGGTCCTGCCGAGTTCCGCGGCGATTCGCTTGTCCGTCATCGGCGGGTCGGCACAGACGAGCTCGCGCAGGCGTGCGACGCTGGTTTCATCCCAGGACTGGTGAGGCTGGACGAGGGTCCCGATCAGCCGGGCCCTGGCATAGGTTGCCGGCACCGGCCGTCCGAGCTTCGCAGCCGTCACTGGAACCGGCACTTTGGCCTCTCGGTCGCGGCGCAGGATGTCGAGTTCTTCTTCAGTCCAGACCCTGTTCATTGCAGGGCTTCTCCTTGTCTCAGCGAACTGGGATCCGGCGAGCCTGCATTGCGGACGAAGAGCGAATGCGGGATGGAAAAATCGCCGGATCGGACCGGCGACGGGGTGCGTCAGACCGGCATCGAAGTGGGAGGCGCGCCGTAAAGGGCGCCGGCTCTGACGGGGCTGACCGCCTGAACTTCCCGCTGGGGACTTGGTTCAGGTCGCAGCTCATGGCCATGCGTGCAGCACCTCCTCGCGAAGCGCTTGCTTCGCGAGACGATCCTATTCGGTCGAATGAGGTCGTTCTGCTGTGGCATGACAAAGATTCAAATCACGATCGGTACGCTGATGTAGTCGGCTTCGTTTTGAATCTCAATGCTCATGAAACGCCGCACGGGAAAGTATCGCATGCTGTCGACACAGATCTGCGAAACGCTGACGAGGCCTGCCTTTCAGCGTCGTCGTAATGATTGGTTAACCATGAAAGCGCATGCTGAGTCTTGTGAGTCCCAGAGGATTTCGCGCACGGCCTTAAGGGGGAGGCTCATGATCGATAGCGCTCTTGCAAAAACAATCCAAGACAGAACCGAAGCTGTCAAAAAGGTCGTCAATCTCCTTGCTCAAGCGGGCAGGGCGGATGATCTGCACGACCTGCGCGTTCTCCTCATCAACACCATGAGTCTGCTCAAGCGCGACCCGGGAACGGAAGCTGCCGTCGACGATCTCTACGCGGCCGCTGCGGTGCTCGTGAAGGACGCCTCGTCGGGCACTCCTCCGTCGGCGAGGTCGCTCCGCATCCTTCTGTCCGCCTCCGACCGTTTCTGCATGCGTCTCGGAGCGGCGGCCGACCGGATCGAGCCCCAGCCGGAGATGCGCCTTAAAGGATTGGAGGCTGCATACGCGGTTCAACTGGAGCGGTTCTCGATGAGTGCCGACCTCGACCCGGTCGGCCAGGTGGCCTGAACTCCATCATCGCGCTTGCGAACTGCAAATCGACAAAGCCTCCCTTGCGAGACCAAGGGAGGCTTTGTCGTTACGCGTGTATCGCGGCCTGCGCCATCTCTTGCGCCACCTGAGATCATGGGCCCTAAACATCACAAAGCCCCCATGGTTTCCCGTGGGGGCTTTTGTGAGTGTTGTGTTGAGTTGGTTGCGGGGACAGGATTTGAACCTGTGACCTTCAGGTTATGAGCCTGACGAGCTACCGGGCTGCTCCACCCCG
>NZ_JAELXT010000021.1 GCF_016427565.1 Microvirga splendida
AACCGCGCGTGACGAGCAGTCTGGCTCTCACTTACCAACACCACATCGAGCCGGGCTGCCCGACGCGCCACCCTCGACTGACCTTCAGGCTCGCAGCACCCGCTGCGGGCCACAGGGCGCTGGTCTTTTTGAGAGGAATCCCGGTTCGATCTGCCGCGGCTCCATGATACGAAGCAGATCGGCACACCAGAAACCCCCGATTGAGAGAGCGGCATGAACAATCTGTTCGCCAACTTGCCCACCACCGTTTTTGAGGTCATGTCGAGCCTTGCCCGGGAGACCGGCGCGATCAATCTCGGCCAGGGCTTTCCGGACGATCCCGGACCGGAGGACGTCAGGCGGGCGGCGGCGGACGCGGTGCTCAACGGCTACAACCAGTACCCGTCGATGATGGGCATCCCGGAGCTGCGCTCGGCCATCGCCACGCACTACAAGCACTGGCAGGGCGTCGATCTCGATCCGAACACGGAAGTGATGGTCACGTCGGGAGCCACGGAGGCGCTCGCGGGCGCGATCCTCGGCATCGTGGAGCCGGGCGACGAGGTCGTTTTGTTCGAGCCCATGTACGACGCCTATCTGCCCCTCGTGCGGCTCGCCGGCGGCGTGCCGAAATTCGTCACCCTGCAGCCGCCGCATTTCCGCCTGACGGAAGAAGCGCTGGCGCAGGCCTTCTCGCCGAAGACCAAGGCGGTTCTGTTCAACAACCCGCTCAATCCGACCGCCACGACCTTCTCGGACGAGGACCTCAACCTGCTGGCGGATTTCTGCCGCCGCTTCGACGCCATCGCGATCTCGGACGAGGTCTGGGAGCACGTGGTGTTCGACGGCCGGCAGCACCGGCCGATCCTGGCGCTCGACGGCCTGCGCGAGCGCTCGGTGAAGATCGGCTCGGCAGGCAAGATCTTCAGCCTCACGGGCTGGAAGGTCGGCTTCGTGTGCGCCGCGCCGCACATCATGAAGGTGCTGGCGAAATCCCACCAGTTCCTCACCTTCACCACGGCGCCGAACCTTCAAGCCGCGGTGGCCTACGGGCTTGCCAAGGACGATGCCTACTTCGAGGATATGCGCAAGAATTTCGCCCGCAGCCGCGACCGCTTCACGGATGGCTTGAGGACGCTGGGCTTCGACGTGATCCCGAGCCAGGGCACCTATTTCGTCAACATCGACATCGCGCCCCTGGATGAGACCGACGACGTCGCCTTCTGCCGCCGGCTCGTCATGGAGCACGGGGTCGCGGCGATCCCGGTCTCGGCCTTCTACGCGCAGGGCGCGGTGAAGAACGTGGTGCGCTTCTGCTTCGCCAAGAAGGATGCGACGCTCGATGCCGGCCTGGAGCGGCTGGCCGATGCGGTCAGGAAAGCGCGCTGAGAACCATGACCGGACGCGGATGCGCGATGCAGCTCATCAGGCTCCTGTCGGTTTTTCTATCGCTCGGCCCGGCAGCGGCTCGGGCCGAGCCCCTGACGACCAATGACCTGACGGGCATCTATCGCGTTCCCGTCACGGTCGATTTCCCCAACCCCAGCCGCCCGTTCAGGACCGAGCATGTCCTCGAGATCGTTCCCCATGGGCAGGGACGCTTCTACATCAACGCGCAGATCAACGGCCACCACGCCTGCACGCTCTCCGGCATCGCGGAAGCCGAAGGTTCCCGGCTGGTCTACCGCAGCGTTCCGGGCGAGGACGACCCCTGGCCGGCCTGTACGTTCTCCGTGCGGCTCCAGGGCGGCAGCATCGTTTTCGACGATGCCGAGGGAGCCTGCCGGAGATTGTATTGCGGGGCGAATGCGGGCTTCGATGGCGTGAGCTTCAACGCGAAGCTGCGCCGCCCCGTCGGCGACCTGAGCAGGATCCGCGGCTCGGCAGGCTACGAGGAAGCCGTTTCGGCTTACGAGCGCCTCCTGCAATGGCGCGCGGCCCAGCCCAAACAGCCTTGACGCGCGGGGCAATAGGATTTCAATTGAGCGCGTGGCCGCTCATGGCTTTTCTCTCATCTCGAGGAGTTCCACCCCCTGATGTTCCGTTTTCTCGCTTCGGTTGCTCTGGGCCTCGGCCTTGTCACCGCCGCCGCCGCCCAGGAGCGTGTGGTCAACGTCTACAACTGGTCGGACTACGTGGACCCGAAGGCGCTGGATGAGTTCACGAAACAGACCGGCATCAAGGTGGTCTACGACACCTACGACAACAACGAGATCGTCGAGACCAAGCTGCTCGCCGGCAAGTCGGGCTACGACATCGTCGTGCCGTCGGGGCCCTTCGTGCAGCGCCTGATCGGCGCCAAGGTGTTCCAGAAGCTCGACAAGTCCAAGCTGCCGAACCTCGCCAACCAATGGCCGGAGGTGACGCAGCGTCTGGCCGTGTTCGATCCCGGCAATCAATATGCCGTCAACTACATGTGGGGCACCACCGGCATCGGCGTGAACGTCAAGAAGGTCAGGGAAATCCTTGGGCCCGACATGCCGCTCAACACCTGGGACCTGGTGATGAAGCCGGAGATTTCCGCCAAGCTCAAGAGCTGCGGCATCTACATGCTGGACTCACCCGAGGATCTCTTTCCCGGCGTGCTCGCCTATCTCGGCCTCAATCCGGATTCCAAGCGCATCGAGGATCTGAACAGGGCGGGCGACGCCCTGTTCCGCATCCGCGGCAACGTGCAGAAGTTCCACTCCTCCGAGTACATCAACGCGCTCGCCAACGGCGACATCTGCGTGGCGGTGGGCTATTCGGGCGACATGATCCAGGCCAAGAGCCGGGCCGAGGAGGCCAAGAACGGCGTCGAGGTCGGCTACGTCATTCCGCGCGAGGGCGCGCTGATGTGGTTCGACAGCTTCGTGATTCCGGCGGACGCCAAGAACGTGGCCGAGGCGCACGAGTTCATCAACTTCATGCTCCGTCCCGAGATCGCCGCCATGAACACGAACTTCGTGTCCTACGCGTCCGGCAACCTCGCCGCGAAGCAGCACATCGACAAGGAGATCCTCGACAATCCCGGCATCTATCCGGACGAGGCCACCATGAAGCGGCTCTTCACCAACACGGCCTATGACGAGCGCGCCCAGCGCACCGTCACACGGCTCTGGACCAAGGTGAAGACCGGCCGTTAATCCGGCGCTCAGCTTCGGTTGCGCACAGTCTGCGCGCCCGCCAAGCCTCGCCCAAGCGCATCGTGCGGAAAAGTGGACTCGGTTTTCCGCGCGAGCGATGCGCTCTTTGAGAATGAAGCATCGGAGTAGGCCCAAAAGTGGAAGCCACTTTTGGGTCCGATGCTTTAGGCGAGGCTTTTCTTTTCGGAAAAGGACATTTCGTCATGCGTTCCGTAGCCGTCGTATTCCTCGCCATGAGCCTCGCCTTTCCGGCCATGGCTCAAGCCCCCGCGCCGCGCCAGCCCACGATCAGCGTGATGGGCACCGGCGAGGCGGAGCTGAAGCCCGATTTCGCGCGCATCCATGTGACGGTGGAAACACAGGCCGACACGGTGGCGCAGGCGAGCGCCGCCAACAGCACCGCGACGGAGCGGGTGCTCGCCCGCATCCAGGGTCTCGGCATCAAGCGGGAGGACATCCGGACCGCCAATTTCCAGGTCTTCCAGACGCCCCAGCAGGTCGGCCCCGACGGCAAGGAGATCAAGACGCCGAAGTTTTCCGCCCATCATCAGCTGCGGATCACCACCCGCGATCTCGACGGCGTCGGGCGTCTCGCGGGCGAGATCCTGGCGAGCGGCGACATGACGTTCCAGTCGGTCTCCTTCGGCCTCGACCGGCAGGAGGAGGGCGCGGACAAGGCGCGCGAAGCCGCCGTGCGGGACGCCCGGCGACAGGCCGAAGTCTACGCCACTGCGGCGGGCGTCTCGCTCGGCCGCCTGCTGGAAATCCGGGACGGCTCCGCCCAGCCCTTCGAGCCGCAGCCCGACATGCGCATGTCCATGGCGATGTCCAAGGGGTCTGAGTCGGTGCCGATCGTGCCGCCGGCGACGATCCGCTACACGGCCAATGTCCAGCTCGTCTGGGAGATGGCCGGGCAGCCTTGAAGCCCGGCCGATAGAGTTCACTAAGCGGCCTTCACGCTGTTGAGGAACTGGTGGATCTCGGCGCCAAGGCGTTGCGCCTGATGCTCCAGAGCCACCGAGAGATCCGCGACGGTCCGGGCAGCGTCGAGAGACTGCAGGGCCACGCCCTGGGTGGTCTCGATCGCGGAGGTGCCGGCCTGCGCCTCCGTGGACACCTGGGCCACCGAATGGGCGATCTCCGACACGGCCGCCGTCTGCTGGCTCACGGTGCCGGCCACGGTGGACACGACCCCCGCCAGATCCTCGACGGAAGCCTGCACGGTGCCCAGCGCCACCAGGGTCTCCCGCGAGGCGGCCTGCACCGCCTCGATCTGCCGGGCGATTTCCTCTGTGGCCTTGGCGGTCTGGCCCGCCAGATCCTTCACCTCGTTGGCCACGACGGCAAAGCCCTTGCCGGCCTCGCCGGCGCGGGCGGCCTCGATGGTCGCATTCAGCGCGAGCAGGTTGGTCTGCGCCGCGATGGAGCGGATGAGGCCTGCCACTTCGCCGATCTGCGAGGTGGCCGACGAGAGAACCGACATGCTGCCCGAAGCGCCGCGAGCCTCCGCCACGGCGCGCTCGGAGGCCTTAGCCGAAGCGTTCGTCTGGGCCG
This sequence comes from Microvirga splendida, assembly GCF_016427565.1. GTDB lineage: Bacteria > Pseudomonadota > Alphaproteobacteria > Rhizobiales > Beijerinckiaceae > Microvirga > Microvirga splendida. The sequence continues at coordinate 4,659 of NZ_JAELXT010000021.1, forward strand.
CGACCTCGGAGAGGGACGCATCAAGCTCCTCGGCGGCGCTCGCCACCGCCGACATGTTCTGGGCGGTGCGCTGGGAGGCGGAGCCGGCGATCTGCGCCTGCTGCGTCACGTGGTTCGCCGAGCCCTCCAGCTGGCCGGAGGCCTTGGCGAGGTCGCCCGTGACGTCCCGGACCTCGGCCAGGATCTGCTCGACCGTGGCGTCGAACGCCATGATGGCGTTGGAGATCGCATGGGCGCGCTCCGCATCGACAGCCGCCATGCCCTCGCGTTCCCGGGTGAGCCGCTCGCGCTCGCGGGCATTGTCGCGGAAGACCAGCACGGTGCGGGCCATGGCACCGATCTCGTCGGTCCCCTTGGTGGAGGGAATCTCGACCGAGGCGTCGCCGTCGGCGAGCCGCCGCATCGCCTGCTGGAGGCGGGTGAGCGGCAGGGAGATCGAGCGTCCTACGATGAAGTTCAGGATCAGGCCGAAGAGAAGCGTCGCGCCCATGGCCCAGAGGATCAGGGCGAAGGTGCGCTGCTGCGAGGCGGTGAGCTGCGCCTCGGTCTTGTGCGCCTCGGTGCGCACTTTGGCGAGCAGCTGATCGAGCACCGGCACCAGCAGGTCGAATTGCCCCATCAACTTCTCGCTCTGGCCGGCCACCTCCCGCTCCAGCTCGCCCCAGGCATGGAAAGCCTCCTGGTACGAAACGCTGGCGCTCTCGACGGCAGCCTTCTCCTTGGCCAGCTCACCGGAAAGCTGGGCGAGGGCACGGGTGAAGCGCCCCTGCTCGACCTCGAAGGCGCCAAGAATGCTCTCCTCGAGCAGGATCCGAGCACGGGCCTCCTGGTTGAACATGCCGAGCATAGCCGCCCACAGGCGCCAGGCGATGGTCTCGCCGCTGCCCGTCAGGGGCCGCACCAGCTTCTCGAGGTTGGCTTCGGCCTTGAGAAGGCGGCCCTGGGCTCCCTCGTCGGGCTTGGTGCCGATGCCGGTATAGAGCTTGTCGAGGGCCTTGCCCTGGCTGAGCAGGGCGGAGGCATGCTGCTTCAGGGCGTCAATCTCGGGCGCGATCAGGATGGCGCCCGGTGCCGCGCTCATCTCGTCGAGCTGGGCAGTCAGAGCCTTGTGCTGATCCAGGAAGGCCTGGCCATGGTGGCTGAGCCGGCTCGTGGTCCATTCGCCGGCCGCCACCTTCAGGCCGTCGGCCCGGCCGCGGAACCCGTTGGCCTTCTCGGCGAGCGCCGAATAGGTCTGCTGCGCCAGAAGGGCCTGCTCCACCTCGGAGCGACCCGTCTGGAACACCGCACCGATGACCGCAAAGCCAAGCACCATCACGCCACTCAACGTCGCGACGCGCATCCGCACCGACGGTTGCTTCAACCGAGCCAAGAACGCCATTGCCCCCGAATCCCCTCTTAACGTTGCGGCAAGATTGCGGGGGACGTCTTAAAGATATCTTTACGTTAGGTTAGAAGCGGAAACCTGCCGGTTTCAGGCGGCCTTCGGCATTTCGGTCATGATGGCGTAGAGGGCTTCGGCGTCCCGGGTGGCACGCACCCGCTCGATCAGGCCGGGCTCGCGCAGGACACGGGCGACCCGCGCCAGGGCCTTCAGGTGATCCGCGCCGGCGCCCTCCGGGGCCAGGAGCAGGAAGAGCACGTCCACCGGCTGGCTGTCGAGAGCCTCGAAATTCACCGGCTTGTCGAGCCGCGCCACGAGGCCGAAAATCCGGGCCAAGTTCGGCAGCTTGCCATGGGGAATGGCGATCCCCTCGCCGATTCCGGTGGAGCCGAGGCGCTCCCGCTGCAGGAGGGCCTCGTAGATGGCACCTTCGGAAACGCCCGTAAGCCGGGCCGCATGGGAGGCCAGTTCCTGAAGAGCCTGCTTCTTGCCGCTGACGCGCAAGGCGGGCAGGACGGCCTGAGGGTCTAGAAAATCCAGCAAGGGCATCGATCACGCTGCATTTGGATGTGAAGCCTGGAAGGCCTCTCACCGTTCCACGCAAGAACTGGGCCAAAAAGGGGTAGTGTCCTTCAAGCCTGTGCAAGCGGCGGATCGACCCAACCGATCGCCCCGTCGCCGCGGCGATATACGACGTTCACGCGCCCGGTGCTAGCGTGGATGAACACAAGAGCGGCCGCTCCCGTGAGATCGAGCTGCATCACAGCGTCGCTGACGGAGAAGGCGTGAAGGGGCTTCGTGGTCTCGGCTACGACGATAGGATGATAGCTCTCTTCCTCGAGCGTCTCGTCGCTCGGCGCCTCGAAAACCGCATAGGGCACCTCCATGCCGCCGGTGCGCTGGCCTATCCCGGACTTGTCCTTGAGTCGCTGCTTGTAGCGGCGCAGGCGGTTCTCGATTCGGGCGGCGGTCTGATCGAAGCTGGCATAGGCGTCGCTGGAGGCGCCGGAGGCTTCGAGCGTCATGCCGGAGGTGAGGTGAAGCACGCAATCGGTGCGGAATCCGCTGCCGTCGCGGGTCACGGTCACATGGCCGGAATAGCCGCCGTCGAAATACTTCGCCAGGGCGCCGGCCATCCGGGCCTGGACCTGGGACCTGAGAGCTTCGCCGATATCGAGATTCTTCCCCGACACTCTCAATGTCATCGTATTCTCCTCATCTTGGCGCTCTCACGTGGGCACCTTTGCTTGGCTGCAACCCTTCAGGGATGACGCTTGGAGATGATGATCCGAATGGGGGGCAATGCAAGTCTTGAAATCTCAGGCCTGACCGGTCAAGCTTCGCGACCGTGCCGCCTGCGACGCTGGGACGAGGACGGGATCCTCAGAGCTTCCCGGTATTTCGCCACCGTGCGGCGGGCGACCTGAATCCCCTCCCGTTTCAATTTCTGGGCAATTGCCTCATCGGAGAGCACAGCCTCGGGCTTCTCGGCCCCGATCAGCTGACCGATGCGGTGACGGACGGCCTTGGCGGCATGCTCGCCCTCTCCCGTGGCGGCGCTGAAGAAGAACTTCATGGGATAGGTGCCGCGCTCGGTCCCAATGGCCTTGTTCGCCGCCGCCCGGGAGATGGTGGATTCGTGCATGCCGATGGCCTCCGCCACGCTTTTCAGCGTCATCGGGCGCAACCCGGCAATGCCCTCGCGGAAGAATTCCTCCTGCTGGCGGGCGAGCTCGGCGGCGACCTTCAGGATGGTCCTGGCGCGCTGCTCAAGGCTGCGGGTGAGCCAGTTCGCCGTCTGGAGGCAATCGGACAGGAAGGACTTGTCTTCGTCCTTGTGCAGAACCTTGGCGACCTGTGCGTAGTAGGTGCGGTTGAGCAGGATGCGGGGCATGGTCTCGGGATTGAGCTCGACCGCCAAGCCGCCGTCGGGCGTAGGCCGGACCAGCACGTCCGGCACGAGCAGGTCGATTCTGGCGGGCGTGAAGGCGAGACCGGGCTTGGGCTCCAGGCGGCGGATCTCGGCCAGCATGCCGGCGAGATCCTGCCCGTCGACGCCGCACGCCTTCCGCAGGGCGGCAAAATCCTGCCGGGCGACAAGATGGAGATTCTCCAGCAGGGTCTGCATGGCCGGATCGAGCCGATCACGCTCCTTGAGCTGAATCGCGAGGCACTCGGCGAGGTGGCGTGCGCCGACGCCGGAGGGCTCGAAGGTCTGGATCAGCCGCAGCGCCGCCTCTACACCGGCGGGCGTCACCTCCAGGCGAAAGGCGATCTCCGCGAGATCCTCCCTGAGGTAGCCGGCCTCGTCGAGGCTGTGGATCAGGTGCTCGCCGATCCTGCGCAGGCGGGGATCGGACGTGGCGAGATCGAGCTGCGCCTCCAGGTGCTCGGTCAGGCTGCCCGTGCGGGCCAGCGTCTCCTCCAGCTCGGGACCGATCTCGCCATGGGCCGGGCCAGATGTGCCCGAAGCGGCCTTGTCCCGCGACGGTGATGGACCGGGAACGATCCGGTAGCCTTGAGCTTGCGCCTTCTCCTTGGCGCGCAGGAAGTCCGCGAGGCCCAGGCTCGGCGCGTCGGTGCGGGTCTCGCCCTCCTGCAGGAGGGGATTGCGCTCGAGCTCGGCCGCCACATAGGCGGCGAGCTCCGCGTGGGAGAGCTGAAGCAGCTTGATGGATTGAACGAGCTGGGGCGTCATGGTCAGGGACTGGCCCTGGCGCAGCTCCAGCCGTTGCATCGCACTCATGAGCGCACCCGAAAAGGCATGCTTCCTGCATGCCCCATAGGTTTACGTCGGTCACTCGCCCAACGTCAAAAGCGGAATGGTCCTAGAGACGGAAATCCTCGCCCAGATACAGGCGGCGCACGTCCTCGTTCGCCACGATAGCGTCGGGCGTGCCCTCGGTGAGCACGCGGCCGGAATGGATGATGTAGGCGCGGTCGATGAGGCCCAGGGTCTCGCGCACGTTGTGGTCGGTGATGAGCACGCCGATGCCGCGGCGGGTCAGGTGCCGCACGAGGTTCTGGATGTCGCCGACGGCGATCGGGTCGATGCCCGCGAAGGGCTCGTCGAGGAGCATGAAGGTCGGCTCGCCCGCAAGCGCGCGGGCAATTTCGCAGCGCCGCCGCTCGCCACCCGAAAGGGCGATGGAGGGTGACTTGCGCAGGCGCGTGATGTTGAACTCGTCGAGGAGCGCATCGAGCTTGCGCTCGCGCTCCTTGCGGCTGGGCTCCACGATCTCAAGCACGGCGCGGATGTTGTCCTCCACGTTGAGGCCGCGGAAGATCGAGGCCTCCTGGGGAAGATAGCCGATGCCGAGGCGCGCGCGGCGGTACATGGGCAGGCCGGTCACATCGTGGCCGTCGAGGCTGATGACGCCGCGGTCCGCCGCGACGAGGCCCGTGATCATGTAGAAGATCGTAGTCTTGCCGGCGCCGTTGGGGCCCAGCAGGCCGACGGCCTCGCCGGCGCGCACCTGCAGTCCCGCGTCCTGCACCACGGTGCGGCCGCGATAGCTCTTCTGCAGCCCCTTCACGGCCAGGATGCCGGCGCCGCCGAAGACGCCCTCGTCCTCGCTCCGGGAGAAGCCATGGGAAACCGTCCCGGCCGCATGGGGCTCGAGGAGGCTCACGTCCGAGGGACCGGGTTGGGAACGGTTGAAAAGCGGTTTCACAGGATCGTCGCTGATGATGAAAGGAAGAAGCGGGAGGAACCCTCCCGCCTTAGTTGGTGGCCGGCTTCTGCGCGGGCTTCGGCTTGGCGTTGCCCTGGGCGGCTCCGCCGGCTCCCGTGGGGGCCGGGCCGCCGTTGCCGGGCACGAACAACGCCCTCACCCGGCCGCCGGGGGTGGTCTCGATATTGGCCACGCCGGTGTTGATATCGTAGAGCACCCGCTCGCCCTTGGTGACGTTCGGCCCGTCGCTCAGGGTGGCGTTGCCGGTGAGCAGGATCTTGTTGGAGCCGCGGTCGAAGGTGGCGTTCTCGCCCGTGGCGACCTGGGTCCGGGACACGATGGTGACCGGGCCCTTGCAGTCGATCTTCTTGATCGCGCTGTCGTCGGCGCCCTGCGCGGCAGGAGCAGGCACCGCCTGCCCGCCGTTCTGGTCCCGCTGCTCGTAGAACACGGTCATGACGGTGCATTTCATAGTGCTCTCGCCCTGGACCGCCACCACGTCGCCGGTGAAGACGGCGCGGCCCTCCTTGTCGAAGACGTCGAGCTTGTTGGCGTCGATCTTGATCGGCTCCTTGCTGGAGCCAAAATTGCCGAAGCCGACGGCGCGCTCCTTGCCGGCCTGGGCCCAGGCGGCCTGCATCGGAACGGAGGCGAGAAGCGCGACGGCGAGGGCTGCGCGTGAAAAACTCATCATGGACGGGTACTTGTCTGTTGGGGCGCGGTGACTGATGCGGGCGTCGTGGAGCCTGTGCCGGCGGCGTCCTTGGACGATGGAGCGGAGCGGGACGGCTCGATGACGGTGCGCACGCGGCCCTCGAAGCTCATGACCTTGCCGTTGTCCTTCACCCTGAGCTTGTCGGCTTCAATAGAGCCGTTGCCGAAGGAAACGGTGACGGGTTCGTTGGACGTCACGTTGCCGGACTTGAACTGGACGAAGGCCGACTGGAGCTTGACCTCGTGGCCCGCATCCGTGGTCACCACGATGTTGTCGCGCAGCCGCATCTGCTCCTTCTTGGTGTCCAGGACACCTCTTGCAGCCTGGAGCAATGCGACGCTGCCGCGATCATCGGTGACGACGCGAGCCTTGAGATCCTTGAGCTGCACCAGGTCGGGCTTGCGCACGTCCTGCGTGGCCTCGCTGGCGGTCACCTCATAGGGGCGGTTGTCGTTCTTGAAGCCGGTCAGCTTCGGGCTCGCCATGGTGACGTTGGTGCCGCTCACCCCGATGGAGCCGAAGCTCAGGTTCTCGATGTTCCGGAACGGATCGTAATAGGCCACGAAGAGGACCGCGCCCATGCCGATCAGGGACCCGAGGGGAATAGCGACCTTGGCGAAGCTCACCCAGCGGGAATGGCGGCGGGCCTTGGCATAGGCGCGCGTCGACCGGGCGGCCGGCCTCAAGGCCGGGCCGTCACGCATCGTGGTGCCCTGGATTACCGCCACTGCCAAACCCCTTCCGCCTCACAATCGGACCCGCGCCATGCCGGACGGACGTGGCGATGTTATGACGGACAGGGGTTTTATGGGGTAAAGTTTAAGTGCGCGTCAAGAATGGGCGAAAATATCCGTCTCCGGCCAGCCGAGGAGGTCGAGCTGCGCCCGGGTCGGCAGGAAGCTGAAGCATTGATGGGCAATGCCGAGACGGTTCTCCCGCTCCAGCAGGCGGTCGAGCTTCTCCTTGAGGGCATGCAGGTGCAGCACGTCGGAGGCCGCATAATCGAGCTGGGCGGGGGTGAGCGTGTCGGCGCCCCAATCGGAGGATTGCTGCTGCTTCGACAGCTCCACGCCGAGCTGCTCGCGCGCCAGATCCTTCAGGCCGTGGCGGTCGGTGTAGGTGCGCACGAGCCGCGAGGCGACCTTGGTGCAGTAGACCGGGCGCGGCATGATTCCGAAGGTGTGGAAGAGCACCGCGAGATCGAAGCGCGCATAATGGAAGATCTTGAGCACGCTCTCGTCGGACAGCACGCGGATCAGGTTCTCCGGCAGAGGGCCGTCCTTGAGGATCTGCACCACGTCCGCCGTGCCGTCCCCGGTGGAGATCTGCACCACGCAGAGCCTATCCCGATGCGGGTTGAGGCCCAGGGTCTCGGTGTCGATGGCGATGGCGGAGCCCGGGTCGTATTGCGCAGGCAGATCGCCGCGATGGAAGCGTACGGTCATGGAACATCCAGAAAGTGATGAGACAGGCTGTACCGCGTCTGGGCAGCGGCTTCAACGGATCCCTGACCGGGGCGGCTTGGGTGCAAGGCCAAGGGGCCTCCGCAGCAGAGTCCGAAACGGGATTGCGAGAGGAAGCAGGACGAGGGCGTGAGCTAGACTTGCGGGACGGAAACGGGCGCCGCTTCCACGATTGCTGAAGCCCGATCGTCGGCCGGATCCCGCCGCCGGCGCAGGGCAGCGTTGAGCTCGGCGCCGAAGATGAAGATCGCCGCCGAGATCTGCAGGAAGATGAGCGCCGTCAGGATTCCCGCAAGGCCCGCATAGGTGGCCTTCAGATGGGTCATGTTCGCCAGGAACTCGCCGTAGAGGCTGGCGCCGAGAAGCCACAGGATCAAGGTCGCGGCGATGCCGGGCAGCACGTTCCACGCATGGGGCCGGGTATCCGGCAGCCAGAGATGGGTGGCCACGAGGCCGGCCACCAGGACTGTCGAGGCCAGCCCGTAGCGCACCACGTTGTAGGTCAGTCCCAGGGTCTTCAGGTCCGGCATGGAGAGTACGGCGGCGCGCCAGAAGGACGGCCACAGCACCACGAGGACCGCGCAGGCCACCAGGGCTCCCGCGCCGATCAGCACGAAGCCCACGCCGATGAGCCGGGCCTGCCACCAGGGCCGGAAGCGCTCGACGCCATAAGCCCGGCACAGGGCGATGCGCAGGCTCTCGACACCGTTCGTGGCCACGAGCAGGGTCAGCACGATGCTGATCGTCAGCACGTTCCTGCGGGGGATGAGAACCTTGTCGGCCTCCCGCGCCAGCGGGCCTGCGACTCCCTCGGGCCAGAAATCGAACAGCAGGTGAATGATATGAGTCGAGATCCGCCCGGCGCCGAGGAGCGCCGCCAGGGCCGCAACGCAGATCAGGAAGGGAAACAGCGCGATCACCAGGGAGAGCGCCACGTGGCTTGCCATGGCAAGGCCGTCGTTGCGCGAAAACCGCGTGCCCGCATCGGCAATGGCCGCGAGGATCGAGCGGATGGATGGAGGAAGAAGGGTGGGGCGCATCGTGGACTTATGGGATTCCTGGAGCGGCAGACCGGGCGGATTCTGTTGCGCGATCCGATCCCTTGATGCGGCTCCCACACGCTCAAGGCAAGGCCCATTCTGCCACAGGGCTGCGGCGCTTTCCTTAAGAAGCCCGGCTTCGCGCCTCGTTCGCCAGCCGGATGAGCATCGGCCGCACCTCGTGCGGGCCGGCGAGCGCCCTGGGGAAGGTCAGCCGCAGGATCTCGTCCCCGAGCGCCATCTGCACGCCCTCCGGGTCGATGCCGATCAGGCGCCAGGCGCCCTCGCGGGCGCTGCAGAGCCGGGTCGCATAGAGCGCCACAGCCTCAGCATGATCCTCGTTCATGTGCGCGACCGCATCGGCTTCGAAATCGTAGAAGTCGAAGAACCCGGAGAGATCCGCCAGCAGGTCTTCTTGGCCCATGCGATAGGCGCGGCCGAAGCCGCCATTGAGGCTGCCCGACATGACTTCCAGGCGCCAGAAGGCAAAGTCGGGAAAGTCCACGTAGAGTTCGGCCTTCGGATGCTGCCGGAGGTAGCGCCGGCGGATGTGCCGCGCCGCGTCGGTCTCCCGCTCAAGCCTGTGCGCCTGCGCCAGCAGGGTCAGGCGCGGATGGGCCAGCGGGTCGCCCTTGCCGAGGGAGGACAGGAGCAGCGAGCAGCGCGGATCGGCCTCGAGCAGCCGGGTATGAACCGACAGCTGTGAGGTGAGAATGACCGGCGAGCCGTCGAGATCCGTGCCCACCTGCACGAGGCTCGCAAACGGCACGCCTGTTTCAGCGTCGTTGGTGGCGAGAGCCCCGGAGCGCACAGTGCGCAACAGCGCCTTCGCCAGCCCGCGGGCCTCGCCGTCGACAGGAAGGAACGGATCTTTCGCCATCTGTCTTTATGCTCCCCAGGCCGGATCGCTGCCTCCGCCCGAGATCCACACCGGGCGGGCGCGCGAACCAAATGCGGCGCCTCCAGGGACTAGATGGCTCGAAACCGATCCCTCTCAAGGCCCTCTTGGGCGATAGCCAGAGCGTGAGCACGCGGCGAGAGCACAATGCATTCGCATTGGCTCGGATCGAATGAGTTGGGGATTTTACATCAACCCCTTAGAAAAGGGTTGGTGCCCAGGAGAGGATTGTACCTTTGCACCTGGTACCTCAGCAAAATCAAAGACTTAGCATGCCCTTGAATTACTCGTGTGTACCACCGCTGTGTACTCATGTCCAGCCATCGTGAGGCATGGTGCGACCTCTCCCATATATCCCATTTCCGCCGAGCTGCCCTACAAAGAAGGCCTCGGAGAATTCCGAGGCCTTGTCATCTTCACAGTAAATAGGCTTGGAAGACCTATGCGCTGGCTGGAGCAGCGTCATGCCCCGGCGTCTCAACGGCTATAGTCTCGTTGTCTCAGACGGATCTAGTACGTCGTCTGATCGCAGAAACTAAGCGACGAGCCGCACCCGTGGCGTGCTGATGGTTCCGACAACACGGGCTCGAACGCGGCGTGCGTCTCCCGGAAGATACGCAATTGGGATGTCTTCCGCGTCAACCAAGCTGATCGACTTCGGATCAGCGCCGGCCTCCACTGCTCGGCTAGTTGCGATCTCTTGAGCTGCGGCGATAGCAGCATCCCGCGTCAGTCCGGAGAAGACTTGATCAACCTCGCCAGAGACTTGAGCCATGGCAGCCCCAAGGGCATTTGCAACGCCTGCATGCGGCACGCGAATGACCTCACTGACACCTTCAAGCTGATCCGGAACAAGGAAGGCGCCCCCGCCGACCACGATAACCGGAGTGTCGCCAGCCGATGTCTTCATCCGATCGACGCCATCCTCGATCATGGCATGGATGCCGGCGAGGTGCTTGGCGACGAGCGCACGGTCCAGGTGGCGGACTCTGTCCTTATCGCCGATCTCGACCAAACCGGCCGCAACCGCGATATCGGTCGTCGTGAGCGTGCTGCCCCCGAAGACGAGCGCCTCTTCGGTAATACGGTAGCCGACACTCCGGGGGCCGATCTTGCCGGTATCCGGATCAATGATGGTGCCACCTCCGAGGCCCATCGGCAGCAAATCGGGCATGCGGAACAGCGTACGCACACCGCCAACTTCGACGATGTTATTGGCCTCACGCGGGAATCCGTTGACCAGATAGCCGATGTCACTGGTCGTTCCACCGACATCGATCACCATTCCCTCGTCCCGGCCGGAAAGGAAGGCCGCGCCGCGCATGGAATTGGTTGGGCCCGAGGCGAAGCTGTAGACCGGGTTTGCGGCCGCGACCTCAGCCAGAACCACCGTCCCATCATTCTGGGTCAGATAGAACGGAGCTCGGATGCCGACGCTCGCGAGCGCACTACGAAAGGCGTCGACGGTTTTCGTCCCGAGGCTCTGGAGTGAAGCGTTGAGCAGCGTAACGTTCTCGCGTTCCAGCAGGCCTATGCGACCGAGCCGATGCGAGAGTGTAATGCGAGCCTCCGGCAGAACCGAAGTGACGATCTCCGCCGCCTCAATCTCGCACTCCGCGGTAAGTGGCGAGAAGAGAGCTGTGATACCGACCGCTGTAATTCCGGCATCCCGGATCCGCATGGCAGCGTCCCGAATGGCATCCTTGTCCAGTGGCACGAGTGGGCGCCCATCATACTCATGTCCGCCTTCGACCATGAACTTGAGCGGGTTCACGGCCTCACGTAGGTCGGCTGGCCAATCGACCATAGGAGGCAGCGAGGCCGATGCCGGCATGGCGATCCGGATCGCGGCCACTCGGTCAAGGCGGGCACGCTCGACTACCGCATTGGTGAAATGCGTCGTACCGATCATGACGGCGTCGAGGTCATGGACCGCATCAGCATGGCTCTGAACCAATTGCTCAATGCTTTTCACCACGCCGGACAACACGTCCGCCGTAGTGGGTGATTTCACAGCTCCGAGAACTGTCGTGGAGTCGATCAGGACGGCATCCGTATTGGTGCCGCCGACATCAATGCCGATGCGTTTCATGCTGCGAATACCGATTTGAACTCAAGGTCATAGCCGAAGGCCCGGGGACCGACATGGTCGAGGCCCTTGGGTGTGAGCAGGATCTCTGGAGCCGGGAGGGCAATAACCGTCACTCGCTGGCCGTAGCGCAGCGTCTCTGTGCCGATCGCCTCCCCAGAGACCGTGTCGAGCACGCAGATGAGATCAGGCGTCATCACCACCGGCTCACCGTCCCGGAACCCGACCGCCCACTCATTCTGGAACGCAAGCTCCATTTTGCTACCGCGATCGGTATCAAGCCCTTCAAGCTTGGCTGCGCCACGCAAGAAGCCGCCGGTCGTGCGACGGTCAACATCGGCCACCTTGCCCTTGAACACGATTTTTCCGCCCTCGTGCGCGAGCACGGCGGCAATCGGATCCTCGTGGGCTGCACGGGCCTTCAGGACGGCCTGCCCAAGGCGGGTTGCCTTGGTGACAGTGTGGAGAACCCCCCACTCCTTGACCTCCTTGCCGGTACGGGGAGCCTTGCAGGTGGCTGAGGTCGAGCCGACCTCGGTGCAGACCTTGCGCGAGATCCGCTCCATCCACTTCCACGACGCGGCGCGGGTGACCACCACCTCGTTATCCCGGCAATCGACCAGGCTCAAAGGATACATCTGCAGATCGCCGATGGCGAAACTGGTCATCTGGGCCTCGGGATAGGCCCGGCCCATCGCATCCGCATCCACCACAGGACGATCAAGGACTGCCCCGGCAAGGAATGGCGAGATCGCGTTGCCGCCGCCAATTTCCACGCTCATGATCGCGCGGAACTGCTTGCCGATGTAATCTTCCATCACCAGCACAGAGCGGGCGAGATGGGCGGGATCGACTAGGCGTTCTTGGCCGACGAGCGGCGCACCCATCTTGGAGACGACGGCGACGTAATCGTCATCCTCGAGTGCGAGCGGATCAATCAGGCGGCAAGTCTTTCCGTCAGCATAAAGTTGCTTCAGGTTGAGCTGGGCAAGATAAGGACTCCCACCACCTCCGGTGCCTAAAATCCAGGCGCCGATAGCGAGCGGATCAATCTCTTCCGCTGCGAATTCGCGGATCATTCTGTCACCTCCGGTTAGGCTGGTGACGATACCGGGCTGGTGAAGGCCCCGAAATAAGGGTGTGCACCTAATCCGTTTGGCCTTAGATTGGCATCCTCCGCCCCGAAGTGGCTTGTTTCGGCGCGCCGCTATGGGATAAATTCTGTAAGATCAGGAATAGGTTAGGTGCTCGACCACGGCGCAATGATAGTGAGTTCAGCCGAGAAGTCGCATTTGTTGCGTGTAGCCTTCTTGAGTGTCGGGCAAACGCCGCGCATGGATGTTGTCCCCGAAATCCTAGCGCAGCTCGACCTGCCCATCGCTGCCACGGAATTCGGAGCCTTGAATGGCCTCTCTGACCGTGAGATCGTCGAGCTGGCGCCGTCTCCGTCGGAGCATTCCCTAGCCACCCGCCTTTCGGATGGGAGCAACGTGGTTGTTTCCAAGCCCCGCGTTGCAGAACGCCTGGCGGGTATTCTCGCCCAATTTGGGCCGAGCGATTTTGATCTTGTGGTGATTCTGTCCACCGGATTGTTTCGAGATTTCGAAAGCCGGTGTCCAACGGTCAATGCACAGCGCGCCATCGAGGCCGGTATTCTTGCCCTCGCGGCCCATGGGGACGCGATCGGGATCGTACAGCCTCTGGCCCAGCAGGTGCAGGAGGTTAGCATTCCTGCCTTGGCATCCTACCGTGTCCTTGTAAGCCACGCGTCACCAGGCGATCGGGATGCTCTGGCGCGGGCACTGGTTGATCTGGCAGAAAGCGAAATCATCGTGCTGAATTCTGTCGGTTTCAGCGAGGCTGATCGGACCATGGTGGCGCGGGCGAGTGGGAAGCCGGTAGTTCTCGCCCGCCGATTGGTGGCCGGTGCCATGCGCCTGCTTCTCGACGGCCGTAAGGACGTAGCACGAACCTACGATACAGCGCCGATCTTGGCCGAAAGATTGCAGCGGCTGACCCCTCGCGAGCGGCAAGTGCTCTCGCTCGCGGCCGAAGGGCTGTCCAACAAGGCGATCGGTCGCCAACTCGGCATTAGCCCCAAGACTGTTGAAATCCACCGCTCTAAGGTCATGAGCAAGATGGAGGTTGCCTCCACGAGCGCCCTCATTAGGCTCATCGTTTCGGCAGAACACCCAGGATTGTGAGGCAGATTGCCTAGTTCTTTAGCATGCTACAAATAGGGGCAATCCCCTATAGCTGACTACCGAATTCAGAAGCTAGCCTCTGTTGTCTCGAAATACAGAGCTGGATCATGACGAAGAAGCTGCGACTAGCATTCGTAACCATCGGCCAGAGTCCTCGAAGTGACATCGTCCCCGAGATGCTGGCGGACATCGGAGGAGACGTCGAGGCTCACGAGTTCGGTGCACTCGACGACGTTCCCGAAAACGAGATCCGGGCCCTCGTGCCTGCACCTGGCGAAACCTCCTTCGCAACCCGCCTTCGGAACGGGCATGAGGTCACCATTTCCAAAGAACGGGTTGAGATCCGCCTTGAGGAACTCCTAGAGCGCATAGACCAGCAAGGCTTCGACGCAATTGTGTTGCTCTGCACAGGCACGCATGTAAAGCCCCTACGCCAGACATTCATGATCGAGTCGCAGCGTGTCGTTGACTCCATGGTGGAGGCTTTGGCCGCTTCGTCCCAGCGTTTGGGCGTGATCCTGCCGCTTGCACGTCAGGTTGAGGAGTTTCCCGAGCGACACGTGTTCTCTCGCACTCCCAAGCTGGTCGCCGCCTCTCCCTACGCGGGCGACGACATCGCCGAGAGAGCTGCGGCTCTGGCCGATTGCGACCTCGTGGTCATGCACTGCATGGGATACTCGGAGGCGATGCGCGCCGCTGCGCGGCAATCGATTTCGGCTCCTGTGCTTCTCTCACGCCGCATTGTGTCCGGAGCAGTCCGGCAGATCATCTGAAGCTAGTCCATAACCAAAAGGGAACAGGAGTGAAGAGGATGCGCAACTGGATTTACGGAGTCGCAGCAGCAAGCCTGATGGTAGGCATGCTTCAGGCTGGTCCGGCCGAGGCCTTTGAACGGGTCGAGGGCCGAAAGGTCGTGGTATTCGGCGGGCGCCAGGCGATCCCCGTCCTTGATCCCCATGTGCGCTACGACTGGTCGACGCGCATGATGCAGCAGGCGGTCTATGACGCCCTAGTGAAATACGAGGGCAATCCGGCGGAGATTAAGCCGTGGTTGGCCGAGCGGTGGGAGACAAGCGAGGACGGTAAGACCTGGACTTTCCATCTCACCGGCAACGCCAAGTTCCACAACGGCGACCCGGTTGATGCAGAGGCCATCCGTTACTCATTCGAGCGCGGGCTCAAGCTCAACAAGGGCGTGGCCTGGATGCTCAAGGATTTTCTGACCCCTGAGAACATCGAGGTGGTGGATGCGCGTACGATCCGCTTCAAGCTGAACTCGCCCTACTCTGCGTTCCTGTCGTTCCTGCCATGGTGGTATGTCGTCAATCCCAAGGAAGTGAAGGCGAACGAGGTCGACGGTGATTACGGCCAGAAGTGGCTGACTGACCATGCCGCAGGCTCCGGCCCGTTCAAGCTCAAGCGGTGGGAACCAAACGTTCTCTATGAGGTCGAGGCGGTCGCTGACTACTGGAAGGGATGGCCGCAGGGCGAAGCCAACCGGCCGGGTGGCGTGATCTACCGCATCATCCGCGAGCCGGCCGCCCAGAAGGCGTCGCTCCAGCGTGGCGAGGCGGACATCGTCGAAGGACTCACGCCAGACGACTACGTGCAGATGGCCCGCCAGCGCGGCGTCACGATCCAGGACTATCCTGGCATGACGACCTTCAGCATCAAATTTAACACCCAGCAGGGTCCCACTGCTGACAAGAACCTGCGCAAGGCCATTGCCCATGCGCTCGACTACGATGGCCTTGTTCAGATTTACAACGGAGCGGCCAAGCTCCAAACGAGCCCGTTCCCGGATGCAATCCGCGGCCACATCAGCGTTCCGTCTGTTCCCCGCAAGGACCTCGCTAAGGCCAAGGAGTTTCTTGCCAAGTCACAGCACCCCCAAGGTGGTGTGACACTGGAATACTATCATGTCGCGGGCCTTGAGGAGGCTCGCCGCATTGGCCTGCTTCTGCTCGACAACCTGGCCCCCCTCAATATTAAGGTGGACCTGCGGCCGGAACAGTGGCCAAACATGGTGGCTAAGGGAGCAAAGGTGGAAACATCACCGGCGATGACCTCGGTCTTTGTGACGCCGATCTCCACTGACCCAGATGCAGTGGCATATCAGTACCACCCGAATTCGCACGGCCAGTATTTCGCTATGTCGTTCTACAATAACCCGGACGTTACAGCGAAGATCGACACTGCCCGGCGCACGAGCGACTGGAATGAGCGCGCGAAGCTCTATGCGGAGATCCAGACCCAGATCGTCGAGGATCAGCCCGAGGTCTTCGGGATGCTGCAGAACCGGCGCTGGGCTCACCGGGACTATCTGAAGGGCTTCGTCTTCAGCCCAGTTCGCTTTACCGGCGAGGTCGATCTCTACCCGCTTTGGATTGACGCAAAGTAATGAGGGCTTGGCCGGTCATGGCAATCCCTATGGAATGCGAGTAACGCGATGGTTCTGTTTACCTTGCGCAAGGTCGCGGTTCTGATTGGGACCATGCTGGGCCTGGCTGCACTGACCTTCATCATCACCAATGTCGCGCCGGGAGACCCGGCGCGCCTCGTCGCCGGCCCTGACGCCACCAACGATATGGTGGAGACCATCCGGCGCGAATACGGCCTCGATCGTCCACTGGTCGAGCAATTCGTCATCTATATGGGCGACTTGCTGACTGGCGACTTGGGCCGCTCGATCGTGTCCACCCGCTCTGTTATGGAAGAGCTCGCGCGCTATGTGCCCGCAACACTGGAGCTTGTACTCGTCGCGATGACGCTCGGCATTCTTATCGGTGTACCGTTTGGAATGCTGTCTGCGGTCTATAAGGATCGCTTTATCGACCAGGTGACACGCATTCTCTCGATTTCAGGTGTCGCGCTGCCCGCCTTTTGGTTCGGCATCCTGCTGCAACTGTTCTTCGCGGTGCGTCTTGAACTCCTGCCCGTTTCTGGGCGACTGCCGCTGACTGCGCTCGCTCCGGAGCCGATTACTCACTTGCTGCTCGTCGACACTCTTCTCAGAGGCGACTTCGAGACGTTCCGGGAGGCGCTCTCGCATATCATTCTGCCTGCCATTGTTCTCTCCTTCCCGTGCCTGGCTTCGATTCTGCGGGTCAACCGGGCCGAGATGATCGAGGTGCTACAGTCCGATTACATCGTCGCTGCTCGGGCGCACGGCATCGACTCTCGCCGGATCGTCATGCTTTACGCCCTGAAAAACGCACTTCTCCCGACCATCGCCATGATCGGACTGCGCTTCGGCTGGATGCTTGGGTCGACCGTGCTTGTAGAGACTGTGTTCGATTGGCCTGGGATCGGGCTCTATGCTGTCTCGTCCGCCTTGGCATCAGACTTCAAGCCGGTGGTGGGTGTAACCCTCGTGATTGGCTTCTTGTTCATGATCACCAATATGCTTGTCGATCTGGCCTATGCCTGGATCGATCCTCGCCTGAGGAGCGCACGATGACGTCAGCCGATCTCCCGGTCACGGCGCCGGAAATTCCGTCCTTCCGTGAGCGTCACGCAAGCACGATCCGGCAATGGCGTCTCTATGCCCATCTCTTTGCCGGCAGCTTCTCGTCGATGCTCGGCCTTGCGCTCGTGGTGCTGTTTTTGATCCTCGCCATCTTCGGACCGGTGCTTGCACCCTACCCGGAGGACACCACAGGCGCCGTCAATCTCAGTCAGCGCCTGCTCTCGCCAAGTCTTGCCCATCCATTCGGCACAGACGAGATGGGTGCAGATATCCTCTCCCGCATCATCGTGGGTGCCCGTACCTCTCTCTGGATTGGGCTCATCATCACCGGAGTCGGTGCTGGTATCGGCGTGCCGCTTGGCATCATCGCGGGCTATCATGGTGGCGTTACCCGCGCGGTGATTATGAGGGTGACGGACCTGTTCCTCTCCGTTCCTGGCCTTGCGCTCGCGCTCACGATTGTGGCGGCGCTCGGCCCAGGCATCACCAATTGCGTGATTGCTCTCTCTCTCGTTTGGTGGCCGGGTTACGTGCGTCTCGTGGAATCCAAAACACTTTCCGTCAAAGAGGAGCTCTACGTTGAGTCTGCACGGGCCCTCGGCGCGAGCACCCCATGGATTTTGCGGCGACACATTCTGCCGAACTGCCTGACGCCAATCATCGTCAAGGCCAGCATGGACATGGGCATGGCGATCCTCTCGGCTGCCAGTCTTGGCTTCATCGGCCTTGGTGCCAAACCGCCCCTTCCCGAGTGGGGCTCGATGATCTCCGTGGCCCGCACCTACATGCCTGATTGGTGGTGGTATTCCCTCTTTCCGGGCCTTGCCATCTTCCTGACGGTTCTAGGCTTCAACCTTCTCGGCGACGGGCTGCGTGATATTCTCGACCCAAGGAGCCGCAGCCGATGACTGCTTTGCTCAGCATCGAGAACTATCACCTCGATATTCCCACCTTTGACGGCACCTTGAAGGTGCTGGATGGCATCAACCTGTCCCTTGCCCAGGGCGAGACGCTCGGCATCGTCGGCGAGAGCGGCTGCGGTAAGACTGTTCTGGCTCGTTCTATTCTCGGTATCGGTCCACAGCGAGCCCGGCGAACCAATGGTCGGATGACTTTCGACTCTATGCCCCTCGACGAGCTCGATGAGGCGGAGTGGCGCCGGATCCGTGGCGTGAAGATCTCAATGATCTTCCAGGATCCGATGACCTACCTCAACCCACTTCTCACGGTCGGGCGCCAGTTATCCGATGTCCTGGTGGCGCACGCTCGTGCCTTGGGCAGGCCTGCCCTCTCGCGCCAAGAGCGCCGCCGCCGTTGCAACGAGCTTCTGGAGCAGGTGCAAATCCGCGATCCGGAACGGGTGGAGGCCAGCTACCCGCATCAGCTCTCGGGCGGCATGCGCCAGCGCATCCTCATCGCCATGGCACTCGCTGGTGAGCCCAAGCTTCTGATTGCTGACGAGCCCACGACGGCCCTGGACGTGACGATCCAGGCCCAGATTCTCGATCTCCTGCGCGATCTCGTCGACCGCCTCGGCCTCACGGTTGTGATGATCAGCCACGATGTGGGCGCGATCGCTGCCATCGCTCAGCGAGTCGCCGTGATGTATGCGGGTGTCGTGGTCGAGCAGGGAGCAACGAATGACATTCTGACGCGCCCGCGCCATCCCTACACCCAAGGGCTATTGGCTGCTCTTCCTGACATTGAGGGCGATCACCAGAGTCTCGAAGCAATTCCGGGTACGATCCCAAACCTGATCCACCCCCCTTCGGGCTGTCGCTTTCATCCGCGCTGTCCCCGCGCGACGACGATCTGTACGAGCGAGAAGCCCGCAATGACAAGCATCGGAGCCGACCATGTCGTCGCCTGTCACCACGCCCTCGACTAAGCCCAATACCATCGGCGACCCGATTCTCTCGGCCACCGGACTCACGAAGGTTTTCGTCTCGGGCGGCAAAGAGTTCCGCGCTGTCGATGACGTTTCGCTCAGCGTCAACGCCGGTGATGTCCTCGGCATCGTAGGCGAGTCAGGGTCAGGCAAGTCGACTGTCGCACGCCTCGTCATGAGACTAATCGAGCCAACAGCCGGGCGCATCATGTTTGAGGGCGGGGACTTGACGGCCAAGTCCGGCGAGGAGCTTCGTCGTATGCGCCGTCACATGCAGATCGTGTTCCAAAACCCGCATTCAGCCCTTGATCCGCGTCATACTATCCACAGTGCCCTTGCTGAGCCTTTTTTGATCCAGTCGAAGCTGCGGGGCATCGAACTCGAACGGGGGATCGACGCTCTTCTCGATATCGTGAGCTTGCCGAAAGCCTTCAAATACCGCTATCCGCACGAACTTTCCGGCGGTCAGAAGCAGCGTATCTGCATCGCCCGTGCCGTAGCACTTGAGCCCCGTCTGCTTGTGCTCGACGAGCCAACCTCAGCGCTCGACGTCTCCGTGCAGGCTCAGATCATCACCTTCTTGCAGGAGCTTAGGCAGAGACTGAATCTCACCTACCTGTTCATTTCCCACAATCTTGCCGTCGTTCGCCATATCTGTGACCACGTAATTGTTATGAACCAAGGCAAAGTGCTCGAACACGGGACAACCGAAGCGGTATTCGCTCATCCGCAGAATGATTACACGCGTCAGCTCATCGACAGCGTGCCACGCCTGCCGCGACTTGCGGGTTAGTCGAGCTCGGTCAGCCCAGCGGCTCATCGTATGCTCGGATCGACTTCCGGCGATAGCCAGGTTATTGGAGTGGCATCGACGGAAACTTGGGTGTTTGACGGATACTGCATTCCGGCCACGGCTGCCGTCGCATAATAGCAAGCTACTAGACTTTGCCCGTGCTCATCCACAGCGGCGGCTCGATGCCGGCTGGAATCGGACACGTGTAGGGCTGCTCCTGCAACCGCATGGCATGTTCTTGCTTTGCCTCTTCTAATAGGGTCTCGTCCGTAATCAGGGCCGCCGCGGTCGCCGCCATAGTTTTAGCGGCGTGCACCATGCCCTTATGAGCGGCCGGCGCCTTACCTTGCGCCACAAGTTGCCAAGAATGGAACGGCGTTCCAACCGCAGAGACGGCGCAGTGAGCCTGAACTGTAGGAGTCACCCAGCTCACGTCACCCACATCAGTTGAGCCGGGTGATAGCTCGTGAGGTGAGTCAAGCGGTACAATACGATCGCTGAGAGAGGTGTTCGTGCGAGGCAGACCAACGACGCGATAGGCCGAGAGGATATCTTCCTCCGACAGGGTCGCTTGGATCTCATCTGCGAAGTTCAAATCCGCCGTATCGAAGTCGGGCACCCCAAGCGTCTGCATGACCTTGAACATCGCCCGCTCAAGGGGTCGATTGGGCAGGAGATTAGAGACCGCACTGATGATGGTCATCTCCATTCGAGTTTCGGTCATCAAGGCCGCGCCCTCGGCAATCTTGCGCACGCGCTCAAGCAACTCCCGCATCCCACGAAGATCGCGTGCCCGCACCGAATAGCGCACTCGTGCATGGGCCTGCACGACGTTGGGGGCAATGCCTCCGGTATCGAGGACGGCATAATGGACCCGCGCGTCGCTCGGCATATGCTCGCGCATGTAGTTCACACCAACGTTCATCAACTCGACAGCATCAAGCGCGCTGCGCCCGAGATGTGGCGCCGCGGCCGCGTGAGAGGCTCGGCCAATGAAGGTGAAATCCACCCGCGTATTCGCCAAGGCCACCGGGGGCATGACCTCGGTAAAGGCGTAAGGATGCCACGAGATCGCCGCGTCGACATCCGCGAAGACGCCGGCGCGAACCATGAATGTCTTGGCTGCCCCGCCTTCTTCAGCCGGGCAGCCATAGTAGCGCACGCGACCGGGAATGCCGTTTTCGGTGAGCCAATCCCTCAGAGCCACCGCGGCGAGCATCGCGGCCGAGCCGAGGAGGTTGTGACCGCACCCATGCCCATTGCCGCCGGGCACGATCGGTTGCTGCTCCGCCACACCTGCCTCTTGGCTCAACCCGGGAAGCGCATCGTACTCGCCCAATATCGCGATTATAGGCCCGCCCTCGCCAGCCTCGCCCGTAAGAGCCGTCGGGATTCCGGCGACATTGCGACTGACGCGGAACCCATGCCGTTCGAGTTGCGTGGCATGCTCCGCTGAGGATCTGACTTCGGTGTAGCACACCTCCGGCATGCTCCAGATCCGGTCACTGAGTGCGATGAAGTCTTGCCGCTTCTCATCGACTAACCGCCAAACGTCCGAGCTGTGTTTCATGCAAGCTGCCTTCCGCGGCGTCCGCCGGCGCTCATTGGTTCAAGGGAAGATCGCATCAGTCCCCTCACAGGAGCTCCGATACGAGCTTGGCGACCAGAGCATTTGATAAGATCACGGGAAGCTGGCTTGCTTCCACTGCCATGTCCTTGTGAGCATGTGTAAAGCCCATGCAGTCCATCAGCAGGACCTCCGCTCCCTGCGCGCGCAGGGCCTGGGCTGCCCTGGGTACGGCGGTGCGGTCATCGCTATAGGGGGAGCCCGCTGCATAGATCGGTGAGCGCTCCAGATGAGCCCACTTTCCGCTCTCGCTTTCTATCTGCTCGGGCAACGGCACAATAATTCCAAGCTGACGATCACCAACCAGGGCTGCCACTGATCGTGGGAGCAGCCGCTCCGGCTCAAGAAGCCAAGCGCTTTTAGTCTTCAGCTTGTGGAACGTGCCGGTGCACAGCATCAGGATAGCGGTACAACCCTGCGCCTCCAGAGAAGCAACCTTCTCCTCTGCCCCTGCCTCAGTCGCATCATGATCGATTACAACGGACGTGCCGTCGAGGAGGCGAGTGATCAGGAGCTGTGACTTGTCCCCTGGCCCAAAGCGAGCCGCAATCTCATCCCTAGTCAGCCCGTCAAGCACGCCAGCGTGAATACGCGGAACGTCGGGGCGAAGGACCGCATCGAGAATCGGCGTCATGTCTGCCCGCGGCGCTTGGCCGATAGTGAGGGTACCCAGCTTTGCAGTCATAACTCTGTTCCCGTGACATTAATCCTGATAGACGCGCCAGCTGATAGGGCCGGCGTGGCGATTAGCGGAAGTAGCGCTTTCCGACGGAATCGAAGAAGCTGTAGATGGCGTCACCCGCGATTAGACCCGCCGCAAAGACTTGCATGTCGCCCTCAGCCGTCTCGCCGGCTGCCCGTTTCCAGATGAGACGCGCCACAATACCGGCAAGAACTGCCCATCCGGCCATCGGGAAGTTGATCAGCAGGCCTGTCGCAAAGAGCACACCGATCTGTCGCTGAGGACCACCGATATATTGCAGAATCGCACCTGGGATTGCCCAGATGAAGAGTGACCAGGCCACTCCGGGTGCAACGCCGGCATTGATCGTGGCGGCATAAACTCGGTCGACCGGCGGGAACAAATTCTGCGCGAAGTAGGAGGGATACGCCCAAAGGACCACTATGGCCGCGATGAAGAACGCCAACATGGCGGCCATGAGCTGCTGCCGGCGGCCCTCCCGCTCAAACTCAGGATCGGCGCCATTGCCGCGCAGGATGTAGCCTGCCTTGAGGTCGTAGCCCATATCTGCAAAGGCAGGGCCAGTTGCCGCCGAGAAGCCTGTCAGCAAGGCGAGAGCCGGCATCGGGAAACCGATGAGGAGGCCGATGATGAGCGTGATAAGCGCTACTGCAAAGGCTGGAAACCAGCCGGAGTGCATGGCAGAAATGCCGACGATCAATTCGTGAGCATAGGCTGCGAAGGCAGCGTAAATCACGAACAGGATGAGCATGCCAATGGACATCTCGGAGAAGAGGCCGCCGATCACCGCCAATAGCACTGCAATGGCAATGTATCCCAATGAGCCGAAGCCGAGGGTGCGCCGGACCTCCTCGTCGGTGCGACCGGCGGCCAGTGTCGGCTTCTTGTCGCTCCGCTGCAGGATCAGCATACCGACCTGCACGAGGGCAACCAGACCCGCACCGATCATGAAGCCATGTGGGACATAACCCTTCATCAGATCTCCGCCAGGGGCAATGGACGCGAAGGCCGGACTGGCAAACAGCGAGGTCGAGTAGCCGCGCACCAGGAGCGCGATACCGAACATAGACAAGGCCCAGATGTTCCCGATGAAGGCCACGCCCAGAGCCGACATCGGAATCTTAAAGAATGAACCTACAATCCCGACTGCAAAACCAATCCCCATCAGGGCCGCCTTGCGGCCACCCTCGTCGCCCGCCTTGATCGCTTCGGCAGCTGCCACACCCGGCGGCCAAGCGCCGCTTGCTGGGAACACGCGAGAGTCAAACATCCGGTAGAGCAGGTAGGCGTCCAGGAGGAGGGCGAAGAACACGCCGACAAACATCGGCAGAACAAGATCCTGCCGGCCGAGGAGAAACGGAATACCGATCGGCAGGAGGAGGCTATTGGCAGCCCCGAAGGTGGCGGAGGAGATGGCACTCTGCGCGAGGTTTTGCACGTGCACAGAACGGTAACGCATGAAGGCCATCACCGGCACGCGGGCCAGTGCTATAGCGGCAAGTGCCCCGATGAGGGAGGTATTGGGCGTCACGCCGAGAGAGACGAGGAGCTGCAGGCCGATGATTGCTCCAAAGACGCAGAGTACTGATAGCAATAGGAACGTTGCCGGTTCAAAGATCGTCGGATGCGCTTTCGCAGGTTCAGCCTGCGTCACAGTCGCTTGCACTACCGTCATGGCTCACCCCCAAAGGTCCTGGTTGAGATCAACACTGCACGCACTTCACCACTCGCATTTGGTCTGCGACTACAGCCGTCAGGCCACCTTACTTGCCGCGTCGGCCGCCAGCCGACCCGTCCGTCCGTACTCGGACGCAGCCGCGGCGGGGGTCACGAAACCGAAGGCAACGTCCTGCTCAACCAAGGCCCGATCGCGTTCGTGCGGATCGCCGTAACCGGCCCCGCCTGCCAGAACGACTTCGACGATCTCATCCGGGTGCGTTACCTTCACGAGCTCGCCCGCGCCGCAATCACGAACGAGATTCCCGCTGGGATCGCGCAAACCGCCCCGTGCGGCGCCTCCGGGTTTACCGCCGAACAGGCCAGGATTGAGCACATCGAAGCCCTCCGGATAGACAGAGATGAGCGTCGGCCGTTCATCCGCGCTGAGCTTGCGCAGGCGTACGCGCTGTCCAAGCCCTCCACGGTACCGGCCAGGTCCACCCGAATCCGCGACGTATCCCTTCTCGAGGATGAGCACCGGCACGCGCGCCTCAAGCAGCTCAATCGAGGTATTAGCGGCCGACGTTGGATAGAGAATTCCTGACTTGCCATCCCTGTGCGCAGAGGCTCCCTGGCCACCTCCCATGAAGAGCATGTCGGCATAGGTGCGGCCCGAAGCATCGCGCCCATAAATGTTCGCCGCTGTCGGCAGGCCAGTGAAGGCTTGCACCTGCTGCGGCGCAGCACTGCTCAGGACGCGGAAGATGTTCGGCGCGAGATACCAGCCTGTACGCGTGCGCATGGCGACCGAGGCGGGACGAGTGCAGTTGAGCACTGAGCCCTCCGGAGCCTTGACCGTGAAGGCACGATAGCAGCCCGCGTTGCCGCGCACGTTGGGCGTCAGCATACATTTCAATGGATAGGTGGCGTGCGCCATGGTGTAATTGAGGGTGCAGTTCAATCCACCTTGATCGAGCTGTGGCGGGGCACCCTCGAAATCAAGCTCGATTCGGTCTCCTGCCACGGTTAGCTTCAGCGGATACGTCATCCGCTCGCCCAAGGGATTGTTGCTGATCGACCCCTGATAGATTCCGTCAGGAAGGGCCGAGATGGCGTCTCGCATCGCCTTTTCGGAGCGGTTCTGCACGACCGCGGCTAGGGCGCGCAGATCATGCATGCCATACTCGTCCATGAAGGATTTCAGACGCTCGGCGCCGATAGCGTTAGCGGCTACGAGCGAATGAATGTCGCCCAGAACTTGGTCAGAGCCGCGGATATTCTCGCCCATGAGGCGCACGAGCGTCTCATTAACGCGCCCCGCCTCATACAATTTCATGGGTGGGATCTGCAGGCCTTCCTCGTAGATCTCGCGCGCTTTGAGCGAATCGCGCGTGCCTCCGATATCGCCGACGTGACCAACTGTTCCCATCATGGCGACAACGCGCCCATCGCGGAAGACGGGTGTGACCACTGCGACGTCGAACAGGTGGCCCGCGCAAAGCCAGGGATCGTTGGTGATGAGGACGTCACCCGGCCGCAAGGTCTCGGCCGGATAGCGCTCAAGCAAGGCCTTCACTGCGCGCGGCAGCGTGAGGTTGAAAACGGGCATCGCCCGTGGGCTGTGCGCAAGGGTTTCCCCGTCAGGATCGAGAAGTTCCGTCGCAAAATCCTGCGCCTCCGAGATCACGAGCGAAAACGCCGTGCGACAGACGGTGAGCCACATTTCCTCAACGACGTTGATGAGGCGGCTCCACATGATCTCAAGTGAAATGGGGTCCGCTTCGATGCGTCGGATTGCTTCCTCGACCGGCATCTCTGGGGTAATGGCGACCTCGGCCTCATCGGCCAGCCCAACGAGGATGCGTAGATTGAGATTCTCGTCGACGCTGAGCCGGTCGCCGAGGGCGATGACCGTTGTCGCCTCGCGCTCCTCAATAATGGCTGGGCCGACTATCTTGTCCCCGGGGCGCAGAGCGTAACGGTCGTAAACGACAGCCTCGCTCCAATCCTTGTCGAACCAGGCGCGGCGGGTCCCCTTGATCTTCTGGCCGGCGATCCCGCTCGCAGCACCTGTCACCGAGAGAGTCGGGGTCGGACCAAAGCAGCGGACGCGGAAATTGATAGCTTCGATGCGCGCACCTTCGTAGACGGAAGTATAGCGCTGTGCATAGGCCTTTGTGAAGGCCTCGCGGATCGTGCTGAGGCTGTCGCTCCCGACGGGGCCATTGGGCAACGGCACAGCAAGGTCGTGCATCTGGCCGACGAGGCGCATGTCGGCGCTGCGCTCGACGCCGATCCCGGCCAGATCGACGCCTGCCTCTATGAGGTGCCGGCGGCCTTCCGTTTCCATTTCGTCAAGCAGAGCGTTCACGCTCTTGGCATCGAAATCATCCGAGAATTCGATCGGCAGGGAACGCACGAGATCAAAGGAAAGCGGAGCCGCGAGGAAGCCGAGGGCGGAGGCGGCACCGGAGGCGGGCGGAACAATCACCTCGCCAATACCGAGGACCCGAGCGATAGCCGCTGCGTGGGCTGGGCCGGCGCCGCCGAAGCCCACCATGGCGTAGCGGCGGGGGTCCTTGCCACGCTCCACAAGATGCACCCGTGTGGCCGCCGCCATGCTCTCGACGACCACTTTGTGGATGCCCCAGGCAGCCTCTTCGACGGTAAGGCCGAGCGGAGCGGCGACGCTCTCGACCGCACTTGCCGCCGCCCGCGCGTCGAGCGTCATCCGCCCACCAAGAAAGAAGCTTGGATCGTAATAACCCAACACGAGATTGGCATCAGTTACCGTTGGCTTTGTACCACCCCTGCTGTAGCAGGCTGGACCTGGGTCGGATCCTGCCGAATGCGGGCCGACTTTGAGCAGGCCAACC
Organism: Microvirga splendida; assembly: GCF_016427565.1. GTDB lineage: Bacteria > Pseudomonadota > Alphaproteobacteria > Rhizobiales > Beijerinckiaceae > Microvirga > Microvirga splendida. The sequence goes on from NZ_JAELXT010000021.1 coordinate 31,141, forward strand.
TCGTCGATCTCCGCGATGGAGCCGCCACCTGCGCCGATCTCGATCATCTCAATGACCGGTGCCTTGATCGGGAGACCTGAGCCTCGTGCAAAGCGCCGCACGCGCGCCGCTTCAAGCATGGGCGCCACCTCGACCCGCCCGTCCTCGACAAGGCAGGCCTTGGCTGTCGTGCCGCCCATGTCGAAGGAAATCACGTCCTTCTTGCCGGCGAGCGCCCCGAACAGGACCGTCGCCAGCCCTCCCCCGGCCGGGCCACTCTCGAGCAAGCGGATCGGGTAAGCGCGTGCCGTCTCGGGCGACACCATGCCCCCAGCTGAGTGCATCAGCCGCAGCGTTCCGCGAAAGGAGCGCCTCCGAAGATCGGACTCCAGGCGCGCCAGGTAGCGGTCCATGAGGGGCTGGACGAAGGCGTTTGCGCAGGTGGTGACGAAGCGCTGGTATTCCCACATTTCGGCAACAACTTCGCTCGAGAGCGAGATCGACAGATCCGGGAAGGCCTCTTTGAGAATGGCCCCGGCGGCGCGCTCGTGCGCCGGGTTGCGGTAACTGTTGAGGAAGCAGATGGCGGCCGCCTCGCAACCGGCCTCGACGAGTTCGCGGCCGGCGGACAAAACCGCTGCCTCATCGAGGGGCTCGACAATTCTGCCGTCGCGATCAATGCGCTCGCCAACTTCGAGTCGCAGGTCGCGCCCGACGAGTGGCTCTGGGAAAGTGAGAAAGAGATCGTAGATGTCGTAGCGCTGTTCCGTTCCCATCTCGATGATGTCACGGAAGCCCCGCGTGGTCAGGAGACCGAGCTTGGCCCCTTTGCGCTCGATAATGGCGTTCGTGACAAGGGTCGTGCCATGCACGATTTCGTCTACCGCATCTAGTCCGATCCCGGCGCCTTGGACGAGTTCCTCAAGCCCAGTAAGTGCCGCGATGGAGGGGTCCTGCGGCGTTGTCAGATTCTTGTGCAGCCGCACAGTATGGCCATCAGCATCGTACAACACAAAGTCCGTGAAGGTGCCACCAATATCGACACCAATGCGAAAACGTGACGGCATTCAGCCTGCCTCCCATGACACTCAGCGTGTGGGCGCACCGCGAAATCGCCGCGGCATCGCTATTCACGTGGAGGGTAAGCGAGGAGGCCTCGCCAGAACTATAGGCGTTTGCACCTAGTGCGTTGGGTTCTCACTTGGATTGCCAAGCTTGTTGAAATGGCTGAGCGCCAAGTGGATCAAGGCGCTCGTCGAGGTCACCCCTGTCTTCGACAGGACCTTTGTGCGATGGATCCCGATCGTGCGCGGGCTCACGCCGAGCCGACGGGCAATGGCTTTCGTAGACAAGCCCTCAACCATCTGCCACATGACCTCCCGCTCACGGGGAGTTAGGCTCATAAGGCGCGTCTCCAGAGCCGGATCGACTATCGTGACGGAGTGGGGCCCCGCCACGGTGCCGGCCACATCGAGGAGCATGCGCGCGGCACCGGCGATCACCCGGCGCGGCAGAATCACGGGCTTGCTGGTTAGTTCGCCTAGTCGGCGGGCCGTTGGCTCGTCGAAGGCGATCGAATTGAGAACGAGCACCTCGCACCCGGCGCATTCTCGGGCCACGCGCTCGCAGTCGATGGGGTAGGACGGGTCAAGCCAAGTGCGGACATGGTCGAAGCTTGAGAGACCAAGTTCGTTTTCCACGATCTGGCGCTGAATGGGCTGGATGAGGCCGACCCGGCGGCCAGAGGTAACCAGTGCGTCAACGGCGGTGTCGACGGCCCTTTGCATGTTGATGACCGGGCATTTGCCCGGGAAATCGCGAACGAAGCCGGTTGACAACAGCGCAACGAGTGCGAACTCCGCCGGCGCCATACGGGACACGAGCGCCTGCATGCGTTCCTCGATCGCGCGCCGGGCGATCACCACGCGCTCGCCGGTGGCAAGAACTGTCGCAATGCTGAGTTCGCCCGGGGCGGGCGCCAACCGCCGGATCTCTTCACGACTCAAGCCGTCAAGTGCTCCGAATTCAGAGATGCTGACGGACAGGGGAAGCAGGTCCGTAATATAACGGACGACATCGCCCCGAGGCGTTTGGCCGGCCGTGACCAGCGCTATGCGCTGGACGCTACCGGAGCTTTCACGGGACCTAACCGGTTCAGAAGTTGAAGTCACGTGAGTGAGATCAAGGGGCATGCGTGGTCACCCTCCACAATCGATGCAATCGTAGAACGCGCAGGCCCGACCGGACAAGGGTCCCCATCTGATCTAGGCGAAATTCCCTATTTCCTGGTGACCCTCATCCTTTCTAAGGTGGAGTTCCAAGCTCCCGGAGGAAGCAGGCGATGACGCATTCATCAGCGATAGCACCCATAGGTATCGTGCCTGAGTCCCAGCGCGTCATCGACATTCCCGCAATTGGTGGTCCTGAGGCCCTCGTCCTCACACATCAGCCAGTGCCGTCGCCGGGGCCGAACGACGTCTTGATCGAGGTCCACGGCGCGGGCGTGAACCGCGCGGATGTGATGCAGCGTATCGGGACCTATCCTATGCCGGATGATGCGCCGAGCGTGCCGGGACTGGAGGTTGCTGGGGTAGTGGTCGCGTGCGGCTCGGCAGTCCACCGGTGGAAGATAGGCGATCGCGTCTGCGCCCTCGTCGTCGGAGGCGGTTATGCCGAGTATTGTATTGCACCTGAGGTGCAGTGCCTACCTGTGCCAGAGCACCTGACGCTCGTCGAAGCAGCCGGGCTGCCAGAGGTTATCTTCACCGTTTGGATGACCGTCTTCGAGCAGGCACATCTCGTCTCTGGCGAAGCGCTTCTCGTACACGGTGGCGCGAGCGGCGTCGGTAGCATGGCCATCCAGATCGCGAGGCAATGCGGGGCTTCTGTTATTGCGACAGCGGGATCTGATGAGCGCTGCGCTTTTGCGAGGGGACTCGGTGCCGATCTCGCCATCAACTACAAGAACGAGGATTTCGTTGAGGCCGTGCACCGATACACCGGAGGAGCGGGCGTGGATGTCATCCTCGACATGGTCGGTGGGCCTTACGCACAGCGCAACATCGCCTCGCTCAATATGGGCGGGCGTCTCTGCTATGTGTCGCTCCAAGAGGGAATGGAAGCGACATTCGATCTTCTTCATATCCTCCTCAACCGCTTGACGATCACGGGGGCCAATCTCAGGCGACGCTCGGTCGAAGAGAAAGGACGGCTTGCGCGGGAGATCGAGAAGAGAATCTGGCCGCTCGTTTCCTCAGGCAGAGTGAAGCCGGTAATCGACCGCACCGTTGCACTGGACCAAGCTGCCGAGGCTCATCGGTTACTCGAGGCAGGTCAGATCGCTGGGAAGGTAATACTGACCCCGGGTACGTAGAAAGGGAGTGAAGTTTATGGCGCAGTAAACGGCCAAGCAATTGAGAGATGTATCAAGTCTGCTGGCGTAGCCTCGAACGTGTGTACTATTGCGCCTGGCTGACTGGACACCTTGCTGAATAGCAGAACAACTTCAATATTTTGATAAGTCGATGGTTGCCTGGAGAGGATTGTACGTCTCAACCTGGTACGACAGCAGAATCAAATACTTAGCACACCCTTGAATTGCTCGTGTGTATCACCGGTGTGTAGTCCTGTCGAGCCATGCTATGCCGGCATTTGGTGCCGTCGCAGCCTGCCCCGTAGAAAGCTTCCTCGACAAGGTGTCTTACCTCTCTCCACGCTTCGACCAAGCCGTTCGGGAGAGATGATCCAGACCTCCTCGGGGTTCTGGCTTTCAAGGTTCCCAGGCGATGTTTCAGACCTGTCTGATCGATGTCGGGATAGTGTTGGACGGGGGCGCTCAAGGCCTCTTCTGTTGCTCGACGTCAAATCGTGATCTCGTCGAACATCCACTTGAGAGTGTCCTTGAGCCGCCTCTGCTTTGCAACAGCCTCCACCACTCTTTGCGCCTGGCATAGATCGGCGTCAGGTCAAATCCGAATGCGTCTACGACCACTCCAGCTTTGTCACGAACCGCATAGCGCTTGCCGTTCGGCGAGTCCTTTGAGACCACAAGCCGCAGGTTGATCAAAGCACGGATGGTGCCTTCAGAATGTGCATAGGCCGGTTTTCCTAGCGACCAACATAGGTCAATCGACCGCTTCTGCCGCACGTACAAATGCGGGCGCTACTATCGCTCCTAAGATGGAGCTCACATCGGCCATGCGGGCTATTGACCTGATCGACCGAAGTGTCTGGTAAACGTTCGTCGCCGGGGGAGGGATGATCTATTGCTCGTATGTCCATGATTGATCCTTCAAGGCGAATTTGAGGAGTGAACGAACGGACCCATAATTCGGCTACCAAGTGCCGCATTGGGCGCCCTACATGTCCGGTATTCGCATCGCCATCGTTAAACTGCGCAACGACGTGCTCGCGGACACGATTGCGTACGATCTCCGCGAGGCTCCGGAATTTGAATTGGTTTCGGATGAGCTGATCGATGCCGACGAAACCCGCGACAAGCTTTTCTCAGTCGCCCGCGATGTTGAGGTGCTGATCGCCTTTGGCGACTTCGATCCCGATCTGCTGGAGGAAATCGTCCGCAACGAGCCGCATGCCGTCATTGCCAGCATCGTGATTGGCGAGGATCTAGTGAACTTCCGCCTGAGCGAGGTCGGCTCGGTGCAGTTGATCGAGACGCTCCAGGTGCTCGCTCGCGATAGGGGCCCCGATCGTTCGCGGCTTATGGAGTACCGGCTGTCCAAAGAGGGACACCCAGCCGAGCTTGTCGAGATCGGCCGCTCGGTCGACCGCCTCATTCACGAAGCCGACAAATGGGTGCGCGCCACGATCAGCGCCTACGCCAAATCGCTGCCACGCACGGACGGCGAATACCTAACTTATGCAACTGGCCCCCGCATCGTGGAGGATTTGGTCCGCACCGCGCCGCCGCGCCGGCTTGCCGAAGATGATGATTCCGCGCACGACCGCGAATTGGTGGAAGCGCTCATGACCGAGAGCGCCGCTCACCCCGAACCGCTGGCGCGGCTGTTCCAGCGGCTGGGGCTTACGGTGACGGAATTCAAGGTGCTGCTTCTGGCGCTCGGACCCGATCTCGGCGTCAAAATACAGACAGCCTTCGGTCATTTGAACGACGACCTCGGCCGCAAGCAGCCGACGCTTGGCCTCGCATGTTCCATGCTGGGCAACCCGATCGATATTCGCACCGAACTGGAGCATGAGAAGGGCCTTGTTCGCTGGCGCCTGCTCGACAGCGGTGATGTGCTGCCGCGCGCCGACGAGCCCGCCCGCCTTGCCCAGCCGCTGCCGGGCTGGCTGCTCGGCGATGAAGATGCCCTGTTTGGGGATGCGTCGCTGCGCCCTTTCATCCGAGCCGGGGCCTATCCGGGCGCGGACTACATCTCCGACGCGGAAGGCGTCGGTCCGGGCGCGGGTTTGCACCAGTCCCTGGCTGGCCGAAGCCGGTGGATCGTGCTGCCGCCCCGGCATCTCGACCGCTGGCGCGCGCGCTGCGACGCGGCCGCGGCTGCGACTAAACGCACGACGCTCCGTTGCCAAGCCGAGAAACTGCTCGTGCTTGCGCCAACGGACCAGCGGGAGGCCACGATCCGACTTGCCCGCGCCGCGCAGCTCTTCGACATGGTCCCCATGGTGGACTTCGGAATTGAGCCGGCCGATGACAGCCGCCTGGCGCTGCTCGGCCATTTCGTCGACGCGCTGGGGATGGTGTCGCATCCAGCCGTGCTGATCGCCGCTGACCGGCGGTACGCCGCGAACTTGCCTGGCGACGATGTTACCGCCTATGCAGCTGACTATGCCGAAACGGAAGCATCGGAATTCTACAGGGCGGCCGCTGCGAGCCGGGGCCTGAAGCTCACCACTTCGGATTGCCGTCGGCTCGGAACGGAGTTCGAGCTGACGCTCGACCTGATCGGGCAGGCCGTCGAACTGGCTGCGTTTGACCGCCAGAGCGGCCGCGTGGGCGAGGAACTCTACGGGCCAATGGCGCGGGCATGCCGCACCGTTGCGAGCGCCAACCTGTCCAGGCTGGTGCAAGTCTCGGCGCCGACCTTCGCACTTTCCGACGTCATCCTGCCGGCTGAGCAGCATGCGCAGCTCGGCGAGATCGTCAGCCAGGTCGAGCAGGCCCCAATCGTGCTGAACCAATGGGGGTTTGGCTCGCAATTACCCTATGGGCGGGGCGTCTCCGCACTCTTTGCTGGCCCGAGCGGGACCGGCAAGACGATGGCTGCGCAGGGCATCGCCAAAGCCCTCAAGACTGACCTCTTCACGGTCGACCTGTCCCGCGTCGTCAGCAAATATATCGGCGAGTCCGAAAAGAATTTGGATGCAGTGTTCAGCGATGCCGAAAAGGCCAATGCGGTGCTGGCCTTCCATGAGGCCGACTCGCTTTTCAACCAACGCAGCGAGACCAAGGACGCCCACGACCGCTACGCCAATCTGGAAGTCGCCTACCTGCTCCAGCGCATGGAGAGTTTCACCGGGCTGGCGATTTTGACTACCAATTTGAAGCAGAACATCGACAGCGCCTTCCTGCGCCGACTGCGCTTCGTGATCGAGTTCCCGAAGCCGGACGCGGCGGCTCGCGAAGCAATATGGCGTCAATGCCTTCCCGATGCGGCGCCCCTGGCCAAGGATGTGGAGCTGCACCTGCTCGCCAGGGAAATAGAACTGTCGGGCGGCAACATAAGGCAGGTCACGCTGAGGGCGGCCTTCGCGGCAGCCAGTGACGGATCCGGGCAGATCGGCATGCGGCACTTGTTCGCCGCGACCCGGGCCGAACTGATCAAGCTCGGGCGCACGGGCGGTTTGCGCCAGCTCGATGAACTCCAAGCCTATCATAACCGCACGATGGCGGCGTGAGGCGGCCATGAGCGCAGACAAGATCAGGAAAGTCACCGAGGCGATCAAGACGAGGATCGAAAGCGCGCTGCCCGATCTCGTTGTGCCGGCCCTCACCAAGGTGCATGTTGGGCCGCTCGACGACCAAGAGGCTAAGAACGCCCGGCTCGCCTTGTTCCTCTACCGAGCTTCGGTCAACAGCGACCTGCGCAATGCCGGCCATCGCGTCCTCCCGGCCGACCCGAACGATCCGATCATCGTCCATGACCGGGCGATCCCGTTCGACCTGCATTTCCTGCTGACCACCAGCCCGTCCGACAAGGATACCGACCTCAACGCGCTCGACGATCTCGGCTTGGCAATCCAGTCGATCAACGACACGCCGGACCTAGTTGGCGGGGCGCTGGGTAGCGATGTCGTGCGCCTTTCCTTCGAAGCAATGCCGACGGAGGAGATGGGGCGTATCTGGGCGCTGTTCCCGGCGGTCAACTACCGCACTTCCGTAGTGGTCTTGGCGACGCCGGTCTGGATTGATCCTGCGCTACCTGCAAGGCCCACCGCGCCGGTCGTCAGCGAGGAATATCGCGCCACCCCCAACTTCCAGGAGCCGCCCAATGGCTTCTGAGCCTAAACGGCTGTCGCGCGCCGTGCAGTTCGCGGCTGAATTCATCGATCCAATCTCGGGGGAGCGCGTCAGCTGTGGGCTTGGCGTCCGCGCGCTGGATGCTCAGGGACGGCCGACCGGCCGAGTGCCAATCCTGAATCGGTCGGGCCGCTTCATCTGGAGGGTCTATTTTGTTGCCGACGGATCGGAAGCCCCGCCGCCGGCGGAGATCGAAATAGAGCCCGGCAAGCTGCCTTATTACGCCGACGCTTTCCCCTTGCCGCAGATCCCGGGCGACCGGCTGGTCCGCTTCCATCTGCGGCCGTCGCCGGCCTATGCGGTGCCCGACGGGATAACCGCGCTGCGTGGCCGTTTGGTCGAGACCTTGCCAGATGCGGAGCCCGTCCCGGATGCCCTCCTGCGCTTGGCGTGGACAGGTCCGGAGGGCCAACAGCCGCAAGTGCTGCCGCAAGATGCGCGCAGCGACGAGCATGGCGAGTTTGTCGTCTCGCTCCGCGCTAGGCCCGGCTTCGACGCCAACGTCGCGGCCGGCCGGCCGACGGCTGAACTGCACGTCTTCCGCTTCGAGGACGATGAGACGAAGCACCGCGTCGCCGGCCCACTCGTATTGATGGAAGGGCGGCTGCAGCCGCGTGACGATGTTTTCGACTGGTCTGACCTGACAGCGGTCATCTGAGAAAGGCGAGTGTCATGGGAGTGGCAGCACTTAATGCAGAAGCGTCTGCGTCCGCCAACGATGCGTACGACCTCGGGGAACTGGTGGCGAACATCAGCGAGCAGATCGCCGATTATGAAGCAAAGAAGCTCGCGCAACTGAAGAGTGAGATCGAGGGCTTCATTAAGAAGAAGGACGCCCTCATCGAAGACTACAAGAAGAAGCACCCGGAGCTATTGCGCCTCTGGTCCGGGCAGAATGTCGCCATCGACATTCTGCACAAGACGTTGGTATGCCGATACCCGGATTGGGCCGAGATTTTCCAGAGCTGCGTCTGCAAGCACATCGAGGCCATACAGACAAGCCAAGTGAACCTCGACGTCCGCCTGTGTTGCGGCCAAGGCGCAAACGAGAAGGCGCGCGACAAGGCCAAGCAGAAATCAGAAGCAGCAAACCTTTTCCTCAAAGGGCTGGGTGACATGGAGAAGGGGATAACCGCCCAGCTCCAGCAGAACCAGAAATGGATCGACGAGATCGGCAAACTGCTCAATGGCCCGGACAGCATCCAAGCAATCCATGTGTTCTGGGGCAAGCTCCTGCCGGCCCACGCGCAACTCGCCCCAGACGGGCTTTCGACGGTTCTCAAGGAAAGTCTCGCCAAAGCGGCATGCAATGCTGCCCAGGTGGTCGACGATTCGTGCAAACCCGTCGCCGCTGAGCCTTCTAACACGCGTTCGCCGCCCTGGCTCATCCATTTCGACGTATATGGGAGCGCGCTCGAAAAGGCATGGTGCGTCTACCGGAAAGCAAAGGAGGACTATGGCGCGGCGGAAGGTGCATTTGCCCGCAACCCCGACGATGTCGATGCGACAGCCAAGGAGATTGAGGCTGCCCGCAAGGCGCTCGACGTCACGATCCGCGACTGCTTGAAGAAGCGCGTCACCTCGCAAGCCGGCTGCGAACTGGATCAAACGACGGCCCATACCCCGTCCGAAAAATTGGCCGGGGAGAACGGCGAGCCAGACGGCAATCCGCCGGACAAGCTCAATCAAGGCCCGCTCGACCAAAGCACGGGCGCCATAGCGACAACTGAACAAACCGACCGCTGAGGCGGTCATTACCAACGGGAGAGCCGACAATGCCCGAATATCTGGCTCCTGGCGTCACTATCGAAGAGATCGAACGCGGCCCGCGGCCGATCGACGGGGTACCGACCAGCACCGCAGCCTTTCTCGGCGAGACCGAACGCGGACCGATCAAGCCTCGCCTCATCACAAGCTATATTGAATACAAGCGCTGGTTCGGCGATGTGTTCGGCAATCGCGACAAATACATGCCCTATGCCGCCAACGGCTTCTTCGAGAATGGCGGCCGCAGGCTCTATGTCTGCCGCATCGTCAGCAACGACGCGACGAGCGCCGAGTTCGAGTTCGGAAACTTTGTCGCAAGGGCGGTCGGCGCCGGAGAATGGGGAAATCGCATTTTCGTCAAGGTGAGAGAGAGTTCCACAGCGACGAAGGCCCCTGGCACCAGCGATCCGATCCCGGTCGGTTTCCGGCTCCAGATCGCATATTGGGCAAACGAACCCGATGGCGGGCTTTTCGATCCGTTCGATCCGGACAATCGCACGTTACGCCCCCGGCCCACGCTGGTTGAGGACTTTGACGATCTCGTACTGGACGCGAAGTCTTCGGACTATTTCGAGAAGAGGCTGGTGGGCAACTCGTCGCTGATCGCATTTACCCAGATCGATCCGGCCGATGCCACGCTTCCGGCCCCGGGGTTGGGAACGCTCGCGGGAGGCGATAACGGCACCGAAGTCGGCGCGGACGATTTTACGGGATTGCCCGCCGACGAACGAACCGAACCGCAGGGCCTGACCGCGCTTGAGCTTGACCCCTATCGGGAAGTGGCGCTTGTCTACGCGCCGTTCCCCAGCACCGCACGCGAAACCATACATCTTGCTGTCATCAGCCATTGCGAGAATATGCGTTTCCGCTTCGGCGTGATCGACTCCGAACGGGACGAATCAAATCTAGACAATCTGGACCCACGCTCAACGCTCCAGGACACTCAATACGCCGCCTTCTACTATCCTTGGATACAGGTCGCGGACCCGCAGAGCGGCGCGCTGAAACATGTACCGCCGGGCGGCAATGTGCTCGGCATCTATGCCCGCACCGACACCGAACGCGGTGTGTTCAAGGCCCCGGCCAACGAGACGGTGCGTGGCGCGGTCGAACTGCGCTTCGATATCAACGACCGGGCGCAGGAGGTGCTCAACCCGCGTGGCGTCAACGCGATCCGAAGCTTCCCAGGCCGCGGCATCCGTGTGTGGGGGGCGCGTACCTTGTCATCCAACGGGCTCTGGAAATATGTCTCGGTGCGCCGCTTGTTCATCTTCCTGGAAAGGTCGATCTACGAAGGCACCCAGTGGGTGGTATTCGAGCCGAATGACGACCGGCTGTGGGCGCGCGTCACCGACACGGTCCGCCTGTTCCTTCGCACCCAGTGGCGCAACGGAGCGCTGTTCGGACGCACGGAGAAGGAGGCCTTCTTCATCACTTGCGACCGCACGACGATGACGCAGGACGACATCCTAAACGGGCGCCTAATCTGCGAGATCGGCATCGCCCCGGTGCGACCGGCTGAGTTCGTCATCTTCCGCATCTTCCAGCATACCGCTGAAGCCCAGCGCTGAGGAGAACAGCCATGGCCCGCAAAGACCCGCTCCGCAATTTCCGCTTCCGCCTGGAGATCGACGGCATAACTCAGGCGAACTTCTCCGAAGTGGCCATCGGCGAAACGGCGACCGATGTCGTCGAGTATCGCGACGGCAACGAGCCCGGCCCACTGCGCAAGCTCAGCGGCCTGACCAAATATGGCAACGTGACGCTCAAATGGGGGGTCACCGACTCAATGGAGCTGGAGGAGTGGCATGACGCCATCGCTGCCGGCCAGATCCAGAGTAACCGCAAGAACGTGGCGATCATCGTCATGGACGAGGCCGGGCAGGACAAAGCCCGCTTCGTCGTCAGTGAGGCGTGGCCGTCAAAGTACACCGTCACCGGCCTCAACGGCAAAGGCAACGAGGTCTGGGTCGAGTCGATCGAGCTCGTAAACGAAGGCGTCGAGCGCGAAATGTAAGCCGTAGGCCACGATTCCCGGAGGGAGAATACCATGCAGTCGAGACATACAGATTTCGTCACCGAGGTCGAGTTCACGCTACCCAAAGGCTATCTCGACCAGACTGGTATACTCCACAAACACGGCGTCATGCGGCTGGCCACCGCAGCTGACGAGATCCTGCCGCTGCGTGACCCGCGCGTGCAACAGAACGAGGCCTATCTAGCAGTGATCGTGCTGGCCCGCGTCATCATCAGCCTGGGCGACCTGCCCGCCGTGGACACGCGGGTCGTCGAGGGGCTGTTCGCCTCCGACCTCAATTTCCTCCAGCGCCTCTATGAGCGGATTAACAGCGCTGACGAGGTCGATGCGCCCATAGCCGTCACTCCGCTCGCCAACGGCGGCGGGAAAGGGTTCCACACCGTGGGGGAAGCCTGAAGGCCTATCCGGCGCACATGCTGCGGGAGGAGATGGCCTTCATCGCCTATCATTTTCACTGGAGTCCTGCTGAATTGCTCTCGCTCGAACATGCCGAAAGGCGCCACTGGTGCCGCTCGATCTCGGCGATCAACCGCAAGCTCGACGGCACGCCGGCGAATCCGTTTGAGGTTTAGGCCATGAACACGCGCGTCGACCCCTTCATGAATTTCCGCTTCGTGGTTGAGTTCGACCACATCCAGCACGGCGGCTTCAACAAAGTCAAAGGTGTAGCGCGCGAGGTAAAGGTCGAGACTTATCACGAAGGCGGCGAGAATGCCTATGAGCACAAGCTCGCCTCGAACACGACCTACGGCAACCTGACTCTAGAACGCGGTCTCGCGGACGACTTCCTGTCGAACTGGAACCAGGATGCGTCGGATGGGCAGGTCAGACGGCGGGACATCACGGTGATCCTCAGGGACGGCAGCGCCAATGAAGTGTGGCGCTGGCTGGTGGCCAGCGCTTTCCCCGTCAAGTGGACGGGAGCGGACCTCGACGGGTCCGGAGCGCAGGTGCTGGTCGAAAGCGTCGAGTTCGCTCATCACGGGATCCGGAAGGGCTGAGATGGGCAAGCTATTCCAGATCCGAACCATTTGGAAAAGGCCACGCCCCTTCGGCCTCCGGCCGCAGCAGGACGGCTCGCGGGAAGGGTCGTCGGATATGGGATTATCCTCTCCGATCTCGCTTTGCCGGATCGCTTCGGCGGCACTTACAATCGACCGCCAACATAACTGCTGCGCCTTCTCTCCCCTAAGAATTGGGGGAGAGGTGGCCCAAAGGACCAGCGAGAGACCGAATGCAATTGCCCCATACAACGGAGGGGAGAGTTCGGCAACGCATCCGCTCGACGCAAATCTCACCGGCTTTGCGCGACATGTCGGCAATAGAGCCCCCCTCCACTTTGAGGGGAGGAGCAAGAGATTGGGGTATCGTGTAGCGCAGACACGCTCAAGTTTGTCACATGCGATCGCCCTATCCAGAGGAGCTGTTTCCCGCAATTGGACCCCCCTGGCCCTGATCTGGCGACGTGCGAGAAAGGACATGCGGCAAGGTGGTAGGCAGCCGGAGCCGCCCGCAGCGATTACGACCCTTACGACTAACCTTACCTCGGTAAGCATTTCGCTGCCCGGCGAACGTGAAACTATGCGCTTCGTCTGGCTGCGCAAGGAAAAGGAACGGGTCTTCGGCCCATCGATCGTAGTGCGCGAGGCGGCGCATCGCGAGGTGCATGTGCGCGGAGAGCTCAACCTGGTTCTGAGATCGCGCGCGGTCCGGGCCCCTCAGGTCGGCAAGTTGTCCGCCGGGCGGCAGCGAAGCCCGGCGCCGACTACGGCGGCGTCGGATCGCTGGCCCTCTTTCGCGCCAGTTTCCATAGTTCCGGCGCGGCGCCAGGGCAATGCCGGGGCCTCGCAGAGCGCCAACGCTTCGGCGGGTCCTAAGTGGCGCTTCGCGCTTGCGACGGCGAGCGACAGACTGGAGGCGGCTGTCACCGGCGAGCGCCGCACCGACAGGGCCTTCGGTACGATGCTCGACCATGTGTCGCGGGGGGCGCTGCCTACTGCGTTGGCCTTGCCCGAGCCGCGCGGTATCACCCGCACCTCCACGGAAGCCGTCCTGGCCAAACCTCGGTCCCGCACGGATGCCCGGGAGTCGCACTTGCAGGCCACCGTACAGCAGATATCGCTCGATTGGCGCGGGCCGCCGGCGAAGGCGGCGCCGGAGCCGGAGCGGGCGCAACCCTCCGCCGCCGCGCGGACAGCCCCGGCAGAGCAAGGCGGGCAGCGTACTAGCGAGGCCGGGCCATCGCGCGCCTTGCCACGCATCGAGGCGGTCTCGCAGATTGAAGCCTCGGTCGTCGACCGTCTCGCCAACGACATCATGCATCGCATCGAGCGGCGTGCCCGCATCGAGCGCGAGCGGCACGGATTGTGAGGCTGTCATGGCGTTGGAAAAAGCCACCATCGACATCGTCAGCGGCTCCAAGGCCGGCAACCGGATCGCCGTGCTGTTCAACCCAACCGATTACACGATCGAGCGGTCGAATTCCTACAAGACGACTTCCATTCCGGGGCTCAGCGGACCGCTCATCCATTTCATCAATGGCGAGGCGGACGTGCTGTCGATGGAACTGTTCCTCGATGACTATACCGACGCGCCAAAGGCTGGGCGGAAGAGCGTGCGCGAGCGCGTCGATGAACTGGCGGGGTTGTTGGAGATCGACAACGACCAGCATGCGCCGCCGATCGTGCGCTTCGTCTGGGGCAAGCTCAGCTTCACGGCGATCATCGAGAAGATGACGCGCAAGTTCCTCCTGTTCCAGCCGGACGGCGTACCGTCGCGCGCCTCGCTCAGCATTAACTTCAAGGAGTACCGGACGCTTCCGGCTTTGCTGACCAATCCCCGCCTGCAATCGGGCGACAAAAGCAAGCGGCGCGTCATCGTGGCGGGCGACAGCCTCTGGCTCTTGGCATCGCGCGAATATCACGACGCGGCGCTATGGCGCGAGATCGCCGAGGCGAACGATCTCGACGATCCCCGCGACGTCGTAGCAGGCGACTGGGTTTTGGTTCCACCTCTGGAGAATGCTGATGGACCTCTCGGACGCCTCTAGCCGCTACGACGCGTTCTATGTTCCGGCCTTCACGGTGAAGGTAGATGGCCGCGCACTGACCTACGAGGTTCCGCTCGCCGTCAACCAAGTGGAGATCGACAAGACGCTGGGGGGTGCTGCGCATTTCGGTTTCACGATCGTCAATGCGTTCGATCAGGAGAAAGGCGAGTTCGTTACAGCGACAGGCCAGCCAGCCTTCGACCTGCTGAGATTCGGCGCCAAGGTGGAGATCGCGGTTGGCTACGGCGACCACCGCAAGCTCACGCCGGTCCTGTTCGGGACAATCACTAATCTCTCGACCGGCTTTTCGGAAGGTGGCACGCCGGAACTCAGCGTGTCCGGCTACGACAACATGTTCCCGCTGACGCTGGGCAAGCGCTCGAAGAGCTGGAAAGAGGTCAAGGATAGCGATGTAGTGCACTTGATCGCACAAGGTTATGGGCTCTCGACTGATATCGTCTCGACCGACGAGACGCATGAGCAGATCGAGCAGAACCAGGAAGGCGATCTCGACTTCATCACCAAGCTGGCCAAGCGCAACCATTACGAATTCTACATGACGGAGAAGGACGTGCTGCGCTTCGGCCCGCCGCGCGACACCAGCAACGGGCTGATGGCGCTGGCTTGGTCCAAGGGGCTCCTTAGCTTCAAGCCGGAAGCCAACCTGGCCTCGCAGATCTCCAGGGTGCGCGTGCTCGGTTGGGACCCAGAGGCCAAAAAGGCGATTGTGGGCGAGGCAGTGGCGGGCGAAGAGTCTGGCAAGGAGCCATCGCGCAGCAGCGCCGGCGAATACATCAAGAAATTCGCCAAGAAAGATGTAGTGCTCGAGGTGCGGCAGCCGGTCTTCACCCAGGCCGAAGCCAAGGAGCGGGCTACGGCCATATTGAGCGACCACGCCAAGGCGTTCCTGACCGGCGAGGCGGAATGCGTCGGGCTTCCAGAGCTGATGCCCGACACCAATGTGTCGCTCACCGGACTGGGGAAGACATTCTCGAAGATCTATTACATCCACGCCGCCAATCACAAGGTCGACGGCAACGGCTACCGCACGCGCTTCAAGGTCAAGGAGACGTCGCTATGAACTTTTTATCCCCGCATGCGCCCGAGACGATGCTGGAAGCCGGCGGGGCCGCCAAGGGCGTCGCGGTCGCGCTGGTGTGCGACAACAAGGATCCCGAGGGGCTCGGCCGGGTCAAGGTCTCCTATCCCTGGCACACGCAAGAGAACCAGAGCTACTGGGCGCGCATCGCGGCACCGATGGCGGGCAAGGACCGCGGCGTCTATTTCCTGCCCGAGATCGACGACGAGGTGCTCGTCGTCTTCGACCGAGGCGACGTGCGCTTTCCCTATGTGATTGGCGCGCTGTGGAACGGCAAGGACACGCCGCCGGAAACCAATGGCGACGGCAAGAACAATCTGAGGGTGATTCACTCCCGCAAGGGCCATCGCCTGACCTTCGATGACGGCGCGAGGGGAATGGTCCGCCTTGAGCTCGATGACGGCAAGAAGCTCGAGATCGACGACGACGGCATCAAGCTTGAGGACGGCGGTGGCAACAGCCTGACCATCGAAAGTGATGGTGGCACACTCTCCATCAAGGCGGCCGCCAAGCTGACCATCTCGGCTCCGAACGTGGAGATCTCCGCGACGGCGCAAATGAAGATCGATGGCGGCGGTTTCCTGGTGCTCAGAGCCGGCATGATCAACATCAATTGAGGTGACGGACATGGGACTGTCTGCTGCACGATTTGGAGATTTGACCTCGCATGGCGGCCTGCTGGCACCGGGGCCGGGCTGTCCGACCGTGCTGATCGAGGGCAAGCCGGCCTGGCGGGTGGGGCTCGACGCGCATCTATGCCCGGTCGCCAGTCCGCAGCCGCATGGCGGCGGCGCAGTGATGGTTGGCAGTGCGACCGTGCTGATCGGCGGGGCGCCCGCCACCCGCGTCGGCGACATGGTGGTCGAGGCGGCAGGCGGCCCGAACCCCATCGTGATGGGCGCGGCCACGGTTCTGATCGGGTGATGCGATGAACGAGCGCAAGGATTGGCAGGGCATAGGCTGGGCGTTCCCAATCCGAGCGGACGCGGCCACCGGCACGCCGGTCCTGTCGCGCTACGAGAACGACATTCGCGAGGCGATCCGTATCATCCTCGGGACGGCACGCGGCGAGCGCGTCATGCGGCCGGATTTCGGCTGCGGCATCCATACGCTGGTGTTCGACGTGGTCGACGTGGCGATGCTGACCCGTGTCGAGGCGGAAGTGCGGGAATCCATCGTGAAATACGAACCACGTGTCGAGCTGATCGGCGTGCGCGCCGATCCGTTCGAAGCGGCGAACGGCATGCTGCTGGTCGAAGTCGAATACAGAGTGCGCCAGACCAACCAAACGGGCAATCTGGTCTATCCGTTCTATTTCCGCGAGGGCGGCAACACACGTGAACGGGGGCGCGGATGAACAGCGACACTCCCAGCTTCGACAGGAGAGGCCGCCGCAACCTGCGCACAGAACTGCTGGAGCGTGCGCGCGCTTGGTTCCCCAACTGGCGGCCTGACCCGGATGGTCACGATACGCTGATGGCCATCCTAGACATAACGGCAAGCCTGAGTGCCGAGGTGACGCAGAGACTGAACCGTGTGCCGGAAAAGAGCTTCCGGGGCATGCTCCATTGGCTTGGGCAACGTGGGCGGCCGGGAACCTCCGCGCGCCTGCCGGTGGTGTTCAGTATGTCCGAGCGCGCTGCCCCGGTGATCTCAACCAGTCCCATCCTCCTCCAAGCCGATGCCGCAGGCATACCGGTCGTTCTTGAAACCGATGCGCCTGTGCGCATCTTCGCGAGCCGGCTCCAGGCAGTGCTCGCGGCGGAGCCGGAGCATGACAGGTTCTACGGTCCGTTTCCGGGATTGGCCATGCTTGAAAAACCAGAGCCGGGACCAAGGGAATGGCGGCTGCTGGCAGCGGTTGCCCAGGGCGAGCGTTACGTCCAGCTCGATCCGCCGGAGGGTCTGGTTGGTGGCATGGTGCTGATGGATCCGCAGCACAACAAGTACAACGTGGCCGAAGCGAATGGTGGGCTGGTCAAGCTATCGAGCGAGCTTAAGGTTGCGTTGGCTGCCGGACAGATATTCGAGCGCGTCACCGGTTTCTCGCCTTTTGACGGCAAGCAGGAGAATCGGCAGGAGCATAAATTCTATATCGGTGCGGACGCGCTGCTTGATGTCGAGACTGCAGCGAAGATCAAGCTGACGGGCGACCTGCCGGCCGAGGCGATCTGGTTCTACGCCGCCAAGACGGCGGAAGGTCAGGAGCCGAATTGGAAAAGGTTTCCCTTGCAGGCCAGCAGCTCGGAAGGGATCGTGCTGGGCAAGGGCGAGGGCGAGATCGAGAAGCGTGAGATCAACGGCGTAAAAATGCGCTGGCTGCTCGCCGTGCCCCCAGAGGGCAAGCCGCCGGAGTCGCAGAAAGCAGCGGGCTTGAAGCTGTCGATCAACTGCACCGAGGACGGGCCTGCGGTCGCGATCAATGACGGGCTCAAAGCGGTGGCGAACACCGCGCCAATCACGCTGCCGCGCGCCTTCTATCCACTCGGCCGGGAGCCTCGGCTGTTCGACGCCTTCTATCTGAACTGGCCCGAAGCCTTCTCGAAGCCGAACGCCTACGTGCAGCTCAATTTTGCGATCGGCAACGGATTTGGCGGTCCGCTGACCGCGCTAGTCGATGGTGAGGGCGACACCGCTATAGTGGGCAGCATCACCTATGATGGTCGGCTGAGCTTCATGTGGGCCGCAAATTTGAGCGGCGCAATTCAGATACCCTTCTACGGACTGCATCAGCCACCGAAGCTGGGTGCAGCCATCAGCAAATTGCGGACGGACCAGAGGGTCGGCTTAGGTGTTGAAAGTGATGGACTTTTATACTTGAGCGCGACCGATGGGACGGGCGTCTGGGTTTGGCCTGTCGAACTGGTTGGGGCAAAACCTGCTGTGCATGAGACGCGAAGCCTCGGCACGCCCGTCCCGGGACCGGTTATCTCCGAAACGTTGATCGTTACCGGGGCGGAGGAGGATCTCATCCTCTACGCGCTTTGCGGCGGCCGGATATTCTTCAGAAGGATCGGAAGGAAAGAGGGGGCATGGTCGCCGCATTCAATGCCCGACGGCAGAAATGTCGTTCGGCTGACGGCTTTCCAAAGGGCAGGCGCGGAATTGGGGCAATGGCGCGAGAATGACGGTCTTGTCGCCTTATGCGAGGACGGTTCCGTTGTCTGGCAGGCATCGCCCACTGAAGACTGGAAAACCATCGAGGGGCTGGAGATTTCCTCGGAGTCCCCGCCATATCTCTCGGCGCTGCTGGATGAGCAGGAGGACAGGCTGGTCTGTTATCCGATCCAGGAGAAGGCAGGTGAAGTGATCGAATATAGGCTGGTGGCGGTCAGGATCGGTGACGAGCCTGTGAAAAGCGAGGCGTTGCCCAAGCCGGTGATCGGTCAGTCATTTGCGTTCGGACAGGGAAATGCGGGAGCGCTTGAAATTCTCTTCGCGATCGGAACAGGCGGTGGGAAACCCCAGCGGGGCACCTGGGAACCATTCTCCGGTGGCTCGCTCCACCTGCGCGATCCCGAGCCGGATATCTCCATTGAACAGGCGCCTTTGCGTCTCAGGGATTGGCTCCTGCTACCAGGTTTGAGCGGAACGGTGACTTTTACCCGACTGCCGACAGTGCTGGCGAAGGTAACGATATGGAACGTCGCCAATTTCGCGCTTGCGCAGGGGGCATTGCCGGAAGGTAAGGACATCGTCCTGCGATATGACGAGACACTCTATCTCGGTGTATCGGCAAGGCTCCCAGGCAAAGGGTATGAATTCGCGCTGAAGTCCGGATTCACCCTGCCAAAGGACGTGAAGACACTGGATATCCTGGTCTTCACCGATCCGCCGACGGGCAAATATAAAGGCAAGGGCGAGCGGCTCAACCGCAAGGAATTCGAACTGGATGCGGAAGACACATCGACTCGGGCCGGCAGCATTCTGCGGCTCGGGCAAGGGATCGCGGTGCGATACGCGACAGTCGCTGGCGTAGAGGGCGGAATTGCCACGCTCGACATCGAGGTCAACCAGGCCACAGTCCGCTATTCGACCGCGTGGGTTGATCGGGCAGAGTTTCTCCTGCGGCCGACGGTAATGGTGAGCGACAGTGGCGTATTCGAGACAACGCCGTACCAGCAGTTCATCGTGCAGTTCACCGTGGGCGGCCAACCAGTGCGGCAGACCCTGATAATGCCGCAGTCGAAGGAAAGCGGAGGCTGGCGGCTCATCCTGAATGAGGTCTGGGACCAGCCCCCATTGGGAGAGTCAGAGGCCTCGGTGATTTCGCTCCAAGGGCCGTTCAGCACCTTCATTCCTACGCAGGCAATGCGCAATCCGGAACTCTCATGGGAGTATTGGAACGGCCGCGGCTGGTGGCAAATTCCAGGCGTCGAGGATGGGACGGCCTATCTGGTCAGAGAAGGACACGTGAAGTTCTGCATCCCCGAAGATATGGCTCCAACCGATGTCGTTGGCCAAAACGGCCACTGGATACGCGCGCGCCTCGTAGGCGGCGACTATGGCCAGGCGATAATTGAGACGCGGCCGGCTCCGGCAGCCGAACAGCCTCCCGCCCTGAGACCCCTGCTGGGGGCGTTCGCCCCAGCGGGCGAACCGACCATCCTGCGCGACACCTCGGCGATCCAGGCTCCCTTTGTCAGCGAGCTGACGGTCGGTTATCAGCTCTGCTGCCCCAAGGCGCCAGACGTGGTGATGACGCTGGACAATGGCGCATTCGTCGACCAGACGGCCGCCAACCTTACACCCAACGCGCGGCTTGCCGTGTTCACGCCGATTAAGGATGCGTTGCGCCGCGACAGGCAAGCCTCGCCCGAAACGGCGCTGCAGGATTGCGGCTGCGGGTGCAAGGACGAGGCTGCCATTGCTGAGTCAAAGCGGAAGCCGGGCGACGAGGCCGGCGGCATGGATGCGCTGGCGATCTATTTGGGTTTCGACCAGCCACTGCACGGCGCGCTATCGCTGCTCTTTATCGTCGATGAGACAGAGAAGGCCGGCCAACAGCCCATGCGGGTGGAGGCGCTGGTTGGCCAGGTGTTCAAGACGCTGCCGATCAAGGACGAGACCCAGTCTCTCAGCGAAACGGGAATCGTGTCGTTCGTCTGCGAGGAAGAAACGCCGCAGGCGGGACTGTTCGGCAAGGCCCTGCACTGGCTGCGGCTGCGCCCGCCCGTCGATGCCCAAGCCGGCAAATGGCAGCCGGTCATCCGAGGCGTCTATCTCAACGGCGCGTGGGCGTATGACCGCGTGACCCGCAGCAACGAGATCGTGGGTTTCTCCGACGGCTCGCAGGGGCAGGTCCATCGGCTAGCGCACGGGCCGGTGCTGAAGGACACACTCATGCTCTTCGTGCGCGAACCGATTGGAGATGACGACCGCAATGACCTGCGCGATCAGGGCGTCGAGGTCGAGGATAGTATCGGCGGCGTTAAGGGGGCCTGGGTGCGCTGGAACTCCGGCGACCTCGCCGTCGCCGGCAACTCCTCGCGCATCTTCGATTTCGACCGGACAACTGGTACGCTGACCTTCGGCGACGGGCGGCAGGGCGCGATCCCGCCGATCGGCACTGACAATATCGTGGCCGCCAGCTATCTTAGCGGCGGCGGCGAGGCGGCCAACGCGATAGGCGAGTGGAGCCCGCTCAACCTGATCAGCCCTTTGCGGGGCGTCGAGGCCGTGGTGACGCCGCAAGCGGCTGCCGGTGGCAGCGACGCGCAGGACCAGGCAACGACGCTGCGCTTTGCTTCGGCGAATATCGCGTTGCGCGAACGCGCCGTGACGCTCGGCGATTTCGTCCAGCATGCGAGGCAATTCTCGGCCGACATCGCCCAGGCTAAAGCGATGCAGACCAGCAAGGGCATCGAGGTGGCCGTCGCCATGCGCGGCACGGAACCATTGCCGTCCCATGCCGTGCGACGCGAATTGGAGAATCGGCTCCGCTCCATCTCTTCCCCCACATTTGCAGGTGCGCAGGCGATTGCCGTGGTGAAGCCGCAGCCCGTCCTGCTCGACGTCAGTATCGCGGTGACGGTCGAGGAACTGGGGCAGGCGAGCGCAGCCATCGATGCGGTGAAGGACGCCGTCCGCAAGCTGCTGGACCCCGCAACGGGCGGCGTTGACGGGCTCGGCTGGCCGCTTGGCGTAATGCCCCGCGAAGATGATGTCGCGGCAGTCGTCGTCCGAATCGCGCGCGTTCTTGAAATCGACTGCATTTCGGTGCGCAGGCAGGAAGGCGCCACGCCGCGCTGGTTGGATTTGGCGACCGTGATGCCGCAATCGATCTCCGTGCACTGCGCGGCGGCTGAGCCGGGGGCTGAGTGATGGATCTGCGGCTCGACCTCGCCACGATCGACTTCCCGGCGCTGGTGGAAAGGGCGCGGGCGATGATCCCGGCACTCGAGCCGGACTGGACCGACCACAACATCCACGATCCGGGCATCATGCTAGCCGAGCTGATGGCCTGGACCGCCGAGGCGCAGATCTACTCCCTGTCACGGTTGCGGCGGGACGAGCGCATCGCCTATGCCCGCATGCTCGGCATCGAAATGGCCGGCCCGCGACCAGCAGCCGGCCTGGTCTGGCCGCTCTCGGCCTGGGACAAAGGGATCCAGCAGGGCACGATATTCGGCCAGTCGCTGGCCGGCGGCACGCCCGTGATGGCACGCATGACGGAGACGCCGGCCTTCCGGCTAATGCGCGACCAATACCTGACCGGCGCGGCACTCGAAAGCGTGAAGGCGATTTCCGCTGATGGGAGAACCGCCGATTACACGCAGGTCAACCGCGCCGATGGGGCGACGTTCCTGCCCTTTGGAGAACGCCCCAGCACTGGGGACCGGCTGGTCCTTCACTTTACCGGCGTGGCCATCGAGCCGGGCGGAAAAGGCGCGATCACGCTAGGATTCCAGGTCCATCAAGGCGAGGTTGGAGGCGAGGTCGGGCAAGCGCCAAGTCGGTTCGCCATCGCCATGCGGGACGCCAGCGGGGAACGCCCGCTCAGCCTGCTTGCGGATACGACAGTGGGGCTGCGGCAAAGCGGCATCATCGCGATAGACATCTCGCCGGACGAACAGGACCGGAGCGAATCATGGTTCCAGCTGATACTCCGTCCACGCGCGTCGGGCCTGCATTGGCCGCCGCGCCTAGTGCGGCTTGCCGCGAATGTGCTGGCGGTTGAGCAGGCCGAAGCGGTAACGGACCTACAGCAGGGTACGGGCCTGCCCGGACAGAACATGCGGTTCAGCCGGACCGGCCGCATGACGGACCGCCCATTGACGGTGACGAGTGCCGAAGGCGCGGCCAGCGGGATAGGCTGGGAGGCGCGGCCAAAGCTCGACGACAGCGGGCCGGCGGACCGGCATTACGTGCTCGATACGCAGCGCAACCGGATCCTGTTCGGCAATGGCATAAACGGCTTGGCGCCGCCGGCCGACGCTGCTCTGACGGTCGACTACGAAGTGTGCACGGGCGTGGCCGGCAACATCGCTCGGGGCATGGAATGGTCGGTGCGCGGTGTCGCCGGCACGTTCGGCGTCAATGCCGAGCCGTTTTCTGGCGCCAGCGACGGCATCGACATTGACGGATTGCAGGCAGCGGCGCGTTCGAGCCTGAGCCAGCGCAAGGTCCATGTCACATCCGGCGATCTCGAAGCGGCGGCGCTTGCCCTCGATTGGCTGAACGTCGCGCGCGCCCATGAACTGCCGCCACTGCCTTGCACGCCGCGCGGCCTGCGCAGCCTGCTGGTGGTGGCGGAGGCTGCCGAGACCGATACAGTCGCCGAAACTCCGACATGGCTTGCGGCCATTCGTTCGGAACTGGCGCCCGGCCTGCCGCTCGGCGAACACCTCCGCCTCATCGCGCCGCGTTCTATTGGCCTGCGCATCCGGGCCCGGCTCACCGTCGCCGAGACGGCCACGGCAGAGAAGGTAGACGAGGCCGTGGCGAAGCTGCTTCGTTCGAAATTCATGGCGCCCGCGCCGCAGACGCATTCCGTGTGGCCGTTCGGGCGCGATGTCGCGGCCCT
The DNA here is from genome assembly GCF_016427565.1 of Microvirga splendida. Lineage (GTDB taxonomy): Bacteria > Pseudomonadota > Alphaproteobacteria > Rhizobiales > Beijerinckiaceae > Microvirga > Microvirga splendida. The sequence continues at coordinate 54,603 of NZ_JAELXT010000021.1, forward strand.
GACGGTCAAGGGCTGGTTGCGCGGGATCAAGAATGTCGTTCGGGTGGCGGACCTGCAATTGCTGGGAGACGGCGTTCCGGCCAAAGGCGATCTGGCGCTTGGCGCGATCGAATTGCCGCGCTGGGAGAATGTGCCCGGCGACATCGTCGTCGAGCGGCAGCGCGGTGGAGGCTGGCTATGACCTCCGCCAACGCCTATCGCTTCGCTTCGGCAGCCCATTGGGAACGCTGCCTCGCCACGGGCTTCGATTCGCTCGGCGACGGCAAGCTCGGCGTGGCCGCCCGCCTCAACCCGCAGGCGCAGCTCGTCGCGGATGGCGCCGCCGACGCCGTGGCGGCGGACCGGCTCGGTCAGCCCTTCTGGCGCGGCGGCAATCAGTTGCGGCGACTGGATGATTTCGGCCAGCCCGGCCCATCCGCTGAGGTGGATGGATTGATTGCCGGCACGCCGCGGCTGCAACTGGCCCGCGACTGGCTCTGGGCGTTCGACGCTGGCTCGGTCGCGCGCTTCGACCGACCGACACTTCAGCTGGATCGCTGTGTCACCAGCGCCGCCATCTCGCGCTGGCTCGGTGTGGGCGAGGTGGCGGTTGCGATCCTCGACATCGCTGCCGACGCAAAGGGCGGCGTCTGGCTGCTGGCGCGTACCCGCGGCAAGGCGCTGCTCGTGCATATGGATTGCGACGCCTGCATTAGTCGGACGATCGACCTGCCATGCGAATTCCAGGACGCGGACCAAATCGCCGTGACAGACAGCCTAGTGGCGCTGCTCTCGATCGCGGACCAGCGGCTCACCCTGCTGGCCGCTGCCGACGCCAAGGTGGTGCGCTCGCAATGGCTTGGCAATTGGTGCGGCTGCTGGCGCGCCGAGCGGATTGCGGGTGACGCGCGCCGGCGGTTGGCACTGGCCGGCGCCGGGCTCGACCCCACAAGTGGCTCCGTTCTCTTCCGCCTGGACGGTCTTGCCGAGATCGTCGACGGGCCACTGAAGCCTGAACTCGCCGTCGAGAAAAAGACGAAGCCGCTTCGCGTCGACGATCTTGCCGTGGGTGCGAATTCCCTGTGGCTAGCCACTCCGGACGGCCTTTGCCGCCTCGATGAGGGCGGAGGCGCTTCCGAGGCCATATCGGTTATCCAAACTCCGCTGCTCCAGTCGCCGGTCGGGGAGCAGGGCCGGGGCTGGCTGCACGCCGAGATCGACATGGACTTGCCCAAGAGCGCGTCGATCTCGGCGTCCTTCGCCTCCACCAATGACCCGCGCATCGCAGCCGAGATCAGGGCCATTGAGGGCGACACGTCGCTGTCGCAAAGCGACCGACTGGAGCGCGTATGGTCCCTGCTGGACACGGGCCAAGCCAGTGCGCGCGCGATCGTGCTGCCGGGCCGCACTGTCCCTTCGCCGCTGTCGCCGAACGACCCTATGATGCCGCCCCTGGCCGTGCCGCTGTTCGACACATCGGATGGCTGGCTTGCCCTGCGGCTAAAGGTGACGGTTCCGCCGGAGGTCCAGCCGCCCACCCTGCGGGAATTGCGGGTGCTCTATCCGGAGCGTTCGCTGATGGCCTATCTGCCAGCGATCTACAGCGATCCGGAGAACGATCCCGAGCGGCTCCTGCGCCGGATTGTCGGCGTCATCGAAACCACGACGCAGCAGATCGACCGCTCCATTGCCTCGATCGGCAGCCGGCTTGATGCGCGCACCGCGCCCACCGAAATGCTGGATTACCTTGGAAGCTGGCTAAAGCTGCCTTGGCACAGCGGCTTGGAGGAATGGTCGAAGCGGCAGATCCTCGGCTCAGCTGGCGTGCTTCTGGCCTGGCGCGGGTCGCGGCGCGGCTTGGCCCAATTGCTGGCTTGCCTGGCTGGCGAGGGCGGCCACGTCGAGCTTCTGGACGTTATGGCAGAGCGGAGCGCGATCCGGCTGGGCGGACGCGGGCAGGCCGGCTCGCCGGTCAACGGGCTGTTGGCCGGGCTGCCGCCGGCGACGGCGAGCCTGGGCGGCAAGGCAGTGCTCGGCCGCGCACGCCTCGCATGCCGCAAGGCCCGGCCGGGCCCGACCGACATATTGGTTCCCACCGTGCTGATCAAGGTCGAGGCAAGCGCGGCGACAATCGCGCGGAACCGGCCTTATGCCGACAGCGTGCTGTCGCAATATCTGCCGGCCGGCGTGCGGCATCGCATCGCGTGGACTGCCACACCGCCGCGTACAGCCGAGGATACCGACGCCTTGATGATCCTTGACGGCAACGGCCCGGGCGAGGTCGGCGGAAACGCTCGGCTCGGCAGGATGGTGTTGGGCGGCGGCCCGCACAGTGGGATGGACGATGGATTGGAGATGGGTTTGCGGCTGCGCTAGCGCGGCTCCGAAGGAGGAATGGCATGACGAACAAGACGGACACGATGGCGGATTGTAGCGCTGGCTTGCGCAACCGCTTCTTCCCCCGCAAGCGGATGCTCGCCGGCGATTTCGGACTGGAGCAGCGGTACGGCATCGGCCGGCGACGGCTGGTCAATGCGGCGGTGCTCGGCCATGGTGTCGTCTACGGATTCTCCGTGCCTCATCCGAAGCAGGATGGTTTTGCCACGTCAGACGGACCGACGGACCCACAGCGAGAGAAACCGGAGGAGGTAAATCCGCAGCAGCCGGCCCAACTAGAGAAGCAAGAAGGTGTGCCACACCCGGCGAAGGAGGATGGCGTGCCGCAATCGGAGAAGAAGGACTCCGCGGCGCGAAAGGCCGAACCGCGCGACCTGACGGTTCGGGCCGGCTTTGCGCTGGATATCGTCGGGCGTGAGATCGTCCTGGAGCAGGATACCGTGCTCCACGCCGGCAACACCTTCGCCCTAGTACGGTCCAACGGCGTTCATCGCATCCGCAAGCTCGAAGACCTTGGACAGGGCCACCATGTGCTGGCTGTCCACTATGCCGAACGTCTCGCTGGCACTGCCGTCGCCGACTGGTGTGAATGCGGTGAGCCCGACCGCACGCATCTGTGCGAGACCGTCGTGTTCACGCTGCGGCGGCAAGGCGAAGAATGCCATGGAGAGGGTTGCGCCTGCGGTGAGGACGATTGTCCTTCCAGCGTGGATTGCGGGACGGATACCTGTTCCATGCTTCGCCCGCATGCCCGGCTTGTCGACTGGGTGCATGAGCGCGGCGTGCCCCAGACGCGTGAGCTGTGCTTGTTCAAGGAAAGCGGCCTTTCGATCGCGCTGGAAGGCGTCGACATCGCCTGCGTCGACATCGTGGAAGATGTCGACAAATGCAGCCCGATCCAGGTCGATTGGGTCGACGACAGCTCGCCCAAGCGCCTAGTCAAGTCCAATGACAGCCTCTACGACCTGATCTGCGGCTGCGACCTGACGCGCATCAAGGACATCAGTTGGGGGCGGCTGGGCCCGGAGACCGATCTTGATCAGTTCATCAACCTGTTGAACCCACCCGTCAATGGCGATCCAACGCATCGGACCAATTTTCGCGTGGATTTTTCGCGGCCGGTCAAGCTGGAGTCGCTGAAGCGCCCAGATGTTGTCGCCATTGCTGTCTTGAAGGCGGACCGGAGCAACTGGCTGGAAATGCTGCGGCTGCCGATTTCCGAATTGATTGCAGACAATGTGGACGGCGACGGCGCGCGCAGTTTCCATGTTGGCATCGAGAGCACTTTCACCGTCGAGGAGGTAAAGGCGAAGTACTCCGCACTGAAGGGCGGCGGGTTTGTCGTCGAGATCGAAATTCGCTGCGACTTGATCGAGGACTGCGCCGGCGTGCCGGTCGACGGCAATGCGCGAGGAATCGCCCTGGTGCCGTCGGGAAACGGGACGCCGGGCGGCACACATTTCTCGTGCTTCAGAGTCAAGGCGCAATAGGCGCGGTTTCAGACATCATTTCGAGGACATTGCGATGAACATGGTCAAACTACTCGCCGAAACCGGGTTCAGTTCCGGAATGCTCGAGCGGCCGCTCTACAGCCCTGGCTTGCTTCTTGAGGACGAGGACCTTACCAGCGGCGTGAGCTATACGCGGCGGCTCACGCAGATGCTGTTCAACGCGCTGTTTGGCTGCGGCGTCATCTGCGGCCTCGAAGTCGAGGCGATGCCGATCTGCAAGGGCAGAACGCTGAAGGTGACAGTGCAGAAGGGGTTGGCGCTGGACTGCATGGGCAACCCGATCGAAGTGCCGTCGCCTCAGGTGCTAGAGTATGAACTCGATTGCGACGTGCCGCCGAAAGATGTCTGGGTGGTCGCATGCTACAATGAAAAGAGCTGCCGCCCACGCGAGCTGTCCTGCGCCTATGACGGTGCCGACGACCGGGCGATGACGCGCTACAAGCAGGGCTTCGAGATTAAACTCTATGGCGAGCGCCCGGACGATGCCTGCCATTGCGACGACGCCAAGCCAGACCGGCCGAAAGGACCGCAAGGAAACAAGAGGTGCTGCCCGCCGGAGGAAGAGACCACAGCGGACGCTGCGCAGGAGCAGGCTGACCGTATGCGGTACGAGATGCGCGCCCAATCCGGATTGAAGGACTGTTATCTCGATCATATGCTCGGAAAATGCGACTGCGGCTGTGGTTGCAACTGCGTGGTGATCGGCAAGTTCAAGATCGACAGGGAAAGAGACTTCGGCGACGTTAAGTTCACTCCTGATTATTCGCCGGTGCGCCGCATCCGGCCCATGCTGATTGGGCAGTTTCCCGATCTGCGCGACAAGATGAGCATTCCGGGAAACAGGCCGACGGATGCGCCACAGCCCACGCCGGAAGTGGAACATGTGGAGCCCGAAGCGTGATTTCGGCCTGAGATGTCCGCCGCCCGCATAGCCGAACGTCAGTCGCCGATGCCGGAACGCCGGCCAGTTATCGACGCACCGGCGCGCGCGGCGGCCATTGGTCCTGGGCCCGCGGCCGTGTCGCGCAGCGCGCTGCAAAGCCGCATCGGGCACAAGGCGATGGTGGCGCTCGCCCAGCGCGACGCCATAGGGCGCAAGCCGCCGGTGGCCAGCGGGCTGCACGTCTCGTCGCCCGGCGATCCGGCCGAGCGCGAGGCGGTGTCGGTCGCCGCCAATGTGATGCGCATGGCGGAACCTGCGCCCGTCTCGGGCGGCGTGGCGACCTCGGTGGTGCAGCGCGCGCCGGCCGCGAAGGGCGCAGGCGGCGGGTCGCCCGTACCCTCCCGCGTGATGGCCAGCATCGCGCGCAGCATGAGCAGCGGCACAGCACTACCAATCGGCGTGCGCGCCTTCATGGAGCCGCGCTTCGGGGCCGATTTCGGCTCGGTGCGCATCCATACCGACGACAAGGCGGCACATCTCAGCCGGCAGCTCGACGCGCGGGCCTTCACGGTCGGCAACCACATCTTTTTCGGGCGGGGGCAGTTCGCGCCCAGCCGACGGGATGGCAAGGAACTGATCGCCCATGAACTGACCCATACGGTTCAGCAGGGAGGCGGCGCGAAGCGCGAGGTCCAGAGGGACCTGATCGACGACGCCGCGAACGTGCTGGACAGCGTGACCGACTGGATCGCCGAACAGGGTGGCCTCGAGGCGGTGGTGCGCGCAGCGCTGAGAGCAGTCGCGCCCGGGCTGGAAACGATGATCGGCTCTGGCGGCATGATGCAGGCGCTGGCTTCCTTCGCCTTGAAGGCGGTCGACGGGCTGTTCGACCAGTTGCGCCAGCCGCTGAACGGCATTGCCGGCATCGGCGAGCAGGTCGGCGCAATGATGGGGCCGGTCGTCGATACGATCAAGCAAGCGGCGGGGCAGATCGCCCAGAACGACTGCACGCCGATCCGCGCCGCCGCGACCAAGATCGAACAGATGCTGATGAAGCTGATCACGCCGGTGGTCGAATTCGTCCAGCCCATCATCAAGGCCATCAAGGATTTCCTGGAAGCAGCGTGGAAAAAGATCGGCGCGCCCATCGTCGACTGGATCAAGGAATATGCCGCCGAGCAGTGGCGTCAGATCAAGGAGATTGCCGACCTGGTGCAGCGGGCGGCGAAGTGGCTGTGGGACAAGACGGAAGGCCTACGCGAACCCTACATCAAGATGTGGGGCTTCTTGAAGGACATCCTCGGCCTTGGCGACTCTCCCGAAGGGCAGAACGGCATATTGCAATGGGCTGAAGTGAAGCTGACAGCTGCGTGGGACGCGATCAAGGTCCGCCTGCAGCCCTATACCGAGCAATTGAAGGCCATCGGCATTGCGGTCGGCGCGGTGCTAGTCGCGGTGTCGCCGGCCGGGCCGATCCTGGCGGTGGGCGCGGCGGCGGTGGAGGTCGGCAAGGGCATCGCCTGGATCGCCGCCAACTGGGGGAAAGGCACCATCATGGCGACGGCGCGCGTCTTCGTGGAGAAGACGCTGATCCCGCCACTGATTTCCGCGCTTGACCGGGTCACCGCGTTGGTGACCAGTATCGCGAACTCCATCAGCGCCTCGCTGGCCAGCTTCGCCGCCAGTCTCGCCAAGGCCGCGGCGATGGTGGGCAACACAGCAATCTCCGTAATCATAAGCCTAACGCAATGGCTGGCGGGCCAGGCGCAGGCGATGGCACTTTCGATCACCGCGCGGCTGGCCGACCTGCGGGTGTGGCTGACCAACGGTTTCGACAATCTGGTCGCCTTCCTGCGCCGGGTCATGAATTTCCTAGGCCGGGTCGCTGACGTCGTGCTCGACATCTGGAGCCTCCCGGTGCTGTTGGGCGAGGCGATCTGGAACGCCGTGCCGCAATGCATCCGCGACCCGATCGTCGATTTCCTTGGGCCGATCATCCTGCGCCAGATCGAACTGTTCGACGAACTGGTGAAGGACGAGGACGCTTGGAAGAAGACGAAGGACGAGGTCGGGCGGCTGGTCAAGCTGGTCTTCAAGAACCACGACCTTATGGGCGCGATCCGCGCGGCCTTCCTGTTCGTGCTGCGCGTCTTCAACCTTCCACCGGAACTGATTGCCACCGTCTTCGCCAAGGCGCTGTCGGCTTGGGATGCGGTGATCAAGAAGCCGCTGGTATTCATCAAATCCACGCTGAAGGCGCTTGGACAGGCTTTCAAGATCATCTGGGACGACAAGTTCGAGAATATCAAGACCGGGCTTCAGGGCTGGCTGCTCGGCGAGATCAAGGACAAGAACATCGTCATGCCGTCGAGCTGGACCGACGCCGGCCAAGTGTTCGAGTTCATTCTGAGCGTGCTCGGCATCAATGAAGAGCACATCTACGAACTCCTCGAAAAGAAGACCAACCCGGCCGTGGTTAAGAAATTCCGCATGGTGATGGGCCAAGTGAAGCGCGTGCTCGACTGGGTCGACAAGTCGATCGACGTCACGAAGACGCCGAAGGAGAACGCCGCCGGCATGTTGAAGCAGGCCGGGAACTTCGCGCTGTCCCTGCTCGAAAGCGGGGCCGAATGGATCATCAAGAAGGTTGCCGCGAAGGTCACCGAGGAACTGGTCAAGATCGCTGGCACGGCCGGCTTCGGCGCCGTATTGACTGCAGCTCAAAGCCTCTACGCTGCGATGCTGACCGCCAAGAAATGGATGCGGCAGATTCTCGACATGGCCAATCAGGCTCTGGACAACGTGCTCGACCTCGTGGCCGGTGCGGTCGACAAGGTGGGCGGCGTCTTCGCTGGCCTGATGAAGCGCGCGATGCCGGTGGTGATTGGCTTCCTCGCTGACCAGGTCGGCCTCGGCGACGTCGGCCGCGAACTCGGCAAAGCCATCGACAAGCTGCGCGCCAACGTCGACAAGGCGATCCTATGGCTGATCGATAAGCTCAAGGCGGCGATAAACGCGCTGATCGGGCTGGGGAAGAAGGCGGTCGCGGCCATCCGAAACTGGTGGGACGCCCGCAAGGACTTCACGGGCGAGGACGGCGCCAAACACGAAATTTATTTCAAGGGCAAAGGTGCTGCTGCGGTTGTCACAATCGCAAGCACGCCGAGAGCGCTCGTCGATTTTCTCCGGATCGTCCGGTCGAAGCTGGACCCGCAGCAGCCGGAAATTGGCAAGAATTATGCCGCCGCCGACGGCCTGCTCGGCAAGGTGAATGCGAAGCGGGCCGAGCTTGAGAAACCCGACAATCCGCGCCTTCCCGAGGAAGTTGATGCGCTCAATGACCTGTTCGACAAGCTGGCTGATGCGCTCGCGCCGCTGGTTGCGCTCGTCTATCCTCCGGACGTGTCCGAACTGGCAGCCGGCACCCCAATCAAGATCTTCGAAAGCGACGCGAAGGCCGTAGTCACCGGCTATAAGCCCTCGCCTCACGGCCCATTAGTCAGTTTCATCGTTTCCCGGCCCCGCTCCGGCCGCTTCTCGTCGACCGCACTCCTGGCATCCGGCAGAGGCAAGACGTATGAAAAATATGAAGGCGACCTGCGGGAATTCTACCTCGGCAAAACGCCGAGCGCCCATACGAAGGTGGGCCAACAGGTCAAGGAGCGCATGATCGCGCAAAAAAAGATCGTAGGAGACAGGCTCGTTGTTTTCAGGCAGGAGGAAGGCATTACCGCCACGTCATGGAAACTCAGCGATTGCGATATGGGCCACATCATCGATGCGGTAAGGTGGTGGAACGCCGTCGGCCGATTTGCGTGGTCGGACTCGGACACAATCGAGAAGTTCATGAACGATCCAAACAATTATGAATTGGAACCCGCCCCGATCAACCGGGCTAGAGGGGCGCGAATTGGTAAGAACTACCTGCCACCAGTCAAATAGCGGCTGAACGATGGATATCGATGCTCTAGCCGAAATAAGGAGGATGGTGCGCCGCTGGCGAGAGGTTGCCATGTTGAACGTGCCGACCGGGCGTGTCGTCGCGTGCGATCCGTTTTTTACCGGCGCCGCCAAGGCCTTATCGTCCACCTGCAAACCGGGCTCGTATCCGGTCCGGCTTTTCCGCTCGGGCAGCGGAGCGAATTCCCGTATCTCCGTCGCCGAACTCGTCATCGACCCCGATGTCGAGCCCAAGTCTGTCGCGCCTTGTCCTGCGGAAGGCGGTGAGGCTGGATTTGCCGTAGAGTCGGGGCTGGCCGCTTTTATGGACGAAACTGCCCGGTACGATTTTTCGGATTTCCTAGCATCCTATTACGCGAAGAATCCGCAGAAGAATTATTATGTCGACCGACTGGATAGATATTTCTCTAGCTATGCAGGTGGAGAATTTAGAAAGATCTCCGACGCCATTTCCCACAAGTTTTCACCTGAGAGCCCGAATATCATAATGTTCCAATCTGGCCGAGGTGATGGAATGTACAGAACATGGGTGACGAGAGGAGCCCAAGGCGAGCTAGCTTCCTATCTTATCGACTTTACCGTCTGATAATTTGAAGAACCTCCAATTTTAGCCCAATAACCATGGCTTTTCACGTACCTTGCGCATGGCATGTGACCGCCTAGGAAGGCTGAGTTTTTCGAGCACATTGTGGACATGGTGCTTGACTGTGGCGACGCTGAGGCCGAGCTCGCGCGCGATCTCCTTGTTGGTCATGCCGTGACCAATCAGTTGCAGCACGTCGCTCTCGCGTTTGGTCAGCGGCGCGCCGTCGGGCGCCGGATCAGAGGTCTGACGGAACAGTGCGCGAAGCAGCGCACCGGAAATCTCTTCCGGACAGGCGAGCCGACCAGCCACTGCGTCGAGCATGGTCTTTGCAAGCTCCTCGACAGTAGAATCCCGCGACACATAGCCCACGAAACCAGCGCGGCCACAGCGAATAATGTCCTGACGTTGCTCTTTTAGGCCCATTGCAATCAGGACGACGTTGGACCCAGAGATGGCAAGTAGGCGCACAGCGTCGAGGTCAATCGGCTGGGTCATGTCGATCAACGCGACATCTATCAAACTGGACGAAACCAATTCGTGCAGTTCTTCTAGCGTTCTGACAACCCCAATGATTCTGATAGCAGATGTTCCATCGAGGCAACGGGCCAATCCATCACCCAGTAACCTGACGGGTGCTAAAATCGCTACCCTCATGACCATCATTCCCCTGCATGCCGATCACATAAACCAAGGATAATAGACGGTAACAGCGTTTCACTCGAAATTGTTGGATTTCTGATATAATTACCGAAAATAATCTCACAGATCAGTACCAACAGCAAGAACTGCCATCAATATTCATTGTTACGGCAGACAATTGCAGCTCTGCTCACGAAAGTGGATTGCTTCTACAGCCAAACGGCTAGAGTCACATACCGTGCTCAGACGGTTCCCGTGACACTTTGCTTGAATCGATTTCGATTGCAGTGAAGCCGACTAATGAAGATGTCGCCGTACGGGACGACCTCTCGCGTGAACGCGAAGACGAATCCGCCTTGCAGTCGCACCGGCGGGCCGCGGAGGCGTAGGCTGTTTGATTCAACGATGCCGAAATTGTGCTGTTAACAACCGCGAAGTACAAGGTCATCAGCGAGAACCCCACGGCGGAGAGGTCGCTCTTAAATGCTAGGAGGGACTCTACCGCGTACGAAATTGATCCAACGAAATTAGTCACTTAGACTGGCTTTTTTACAGCCCGCGCCACCTCCTTACATGAATGTCGGGCACCACGACTGTGACCATCTTTCCGGCCCGTCACAATATGACACCCTATAGCGATCTCAACGAAGACGCTGAGGCACAAAGCTCGACCGTAAAGCGCATCCTCATTAAGATTCCGTCTCAAGTGTTTATGGTCCATAGTCTTCAGCATCGTTCGACCCAGTCACGCACACGTCTACCTGTGTTGGTATAAAACAAGGATCTCGGAGGCCCTGATGAGGTCAGCCCTATACTACCCTCACACTGAGGTACGCAGCCCGTCTATTCTGAAAACTGCCCTCCTACTATGGGATCGCCTCGAGTTTATCGTCCCCTACGACGGGTATCGCCCTCATTATTCGGATCGTCTTATGGCTGAGGCCGTCGAGTTGGTAGGGGAACAGCGGGTGCCTAATGAGGAAGAGAAAAAGCGCGCACATGACGACATTGAGGAGTTCGCTACGCGCCAGCTACCGGAAGCCTTTTACTATCGCAGTACCGCACCAGGAGGGTGGATGGAGTACGGGATGTGGCCGCAGAAGTTGCAACCAGAAACCTGGAAACTGCTCCAGGACCTTCAACTCGCAGGGCATCCACTCGCCAATTCTGACTATCCACTCCAGGACGCCGCTGGGCTCTCAATCATGTCGATTCTAGCCGATTGTTGCGCAGGCACCACTCGCGCTCGCCTCACCGATCGAAGTCATGCCTACGCGACGCTTACGAATCTTCTTGTTGACGAAGCGGCAACTGACGCCCAGGAGGCTAAGCATGATCGTGTGATACCTTTGACGCTTCGCCTTATTCAAACAGCAGATCTCCCGTTAGAGACGCTAATCGACTTTCGTCGGCGCGAGGCAAAGTCCAAGGGGCACGATATCCGTGATCTCCGTCACAGGTATGTGGACCGACTTAGCAAGCACGTTGAGGACGTCCGCAACCTGAAGCACAAGAGCGATCGAGTTGAGTTAGAGCGTCAGTTCGAGAACGAGATGAAGGATGATCTCGCTCACCTGAAAGATGAACTTCGTATCGCGAACCGAGAGGTTCTCTTCTCTAAGGAAATATTAGTGACCGCGATCGCAGCGGCAGGCTCGTTGTATGCCGCTACCAAAGGGATTCCATTCGATGTTCCCAGTGCTATGACGATCGCAGGAGCTCCAGTCACGGCGGGCGGCCTACTTGCAACTCACAACAAGTTTACAGCCACACGGAAGGCTATCATGAAAAAACACCCAATGGCCTATCTTCATGAGTTGAACCGGACGCGTTGAGTGCCGAATGATGCCAGCTCCTTCCAATTTTATCCTGATCAATCCGTTACCGAGCAGCCCGATAGCTCAGTAGTCGCTAAGTTCAAAGCATCCGGTCTCAACGAAATGTCGTGGCGGAGGCAAAAGCCGCGGAGAGATTTCGATGCCCAGGCGAGTTCCCCGTCTGACGCTGGAGGTGCGGCACCAGATGTGGTGAACGACCCAGGTGCGAGGCAACTGAGGCGGCCACCTGGCGCTACGTTCCGCAGAATGTCCGATAGACGCGCTGGTGTGGTTCCGGTGGTTCGGAATAGTGGGCGAAAGCTGGCTGATCGTCATAGGGACGCGAGAGGACCATCAGAAGCTCCTCGAACGGAGCAAAGTTGCCCTGCTCCACTGCAGCTTGTATCATCGCCTCCACGCGATGATTGCGCGGGATAAAGGCTGGATTAACCGCGCGCATGGCAGCTTGGCGCTTGACACCATCTTGCGGTTCAAGGCTCAACCGCTGGCGCCAGCGGGTGGCCCAAGCATCATAAGCAAGTGGATTGATGAATAGGTTTCGGACGGCCTCGTCCGCTTCGGATCCGGCAGCGGCATCGCTTAAGCGCCGGAAGGTCAGGGTGAAGTCAGCCTGGTTGTCGGCCATGACCTTCAGGAGATCACCGGCAAGCGTCGGGTCCTCCTCGCGCTCCGTCAGCAGCCCGAGCTTGCGCCTGAGCCCTGCATAATAAACTGCCTCGAACTGACCCGAGAAGGCTTCGAGCGCCTCATTCGCTTCCGCGACCGCGTTCTCTTGATCCTCGGACAGGAGCGGCAGAAGCGCCTCAGCCAGCCGCGTCAAATTCCAGAGACCGATGCGCGGCTGGTTGCCATAGGCATAGCGGCCCTGCCGGTCGATGGAGCTGAAGACTGTCGCCGGATCGTAGGCCTCCATGAAGGCGCACGGGCCATAATCGATCGTCTCGCCGGCGATGGACATGTTGTCGGTGTTCATGACTCCATGGATGAAGCCGATGTGCAGCCAACGAGCAATAAGGTCTGCCTGGGCGGCGATCACCTGGTCGAGGAACGCGCGGTAGGGATGGTCGCTTCCGGCGGCCTGTGGATAGTGCCGGCCGATGACGTAGTCCGCGAGGAGCCGCAGCCCCTCCGTATCCTGCCGGGCTGCGAAGAACTGGAACGTGCCGACCCGAATATGGCTCGACGCCACCCGGGTGAGAACCGCACCGGGAAGTGGCGTCTCCCGGACAACGGTCTCCCCGGTTAACACCGCGGCGAGCGCACGCGTTGTCGGCAGGCCGAGCGCCGCCATGGCCTCGCTGAGGAGATATTCACGCAGGACAGGTCCCAGTGCCGCCCGACCATCACCGCGGCGCGAGAAGGGTGTCGGACCTGAGCCTTTGAGCTGAATGTCTCGACGGATGCCATTTTGGTCGACCACTTCGCCAAGGAGGATGGCGCGTCCATCGCCGAGCTGTGGCACGAACTGCCCAAACTGGTGCCCGGCATAGGCCATGGCAATGGGCTCGGCCGCATCCGGAACGCGGTTGCCGGACAGAAGCTCAACGCCTTCAGGACTGGAGAGGTGATCAGGGTCGAGGCCGAGGTGTAACGCGAGATCCCGGTTCAGCCGGATGAGCCTCGGAGCTGTGACGGCTTCGGGCTCTATGCGTGCATAGAACCGATCAGGCAGGCGCGCGTAGGTGTTATCGAAGGGGAAATGAATTGTCATGGTCCAGGCTCACCACTAGGACCACGTGAAATCGTATGAGGCGCTTCAGAAAACAAGAGTCAGATTGTAAATCCGGACTGGGTTCAAAGCACTCCCGCTGTAATCTTATATAACAGATCTGCCCCCACGATCGAGACAGACCAACCACTCCACGGGTTGTACTCCCTCCCGTCTGTCTGGTGCATTAACGATCTGGCGACTCGCACACTCTAGTCTGCCCCGCCGGGCCCGACGCGTGGGCCTGTCCTGTTGGCGGGCAGAAGGTATGGGAATGCGAGGCCAGGCTGACCTTTTCTTGGACTACGATGCACCGCCAGGTCCGATCAAGACGAGTCCCGTCGATGAGATTGTCATCAAGGCCAAGCAACGCAGCGAGTCCTTCAAGGCTTCTGACTATGAGACCGCCGCCCGGATCCTGGAGGCCACAGGCGACTATCGCATTCTGCGCCGATTGACACCACGCCCCATCGTCGTGTCCCGCACCGCTTTCCACGGCGAGAAGATCGCCGTCATCCTGGACACCGAAACCACCGGCCTGGATCACACAAGAGACGAGGTCATCGAACTCGGCATGGTTGCCTTCACCTATGATGAGGAAGGCCGGATCGGTGATGTGATCGGGACGTTCAATGCCCTGCGTGAGCCTAGCGTACCGATCAGTCCTGAAATCACTCGCCTGACCGGGATCACGCCCGAGATGGTTGCGGGCCGAGTGCTCGATCTTGAGGCAGTTGAGAAGTTCATTGCGCCGGCAGAGTTGATCATCGCTCACAACGCTCGATTTGATCGGCCCTTCTGTGAGCGTCTGTCCAAGGACTTTCGGGTCAAGGCGTGGGCCTGCTCCCATTCCGAGATCGCCTGGAGCGGGTTCGGCTTTGAAGGATCGAAGCTAGGGTACCTCCTGACCCAGTGCGGCTGGTTCCACCAGGGCCACCGGGCCGTCGAGGATTGCCATGCCCTGCTCGAGGTGCTGGCCTCCCCGCTCCCCTCTGGGGCCGGGTTCCCCTTCGAGCATCTGCTGGCCTCGGCGCGAAAGGCGCTCGTGCGCATCTGGGCCGAGGGCAGTCCGTACGACATGAAGGATATGCTGAAGGCACGCGGGTACCGCTGGAACGACGGCACCGACGGCCGACCGAAGGCTTGGTGGGTGGAGGTCGACGAGGAGGCCTTTGAGGCCGAACTCGCGTTTCTCCGACGGGAGGTTTACCGGCGCGAGGTCGAGCCCTTCAGCCAGAGGATCACCGCCTTCGAGCGGTTCCGATCGGCACGCTAAGCGGCCCCTGCCAGATTTCTGCACAGCCGGCCTCACCCGAGGCTTTCAGGCTTGAAATCTTGACCGTCCGCAGCCATCTCATCGCCCGCCGGAGCAACAAGGTTCATCTCACGCCATGACGACTGCTGACACCACGCCCGCCCCAGAGAACCATACGTTCGAGGCCGATGTCGCCAAGCTGCTGCACCTGATGGTGCACTCGGTCTACTCCGACAAGGACGTCTTCCTGCGTGAGCTAATCTCCAACGCGGCCGATGCCTGCGAGAAGCTGCGCTACGAGGCGATCTCCCACCCCGCCCTGCTCGGCGACGATCCCAAGGCCCGGATCACGCTGCTGATCGATGCCGACAACCGCCGCCTGACGATCGAGGACAACGGCATCGGCATGAGCCGGGACGAGATGATCGAGGCGCTCGGCACCATCGCGCGGTCGGGTACCAAGGCTTTCATGGACCGGATCCAGGCCGCCCAGGGCGGCGAAGGGGCTCAGCTCATCGGGCAGTTCGGCGTCGGCTTCTACTCGGCCTTCATGGTGGCCGACCGGGTCGACGTCGTCTCACGCCGAGCCGGCAGTGAGGAGGCAACGATCTGGTCGTCCGACGGCAAGGGATCCTACACGGTCGCCCCCGTAGCCGTCGACGAGGCCCCGGCCCGCGGCACCCGGGTGATCCTCCACCTGATGGAGGACGCCACATCCTACACGGAGCGCTACCGGCTCGAGCGCATCGTCAAGGAGCAGTCGGGCCATGTTCCGGTGCCGATCTCCCTTGTCGAGAAGCCCGGAGCGGAGCCGCAGGAGGTCGTCGACGGCGCTGCTCTGTGGGTGAAGCCACGCTCCGAGATCACGCCCGAGGACTACACCGACTTCTACCGCAGCGTGGCGGGCCAGTTCGACGAGCCGGCTCTGACGGTGCATTTCCGGGCCGAGGGCCGCCACGAATACACCGCTCTGGCGTTCGTGCCGGGCTCCACGCCGTTCGACCTGTTCGATCCCGATCGCCACGGCCGCATGAAGCTCTACGTCAAGCGGGTCTTCATCACCGACGAGGCCGAGCTCGTGCCGCGTTACCTGCGCTTCGTGCGCGGGCTCGTCGACTCGGCCGACTTGCCGCTCAACGTCTCGCGCGAGATGATCCAGGAGAGCCCGCTTCTCGCTGCCATCAAGAAGGGCGTGACCAGCCGCGTGCTCGGCGAGCTCGAGAAGCTCGCGCAGAACGATGCGGAGGCCTACACCAAGGTGTGGGAGACCTTCGGTCCGGTGCTGAAGGAAGGGCTCTATGAGGATTTCGAGCGACGCTCGACATTGCTGGGACTGGCCCGGTTCAAGACCACCGCCTCCGGTGGCGGGTGGCGTTCGCTCAAGGATTATGTCGGCTCCCTCAAGGAGAACCAGACGGCTATCTACTATGTGACGGGGACGGATCTCGCCCGGCTCGAGGCCTCGCCGCAGCTCGAAGGCTTCCGGGCGCGTGGCATCGAGGTGCTGCTTCTGCCGGATGCGGTCGACAGCTTCTGGGTCACGGCTGGCGTCGATTACGAGGGCAAGCCATTCAAGTCGGTGACCCAGGGTGCGGCCGACCTGGCGCAGATCCCGCTGACCGAGGCCCAGGAGAACGCGGGCGCGCCGGCACCAGAAGCGGTGACGCGGTTCATCCAATCCGTGAAGGCGACCCTGGGCGAGGCCGTGGCCGATGTGCGCCCCTCCGAGCGGCTGACGGAAAGCGCCGTCTGTCTGGTGGCATCAGAAACAGGCATGGATCGGCAACTGGAGCGGCTTCTCGCCCGAGCGGGTCAGCTGCCGTCTGCGGCCAAACCCGTCCTCGAAATCAACCCACGCCACGACCTCGTGGTGGCTCTTGCCAACCTTGGCGAGAGTAAGCCGACGCTTCGTGAAGACGCGGCTCATCTCCTGTTGGACGAGGCTCGGATCCTGGACGGTGAACTCCCGGCTGATGCAAAGGCATTCTCACAGCGGCTCGCTAGGGTAATGCGGCGGTGCGTTCCGTAAGAGGCAACGGCAAATGATCTTCGCGGGAGTGCGGTCGCCAACGACCGCCTCCTGCCATTCCTCAGAAATCCGTTCACACCGCCTACCATTACGATCGGATCGCCTTTCGCACCTCCGGCGCCACCCTCGTTCCGAAGATTTCAATCGCCTTCATCAGCTTGATGTGGTCCATCACGCCAATGGCCATCTGAATCAGGAAGCGGTCGAACCGGAAGATCTCATGCGCCGCCAGGATCTTGTCTGTCACCTCCGCAGGGCTTCCGACGAAGAGTGCGCCACGTGGTCCCCGTGCCACGTCGAACTGCTGGCGGCTGGTCGGCGGCCAGCCGCGTTCCCGCCCAATCCGGTTCATCACCTCCGCCTGTGGGGCATAGAAGGTGTCGGCAGCCTCTTGCGTAGTCGTGGCGACAAAGCCGTGCACGTTGATCGATGTCTTTAGGGCTGCCGGATCGTGGCCTGCGCGCTGGGCCGCCTGCCGGTAGAGATTGAATAGGGGCGCAAAGCGCGCTGGCTCTCCCCCGATGATGGCGAGCGCCAATGGCAGATTGAGCACCCCGGCACGAGCAAGGGACTGCGGGGTCCCGCCGACCGCGATCCAGATCGGCAGTTTCTCCTGATACGGCCGCGGATAGACGCCACGGCCTGTGATCGGGGGAGTATGTTTCCCGCCCGGCCAGCTGACCTGCTCGCTTTCGTTGAGTTGCATCAGGAGTTGCAGCTTCTCGGCAAAGAGCGTGTCGTAATCATCAAGGTCGTAGCCGAAGAGCGGAAAAGACTCGATGAAGGAGCCGCGGCCGGCCATGATCTCGGCTCTGCCCTGGCTGAGATTGTCGAGGGTCGCGAACTGCTGAAACACACGGATTGGGTCATCGGAGCTGAGCACTGTCACGGCGCTTGTCAGGCGAATGCGCCTTGTCTGGGTCGCTGCGGCGGCCAGCGCTACAGCAGGCGCTGAAACGGCATAATCGGGCCGGTGATGCTCGCCAAGACCAAACACATCCAGTCCCACCTGGTCGGCCAGGACAATCTCTTCCACCAGGTTGCGGAGGCGCTCCGCCGGGGCAACCCGGCGTCCCGTCACCGGATCGGTGCCCACGTCGCCGAAGGTGTAGAGTCCAAGTTCCATACGAATGGTCCTCCCATAGGGCCTTTGCCCCATTCATAGTCCCGACGTCACAGCGATCAGCTGCCTTCAGATGGCAACCCCGCTCGTATCCTGCCGATGACCCGTGCGCCAGACACGGGTTACGGCTGACTGCTGCCCGCTTCCTTGGGAGGGTACCTCATGCACCCAAGTCTTTCGACGCGGGCCACAACTTATTTCACTCCCCGGCCGACCGATTTTGTTCCCCTGAGCAAGCTTGTGTCTCCGCAAGGCAAGCAGCTCAGTCTGAAGGTCGATTTCGCCTCTCTTAACGAGGCGAATGATAGACCGGAAGTACCCACCAGGGCTTCGGATGCTGTGTTTGCCGCTTGAGACATCGTCGTCATAGAGTTGCAGGACGTAGATTACAGCTGTTGCAGCATGGATGGCTCCGATGGCCTCGACGGCCTCAGTCCAGGCGCTTGGGTGGGCTCCCAAGGAGGCTCGAAGGAACCGTCCCGCCGAAACAAGGTCGGCAGCATTTCGGATCGGGTGAGCACAATCGGAGATCACGGGGCACGCTTCGACGATCAAGGTTGGTAGCGACAGCTCAGTGGGTAAAGCGGTCTGAGCAGCAGGCTCCATGTCATCCTGGCGGCCATTGTGACAAGTCTTACTCAAGGATTCATTCTCTGCCTCTATGTGTCGGCATGTCATGCCGTCACAGCTTGCCTGATAGAAGGCTTCTTCAGCGAGCTGCCTGATCTCGTTCCAGACCTCGACGAGCCCGGCCGGGAGTGTCGCCCCGGAGCGTTTTGGGGTGCGAGCTTTCAGTGTACTGAGGCGGCTCTCAAGAGCAGTACGATCAACAGCGGGGTAGTACTGCGCCAGTGCACTCAAAGCCGCTTCAGTGGCACGACGGCAGACCGTGATCTCGTCAAAGGAGCGCTTTAGAAGTTCCTTTCGCTGCTGTTGCTCAGCGGTGGCGGCGGCCCACTCGCCTCGGCGTGCATAGAGCGGCGTGAGATCGAAGCCGAAGGCATCGACAACATTCCCCTTCTCGTCCCGAACGGCGTAGCGCTTGCCGTTCGGGGAGTCCTTCGGGATGAGCACTTGAAGCTCAATCAGGGCCCGGATGGCATTGCGGATTGACCGCTCCGACAGTCCGGTGGCTGCCGTCAGCCTCTGGTTGGACGGCCAGACGAGAAGCCTGTCCATGTGATGTTCGCCCCAACAGACGACGAGCTGACTCAGGACAAGTCTCTGCGGTGCGCTCAGACGGAGTGCTCTTTCAGCATCACGAGCAGAGGCTGAAAGCTCCTTTCGTGTAACAGTGCGCCCAGATTCGAGCGCAAACTTCCTCGCGGCCAAAGCAGCGTGTCTCAGCCGCCGGCCTCCAGACGATGCGGGTTGCATCGCTTCCCTCCAATGTGAGGGCAAAGCGGGAGCGTTCACCGAAACCGATGTTCTTGACACGCAGCTTGTCGGGATGGCATAAGGAGGTTGCTACACCATTCCTGTCGCCGATCCCTCGGTGACTCCAAAGGCCCTCGAAGTTTCCAGCTTCGTGGGCCTTTTGCTTTGCCTAGCCTTAGTTCACGGTTGTCTTCTCCCGTTCGAAGAGTGTCGCGAGGTCGGGGATTAATCTCAGTCCGATGAGACCGATGCGCTCTCTTGTGCCGGCACTGATCTCGCCACCGGCTTCTTCAAGCACCAACACGACGATCTCCCGGAAGTCCGTCTGGCGAGGGACCTCTCGGAAGCGCTGATGATCTTGCTGACTCAAGCTATCGGACGTTGTGTACCCCACTCTCTCGCAACACATGAGAGATGAACCGATTCGGTGTTACGTGTGGAGTCGATCTGTAAGAATCGATTAATCCTGATTGCGATTTCCACTGAAAAGCTGAGTCCGAATGAGTCAAGCGCTTGGATGGATCCAGTCACGTTGCAGTGGACTTACCGCATTTCCGCTATTTAAGACTCAAGCTAGATTCGAGCTCTGACAGGGAGAGATTCAAATAGACTCTGTATTGCTAAATATTCTTCGTGCTATGCAGCTCAACGACAAGAGACTACTTTTAAATATCGTCGCATAGCTCCAAAGCCTTATGATCCAAGAGGCCTGCTCCTGGCGCATGAACTAAGGGCACTCCAATTTTAGAACCTTCTGACCCAGGATGCGGGGCAATCCCACATCCCAGTCTCTTCTCCCGCGCTTCTCGAAGGGATCGTACAGTCGGTTCACAGGCTCGGTGTTCTTGGCCGAGCCGAACCAGCTCTTGATTTTGGCGAACATGGGATGGTCAGCCACAGAGGTAGGTGTTGCGGCGTTCTGCTGAACGACAGCCATCCGCGTCCCCACCTTCTCTGGTTCCAGCAAGTCAGCCTGGCGTCCCACAGCGAGCGCACCTTCGAGGATATCAAGCCGCGCTCGGAACGGGAGATCGTCTCTCAATCGGGACGAGATATAGAGTTCCCGCTTGCGCTCAACCACCGGTGTGTCGGCGCAGGCTAGACGGGTGACGAAGGGCAGCAGTTGCTGCCGCTCCTCATGGGTGGCTTCATCGTTCAGTTGCATCGCCAGCGCACAAATCGGGCGCGAGAAGCAGTCTGGCATGTCTTGCACGGACCGGACGGGACGGTATGGGAAACCCGCGGCGACAATGGCTGCTTCGTTGATGCAGGTTCCGCCATCCTTGCCGGGGAACGTGTGCGAGCCCTGTTTCAGCTTCCAATTCAGAATGTGGTCGAAGTTGTCCATGGCACCCATCCTTGTGGCGTGCCCCCTCCAAGGGGGCCCCCCTGCCACTCCGGCTGTCAACCGTGAGAGGCCCCACGGCGTCCGGAAACCACACTACCGGTGGGTCTTAGAAGACCGAACATTCGATCCGCAGTTTTCTCAGAAAGGCGCAAGAGAGGATTGGACATTCACTCTCTTAAATGCAGCAATATCAAGCACTTAGCATCGCGCCAATTGAGCCATGTGTAGCACTATGGTGTGACACCGTCGAGGGGATGGTGGGCGATTTCCCTTAAAAGGTCAGCAAACCATCTCATCTTATAGAGTATCTCGCGAGCCGCATCCCTGAAACATACAGCAGCGACAGTGACGTTGATTGCAGGGAAGACGATCAGAGTGTCTCATCGGCAGAGGTCACTTACAGCGTCATAGATCGTCGGCGGCATCTGGGCCTTCAGCCCTTCATCCTCGAGCCAGGGCGCCTACTGCCTGCCTCTTCCTTTTGGGCCGAACTCTCCTCGAGGGTTGGATAGACGCCCGCCAGCACCTGATCGAAATGGCGGCGCAAGGCATTGTTACAGCCACATGACAACGCATCCAGAGCGTCCAGATCCCGGACGCGTACCCCACCCCTGCGGGTTTCCAGCAGATGCCGGCGCTTCAGGGACTGGATGACCCGGCTGACATAGCTTCGGCCAACCCCCATCATGCTGGCCAACTGCTCCTGGGTCAGCGGGATATCATGATCGCCCGTCCGATCGATGGCGGCCAGCAGCCATTTCACCGTCCGCTGCTCGATCGTATGGACCGCGTTGCATGCCACCGACTGGAACACCTGCGCCAGCATGCAGTCCGCATAGCGAGCGAAGAGATGCCTTAGGCTCGGCGACCGGGTTTCGAACTCCTCCAGGTCGGCTGTGGAAAGGCGCAGGAAGGGACCCGGGAACTGGATCTCGGAGCGGGCAAAGGCCGGCAGACGCCCTTGGCTCACGATGCCGCCGACCGCCCCCTCACGTCCGATCAGGGCCGTCTCAACGGTCAGACCATCCTCAAGCTCAACCACGAAGGACACCAGGCTTGGACCGCAAGGGAAGTAAACGAACCTGACCTCGTCTCCAGGTTGGTACAGCCTGGCTCCAGCCTCGCCCTCCCACTCCTGAAGCGACGGCACCACGATGGCGAGATCTTCCGGCTTGAGAGCGCTCAGCAGGTTGTTGCTGGCAATCCTCTCCCTGAGGCGTGATGGGATCATGGGAAGCTGCATTAGGCGTCTTTTCTCCACCGCTTCGACACGTCCAACGCGCCAGGGCAATTTACGTTCAATTGTGAACATAACCTGGGCCATGTGTGCACATGTGGACAGACAACTTGGAAGCTCCTGTCTACAAGGACGCGCAAGTGCCCTCTAAATGACGACCATACCGGCCTGTGCGACGGACTCGGACCTGATGCACAACATGGGGCTCAATCGTCGACCCAACCGAAACCGCTTATTTTTTTGAGACTGTCCATGACGCTTTCGTCGCCTTCCGATGCTGCACCCGTCCCAACAGGGGTTCCAGGGCTCGATGACATTCTGGCCGGGGGCTATGCCGCCAATCGCGCTCATCTCATCGAAGGGCGGCCCGGCTCCGGCAAGACGACGCTAGGAATGCAGTTTCTGCTCGCCGGGGTCGAGGCGGGTGAGACCTGCCTCTACATCACTCTGTCCGAGAGCAAACGAGAGCTTCTGTCCGTCGCCTCGCGCCATGGCTGGTCGCTTGAGGGCATCGAGATCTTCGAGCTTGTCCCACCGGAACTGAGTCTCGACCCAAAACAGCAGCAAAGCCTAGTCTACTCCTCCGATCTGGAGCTCGGCGAGACGGTGCAGATGGCGCTGGCGGAGATCGAACGGGTGAAGCCCCGGCGGGTCGTGTTCGACTCGCTCTCGGAGATCCGGCTTCTGTCCCAGGGCTCGCTGCGCTACCGCCGGCAGGTGCTGGCATTGAAAAGCTATTTCCTGCTCAATGACGCAACCGTCCTCATGCTCGACGACCTGACCTCCGACCAGGACGACCTCAATCTGCACTCGATCAGCCATGCGGTTATCCGCCTTGAGCAGGTTGTTCCGGCCTATGGCGCCGAGCGGCGCCGGCTCAGCGTCACGAAGATGCGCGGCACCGCCTTCCGGGGCGGCTACCATGATCTGATCATTCAGCGCGGTGGCCTGCGGATCTTTCCCCGTCTGGTGGCCGCCGATCATCACAGGAATTTTACCTTTGACGCGATCCCCAGCGGCATCGGTGAACTCGACACCATCCTTGGTGGAGGTCTGAGCCGCGGCACCAGTACGCTCGTCATCGGTCCGTCGGGAGCGGGCAAGTCCACGCTGGCGCTCGGCTATCTCTGGGCCGCCCTGGAGCGTGGTGAGCCTGCCCTCATGATCAGCTTCGACGAGACCATCGGTATTCTTCTGCAACGAGCCAAGGGTGTCGGCTTCGACCTGGCGCCTCACGTTGAGGCAGGGCGGCTTCGTATCGAGCAGATCGATCCGGCCAACGTCTCTCCTGGCGAGTTCGCCGGCCGCGTGCGGGAGGCTGTCGAACGGGATGGAGCAAGGGTCGTCGTGATCGACAGCCTGACCGGCTACCTGAATGCCATGCCGGAACAGCCGTTCATCGTGCTCCAGATGCATGAACTTCTCACCTACCTGAACCAGCAGGGGGTGGTGACGATCATGATCCTGGCCCAGCACGGCATGGTTGGCCAAATGGTCTCGCCGATCGACCTGACCTATCTCAGCGACGCGGTGGTGCTGCTGCGTTTCTTCGAGGCGAACGGGCGCATCCGGCGGGCCTTGTCGGTGGTCAAGCGGCGGACGGGCTCGCACGAGGACACGATCCGGGAGTTCCGGATCGACAATCAGGGTTTGCGCGTTGGTCCGCCGCTGGAGCAATTCCGGGGTGTGTTGACGGGCGTGCCGACGTTCGAGGGCCAGCGCGCCTCGCTTCTTGAGGAGCGTGAGACCGACAATGGTGGAGGCCGATGACGTGTCCGTGCTGATCCTTGCCCCGCACGGGCGAGATGGCGCGGTCGCATCGGCGATCCTCGGGGAGGTCGGGATCTTGGCGGAGACCCGCCCCAGCCTCGAAGCGCTTGTCGCAGGGCTGGATGGATCGGCCTGTGCGGTGATCACGGAGGAGGCACTCCTCAGTGCCGACCGCCGCGAGCTTGCCGAGTGGATCGAGAGGCAGCCGCCCTGGTCCGACTTTCCGTTCATTCTGCTCACCCATCGCGGCGGCTCACCTGTCGAACACCTCACCGACCTGCTCGGGAACGTCACCGTGCTGGAGCGACCGTTCCATCCGGCGGTGTTGGTGAACGCCGTCAGGTCCGCCTTTCGGGCGCGGCAGCGCCAGAGGGAGGTCGAGGCGCACCTCAAGGAGCGGCAGCGTACGCATGAGCGCCAGGCGTTGCTCATCCGCGAGCTGCACCATCGGGTGAAGAATACTCTTGCAACGGTCCAGGGTCTCCTCGGGGCCACAGCTCGTTCCACGCACTCCGTGGATGAGTTCTACCGCTCGTTCGCGGACCGGATTGTCGCCTTAGCCAACACACACAACCTCCTGACCGAGGATTATTGGCAGACTGCGCCGCTGATCGAGATGTTCAGGAACGAACTGGCTCATTACGACGATGGCGGCGCGCGGCGGATCACCCTCGATGGGCCACCGGTGGAGCTCTCGGCCGATCTGGCCGTGCCGATCGGCATGGCCTTGCATGAGCTGACCACGAACGCGGCCAAACACGGAGCCCTCTCGGGTCCAGGCGGACAGGTTGCTGTGGCTTGGAAGGTCCGGGATCTGGAAGAAGGGCGCCGGCTTGCTATCGAATGGGTGGAGCGGGGCGGTCCGCCGGTGGAACAGCCGCGGCGAAAGGGGTTTGGGTCGACATTGCTGCATCGGGTCCTGACCCATCAATGTCATGCAACGATCAGTATCGCCTATGACCGGGAGGGGTTGTCGTGCCATATGGATATTCCGCTGATCGAGGAGCGGCTCGTGCCGGAGTATTGATCAATGGGGCAGCCCAAACCTCCGAATTGACCGGACTGCTGAGCGGCTGGTGCAGCTGGCGGATGTCTCTTGATTGTCAAAAGTCAGCAGCTAGATCCACCCCGTCACCGGATCCTCCCCCAATGTCCCCCGACCAGACCCGCAACGTCTCTCGGACTGCTGAACTGAACGCGTTCATCCGCGGTCAGGTCGCCTCCGGCCAGTGCCAGAACGCCAGCGAGGTCGTTCGGGCCGGTTTGCGCCTCCTCATTCAGTCCAGGAGCGTCCTTGAACCGAACGTCTCCCCAATAGGCAGGGGACGTGATGGGCACTAAGGTCGAAGCGAGCGACCAGGAGTCTCTCGACTTCCTTGTCAACGGGGGTGAGACGGCCGCCCTGATCCTGGCGCATGACTGGTCGGCGACCCCGCTGGGCCTTCCTGAGACGTGGCCGCAGTCGCTGCGCTCTTCGCTTTCCATCTGTCTGACCTCGAGCTTCCCCACCGCGATATACTGGGGGCCGGAGTTGCACCTCCTGTACAACGACGCCTGGGCTCCTATCCCGGCCGGGCGCCACCCGTGGGCCCTGGGGCGGCCTGGGGCCGAGGTGTGGACCGACATCTGGGACGTGGTCTACCCGCAGCTCGCGCGCGTGCTGGAGACCGGAGAAGGCTTCTCGACTTACGACCAAATGCTGCCGATGGTGCGGGGCGGTGTCCGCCGCGAGACCTACTGGAACTACAGCTTCACTCCGATCCGTGGCGAGGACGGCTCGATTGCGGGCGTGTTCAACCAGGGCCACGAGACAACCGACCGGGTCCTCGGCGAGCGACGTAACCGGTTTCTGCTCGATCTCAGCGACAAACTGCGGTCTCTGGCTGACCCACGGAAAGTCATCGAGGTGGCCCAGGAGGCGCTCGGGCGGCATCTCGGCGCCAACCGGGTGGGATACGGCGAGGTGGAGGAGACGGCCCGCTACTTCACCACCGACCGCAACTGGACAGACGGGAGCGTGCCCTCCCGGGAGGGCACTCACGACCTCGCGGGGTTTGGTCCCGATGTGCTGGCCGCGTTGCGCGCTGGCATTCCGCTTCTCATTTCCGACGCGGCGCGCGATCCACGCACCAGCGCGCCCGAAAGCCTTGCGGCATTCGACGCCATCGACACGCGTGCCGCCATCACGGCTTCGCTGGTGAAGGAAGGACGGATGCGGGTGGCGCTCTACGTTCACGCGCGGGAGCCACGCCCCTGGGACGAGCACGATGTTGAGCTCGTCACCGAGGTGGCGGAGCGCACTTGGGCGGCGGTCGAGCGCGCTCGCTCCGAGGCAGCACTCCGTGAGCGAGAGGCGCGGCTTCGGCAGCTCAATGACACACTCGAGCACCGGATCGAGGCTGCTCTTGCCGAGCGCAACCTGCTTGCCACCATCGTCGAGACTACGGACGTGCAGATCCAGGTTCTCGACCGCGAGTATCGATGGCTGGCGATCAACAAAGCCTGCGCCGACGAGTACCAGCGCATCTTTGGCAAGCGTCCAGAGATCGGTAAAAACTTACTGGAGTTGCTCGCCGACAGGCCCGACCAGCAGGCTGCGGCCAAGGCCGTATGGTCCCGGGCGCTCGCAGGCGAGGCGTTCACGCAGGTAAGCGAGTTCGGCGACCCGGAGCTGGACAGCCGGTCCTACGAGATGAGGTTCGAGGTGCTGCGCGGACCGGACGGCTCCCAGGCCGGCGCCTTCCTGATGGGTCGGGACGTGACCGAGCGCGTTGCCGAGCAGCAACGGCTGGCCGAGGCGCAAGCGGCCCGCCGTGAGGCCGACGCGCTCTACCGCGCTTATTTTGAGAACGCGCCCGAGGCGCTGTTCGTGGTCGGCGTTCGGTCCGATGGCGGCTTTGTCGTCGAGGAGGTCAACCCCGCGCACGAGGCCGGTGTCGGCTTCAAGATCGAGGACATCCGGGGCAAGCGCATCGAGCACATCCTACCGCCCTCCGTTGCCCGACGGGTGCTTGAGACCTACCGGCACGTTGTGGAGACCGGCACGATCTACCAGTACCGTGAGGTGTTCGACCTTGCAGGCGGGCCGCAGCATTGGGACACTTCGCTGGTGCCGGTCCGAGATGCCGAAGGCCACATCATTCGGCTGATGGGCTCAAGCCGCAACGTCACCCGCCAAGTGACGGCCGAGGAGGCGCTCCGCCAGTCCCAGAAGATGGAGTCGATGGGCCAGCTCACGGGCGGCGTCGCGCACGACTTCAACAACCTGCTGACTCCCATTGTGGGCGCGCTCGACATGCTCCAGAGCAGAGGCGTAGGCGGCGAGCGCGAGCAGCGGCTGATCGCTGGCGCTGCGCAATCGGCTGAACGGGCCAAGACGCTGGTGCAGCGGCTCCTTGCCTTCGCGCGACGCCAACCGCTCCAGATGACCGCAGTGGATGTGGGTAAGGTCGTTCGCGGCATGGCCGATCTGGTGGCGAGTACGACGGGTCCTCAGGTCAGGGTGATGGTCGAGGCTGCCGAGGACCTCCCGCCCGCCAAGGCCGACCCAAACCAGCTCGAAATGGCGCTTCTGAACCTCGCGGTGAATGCGCGCGATGCCATGCCCCGGGGCGGCACGCTCCGCATCACAGCTTCCGCCGAAACCGTTCAGGCAGGAGTGGGCGGAACGCTTCAGGCCGGGCGCTATGTCCGCCTTTCCGTCGCAGACACCGGAACCGGCATGGACGAGGGGACCCTTGCCCGTGCCGTCGAGCCGTTCTTCTCGACCAAGGGCATTGGCAAGGGCACGGGCCTCGGACTGTCGATGGTTC
Source organism: Microvirga splendida (assembly GCF_016427565.1). Lineage (GTDB taxonomy): Bacteria > Pseudomonadota > Alphaproteobacteria > Rhizobiales > Beijerinckiaceae > Microvirga > Microvirga splendida. Next base: position 82,055 of record NZ_JAELXT010000021.1, read on the forward strand.
ACGGTCTCGCCTCGCAACTCGGCGGAGCGCTGTCCATCAAGAGCAAGCCTGGGCTCGGCACCAACGTTGAACTCTGGCTGCCCGAGAGTGCCGATAGGCCCGAGGCGCCGGGGCCAGCGCGCGCGGTACACCTCGCCCATGCGCGCAAGAGCGCGCTGCTCGTCGATGATGAGGAGCTTGTGCGGCTGAGCACGGCCGACATGCTCGCCGACCTCGGCTACGATGTGCTGGAAGCGACCACGGCCGAAGAGGGTTTGGCGTTGGTGCAGAAGGGTGCGGAGCTCGACCTTCTGGTCACCGATCACCTCATGCCGGGCATGACCGGCTCGGACCTCGCGCGAACTGTCCAGACGCTCAGGCCAGGCGTGCCAATCCTTGTGATTTCCGGGTATGCGGAAAGCGAGGGCATCGAGCCCGACCTGCCACGCCTCACGAAGCCGTTTCGCAAGGACGAGCTCGCCGCCAGCATTGCTTCGCTGATGAATGGCAGATCGTCCTAGCGCAAGGGTCGAAGGTGCGCTCAACCCAGGGATGCCACATCGTCTGAAAGAGCCGGGGAATTTCTTATTCCACCGGGATCATTGTCTAACCGCACGGTGGCATGCAAGCTCCTTCTTGGTGCCGGAGCTGTTGTTTGCCAGGAGCAGTGTCATCGTAGCAAGCAACATCAACCGCCAAATGATGGGTTTAGCGGGGACCTTCCAATGGAGAACCGCAAGCATCGGGTCTGTATGTGGACCAGCATGGTGCGTGACCCCTCGATCGGCGTGCCACCATGAGTCCCCGTCAGACTTTGAAGGTTAAATCCTTCATAAGCGGTTCCGACCCTCTTTTGCCGCGCCGCGCCTCTCTTGATTGTCAATTCTTGCCAACTAGATGCCCTCACTCACCGGACATCCGTTCATGGCCACAGACCAGACCCGCAACGTCTCCCTCACGGCGGAGCTGAACGCGTTCATCCGCGCTCAGGTCGCCTCCGGCCAGTACCAGAATGCCAGTGAGGTGGTCCGGGCCAGTCTGCGCCTGCTCCAGCAGCAGGAGAAGCGCAGCCGGCGCAAGGGCGCCGCTCTGCCCCTGGATCCGGCAGGTGGATGATGAACTCCAAGCCTGATACCCTGTCCTCTCCCGGCTTTTTGGCCGGTGGTGGCACGATGGGAGCGCTCATCCGGGCCCATGACTGGTTGGCCTCGCCACTTGGTCCTCCCACATGCTGGCCGCAGGCGCTGAAGACGGCGGTCAGTCTGATGCTCCAAGCGCGCCAGCCGGCCTACATCGCCTGGGGCTCCGAGCAGATCTCGCTCTACAACGACGGCTACATTCCGATCCTCGGCACCAAGCATCCGGCCGGGCTTGGGCAGCCTGCGGCGGCGTTGTGGGCGGAGATCTGGGAGACCCTTGGTCCGCTCAACGCGGCCGTGCTCGCGGGTGAGGCACAATGGTTCGAGGACATGCCGTTCGCGCTCGCCGGCCGCGACCGGGACATGAGCTGGTTCAGCTACTCCTACACGCCGCTGCGGGGCGACGACGACCGGATCACAGGCATCTTCTGTGTCGCCCAGGAGACAACCGAGAAGGTCCTGGCTCAACGCCGGTCCCAGGCCGAACGTGAACGCCTGACCCGGATGTTCGAGCAGGCTCCCGGCTTCGTGGCGATGCTCGAGGGACCCGAGCACCGGTTCGGGCTCGCCAACCCCGCCTACATGCGGCTGGTCGGGCATCGCGACGTGATCGGCAAGACGGTTGCAGAGGCCCTGCCGGATGCAGTCGAGCAGGGTTACCTTGAGCTCCTGGACGAGGTCTACCGTAGTGGCAAGGCTCTCAACCTGATCGGTGCGAAGTACGCTGCTCAAACAACCCCTGGCGGCTCCATCGACGAGCGGTATGTCGACTTCGTCTACCAACCGCTGACCGACGCGACCGGTACCGTGACGGGCATCTTCGTCGAGGGGTACGACGTCACGGATCGGATCCGGGCCGAAACCCATCGCCGGGCCCTTCTCGAACTCGGTGACCGCATCCGCGACATCGGCGATCCCGACGAGTTGTCGTTTGCTGCGGCCGAGATCCTCGGACGGACCCTGGAGGTGAGCCGGGCCGGTAATGGGATGGTCCGGCCGTGCTTCTGCCCCGCTTGTTCGTAAGCTGTGGGGTTTCGAGCCACGCAAGGAGCA
>NZ_JAELXT010000022.1 GCF_016427565.1 Microvirga splendida
CGGTGCCGGTGACGCTCACGTCCAGATCGCCCGCAGCCAGACGACCCATCGCTCCCGTCATCCCGTTCAGAGGGCGCGTCACGCCATAGACAACGATTGCGGCGAGCAATCCGATGGCCAGGGTCAGGCCCACACCGGACGCGGCGATCAATTTGGTAGAGGTGAATGAGGCCAGCTCAGCCGCATCGCGCTTTTCCTGCTCCAGGGTCGCGGCATTGGCCTCGGACCGCTCGTCGAGAGCCTGTGAGGCCTTCTGGCGCAGGGCGCGGCCTTCGCCGCTCGAGAGCTTGAACGCTTCGTCGCTCTCGTTGAGCTGGGCATGGGCGATGGTCCGGCCCATGACGGCGAAGTAGTCCTCGACGATCTTCTTCAATTGCTCGTTGGTCGCGCGGCGCTCCGGCGTATCGGACAGCGCGATCAGGGCATCCAGATCCTTCAGGGCTTCCTCTTTGGCTTCCCGGAAGGCCTGCTCGTAAACCGCCATCTCCTGGAAGCGCGTCTCGATGATCAGGTTCTTTTCCTGGACCGCCGCCTCGTTGACGTGGGCCTTGATATCCAGCGCCATGCTGCGCCGGGCCGCGTGCACATCGACGATCTGCTGGGTTTCCTCGGCGAGAGTGTCCAGACCCGTCTTGGCAAAAATGATGAGGCCAATGGTGACGGCGACCATCACGATCACTGGAATGGCCAGCTTTGTAATGATTTTGAGGTTGTTCAAGGCACGCATTGCATTTCGGTGGCCCGCCCGCATCGCCGCGGGAGGCGCGCGCCCCCACGACGCGCTGATCCAGGCTACCTGTTTTTATCCCGTAAGATCGACATGATCTATTACGGCAAGTACGTATTGAGAAAGTAAGTTTTCCTTAAGACTTTGGAAGTCTCAAAGCACCTGAAAGCAACACGTTAAATTTCATTAAGAAACTTTTTCCGGGCAAGAGTTTTACCTAAAGCACCACGATGCCGGCATGCTTGGCCTTGTTGTCGGGCTCCACATGAATCGTGATCAGCGCATCCTCCACATCGGCCTTCAGCGCCCGCTCCAACCTGTCGCAGATGTCGTGCGCCTCGGTGACGCTCATGGCGCCGGGCACGACGAGGTGGAAATCGATGAAGGTCATCCGGCCCGCATGGCGCGTGCGCAGGTCATGGGCCTCCAGCGCGCCATCCGCATTGGCGGAGATGATCTCGCGCACCCGCACGAGCGTCGCCTCGGGCAGGGCCTCGTCCATGAGGCCGCCGATGCTTTCCTTGATCAATCCCCAGCCGGACCAGAGAATGTTGACGGCCACCATGGCCGCGAGGGCGGAGTCGAGCCAAGTCCATCCGGTGAGCGGCACCAGCAGAAGGCCGACGATGACCACCGCCGATGTCACCACATCGGTGAGAAGATGGCGCCCGTCGGCCACCAGCGCGGGGGAGCGCAGGCGCCGTCCGTGACGGATCAGAGCCCAAGACCAGACCGCGTTGACGATGCCGGCGACCGCGTTGATCGCGAGGCCGTGCATCGGAGCATCGATCACCCTTGGCGACAGGAGCCCGAAATAGGCCTCTCGCAGGATCGCAAGGGCCGCGACGATGATCAGCACGCCTTCGAGCACCGCCGAGAAGTACTCCACCTTGTGGTGGCCGTAGGGGTGGTTGGCATCGGGTGGCGCGGCGCTCAGGCGGACGGCCATGAAGGCCGCCACCGCCGTCACCACGTTGATGATGCTCTCAAGGGCGTCGGAATAAAGCGCAATGCTGCCCGTGATGTAATAGGCGGCATATTTCAGGACGAAAACAACGGTTCCGACGAATATGCTGCCGATGGCAAGTTTTTGAATCTTGTCCATGGCGCGACACTTGGAAAAAGCTCAATCTGCGGGAAACGACGCGACCTTATAGAGCCAGTCTGGCTCAGTGCAAGACTTTGTTTTTACTTGCAATTGGTTTGCAAAATCATGATGCGCGGCAAAGCAGTCCAGAGAATGTCAATCCTGCTCAAGGATCGAGCGGAAGCAACTTTTTCAGAGACGGGCCATAGCGCGATACAGGTTTCCGAGAGACATCACTCAGGGATCGCCGCCGCCTTCCCCATCAGTTTCTTGTAGTAGTTCGACAAGGACGGAGCGAGCGTCTGGCAGTGCTGAACGAGGGCCAGGGCTTCCACGCGCTTGCCCGCACCGATGGTGTCGAGAAGCGCGGGATGCAGTTCCGTCAACTCAGCAAGCGCCGGGTCCCCGCGCTGCTCGGCCGGCGCCACGATGGTGAAGATCGCGGATTTCTCGCTGCGGCCCTTGACGGCGATGCGGTCGAGTTCGATGAGCACGAAATGCTCCTGCAGGGCCTTTGCCGTGGCGGGGCCGAGCACGATGGAGACGCCGTATTCCTTCGACAGGCTTTCCAGGCGCGAGGCGAGGTTCACCGTGTCGCCGAGAACGGAATAATCGTAGCGCCAGCGCGAGCCCACATTGCCGACCACGCAATCGCCGGTGTTGATGCCGACGCCGATGGCGAAGACGGGCGCATCCTCGCCCTGCTCCTGCCGCAGCTCCGCATTGAGGGTCTTCACCGCCTCCAGCATGCGCAGGGCGGCGCGAGCGGCCCGCAGGGGGTGATCGGGGCTGGCTAGGGGCGCGTTCCAGAACGCCATCACGCAGTCGCCGATATATTTGTCGATGGTGCCGCCTTCCGCGAGCACCGCCTCCGAGAGCGGATCGAGCAGGCGGTTGATGAGCGTGGTCAGCCGCTCCGGCTCGTCCTTCAGCTTCTCCGACAGGGTGGTGAAGCCGCGCACGTCGCAGAACAGGATGGAGAGGTTGCGCCGCTCGCCTCCCAGCTTCAGCGAGCTGGGATCGCGCGCGAGCTGCGCCACGAGATCCGGCGACAGGTAGCGCGAGAAGGCCTCCGACACCGTGCGCCGCAAGTGCCGCTCGCGGGCATAGTCGAGACCGAACCGGGTGCCGAACACCGCCAGCGCCGCGGCGGCCGGCAGGGCGGGCGGCGCCCAGACCCGTCCGAAGCGCAGGAGAGCCCAGGCTCCGACGATGAAGGACGCCAGCACAAGAACGGCGGACAGGCCCGTGCGCCACGTCATGCCTCTCGTGGAGAACGCGGCGGCCAGGAAGGCTCCGGCGATGACCAAGCACACCATCAGGGGGCGGGACACCGGCAGCACGTAGAGACCGTGCCGAAGATTGTCGAGGATGTTGGCCTGCACCTCGACGCCCGGCGTGAGGGTGCCCTCGGTCAGGGTATAGGGGGTGGGGAAGGCATCCGGCGTGCCGATATCGGCGGAGGTCGCTTGCTTCAGGCTCAGTCCCACCAGAACGATTTGGTCCTTGAAGTAGCCCGGCGGCAGGAAATTGGCCGGGTCCAGCGCTTGGTAATAGGACACGCGAGGATAGGTGTAGGCCGGTCCGAGATACTGGATCAGCGCTCCTTCGGGGGCGGCGGGCCTGGGCTCCCCAGCCAGGCGCAGGGCCTCGCCGGCGAAGCTGTCCCGCGTCTCCGGCATGCGGCGCAGATAGGCGTCCCCATCGAGGTGAACCGAGGCCACGCCGGCCGCCGCGCCCGCATCGAGGAAAGGATCGAGCGGGTTGACCCGGGTGACCTGAACACCCTGGTTCAACATCGTGGTGACGTCGTCAGCCGCCAGCACCACGTCCGGGCCGAGAGCCCCGGCAAGCGCCGTATCCGCCGCCTCGTTGGAAGGATCGGCGAAGACGATGTCGAAGGCGATGACCTTCGCGCCGGCCGCGCGCAGGCTCTCGACGAGCCTGGCATGGGTCTCCCGCGACCATGGCCAGCGCTGGCCGATCTCGCCGATGGACGGCTCATCGATGGCCACCAGGACGGCTCCCGGCTGTGCCGGAGCCGGCGGCGCGATCACCGAGAGCAGATCGTAGAGCCGCGCCTCGATGAGGCGCATGGGCTGGAAGAACAGAAACGGGATCAGCAGCGCCGCAACGATGCCCGCCATGGTGAAATGGCGCCAGAGGGGTTCTCCGGCGCCATGATCCCGTGCTGTCTCCGGCGTCTTCACCTCAGAACCTGGCTTTCACGCTCGCCTCGAAGGTGCGCCCCGGCCCGCGGATGTCGGGAGCCAGTTCGTAATCCTCGTCGAGCATGTTGAGCACGCTCAGGCCGAACAGGAAGCGGCGATCCGGGGTTTCCCAGGTCAGCGCTGCATCGGCCGTCCAGTAATCGTCGATGTCGCGCCCCTGCAGGTTGCCCGTGATGTCTCCCACGAAGGTGCCGGCGAGGGTGAACTTGAGGCGGCTCGGATGCACGAAGGTGACGCCCGCGCGGGCGAACCGGCCGGCGACGAACGGCACCTCAGCGCCGCGCGCCTCTTCCGAGCGCACCTCCGACGAGATCGTCCCGATGGTGCCGAACACGCCGATGCCATGGGTCAGCCAGAGGTTGGCCGTCGCGGCGAGCCGCTCGATGCGGGCCTTGTCGATGCCGATGTCGGTGACGGAGTAGGCCACCGGAAGGTTCAGGTTCTCCGCGTCCTGGCGCTGATACTCCACGGACGTGAAGACGTACGGCGACCATTCCGCGTCCCAGCGCAGGGCCAGGGTTTTGGTCTCCCCTCCGAACCCGGTGGGAATGTCGTTGGGAACGATGCCCACCGTGGTGACAGGGGCCAGGGTGAAGGGGATCGGCTGCCTCGTGTCCTGACGGTAGGCGGCCCGGAGCCAATGACCTTCGAAGGGAGCAATGCCAAGCCCGACCCGCGGCGAGATCGCGTCGTTATCTTCATCCGCGATCTCGATGGTGCTGCGTTCGATCCCGGCCTGGGCCTCGAACCAGTCGAGCGGCCGCCAGATGGCATCCGCATAGAGACGGGTTGCGGTAAAGCTTGAAGCGGTGCGCTCGTTCGTGTCGAAGAATTCCTCGCAGAGCCGCGTGTCGAGATTGAAGATGCACCCACGACCGGTCGTACGAGAGACGGTCCGTCCCCGTTGCGCCTCGAGCCCGTAGTGAAGGGTCACATCGCCAAAGCCGATCATGTGAGACAGGGCGGCCGAACCGCCTTCCACGCGCGTGCGGGTCCAGGTATTTCCGACCACGGCGGCGAACGGGTTGAGCGGGCTAGTTTCCACTCCGGCCTGCTGAAGCCGATCGATCGAGTTGATCCCGAAGACGGCACCCGTCAGCACGTTCCTGTCACCGAAGCTGTGGCTCCATCCGGCGCCGCCCAGCACCGCCGTGTTGTTCTGGGTCGAATCGGTCAGGCTGTTCTGTGTGAGGACCTGCGCAATGGCGGGATCGTTGTTCGCTCCGGCCCCGAACACGAGAAAACGGTCGGCCGCCGTGGGCGCCATGCCGATGAAGAAGGAGCCGCTATCGGCGTTCTCCCTGTCGATGAGGTCGCGTCCGTTCGTCTTGGTGCGGCTTGCCGTGAAGTTGAACGACGTCGGAACCGGCTCGTTCGAGAAGCCCTGGACCGTGGCGTCGGCGCCCCAGCCGATGCGGCCGTTGTGGTGCAGGAGCGAGCCGCCCACTTCCGCGTCGAGGAAGGGGCGGCGGTAGAAGTCGGGCCGCCCGATGCGGCCGGAGACGGCGAGCGGGTCGAAGAAGAGGCCCTGGATCGTGAGGTTGAGCGCCGAGAGGTCCACGCCGACGCCGCTCTCGATGTTCGAAACATCCGGCCGGCCTGTGACGATGCCGGGCCGCTCGACGGCCGATTGGTCGAAATAGCTCGAGGCGTCGAAGGGATCGAACACCCGGTCGCCGTAGAAGCGCGACCACTCGTTCAGGTTCAGGAAGCGATAGGCCTGGGCCGGAAAGGAGCCGCCATCCTTGTTGATGGCAATGCCGGCGAAATCGCCGCCGCGCTGGCGGTAGCGGCGCAGGGTCTCGCGCGCGGCGAGAACGGCCTGATCCGCCTGGTACTGATCGATGGCAATACCCGTGCGCACGCTCGAGACGGCGGGGTCGTTCGGATCGAGCCGGTCCGCATTGTCGAGGGCCTGGATCGCCAGATCGTCGTCGCCGTTCTGGTAATAGGCGGCGGCTGCCAGGAGCAGGCCCTGGGACAGGCCGGGATTGGCGGCAGAGCCCGCGAGAATGGCCTCGAGGCCTTTGACCGGATCGCCTTTCTGCATCAGGTAGCGGCCCCGTGCGAGGTAGGCCACGTGGAAGCCGGGATCGAGGGCCAGCGCCTTGTCGATCATCACGCCGGCTTCCTCGACGCGGTATTGATCCAGCAGGAAGATGGCCAGGTTGGCGTAGGCAACCGGGCTCCACGGATCTTCCGCGATGGCCCGGCGCATGGCCTCTTCGGCGGCAAGCGGGCGGTCCCGGTCCGATTCGAAGAGGCCGAGCGTGTTCCAGAGGCCGGAGTTGCCGGGCGCGATCTCCACGGCCCGGCGCAGGGCCTCGATCGCCGCGTTGACCTCGCCGTCGATGTCGCCGCGGATGTTGCTGTCGGCGGCGATGACCTCGGGATCGTCCGGGTCGAGGGCCTTGGCTCTGGCGATGGAGGCGCGCATCTCCTCGCGTCGGTTCAGGGCGTAGGCAACCGTGGCGGCCGTCATGGCGATCCGTGCATCGTTCGGGAAGCGCTTCTCCGCCGCTCTCAGGACTTCGGCCGCGGCATTCAGGTCCTGCTTGAAGGCGACCACATAGGCATGGGCCAGGGCGGCAAACGGATCGTTGCCAGGAGCCTTGGGCTCCGCATAGACCCGGTTCGGATCGGCCAATGACTGGGTGATGTAGCGCCCGTAGGAGGCCAGCACGCGCCGCTTGGGGTCGAGATTCCGCTCGGCCCTTGCGAACAGGGCCGCGGCCTCGGACCAGCGATGCTGCGATCCGAGGAGGGCTGCTTCCACCATGTCGGCGCGGGCGCGCTGGGAGGCGCTCATAGGACGGTTGCGGGCCTCCGCCAGCGCCTGCGCGGCAACGGCCCTGCCGTCATAGGAGGGGGCGATCTCGGCCAGCGTCAGCCAGTCGTCGACGCTGCGCGCCTCCGGCGGCATGGCCTTGATCCGGGCCCGCTCCGCTCTCAGGGTCGGCCCCGTCAGGGGGGTGGTCGAGAGGGACGAGAAGGTCTCGCGCAGGCTCAGGTAGAAGAGCATCTGCTCGCGGTCGTTGGAGTTGGTGATCACGAACTTCGTCGGCGCCTGGCCGATGGACGCGACGGCGCCCTCGCCCTGGCGGACCGTGACGGAGCCTTGGGCATTGGTGAGCTGGACCACGCCTTCGAGCACGATGAGGGAGGTGCGGCCTCCCTCGACCGAGAGCGACCAGTCGGTGCCGCGGATGGCTGCAACAGCCGCGGGCGTCTTGACGTCCACGCCCGAGCCGCCACGGGCTGCACGGGCCCAGATGGTGCCGCTCTGCAGGCTGAGCTGGGTGTCCCCCGCCGGGCTGGCGGCCACGTCGTTGATCGTCAGGGTCGAGTTGCGCCCGACGCGGATCTGCGTTTGGTCGGAAAACAGGATCGCGAGATTGCCGATCTCGTTGGTGCGCAGGGTGTCGCCGCCGACCACGCTCTGCTGGACCGGGGCCGAGCGCCAGAGATCCTCGCGCACGAAGCGCAGTTCCTCGCCGCCCTTGGCGGCCACGATGGCGCCCGCTGCCGGAACCGGACGCGGCACGGGAGCCTGAGCCTGCGCATGGACGAGGCTCAGCGCGAGGGCGCTCGTGGCGGTCAGAAGGCGGAAAGATCGTATAGACATTAAGGAACCAGCTTGATCGGAAGCTACCTGCTCTAACGTTGCCAGAGCTTAGCAGCAAGAGCCCGGGATCAAAGCCGATTCACATCCTGCACGGTGTGTTTTGAAGCACAGGGTAAATCATTGCGGCATATAGGCCACAGATGGCGCCATTCCGTCCGCGGCGGAGGCGGCTCCGTCAGGCCGTCTTGCCGCGGGCCATGAGAAGCTTCTGCTTCAGGTCGTGCTGGGCGAAAGGCTTCTGCAGGACCGGGCGGTCGCGGAAGGTGTCGCGGATCCCCGCGCTGCCATAGCCCGTGGAGAACACGAAGGGGATCGAGCGCTGCGCCAGGGCCTCCGCCACGGGGTAGATCGGCTCTCCAGCCACGTTCACGTCCAGGATCGCCAGATCGACCTGCTCGCGCGACACGGCTTCGAGGGCCGCAGCCAGCCGGGCCGCCGGACCGATCACCTCGCAGCCGAAGTCGAGAAGCATGTCTTCCAGCAGCAGGGAAATCGCAGCCTCGTCCTCGACGACAAGGATACGCAGGCCATTGAGATCGCCGTCGCTCATTACGCTATCGGTCACGGTTTTGCTTTCTTTCAGGCAAGGCGCTGGGAGATCGTTTCCCAGAGCACGGGACACATGCCCTGGATATTTCGGACTTCAAGCCTTGAGACTCAGACGCTTCTATCACTTTTGCGTCTCCGTGCAAAAGGGCCTGGAACTGCCATGATCCATGATATCATTATAGAACAGGATCTTAGGGCTCGACAGGTGCATTTCCTAGATCTCGTACCCCTTAAGGCGAAGAGCTGACGTGGCACGCAGAACCGGGCTTTCCGGGGCCTTTCGGCTCCTCGTGCCACTCTGGTTCATTCTGACGCTACGCCGACCGGGGCGTGGCAGAGTGTATTCTGAACCGGCTTCGCCGCCGCCCGGGAGGGAAGGGGCGTCTGCCCCCTTGCGGATGGCACCGCTTGTCCTGAATAATCGGCCGATGGTCTCGCGTCTCTCCGCCCATCCTTCCGCCGCCTGGAACTGCAACCATGCCTAAGCGGCGATCCAAGGCACCGATCCTCATCGTCCTGCACCAGGAGCATTCGACCCCCGGCCGGGTCGGACGCCTGCTCGCGGAGCGCGGCTATCCTCTCGACATCCGCCGCCCCCGCTTCGGCGATCCGCTGCCCGAGACGCTCGCGGAGCATGCCGGCTCCGTCATCTTCGGCGGGCCTATGAGCGCCAACGATCCGGATGACTTCATCAGGCAGGAGATCGACTGGATCGCCGTGCCGCTCAAGGAGAACAAGCCCTATCTCGGCCTCTGCCTCGGCGCGCAGATGATGGCCAAGCACCTGGGCGCCGGCGTCTGGGCTCATCCCGAGGGCCGGGCCGAGATCGGCTATTATCCGCTCCTACCGACCCAGGCCGGCGAGGCCCTGAGCCGGGATTGGGGCGTGCCCTGGCCGAGCCATGTCTATCACTGGCACCGGGAGGGGTTCGACTGTCCCTCCGGGGCCGAGACCCTCGCCACCGGGGACGACTTCCCCACGCAGGCCATCCGGGTGGGCGAGAAGGCCTTCGGGCTCCAGTTCCACCCGGAGGTCACGCATGCCATGCTCTGCCGCTGGACGGTGGTGGCCGAAGAGCGCCTGTGCATGCCGGGCGCCCAGGATCGCATCCGCCAGCTCGAGGGCCGTTATCAGCACGACCCGCATGTCTCGCGCTGGCTCGACCGGTTCCTGGATCACTGGCTTGACGAGAAACGCTAGTAGCCACCGATGAGGTCTCCCGTCCTGGTCAGCGAACGCTTGTGTTTTCACCCTTGGGGCGCCGAGGACTTTCCGCTGTTCGCATCGCTGCACGGCGATCCCGAGGTGCAGTATTTCCTGCAGAAGGGCGAACCGCCCTGGGACGAGGCGTTTCTTCGGGCGAAGTTCGAGGGCTTCCGGGACGATTATGCCGCCCATGGCTGGACCAAGTTCAAGGTCACCGACCAGCAGGGAGCATTCCTCGGCCGTGCAGGATTCGGATGGTTTCCAGCAACCGGCGAGGTCGAGCTCGGCTACAGCTTCATGCGCGCCTTCTGGGGCCACGGCTATGCGACCGAGGCCGCCTCTGCGCTGCTCGACTGGATCTACAGAACGAAGCCCCTCGATCACGTGATCGGGTTCGCGGTGGCCGAGCATGCAGCCTCCCGCCGCGTGCTCGAAAAGGTCGGCATGACCTTCACGGGGATCAGGGATGTCGATGCGATCCCCAATGCCTTCTATCGTCACACCCGCCCAGCCTGAGGAATCTCGGTTTTAACCCGGCATCGAGCTAAGGGCGGAACGCCGCGTTTCATCAGCGGCGGCGCGGCGCTGGACCGGGCAGACGTTCGAGGCCTTAGATCACGAAGAAGTCGTGCCAGTAGAGCTTCGTCTTGTTGGTGAGGATCGCGATCTTCACCTGCGTCTTGGAGCCGGTGCCGTCCTGGTCGTAATAGAGGCTACCCGTCTTCTTGTCGTAGACGATCCGGTCCTCCGCATCCTGGGCTTTCTTGCCCTCCACGAACATATCCTTCTTGAACTTTACCCCTTTGGATGTGCCCTTCCCCAGATTGGTGAAGTATTTGTTATCGAGGTGGAAGCCGTCATCTGCCGACTTGAAGTCATAGATCCTGTCAACATTGCGCGTCTTGTGCAGGGCCGTGTCGAACACGAACACGTCCTTGCCCGTGCCGCTATACAGCCGGTCGTTACCCGCCTTGCCGTAGAGACTGTCATTGCCGCCGTGGCCTTTCAGGATATTCGCCCCGCGGTTCCCTGTAATGACATTGGCGGTGTCGGAGCCGCTTAAGCTGTATCCGATGGTGCTGGATGCTGAAGCGAGAGACAGGACTTCCACTTCAGACGTGAGAGCAAGGGCATAGGAGCCTGTCGCGTATAGGGCGTCGCGCCCTTGTCCCGCATGTTCTGTCACTGTGTCGCCTGCGCGCACGTAATAGGCGTCACTGCCTAAGTCGCCCTGGAAGTGCGCCGCGCCGTTGCCGAGAAAAGTATCGGCATGTACCGAGCCGATGATGCCTTCGATAGAGACCCAGGTATCACCTGCGCCATCGCCGGTCGCTCCCGCGAGGCCGGCTGTCACCCCTGTGGCCGAACTGGCGAAGGACACGAAGTCAAAGCCTTCACCGCCGTCCAGCGTGTCTGCGCCCGTACCGCCGTCCAGCGTATCGCTCCCGGCTTCGCCCCGAAGGCGGTCGTTGCCGCCCGCTCCGTACAGCACATCGGCATAAAGGGTTCCGACAAACTCGTCCGCTCCGGACGTGCCGGCCCAGCTGACGGCCGATCTGGGGTCGATGACCCGTGCGCACACATTGGATTCGTTGGTGGCGTCCGAGAGGGGATATGCATCGGTCCAGGTGACGATCAGGCGGCCATCTGTCAGGAGTGCAAGTGACGGATCCCCTTGCCACTCCGCCGTGCCGGTATTGACCCGGATGCTGCCCTGATGGGTTCCGTTCCGGTCGAACGTAGACAGATGAATGTCCGACCGGTCATCGGCACTGGAAGACGACTGACCGAAGGCTACGGCAAACCCGCCATCTTGAAGGGCGACGACGGAACTGGTCGCTCCGTCAATACTCGCAGCCAATGTGAAGGCTGCGCCGATTGAATTGCCATTCTGATCAAAGATTTGCCCGTCGAGACGGTCCAGATAGGTTGTAGTGTCCGGGCTTAGAAACTCGGCTCTCCATGTGATCACGAAGCGCCCGTCAGACAACACCGCCACCTCGGGATTTCCAAGGTAGGATCCTGCGTCCTCAATCGTGATCTCCTTCCGCACGCCTCCATCAGCGCGCGAAACGATGCGAGCCCTGATAACCTGATCTCCGCTGTCGTCGTTCTCCGAAAAGACGAGAATGTCGTTTTGCGCCGTCAGGGTTTCAATGGATGGATCCCGCTGCATGAAGCCGGACTTGCTATCGACAGGCCTTTCGATGCCAGCCTGCCATTCGCCGTTGCCTCCTTGCGTGTAGCTGCGGGTCCAGATTTCATAAGCGGGATCGTTGCGATAAGCATAACTTGCCGTGAATCCGCCGTTGTCCAAGACTGCGAGCGAGACGTAATCAAGATCGGACGCTGCCGGCCCGCTGATCTCAAAATCGCTGTCGGCGGCTTTTCCGGAAGCATCGTAGGTCCGGGCTCGGATGATACCACCCGACGTGCTCGCATCCGTCCAAGCGATCACGAAACGCCCGTCGCTGAGGGCAACTACATCCGGGTTGTACTGGCTTCCGGCCATGGTCGTGTTGACGATGAACTCGGCAACCTTTTCAGTGCCGTCCGGATTGAAGATGCGTGCGCGGATATCGAGGGAACTCGATCCGACCTGGCTCCAATCGATATAGGTGACAACGATACTGCCGTCCTTGAGAACGGCACTGGCCGATAATTCCTGTTGGCCCAAGGTCACATCATTGACCAGGAATTCTGAGCCCCACAGAACAGGCGCGACCATGATTTACCCCCGAGGCGCCGTCGAATCGGCGCCTTTTGTTTGAATTCACATGGGCTTTATCGGGGTGGTGCCGTTACGGCAATCTTAAAGCACGTCGAGTAAAGTCAAGGCTCAAGTCGCGTGCGATCAATGTGCGGAAACGCACCCTGGTGCACGCGCTCTCTTACGTCGCGTCGAACTCGAACGGCGACACGCCGCGCTTCATCTCGTCCACGATCAGCGCATGCATCAGGGGCGGCGCGGCGCGCTGGGGGCAGGCGGCGCGCTCGCACAGGCGGCAGTTGATTCCGATGGGCGTGGCCTCGGCGGAGGGCAGGTCGAGGCCGCGCGCATAGACGAGGCGGTGGGCGTATTTCAGCTCGCAGCCGAGGCCGACCACGAATTGCGGGTCGGGGGCTCCCCAGGGGTTGAAGGCGCGCTTGACCGTGCGGGCCATGGAGAACCAGCGCGAGCCATCCGGCAGCTCAACGATCTGGGTGGCCACCTGGCCCGGGGTGCGGAAGGTGGAGTGCAGGTTCCAGAGCGGGCAGGTGCCGCCGAACTGCGAAAACGGGAAGCGCCCTGACGAGAAGCGCTTCGACACGTTGCCTGCCGAATCCACCCGCACCAGGAAGAACGGGATGCCCCGCGCGCCGGGGCGGGCGAGCGTCGTGAGCCGGTGCGCCACTTGCTCGAAGCTGGCGCCGAAGCGGGCGCCCAGCACCTCCACGTCATAGCCCAGCGCCTCTGCTGCCCCGTGGAAGCGGCCGTAGGGCATCATCAGGGCACCGGCGAAATAGTTGCCGAACGAAACCCGCAGCAGGCGCCGGGCCGGGCCATCGGCCGGCTCCAGGCGGGCAGCCAGCGCATCGATGGTCTCGCGCATCTCGGCGAAGGCCAGCTGGTAGGCGGCCTGGAAGGTCCTTCCGGAAGGATCTACCAGCTCGGAGATCAGGAGCTGGCGCCGGTGGTGATCGTAGCGGCGCAGAGCATCGGGCATCACGTCGATGGGCATCACCCGCACCCGGATGCCGTGCCTGGCGTGCAGGCGCTCGCTGATGGCGAAGAACAGGTCGTGCCCGCTCGATGCGAGGTCCGATGCCAGGGCCTCGGCGGCCTCGTCGAGTTCCGGAAAGTGGTTCTTCGCCTCGTGGATCAGCTCCCGCACCCGGTCGACCGGGTTGACCTGCGGGGCGTCCTCGGCGCGGTCGCGGTCGTTGAGGTTGGGCGTCACCGCCTCCCGGGCTCCGCGCATGGCCTGATACGCCCGGTAGAGGCGGTTGATGGCGTCGACCAGGGAGGGGGCGCTCTCCACGGTCTCGCGCAGCTCGAGCCGCGCCACCGGGGTCGAGCGGAACAGCGGGTCGGCGAAGACTTCCTCCAGCTCCGAGACGGTGCGGCCGTGATCGTCGTTGGCGAATTCCCGCGGGTCGAGCTGGTAGGCATGGGCGAGGCGGATGAGCACCTGTGCGGTGATCGGGCGCTGGTTGCGCTCCATCAGGTTCAGGTAGCTGGCCGAGAGCCCGAGCTCCTCGGCCATGCGGGACTGGCTCAGGTTGAGGTCCCGCCGCAGACGTTTCAGGCGGGGGCCGACGAAAAGCTTTCTGCTCTCATCCATATTGTAAATCTTTTTACAACTTTACACGAGGTGGGTTGTCATCACTTTACAGGGCGACTTTTCTTCGCAAATCCATCGTTGAAACAAAAGCTTCTTCAAGGATTATTAGAGGAACGAGCCCTGCTGCATTGCATCAATACTGGCCTGCAGGCGGGTTTTGTCAAGGAATGTAAACTGAAGGATTGCAGATGACCTCCCAGACGTCCCCGGCTTCGACCAACGGCCTGATCCCCTCCGCCCCGAAGGGCCGCTTCGATGGCATCCGCCGCCCCTATTCGGCCGAGGACGTTCAGCGTCTGCGGGGTTCGGTGCAGATCGAGCATACCCTTGCCGAGCGCGGCGCCCAGAAGCTGTGGCAGCTCCTGCACGAGCGCCCCTACGTTCACTCGCTCGGCGCCATGACCGGCAATCAGGCCATGCAGATGGCCCGCGCCGGGCTCGAGGCGATCTATCTCTCCGGCTGGCAAGTGGCGGCGGATTCGAACGTGGCCGGCGCCATGTATCCCGACCAGTCGCTCTATCCGGCCAATTCCGGCCCCGAGCTGTGCCGGCGCATCAACCGCACCCTGCAGCGGGCCGACCAGATCGAGCATGCGGAGGGCGGCGCGCAGCGGGACTGGTTCCTGCCCATCGTGGCCGATGCGGAGGCCGGCTTCGGCGGCCCGCTCAACACCTTCGAGATCATGAAGGCCTATATCGAGGCCGGCGCCGCGGGCGTCCATTTCGAGGACCAGCTCGCCTCGGAGAAGAAGTGCGGCCATCTCGGCGGCAAGGTGCTGATCCCGACCTCGGCCCACGAGCGCAACCTGATCGCCGCGCGGCTCGCCGCCGACGTGATGGGCACCTCGACCCTGATCATGGCCCGCACGGACGCGGAATCCGCCAAGCTCATCACCTCCGACGTGGACGAGCGCGACCGCCCGTTCATCGAGCCCGACAGCCGCACGCCGGAAGGCTTCTATCGCCTGAAGGACGGCACGGGCCTCGATCACTGCATCGCCCGTGGTTTGGCCTACGCGGAATTCGCCGATCTCCTGTGGTGGGAGACCTCGCACCCGGATCTCGACGATGCCCGCACGTTCGCGGAAGCGATCCACAAGCGCTACCCGGGCAAGCTCTTGGCCTATAACTGCTCGCCGTCCTTCAACTGGAAGAAGAAGCTGGACGACGCCACCATCGCCAAGTTCCAGCGTGAGCTCGGCGCCATGGGCTACAAGTTCCAGTTCGTGACGCTCGCCGGCTTCCACCAGCTCAACTACGGCATGTTCGACCTGGCGAGCGGCTACCGCGACCGCGGCATGGGGGCCTATTCCGAGCTCCAGGCGGCCGAGTTCGACGCGGAGGCGAGCGGCTACACCGCCACCCGTCACCAGCGCGAGGTCGGCACCGGCTACTTCGACAAGGTCTCGGTGGTGATCACTGGCGGCAAGTCCTCCACGACCGCCATGGCCGAGTCGACCGAGACCGCCCAGTTCCAGGCCCCAACCAAGCTTCAGGCGGCCGAATAACCCTCGACGAACCTCGAACCCTTTTCAGCAATGGAGATCGACAATGAGCAATTCACGTTTCTGGGTGGTCGGCGGCGAGTACACCTCCTGCGACTGCGAAAAAATCGTCCAGGGCACCGAGCGGGTCATCGGACCTTTCGAGAGCCGCCATGAGGCCGAGCGCACCTGGCGCACGCTCTCCGAGGATCACCGGCCGCAGGCTCAGGTCCGCTTCACCATCGCCCAGGAGCCTCCGTCGACCCTGAGCGCCTGAAGAGGCCATTTGAGGCGCTGAAGGTCGCCCCGCCGGAGGACGAGGTTCCTTCGGCGGGATCTTTCGTCACAACACGAAGTTTTTATCCTCCGGCCAAAGTCTTCTTGAGACCCCCTCTGCCTAAATCGCCAGACTGTCCTAAAAACAGCTGGGCAAGATTCGAGTAAGGGGGTTCCCATGAAATCCGTCCTCAAGCCGGCTCTGTTCGCCATTGCCCTCGGGCTAGCGGCGGCAGGCACCGCAAAGGCCGATGTGGTCGTCTCGTCCAAGATCGACACGGAAGGCTCCGTCCTCGGCAACATCATCCTGCTCGCCCTCGATGCCAACGGCATCAAGACCCAGGACCGGATCCAGCTCGGCGCCACCCCGGTGGTGCGCAAGGCCCTCACCGCGGGCGAGATCGACATCTACCCCGAATATACCGGCAATGCGGGCTTCTTCTTCAACAAGGCCGACGATCCCGTATGGAAGGACGCCGCCAAAGGCTACGAGACCGCCAAGAAGCTCGATTACGACGCCAACAAGATCGTCTGGCTCGAACCGGCGCCGGCCAACAACACCTGGGCGATCGCCGTGCGCAAGGAAGTGGCCGACGCCAACAAGCTGAAGACTATGTCGGATTTCGGCCAATGGATCGCCAAGGGCGGCAAGGTGGTGCTCGCGGCTTCCGCCGAGTTCGTGAACTCGGAAGCGGCCCTGCCGGCCTTCCAGAAAACCTACGATTTCCGCATGAAGCCGGAGCAGCTCATCGTGCTCTCCGGCGGCGACACGGCGGCCACGATCAAGGCGGCGGCCGAGCAGACCAACGGGGCCAACGCCGCCATGGTCTACGGCACCGACGGTGGCATCGCACCGTCCGGCCTCGTGGTGCTGGAGGACGACAAGAAGGTGCAGCCCGTCTACGCGCCCGCTCCCATCGTGCGCGAGTCGGCCCTGAAGGAGAACCCAAAGATCGCGGAGGTCCTGAAGCCCGTTTTCGCCTCCCTGGACCTGAAGACCCTCCAGGAGCTGAACGCCCGCGTGCAGGTCGGCGGCGAGCCGGCGAAGGCGGTGGCCATGGATTACCTGAAGTCCAAGGGCTTCCTGAAGTGATCCGACGGCTGGACTCGAAGTAAGAACTGCACGACCAGGGCCGGACGCTTTGTGAATACGATCTCCTCTCGAACCACCGCGCCCGGCATGCTCACCCTGCGCCCCGCCCTGCACCTGGACCGGCTCGGGAGCGTGATCGCTGTGCTCATCGGCGTCGCGCTGTTCGCCAGCCCCTTCGTGACGTACCGGGCCAACCGCATTGTCTCGGGCGAGGGGCGCCTGCTCGTCGATGCGCTGCCGCCGGCGGGCGCGGTCGCCGTCATCGCCGTGGTGCTCGGCGTCGCGCTCTGCGCGGTGCTGGCGCAAAGGCCGCTCGTGCGGCTGGCGGCCGCCTGCCTGGGGCTTGTGACCATCTTTCCCGCGGTCGGGTTCTCGGCGGGCTTCGTGACGCCCGCGGGCAACACCTTCGCCCGCGTGTCGCCCGCCATCGGCTTCTGGCTTCTCGCCCTGGCCCTCGCGCTGCTCGCCGCCGATGCGCTGACGCGCCTGCGCCTCGGGCCCTGGGGGAGGCTCGCGGCCTTGAGCCTCGCCGCGGGGGCGCTGGCGCTGCTGCTGTTGTCGGGCGCCTGGGGCGATCTCTCCCTGATGAAGGAATATGCCAACCGGGCCGAGAGCTTCTGGCGCGAGGCGCGCCAGCACTTGTGGCTCGCCTTCGGATCGATGCTCGCCGCCTGCCTCGCCGGATTGCCGCTCGGCATGATCAGCCACCGCGTTCCCGCCCTGCGGTCGTCCATCCTGCAGGGGCTCGGCGTCGTGCAGACGATCCCGAGCATCGCGCTCTTCGGCATCCTGATTGCGCCTCTCGGCTATCTCGCGGCCAACGTGCCGCTCGCCGCTGCGCTCGGCATCCGCGGCATCGGCGCGGCGCCCGCCTTCATCGCGCTGTTCCTCTATTCCCTGCTGCCGGTGGTGGCCAACACGATGGCGGGTCTGGCCCAAGTGCCGGCCGACGTGACCGAGGCGGCGCGCGGCATGGGCCTGTCGCGGCGCCAGCGCCTCGTGCAGATCGAGCTGCCCCTCGCTTTTCCCGTCATTCTCGCGGGCATCCGCATCGTGCTGGTGCAGAATATCGGGCTCGCCACGGTGGCTGCGCTGATCGGGGGAGGGGGCTTCGGCACCTTCGTGTTCCAGGGCATCGGCCAGACAGCGACCGACCTGGTGCTGCTCGGAGCCCTTCCGACGGTGGCTCTGTCCTTCGCCGCCGCCATCATCCTCGATGCGATCATCGACCTGACACGACGGGGCGCGCATGATCGAGATTGAGCATCTCAGCAAGCGCTACGGCGAGACCGCGGTCGTCGACGACGTGTCCTTCACGGTCGACGAGGGGGAGATCGCGGTCGTGGTCGGCACCTCGGGGGCTGGCAAGTCGACCCTGCTGCGCATGATCAACCGGCTCGTGGTGCCCGATGAGGGCCGCGTCCTCATCGACGGGCAGGACACGGCGACGATCCCGGAGGACGAGCTGCGCCATCGCATCGGCTACGTCATCCAGGGCTACGGGCTGTTCCCGCATCGCACGGTCGCGGAGAACATCGCCACGGTGCCGCGCCTGCTCGGCTGGGACAGGCGGCGCATCGCGGCACGGGTCGAGGAACTGCTCGACCTGTTCCAGCTCGACGCGAGCGAGTTCGCGCGGAAGTTTCCGCATCAATTGTCCGGCGGCCAGCAGCAGCGCGTGGGCGTGGCGCGTGCGCTTGCCGCAAAGCCCGCGCTCCTGCTGATGGACGAGCCCTTCGGGTCGCTCGATCCCGTCATCCGCGGCAAGGCGCAGGACGATCTGCTGGCGATCCAGCGCCGGCTCGGCACCACCATCGTGCTCGTCACCCACGACATGAACGAGGCCTTCCATCTGGGCAGCCGCATCGCCGTCATGGACCAGGCGCGCCTCCTGCAATATGCCACGCCGGCCGACCTGCTGACCCATCCGGCGGAGCCCTTCGTCGAGCAGCTCGTGGGAACGGCGGAGCGGCCGTTCCGCCTCCTGTCCTTCGTGACGGTGCGGGATGCCATGGAGCCCGGGCCTGCCGACGGGGAGCCCTTGCTCCCCACGGCCAGCCTGCGCGAGGCGCTGGCGCAGCTGATCTGGCGCGGCAGGACAACGCTTCCCGTGGCCGACGCGTCGGGGGCTCCCGTCGGGCGCATCAGCGTCGAGGGCATTCTAGCGCACGGGCGGTCCCTGTCATGAGCACGCGGGCCGTCATCCTGCGCGTCGCGGCGCTGCTCCTGCTCCTCGTCTTCGTGACGGCGCCGCAGCTCTTCGCCTTCGCGTTCGCGCCGCTGACCGCAAACGACGCGCCGGCGATCTACAACCAGGGCAGCCTGCTGGCCCTCACCCTGTCGCATCTGCGCATCGTGGCCCTGGCGACCCTCGCCAGCACCATCCTGGCGGTCGCGCTCGGCATCTTCGTCACCCGGCCTGCGGGGCGCGAGTTCCTGCCGCTCTCGCGCAGCCTCGTGAATATCGGCCAGACCTTCCCGCCCATCGCCGTGCTGGCCATCGCCGTGCCGCTCGTGGGCTTCGGGGACAAGCCTACCTTCATCGCGCTGTTTCTCTACGGCCTCCTGCCGATCTTCGAGAACACGCTGGCTGGTCTGTCGGAGGTGTCCCCCAGAACGCTCGAGGCCGCCAAGGGCATGGGCATGAACGCCCGCCAGCGCCTGTGGCAGGTGGAGCTGCCGCTCGCCCTGCCGGTGATGCTCGCCGGCATCCGCCTGTCGGTCATCATCAGCCTCGGGACCGCCACCATCGGCTCCACCGTGGCGGCCAAGGGATTGGGCGAGGTCATCATCGCGGGCCTACAATCCAACAACGTCGCGTTCATTCTCCAAGGCGGGCTGGTGGTTGCTTTGCTGGCAATCTTGATCAACGACGGGCTCGGACTGGCCGAGCGGGTGGCCGCCAGGCGGCTGGGTCGTCCCATGGGCGGGTTGGCATGACGATCCTGGCGCGACTCAAGACGGAGACCCGGGCGGCGCACGACCGCATCGAGGCGGCGATGGATCTCGACCGCCGGATCGCCTCGCGTGAGGGCTACCGGGATCTGCTGGTCCGCTTCTACGGGTTCCACAGGGCCTGGGAGGAGACGGCTGCCGGCCAAGCGCCCGACCGAAGCTTCTTCGAGCGGCGTCGCAAGACGCAGCTTCTGGCCAGGGATCTCGAGGCCCTAGGACTAAAATCGGAAGACATCATCCGTTTGCCACAATGCCGGCCTCTGATGCCGCTCCCGGTGCCGGAGGCGGTGCTGGGGAGCATGTATGTGGTCGAGGGATCCACGCTCGGCGGCGCCGTCATCGCGCGCGATGTGGAGCGCCGGCTCGGACTCGACGCGGAGACGGGCTGCGCCTATTTCCGCAGTTACGGACGTGATATTGCGGCCATGTGGAAGCTGTTCGGCGCGGTGCTTCTGGAAGCGTCCTCGCCGGAGGCCGACGACGTGATCGTCGAGTCCGCGCAGAAGACCTTCGATGTGATGCATGATTGGCTGTGCGAGACCCCATGACCCTGCAGACGCCGCAAGATATCGATCTCACCGCCTGCGACAGGGAACCGATCCACATCCCGGGCAGCATCCAGCCGCACGGGATCCTGCTGGCGGTGCGGCTTTCCGACCGGACGCTGGCCTATGCCAGCGCCAACATCGCCGAGATCTTCGGGCTCGATCCCGCGGGCGCCCTGGGCCGGCCTTTCGCCGACATCCTGCCGAATCTCAGCCGGGAGTTCGAGGCGCCGCTCGCCGATCCGCCCCAGGCCGGAACCACGCGCACCCTGCGCACGATCGAGGTTCAAACTGCAGGGGGTCTGCGCGCCTACGAGGCCGTGATCTCCCGTTCGGGCGAATGCGCCGTCCTTGAACTCGAGGAAACGCCCCTGGGGGCCTTGTCGAGCCTCGATTCGCTCTATCCCACCCTGCGCCGTTTCGTGGAGCAGCTGCAGGGCGCCTCCAGCGTCGACGTCCTGTGCGGTCTCGCCGCGCAGGACGTGCGCCGCATGACCGGGTTCGACCGGGTGCTGGTCTATCGCTTCGACGAGCACTGGAACGGCACCGTCATCGCCGAGGACCGCAACGAGGTCCTGCCGTCCTATCTCGACCTGCGCTTCCCGGCCTCCGACATTCCGGCCCAGGCGCGGGAGCTCTATCGGCGCAACCGCCTGCGCATCATCTCGGATGCCAACTACACGCCCGTCCCGATCCAGTCGCGGAACCCTGAGCCGCTCGACCTGAGCGACTCGGTGCTGCGCAGCGTCTCGCCGGTGCATCTCGAATACATGCGCAACATGGGCACGCTCGCCTCCATGTCGATCTCGATCCTGCGCGACGGAAGGCTGTGGGGCCTGATCTCCTGCCACAACAAGGAGCCGAAGCGGGTTTCGCTCCAGGTGCGCAACGCCTGCGACTTCCTCACCCAGATCTTCTCGCTCCAGCTCGAGGCGCGGGAGAACACGACGCTCGCCGAAAACCGGGTGCGCCTCGGCGCCGTGCAGACGCGGCTTCTCGCCCACATGGCGGCGGAGGATCATTTCATCGCCGGCCTCGTGAACCACCCGGACGACCTCCTGCTGCTCGCCGGAGCGCAGGGCGCGGCCGTGATCACGCCGGACCATTGCTGGCTCATGGGCCAGACCCCCGGCGAGGACGCGGTCAGGGCCCTGTTCACCTGGCTCTCGCAGCACACCCAGGAGGATGTCTTCGCCACCGACCGCCTGTCCCAGGTCTATCCGGCCGCGGGCGCCTATGCGGACCGGGCCGGCGGCGTCCTGTCGATCTCGATCTCGAAGGCGCATTCGAGCTACGTGCTGTGGTTCCGCCCCGAGGTGGTGCAGACCGTCAAATGGGGAGGCAACCCGCAGAAGCCCGTGCAGGAGGAGGCCGGCACCTCGCGGCTCCACCCCCGCCGCTCCTTCGAGATCTGGAAGGAGACCGTGCGCGAGCGGTCGCTGCCCTGGGACCGGAGCGAGATCGAGGCGGTGGGGGAGCTGCGCAACGCCATCGTGGGCATCGTGCTGCGCCGGGCCGAGGAGCTGGCGGCGATCTCCGACGAGCTGCGCCGCTCCAACAAGGAGCTGGAGGCCTTCTCCTACTCGGTCTCGCACGATCTGCGCGCCCCGTTCCGGCACATCGTGGGCTTTTCCGAGCTGCTGAAGAAGCAGGAATGGAACGACCTGTCCGACAAGGGCAAGCGCTACATCGACACCATCATCGAGTCGGCCTACACGGCCGGAACCCTAGTGGACAACTTGCTGCGGTTTTCGCAGATGGGCCGCACGGCCCTCAAGCCCCGGCGGATCGACATGGATCTCCTGATCGACGAGATCCGGCAGCAGCTTTCCGTTCATACGGGCGAGCGCCGGATCGAGTGGGTGGTCGGCGACCTGCCCGAGGTGACGGCGGATCCGGTGCTGATCCGCCTGGTGTTCGAGAACCTTCTCGACAATGCCGTCAAATACACCCGCCCCCGGGAGAGGGCCCGCATCGAGATCGGCTCCACGCGCAACGATGGGGAGACGGTGTTTTTCGTGCGGGACAACGGCGTCGGATTCGATATGAAGTACATCGACAAGCTCTTCGGCGTCTTCCAGCGGCTGCACCGGATGGAGGATTTCGAGGGAACCGGCATCGGGCTGGCCAACGTGCGCCGCATCGTCGAAAGACATGGCGGACGGGCCTGGGCCGAAGGCGCGCTCAACAAGGGCGCGACCTTCTCCATTGCCCTGCCGGATCACACCATGACTGAAGGAGCGGCGTGAATGCCGGAACTGAAACCGATCCTGCTGGTTGAGGACAACCCGAAGGATCTCGAACTGACCCTGGCGGCTCTCGATCAGAGCCAGCTCGCCAACGAAGTCGTCGTGGTCCGCGACGGCGCGGAGGCGCTCGACTTTCTCTATCGCCGCGGCCCGCACGAGAGCCGCAACACCAGCGACCCCGCCGTGGTCCTGCTCGACCTCAAGCTGCCGAAGGTCGACGGGCTGGAGGTGCTGGAGAAGGTGAAGTCCGATCCGCATCTCAGGCAGACGCCGGTGGTGATGCTCACCTCCTCGCGGGAGGAAAGCGACCTCGTGCGCAGCTACGAGCTCGGGGTGAACGCCTTCGTGGTGAAGCCGGTGGGCTTCCGCGAGTTCTTCGACGCGATCCAGGACCTTGGCGTGTTCTGGGCCATCCTCAACGAACCGCCGCCGCGGCGCAACGGAGAGTAACGCGACCGATGAGCCTGCAGGCCCGTCCCCCGTCCGGCCCGATGCTGCGCATCCTCCTCCTGGAGGACAGCGTGCTCGATGCTGAGCTGGTGACGGAAGCCCTGGCCTCCGCCGACCTCGCCGCCGCGATGGAGCGCGTCGACACCGCGGCGGATTTCACCCGGGCGGTGCAGGAGGGGCGCTGGGACATCATCCTGGCCGATTACAGGCTTCCCGCCTTCGACGGCTTGAGCGCGCTCGAGATCGCGCAGGCGCGGGCTCCCGGCACCCCCTTCGTGTTCGTGTCGGGTGCGCTCGGCGAGGAGGTGGCGGTCGAAGCGCTCAAGCGCGGCGCCACGGACTACGTGCTCAAGCACAGCCTCGACCGGCTTCCGGGCACCGTTCTGCGGGCGCTTGCGGAGGCCCACGAACGGACGGAAAAGCGCCACGCGCAGGACGCCCTCCAGACGCTGCTCGAGCAGCAGACGGCGCTTCTGCACGAGCTCGACCACCGGGTGAAGAACAACCTCCAGCTCCTCCTGTCCCTGATCGGCATCGAGATCCGCCAGGCCGAGGGGGGGCCGGTGCGGGAGGTGCTGGGGCGCATGAGGGAGCGGCTGCAGGCGCTCGCTGCGGCGCACCGGGATCTCTACGACGGCAAGGGCTCCGCGCGCTTCGATGCGTCCAGCTTCGCCAAGGGGCTCTGCCAGGAGCTCACGTCGGGGCTTTCCGACGTGAGGATCGTGCCAGAATTCGAGGTCGAGAACGTGGAGGTGGAGGCCGCCAAGGCGGCGCCCATCGCGCTCCTGTTCAACGAGATCGTCGTCAACGCCCTCACCCATGCCTACAGGGAGCGCCACGGCAAGCTGAAGCTCACCCTGCGCATCAGGGACGGGATTCTGCTGTTCCAGCTCTCGGATGACGCCTTCAGCCCGCAGGAGAAGGAGACGGCGCAGAACAGCGCGTCCGGCACGGTCCTGAAGGCTCTCTCGCGCCAGCTCGACGCCCGGGTGGAGTGGCCGCCGGACGAGCCGGCGACCCTCGTGCGCGTCACCATGCCGGCGCAGGACGTGAGCTAGCCGATGGTGCGGGAATCCAAGCCTGGAACGAGCGCTGCAAACACGGCCGGGGATCTCCCCGGAAGAGCCAGGGTATCGCTGCGGCAGGTCCTGTGGGGGCTGGTGCTCGCCATCTCGCTGCCGATTATCCTGGTGGCGGCAGGAGGCTTCTACTCGGGCTACAAGGCCGAGCAGCAGGCCATCGATCAGCGCATGCAGGAAACCGCCCGCGCCTTGAGCCTGCTGCTGGATCGGGAGATCGACAAGTCGGTGCTGGCGATGCGGGTCCTGTCCCAGTCGCCGACCCTTGCCAGCGGCGACTACGAAGCCTTCTATAGACGGGTGCAGGACGTCCGCCTCGCGGATCCTTCCTGGATCGCCCTGTTCGAGCCGGACGGCCGGACCTTGTTCAACACCCGCGTGCCCTACGGCGTCCGCCTGCCGGACAGCAACCGGCTGGACGTTCTCCGGCAGGTTCGGGAAACCCGCGAGCCCCATGTGTCGAATCTCTACGCGGGCTCTCTGACCGGACAGCGCCTGATCACCATCGACGTCCCGGTCATCCTCGACGAGAGGGTGGCCTATATCCTGTCGCTCGCCCTGAGCCCCGACGTGTTCCAGGGCATCATCCGCGATCAGAGGATCGTCGATGGCTGGAACGCCGCCGTGCTCGACCGCAGCCGGCGCATCGTCGCCCGGTCCCGCGCGCCGGAGCGGTTCGTCGGCGAGCCGGCGAGCCCCAACATTCAGGAGGCCCTCGCCTCGAAACCTGAAGGGATCGTCCAGAGCGTGACGCTCGACGGCATCGCGGTCCGCACCTATTTCAGCCAGTCGCCGGCCTATGGCTGGTCCTTCGTCATCAGCATCCCGACCTCTGAGCTGGCGCAGTCGATCCAGCGCTCGCTCTTCTGGCTCATGATCCTCGCCGGAGTTGCATTCGGCGGCCTTATCCTGGCGGCTCTTCTGGCTCGCGCCATCGCCAGGCCGGTCGATCAGCTCGTTGCCGCCGCCCAGGCGCTCGGACGCCGGGAGGAGGTCGCCGGACCCGGCACCACGCAGGTTCTGGAGTTCGACACGATCAGGACGGCGCTGGCAGAAGCCTCCTCCGACATCCGCAGGCACGAGCGCGACCGGGAGGATGTTCTCGCGCAGATGGCCGAAAGCGAGGCCCGCCTGCGCCTGGCGCTCAATGCCGGGTATTTCGGCTCCTGGGAGTTCACCCCGGAGACGGGCTCCTTCGTCACCTCCGCCACCTGCCGGGCCAATTTCGGCCGTGGCCGCGACGAGCCGTTCACTTATGCGGACCTGATCGAATCCATCCATCCCGACGACCGCGCCATGCAGGCCGAGGCCGTGGCGCAGGCCGTTGCGACCAACACGGATCTTCATGTGGAATATCGCGCGATCTGGCCCGACGGGAGCGAGCACTGGATCCGTGTCAGCGGTCGCACGCGGGTTGGAGCAAACGGCCAGTTGTCCATGGTCGGCGTCTCGCAGGAGATCACGGAGCGCAAGCTCGCCGACGAACGGCAGGGGCTTCTGCTGCGCGAGCTGAATCACCGCGTGAAGAACACGCTGGCGACCGTTCAGTCGGTGGCCTCGCTCACCCGCCGTTCGGCCCAGAACACGGATCCGGCCGCCTGGAACGCCTTCATGGATCGCCTGCACGGGCTCGCCAAAACCCACGATCTCCTGACCACCACCCATTGGCAGGGCGCACTTCTGGAGGACGTGCTGAAGAACGAGCTCGATCCCTACCAGGACGGCATGCGTCAGCGCATTCGCCTGCGGGGGCCGAGGATCAACCTCCAGCCGGGCGCCGTGCTGGCCTTGGGCCTCGCCATCCACGAGATGGCGACGAACGCCGTCAAGTACGGCAGCCTCTCGGTCCCGAATGGAAAGGTTCATGTGATGTGGGCCGTCACGTCCGGCACTGCTCCGCCCACCCTGCTGGTCGAGTGGGTGGAAAGCGGCGGTCCGATTGTAAAGACGCCGGAGCGCCAGGGTTTCGGAACCAAGCTCATCCAGCGCGGCCTGGCGCAGCAGCTCGGGGGCGAGATCAAGCTCGATTTCGCCCCATCGGGCGTCCGCTGCGTGATCACCTTCCCGATCGACACCATGGTCGCCGACGGCGACGAGGCCGACGACACCCGACAGCGCTACGCGTCCTGAGGCGGCATCGTCCGCTGTGCACCGGAGGTTCGCCTGAGCGAAAACCGGGTCCACTTTTGCGCATGATGCTCTAAGCTGGACAGCCCCGCCTTTCACCCGGTGCTTCCATGACGACCATTCGCGACAAGCTCGAAACCATCCTGGAGCGTCTCGACGCGCGGGCCGCCGACGAGCGGGTGTTCGTGCGTCTCTACCGGGAGGCGGCTCGCGCGGCTGCCGACGCGGCCGATGCAAGACAGCGTGCGGGCGTTTCCTTAGGCCCGCTCGATGGAAGGATCGTGTCGATCAAGGATCTGTTCGACGTGGCGGGAGAGACCACGCTCGCGGGCTCCATCGCCCTGCGGGACAATCCTCCGGCGACCGGGGATGCCGTTATCGTGCGACGCCTGCGCCAGGCCGGTGCCGTCATCCTGGGTAAGACCAACATGGTGGAGTTCGCCTATTCGGGGCTCGGGCTCAACCCGCATTACGGCACGCCGGGGAATGCGGCCGACCCCTTGCGCATTCCGGGCGGCTCGTCCTCGGGCGCCGGGGTCACCGTGGCGGAAGGCACGAGCGAGATCTCCATCGGCAGCGACACGGGCGGGTCGGTGCGCATTCCGGCGGCGCTCAACGGCGTGGTCGGTTTCAAGCCGACCGCGCATCGCGTTCCGTTGGATGGAGCGTTCCCGCTCTCGCCCAGCCTCGATTCCATCGGGCCGCTCGCATTGTCGGTTCAGGACTGCGCCGTCACGGACGCCGTCATGGCCGGCGATGAGCCTTGGACAGTGAATTCCCGCTCCCTGGCAGGGCTGCGGATCGGCATTCCGCGCGGGCGCCTGTTCTCGGACACGGAGCCCATGGTGGAGCAGGCCTTCGAGGCGGTCCTGGGCCGCCTGTCGCGGGCCGGAGCGGCCATTGCCGACCACGGCATCGAGGATCTGCTCACGGCCATGGCGGAGACCACCGCCGCGGCCTCGATCGCTTCCATCGAAGCCTCCGAGGTTCACGCGGACTGGCTGGAGACGAAAGCGGCGGATATCGATCCGCGCGTGCGGTGGTCCATCGCCCGCAGCGGCACCGTGCCGTCGCCGGTCTATATCCGCATGATCCGCCAGCGTGCGGCCCTGGCCGCAGCCATGGACGAGCGGCTGTCTTCCGTCGACGTGCTGGCGCTGCCCACGACGGCGATCACCGCGCCCCTCATCGCGCCGCTCGAGGCGGACGACAGGCTCTACAACAAGACGGACTGGCACATCCTGCGCAATCCGATGTTCTGCAACCAGTTCGACCTCACGGCCATCTCGCTGCCCGTGGCCGGCTGCGAGCGCCCGGTGGGCTTCATGCTGGTGGCGCGCCACGGGCAGGATCGCCGGCTGCTGGAGATCGCAGCCGGGGTGGAACGCGCCCTGGCAGGCTGACCCGGGCGCACGGACGTCAGGCCTGTGCGGATCGAGAAAGATCGCGTAGATCGAGGGCCGCCGGCACCGATCGTGCCAACAGGCGTTGGATCCAGTCGGCAAGCCCTGGAACCTGTCGGCAAGATCTGGAGAACCCGATCCGCATGATGCGCCAACTCTATCTCTGTCTGGGATATGGCAGCCTTGCTCTCGGGGTGATCGGGATCTTTCTGCCCGTCCTGCCGACGACGCCCTTCGTTCTCCTGGCCGTCTGGTTCTTCGCCCGGTCGAATCCGGCCCTGGCCGAGCGGCTCTACAGCCATCCCCGCTTCGGGCCGCTGCTGACCGCATGGCGCGACCAGAAGGCCATTCCGCGGCGCGCCAAGATCTATGCCCTGGCCATGCTGGCCGTCTCCTACGGTCTCGTCCTGTGGCTGACGGAGATCGCCGCCCTGCCGGTCGTTCTCGCCGTCGTCATGGGAAGCGTGGCGCTCTACATCGCCACACGTCCGGCGCCCCGCGACGGGGCGGAGAGCCGGCTCCCCGACGCCTGAGACGATCGGATCGGAGACTTCTCGTGTCTCGGGCTCTCTCTTGTCACGTTTGGCCAAGGTTGCGCCATGCTGCGGACATGGTTCGCGTTAGGCTGCTGATGTCTGAACGAGGAGGGATGTCGTGCGCAGTCTCAGCCTGTCGGTTTTCCTGCTTGCCTCGGCCGCAATGGTCGCGCCGCTTCTGATCGCCATGGCTTACGGAGCCAGCATCGTGACATCGGCCCTGATGTTTCCTTAAAAAACCTCGCCGGGTGTTCGCGCGGGCCGTTCAGGTCCGCGGGTTGGCGATCTCCGCCGTCAGCTTCGGCAGTTCCTTGGTCATCCAATCGACCATCTGGTCGCTCGTCTTCAGATGCGCCGGCATGGGAATGAAGGGGCCGTGCGACTCGTAGATGGCCGTGGGATCCTTGGGCCCCAGGATCGGGTCGAGATCGTCCTCGATCTCCGGCGTGATGCTTCTGCTGCCGAACCAGGTCACAAGCAGGAGGAGCATTCCGACGGCGCCCGCAAGAACGACCAGCAAGGATATCGCCAAGTCCGCCACCTGTTCCTTCCCTGCAATGAGAGGACCGTTTCGCTCAAGTTCGAGCTTACCATCGAACGATCTTTCTTCCAACGATGCAAGCCGCCGCCTTGCGACATGATGTTCCCTGTTTGCCATGGGGCCGTTGAGGTCTACACTTGCGGCACGGGCAGGCCTCAGGGCCGCTCATGGGTTGAAGGGGGCGCTGCGATCGATCCTGCTGCAGGGGAGGCGCTCATGCGAACCTATTACGTGTTCCAGTCCAAGACGGATCCCGGTCTTCGCGGATTTGCCGAGAGTTCCGCCGGCGATGCCTTGCCGGCCGATTTGGGGCCGTGGGTCCTCACGCGGCAGATCGGTCCCGATGAGGAATGGAACCTCGGCATCAGCCGCGCCGTCGTGGCGGCCGGAATCCTGGAGAACGGGTTCTATCTCTGGGGCCCCGTCAACCGCGCGGCCTCGTCCCGCCCGGTGATCGAAAGCGACCGCGTGGAAGGAACCGTCGTCTACGACCCGCGCGGAACGCAGATCGGCACGATCAAGCGCCTGCTGATCGAGAAGGTGAGCGGCCGCGTGCTCTACGTCGACGTGACCTTCGGGGGCTTCTTCGGGCTGGGCGTCCATCACCACACGATCCCGTGGGACAAGCTCTCCTACGACCGGGAACTCGAAGGCTACCGCACGGACGTGACCGAGGCGCAGGTGCAGGGAGCGCCGGCCTTCTACGGCGACGACACCGTCTGGCCCGACCGCAGGCGCGAGCAGGAGATGCGGGATTACTGGCACGATGTTCCGCGAGGGCCGATCTGAGGCCGCCGCTCGTCATGTGATGGAGGATCGCCATGATTGCGCATACATTCGACGTCGGTGAAATCGTCAGGCCGCGCCCCGCCTGCCGCGCGCTTCCGCACGATGTCTTCAGGATCCTGCGTCTGTTGCCGCTGACGGCAGGCGGCGTGCCGCTCTATTGCATCAAGAGCGAGACGGAGATGATCGAACGCGTGGTCGAGCAGAACGACATCGAGGCTGCGCCCCGTTGATGGGCATGCGCAGGCTGCCGGGAACCGGTTTCGAGGCGAGGCCGTTCTTCTCCTGAATCCCTTCGTTTCCTCTGGCAACTTGCGGCCTGACGGTTCTCCGCTCAGGCCTCTTCTTTGTCATGCCGGCTCATATCGGGCATCGACGATGCGCAACTCACGGCACGATGCTCTAGGCCGCGGCGGGCTGGTGCGTGATCGCCGGTGTCATCATGCGCCCGCGATTGATCAGGGTGGCCGCGCAGGTTGCGAGCGAGAGGGCAGCCCGGTCGGAGCGCCGCGTCTGCAGGCAGACCACGTAAAGCCGCATCACTTCGACCGTGACATAATGAAAGGCCACATCCGATCCTCGGGCGAGCCTCATGCGACGGGAAGCCGTGTCGAGCTTGTCGAGATAGAGCGCCTGCTCGGTCTGCGGCTCCGCGAGAAAGCCGCTCAAGCCCCCGAACGTGTCCTCGAAGTGCCCCCACAGGAGCGCCAGATTCCTGGCGGCCTTGTCCTGCTGGTCGGGCGCGAGCGTCTTGAACTCTCCCAGGAGATGCCAGACGGGATCCTGCTCGAGGGCCTCGTGCTCCGCACTCTTCACCAGCGGAACGAAGGGAAGCAGGGTCCGGGCATTCGCGATCAGGGCAGGGCGCAGCCTGTCCCACTCGGCGAGAACCCTCGGCAGCACGATCAGCGCGGTGGCGAGCGCCGTCTGATCGAGCGTCCTGCCGATCCGCCGAAGCACCGGACGGGCCGCCTCGCCGTATTGCTGCGCGATCCGCCAGCGCAGATGGCAGAGCCTGTAGACCTGTTCGAGCTTCTCGATGAGTTCATGACGCGATTGGTCGTCGGCGGACCAGGGAAAGGCAAAGTCGTTTCGGGATTGTGGCGAAGAACTCATGATGCCGACGGTTCGCTCCGCAAATCACTTGATGTGTCCGGCTTCGCTCATGCCGGGGCAATCGCGGCAACTTTGAGGCTCCCGCGGTGGAACGAGATGAACGCGGCAATGCTGCCGGATTTCGGTCTCAGCAATGAGTATTTAAAGACATCTATCCTGAAGATGGACCTATCGAGGTCCTGTTCCTGCTCTCACGGAGGCGCAGCAGACGGAGGAATGCAGCATCGTTCGCATCAGCCCAATCTTGAATGGTGGGGTTCAATGCTTACGTTTCGAGCAGACCCCTGATCCGGGCCCCTCTGACGCAGGAAGCGGTGGCGCCTGCGTGATGTCGGATCGTTACCGATCCGGCCGCCGGCACAGAGATGATCATGCTTCAAGAATTCCTGGCTTCCCTCGTCGGTCTGCTCATCGTCGATCCGCTCCAGGCGGAGATCAGCGAGCGCCTCGCTCAGGCTCGGGCGCCCCAGGCGGTCATCGCGGATGTGAGAACCTGCGCCGAGGCCTCCCTGCCGGGGCTGGCCGAACGGGCCATGGCCGAGCCCCTCTGGGTCGTGAGCACGGCCCTGAACGTCTGGACCGGCCAGACCGCCCCCGAAACCATCCTCGGCAACGCCCCTCAATGCGAGGCCGCCCTCAAGTCGGCCCGTGTGTATCTCGAGAGCCGCGGGGCGTAAGCGGGCATGCGCCAAGTCGGCCCCGCGCTCCCGCGGGACCGATGCAAGGATGCTAGGATGAGCAGATAGTTCGTCAGTGCGCCGTCGCCGGATTCCCTTCGCCCGGTACGGCGGAACCGGCGACTGCTGCCGTGATCGGGTCTGCCTTATGGCCCGATGGACGCACCACTTGTGTCGGCTCGAAGGCCTGCATGAACTGCGGTCGGTTGCGCAGATCCATCAGCGAACGCAATTCCGTCGCCGGCAGATCCATCGACTTCGCATCCCTCCAGCGCCTGCGGAACTTGCGCTTGTGTGAGAAGAGCCCCCATGTGCTCTCCACTTCTTCCTCAACCTGTAAAATGATCCGTCCGGAAAAAGATTTCCTGAGATTAAAACGCCCCGTCAGAGCCATTGTTATGTCCTTTGATCTGGATCTTTGACCCAGAAGAACTCATAGCAACACAGTATCGCCAAAGCCTTAAGACACAAGGTAAACGCCTTGAATCTGGGCAAAACGGCACGCTTTTTACCGCCATGCCAGCTGGATGCCATTTAGGGTGGTTTGTGCGACGGTGGTGGGTGTCAGCTTCCTGAACAGTCCCAACCGCTGACGACCGCACTAGCGGCGAGCGCACACGGCACCGTTGTACGACAGCAATATCGCGATTTCAGGAATAGCGAAGGACAATCAGAGACTTGGTGGAGCTGAGGGGAATCGAACCCCTGACCTCTGCAGTGCGATTGCAGCGCTCTCCCATCTGAGCTACAGCCCCGGTCGATTGAATCGAGCCAAGTGGCGCAAGTTTTAGGCCCGCGGGCTTTGGTCTGTCAATCGGCCGGAGGAGGGGGCTTCAAGGCTTCCGGACCGGGAAGTGGCTGTCTTGTGAAGCTGTTATGGGTTGTTCAGCCCCGCTTCAATCGCTACATGAACAATGCCGATCCCTGACAGGTTTCCCTATGCGCGCGCTCCTCAACGTCATTCTGCTGGCCCTCCAGCTCTACACCTACCTCATCATCGCCTCGGCGATCCTGAGCTGGCTCGTGGCCTTCAACGTGGTCAACACCCGCAACGATTTCGTCCGCTCGATCTGGAATTTCCTGGATGCGGTGACCCAGCCGGTGTTAAGGCCGATCCGGAACATCCTGCCCAATCTCGGCGGGGTCGACATCTCGCCCATCATCCTGATCCTGCTGATCATTTTCATCCAGAACCTGATCATCGACTACCTGATGCCGATCGCCTTCTAAGGCGGGGAGTGATGCCCTGGCGGGTCCGCCCGGAGGGCCTTGAGGTCTGGGTGCGCGTGACACCCCGGGGCGGGCGGGACGCCATCGACGGGGTCGAGACCCTGTCGGACGGCCGGCCGGTGCTGAAGGTCCGGGTCAGGGCGGTGCCGGAGGACGGGGCGGCGAACGAGGGCGTCCGGCGGCTCCTCGCCAAGGCGTTGAAGCTCCCGGCCTCGGCGGTGAGCCTGGAGGCCGGCGCCACCGCCCGGCTGAAGACCTTTGTGATTTCGGGCGAGGGCGAGGCGCTGGCCGAGGCCCTTGCCGCCGTGACAGGACGGGAGAGCCCATGAGCGCCACGATCATCGACGGAAAAGCCTATGCCGAGGGCCTGCGCGGCCGCATCGCCGGGGCCGTGAAGACCTTGAGCGAACAGGGTGTGGTGCCGGGGCTCGCGGTGGTGATCGTGGGCGAGGATCCCGCAAGCCAGCTCTATGTGAAGAACAAGGCGCGCCAGACCGTCGAGGTGGGCATGCGCTCCTTCGAGCACGTGCTGCCCGCTTCCACTCCCGAGGCGGAGCTGCTCGATCTCGTCGCCCGGCTCAATGCCGATCCGGCCGTGGATGGCATCCTGGTGCAGCTGCCGCTGCCGGGGCAGATCGACACCCAGAAGGTGATCGAGGCCATCGATCCGGCGAAGGACGTGGACGGCTTCCACCCGATCAATGCCGGGCGCCTCATGACCGGCGTGCCGGGCCTCGTCTCCTGCACGCCCCTGGGCTGCCTGCTGCTGGCGCAGTCGGTGCGCCGCGATCTCGCCGGGCTCAACGCCGTGGTGGTCGGGCGCTCCAACATCGTCGGCAAGCCCATGGCGCAACTGCTCATCGCCCAGAGCTGCACGGTCACCGTGGCGCATTCGAAGACCCGCGACCTGCCGGATGTGTGCCGCAGCGCGGATATTCTCGTCGCGGCGGTCGGACGGCCCGAGATGGTGCGCGGCGACTGGATCAAGCCCGGGGCCATTGTGATCGATGTCGGCATCAACCGGGTGCCGAACCCCGCCGCCGGCGAGGGCAAGACCCGGGTGGTGGGCGACGTGGCCTATGCGGAAGCGGCCGAAGTCGCTTCCGCCATCACGCCGGTTCCAGGCGGGGTCGGCCCCATGACCATTGCGTGCCTGCTGCGCAACACCCTGGAGGCGGCGTGCCTGAGGCGCAGTCTCACGATGCCGGCGGTGGATTTCGCCGCCTGATCAGTTCGCCGCGAAGCAATAGAACAGGCCGGCGCCTCCGGTGCTGCGCAGGGCGTCCTGGCTGCAGCCGCCGCGGGTTGCATGTGACGAGTTCCAGGACTTGGCCGGCGGCGACTCGTCGAGGCCCATCCGGTCGTGGTGTCCGGTCATGGCGGCGCCTTCCGTGCCGCTCTTCGTCCAGTTGCCGCAGGTCATGTCCTGGTTGCCGGCGAAGGCCGTGCCGTCGGGCTGCGATCCGGTGAGGATGTCGTGCTGGTTCGGCTGGTCGCCGCGGCCCTTCACCAGCTCGCCCTTCTCGGTCAGCGCCGTCTGCTTGGTGATGTTGTTGTTAGGCCCGTGCAGGTCCGCCACGTCCTTCGCGATCACCTCACCCTTGGCGTTCTGCCAGGGCCCGCGGCCGATCCGGTCCCGGGCGTTGACGGCGTTCGCGCCTTGCGTCGAGAGGTAGGCCCGCCACATCTTGCCGCGAATGCCGGCGGCCTCGGCGAGCGTCTGGCAGTGCCGGTCCGCACCCTCCAGACCGCCGAGATCGGCACCCTTGCCGGATCCGACGCTGGTCACGAAGAAGGTGGTGTCAGTCGAGGCCGTCTGCGCCTCGGCAATGCCAGGGGAGCCCAGGGTCATAAGGCCGATGAGCGCCGTGAGCGCCATGCCGTTCATTCCACGCATTGTTTCCTCCCGAGGAAGTGAAGCCCCCTATGGGAGTCTGACAGTCTCGGGGCGACAATCATCCCCTCTTCACGGGGATTTGAGGCAAAGCCCCTGGCAATTCGTTGCCGCTCATGTCGCGCCCTGCCGCAGATGCTCCACCAGCTGGCGCGCCGAAGCGGGCAGATCCTTCAAGGCGCGGATGCACAGGGTGAGGTCACGGGCGGCCCAAGGGTCTTCCAGGTCGACCGCCCCGATCGCCATGGTGCGGGCGGCGCGCCGGGCCGTGGTCTCGGGCACGATGCCAAGGCCCACGCCCGCCTCCACCATGCGGCAGACCGCATCGAAGCTGCGCAGCTGCACCCGTAGGCGAATGGGCTTGCCGGTGCGGCTGGCCTTGGCCGCCAGGAAGCGCTGGAGGGCGCTCGCCCGGTCGAGGCCGACGAAATCGTGCTCCAGCACCTCGGCGAAGGGGATGCCCTCGCGAGAGGCGAGGGGATGGTTTTCGGGCACCACCAGCACGAAGCGGTCGCTGCGGAACGGATAGGTCTCGAGCTGGCCGGTATCGACGGTGCCGGCCACGATGCCGATATCGCCCACGCCTTCGGCGATGAGCCCGACGATCTCGTCGCTGAGGCGCTCCTCCAGGTCGATAGAGACC
Source organism: Microvirga splendida (assembly GCF_016427565.1). Lineage (GTDB taxonomy): Bacteria > Pseudomonadota > Alphaproteobacteria > Rhizobiales > Beijerinckiaceae > Microvirga > Microvirga splendida. Next base: position 34,835 of record NZ_JAELXT010000022.1, read on the forward strand.
TGGGGGTGCCCGGCCAGAAATGCGCCGAGCGCCTCGGGCAGGAACTCGGTCAGGGCATTGGTGTTGGAGAGGATCCGGATCTGGCCCGTGAGGCCGCCGGTATAGGAGCCGAGATCCTCCCGCAGGCGCTCGGCCTGGGCCAGCAGGGTCCGGGCGTGCTGGAGCAGGGTGCGGCCGGCAGGCGTCGGGGTCACGCCCGCGCGGGTGCGCAGGAGCAGGGCGGCGCCGAGCGACTTTTCCATGTTGCGGATGCGGGTGCTAGCGGCGGCGAGCGCCAGATGGGCCCGCTCCGCCCCGTGGGTGATGCTCCCGGCCTCCACCACATGGCGGAAGAGGCTTAAATCGGTCAGGTCGAATTGCATAGGTTCCCTTCGTCGTTCGCGAAGGCAGATAAGAATTATTAAAGATTGCACTCTATGGGCGCTTGAGCAATCTTCGCGGCTGACGAAGTATGTGCCTCTGTCACCCGATTGGGCGGAAGGCGCATTGCGGTGCCGCCGCGCATCTTATACGAACCGTTCCAAACGACACGCGACCGGCGGTCGCCGATCAGGAGTGAGCACCATGGCTGAGGCGAAAGTGGCCCCCAGGCCCCTGTCCCCGCATCTTCAGATCTACCGGTGGAGCTGGACGATGGCGATGTCCGTCGCCCACCGCATCACCGGCACCGCGCTCTATGGCGGCATCGCGCTGTTCGCCATCTGGCTGGTGGCCCTCGCCTCCGGCCCCAATGCCTTCGAGACCGTGCACTGGTTCTTCGGCTCGCCCCTCGGGCTGCTGATCCTGTTCGTCTACACCTGGATCCTCATGCACCACATGCTGGGCGGCGTGCGCCACCTTGTGTGGGACTTCGGCTACGGCATGGAGGCGGTCCAGCGCATCAACATGGCCCGCTTCACCCTCATCGGCTCGGTCGCGCTCACGCTGGCGATCTGGGTCGTGGCCTTCATCGCGTTCTAAGGAGACCGGACAATGGCCGACAACAGGGCTGACACCCGCGTTTCCATGCGCACCCCGCTCGCTCGCGTGAAGGGCCTCGGCGCCTCCGGGCACGGCGTCGAGCATTGGTGGATCCACCGCATGACGGCGGTGTCGAACATCCCGCTCATCATCGCCTTCGTGATCATCGTGGCGGCGCTTGCCGGCTCCTCCTATGGGGAGGCGATCGCCATCATCTCGCACCCGCTGGTCGCGATCATCCTGCTGCTCGCGGTTCTCTCGGTGGCGAACCATATGCGGCTCGGCATGCAGATCATCATCGAGGACTACGTGCACGACAAGGGCCTCAAGATCGCGGCCCTGATCGCCAACAACTTCTACGCCGTGATCATCGGAGTGGCCTGCCTCTACGCCATTCTCAAGGTCAGCCTCGGCCGCATCCTGCTTTAAGGAATTTTTCCATGGCTCAAGCAACGAACGGCGCAGCCATCAACGGCAAGGCCTATGACATCATCGACCACACCTTCGACGTGGTGGTCGTGGGCGCAGGCGGCGCGGGCCTTCGCGCCACCGTCGGCTGCTCCCAGGCCGGCCTTCGCACCGCCTGCATCACCAAGGTGTTCCCCACCCGCTCGCACACGGTGGCGGCGCAGGGCGGCATCTCGGCGTCCCTCGGCAACATGGGGCCGGACGACTGGCGCTGGCACATGTACGACACCGTGAAGGGCTCGGACTGGCTCGGCGACCAGGACGCCATCGAGTATCTCGTGCGCAACGCGCCCGCGGCCGTCTACGAACTGGAGCACTGGGGCGTGCCGTTCTCGCGCACGGCCGAGGGCAAGATCTACCAGCGTCCCTTCGGCGGCATGACCACCGAGTTCGGCAAGGGCACGGCGCAGCGCACCTGTGCCGCCGCCGACCGCACGGGCCATGCGATCCTGCACACGCTCTACGGGCAGGCGGTCCGCAACCAGACCAACTTCTTCATCGAGTATTTCGCCCTCGACCTGATGATGGATTCCGACGGCCGCTGCATCGGCGTTGTGGCCCTCAACCAGTCCACCGGCGAGATCCACCGCTTCCGCGCCCACATGACGATCCTGGCCACCGGCGGCTACGGACGCGCGTATTTCTCGGCCACCTCGGCCCATACCTGCACGGGTGACGGCAACGCCATGGTGCTGCGTGCCGGCCTGCCGCTGCAGGACATGGAGTTCGTGCAGTTCCACCCCACCGGCATCTACGGCTCGGGCTGCCTCATCACCGAGGGTGCGCGCGGCGAGGGCGGCTATCTCACGAACTCGGAAGGCGAGCGCTTCATGGAGCGCTATGCGCCCTCCGCCAAGGACCTCGCCTCCCGTGACGTGGTCTCGCGCGCGATGACCATGGAGATCCGCGCCGGCCGCGGCGTGGGCAAGAACAAGGACCACATCTACCTGCACCTCGACCACCTCGACCCGAAGATTCTGCACGAGCGCCTGCCCGGCATCTCGGAGAGCGCCAAGATCTTCGCGGGCGTCGACGTGACCAAGGAGCCGATCCCGGTCCTGCCGACCGTGCACTACAACATGGGCGGCATCCCGACGAACTATCACGGCGAGGTGCTGACGCTGAAAAACGGCAACCCGGACACGGTGGTGCCGGGCCTGATGGCTTTGGGCGAAGCGGCCTGCGTGTCTGTGCACGGCGCTAATCGGCTGGGCTCGAACTCGCTCATCGACCTCGTGGTGTTCGGCCGCGCGGCGGGCCTGCGCTGCGCCGACATCCTGGAGCCCAACGCGCGCCACGCGGACCTGCCGAAGAGCGCCGACGAGATGGCGCTCTCGCGCCTCGACAAGTTCCGCTATGCCAACGGCTCGACCTCGACCGCCGAGCTGCGCCTGCAGATGCAGAAGACCATGCAGAACAACTGCGCGGTGTTCCGCACCGGCGAGGTTCTGGAGGAGGGCCGTCAGCTCATCCACCAGGTCTGGTCTGCTGCCGCCGACGTGAAGGTCACGGACCGCTCGCTGATCTGGAACACCGACCTCCTCGAGACGCTGGAGTTCGACAACCTGATCGGACAGGCGGTCGTGACCATGGAGGGCGCGGCGAACCGCCAGGAATCCCGCGGCGCGCACGCCCGCGAGGACTTCTCCGAGCGCGACGACAAGAACTGGATGAAGCACACCCTCGCGTGGCTCGACGACACCTCCCACAAGGTGACCCTCGATTACCGCCCGGTGCACACCTACACCATGTCGAACGACATCCAGTACATCGAGCCGAAGGCTCGCGTGTACTAAGCCGCTCATGAAAAACTTTGCGTCAAAGTCTCTGATTTGGGCGGCCGTTATGCTTGGAACGGTCGCAAGCACGCCTTCGTGGGCAGAGGGGCAGCAGGAGAACCTGATCGGATGTTGGGGCGCAGCGTACGAGTACGATAGTCTCTATAACCGTGATGGCAGCGCTACAGGTAACGCGCGTCTTTGCTCGCGCGAACCAACTGCGAAGGCCTGCGGCGGCCAGAGCTATCTCGATGTCACATACTGCTTCGACAGAGAAGGCAACGCTTACGGTGGCGAGACGCACTGTGTGCTTACGAAGAAAGGTCCGATATGCCATGGCTCGGACGGGTTGAGTGGGTCATATCGCTTGCAAAGTAACCGGATCAACTTCTTCCATCCGGGCGAGAATGGTGAGGGTCAAAAGCTTGCTTGGTCCTGCTCCTTATCATTCTCCGAAAATGCAGGTGTACTTGAGTTCGGTGACTGTGAGCAGGCAATGAAGACCTTCTTCCGAGACTGCCAGTTCAGCCGTGACTCCGAAGAATACAAGACCGAGAAGTGCGGGATTGCCTCGAAATGAGACAAGTCTGTTTTGATGTCGCCCGCTTAGCAACATTGCATGCCAAGATTGCGCCCACTCATCCACTGGTGGGCTGAAGGAAAAGAAGTATGGCTCAGTTCACGCTTCCCAAGAACTCCCAGTACACCGAAGGCAAGACCTGGCCGAAGCCGGCCGAGGGGGCGAACCTTCAGGCGTTCCGCATCTACCGCTGGAACCCGGACGACGGCGCCAATCCGCGCATCGACACTTACTACGTCGACCGCGACGATTGCGGCCCGATGGTTCTCGACGCGCTGTTGTGGATCAAGAACAACGTCGATTCCACGCTGGTCTTCCGCCGCTCCTGCCGCGAGGGCATCTGCGGTTCCTGCGCCATGAACATCATGGGCAAGAACACGCTGGCCTGCACGCTGGGCATCGAGGATTGCGAGTCCGACACCATCAAGATCTATCCGCTGCCGCACATGCCGGTGCTGAAGGATCTGGTGCCGGACCTGACGAGCTTCTTCGCCCAGCACGCGGCCATCGAGCCCTGGCTGCAGACGCAGACGGCGGAGCCCGAGACCGAATGGCGCCAGACCCCGGAGGAGCGCTCGAAGCTCGACGGCCTCTACGAGTGCATCCTGTGCGCCTGCTGCACCACCTCGTGCCCGAGCTACTGGTGGAACGGCGACCGTTTCTTAGGCCCCGCAGCCCTGCTCCAGGCCTATCGCTGGCTCATCGACTCCCGCGACGAGGCCACGGGCGAGCGCCTCGACAACCTGCACGATCCGTTCCGGCTCTATCGCTGCCACACGATCATGAACTGCGCGAACACCTGCCCCAAGGGCCTGAACCCGGCGAAGGCCATTGCCGAGGTGAAGAAGATGATGATCGCGCGGGCCGTGTGAGGCGTCCCTGGTGACGCCTCCTCGCAACACTTTTATCAAAAGGCGCCTCTGGCGCCTTTTTTTATGGTTTGCGATCCCATATGTCGAAGCCGGAACAATGTTGGCCTAGGTTCATATTCCTCATATTAGCCTAAGCCGAGGATCAAGCCGTCCTTAAGTAAGACGGCTCCGCACGAGAGGACCACGATGAAAGCTTCCCTCTGTCTCGCGACGGCCGTGATGTGCTCCGCCCTGGCTCTCGGAGCATGCTCCTCGACCCGTCTGGGCGGCCCGCCGGTCCGCAGCGCGAACGCCGCTCCCTTGATCAATGCGGCGCCGGTCGAGGCAGTCCCGTCCGGCCCCGTCGAGGCGGCTCCCCTGCCGCCGATCGAGGGCGCGCCGCTTGCGGCCGACCCCATGGCTCCGCCGGCCAACCCCGACATCGCCGGCCTGCCCCCCGCGCCGCCGCCCCCGACCGTGATGGCGCCTGCGCCCGCCGCTGCCCCGGCGCCGACGAGCCGCACCGTGATGGTCGGCAACTGGAGCGCCCAGACCTCGGGCGGCAGCTGCCGCATCCAGCTCTCGAGCTCGCCGTCGCTCGACCTCTACCGCGCCTCGGCCTCGGGCTGCTCGAACCAGGATCTGTCCAAGGTCAATGCCTGGGATTACCGCGACGGCGAGGTCTATCTCTACCAGACCGGCGGCGCCGTTGCGGCGCGGCTTCGCGGCTCGTCCGCATCGCTGAGCGGCGTGCTGGCGAAGTCGGGTGCCCCGCTGTCGCTCTCGCGGTGACGAACAGGTAGCAAGGGGCCTCTGACCTTCAATGAGCGAACCTCCACCGTCATGGCCGGGCTTGTTCCGGCCATCCACGTTTTAAGCGGCTTGAAGACGTGGATCCCCGGAACAAGCCCGGCCATGACGGAATAAGCTCTCTTTCAAAGCGATTGGCCTCAAGACGTTTGCGCTCAACGCTTCGCAGGGGTATCGATCATCCCGTGAACGATCCCTCCTTCTCCTCGCCCCATTCCATTACGGCCCGCTACAACGCCCTGGTCGCGTCGGGCGCCATCGAGCGCGATCCGGCGCAAGTTGCGCTGCTCAAGCGGCTGGAGGCGCTGGCCGAGGCGCTCGGCTCCTATCGCCTCGCCCGCAAGCCGAGCGCGCTCGGCTGGCTTTTCGGCAAGAAGAGCCCCGCGCCGCCGAAGGGGCTCTATGTCTGGGGCTCGGTCGGGCGCGGCAAGACCATGCTGATGGACCTCTTCTTCGAGGCGCTGCCGGTGCGGCGCAAGCGGCGGGTCCATTTCCACGCCTTTCTGTCGGACGTGCACGAGCGCATCCACGCCTACCGGCAGAAGCTGAAAAGTGGTGAGGTCACGGGCGACGATCCCATCGCGCCCGTGGCCGAGGCCCTGGCGAGCGAGGCCTGGGTGCTCTGCTTCGACGAGTTCACCGTCACGGACATCGCCGATGCCATGATCCTCGGGCGCCTGTTCACGGCGCTGTTTTCCCATGGGGTCGTGGTGGTGGCGACCTCCAACGTGGAGCCGGAGAGGCTCTACGAGGGCGGCCTCAACCGTTCGCTCTTCCTGCCCTTCATCGCGCTCCTGCAGGAGCGGATGGCGGTGGTGAAGCTCGAATCCCGCACGGATTTCCGGCTGGAAAAACTCGCCGGCAGCCCGGTCTTCTACACGCCGGCCGACGAGCAATCCCACGCGGCCCTGACCCGCGCCTTCAAGAGCCTCACGGGGCGCGAGCAGGGCAAGCCCGTGACCCTGACGGTGAAGGGCCATCCGGTCGAGGTGCCGCAGGCGGCCGGCGGCGTGGCGCGCTTCTCGTTTCCGGATCTGTGCGCCAAGCCCCTGGGCGCCGCCGACTATCTGGCGGTCGCCGAAGAGTTCCACACGGTCATCCTGGAGAACATCCCGAAGATGACCCTCGATCAGCGCAACGAGGCCAAGCGCTTCATCATGCTCATCGACGCCTTTTACGATGCCCGGGTGAAGCTTCTGGCATCGGCCGAGGCCGAGGTGCCGGAGCTTTATCACGCCGAGTCGGGCCGCGAGGCCTTCGAGTTCGACCGCACAATCTCGCGGCTCATCGAGATGCGCTCCGAGGAGTACCTGTCCCTGCCGCACGGCCGCTCGGACTCGGAAGCCTCCGGCAGCACGACGGGGCTCGCCGAGACATGAAGCGGCCGGCTGGCAGCCTGGGGAAGGGGGCGGATTCCGCGCCCGCGGATTCCCGGCTGCTCGCCATTGCGGCCGATCAGCTGAAGGAGTTCGGCCCCAGGCACATCACCGTGGTGGGCATCGCGGACGCGGCCGGCATGACCCATGCCAATGTCTACCGCTACTTCACCAACAAGGCGGCTCTCATCGATGCGGTGGCCGGCCAGTGGCTGCGGCGGATGGAGGCGACGATTGCCGACATCGCGGATTCCCCCGATCCGGCCGACGACAAGCTCGAGCGCCTGATCCAGGCCTGGGCGCAGATCCACCGGGAGCTTCTGACGGAGGACCGGCACCTCTTCGACGTCTATTGCACGGCCACCGAGACCTTCCGCCCCCTCGTGCGCAAGCACCGGGCCCGCATGCGCCAGCTCATCGAGCGGGTGCTGGACGAGGGCATCGTGACGGGCAAGTTCGAGCCCCGGGATCGGGAGAAGGCCCATGCCTTCATCAGCGATGCGGTCTATCGCTTCATCAACCCGCTCACCGTGCGCCTCGACGCCGATGTGCCGCAGGACATCCTCGACCAGCGCCTCGCCGTCATGATCCGGGTGGTGCTGAGGGCCCTGGCGAACGGCAGCGTCTAGCGTCAGTTACAAAATCGGAAAATTGTAACAGGAAAATTCCGGGCGCTGCAGGCCAGCAAGTTACTGTAACTACGAAGTATTTCCCGATTGTTAAGCTTGAGAACACTTTTCCGGCGTCTCAAAGCCTGGCCTGTTAACCTTTTGATCGCTTGATGGCTGCCCATTTCTGGTGTCATACAGCGCCACCTCAAAAGGCACTTGCCAACAATCCAAGGACAAACCATGGCCCGGAAAAAGATCGCGCTCATCGGTGCAGGCCAGATCGGCGGAACGCTCGCCCATCTCGTCGGCTTGAAGGAACTCGGCGACGTCGTGCTCTTCGACATCGCGGAAGGCATCCCCCAGGGCAAAGGTCTCGACATCGCGGAATCCGCGCCGGTCGACGGGTTCGACGCCAAGTACAAGGGCGCGAACGACTATTCCGCCATCAAAGGCGCCGACGTGATCATCGTGACCGCCGGCGTGCCGCGCAAGCCCGGCATGAGCCGCGACGACCTCATCGGCATCAACCTGAAGGTCATGGAAGCGGTCGGCGGCGGCATCAAGCAATATGCCCCGAACGCCTTCGTCATCTGCATCACCAACCCGCTCGACGCCATGGTGTGGGCACTCCAGAAGTTCTCCGGCCTGAAGCCTGAGAAGATCGTCGGCATGGCCGGCGTGCTGGACTCGGCCCGCTTCCGCCACTTCCTGGCCGAGGAGTTCAACGTGTCGGTCGAGGACGTGACCGCCTTCGTGCTCGGCGGCCACGGCGACGACATGGTGCCGCTGGTGCGCTACTCCACGGTCGCCGGCATCCCGCTGCCCGACCTGGTGAAGATGGGCTGGACGTCGCAGGAGAAGCTCGACGCCATGGTCGAGCGCACCCGTAAAGGGGGCGGCGAGATCGTCAACCTGCTCAAGACCGGCTCCGCCTTCTACGCGCCGGCGGCGTCTGCCATCGCCATGGCCGAGAGCTACCTCAAGGACAAGAAGCGCGTCCTGCCCTGCGCGGCTTACCTCAACGGTCAGTACGGCGTGAAGGACATGTTCGTGGGCGTTCCGATCGTGATCGGCGAGAACGGCGTCGAGCGCATCGTCGAGGTCGAGTTCTCCGGCGAGGAGAAGGCCATGTTCGAGAAGTCGGTGGCGTCCGTGCAGGGTCTCGTCGACGCCTGCAAGCAGATCAATTCGGCCCTCGCTTAAATCCTGCACGTGATGGCCTCCCCGGACTTGTTCCGGGGATCAGCCGGCCATCCACGTCTTCAACCGCTGCCGCGGAGAGAAACGAATGAACATCCACGAATACCAAGGCAAAGCTGTCCTGAAGGAGTTCGGCCTGCCCGTCTCCCGCGGCGTCGCCATCTTCTCCGCCGCCGAGGCGGAAGCTGCCGCTAAGGAACTCGGCGGCCCGCTCTGGGTCGTGAAGTCCCAGATCCATGCCGGCGGTCGCGGCAAGGGCAAGTTCAAGGAAGCCGACGCCGGCGAGAAGGGCGGCGTGCGCCTTGCCAAGTCCGTCGACGAGGTGAAGCAGTTCGCCCAGCAGATGCTAGGCCGAACGCTGGTCACGATCCAGACGGGTGAGGCCGGCAAGCAGGTCAACCGCCTGTATATCGAGGACGGCTCGGACATCGAGAAGGAGTTCTACCTCTCCATGCTCGTCGATCGCGAGACCGGCCGCGTGGCCTTCGTGGTCTCCACGGAAGGCGGCATGGACATCGAGCAGGTCGCCCACGACACCCCCGAGAAGATCCTGACCTTCTCGGTCGATCCCGCGACCGGCGTGATGCCGCATCACGGCCGCACCGTCGCCAAGGCGCTCGGCCTGACCGGCCCACTCGCCAAGGAAGCCGAGGACGTTGTCACGAAGCTCTACCGGGCCTTCATCGCGAAGGACATGGAGATGCTGGAGATCAACCCGCTCATCGTCACCAAGGACGGGCATCTCAAGTGCCTGGACGCCAAGATCTCCTTCGACTCGAACTCCCTCTACCGTCACCCCGAGGTGATGGAGCTGCGCGACCTGACGGAGGAGGACGAGAAGGAAATCGAGGCCTCCAAGTTCGACCTCGCCTACATCGCCCTCGACGGCACCATCGGCTGCATGGTCAACGGCGCGGGCCTCGCCATGGCGACGCTGGACATCATCAAGCTCTACGGCGAGGAGCCGGCGAACTTCCTCGATGTCGGCGGCGGCGCCTCCGAGGAGAAGGTGACGGCGGCGTTCAAGATCATCACGGCCGACCCGAACGTGAAGGGCATCCTGGTCAACATCTTCGGCGGCATCATGAAGTGCGACGTCATCGCCCGCGGCGTGATCGCGGCGGTGAAGACGGTCGGCCTGCAGGTTCCGCTGGTAGTGCGCCTCGAGGGCACGAACGTGGAAGAGGGCAAGCAGATCATCCGCGAGTCCGGCCTCAACGTGATCCCGGCGGACGACCTCGACGACGCCGCTCAGAAGATCGTGAACGCCGTGCGCGGCGGAAAGTAAGGTTTCGACCCGATGTCCATCCTCATCACCAAAGACACCAAGGTCATCTGCCAGGGCTTCACCGGCAAGAACGGGACCTTCCACTCCGAGCAGGCCATCGCCTACGGCACCAAGATGGTCGGCGGCACCTCGCCCGGCAAAGGCGGCTCCACCCATCTCGGCCTGCCCGTGTTCGACACGGTCATGGAAGCGCGCGAGGCCACCGGCGCCGATGCCTCGGTGGTGTACGTTCCGCCGCCGGGCGCGGCCGATGCCATCTGCGAGGCCATCCAGGCCGAGATCCCGCTCATCGTCTGCATCACGGAAGGCATCCCGGTGCTCGACATGGTGCGCGTGAAGCGCGCGCTCGAAGGCTCCAAGTCGCGCCTCATCGGCCCGAACTGCCCCGGAATCGTCACCGCAGGCGAGTCGAAGATCGGCATCATGCCGGCCAACATCTTCAAGCCCGGCTCCGTCGGCATCGTGTCGCGCTCCGGCACGCTCACCTACGAGGCCGTGTTCCAGACCACCAACGAGGGCCTCGGCCAGACCACCGCGGTGGGCATCGGCGGCGACCCGGTGAAGGGCACCGAGTTCATCGAGATGCTCGACATGTTCCTGTCCGACCCGAAGACCGAGTCGATCGTCATGATCGGCGAGATCGGCGGCTCGGCCGAGGAAGAGGCGGCTGCGTTCATCGCCCGCGAGGCCAAGAAGGGCCGGAAGAAGCCGATGGTCGGCTTCATCGCCGGCCGCACGGCGCCTCCCGGACGCCGCATGGGCCATGCCGGCGCCATCATCTCCGGCGGCAAGGGCGGTGCCGAGGACAAGATCGCCGCCATGGAGGCCGCGGGCATCCGCGTGTCGCCGTCGCCGGCCCGCCTCGGCAAGACCCTCGTCGAGGTTCTCAAGGGCAAGTAACCGAGAAATAGGCCGCCCCAGACCGGGGCGGCCCATCGTCATTTTGGATTGAGTATTGCCATGGCACGCCAAGACGCCAACGAAAAGCTTCTCAACACCGCCTTCCTCTACGGGGCGAATGCGTCCTATATCGAGGACCTTCACGCCCGCTACGAGCAGGATCCGTCCTCGGTCGATGCCGAGTGGCAGGCGTTCTTCGGCGCGCTGAAGGACGACAAGCAGGCTGTCGAGAAGGCGGCCAGCGGCCCATCCTGGGAGAAGGCGAACTGGCCGATCCACGCCAATGGCGAACTCGTCTCTGCGCTCGACGGCAACTGGGCCCAGGTCGAGAAAGCGGTCGGCGACAAGATCAAGGCGAAGGCGCAGTCGAAGGGCGCCGAGATCAGCCAGGCCGACGTGCAGCAGGCGACCCGCGACTCCGTGCGCGCCATCATGCTGATCCGCGCCTACCGCGTGCGCGGCCACCTGCATGCCAAGCTCGACCCGCTCAACATCAATCCGCCTCCGAACGATCAGGAACTGCACCCGTCCCATTACGGCTTCACGGAAGCCGACTGGGACCGCAAGATCTTCCTCGACAACGTGCTCGGCCTCGAATTCGGCACGATCCGCGAGATCGTCGCGATCCTGGAGCGCACCTACTGCCAGACGCTCGGCGTCGAGTTCATGCACATCTCCGATCCGGTCGAGAAGGCCTGGATCCAGGAGCGCATTGAGGGTCCCGACAAGGAGATCACCTTCACCAAGGAAGGCAAGCGCGCCATCCTCAACAAGCTCGTCGAGGCGGAAGGCTTCGAGAAGTTCCTGGATGTCCGCTACACCGGCACCAAGCGGTTCGGTCTCGATGGCGGCGAGTCGCTGATTCCGGCGCTTGAGCAGATCATCAAGCGCGGCGGCAATCTCGGCGTGAAGGAGATCGTGTTCGGCATGGCCCATCGCGGCCGCCTCAACGTGCTGACGCAGGTGATGGGCAAGCCGCACCGGGCGCTGTTCCACGAGTTCAAGGGCGGCTCCTTCGCGCCCGACGATGTGGAAGGCTCGGGCGACGTGAAGTACCATCTCGGTGCCTCGTCGGACCGCACCTTCGACGGCAACAACGTCCACCTGTCGCTCACCGCCAACCCGTCGCACCTGGAGATCGTCAATCCGGTGGTGCTCGGCAAGGTGCGCGCCAAGCAGGACCAGCACGGCTGCACGCCCGACAACCGCACCGCCGTCATGCCGCTGCTGATCCACGGCGACGCGGCCTTCGCCGGCCAGGGTGTGGTGGCGGAGTGCTTCGGGCTCTCGGGCCTGCGCGGTCACCGCACCGGCGGCTGGATCTCCTTCATCATCAACAACCAGATCGGCTTCACCACCGATCCGCGTTTCTCGCGCTCCTCGCCCTATCCGTCCGACGTGGCGAAGATGGTCGAGGCGCCGATCTTCCACGTCAACGGCGACGATCCGGAAGCCGTGGTGTTCGCAGCCAAAGTCGCGGCCGAATACCGGCAGAAGTTCCAGAAGCCTGTCGTCATCGACATGTTCTGCTACCGCCGCTTCGGCCACAACGAGGGCGACGAGCCGGCCTTCACCCAGCCGCTCATGTACCGCAAGATCCGGTCGCATCCGGCCATCGTGGAACTCTACTCCAAGAAGCTCCTCGCCGAGGGCGTCGTCACCGAGGCGGAGCTCGAGGAGATGAAGTCGACCTGGCGCTCGAAGCTCGACGCCGAGTTCGACATCGCGTCGAACTACAAGCCCAACAAGGCCGACTGGCTCGACGGACGCTGGTCGGGCCTCAAGGCCGTGCGCGAGGATCAGGACGATCCGCGCCGCGGGCAGACCGGTGTGTCGGCGGAGACCCTGCAGCAGATCGGCAAGGCTCTTACGACGATCCCCGAGGGCTTCCATCTCCACCGCACGATCCAGCGCTTCCTCGACAACCGCAAGAAGATGCTGGAGACCGGCGAGGGCTTCGACTGGGCTATGGCCGAGGCGATGGCCTTCGGCTCGCTCCTGCTGGAGGGCCACCGCGTGCGCCTCTCCGGCCAGGACGTGGAGCGCGGCACCTTCTCGCAGCGCCATTCGGTTCTCACCGATCAGGAGAACGAGGAGCGCTACACCAACCTCAACCACATCAGCGAGGATCAGGCCCGCTACGAGGTCATCAACTCGATGCTCTCGGAAGAGGCGGTGCTCGGCTTCGAGTACGGCTACACGCTCTCCGAGCCGAACGCCCTGACCCTGTGGGAGGCCCAGTTCGGCGACTTCGCCAACGGCGCGCAGGTGGTCTTCGACCAGTTCGTGTCGTCGGGCGAGCGCAAGTGGCTGCGCATGTCGGGCCTCGTCTGCCTGCTGCCGCACGGCTACGAGGGCCAGGGTCCCGAGCACTCCTCCGCCCGCCTGGAGCGCTTCCTCCAGATGTGCGCCGAGGACAACATGCAGGTGGGCTACTGCTCCACGCCGGCGAACTACTTCCACATCCTGCGCCGGCAGCTCAAGCGCGACTTCCGCAAGCCTCTGGTGCTGATGACGCCGAAGTCCCTGCTGCGCCACAAGCGCTGCACGTCCGCTCTCTCGGACATCTCGGAGGGGACCTACTTCCACCGGGTGCTGCAGGACGACGCCCAGACCGGTCGCGACGTCACCAAGCTGGTAAAGGACGACAAGATCCGCCGCGTGGTGATCTGCACGGGCAAGGTCTATTACGACCTGCTCGAGGAGCGCGAGAAGCGGGGCATCGACGACGTCTACCTGCTGCGCGTCGAGCAGCTCTATCCGTTCCCGGCGAAGTCGCTGGCGGCCGAGATCGCCCGCTTCAAGAAGGCCGACGTGGTGTGGTGCCAGGAAGAGCCCAAGAACATGGGCTCCTGGATGTTCGTCGAGCCCTACCTCGAATGGGTGCTCAAGACGGCCGGCTCCAAGGTGGATCGTCCGCGCTATGTGGGCCGCCCCGCTTCTGCTGCCACCGCCACCGGCCTCATGTCCAAGCATCAGGCCCAGCTGCAGGCCTTCCTCGACGAGGCTTTCGCGGCTTAAAAACCTGCGAAATCTCTCATCCGATTCCGAGGGGCCGGGAAACCGGTTCCGCAAAGACCAAAAGACGACCATGGCAACCGAAATCCGCGTACCCACTCTTGGCGAATCCGTGTCAGAGGCCACCATCGGCCGCTGGTTCAAGAAGCCCGGCGATCCCGTGAAGGCCGACGAGCCCGTACTCGAGCTCGAGACCGACAAGGTCACCCTCGAAGTCAACGCCCCGGCCAGCGGCACGCTGGGCGACATCGTCGCCAAGGACGGCGAGACCGTGAGCCCCGGCGCGGTGCTCGGCTCCATCGTCGAGGGCAACGGAGCCGCGGCTGCTCCCGCAGCCGCCCCCAAGGCTGAGGCACCCAAGGCCGCTCCGGCTCCGGCCGCTGCGCCTGCTCCCGCGGCCGCTGCTCCCGGCGCCGCCAAGGACCACGGCCCGGCCGTCGCGCGTCTCGCCGCCGAGAGCGGCGTGAGCCCGGACAATGTCGGCGGCACCGGCAAGGACGGACGCGTGACCAAGGGCGACATGCTCGCCGCCATCGCCACGGGCGGCGCCCAGGCTGCCGCTCCGTCCGCTCCGGTTCAGGTGCGCGCCCCCTCCGCGCCGAGCGATGCGGAGCGCGAAGAGCGCGTGAAGATGACCAAGCTGCGCCAGACCATCGCGCGCCGCCTGAAGGAGGCCCAGAACACCGCCGCCATGCTCACCACGTTCAACGACGTGGACATGGGCGCGGTGATGCAGCTGCGCAGCCAGTACAAGGACGTGTTCGAGAAGAAGCACGGCACCAAGCTCGGCTTCATGGGCTTCTTCACCAAGGCGGTGATCCAGGCGCTCAAGGACGTGCCGGCGGTGAATGCCGAGATCGACGGCCAGGACCTCGTCTACAAGAACTACTACCACATCGGCATTGCGGTCGGCACCGAGAAGGGCCTCGTGGTTCCCGTGGTGCGCGATGCGGACGACCTGTCGGTGGCCGGCATCGAGAAGAAGATCGCCGATTTCGGCCGCCGCGCCCGCGACGGCAAGCTTTCCATCGACGAGATGCAGGGCGGCACCTTCACCATCACCAACGGCGGCATCTACGGCTCGCTCATGTCGACGCCGATCCTCAACGCGCCGCAATCGGGCATTCTCGGCATGCACCGCATCGAGGACCGTCCGGTGGTGCGCAACGGCCAGGTGGTCGTGCGCCCGATGATGTATCTCGCGCTCTCCTACGACCACCGCATCGTCGACGGCAAGGAAGCCGTGACCTTCCTCGTGCGGGTCAAGGAAGCCCTGGAGGATCCGGCGCGCCTCGTGCTGGATCTGTAAGGCTATCCACGATGCCAAATGGCAAGCCTGGAGATCATCCCATCAATGACATCGTTCAGCACCGCTTCCATCTATATGGGGGCGGTGTGGACGAGGAGATCTTCAGGATTGCCACCGAGTTCGGTGAAGATGGTCTCCGGAGGCTTGAGGCATTCAGCACGACGGCAAGCTTCATTGAGCCGGCGAGGGTGATTCAGGAAAAACAAAGATTACTCCTGAACAGTCTAACCGACGTTTGGAACGAGCTAATCATTGAACGGCGGCGTAAAGCTGCAAACCACACCTGAGAAAAATCATATGTCCTACGATCTCATCGTCATCGGCACCGGCCCCGGCGGCTATGTGTGCGCCATCCGCGCCGCCCAGCTCGGCCTCAAGACCGCCGTGGTGGAGAAGCGCAAGACCCATGGCGGCACCTGCCTCAATGTGGGCTGCATTCCGTCCAAGGCCCTGCTGCATGCCTCGCACATGTTCCAGGACGCGCAGCATTTCGCCGAGATGGGCATCGGCGTGAGCGCGCCGACCCTCGACCTCAAGACGATGCTGGCCTTCAAGCAGGAAGGCGTCGACGGCAACACCAAGGGCGTCGAGTTCCTGCTCAAGAAGAACAAGATCGATGCCTTCACCGGCAGCGCGCGCATCGCCGCTCCGGGCCAGGTCGAGGTGACCGCCGAGGACGGCTCGAACCAGGTGCTCGAGACCAAGAACATCGTCATCGCCACGGGCTCCGACGTCACCCGCCTGCCGGGCATCGAGATCGACGAGAAGGTGGTGGTGTCCTCCACCGGCGCGCTTGAGCTTGAGACCGTGCCGAAGCGCCTCGTGGTCATCGGCGCCGGCGTGATCGGCCTGGAGCTCGGCTCCGTGTGGCGCCGCCTCGGCTCCGAGGTGACGGTGGTGGAATATCTCGACCGCATCCTGCCCGGCATGGACGGCGAGGTCGCCAAGAACTTCCAGCGCATCCTCGGCAAGCAGGGCTTCCAGTTCAAGCTCGGGGCCAAGGTCACCAAGGTCGAGCGGACCGGGAACGGCGCGACGCTCACCGTCGAGCCCGCTGCCGGCGGCCCGCCTGAGACCATCGAGGCCGACGTGGTGCTCGTGGCGGTCGGCCGCGTGCCCTACACGCAAGGCCTTGGGCTCGATCATGTGGGCGTCCAGCTCGACAACCGCGGCCGCATCCAGACGGATGAGCATTTCTCCACCAACGTCACCGGCATCTACGCCATCGGCGACGTGATCGTCGGCCCCATGCTCGCCCACAAGGCCGAGGACGAGGGCGTTGCCGTTGCGGAAATTCTCGCCGGCAAGGCGGGTCACGTGAACTACGACGTGATCCCGAGCGTGGTCTACACGTTCCCGGAAGTCGCCTCCGTGGGCAAGACCGAGGAGGAACTGAAGGCCGCAGGCATCGCCTATAATGCCGGCAAGTTCCCCTTCACGGCCAACGGCCGCGCCAAGGTGAACCGCACCACGGACGGCTTCGTGAAGATCCTGGCCGACGCCAACACCGACAAGGTGCTCGGCGTCCACATCGTCGGGCCGGAAGCCGGCAACCTCATCCACGAGGCGGCCATCGCCATGGAGTTCGGGGCCTCCTCCGAGGACATGGCCCGCACCTGCCACGCTCACCCGACCCTTGCGGAGGCTGTGAAGGAAGCCGCATTGGCGGTGGAGAAGCGTGCGATCCACATGTAATATGGATTCATGGCAAAGCTCCACTTCATCTACTCGGTGATGAACGCAGGCAAGACGACCCATCTCCTGCAGGTTCGCTACAACTACATCGAGAACGGCGGCAACGTGCTGCTGTTCACGAGCCTGATCGACGACCGTTTCGGCGTCGGCAAGGTGAAGTCGCGCATCGGCCTCGAGGCCGATGCGATCCCGTTGAAGAAGGGCGACGACATCGCCGCCATCGTGTCGGGCGAACATGCGGCAAAGCCCGTGACCGTGGTGCTGATCGACGAGGTCCAGTTCATGACGGCGGACCAGGTCCGCCAGCTCGCCTGGATCGTCGACGAGCTGAAGATCCCGGTCATGGCCTATGGGCTCAAGAACAACGTCTACGGAACCCTGTTCAGCGATGCGATCATCGCCATGATGGCGCTGGCCGAGGACTTCCAGGAGATCAAGCAGCTCTGCCATTGCGGCCGCAAGGCCACGATGATCCTCAAATACGACCGCAACGGCGAGGCCGTCCGTTCCGGCGAGGTGGTGGAGATCGGCGGCGAGGGCCGCTACGTCTCCGTCTGCCGCCCGCACTGGACGGCCGGAGACATCGGGCCGGCCGCGCGGCAGCTGCTGGCGCAGCCTGTGGCGGCTGAATAGAAGGCTCAGCCCTTCACCCGAGCCCTCGGGTGGGCCGCGTTGAACGCGTCCATCAGCCGGGCCGCATCGACCTTCGTGTAGAGCTGCGTGGTCGACAGCGAGGCGTGGCCCAGCAACTCCTGGATGCCGCGCAGGTCGCCGCCCTTGGCCAGCAGATGCGTGGCGAAGGAATGGCGCAGCGCATGAGGCGTGGCGCTGTCGGGCAGCCCCAGGGCGCCGCGCAGCTCCTCCACGGCGAGCTGGATGATCCGGGGCGAGAGCGGCCCTCCCCGGGCCCCGACGAAGAGCGGTCCCTCGTACGGGATCGCATAGGGGCAGAGCGCCAGATATTCCTCCACGGCCCGCTGGATCGGCGGGATCACCGGCACGCTGCGCATTTTGCCGCCTTTTCCGGTGACGGTGATGGCGTCGAGACCGTTCACCGGCGCATCCCGCCGCTGCAGGCCGAGCGCTTCGGAAATACGTAAACCTGCCCCATAGAGCAGGGACAGCACGGCCGCATCCCGCGCCAGGATCCAGGGCTTGCGGTTCTCGGACGCCCGGGTCTCCGCATCCGTCACGGCCACGGCCGAGGAGGCCGAGAGCGGGCGCGGCAGGTTCTTCTCCACCTTCGGGGTGCGAATCGCCGCAAAGGCCGAGGCCGTTCCAAAACCCTCCCGCTCCAGGTGCCGGGCAAACGAGCGCAGGGCCGCGAGCTGGCGCATGAGCGAGCGGCTTCCCACCGAATTCATGCGCCGCGCCGCCAGGAACGCCCGGATGTCCATGGGCTTCAGGCCCAGGATGCCTTTGACGGAAGGTGGCTCGCCGAGATGGTTCGTCAGGAAGGCGAGAAACTGGCGCAGGTCCCGGGCATAGGCCTCGACGGTTTTGGCCGACAGCCGCCGCTCCTTGGCGAGCGAGGCCAGCCAGGCAAACGCCTCCCGGCGGGTGTCGTCCGCGCCGGGAAGGACAAGATCGAGAGCATTTGGCGTGGCGCTGCTTGACATGAGTCCCATTTATGCAAGGGCAGTACCCTAAACAGCCACAGGTTAACCTCTCCCGAATGACAAGCCGCATCGCCGATGTCCTCATCCCGCTGGCGCTGGACACGGCCTATTCCTATGCCGTGCCGGACGGCCTCAGCCTCGAGGAGGGCGACGTGGTGCAGGTGCCGCTCGCCAACCGCGAGGTGGCGGGCGTCGTCTGGTCGATGCGCGAAGGGCAGGGCGGCAATCTCAAGAAGGTGTCGGGCGTCATCGACGCGCCAAATCTTTCGCCGAAGATGCGCAAGTTCCTCGACTGGATCGCCTGGTACACCCTGGCGCCCAAGGGCTCGGCGCTGGCCATGGGGCTCAAGATTCCGGATGGCGACCTCCTGACGGTCGCCCGCGTCGGCGTGAAGCTGGCGGGCGCCCTGCCCAAGCGCATGACGCCGGCCCGGCAGAAGGTGATCGAGATCGCCCAGGATGGGGCCGTGCGGCTCAAAAGCGAGCTCGCCCATGCGGCCGGCGTCAGTGCCGGGGTCGTCAACGGGCTGATCGACGAAGGGGTCCTGGAAACGGTGGCCCTGCTGGCCGAGCCCGTGGCCGAAATGCCCGACGCCGCCTTCGGCGACACCGCTCTCTCGGACGGCCAGGGCGAGGCGGCGCGCGAACTCGTGGCCGCCATGGGCGAGGAGCATCCGCCCGTGATCCTGCTGGAGGGCGTCACGGGATCCGGCAAGACGGAGGTCTATTTCGAGGCGGTGGCCGAGGCCTTGCGCCAGGGCCGGCAGGCCCTGATCCTCATGCCGGAAATCGCCCTGACCGCCCAGTTTCTCGACCGGTTCGCCGCCCGGTTCGGCGTGAAGCCCGCCACCTGGCATTCCGGCGTCACGGGCCGCAAGCGCGAGCGGCTCTACGCGGCCATTGCATCCGGCGAGGTGAAGGTGGTGGCGGGCGCCCGTTCGGCCCTGTTCCTGCCTTACGCCGATCTCGGCCTGATCGTTGTCGATGAGGAGCACGAGACGGCCTACAAGCAGGACGACGGGGTGCATTACCATGCCCGCGACATGGCGGTGGTGCGCGGCAAGATCGAGACCGCCACCGTGATCCTCGCCTCGGCCACGCCGTCCATCGAGAGCCGGGTCAATGTGGAGCGTGGGCGCTACCGCCACGTGCGTCTCCCTGAGCGGTTCGGCGGCCGCTCCATGCCGCAGATCCGGGCCGTGGACCTGCGCAAGGAAGCGATCCCGAAGGGCCGCTGGCTCTCGCAAACCCTGGTGACGGCGGTGGAGCAGACAGTGGAGAAGGGCGAGCAGGCCCTGCTCTTCCTCAACCGGCGCGGCTATGCCCCGCTGACCCTCTGCCGCTCCTGCGCCCACCGCTACGAATGCCCGAACTGCTCCTCCTGGCTGGTGGAGCACCGGTTCCGGCGCTCCCTGGTCTGCCATCATTGCGGCCACGTGGAGCGCACGCCCCAGGCCTGCGTGGAATGCGGCAGCGTCGATTCGCTGGTGCCCTGCGGTCCGGGCGTGGAGCGGATCGCCGAGGAAGCCGCGGAGCTTTTTCCCGACAAGCGCTGCATCGTGCTCTCCAGCGACTTCCCTGGAGGCACGGAGCGCCTGCGGGCGGAGCTGGCCGCCATCGCGGCGGGTGAGTTCGAAATCGTCATCGGCACCCAGCTGGTGGCCAAGGGCCACAACTTCCCGCTCATGACCCTGGTGGGCGTGCTCGACGCTGATATCGGCCTCACCTCCGGCGATCCCCGGGCGGCAGAGCGCACTTTCCAGATGCTCCAGCAGGTGACGGGCCGCGCCGGGCGCGGCGAGAAGCCGGGCCGCGCCCTGGTCCAGACCTGGCAGCCGGACCATCCGGTGATCGCGGCCCTGATCTCGGGCGACGCGGAACGCTTCTACGAGGAGGAGACCCGGGTGCGCGAGATGGCGGGCCTGCCGCCCTTCGGGCGCCTGGCCTCCCTCATCGTCTCGGCCGCCGAGCGGGAAGTGGCGGAGGCCCATGCCCGGGCCATGGCCCTGGTGGCGGAGCCGCCGCCCGGCGTCACCGTGCTCGGGCCCGCCGAGGCCCCGCTCGCCCTGATCCGCGGCCGCTACCGGTTCAGGCTCCTGGTCAAGACCGAACGCGAGGTGGACCTTCAGGGCTACCTGCGCGGCTGGATGGCCCGCTGCCCCAAGATCCGCGGCAATACCCGGGTGTCCATCGACGTGGACCCGCAGAGCTTCCTCTAGCCCATCACCGACCGCTTGCGTTTCCAGGCCGAGAAGGAGTGTGCGGCGGCACATAGCCCTTCGCGCGCACTGCGTTAGAGTGTTTCGGGATTACATGGAATGCTTGGGGATGCTCGGACCATGAGGACTTTCATGCGGCGCACTTCGGGGTTTCTGCTTGCGACGGGGGCCTTCCTGCCCGTTCTGGACCCGGGACACCTCCGGGCGCAGCAGGAACGGGAGGCGCCCATTGCCATGATGATCGATGTTCGGGGTTATTGCCGCGCCTTCGAGGCTGGGGGCGTCGACCGATCGTGTGTTCATGGTGCCCTGTATCTCGGCTATCGCAACGGGCGGGCTGCGATCATGGTCAACGGCGAGGCCGCAGGGGCGCCCTGGGCGCAGGTATCCTTCTCCGGCAGGGCTGATCGTCAGGCGGGTCTCGGCCGCTATCCCATTGTTCTCGACCGGGTCCTGATCGGAACGGAAGCGTCGTCCCAGACTGTTCCGGCAACCGGACGCTGTGACCTGACGATGGCTCCGGGCCGCGTCGTCGAAACCCTTTCCTGCGAGGCGAAAGCAGCGACGGGCCATCTCTACCGGCTTGAGGTCGATCCGGTACGCAACCCCGTCGCCATCCGGCGCTTCTGAATCCTGCGGCATCCGCCCTTGCGATCGGGCGACCTTAAGTCCAAAAGGCCGTATGACCAAAATCGTCCATTGCATCCGCCACGGCCAATCCACCTTCAACGCCCACTGGGTCGAACACGGCGAGGATCCGGGGCATTTCGATGCGCCCCTGACGGAGCTGGGCCAACGCCAGGTGGCCGAGCGGGCCGTGGAGTTGCGCCAGCACCCCTATGAACTCGTCGTGACCTCGCCCCTGACCCGGGCGATCCAGACCACCCTGGGGCTGTTCGGGACCCATCCCGCGTCCCCGACGATCCTGGTGGAGTGCCTCCACCGGGAGCACCTGGAGAGCAGCTGCGACGTGGGCCGCGCCGTCTCCCACCTGTCCCAGGACTTCCCCCACCTGCATTTCGGCCATCTGGACGAGGTCTGGTGGCATAACGAGGGCGAGCCGAACGAGCGGGGCTTCGTCTACGAGCCGGCCCAAGTGTTCGAGGAGCGGGTCGAGCGGTTCCGGGGCTGGCTGGCGGAAAGGCCGGAGACCATGATCGCCGTGGTGGGCCACGGCACCTTCTTCAGCCGCCTGACGGGCCGGTTTCTCGCCAACTGCGAAGTCGCGGCCCTGGAACTTTAGGCCCGGCTCGACCGGCACCCGGTTTTTCCCGGCCCAACAGGGCTCAGCTCGCCTTGCGCCTGCGAAAAACCCATGCTAGTGCACCCTCGCCTGACGGGCGGAGAAGGCTCCCGTCCCGGGCTCATTTCCACACCTGACGGGTCTCCCGGATGCCGCGTTCGCAGGCTTTCCCGGTCCGAGGCCCGTTATGATACGAGAGAGACGGTTACGTGGCGCAAAGCGGTTCCCAAGAAGGACCCCTCCTGTCGGGCGTAGCGTTGCGCTATGCTTCGGCGCTGTTCGAGCTCGCCCGCGAAGCGAATGCCGTGGACACGGTGGCCGGCGATCTCGCCCGCTTCGACCAGTTGATCCGCGGCAGCGGCGACTTGCAGCGCCTGATCTCCAACCCCATCTTCACGGCCGAAGAGCAGTCGAACGCGATCGGTGCCATTCTCGACAAGGCCGGCATCTCGGGCCTCGCGGGCAATTTCATCCGTCTCGTGGCATCCAAGCGCCGCCTCTTCGCCCTGCCGGACATGATCCGCGCCTTCCAGAACCTGGTGTCCGACGCGAAGGGCATCGTTCGGGCGCAGGTGACCCTGGCGGAGGCGCCGTCCGATACCGTTCTGAACGAAATCAAGGCGGCGCTGCGCGACGTCGCCAAGGCTGACGTTGCTGTCGACGTCAAAATCGACCCGAGCCTCATCGGCGGTCTCATCGTGAAGATGGGCTCCCGCATGGTGGATGCCTCGGTGCGCACCAAACTCAATTCCATTCGTCTAGCGATGAAAGAGGTCCGCTGATGGACATTCGAGCCGCTGAGATCTCCGCGATCCTCAAAGAGCAGATCAAGAACTTCGGTACCGAAGCTGAAGTCACCGAAGTCGGGCAGGTTCTGTCCGTCGGTGACGGTATCGCCCGTTGCTACGGCCTCGACAAGGTTCAGGCCGGCGAGATGGTCGAATTCGAGAGCGGCGTGCGCGGCATGGCCCTCAACCTCGAGACCGACAACGTCGGCGTCGTGGTGTTCGGCTCCGACCGCGAGATCGCCGAAGGCCAGACCGTGAAGCGCACGGGCGCCATCGTGGACGTGCCGGTCGGCAAGGGCCTGCTCGGCCGCGTCGTCGACGCGCTCGGCAACCCCATCGACGGCAAGGGCCCGATCCAGTCCACCGAGCGTCGCCGCGTGGACGTGAAGGCTCCCGGCATCATTCCCCGCAAGTCGGTGCACGAGCCGATGGCCACGGGCCTCAAGGCGATTGACGCCCTGATCCCGGTCGGCCGCGGCCAGCGCGAGCTGATCATCGGCGACCGCCAGACCGGCAAGACCGCCGTCGTGCTCGACACGATCCTGAACCAAAAGCCGCTGAACCAGGGCAACGACGAATCGCAGAAGCTGTACTGCGTCTACGTCGCGGTCGGTCAGAAGCGCTCCACGGTCGCCCAGTTCGTGAAGGTTCTCGAAGAGCAGGGCGCTCTGGAATACTCAATCATCATCGCGGCCACCGCCTCGGATCCGGCCCCGATGCAGTTCCTGGCGCCGTTCTCGGGCTGCGCCATGGGCGAGTTCTTCCGCGACAACGGCATGCACGCCGTGATCGTGTACGACGACCTGTCCAAGCAGGCCGTCGCCTACCGCCAGATGTCGCTGCTGCTGCGCCGTCCGCCGGGCCGCGAGGCTTATCCGGGCGACGTGTTCTACCTGCACTCCCGCCTGCTCGAGCGCGCCGCGAAGCTCAACGACAGCCAGGGCGCCGGGTCGCTCACCGCTCTGCCGGTCATCGAGACGCAGGCCAACGACGTGTCGGCCTACATCCCGACCAACGTGATCTCGATCACCGACGGCCAGATCTTCCTTGAGACGGACCTGTTCTACCAGGGCATCCGCCCGGCGGTGAACGTCGGCCTCTCGGTGTCGCGCGTGGGCTCCTCGGCCCAGACGAAGGCGATGAAGAAGGTCGCGGGCAAGATCAAGGGCGAGCTGGCGCAGTACCGCGAGATGGCGGCCTTCGCGCAGTTCGGCTCCGACCTCGACGCCACCACCCAGCGCCTGCTGAACCGTGGTTCGCGCCTGACCGAGCTCCTGAAGCAGCCGCAGTTCTCGCCGCTGAAGATGGAAGAGCAGGTCGCCGTGATCTACGCCGGCGTGAACGGCTACCTCGACAACCTGCCCCTCAACCGGGTGCGTGCGTTCGAGGACGGTCTGCTCTCGCTCCTGCGCAGCAAGCATGCCGACATCCTCGAGGCCATCCGCGCCTCGAAGGACCTGTCGAGCGACTCGGAGGCGAAGCTGAAGGACGTCGTCCAGAACTTCGCCAAGTCTTTCTCGTAAAGACTTCCGTTTTCCTAGGATCCAGCCGGATTTCCGGAGAGGGTAGGGCCGCTCGATGCCGAGCTTGAAAGACCTTCGTAACCGCATCGCCTCGGTCAAGGCGACGCAGAAGATCACCAAGGCCATGCAGATGGTGGCCGCCGCGAAGCTGCGCCGCGCGCAGACCGCGGCGGAGGCCGCGCGTCCCTATGCGGAGCGCATGTCCTCGGTGCTCGGTAACCTCGCATCCGGCATCACGGTCGGGCCCGAGACGCCGCGCCTGCTCGCCGGAACCGGTTCCGACCGCGTTCACCTGCTGATCGTCTGCACCGCCGAGCGTGGCCTCTGCGGTGCATTCAACTCCTCGATTGCGCGTCTTGCCCGCGATCATGCCAACCGGCTCATGGCCGAGGGCAAGACGGTCAAGATCATCTGCGTCGGCAAGAAGGGCTACGACATCCTGCGTCGCCAGTTCGCCGAGCAGATCATCGAGCTCATCGACCTGCGCTCCGTGCGCCAGCTCGGCTTCGAGCAGGGCGACATGATCGCCCAGAAGGTTCTGGCCCGCTTCGAAGCCGGCGAGTTCGATGTGGCGACCCTGTTCTACTCGCGCTTCCGCTCGGTGATCGCCCAGATTCCGACGGCGCAGCAGATCATCCCGGCGCAGATCGAAGCTTCGGGCACATCGTCCGACGCGGTCTACGACTACGAGCCCGAGGAAGGCGAAATCCTGGCGACGCTCCTGCCGCGGAATCTCACCGTGCAGATCTTCCGCGCGCTGCTGGAGAACGCCGCTTCCGAACAGGGCGCCCGTATGAGCGCCATGGACAATGCGACCCGCAACGCGGGCGAAATGATCAAGAAGCAGACGATGACCTACAACCGGTCGCGTCAGGCGATGATCACCAAGGAACTGATCGAAATCATCTCGGGCGCCGAGGCGCTCTGACGAAATCCGAGAGGAGCCAATCATGGCCAACACCGCTACCCCCGGAAAAGCAACCGGTCACATCACCCAGGTCATCGGCGCCGTCGTCGACGTGCAGTTCGAAGGTCACCTGCCGGAGATCCTGAACGCCCTTGAGACAACGAACGGCGACACCCGTCTCGTGCTCGAAGTGGCGCAGCAGCTCGGCGAGAGCACCGTGCGCTGCATCGCCATGGACACCTCCGAGGGCCTGGTTCGCGGCCAGCCGGTCACCGACACCGGCGCCCCGATCTCCGTGCCGGTCGGCACCGCCACCCTCGGCCGCATCATGAACGTCATCGGTGAGCCGGTGGACGAGGCAGGCCCCATCGTGGGCGAAAGCACCCGCGCCATCCACCAGCCGGCTCCTTCTTATGCCGAGCAGTCCACCGAGGGTCAGATCCTCGTGACGGGCATTAAGGTCGTCGACCTGCTCGCTCCCTACGCCAAGGGCGGTAAGATCGGCCTGTTCGGCGGCGCCGGCGTCGGCAAGACCGTGCTCATCATGGAGCTCATCAACAACGTCGCGAAGGCCCACGGCGGCTACTCCGTGTTCGCCGGCGTCGGCGAGCGCACCCGCGAAGGCA
Organism: Microvirga splendida; assembly: GCF_016427565.1. Lineage (GTDB taxonomy): Bacteria > Pseudomonadota > Alphaproteobacteria > Rhizobiales > Beijerinckiaceae > Microvirga > Microvirga splendida. The sequence continues at coordinate 60,604 of NZ_JAELXT010000022.1, forward strand.
ACGACCTCTATCACGAGATGATCGAGTCGAAGGTGAACGTGGATCCCCGCGAGTCCGGATCGGCCGCCGGTTCCAAGTGCGCCCTCGTGTACGGCCAGATGAACGAGCCCCCGGGCGCCCGCGCCCGCGTCGCACTCACCGGCCTCACCGTCGCCGAGAACTTCCGCGACCAGGGCCAGGACGTGCTGTTCTTCGTGGACAACATCTTCCGCTTCACCCAGGCAGGCTCCGAGGTGTCGGCGCTTCTCGGCCGTATTCCTTCGGCTGTGGGCTATCAGCCGACCCTGTCCACCGATATGGGCGCCCTGCAGGAGCGCATCACCACCACCACCAAGGGCTCGATCACCTCGGTGCAGGCCATCTACGTGCCCGCCGACGACCTGACCGACCCGGCGCCCGCCACCTCCTTCGCCCACCTCGACGCCACGACCGTGCTGTCGCGTTCGATCGCCGAGAAGGGCATCTACCCGGCCGTGGACCCGCTCGACTCGACCTCGCGCATGCTCTCCGCTGCCATCGTCGGCGACGAGCACTACAACACCGCCCGTCAGGTCCAGCAGGTGCTGCAGCGCTACAAGGCGCTCCAGGACATCATCGCGATCCTGGGCATGGACGAGCTGTCCGAAGAGGACAAGCTCACCGTGGCCCGCGCCCGCAAGATCGAGCGCTTCCTGTCGCAGCCGTTCCACGTGGCCGAAGTGTTCACCGGTTCGCCCGGCAAGCTCGTGGCGCTTGAAGACACCATCAAGGGCTTCAAGGGTCTCGTCGAAGGCCAGTACGACCACCTCCCCGAGGCTGCCTTCTACATGGTCGGCACCATCGAGGAAGCCGTCGAGAAGGCCCAGCGCCTCGCGGCCGAAGCGGCCTAATCGAACTGAACATCATCCCGGAGCCGTGCCCGCACGCTCCGGGATCACTTTGTCCAAGCGTATCTCCCAAACGATTTCCGGCTGTCAGCCGGGATGACGAGGAGCTCAGATGGCTACCTTCACCTTCGAACTCGTCTCTCCTGAGCGCGTGCTGTTCTCCGGCGACGTGGATGCGGTCGTGCTGCCGGCCACGGAAGGCGACATGACGGTTCTGGCCGGCCACGCGCCGACCATGACGGCTCTCAAGACCGGGTTCCTCGTCATCGGGAATGGCGCCGGCAGCGGTCGGCGGATCCTGGTGCGCGGCGGCTTCGCCGACATCAACCAGAACGGCCTCACGGTTCTGGCGGAGCGCGCGCTCCCGGCCGAAGACCTGACCCAGGACATCCTCGACCACGAGATCCTCCAGGCCGAAATGGCCTACGACGCCACCAACGACCCGGCCGCCAAGCACGCGGCCGAATCGGCCATCGCGCAGTTGCGCGAAGCCAAGGCGGCGCTGAACCTCTGATCTGAAACAACCCGGCCCCGAGCCAGGTTTTTCTTTTCATGGACACCCCCGCACCGCTCATCCTCACGCTCCAGCTCGATGAACGCTCCTTCGCGTTCTTCGACGAGCAGCGACGGCGCTACTTCCCAAAAGACCGCAACTTCATCCCGGCGCATCTGACGCTGTTTCATGCCCTGCCGGGCGAGCAGCTTGAGACCATCCAGCAGGATATCGACGCCTGCGCTTCCGGTCGGACGCCTTTCAGCCTCGAGGTGACCGGATTGCGCTCCCTCGGACGCGGGGTCGCCTACGCGCTTGCATCCCCTGAGGTCGCAGAGCTGCGCCGTCACCTCGCGCAGACTTGGAACGACTGGCTCAAGCCCCAGGACCGGCAGAACCACAACCCACACGTCACGGTGCAGAACAAGGTTGATCCCACACAGGCAAGGGCATTGCTGGAGGATCTGCGTGAAACCTTTCAGCCATTCCAGGCACAGGCTGTCGGGCTTGAGCTGTGGTGGTATCGCGGCGGGCCGTGGGAGTTGGTCAAGACGTTCGCGTTCGCCGGGCGCGCCTGAGAACCCCTCTCCCGGGCGGGAGAGGGGCAGGGGTGAAGGCGTGGCGCTTGTCCAGCTTGGCGTCACCGTCTCCGCTGCAGCACGTTACCCGCTGCACTCTATTCGGCACCGGCCTTCCCTCACCCCAGCCCTCTCCCCCACGGGAGAGGGAGCACGTGGTGCCTACTCCCCCATGGCGATCAGGTTCGCGTTGCCGCCGGCGGCGGCCGTGTTGATCGTCACCGTCTGCTCGGTGGCAAAGCGCAGGAGGTAGTGCGGGCCGCCCGCCTTCGGCCCCGTGCCGGAGAGACCATGGCCGCCGAAGGGCTGCACGCCGACCACTGCGCCGATCATGTTGCGGTTCACATAAACGTTGCCCACCGACAGGGCCTCGACCACGCGCGCCACCGTGGCGTCGATGCGCGAATGAACGCCAAGCGTCAGGCCGTAGCCGGTGCCTTCGATCGCCTGCAGCACTTCCTCGAGGCGACCGGCCTTGTACCGCACCACGTGCAGCACCGGGCCGAACACTTCCTGGGCCAGATCGTGCGGCTTGTTGAGCTCGAAGATATGCGGCGCCACGTAGGTGCCGGTCGCAGGCGCTTCGCCGGCGTAGTGCACCTTCGCCTGGCGCTTCATGCTGGCGATGTGGGCGTCGAGTATGTCCTTCGCCTCGCGGTCGATCACCGGGCCCACATGGGTCGAGATCTCGCGCGGATCGGCGATCTTCAGCTCGCGCGCATTGCCGGCGATCATCTCGATCATCCGGTCGGCCACGTCCTCCTGCACGCACAACAGACGCAGCGCCGAGCAGCGCTGGCCGGCGGATCGGAAGGCCGAGGTCACCACGTCGTCCGCCACCTGCTCCGGCAGTGCCGTGGCGTCGACGATCATCGCATTGATGCCGCCGGTCTCGGCGATCAGCGGCACGATGGCCGCATCCTTGTTCGCGAGCGTGCGGTTGATGATGCGCGCCACTTCCGTCGAGCCGGTGAAGACCACGCCTGCCACACTCTCGTGCTCGACGAGACGTGCGCCGACGCGCCCGTCGCCCGGCACGAGATGAAGGGAGGTCTTCGGCACGCCCGCCTCATGCAGGATGCGCACGGCGAGATCGGCGATCAGCGGCGTCTGCTCGGCAGGCTTCGCCACCACCGCGTTGCCCGCCATGAGCGCGGCGCTGACCTGGCCGAGGAAGATGGCGAGCGGGAAGTTCCAGGGCGAGATCGCCACGAACACGCCGCGCCCGCGCAGGCGCAGCACGTTGCTCTCGCCGGTCGGGCCCGGCATGAGGTCGCCTGTGCCGAAAAGGGTGCGACCCTGAACGGCGTAGTAGCGCAGGAAGTCGACCGCCTCGCGCACCTCGGAGAGCGCATCGTCGAGGGTCTTGCCCGCTTCGATCTGCAGCAGATGCAGCAGCGCCCCGCGGCGCTCCTCCAGCAGGTCGGCCGCGCGCTGCAACGCCTTGGCGCGGGTGTCTGCATCGGTGCGGCTCCAGCTCGCAAAACCCTTGTGAGCCGCCGCCATGGCGCGGTCCGCCACCTCCGGCGAGGCTTCCGTCACCTGGCCGGCAACGGTGCTGCCGTCGATGGGGCTGACGACCGGGCGTGCGGTGCCCGAGGCTGCCTTGCCGTCGATCAGCGGCTCGGCCCTGAAGCTCTGCTGCCCGCTCTTCCCGATCTCCACTAGTAGCGCATCGAGGGACGCCTGGTGGCCGAACTCCACGCCGCGTGAATTGGCGCGCTCGGGCCCATACAGGTCGCGCGGCAGCGGGAGCTTGGGATGGCGCGCCTTGTCGGCGGACACGATGATGTCGGCAGGACGCTTCAAGAGCGCCTCGACCGGCACGTCCGGGTCGGCCGCCACGGAGACGAAGGATGAGTTCGCTCCGTTCTCCAGGAGACGACGCACGAGATAAGCGAGAAGATCCCGGTGGCCGCCCACCGGCGCATAGGCGCGGCAGGCGAGGCCCGGCTTGTCCTCCAGGAGGCGTGCATAGAGCGCCTCGCCCATGCCGTGCAGGCGCTGGAACTCGTATCCTTCCGTGCCGCCGGCACGCTCGATGATGGACGCGACGGTGAGCGCATTATGGGTGGCGAATTGCGGATAGATGCGCGGGCGAAGCGACAGCATCTTTTCCGCGCAGGCCATGTAGTGCAGGTCCGTCATCGCCTTGCGGGTGAAGACCGGATAATCGTCGAGCCCGCGCTCCTGGGCGCGCTTCACCTCCGTGTCCCAATAGGCGCCCTTCACGAGACGCACCATGAGCCGGCGGTCGTATTTCGCGGCCATGGCCGCGATGGCGTCGATCACCGAGCCGGCGCGCTTCTGGTAGGACTGGATGGCAAGGCCAAAACCCTTCCAGTCGGCGAGCGACGGATCGGCCAGCACGGCCTCGATCACTTCCAGAGAAAGTTCGAGCCGATCGGCCTCCTCTGCATCGATCGTAAAGTTGAGGTCGTAGGATTTGGCCTTTTGCGCCAGCTCGATCACGAGCGGCACGAGTTCGCGCATCACCCGCTCCCGGCTCGTGGCCTCGTAGCGGGGGTGGAGCGCCGACAGCTTCACCGAGATGCCGGGGCGGTTCGGCAGCGGCTCGTTGCCGGCGGAGCGGCCGATGGCGTCGATGGCCGATGCATAGGAGTCGAAATAGCGGCGGGCATCGTCGGCCGTGCGGGCGCCTTCGCCCAGCATGTCGAAGGAGTAGCGGTAGACGCGGCCCTTCGTGGATCCGGCTCGCTTCAGGGCCTCCTCGATGGTTTGGCCCAGCACGAAGTGGTTGCCCATCACCCGCATGGCCTGACGGGTGGCGGTGCGCACGGCCGGGAGGCCGAGGCGCTTGGTGAGCTGGCGGAGAATGCCTTCCGGGGTCTCGCCGGGCTGGATCACCCGCGCGGTGATGCCGAGCGCCCAGGCCGAGGCCGAAACGAGGAAGGCATCGGACTTGGACTCATGGCCGGCGAAATCGGCCTGTCCCAGCTTGTCCTCGATCAGCCGGTCGGCGGTGCCGGCATCCGGCACGCGGAGCAGGGCCTCGGCCAACACCATGAGGGCCAGCCCCTCCTTGGTGGAAAGCGCGTATTCCCGCAGCATCTCCTCGACGCCGCCGAGCCCGTTGCCCTTGGCGCGAATGGCCTCGATCAGGCGGCCCGCCTGCTCGTCGACCCGCTTCTCCCGCTCCGGGGACAGGCGGGAGCCGGCGAGAAGGCGGGCCGCCATGGCCTTGTCGTCTTCCGCATAAGGCGGGTTGAAGGGCAGGGCGGCGCCGGGGGCAGGGCTCATCGCGATATCCTCTGGGTGTTTCCCGAAATATACGGGCGAGCAGGCCGGGTTTCGATGGCAAAATCAGCGCCGTCGCCTTACTAAATTTGGCATTAGCATAGAAAGACCGTGACAATGACGGATTTGGACCGGATCGATCGCAAGATCCTCAAAGCTCTCCAGGCCGATGGCCGCATCGCTAATGTGGACCTCGCCGAAAAGGTCGGGCTGTCGCCCACCTCCACGGGCGACCGGGTGAAGCGCCTGCTGCGGGAGGGCTTCATCGCCGGCTACGGGGCGAGGCTCGACCCGCACCGGCTGGGGCTCGGCCTCCTGGTCTTCGTGGAGGTGTCCCTCGACAAGACCACGCCCGACGTCTTCGAGAAATTTGCCGAGGCGGTGAAGCGCGCGCCCGAGGTTCTCGAATGCCACATGGTGGCGGGCGGCTTCGACTATCTGGTCAAGACCCGCGTGGCCGACATGGCCGCCTACCGCCACTTCCTGGGCGAGATCCTGCTGGCCTTGCCGGGCGTGAAGGAGACCCGCACCTATGCGGTGATGGAGGAGGTCAAGAGCGACGGGATGCTGCCGGTCTAGGCACGAAAAAGGCGGCTCGAAGCCGCCTTTTCCTTGTTCAGGGTCTTCTTGAGACTCAGCCGGAGATGGCTGCCTGCTCGTTCTTCGTCTTCCACAGGGAGAAGACGATGCCGCCCACGATCAGGGCGAGGGTCACGCCCAGCGAGATGGTGGGGTCGAGTTTGCCCATGATCTGGTTCCAGAAGATCTTGCCGCCGATGAACACCAGCACCAGGGCCAGGGCGTACTTCAGGTAGTGGAACCGGTGCACCATGGCGGCGAGCGCGAAGTAGAGGGCGCGCAGGCCGAGGATCGCCATGATGTTCGCCGTGTAGACCACGAAGGTGTCCGTGGTGATGGCGAAGATCGCCGGCACCGAGTCCACCGCGAAGATCAGGTCGGCGACGTTGATCACCACGAGGGCCAGGAAGAGCGGCGTCGCCCAGGTGACGATCCTGCCGGTCTTCGGGTCCGGTTCACGCACGAAGAAGTGCTGTTCGTGAAGCCGGTTCGTGACCCGCATGTGATTGCGCAGGAAACGCACGAGCGGGTTCTTCTCGATGTCGGGATCGCTCTCGGGCACGAGCAGCATCTTGATGCCCGTCGCGATCAGGAAGGCGCCGAAGATGTAGAGCATCCAGGCATATTCCTGCACCAGGGCGGCTCCCAGGGCGATCATGATGCCGCGCAGGACGATGACGCCGATGATGCCCCACACGAGGGCGCGGTACTGGTACTTCCGGGGGATCGCGAAATAGCTGAAGATCAGCGAGATCACGAAGACGTTGTCGATGGACAGGGACTTCTCGATGAAGAAGCCCGTGAAGTAGGCGATGCCTGCATGGCTGCCGTCCTGGGTCACCAGGAGGCCGGTCTCATACGACCACCAGATATAGGCGCCGAAGAGGACTGCGATGCCGATGTAGAAGGCAGAGAGGAAAAGGCTCTCCTTCACGCCGAGCTCCTTGTCCTTTTTGTTCAGGACACCGAGATCGAAAGCGAGGAGAAAAACGACAAGGCTCAAGAAAGCCGTCCACATCCAGACGGGCTTCCCCAGCCATTCCATGATAAGGAATTCTGGCATAACCGGACCTATGATTGCTTCTGTTCAAGCATCGGCTCCGACATCGCAGTCGTGTGCTCACGTCCTGCCAGAGGGGCCCGGTCACCGATGGGATTCAAGGTAGGGATGGCCCCAAGGGCCGTCAAGAGACCCGGCGCCCGGAATTTTTGCTCAATTTTCTGTCAGATGCCGGTTCGAAGGGCAGGGATGATGCGGCAAGAGACTTGACCCCCGCGCTCTTTCTGCTTGCATGGTCAAGAACAGGGCAGGCGGCTGAAAAGGACGTCATGAAGCCCCAGACAATCATAAAATCAGAGGTGACAGTGATGTTTGCGGATCGTTCGACGAAGGCAGGATGGATCAGGGGGATGTTGGCCGGCGCCGCCGTGCTCCTCGGCTCCACGGCCGCCCAGGCCCAGACTCCCGTGCGGTTTACCCTGGACTGGCGCTGGGAGGGTCCGGCGGCCCCCTTCGCGGTCGCCCTCGACAAGGGTTACTTCAAGGCCGAGGGGCTCGACGTCACGATCGATCCGGCGTCGGGCTCCCGCGAGCCGATCTCCCGGGTCGCATCCGGCACCTATGACATGGGCTTCGGCGACGTGAACTCCCTCGTACGCTTCCGCGACGAGAATCCCGGCACCGACATCAAGGCCGTCATGATGATGTACGACCGGCCGCCCTTCGCCATCATCGGGCGCAAGAGCCGCGGCATCAGCAAGGAGGTGTCGAGTCTCCAGGGGAAGAAGTTCGGCGCACCTGCCGCCGACGGCGCTTACGCGCAATGGCCGATCTTCAAGGCGGTCAACAAGATCGACGATTCCAGCATGCGGTTCGAGAACGTGGGCTTCCCGGTCCGCGAGCCCATGCTGGCTCAGGGCGAGGTCGATGCGGTGTTCGGCTTCTCCATGTCGTCCTACATCAACCTGAAGTCCCGCGGTGTGCCGGCGGATGACATCGTCGTCCTGCCCATGAGCGATTACGGTGTCGATCTCTACGGCAACGCCGTCATCGCCTCGGAGAAGTTCGCCAAAGAGAAGCCCGAGGCCGTGAAGGGATTTCTGCGCGCGCTCATGAAGGGCGTTCAGGACACGGTGAAGGATCCCGCGAGCGCAGTCGATGCGGTGATCAAGCGCAACGACGTGGCCAAGAAGGACGTGGAGCTCGAGCGCCTCAAGATGGTGCTGGAGCAGAACATGATCACCCCGTGGGTGAAGGAGAACGGCTTCGGAGGCATCGACAAGGATCGTTTCGCCAAGGCCCTCGACCAGATCGGCCTGACCTTCAACTACAAGGCGAAGCCCAAGGTGGAGGACGTGTTCACGGAGGAATTCCTCCCGGCCGCCGACCAGCGCAAGGTGAACTGATCGTTTCGCGCTCTTTCTGCACCCTCCCCTTGAGGGGGAGGGTCGCGAGCATAAGCGAGCGGGGTGGGGTGAGAGGCGCCAACATCGAGACATGTCGCGCTACTCACCCCACCCCGGCCTGAAGGCCGACTCTCCCCCTCAAGGGGAGGGTGAGACCACGGAGCGCCTTGTGTCTGCTTTCGTCGAACTTCACGACGTGACCCACGTCTATGCGCGGGCCGAGGACGGCCTGCCGGCCGTCCAGAACTTGAATCTCAAGGTCAACGAGGGTGAGTTCGCCGCTATCGTTGGCCCGTCGGGCTGCGGCAAGTCCACCCTGATGAAGCTCGCCACCGGATTGCAGTTTCCCCGGGAGGGCACCGTCATCGTGGACGGCAAGCAGGTTGGTGCGCCGGTGAAGCTCGCCGGCATGGCGTTCCAGAACCCGACCATGCTCCCCTGGCGCACCACCCTCGACAACATTCTCCTGCCGCTCGAAATCGTGGAGCCGCACCGCTCCCGGCTGCGCCGGCACAAGGCGGAGTATGTGGCGAAGGCCGAAAGCCTGCTCGCCCAGGTGGGCCTCAAGGGACAGGGCGACAAATTCCCCTGGCAGTTGTCGGGCGGCATGCAGCAGCGCGCCTCCCTCTGTCGTGCGCTCATCCACGAGCCCAAGCTCCTGATGCTCGACGAGCCCTTCGGGGCGCTCGACAGCTTCACCCGCGAGGAATTGTGGTGCGTGATGCGCGACCTGCATGCGGCGCAGAAGGTCACGATCATCCTCGTCACCCACGACCTGCGCGAGGCGGCGTTCCTGTCGGACCGCATCTTCTGCATGAGCGCGCGGCCCGGTCGTATCGTGGCCGAGCGGGAGGTGGAGTTCCCGAGACCCCGCGACCTTGAGCTCACCTACACGCCGGAATTTTCCAACCTCGTCCACGAGTTGCGCGGCCGCATCGCGCAGGCGCGCCAGGCGGCGTGAGGCCTTCGATGAAAACCAAGAACCAACTCGCCCTTGCGCCATGGGTCTTCACACTCGGCTTCTTCGCCCTGTGGGAGATCCTCTGCCATGTTCTGAAGATCTCGAGCTTCATCCTGCCGGCGCCTTCCACGATCCTTTGGGCCGTGTGGGAGTACCGCACCCAGCTCGCCTACCATGCCATGCACACCCTCTGGATGACGCTCGCGGGCTTCGGCCTCGCGGTCGGCTTCGGGCTGCTGCTCGGGATGGTGCTCGGCTCTTCGCGGCTCATCAATGCGGGCACCTACCCGCTGCTCGTGGGCTTCAACTCGATCCCGAAGGTGGCCGTAGTGCCGATCCTGGTGTTCTGGTTCGGCGTCGGGTGGGTGCCGCCGGTGATGACCGCCTTCCTAATCTCGTTCTTCCCCATCGTGGTGAATGTCGCGACCGGCATCGCCACGGTGGAGCCCGAGATGGAGGACGTGCTGCGGGCCCTCGGCGCGTCGAAGCGCGACATCGTGTTCAAGGTCGGCGTGCCGCGCGCCATGCCGTATTTCTTCGGAAGCTTGAAGGTGGCGATCACGCTCGCCTATGTGGGCTCCGTGATCGGCGAGCAGAACGCGTCGAATGTCGGCATCGGCAACCTGCTCACGCGCGCCTCCGCCGCCTTCGAGGTGCCCCTCGTCTGGGCCGCCCTCGTGGTGCTCGCTGTGCTCGGCGTGATCATGTACGCGATCACGGCCTATGCGGAGCGCTCCATGACCGGCTGGGCGCAGCGCTCGCAGATGGCGGCGTGATCTAGCGCCTCAGGGAGAGCGGATTGTCAGAGAGCGCCGCCGCGTCGGGCTGATCGACGGCCGGTTTGCCGAGGAAGGCGTTCCAGAGCTTTTCCACCGTCTCGCGCTCGAGATCGTCGACGATGAAGACGATGCGGCTGCGCCTGTCCTCGCTCGGCCAGCGCGGCAGCACGGCCGGTACATGGATCACGTGCTGCACCCCGTGGATCACGACCGGATGCTCCGGATCCTCGGCCAGGGCCACGAGACCCTTCACGCGCAGCAGCTTCGATCCTTGCGACGAGCGCAGAAGATCGAGGAACATGTCGAGCGTGCCCTGGCGGATCGGCTGCGCGCTCGTGAGGCAGAAGGCGCGGATGCGCTCGTCGTGCCGGTTCACGTCGTGATGGTGGTGATGGCCATGACCATGACCATGATGATGGTGATGCCCATGCTGGTGCGCATGGCTCTCGCGCTCGGCGTCTTCCACGGCTTCCGTCTTCAGCCAGTCGGACACGTCCGCGATCTTGCCGTCGAGACCGAAGAGGCCGCCGGCAATCACGGCCTCGACCGGCGCATCCGCCGCAAGCAGGGTTGCGCCGGGATTGAGTTGATGCAGCCGCTCCCGCAGCTCGGAGAGCTTCGACTCGTCGGTGACGAGGTCGGTCTTCGAGAGAACGATGCGCTCGGCCACGGCGGCCTGCTTGACCGCCTCGCGATGGCTGTCGAGGGTCGCCGTCCCGTTCACCGCATCGACCACCGTCACCACGCCCTCAACCGCATAGCGCATCGACAGATACGGATGGTAGAGAACCGCATGCAGGATCGGGGCGGGATCGGCGAGCCCCGTGGTTTCGATGATCACCCGCTTGAACGGCAGGATGCGGTCGTTGTCGCGTTTGCGCAGAAGGTCTTCCAGGGTCGCGATGAGATCGCCGCGCACGGTGCAGCAGAGACAGCCCGCGGAGAGCAGCACCATGCCCTCGTCGACTTTCTCCACCAGCAGGTGATCGAGGCCGATGTCGCCGAATTCGTTGATGATCACCACACTGTCCTGCAGGGCGGGATCTTTCAGGAGCCGGTTGAGCAGCGTGGTTTTGCCCGACCCCAGGAAGCCGGTCAGGATCGTGAGCGGAAGGGGAGCGGGAGGAGTCATGGGATCATTCGTCATCGTGTTCAATCCGCAATCGGCACCAGGGGCGCATCCTTTAGACGGCGCTGCTCCAGCACAACGTTGGCCATGATGGCCCCCAGCACAAGGGCGCCGCCGGCAATCTGCAGGGGAGACAGGACCTCATCAAGAATGAGAGCCGACGAGATCGCGGCGACCACGGGCTCGGTGCAGTAGATGATCCCAGCGGCCACCGCCGTGATGCGCCCAAGGGCCAGGAACTGCAGGACGAATCCGAAGATGTAGCCGCCGATGGTCATCGCGACCGCAAAGGGAGCGAGGGTCAGAGAGGAAGGCGGGGCAAGCTGCCCCGCCGCCAGGCTGATGAGCGCCGCGGTGGGCAGGACGAGCAGGTGGATCCAGAAGGTCTTGGCCATGACGCCGGTTCTGCGGCAGCGCGCGGCGGCGAAGAACTGGATGGCCGTAGCGACGCTGGCCCCGAAGGCGAGGGCGAGGCCCCTCCAGTCGAGATCCCCGAAGGCCGGCCCCACCACCAGCGCCACGCCGAGGGTCGCCACCGCCACGACACCCAGCAATGACGGCGTGAGCCTCGTGCCTTCCACGAAGGGGCTCGCCAGCACGATCAGGATCGGAAAGGTGTAGAACACCACTGCCGCCACGGTCACGGGAATGTAGGCGACGGACGAGAGATAGCAGATGCCCACGAAGGCGGTGGCGACGCCGAGCAGGAGCAGGGTGCCGCGCTCCTCCCTGGCAGCCTTGAGCGAGCTTCGTGCGACGGCGGCGACGATGCCCACCAGCACCAGCATCAGGAAAACCCGGTACACCACGATGGCCGAGCCGCTCGCGCCCGCGAAGGAGGCCATGCGGGCATAGACGATGTTGAAGCCGTAGAGGCTCGCCGAGACGAGGGCGAAGAGCAGGCCGCTGGCGGGGGAGGAGCTGTTCATGTCGCAACTTGCATGGCGGGGCCGAAGGGTTCGCCCGGATGCAGTGGAATTGCAAGGCCCAGGAAAAACGCCAGGCCATGAAAAACGCCCTGTCTGAGACCGGGCGTTGCGAGAACAGGTCTTTTTGTTCCTGTCGGATCAATTGGCGACGGATTTGGGCTTTCCGGCCGCATCGGCCTTCTGAGGCGCCTTGGCCTTGGTGTCGGCCTTGGCCTTGCTGTCCGTGGCAGGCTTGGGAGCCGGCTTCGCGCCCGTCACGGGCTTGACGGTGACGCTCACCCGCGGCTGGGTCTTGCCTTTGGCCGTGGGCTTGGCGGGTTCCTTTTCGGCGGCCTTCGCCTCGTCCGACGCAGTGTCATCGTCCTGCTTGGCCGCCGCCTTGCCCTTCTTGGGAGCGGTCGCCTTCTTTGTCTTGGTCCGGCGGGCCTGCTCGGCGGCAGCCTCCGCCGCCGCCTGGGCGGCAAGCTCGGCCTCGCTGGGCGGGTTCAGGCCAACCCAGACCCGCTCCGGCTGTACGGCGGTCCGGGGCCCGAGCACGGTGCGCACCGGCTTGTTGGCCGAATCGCCGGCAAAGGCCATGACCTCGGAAGAGAAGAGGTTCGGGATGTTGCTGTCCGTCTCGGCAACAGCCGGGGTGTCCTCTTCCTGCGGCATCGGCCCGCGACGGTCGCAGATGACCGGGCGCATGTCCGGCGGGCTGGTATTGGCCGAGGCGGGCAGGGCGCTCAGTTCCGGATTGGTGAAGTTCACCTTGCTGCTGAAGCCGCGGTCGAACAGCTCGGCGGCCTTGATGGTGCGCTCGTTGGACGAGGGGGCGCCGAGCACCACCGTGATGAGGTGGCGGCCGTCCCGGTGGGCGCTGGCCACCACGTTGAAGCCGGACGAGCAGATGAAGCCGGTCTTCATGCCGTCCGCGCCGGGATAGCGGCCGATGAGGCCGTTGGTGTTGCGCATGATGCGGCGGCCGAACTGAACGGCCCCGATGTCGAACAGATCCCTGTGGTTCGGGAACTCCATCAGCAGCGCGCGGGCGAGGATCGCCATGTCGCGGGCCGTGGTCTGGTTGCGCTCGTCGGGCAGGCCGTGGGGATTGGCGAAGCGGCTGCTCACCATCCCGAGGCGCCGGGCATGAGCGTTCATCAGTTCCGAGAAGCCGTCGATCGAGCCGCCGATATTCTCCGCGATGGTGGCGGCGACGTCGTTCGCCGATTTCACCATCATGATCTTGAGGGCGTTGTCGAGCCGGATCTCCGTGCCGGGCTTGAAGCCCATCTTCGACGGGGGCAGGGCGGCGGCGCCGTCGGACACGGTGAGAAGCGTGTCCATGCTCATCTGGCCGGAACGAACCTTGTCGAGGGCCACATAGGCGGTCATCAGCTTGGTGATGGAAGCCGGAAACCAGGGATCGGTCGCCCGCTCGGCGTGAAGAACGCGGCCGGATTCGAGTTCGACGACAAGCGCAGGGCCGCCGGAGGCCAGAGCCGAACCGCTCATCAGAGCGGCAAGGGCAAAGGCTGTCACGCGGAGGACTCGGCTAACGTGCATGCGGAACGGCTCCTTGGCTTCGTTCGACGATAGGTGAGGATCGATCAGCCCCGCCTGTCAGCTGGGCTATTTGTAGTGCCGAACCTTGGCCTTGGCTAGGTTTGGCCGGTTATTGATTGCCTGAACTCCCCTTCTTAACGAATTCCATGGCAAGAGAGTGGCAAGAGCCGCCCGGATTGAAGAACGCCATGAATGCATCCCTGCTCTGGATCCCTGTGACCATTCTGGCCGCAGCGGCGCAAACGGGCCGCAACGCCACCCAGCGTCGCCTCACCGAGACCATCGGAACCGTGGGGGCGACCCAGGTTCGGTTCCTCTACGGTTTCCCTTTCGCGCTCCTTGCCTTGATGGGAATGAGCCTGGCGACCAATGAGACGCCGCCTGCTCCCAATGCGGCCTTCCTGATCTACGCGCTCATGGGAGCCCTGGCCCAGATTCTCGCCACCGCGCTCATGCTCTCGGCCATGCGGGAGCGTGCCTTCTCCGTGGTCACCGCCTATACCAAGACCGAACCGGTGCAGGTGGCCCTGTTCGGGCTGGTGCTCTTAGGGGATCCGCTCACTCCGGCCATGGCTCTCGCCATTGCGGTCGCCACGGGCGGCGTGCTGCTCATGTCGGTGAAGCCGGGCACGAGCCTGACCTCGTACGGCTTCAGGCCCGTTCTCTTCGGGCTCGCCTCGGGGGCCTTCTTCGCCCTGGCGGCCATCGGCTTTCGCGGCGCGATCCTGTCCCTCGACGGGGGCTCGCCGCTCATCCGGGCTTCCACGACCCTGGTCTGGGGCCTTGGCCTGCAAACCGCCGTTCTCCTGGTCTGGCTCGGGCTCTTCGATCGGCGGGCCCTGGTGGCGAGCTTTGCCGCGTGGCGCCCGTCCCTGGGAGCGGGCTTCCTCGGCGCGCTGGCGTCGCAGTTCTGGTTCATCGGCTTTGCGCTCACCACCGCGGCCAATGTGCGCACCCTCGCCCTCGTGGAAGTGCTGATGGCGCAGGCCGTGTCCCATCGCTTCCTTGCGCAGGCGACCACCCGGCGCGAATTGGCCGGGATGGTTCTCATTCTCGCAGGGGTTGCCCTGCTGCTCCTGTCCCAACGTTAGCTTGTCGCTGCGGCAGCCGCGTGATAACGAACATAGTTGCATTACCTTGGATCTAGTCTGGATTGCCTGATGACCGCCGCCGCTCCTGAGACTCTGCAGCCTGCCTATCGCGTCCTCCAGGTTGGGGACCCGGTTCCTGGGTTCAAGCAGAACTCGACCAGCAACCCGAACTTCAGCTTCGATACCGTGGCCGGACGCTACATCGTTCTGTGCTTCTACGGCATGGGGTCGGACGAGGTCGGCCGCGCGGCTCTGGCATCGTTTCAGGATGAGCACCGCTCTCTCTTCGACGATGACAAGATCGCTATCTTCGGCGTGAGCGTCGATCCCACGGACCAGTCCGAAGGCCGCGCCAAGCAGATCATCCCGGGCATCCGCCACTTCTGGGATTTCGACGGCACGGTCGGGCGCCTCTACGGCGCGCTGCCGCGCAATGTCCAGCCGGGGCAGGGTCCCGTCCCGATCCGCCGCTTCTGGATGGTTCTCAATCCGTCCCTGCGCATACGGGCGATTTTCCCGTTCGAAGAGGATGGCAGCGACCGGGAGAAGGTGATGGCCTACCTTCGCGACCTGCCGCCGGTCAGCCATTATGCCGGCTTCGAGCTTCCGGCGCCTGTCCTTGTCATCCCGGATGTGTTCGAGCCCGAGTTCTGCCGCCACCTGATCGGTCTCTACGAGGAGCATGGCGGCGAGGAATCGGGCTTCATGCGCGAGATCGACGGCAAGACCGTCGCGGCGCACGATCCGAACCATAAACGGCGCAAGGACTACACCATCGCCGATCCCAACCTGATCCGGCAGGTGCAGCACCGCATCATCCGCCGCATCAATCCCGAGATCGAGCGGGTGCATTTCTTCAAGCCCTCACGCATGGAGCGCTACATCGTCTCCTGCTATGCAGCCGAGGACGGCGGGCATTTCCGCGCCCACCGCGACAACACCACCAAGGGCACGGCCCACCGCCGCTTCGCCGTCTCGATCAATCTCAACAGCGATTTCGAGGGCGGCGAGGTGAGCTTCCCGGAATACGGGCCGCGCAGCTACAAGGCGCCGCCCGGCGGCGCCGTGGTGTTCTCCTGCCCGCTCCTGCACGCCGTTTCCAAGGTCACGAAAGGCCGCCGCTTCGCCTTCCTGCCGTTCCTCTACGACGAGGAGGCCGCAAAGGTGCGAGAGGCCAACAACGCCCATCTCGGCGAGGGCGTGGGCGCCTACAGGGCGTGACCCCGGATCAGCGCTCGCCCGCCTTGATCCACTTGTCGACCTTCGGCGGCTCGTAAGCACGAATGGCCTGAATCAGGGCCGCCGGGTCACTCTCCACGATCAGCATGGCGCGGTGGATCGGCTTCACGAAGCCGCGTTCCACCACGTCGTCCAGGAAGTCGGTCAGCTTGTCGTAGAAGCCGCCGGCATTCAGGAGCGCGCAGGGCTTGCGGTGATAGCCGAGCTGCGCCCAGGTCCACACTTCGAACAGCTCCTCGAACGTCCCGAGGCCCCCCGGCATGGCGATGAAGCCGTCGGCGAGCTCCGCCATCAGCGCCTTGCGCTCGTGCATGGAGCCCACCACCCGCAGGTCGCTTAAAGACCGATGGGCGATCTCCTTGTCGACCAGCGCCTGCGGCATCACCCCGATCACGTCTCCGCCCCTGGCGAGAGCCGCATCGGCCACGGCACCCATGAGCCCAACCGAGGCGCCGCCATAGACTAGCCCGATCCCATTGAGCGCCAGGGTCTCGCCCAACGCACGGGCCATGTCGAGATAGACGGGATCCTGACCGGCATTCGAGCCGCAGAAGACGCACAGGCGCATGGGCTGTCCTTCGTGATTCGCTTCGCGCCATGATGAACCGCAGCTTGGCGCCAATCTCAAGACGGCATCCGACTTGCTGAAACACACAAAGAGCGCCACCTTGTGTCTCAACAGCACAATCCTTGAGGAGAGACCTCCATGACCGCCTGCATCGTCGGCTGGGCCCATACCCCCTTCGGCAAGCTCGACGCCGAGACCGTCGAGAGCCTCATCGTCCGCGTCGCCACCGAGGCGCTGGAGCATGCGGGGCTCGCCGCCGAAGACGTTGACGAGGTGGTGCTCGGTCACTTCAACGGCGGCTTCTCGGCCCAGGACTTCACCGCCTCCCTGGTGTTCCAGGCCAACGACCGGTTCCGCTTCAAGCCGGCGACCCGCGTCGAGAACGCCTGCGCCACGGGCTCGGCCGCCGTGCACCAGGCAATCAAGACCATCGAGGCCAAGCGCGCCAAGACGGTGCTCGTGGTGGGCGTCGAGCAGATGACCCGCACGCCCGGCCCTGAGATCGGCAACATCCTCCTGCGCTGCTCCTATGTTCCCGAGGATGCCGAAACGCCGGGCGGCTTTGCCGGCGTGTTCGGCAAGATCGCCGGCACCTATTTCCAGCGCTACGGCGACCAGTCCGACGCGCTCGCCATGATCGCCGCCAAGAACCACAAGAACGGCGTCGACAACCCCTACGCACAGATGCGCAAGGATCTGGGCTTCGATTTCTGCCGCGCCGAGAGCGATAAGAACCCGTTCGTGGCCGGCCCCCTGAAGCGCACCGATTGCTCGCTGGTCTCGGACGGCGCCGCCGCCTTGGTGCTGGCCGACACGGAAACGGCGCTGCGCATGAAGCGCGCGGTCGCCTTCCGGGCCACCGCCCATGCGCAGGATTTCCTGCCCATGTCGAAGCGCGACATCGTCCAGTTCGAGGGCTGCACCGAGGCCTGGCGGCGGGCGCTCGCCCAGGCCGGCATCCAGCTCTCCGACCTGTCCTTTGTCGAGACCCACGACTGCTTCACCATCGCCGAGCTCATCGAGTACGAGGCCATGGGCCTGACGCCTCCCGGCCAAGGCGCGACCGCCATCAAGGAAGGCTGGACCAACCGCGATGGCAAGCTGCCGGTGAACCCCTCCGGCGGTCTCAAGGCCAAGGGCCACCCCATCGGGGCCACGGGCGTGTCCATGCACGCGCTGTCCGCCATGCAGCTCTGCGAGGAGGCCGGCGGCATCCAGGTCAGGAACCCGGTGCTCGGCGGCATCTTCAACATGGGCGGCGCCGCGGTGGCGAACTATGTGAGCGTACTTGAGCGGATCAAGTGACAAAGCCCCAGGGCTTTGTCATCCCCGGCGGCCGCAGGCCGGGAAGGGGATCCACTCGCACGCTCAGCGCCATGGATTTCCTTCCCCTCCGCTGGCGCTCCGGCCGGGAATGACACTGATCTGAATCGTCTACTCCCCCGGCGCCTTGACCTGGATGGCCAGGGCGTGCAGGCCCCTGTCGAAGGCGCCCTTCAGGGTGTCGTTCACGAGGCGGTGGCGCTCGACCCGGCTCTTGCCGGAGAAGGCCTCGGACACGATATGAATGTGGAAGTGAGTTTCACCACCCTCCCGCCATCCCGCATGGCCGTGATGCTTCTCTGATTCGTCGGTGACGGTCAGTTCGGTCGGCTGCAGGCGCTCCTGCAAAGTCTGTGTGATCCAGTGGGTGAGGGTCATGCTGAAAGATCAATCCTTTTTGAACGGGTCTGCGGCCAAAAGCGCTCAGGCCTTGGCTCGGGGCCTCAAGCCACTCATAATCGCTGGATCATGGATCTCAACTCGCCTCTTTTCGACCGCATCCGCATCAAGTCTTCCGGTGACGAGCCGCAGGAGACCAAGGGGCCCGTCTGCGAACATCCTGCCTGCAAGGCTGCGGGCGAGTTTCGCGCGCCCAAGGGGCGGGACCGGGAGGGCCAGTACTGGCGCTTCTGCCTTCAGCATGTGCGTGAGTATAACGCCTCGTACAACTATTTCGCCGGCATGTCCGACACCGCCGTGGCGGCCTTCCAGAAGGATTCCGTCATCGGCCATCGCCCGACCTGGGCCATGGGGGTGAACTCCGCTGCAGCCGGCGAGGGGCAGGGCGCCAAGGCCGAGCCCCGCGAGTGGGAATATGTCGATCCGCTCGGGGTTCTCCGGGGAGAGGACTTCACCCAGGCCCGCGCCCGCCGGGCCTCGCCCGAGCCGAAGCGCCCGCGCTACACGGGGGCGGTGCGCCGGGCCCTCGATATCCTTGGGCTGGACGAGGCCGCCGACGGGCCGGCCATCAAGGCCCAGTACAAGTCCCTGGTGAAGCGCTTCCACCCGGACGCCAACGGCGGCGACCGCTCCTTCGAGGAGCGCCTGCGCGACATTATCAAGGCGCACGACACCCTCAAAAGCGCCGGCCTCTGCTAAAAAACAATATCCTTTCAGGCAGACCCGATAGGCTTATTAGGAAATTGCACCATCCGGTTATGGGGTTTAAGAAACCCATGACACCTTCACGACATCGATCCGAACAAGAGGCCCCTGATGACGGCACATACCGAGACTGCGACCCATACGCCTGACATGAAGGTGTCCGTCCGACAGGTCTTCGGCATCGATTCGGATCTGGAGGTCCCGGCCTTCTCGCAGGCCGAGCAGCATGTGCCCGATCTCGACCCCGACTATCTCTTCGACCGGGATACGACGCTGGCCATCCTGGCGGGCTTTGCCCGCAACCGCCGCGTCATGATCACGGGCTACCACGGCACTGGTAAGTCGACCCATATCGAGCAGGTGGCCGCCCGCCTGAACTGGCCCTGCGTGCGCGTGAACCTGGACAGCCACGTCTCCCGCATCGACCTCGTCGGCAAGGACGCCATCGTGCTCCAGGAGGGCAAGCAGGTCACGGCGTTCCAGGACGGCATCCTGCCCTGGGCCCTGCAGAACAACGTGGCCCTCGTGTTCGACGAGTACGATGCCGGCCGTCCCGACGTGATGTTCGTGATCCAGCGCGTGCTGGAGCAATCGGGCAAGCTCACGCTCCTCGACCAGAAGCGCGTGATCCGGCCCCACCCGGCCTTCCGGCTGTTCGCGACCGCCAACACGGTAGGCCTCGGCGACACGTCCGGCCTCTATCACGGCACCCAGCAGATCAACCAGGGCCAGATGGACCGCTGGTCCATCGTCACCACCCTCAACTACCTGCCGCACGACAAGGAGGTGGACATCGTCCTCTCCAAGGCGAAGCACTACCAGGAGGATCCGGCCGGCCGGGACATCGTCAACAAGATGGTGCGCGTGGCCGACCTCACCCGCTCGGCCTTCATGAACGGCGACCTCTCGACCGTCATGAGCCCGCGCACGGTGATCACCTGGGCGGAGAACGCCGAGATCTTCGGCGACACGGGCTTCGCGTTCCGGGTCACCTTCCTCAACAAGTGCGACGAACTGGAGCGCACCCTGGTGGCCGAGTTCTACCAGCGCTCCTTCGGCAAGGAACTGCCGGAGAGTGCTGTGAATATGGTGCTGAGCTAATCAACGATCAGGCATCCTCATCCTGAGGAGCGTAGCGTCTCGAAGGACGAGGATGCCGGGTCCAGGTTCTCTGGAAACGCCCTGATCCTTCGAGACGGCCTACGGCCTCCTCAGGATGAGGGCTTATCGGAAGCGACAGGCAAAAAATGTCCATCTCGAACCGCAAGCCAGGTGAGAAGAAGGAAGCGCCGGCGGAGCCGCTGAAGCGCTCCATTGCCGGCACCATGAAGGCGATCGCCCGCAAGCCCGACCTCGAGGTGGCGTTTGCGTCCGACCGGCCGGTGCTCATGGGCCAGGACAAGGCCCGCCTGCCGGAGCCGCCCCGGCGGCTGACCCCGCAGGACGTGGCGATCCTGCGCGGCAACGCCGATGCCATGGCGCTCAGGCTCGCCTGCCACGACACCACCCTCCACCGCAAGCTCGCCCCCGATGGCCAGGCGGCCCGCGCTGTGTTCGACGCGGTCGAGCAGGCGCGCGTGGAATCCATCGGCTCCCGGCGCATGGCCGGCATCTCGTCCAACATCTCGGCCATGCTGGAGGACCGCTATCATCGCGGCGGCAAGTACGAGGAGATCACGGACCGGGCCGACGCGCCGCTCGAGGATGCCGTGGCCCTCATGGTGCGCGAGCGGCTGACCGGCGAAAAGCCCCCCGCCTCGGCGGCCAAGATCGTCGATCTGTGGCGCGACTTCATCGAGGACCGCGCCGGTCGCGACCTCGACGGGCTGCTCAAGAACATCGAGAACCAGCGCAGCTTCGCCCGCAATATCCGGGATCTGCTCTCCTCCCTGGACATGGCCGACGAGGCCTCCATGGATTCCGAGGACGAGGAGAACGAGGACGAGAACGAATCCGAGCAGCAGGAGCAGCAGGGCGAGGGCGAATCCGAGCAGGAGAGCCAGGGCGACCGCGCCGAGACGGAGATCAGCGAGGATTCCAGCGACGAGATGGAGGATGGCGCCACGGAAGAGGCGGACGGTCCTTCCGGCGAGCTGCCCGAGGAATCCGAGGAGGCGGAATCGGAGGATGCGGGCGAATCCTGGCGCCCGCCCTCCCGCTCCAACGAGGCGCGCGGGCCCGACTACAAGGCCTACAGCCAGAAGTTCGACGAGATGATCCATGCGGAGGATCTGTGCGATGCGGACGAGCTGACGCGGCTTCGCGCCTATCTCGACAAGCAGCTCGCCCATCTCCAGGGCGTGGTCGGGCGCCTGGCGAACCGCCTGCAGCGCCGCCTGATGGCGCAGCAGAACCGGTCCTGGGAGTTCGACCTCGAAGAAGGCACCCTCGATCCGGTGCGCCTGCCGCGCATCATCATGGACCCGTACCAGCCGCTTTCCTTCAAACAGGAGCAGGACACGAACTTCCGCGACACGGTGGTGACCCTGCTTCTCGACAATTCCGGCTCCATGCGTGGACGCCCGATCACGGTCGCGGCCACCTGCGCCGACATCCTGGCGCGGACGCTCGAGCGCTGCGGGGTGAAGGTCGAGATCCTCGGCTTCACCACCCGCGCCTGGAAGGGCGGACAGGCCCGCGAGACCTGGCTGCAGGCCGGCAAGCCGGCCAATCCCGGCCGTCTCAACGACCTGCGCCACATCATCTACAAGTCGGCCGATGCCCCTTGGCGGCGCGCGCGCAAGAATCTCGGCCTCATGATGCGCGAGGGTCTCCTGAAGGAGAATATCGACGGCGAAGCCCTCGACTGGGCGCACAAGCGCCTGCTGGGCCGGCCCGAGCAGCGGCGCATCCTGATGGTGATCTCGGACGGCGCGCCGGTGGACGACTCGACCCTGTCGGTCAATCCCGGCAACTATCTCGAGCGGCACCTGCGCTACGTCATCGAGGAGATCGAGACCCGCTCGCCCGTGGAGCTCATCGCCATCGGCATCGGCCACGACGTGACGCGCTATTACCGCCGCGCCGTGACCATCGTCGACGCCGAGGAACTCGGCGGCGTCATGACCGAGAAGCTCGCGGAGCTGTTCGAGGAGAATGCCGGGCCGCCGGCGAGGGGCTCTACCAGGGGCGCTCCCCGCCGCAAGGCCGTGGCTTGAGGCTCACCCGGCGCAACTTCCTGATCGGCGGCGGTGCAGCTGCTGCGACCCTGGCCTGCACGGGCGTCGCGGTGGCGCAGCGTCCGCAGGCCTTTCGAGGCGCGACCGCCATCCGGGTCGAGGCGAAGCCGATCGGTCGCCTCTCGGTCACCGATCCCGACCGCAGCCGCTTCGGCGCCCTGATGTTCCGCTCCGGGGTCCATCTGCGCTCCGATGTGTCCGCCTTCGGGGGCTTTTCCGGCCTGTGGCGCTCCGCAGACGGACGGGAGGTCATCGCCCTTGCGGACAACGCACAGGTCCTGAAGGCCCGCATCGAGACCTCCGACGGGCGGCTCTCCGGCCTGTCAGGCCCCGTTCTGTCGCCGCTCATCCTGAGCAACGGCGTTCCCATGCGCCGGTCGCGCTATTACGACACGGAGAGCTTCGCGCTTTCAGGCAACGCGGTCTATATCGGCGCCGAGCGCAATCACGCTGTCATCCGTTACGAGCGCAATGCCGCCGGGAGCATCATCCGGGGCGTGCCGATTCCCACCCCGAAGGCCGTGAGGGACCTGCCTGACAACGGCGGTCTCGAGGCGCTCGCCGTCGCGCCGCAGCGTTCGCCCCTGAACGGCGCCCTCATCGGCATCGCCGAAGGCGGCAGCGGCTTCATCCTCACGGGATCCCGGCAGGGAGCCTTCCAGGTGGCTCTTACAGGCGGCTTCGACGTCACGGACCTGGCCTTCCTGCCCGACGGCGACGCCGTGATCCTGGAGCGGCGGTTCTCGCTTTTCGGCGGCTTCGCGTGCCGCCTGCGCCGCATCGAAGCGGCGGCGATCCGAGCGGGAGCCCGCATCGACGGCGATGTGCTCTATGAGAGCGAGCCCTCGCATCAGGTCGACAACATGGAAGGGCTGGCGGTTCACCGCGAGGGCGGCGAGACGGTTCTGTCCCTGATCTCCGACGACAACTTCAGCTCGCTGCAGAAAACCGTCCTGCTCGAATTCGCCTTGGCCGGGTGAAGCGAGCCTGGAGCATTTTTCGGCGAATTGGGCCAAATTTGCCATCTAGAGCATCGGACTGAAAGACAGATTCAAGAGGTTTCAGCCTGGGCTGGAGTGTGATTCTCTTCTGAGAACAGGAG
>NZ_JAELXT010000023.1 GCF_016427565.1 Microvirga splendida
GGCACGAAGAGAAGCTCGCCGTCGGCGTTGTAGAAGTACTCATCCTCCATCGAGCGGGTGATGAGATAGACATGCGCGCCCATGCCGGCCTGGGAGCCCGCATCGCCCGCCGTGGTGATGGTGCGGATGCCCTCCAGGAACGAGACGGACTCGGCCGGGATCGGGATCGGGTCCCAGCGCATGGGCGCGATGGGCACCTCGACCTCGGCGGCCGGCGCCGTGCGCCACAGGCCGCTATCGGCCTTCCGGAACTGACCCCAGTGGGAGACGGTCGGGCGGATGCGGTAGAGCCAGGAGCGCTCGTTGGTGGTGCGCGGCGCCGTGAAGGGCGAGCCGGAGAGCTGCTCGGCATAGAGGCCGTAGGAGCACTTCTGCGGCGAGTTGCGCCCGATGGGCAGGGCGCCGGGCAGCGCCTCGGTCTCGAAGCCGTTGCCGAAGCCGGACATGTAGCCGGGCTGGATGGCACTCTCGATCCGCTCGGAAGCCTGAGGCAGGGGCGGGTTCTGGACATTCATGGGCATGACCTCCACAGTTGGTCACGAATGTAACTATCCATTTTGTAACCAACAACCCGATGGCCAAACTCCAGCTCGAAGCCTTCCTGCCCTACCGGCTCAACCGGATCGCCGCGGCGGTCTCCCAGGATTTCCGCTCGGTCTATGGCCCGCACCATGACCTGACGATCCCGGAATGGCGGGTGCTGGCCACGCTGGGACAGTTCGAGGCGATGAGCGCCAAGGCCATCGGCCGCCACTCGGCCATGCACAAGACGAAGGTGAGCCGGGCAGTGCGGGCTCTGGAGGAGCGGCGCTGGCTCCGGCGCCGCCCAAGCGAGGAAGACCGCCGTGAGGAGATCCTGACGCTCACTGCACAGGGCGAGAAGGCCTACCGGCAAATCGTGCCCAAGGCGCTTGCCTTCGAGCACCGCCTTCTGGAGCAGCTCGGGCCGGATGCCGGGCCTCTTCTTGCGGCCCTGGGACGCCTCGAGGCAGTGATCAAGGTCGCCGGACAGCTCGAAGACGACCGGACTTGACGCCCGGCCTCGCGATCAGACCGCGCGGCTGTGACTGCGCCCGGAGGCGCCGAGATAGGCATCGAAGGCCGAGGCCACGCTCCTGACCAGGAAGCGGGCATTGTCGTTGACCGACAGCATGTTGCCCTCAAGCCGGATGATACCGTCATCCTGCAGCGCGCGCAGCTTCGGGATCTCTTGGAGGATAGCCTCGGGAGCGGTCTCGTGCTGGCGGCAGACCTGGCCCACATCGACCCGGAAATCGCACATTACGCGCTCGATGAGATCGGCCCGCAGGCGGTCGTCGGCCGTGAGGGCATAGCCCTTCACCGTCGCCAGTTCCCCACGCCGGATGCGCTCGGCGTAGCGCCCGAGCACCACCTCGTTCTGAACGTAGCCCTGGGTCAGCCGGCCGATGGCGGAAGCGCCGAAGCCGATCAGCACATCGCTGGAATCCGTCGTGTAGCCCTGGAAGTTCCGGTGCAGCGTTCCGTCGACCTGGGCTTGCACCATGGAATCGTCCGGCAGCGCATAATGATCGAGCCCGATGCGACGGTATCCGGCGCTCATCAGAGCCTCGGCAATGGCCTCCGCCTGGGCATAGCGAGCTTCACCATCGGGCAGCACCGCCTCGTCGATCTTGCGCTGGTGCTTCTTGAACGAGGGCACATGCGCATAGCCGAAGACGGAGAAGCGGTCCGGGCGAAGCGCAATGCTCTGCCGCACCGTCTCCAAGCAGGATTCCACATTCTGGTGCGGCAGGCCGTAGATGAGATCGAAGTTGATGCCGTGGACACCCGCCTCCCTCAGGCCTTCCGTCGCACGGGCTGTCTGCTCGAAGCTCTGGATGCGGTTGATGGCGCGCTGCACGACCGGGTCGAAGCTCTGGACGCCCAAGCTCGCCCGGGTGACGCCCGCCTCCCCCAGAGCCTTCGTCATTGTCTTCGTCAGGGTGCGCGGATCGATCTCGATAGCCACCTCGGCGGAGGTGTCGAGACGGAACCTGCGCCGCATCAGGGCGACGAGATCAAGAAGCTCGGACGGCTCCATGATGGTGGGGGTTCCACCGCCGAAATGCACGTGGCGCACGGCCAGCGGACTGGTCAGGCGATCCCCGACAAGCTCGATCTCATGGCGCAAGACGGCGAGATAATCGATGATCGGCGCATCGCGTTGGGTGATGGTGGTGTGGCACCCGCAATACCAGCACATGGAGCGGCAGAAAGGCACGTGGAGGTAGAGGGAGGCTGTGGCGTCTGCGGGAAGCGAGGCGAGCCATTGCCCATAGGCCTCGTGGCCGATGGCATCGGAGAATTGCGGCGCCGTGGGATAGCTCGTGTAGCGGGGAAGCCGCTCCTCGCCGTATCGCGCCCTCAGGTCGTCTCTCATTGGGGTCCTCGCAGGTCCAGAAGTCCCGGTGTAGCGGGCTTTGCCCTCCGGTTCTTTGACCTCGGTCAAGTCTGCGGCAGCCCGGCTCCAACACTTTAGCGGTACCGGGAACCCATTCAGGCTGTACCCGGTTGAATTCACCGCCCTGGACCACATGACCCGAAAGAGGATGGAGGCGTGTGGAATGGCCGAGATACGGGTTGGCGTGAAGGTCTCAGACGACCGGCAGTCGGTGACGGTCGAGATCGGCTCGACGGCAGGTTCCTCGCACCCGGTCGGGCTCGACCTCAACCAGCTGACGAAGCTGATTCAGTTGCTCGGCCAGGCGAGGTCCCGCATGGTCGAGGGCTCGCAGAAGCTCCCGCTCGATGGGAAGACGGTGGAAACCGTGATCGAGCCGCCCTGGTATGTGCAGGTCGCGAGCATCGACGGCTCGCTGCTCGCCTTCGACCACCCAGCCTACGGGCCCCTTGCCTTCGCTATTCCCAGGGAGGACGTGGTCAGGATCGTGCGGACCCTGAACGAACACCTCGCCCTTCCGGCGGCGCATTCCGACAAGCCGAGCTAACTCCCTCAGGGTTCCGAGGGCTGCAGCGCATCCTCTGTCATGAAACTGTCACCAAAACTTCACTGTTACGGTTTCTGGGCACCTGTTATCGACGGGCTTTCGATCAGAGGAGACCATCGTGGCCGCGGAGAAACAGGACATCGTTCAGGGCTTGCTGGCCGACACCGAGAAGGCACTGAGGCGAAGCAAGAAGCTTGAAAAGACCCTGCTCAAGGTCGTCGCTCAGAGCGAGACCGGATCTGCCGCGGAAGGTTTTCTGAAATCCGTCCAGCAGGGCATGAAGGCGTTGAAGAGGGATGCCAAGCAGCTCGAGCGCTCACTCAATCCTGCTTCGAAGAAGGCACCTCGCCGAAAGGCTCCCGCGCTGAAATCGGCGGATGCCGAAACGCCCGCTCGCAAGAAAGCACCCGCCAAGGCCAGCAAAGCCTCCGGCAAGAAAGCGCCCGAGGCCTGATACTGGAGGCTCTGTAGGCCTTTGCGTCACGCTGTCGGTAAGCCGATCTTCAGCGGACAGTGCTGTGTCGCGACTCCGGCGCCCTCGATCCAGCGATGCAGGAGGAAGCCTGGCAGCTCGACCTCCGCTTCCGCCCGGCCGGCTCCGAAGCCGCATGCTTCCTGATAGCGAACAGGGGGAGCGACCTGGCAGACCGCGTTGCCGAACTGGCCGAGCAGAGCCCGGTGGTGATGACCGGAGAGGACCCGCGCCACCTGCCTGTGACGGGATAGGATCTCAAACAGTCGCTCTGAACCTCTGAATAGGCGGATGGAATCCTTCTCCTCAAGCCCGCAGCGGAGCGGGGTGTGGTGAACGAGGATGAAGGTCGGAACAGACGCCGCAGCTTCAAGAGCTTCCTTGAGGAAGTCGAGCGTTTCATCGTCGAGAGCCCCTTCGACCCGACCCGGAATGAGGCTGTCGAGACCGATCAGCCGCACGGGCCGGGTCTCGACCACGAAATTCAGGGGTCCTGAGGCCGGCAGATAGCCATGGTCGAGGAAGGCCGCGCGCATGGCCTCGCGGTCGTCATGGTTGCCGGGCACCATATAGATCGGCATACGCAGCGAAGAGAGATAACGCGCCAGCAGAGCGTAATCGTCGGGGCTTCCCTCGCCGATGTCTCCCGTGACGACCACGACGTCAGGCTGCGGCGACAGGCGCAACACACTGGCAATGGCCTCTACGGTATGAGCATTCGTCGCCGAGAGCGGCGCCCGGGCGCAGACATGCAGGTCGGAGAGGTGAGCGATCAGCATCGGGGCCTCACTGTCCCACCTTGGCGAGCACATCGGCGCGCAGGAACTGTTCCACCAGCAGCATGAACCCGATCGACGGCACCAGGAGTATGAGAGCCGTGATCGACGCGATCTGGTAATTGCCGCCGGCGCTTGCCGTGTAGAGCAGCAGCGGCAGCGTGTTCACCTCGGGAGCGCCGACGAAGAAGGTGGCGGTGAACTCGTCGAGGGATTCGAGGAACACGAACACAGCACTCGCCATCAGGCCGGGCATGGCCAGCGGCAGGGTGATGTCGGCGAAGGTCCGCAAGGGCCCGGCTCCGGAGATGCGGGCCGCCTCCTCCAGCGTGTGATCCACGGCCGCGAAGGCGGCGGTCGCGATCCAGATGGCATAGACGAGCCCGTGAACCGTATGGACCAGGATGACGCCCAGATAGGTTCCGTTGAGTCCCACATCGTAGAAGAGGCGGGCGATGTTCATGTAGACCGGCAGGTTCGGAAAGGCCTGCGGCACCAGGAACATGAGAAGGATGATGCTGCGCGCCGGCAGTCTGAGCCGGGCCAGGGCGTAGCCCGCAGGGATGGCAAGCGACAGGGACAGCACCACCACCCCGAGGGCGATGAGCACGCTGTTGGTGACGACGGCGTCTAAAGATACTGCGCTACACTTTTGTGACGCGACTTTCCGCAGTCAGACAATCAGCCTTGGCGGGAGATCAGTCGCAGAACATGCTGCACCGCGCGCATGCTGACGGCGGGCAGCGTTGCACCAGGCATTCCGATCCTCGAGTGTGGGAGCAGCATCGTGGCGCAAGGATGGAGCCTTCTCACAGGTTCGGAGAAAGTGAGCGACTAACCAAGGGCGGAGATCGATATCGCCACCGCGAAATCTTAGGCGGAGGCCCCGCCCGCTTGAACGACGGCTAGATCCGATAGCGCACATCGATCCCCTGGAATTGATGTGGATGGTCGCAAGGGCTCGCCTCGTCATGCCGACGGCAGTGGTTTGCCTGCTGGCAGGGACTCCGATCTGAACCGAAGACCCAGATCCTGTGCTTCGTCGCAGGGGCGCATTCGGTATTCTACAGAGAGACGTTGCTGACCATCCGAATGCTGAGCGAGGATCTGACCCTGTTCGTTGGCCTCATGTAAGCACATCCGCCGCCATCGACGATTGCGCCGGCTCGCGGTCAGTTCAGGCGCGACGTGTTGCTCAGGAAGGCTTTCAGGCGCGGGCTGGATGGGGCGCTCAGAACACGGGACGGAGCTCCCTCCTCCTCGATCAGCCCCTGATGCAGGAACACCACATGGTTCGACACGTCGCGGGCGAACCCCATCTCGTGCGTGACCACGATCATGGTTCTCCCTTCCTCGGCGAGTGAGCGCATGACCCGCAGGACCTCGCCGACGAGTTCGGGATCGAGGGCCGAGGTCGGCTCGTCGAACAGCATGACGTCCGGCTCCATGGCGAGCGCGCGGGCAATCGCCACACGCTGCTGCTCGCCGCCCGACAGGAAGGCCGGGTAGGCCTCCTTGCGATGCGCCACGCCCACCCGTTCGAGATAATGCTCGGCGCGCGCCACTGCATCCTTGCGCGAGAGGCCGAGAACGATCATCGGGGCTTCGATCACGTTCTGGAGCGCCGTCATATGCCCCCAGAGATTGAACTGCTGGAACACCATGGCGACACGCGCGCGCAGGCGCCGCAGCTGCGCCTGGTCCACCGCCTGAAGCTCGCCCTTCTTATCCGCCTTGAGCAGCAGTTCCTCACCGGCGATCTCGATGCGCCCGGCATTGGGACGCTCCAGGAGGTTGAGGCAGCGCAGGAAGGTGCTCTTGCCCGAGCCGGATGCACCGATCATCGAGATCACGTCGCCGGCCTTGGCGTTGATCGAAAGCCCTTTGAGCACCTCGACCGGGCCGAAGCTCTTGCGGATGTCGACGGCCGTCAGGACACCGGCGGAGTTCTGCGAATTCTTCATGGTTGGGCCCTCATGGGGGATCGGCATGGCGGTGGCGCTTGTCATGGGCTCAACAGCTTTCCATGGCGGAAGGTCTCCGTGCCGGCGATCTTGCCGAGGCGTTTCCCGGCATGGGCGAAACGCCCGCTGCACCGGGCGTAGAAGACGCCGTCGGTGGAGGAGCGGATCAGAGTCTCCTCCCCCGAAACGGGATCGAGCAGCCTTGCCATCACATCGCCGGTCTCCACCCGCTCCCCGGTCTCCCGCTGGAAAACGACGATCCCGGGGCGAGGCGCGGTCAGCGGCTCGGAACCGGCAAGCGGAGTGGGCTTCACGCCCGTTTCCGGAACGGGCGGCGCCGATCCGGCGATGACGCCGCGATGGGTCAGAAAATTCAGGATCGCCTGGGCGTCAGCCTCGGCGAGGGCATCGCTCACATCGGACTCGCCGCGCAGCTCCAGCGTTGTGGCCAGTCCCGCGAGGGGAATGGCCGCCTGGGGAAAGCGCTCCTGCAACTGCAGCCACGGGCGGCTCACGGCCTCGTCGAAGGGATTGTCGCCGGATTCGGTTGCAAGCAGCATGGCCTTCGCTCCGAGATACGCGGCGAGCGGCGCGAAATCGTCGGATTGCGGCGTGAGCGTATAGAGATGAACGACGGCCTCGGAATCGCAGTGGATGTCGAGCACCACATCGGCGTCGATGGCTTCCGTGAGCAGCATGTGCTTGAGGTGCTCCGTCGGCGACACGGGCTTTCGCCTCGCCAGCGCTTCCTTCAAAGCCGTGCGGATCAGCGCCACGTTCGCCACACCGTCTTGGCCGAGGCGGGACCCGACGGCCTCGGCCACCTCGTCGACCAAGTCCGGGAAAGCGCGGTTGAAGTTGCCCCCGTCGGCCATGTCGAACCGGCCGTGGAACACGCCGTTGAGGCGCTGCGTCAGGCCAATGGGATTGGCCACGGGCACGAGCACGATCTCGCCCTCGATCCGGCCGGCCTCTTCCAGCGCCGTGAGATGCCCGCGCAGGCAATGCGCGGTCAGGTGCCCGGGGGTCTCGTCCGCATGGAGGCCTGCCTGGATATACACCTTCGGGCCGGCGCCGGGCAGGCCGAAGCGCAGGACCGTGAGGCCGATGGAAACACCCGGGGTGGTTCCGGGCAACGGGAAGGTCTCGTGGCGCATCACGCAACTCCGGAAGCGACCGGCCGCAGGTGCCGGAGGAAGCGGCGCTCCGCCAGCTTGAACAGGCCGGCCATGCCGAACGTGAGAACAAAGTAGATCACCGCCACGACTCCGAAGGATTCGATGGGGCTCAGGTGGTTGTAGTAGATGTCGCGCGCCACGCGGGTGATCTCGACGAGAGTGACCGTGCTCGCGATGGCGGTGGCATGCATGAGCATGACGACCTCGTTGCCGTACTGGGGCAGCGCACGGCGCAGGGCGCTCGGCAGGAGAATGCGCCGGTAGATCGCCGCCTCACTCAGGCCGCAGGCGCGGGCGGCCTCGAGCTCGCCGGAGGGCGTGGCGCGCAGGGCACCGGCAAAGATCTCGGTGGTATAGGCCGTGGTGTTGAGGGTGAAGACGAGCCAGGCGCAGAACCAGGCATCGCGCAGGAACGGCCAGACGAAGCTCTCCCGCACGGCCTCGAACTGCGCCAGCCCGTAATAGACCATGAACATCTGCACGAGCAGGGGCGTGCCCCGCAGCACGTAGGTGAAGAGCCACACCGGCTTCGAGAGCCACGGGTTCGGGGACACGCGCGCGACGGCGAGCGGAACGGACATGAGGAAGCCCGCGCCGCAGGACAGGACGAGCAGGAGCATCGTCGTCTGCAGGCCCTTCAGGAATGCCGGGATGGAGTCGACAATGACGGACCAGTCGATCATCGGAACTCCACCTTCCTTACGCCGTGGGAATAGCGGCTCTCGACCCAGCGCAGGGCCAGGATCGAGATCGTCGTGAGCGCGAGATAGATCAGCGCGATGGTGGCGTAGAACGTGAAGGGCTTTCGCGTCGCCGCCGAGGCGAGATTCGCCCGGTGCACCATGTCGTCCAGGCCGATGATGGAAACGAGCGCGCTGGCTTTCAGCATCACGAGCCAGCTGTTGGTGAAGCCGGGAAGCGCGTGTCGCACCATCTGCGGCAGGGTGATGCGGCGCAGCACCTCGCAGCGCGTGAGCCCGAAGGCCTGGCCCGCCTCGATCTGCCCGCGCGGGATCGCCATGATCGCGCCCCGGAACGTCTCGGTGAGGAACGCGCCGTAGATGAAGCCCATGGTCATCGTGCCGGCAATGAAGGGGTCGATGTCGATATAGCCCCAGCCGTAATAATCCGCGACCTCATTAATCGCGATCTGCCCGCCGTAGAAGATGAGCAGCATGAGGACGAGGTCGGGCACGCCGCGGATGATGGTCGTATAGGTCTCGGCGACGACGCGGGGCGTGCGCGCGCTCGACAGCTTGGCGGCGGCGCCGATCATGCCGAACACGCAGGCGATCACAAGCGATGTGCCGGCGACGCTGACTGTCGATTGAAGGCCGCCGAGAATGGCGGGCAGATAGCCGTGCAGCAACATGGAGCGGGTCCCGCGCGGCCCACTCGCCTGCGCGTCTGCGTGAGGCGATCCTCAAGGATCGCCCGTTTCAAATAGGGTTCTGGGTTGGCCGAGCCGGAGGCCCGGCCACCCTGTCCGCGAGCGGAGGCTTAGATGCCTTCCGAGACGTCGAAGTCGAAGTACTTGTCGGCGAGCTTCTTGTAGGTGCCGTTGGCGCGGATCGCCTTGAGGGCGGCGTTCACCTTCTGGCGCAGTTCGGCGTCGTCCTTGCGCAGGGCGATGCCCACGCCGCTGCCGGCGCCGATGCGGATGGACGGGCCGAGCTGGGCATAGCCCTTGCCTTCGGGCTTCTTCAGGAAGGCCTCGCCGGAAACAACCGCCGATCCAAGCGCGACATCGCCGCGGCCGGCAGCCAGCTCGAGATAGACATTGGTTTCCTTGTCGGCGAGCAGAACTTCGCTGTCCTTGTAGTTCTCCGCGATGAACTTCGCGCGCGGGGAGTTGCGCAGCACGATGATCTTCTTGCCCTTCAGGGAGGCGGGCGAGTGATCCTTGAAGGCGCCTTCCTTGGCGATGAAGCGCGAGGGCACGTCATAGTAGGGATCGGAGAAATCGACGGCCTTCTTGCGCTCGTCCGTGATGGTCATGGAGGCGACGATCATGTCGAACTTCTTGGCGTTGAGGGCCGGGATCATGCCGTCCCATTCCTGCTGCACGAGGGTGCAGTCCGCCTTCATCTCCGCGCAGATCGCATTGGCGATGTCGATATCGAAGCCCTGGAGCTTGCCGTCGGGAGCAATCGAGGAGAAAGGAGGATAGTTGCCCTCCACGCCGACGCGGACCTTCTGGTTCTGAGCGAAGGCGGGGGTGGCGATGACGAGAGCGAGAGCGACGGCGCCTGCAAGATGACGGATCATGTGAATTATGCCTCTGGGTTAAGATGGAAGGGCACCGCTCTTCAAGGCGGCTCAGCCAGCCTGTGGACTATGACCGATAATTTTCATACGATCAAGACATGAAAAAATCCGCTCACTCAGCCGCCGCATCCATGTCGGTTCCTCCCGTCGCTTTCGCGCGCTCGGATATCGGCCAAAAGCTCGCCGCCGTCATGGAGGAGGGCTCCCCTTCCCAACGGAGGTTCGCGGAATTCGTGCTGCGCAACCCTCTCCGGCTTGCGGCCTGGAGCATCGACGATGCGGCCCGCCAGAGCGGCATATCGGCTCCGACCATCAGCCGCTTCGCCCGGGAACTCGGATATGCAGGCTTTGCGGAATTGCGCAGCGCAATTGCAGGCACGCTCCACACGCTGGTGCAGTCGGTCGAGAAACTTCGGGAACGCATCGAGGACAAGTCGCCGGGCAACGACGGGTTCTCCGTGGCCCGGGCCAATCTCGCGCAGGTCGACAGCTGCGTCGGCCCGGAGCAGGTCGCGTCCGTCACCAGACGGCTCGTGGAGGCTTCCGCCATCTACGTGATGGGGTTCGGGATCAGCGCCCACCTCGCGGCGCTCCTGACGCTGGGCATACAGCCCTATTGCCGCCAGGTGGTGAACGTCGTGGAATATGGCGGGACGGAGGTCGCGGCCGGGCGGCTGGCCACCATCGGGAAAGGCGACGTTCTGTTCGCCATTACCTTCCCGCGCTATGCCAACGACGTGGTGCACCTCAGCCGATACGCCCGCGACCAGCAGGCTCATGTGATCGCGCTGTCGGACTCGGTCGCATCGCCACTGGCCCGGTACGCCCACGAGCTGCTCGTCGCGCCCAGCGATCATCCCGTCCTCTCCAGCAGCGCGGTTGCCGCGGTCGCGGTCATCGAGGCCATCTGCGCATCGGTCATGGTCTCCGACCGGGAGAACATTGCGCGGGCGGCCCGCCTGACGGAGGCGATCTCCTCCTATCTCCTGCAGCCGGATTCGTGAGAACTCAGATGCGGTCGCCGGCCGGCCTGTAGACCTGCCTGTAGTGCCGGCGATAGCGATTGGGGCTCATGCCGAAGCGGGACGTGAACGCCTCGTAGAAACGCGACAGGGACTTGAAGCCGGCCTGAAAGGCGATGTCGGCCACTGTCTGCTCGGTTGAAACGAGAACCGACAGGGCGATGTCGAGCCGACGGCGAATGATGTACTGCACGATGGTCTGGCCGACGCCGCGCCTGAACAGGTCCATGGCGTAATTCGGGTGGAGCTCCACCGAGCGGGCGACCGACGCCACATCGATGTCGTCGCAGGCGTGCTCGTCGATGAACCGGGCCATGAGCTCCACCTTGGCGAGCCGCTTCATGGCAGCGCGCGCGCCCGGCGCCTCCGGGCGGGCGACCGCCCGGATGTCGTGCCAGCCGTCGCGCTCCAGACGGCGCAGCCGGGCGCTGACCTCCTCGCGGACGATGTCCTGCAGCAGGGGATCCCCCGTGAGCAGATCCTTTCGCCAGCGCTCGGTCTGTTCGGGGTCGTAGGGCAGGCACGTCCTGGCCACGGCGAACGCGCCCTCGAAAAGGGCGGTGCGCAGCCCGTCGCAGGACTGGACCCCGAGAAGAACCGCCGAGGGAATGTAGAGGCATGAGAAATGCGTGCCCGGTTCGCGCGCAATGGTCTGGTGCGGAATCATGCCCCAGAACAGAACGAGGCTGCCTGCCCCGACTTCGATGATGTGATCGTCGAACCAATAGGTCATAGCGCCTTCGAGCACGTAATTGAACTCGAACTGGCTGTGCATGTGCGGCGCCGTCATCACCTCGACATTGGTCCGCGTGGCCGCGCAGAACCTGTGGTCGTCGAAGACTACCGTCGTGGCCCCGGGCGGAGGCTCCGGGTGGGAGTGAGGGTCGAGAATGGGTTGCGCGGTCATGGCCGACCTTATGATTCCGGAATTTTTGACCTGAAACAAGGTAGAAGTTCCAGAATCCTTAGCGCATGCTCAATGCTGATGAGCCAGGCAGGTATTGTCCACAGAGACCCGAAAGCCGGCTCCGAGGGAGGATAACATGCGTATTTCCAGGCATTTGGCCGGGCTGATGCTCGGCATTTCCATGATCGTCGGCATGCCGGCTGCGGCGGCCGAACTCGTCATCAACGCCGATGCGTCCGAGCCATCCCTGCGCAAATCGTGGGAAGGGATCGTCGATCAGTTCCGCAAGGAAAACCCCGGCATCGACGTGAAGCTCAACGTCTACGACCGCGAGAGCTACAAGCGCTCCATCCGCAACTGGCTCACCGCTCAGTCGCCCGACGTAGTGTTCTGGTATGCGGGCACCCGCATGCGCCAGTTCTCCAAGCCCGGCCTGCTGGAGGACGTGAGCGCCATCTACACCCCTCAGGCGAAAGCGGAATTCGGGCCGGTCGCCACCGAGCTGATGTCCGACCAGGGCAAGCAGTACGGTGTGCCGCACTCCTACTATCAGTGGGGCTTCTTCTACCGGAAGGACCTGTTCCAGAAGGCCGGCATCACCGAAGCTCCGAAAACCTGGTCCGACCTCGTCTCGGCCTGCGAGAAGCTGAAGGCCGCCGGCATCGAGCCCATCACCATCGGTTCGAAGGACCTGTGGCCCACCGCCGGCTGGTTCGACTACATCAACCTGCGCACCAACGGCCTGAAGTTCCACCAGGAGCTGATGAGCGGCTCGGTGCCCTACACGGATGACCGCGTGAAGGCCGTGTTCGCCAAGTGGAAGGAGCTTCTCGACAAGGGCTGCTTCATGAAGAACCACGCCTCCATGTCGTGGCAGGACAGCCAGGCCCCGCTCTACCAGGGCAAGGCGGCCATGATGCTCATGGGCAACTTCATCACCGGCAACTTCCCGGCCAACGTGGCCGACAACATGGACTTCTTCCGCTTCCCCGAGATCAACCCGGGGGTCGGAAGGGCCGAGGATGCGCCCATGGATGCGCTTCTGGTCCCGGCTAAGGCGAAGAACAAGGAAGATGCCAAGAAGTTCCTGGCCTTCGTGATGCGCCCCGACGTTCAGACCACGCTCGCCGCCGGCACGCGCCAGATCCCGGTGAACCAGAAGGCCTCCGTGCCGGACGACCGTTTCCTCAAGGCGGGGCAGCAGCTCCTCTCCTCGGCGGACGGCCTCGCGCAGTTCTTCGACCGCGACACCTCGGAGGAGCTCGCCACCGTGGGCATGAAGGGCTTCCAGGAGTTCATGGCGAACCCGGACCGCCTCGACCGCGTGCTGGAAGATCTCGAGCGCACACGCAAGCGCGTCTACGCGAACTGATCGCGACAAGAGCGGCGGCATCTGCGGGTGCCGCCGCTCCAACCCAACCGGATTCGCGATGTCCTCGTCCGCAACACCTTCGCTTCCCGTTGTGACGGCACGGCCCGAGAGCTGGTGGCATCGTCATCAGGCGTCAATCACGCCCCTGCTGCTGCTCCTGCCGGCGCTGGCGGCTTTCTCGCTCTTCGTGCTCTGGCCGATTGCCAGCAGCCTTTGGCTGTCCCTGCACGATTGGGACGGCATCAGCGAAAGGCGCTTCATCGGCTTCGACAATTACCGCGAGCTGTTCGATGACCGGGTGTTCTGGACATCCATCGTCAACAACATCTGGTGGCTCCTGGCCTTCATGCTGGCCCCCGCCCTCGGTCTGGCCATCGCGCTCTTCCTGAACCAGAGCGTCTTCGGCATCCGCTTGGTCAAATCCCTGTTCTTCTTTCCCTTCGTGATCAGCCAGGTGGTGGTGGGCCTTGTCTTCGCCTGGTTCTACAACCCGCAATACGGCCTCCTGAACGAGGTCCTGCGCGCCTTCGGCATCGAGGGCATCTCGCCCCTCGACAGCGAGACCGGCGCGACCTTCGCCGTGATCGTCGCGGGCCTGTGGCCCCAGATCGCTTACTGCATGATCCTGTACCTCGCGGGCCTCGCGGCCATGAATCCCGAGGTGATCGAGGCCGCGCGCATGGATGGCGCGAAAGGCTGGCGGCTGTTCTGGCATGCGGTCCTGCCGCAGCTGCGCCCCGCGACCTTCATCGCCGTGGTAGTCTCGGTCATCGGCGCGCTGCGCTCCTTCGACCTCGTGGCCATCATGACGGCCGGCGGGCCTTACAGCTCGTCGACGGTGCTCGCCTATTACATGTACGAGCAGACGTTCCTCTCCGTGCGCTACGGCTACGGCGCGGCGGTGGCGGCGGTGCTCTTCCTCATCATGAACGTGTATATCGCGTTCTTCCTCTGGCGCATGCTGAGGCGGGAGCAGGCCTGATGTTTCCAACTCCGATCCAGGACAGAAGCCGAGCGGCGCAGGCCTTCTATCGCGCGTCGCTCATTCCCGCTCTCGTGGTCTGGCTGCTGCCGCTGGTCGCCATCGCCTTCACGTCGATCCGTTCCATCGACGAGCTGAACCAGGGCCGCTTCTGGACATGG
This sequence comes from Microvirga splendida, assembly GCF_016427565.1. Lineage (GTDB taxonomy): Bacteria > Pseudomonadota > Alphaproteobacteria > Rhizobiales > Beijerinckiaceae > Microvirga > Microvirga splendida. The sequence goes on from NZ_JAELXT010000023.1 coordinate 14,072, forward strand.
CCCGAGGAGACGCGCTTCGTCGAGAACTACACGGCGGTGTTCACGCAATCGCCCATGGGGCAGTTCCTCGTGAACTCCGTGCTGATCACCGTGCCTGCGGTGGCCCTGTCCATCGCACTCTCGGCCATGGCCGGCTACGCGCTCGCGAAGTACCGCTTCCGCGGGAGCCTCGTGCTCTTCGCGATCTTCATTGCTGGCAATTTCGTGCCGTTCCAGATCCTCATGATCCCGGTGCGCGACCTGTTCGTGAACGTGGTGCCGCTCTACGACACGATCCTGGCCCTGGTGCTGTTCCACATGGCGTTCCAGACCGGGTTCTGCACCCTGTTCATGCGCAACTTCATCAAGCAGATCCCGGATGCCCTCATCGAGGCGGCGCGGGTGGAAGGCGTGTCGGAGCTGCGCATCTTCTGGCATGTGGTGCTGCCCCTCGTGCGTCCCGCCATGGCGGCGCTCGCCGTGCTGGTCTTCACCTTTGTGTGGAACGACTTCTTCTGGGCGCTCGTGCTGGTGCAGTCGGATGAGGTCCGGCCCGTGACCGCCGGCCTCCAGGCGCTGCGCGGCACCTGGACGTCGGCCTGGCAGCTGATTTCCGCCGGCGCGATCATCGCCGCGCTGCCGCCCGTCGCCCTTTTCTTCCTGATGCAACGCCACTTCATCGCCGGGCTCACGCTCGGGGCGACGAAGGGTTGAGAAAGGTTCGCGCCATGGCTGATGTGCGCCTGAACAATGTCCGCAAGCGCTTCGGCGACGTGGAAATCATCAAGGGCATCGACCTTGCGGTGGAGCACGGCCAGTTCTGCGTGTTCGTGGGCCCGTCCGGCTGCGGCAAGTCCACCTTGCTGCGCCTGATCGCGGGGCTCGAGAAGGTCAGCGACGGCCAGGTGACCATCGGCGGCGCCGACATGACACATGTGGCGCCCGCCAATCGCGGCACCGCCATGGTCTTCCAGTCCTATGCCCTTTACCCGCACATGACGGTGGCCGAGAACATCTCCTTCGGGCTTCGCATGGCGAATACGCCGAAGGCGGAGGTCGAGCAGCGCGTGAAGCACGCGGCCGACATGCTGCAGCTGGGCCACCTCCTGAACCGCAAGCCGTCTCAGCTCTCCGGCGGCCAGCGCCAGCGCGTCGCCATCGGCCGCGCCATCGTGCGCAACCCGCAGGTTTTCCTGTTCGACGAGCCGCTCTCCAACCTCGACGCTTCCCTGCGCGTGCAGATGCGCATCGAGATCGGCAAGCTGCACCAGGATCTCGGCACCACCATGATCTACGTGACCCATGACCAGGTGGAGGCGATGACGTTGGCCGACCGGATCGTGGTGCTCAATGCAGGACGGATCGAGCAGGTCGGCTCGCCGCTTGAACTCTATCATCGCCCGAAGAACCTGTTCGTCGCCAGGTTCATCGGTTCGCCGACCATGAACACCCTGCCGGTTCAGCGCACGGGAGGAGATGGCGACGGCATGCGGTTCACCCTGCCGGGTGGCGCTCCCATCGTGCTGCCGACGCGCGAGGATGGCGTGACGCTCGGCGTCCGCCCGGAGCATCTCAGCCTCGGCACCGGCGAGGATGCGACCCTTCAGGGTCAGGTGCGCCTGACCGAGCGCCTGGGCTCCGAGACCATGCTTTATGTGGATCTCGGCTCGGACGTGGAAGTCGTCGTGCGGGCGGACGGGCTCTCCTCCGTTCGGGCGGGCGACACGGTGCCCATCGGCGTCTCGCGCCGCAGCTGCCATCTCTTCGATTCACAAGGCGCAGCCGTGATCAACGGCGCGCTCCTTTAAGCACCAGATCATTCTACGAAAAGTTAGAGCACGGGTTTCATGCTGGGCGTCTGCTATTATCCGGAACATTGGTCGGAGTCCTGGTGGGAGGAAGATGCGGCGCGCATGCGCTCGCTCGGCATCACCCACGTCCGCATCGGCGAGTTCGCCTGGAGCCGGATCGAGCCGGAGCCCGGCCGCTTCGAGTGGGGCTGGCTCGACCGCGCCATGGATGTGCTCGCCGGCGCCGGCCTCAAGATCGTTCTCGGCACGCCGACGGCTACGCCGCCGAAATGGCTGATCGACCGTCATCCCGACATTCTGCCCGTCGACGAGAAGGATCAGGTGCGCGGCTTCGGATCCCGCCGGCATTATTCCTTCTCCGCGCCCGCCTGGATCCAGGAGAGCCGGCGCATCGTGGAGGCCGTGGCGCGCCGCTACGGCGAGCATCCGGGCCTCGCGGGCTGGCAGACCGATAACGAGTACGGCTGCCACGACACCATTCTCTCCTGGGGTCAGCACGATCTCGCCGCCTTCAAGCAATGGCTGCGCCGCCGCTACCAGACCCCGCAAGCGCTCAACGAGGCCTGGGGCAACGTGTTCTGGTCCATGGAGCTGCGCTCCTTCGACGAGGCGTTCCTGCCCAACCTCTCGGTGACCGAGACGAACCCTGCGGCGCGGCTCGACTTCTGGCGTTTCTCCTCCGAGCAGGTGGCGGCCTACAACCGCATGCAGGTGGAGATCCTGCGCGCCCACTCGCCGGGACGCTTCATCACGCACAACTTCATGGGCCTGTTCCATGATTTCGATCATTGGGACGTGGGCGACGATCTGGATTTCGCCACCTGGGATTCCTACCCCATCGGCTTCACCGAGCGCTTCCCCTTCTCCGAGGAGGAGAAGATCCGCTACGCGCGCACCGCGCATCCGGACATGGCAGCCTTCCATCACGATCTCTACCGGGGCGTCGGCCGTGGCCGCTGGTGGGTGATGGAGCAGCAGCCGGGTCCGGTGAACTGGGCTCCCTGGAACCCAATTCCACGCAAAGGCCAGATCCGCCTCTTCACTTGGGAGGCGCTTGCTCACGGCGCCGAGGTGGTGAGCTATTTCCGCTGGCGCCAAGCGCCCTTCGCGCAGGAGCAGAACCATGCGGGCCTGAACCTCCCCGACCGCACCCTCTCGCCGGGCGGCGAGGAGGCAGCGCAGGTGGGCCGCGAACTGAAGGCGCTCGGATCCCTGCCGGACGGTGGCCAAGCCCCGGTGGCGCTCGTCTTCGACTACGAGGCGTCCTGGATCACGCGCATCCAGCCCCAGGGCCAGGATTTCGACTATGCCGAGATGACCTATCGCTGGTACGAGGCCGTTCGGCGCCTCGGCCTGGATGTGGACATCGTCCGCCCCGGCGCATCGCTGAAAGGCTATCGCCTGGTGCTCGCTCCCACCCTCCCCTATGTGAGCGATGCGGCGCATGCGGCGTTCCGCGACGCGGAGGGCTTCATCCTGTTCGGCCCGCGCACGGGGTCGCGCACGCGCACCTTCGCCATCCCGGACAACCTCGCGCCCGGCCCGCTCGCCGACCTCATCCCCATCAAGGTCATCCAGGTCTCGTCCCTGCGGCCTGGGCTCCAGGAGCCGCTGACCGGCACCGTGCAAGGAACGGCGACCCGCTGGCGCGAGGATGTCGAAGCTGGCGCAAGGGTTCAGGTGCACGCCCGCTTCGAGGACGGGTGCCCTGCCCTCATGAGCGCAGATTCAAAAGCCTATTTGGCGGGCTGGCTCGAAGGGCAAGGCCTGCGCGATCTCATGGCATGGTGCCTCGATCGGTCCGGCCTGGAAGGCATGCAGCTCCCGGAGGACATCCGCCTGCGCCGGCGCGGTGCTCTCACCTTCGCATTCAACTACGGCAACAGCACCTGGGATGTTGCCGCGTCGCTGGGAAAGGTCGTGATCGGAAGCCGGGAGCTTAAACCGGGAGACGTCACGATTCTGGCTACGTGAACAAGGACCCGGAGCAGCAATGGTCCGAGGTCTTCATCATCTCTCATATTCCCGACAGGCCGCCCATCCGGCCGAACCTACGGGCGCTGCTTTTCCGGAAGAGTGTTGCTCGATCCCCAGCCCGGGTCTGAGAAGCCGAGGCCAATCGAGTTTCATCCCGACTTCTAAGATGCAGCAGAACCTTATCCAAGCCTGTCCGTTTGCCCGTAGTCCCCAACGCCTCATCGGACGGAGAGAACCAGATGCTGACGATACCGCTTGCCTCGGGCTTTGCTGCGACTGCCCCGATGGTCAGATCGGCCTTTCCCAATCACCACTTCATTGGGGACCTTCCGGAAAGGTAGACGCCTAGGATCGAGCAATCCCAGCCGATGGTCCTGCCCCTCGCTTCCAGCAACTCCGCCTGATGTCGGGCGGGATGGATCGGCTTGAGGAATGGTGCCCGGACCATCCTCGATGAGCGAAGCCGTTCGGGCGAGTGCTGATTCCGTCCTCCGGGGCTCAGGCATTGACGGGCACGGCGCCGAGGCAATCTACAAGTGCCGGCACCTTGTCCGTGCCATTCGCGCAGCTCCATACGAGATGTTACGTTGAACATCGTACTGCTTCCCTTGATGCCGCTTCTGGCAGCTATCTTCCCGCCGCTGGCGATCCGGTCCGGGCGCACGCTGTGCGCGGTGGCGGCCGCGGTTCCGACGGTCGCGGCGCTCCTCATCCTGGCGGCTGCCGCGCCGGCGGTCTATCGGGGCGAGATCGTCCGGGCGACCTACGAGTGGCTGCCGCAGTTCGGCCTGTCGTTCAGCGTGTTCCTGGATGGCCTCGGGTTCTTCTTCGCCGCGATGATCCTCGGCATCGGCCTCCTGATCATCATCTATTCCCGCTTTTATCTCAGCCAGGACGACCCGATGGGTCGCTTCTATGCCTACCTTCTCCTGTTCCAGGGAGCCATGGTGGGCGTCGTGGTCAGCGACAACATCCTCCTGCTGGTGGTGTTCTGGGAGCTCACGAGCCTGAGCTCCTTCCTGCTGATCGGCTACTGGCGCGCCCTCCCGGAGGGGCGCCAGGGGGCGCGCATGGCACTGGTCGTCACGGGCGGCGGCGGCCTCCTGCTGCTCGCGGGCCTTCTCCTCCTGGGCCAGATCGCGGGATCCTATGAACTGACCGAGATCCTGCAGCGTGGCGACGTGATCAAGGCCTCGCCGCTCTACCTGCCGATGCTGCTTCTCGTCCTCGGCGGCGCCTTCACCAAGTCGGCCCAGTTCCCGTTCCATTTCTGGCTCCCGCACGCCATGGCGGCCCCGACGCCGGTGTCGGCCTATCTCCACTCGGCCACGATGGTGAAAGCAGGTGTGTTCCTCATGGCACGCCTGTGGCCTGCGCTTGCCGGAACCGAGGCCTGGTTCCTTATCGTATCCATGACCGGGCTGATCACCATGCTGATCGGGGCCTGGATCGCCCTGTTCAAGGATGACCTGAAGGCGATCCTCGCCTATTCCACCGTCAGCCATCTCGGCCTGATGACCATGCTGCTGGGGTTGGGCACGCCCATGGCCGCCGTGGTGGCCGTGTTCCACATCCTCAACCATGCCACCTTCAAGGCGGCCCTGTTCATGAGCGCCGGGATCGTGGACCACGAGGCGGGCACGCGCGACATCCGGCGTCTCGGCGGCCTCCTGCACCTGATGCCGATCAGCGCCACGCTCGCCCTCGTGGCCGCCGGCTCCATGGCGGGCCTGCCGCTGCTCAATGGCTTCCTGTCGAAGGAGATGATGCTGGAGGAGGTCGTGCACACGCCCTATGCGGGCAATCCCTGGATCATGCCGACCCTGGCGACGGTCGGCGCCCTGCTCTCGGTCGCCTATTCGGCGCGGCTTGCCGTCGCGACCTATCTCGGCCGGGTCCGGACCGATTACCCGCACCATCCGCACGATCCGCCCGTCGGGCTCTGGATTCCCGTGGCGGTGCTGGTCGTGCCGGTGATCGCCATCGGGCTTCTGCCGGCGCTGATCGCCGGGCCGGTGGTGGAGCGCACCGCGCTCGCCGTCATCGGCAGCCAGGCCCTGCCCTCCTACTATCTCGCCCTCTGGCACGGCTTCACGCCTGCCCTGATGATGAGCGTCGTGGCGTTCGTCGGCGGAGCGGCCCTCCTGATGGCGTTCAAGCCGCTGGACCGCCTCCGCCTCGCCACGCCGCGCCCGGAGGCCAAGCGGATCTTCGACCGGGTGCTCGACAGTGCAGCTCGCGGATCAAGGGTCGTTGTGGCGACGCTCCACACCGAGTCGCTGCCCCGCTATTTCGCGACGATCATCGTGGCCATCATCGTCGTCGGCGGCGCCGGGTTCATGACGGGAACCCACGCGGCGGGAACCAGGGCTCCCCTGCCCGTCAATGGACCGGCGCTGGTCATCTGGGCCACTCTCCTGGCTACCAGCCTCGCCGTTGCGGTGCTGCACGCCAACCGCCTTCTCACGCTCATCCTCACCAGCCTCGTGGGACTTGGCGTGTCCATCGCCTTCATCCAGTTCTCGGCCCCGGATCTCGCCCTCACACAGATCTCGGTCGAGGTGGTGATGACGATCCTGCTGCTGCTGGCGCTCAACCTCCTGCCCCGCACGACCCCCAGGGAGACCGGCGCGATCCGCCGCATGTGGGATGGCGTCATCGCCTGTTCGGCAGGCCTCGGGCTGGCGGGCCTCGCCTACGCGGTGATGACGCGGGACTTCCAGCCGATCTCCGAGTACCACCTGGCGCAGTCGAAGCCCGGCGGCGGCGGCACGAACGTGGTCAACGTGATCCTCGTCGACTTCCGCGGCTTCGACACCTTCGGCGAGATTATCGTGCTGTGCATCGCGGCCCTCGCGATCTACGCCCTGCTCGACAGCTCGCTCAAGGGCGCCGCCGCCCGCCGGCTGGAATCCATGCACCAGGGCGACGAGGCTGCGGACGCCCATCCGCTCATGCTTGTCGTGGTGACCCGCGCGCTGCTGCCCCTCGCCATGACCGTGGGGGCGTTCATCTTCCTGCGCGGCCACAACCAGCCCGGCGGCGGCTTCATCGCGGGCCTCGTCGTCGCCATTGCGCTCCTGATGCAGGCCATGGCGAGCGGCTATGTCTGGACGGCGGAGCGCCTGCGCCTGAACGCTCACACGATGCTAGGTGTCGGAGTCCTGCTGGCGGGTCTCACGGGTCTCGGCTCGCTCCTGTTCGGCCGTCCGTTCCTGACCAGCACCTTCGGCTACGTCCATCTTCCCGTCATCGGCGAGTTCGAGCTTGCCACCGCCATGGCGTTCGACACCGGGGTCTTCTTTGCGGTGGTCGGAACCGTGCTCCTGTCCTTGGCCCAGATTGCCCGCGTGGAAGCCCGCGCCGAGCGCAAGCCGGTGCCCCTGGGCCCATCCGACATTCGGCTGAAACGCATGGCCGCCACGGTCGCGCCCCCGACCACCGTTCATGGAAAGGAGCCCTGACCTTGGAATTCCTCGTTGCAAGCGCCATCGGGGTGCTGAGCGCCGCCGGCATCTACCTGATCCTGCGCGGGCGCAGCTTTCCGGTCATCATCGGCATGACGTTTCTCTCCTATGGAGTGAACGTCTTTCTCTTCGCCATGGGGCGCCTGTCCGTCGACAGGCCGCCGATCATCTCGTCCGACACGACAATCTACGCGGACCCGCTCCCGCAGGCCCTGGTGCTCACCGCCATCGTGATCTCGTTCGGCATGACGGCGCTGATCGTGGTGCTGGCCCTGCGCGGGTTCCTCGAGACCGGATCGGACCGGGTGGACGAGGGCATCCCGAAGTTGCCGGAGCCCGCCGAGGAACGGCTGACCTCATGAGCGGCTGGATCATCGCGCCCATCATCATTCCGGCCATGGCGGCGGCGCTGCTGCTGCTGCTCCGGCGATCCCCGGACCTGCAGCGTCGGGTCTCGCTGGCGGCCACCGCTCTCCTGTGCCTCGCCAGCATCGGGCTCTTCATGCTCGCCATCGAGGGTGACGTGCTGTCCTACCGGCTCGGAGACTGGCCGGCGCCGTTCGGGATCGTTCTCGTGCTGGACCGGCTGTCCGCCACGATGGTTCTGCTCTCAAGCGTGCTGGCATCGGCCGTGATGCTTCACGCCATTCGCGGGTGGGATGCGAAGGGGCATCATTTCCACCCCCTGTTCCAGTTCCAGCTCATGGGCATCAACGGGGCGTTTCTGACCGGAGACGTGTTCAACCTGTTCGTGTTCTTCGAGGTAATGCTGATCGCATCCTACGGGCTGCTGCTGCATGGCGGCGGCCCGCGCCGGCTCGGGGCAGGCTTCCAGTATGTGGCGATCAACCTCCTCGGCTCGACGCTCTTCCTGTTCGCCGTCGGCATCATCTACGGGGTCACCGGCACCCTCAACATGGCGGATCTCGCCGGAAAGGTCGGCCAGGTGGCGGCCGGCGACGCGGCGCTTCTGCGGACGGGAGCGCTGCTGCTGTTTTTGGTCTTCGCCCTGAAGGCCGCCCTCGTGCCCCTGCACTGGTGGCTGCCCACCGCCTATGCGGCGGCCCCGGCGCCTGTCGCGGCCCTGTTCGCCATCATGACCAAGGTCGGCGCTTACGCCATCATCCGCGTCTTCACGCTCGTCTTCGGCCAGGATGGCGGGGCGGCGGCCTCCATCGCGGCGCCCTGGATCATGCCGGCGGCCCTCGCGACCCTGGCCATCGGCGCCATCGGCGTGCTGGCGAGCCGCGTTCTCGTGGATCTCGTGTGCTTCGCCGTCGTCTGGTCGATGGGCTCGCTCCTCGTAGCCGTCTCCCTGTTCGATGCGAGAAGCCTGACCGCCGCCCTCTACTACACCCTGCACTCGACCCTGACCGGCGGGGCCCTGTTCCTGCTCAGCGACCTGATCGCCTCCCGTCGCGGGCGCTGGCGCGACGATCTCGAGCCCAGTCCTGTCATGGCGAACGCCGCCATGCTCGGCGGCCTGTTCTTCCTGGCCGCAATCGCCATGAGCGGCCTGCCGCCCCTGTCGGGTTTCATCGGCAAGCTGATGATCCTGGATGCGACACGCACGTCCGGTGCCGCCGGTTGGATCTGGACCTTCGTGCTCGCCACGAGCCTGCTGGTCATCATCGGCTTCAGCCGGGCCGGCACGATGCTGTTCTGGAAGAGCGAGGCCACGGCGGGAACGATCGAGCCTGGACCGCCCGCCCGCACCACGCCCATCATGCCTGCGGCGATCCTCATTCTCGGAACCGCCCTGCTCTCCCTCGGGGCCGGTCCGGTGACCCGGCACCTGGAGGCAACAGCGCAGCAGCTGGTGACGCCTCGCTCCTACGTGGACGCGGTTCTGGGCCGGCCGGCTCAGGCGCAACGGGCGACGGAGGTGCGGTGATGGCTCGTCTCTTTCCGCAGCCAATCCTGAGCATCGTCATCGCGCTCGTCTGGATCCTGCTCGTCAACGACCTTTCGGCCGGCGCCGTGGCGCTCGGCATCATCATCGGCTGGGCGATTCCGATGCTGACGGGCCGCTACTGGCCCGAACGGCCCCGCATCCGGCGCCCCATGGCGGTTCTCGGGTATTTCGGCATCGTGCTGAAGGACATCGCGATTTCGAACGTTCAGGTGGCCTACCTCGTGCTGTTCCGGCGCGGCGACACGCTCCGCTCCCAGTATGTGACCGTGCCGCTCGACCTGACCACGGCGGAGGCCATCACGGCCCTGGCGGGAACGATCACGCTGACCCCCGGCACCGTCAGCGCAGACCTCTCGGCCGACGGGCGCTCGCTCCTCGTCCATTGCCTGGAGACCGCCGATCCGGCTGCGACCGTCGCGCAGATCAAGGAGCGCTATGAGCGCCGCCTCAAGGAGATCTTCGAATGATCGACATCGCCTGCATCATCGCCACTGCGGCCATTGCGATCGCAAGCCTGCTGACGCTCTATCGCCTGGCGCGCGGCCCGGATGTGCTCGACCGGATCCTCGCCCTCGATACCCTCGTCATCAACACCATCGGGCTGATCGTCGTGATCGGCCTGTGGTTTCGCACGACGATGTATTTCGAGACGGCTCTCCTGTTCGCCATGGTCGGCTTCGTGACCACCGTCGCCCTGTGCAAATATCTCCTGCGCGGCAACGTCATCGAGTGAGCAGCCCCATGGTCATCGCGGAAATCGTCATCTCCCTCCTCATTCTCGTCGGCGCGTTCTTTCTCTTCGTCGGATCCCTGGGGCTCGCCAAGCTGCCGGACCTGATGCGGCGCCTGCACGGCCCGACGAAGGCCACCACGCTCGGCATCGGCTCGATGCTGATCGCCTCGATGCTGTATTTCTGGATCGTGGAGGGAAATCCGTCGATCCACGAACTGCTCATCACGCTCTTCCTGTTCCTGACCGCGCCCGTCACCGCGCAGATGATCGCCAAGGCCTATATTCTCCACGAGAGACGGGAGCGCGAAGTGCTCCCCGACACCGGCCGCCCCGTCGGCTGGGCCACGCTCGACGCAGCCGAGGCCGATCAGCACTCCGAGCCTGCTCGAACCTCTTCGGCTGAATGAAGCTGAGGATTCGCGGCATGGCCCGCTCCCGCGAAACCGCGATCATCTCCGAACTCACCGGCTAACACATCAGCACTTAGTTTGAGGAATGGCGCTATTCCTAAAACAGCTTAACCGAAATTGTGCCATTTGCTTGCCAGCATCATGGCGTGATGTAACGCTTCGCCATGGGGGGCGCACGCATGGTTATTAAAGGGCATATTAAGGTCATACTTACCCGTATAGCGCTTTGTACAGTCATCGCCCTGCTTACCGTTGCAGCAGGACTGCTGTGGTTCGATCAGCCAACAACAATGCCGAACGAAGACCGACATGCATTTTGGGCAATAACAGTGGGTATCGGCGTGGCGGCTGCAATGTGCATACGGGAACTGCGTAAAATCAGATAGGATAGTCGATGAGAGCTATGCCAAGCTCGCGCAAGCGGACTCAAGAGCAGGGAAATCCATGAGTGGAGCAGGCCCTGAGTTTCTATAGAAATATTCGAGGCAGGAACTCGGCGCGCTCAGCTTCGCACCGGCGGCATGCATACTTAAGATCAAGAAGCACCAGAATCTTGAATTCTTTGGTGGGTGTGCAAGGATTCGAACCTTGGACCCGCTGATTAAGAGTCAGCTGCTCTACCAACTGAGCTACACACCCGTCGCCGAAGCGAATTCAGCGGTGCGGTGACCGCTGAAGAGGCCGTGCGTGTAACAAACCGGATGGGGCCTGTCTAGCCCCTGCAGGTGAGGTTTTCCGCCTTGGGGATGGATTTTCCGGAGAGCACCAAGCTCGGGCGGAACATTGTTCCGCTTTGCAGCCTCATACGACACCCCGAAAGCCCGGGAAAGGTCGCCTCTCGGGGCATGGGCGACCTGCCCCCTCAAGCTTGAGGGTTCGATCCCCGGGCTTGTCCGCACAAGAAAAGGCCCGCGCAGCGGGCCTTTCCATGAGATCATTCCGCCGCGTGCTGGGCGTGCAGGCGGGCGCCCCGGCTCATGAGCTTGTTGAGGGCGCCCAGATAGGCCTGGGCGGAGGCCACCAGAGTATCCGGGTCGGCGGCCCGGGAGGTGACGCTGCGGTCGTCGGCCGAGAGGCGGACGGAAACCTCCGCCTGGGCGTCGGTGCCCTCGGTGACGGCATGGACCTGATAGAGCTCCAGCACCGCCTCATGGGGCACCAGGGCCTTGATGGCGTTGAAGGTGGCGTCCACCGGGCCGTTGCCCTCCTGCTCCTCCACGACGATCCGGTCGTCGACCTGGAGCCGCATGGTGGCGCGTTGCGGGCCGCGGGTGCCGGCCACGATGTGGAGGGAGACCAGCTTGATGCGGTCATGCGCCATGGCGATGTTTTGGTCGACCAGCGCCTCGATGTCCTCGTCGTAGACGTGCTTCTTGCGGTCGGCCAGTTCCTTGAACCGCTCGAAGGCATCCTGGAACTGGTTGTCGGAAAGGCTGTAGCCCAATTCTTCCAGCTTGTTGCGGAAGGCCGCGCGGCCGGAATGCTTGCCCATGACGAGCGACGTCTTGGAGACGCCGACGCTCTCGGGCGTCATGATCTCGTAGGTCTGCGCGTTCTTGAGCATGCCGTCCTGATGGATGCCGCTCTCGTGCGCAAAGGCGTTCCGGCCGACGATGGCCTTGTTGTACTGCACCGGGAACGAGGTGGCGGCGGACGCCAGCTTCGAGGCGCGGGTCAACATGGTGGCCTCGATGCCGGTCTCGTAGGGCAGCACGTCTCCACGGGTTTTGATCGCCATGACGATCTCTTCCAGGGCCGCGTTGCCGGCGCGCTCGCCGATGCCGTTGAGGGTGCATTCGATCTGCCGTGCGCCGCCTTCCAGGGCCGCCAGGGAGTTGGCGACGGCGAGGCCCAGATCGTTGTGGCAATGAGCCGAGAAGATCGCCCTGTCGGCGTTCGGCACGCGCTCGCGCACCGCCCGGAACATGGCACGGTATTCGTCCGGCGTGGCATAGCCCACCGTGTCGGGCAGGTTGATGGTGGTGGCGCCGGCCTTGATGGCGGCTTCCACGCAGCGGCACAGGTAGTCGATCGGAGTGCGGGTGGCGTCCATGGCGGACCACTCGATGTCCTCGATCAAGTTGCGCGCCTGGGTCACCGTGGTGGTGATGATCTCCAGCACCTCTTCCTCCGACTTGCGCATCTGGTGCGCCAGGTGGATCGGCGAGGTGGACACGAAGGTGTGGATGCGGGGCCGCACCGCATGGCGCACGGCCTCGCCGGCGCGGGCGATGTCGGCCGAGATGGCGCGGGCGAGGCCGGCAACGGTCGCGCGCTTCACCTGTTTGGCGATCAGGGCGACGGCTTCGAAGTCGCCGTTCGACGCGATGGGGAAGCCCGCCTCGATGATGTCCACGCCCATGGTGTCGAGCAGCTCCGCGACCTCGAGCTTCTCCTCCAGGGTCATGGTGGCGCCGGGGCATTGCTCGCCGTCGCGCAATGTGGTGTCGAAGATCAGAACGCGGTCCTTAGCGGCGCCGGATACGGAAGCGGTCATTCTTATAGTCCTTCTCGGAGGAGGAGCCCCTAGAGCTCAAGGTTGTTCCTGCTTGTCCAGAACCCCTGAGAGCCCAGGCGGCAACGCCCAGCCGACCCTCAGGGGCAGCTAAGGAGAAGGAGGCCAAGAAGGCGCGCGCGACCGGCCGCGGAAGCGGCTCCGTTCATCCTTGCGCTGGGGGAGCCGATGATCATCGCTGCCCAAATCCTCCATGGCCGCGGGCTTGAAGCCGCGAACAACGGGCTCGTTTGTAACGGCGCTCCTCCCGAATGGCAAGCCTTTGAAACAAATGAAAAGAGAAGGCGCGACGAACGTATGGGTTATGACCTGAAGCGCGGCAGGGCTGGTCTCCCCGGAAAGTGCCCTAGAACAGACGAAGCTTGGCCTTTCTGCCTCGCTCGCGAGGTCCATCGAGGAGATGCTTCCATGAAGATCGCTACCCCTGCCCTGCTCCTGACCGGCGCCCTGGCGCTGGCCGCCTGCAACCAGACCGCCACCGCACCCGCCAGCATGGGCGTGGCGGCCAGCAGCTCCGGCACCGGCTGCAATGGCGAGATCGGCCGTTATCGCGCCGTCATGAGCAACGACCTGGCTATGGGGCATGTGAACCAATCCGTCTACAACCGCGTGGAACGGGAGATCGCCCAGGCCGAGGCGGCCTGTGCCGCAGGGCGCGATGCGGAAGCCGTGCGGATGGTCAACGCCACGAAGGCGCGGCACGGCTATCTCTGATCGAAGATCCAGCCGAAGAAGGACTGCAGGAAGAGCGGCATCCGCTCGGGATCGATGTCTCGCGAGTTACGAATGATACGCACATCCTGCAGTTCGGGCTCGTGCTGCCGGGCGATGTTGGCGCGGATCTTCGCCGCGCCCTCCTCGGCCGTCACCGGCAGGGTCACCATGCGCAGAAGCGCGATGGTCGGCCAGCGCTGGACGATGATCCATTCATCGTCCACGTGATAGTCGCCCTCGTGCAGGCCTGTCTCCTCGGCAAGCTCGCGGGTCAGGCTGGTGGCGAGATCGACGGTGCCGTCGGGCCGCAGATCGGACGGATCCGGTGTGCCGGCCGCGAAATAGACGCGGCCCGCATTCGTCGTGCCTGACCCCATCACGCCGCAGATGTAAGCACCATCCGATCCGCGCAGCGCCCCCATGGCAAAGCCGTTGGCGATGTGGGGATCGGGATAGCCCTTGTCGATCCAGGCGACGAAGTCGGCGTAGTCCACCTCGAAATAGGTGTTGCGGCACAGGTCGTGCTCGAAGGCGACATCCTGCAGCAGCAGCACGCGCCCGTTGAACATCTGCGGCTTGCCCGCAATGCGCCGCTTCCAGTTCTCTGCGATGAAGTCACGGTTCTGCTTGGGCCAGGCCCAATCGAACGGGCGGCAGCACGCCTCGACGCGTGAGACGCGCCGGATCTCGATGTCGCGGTTCACGCAAAGATCTCGCCGCGGCTCATCATCACGGCGCCGCCGCCGATCTCGGCGGACACGAGCGCACCATCATTGATCGTCATCTGCAGGTTGATCTCACTCGGGCGGCCCATCTCGACGCCCTGCTCGATGACGATGTTGTGCTCGCCGTCGCCCAGGGGTTCGCATTGCATGAGGGCACCGGCGAAGGCGGCTGCCGCGGAGCCGGTGGCGGGATCCTCCACGATCCCCATGCCCAGACCGAACATGCGGGCACGGAAGCGCAATCCCTCCGCCTGGGGGATGCGGGCATAGACATAAGGGGCCGGGTGGTCGCTGTCGCCGAAGGCCTTGTCGAAGGGCTCGCCCTGCGGCTTGGCCTTGGCCAAGGCTTCAAGGGACGCAACAGGCACGAGATCGTAGGCGACGCCGGCCGAATGGCGGCTCGGCACGTGGCGGTCGAAACCGATCTCCGTCGGGTCGAGCCCGAGCGCCCAGGCACATGTCGTGGAATCCTTACCCTCGCCCCACACGAAGGGCAGGCGCGGCAGGCGGAAGCGGGCCGTGCCGCTCGTCTCATCCTTCACCTCGACGGCGCAGGGCACGATGCCGACCTGCTCCTTGAGCCCGAAGGCGACGGCGCCCGGCTGGCCTTCCTGATCGAGCAGGGCCAGCATCACGGCGGTTCCGACCGTCGGGTGACCGGCGAAGGGCAGTTCCCGGGCCGGTGTGAAGATGCGGATGTCGGCGCGCTGGCGCGGCTCCGAGGCCGGGAAGACGAACACCGTCTCGGAGAGGTTGAACTCCTTGGCGATCCGCTGCATCGCTGCCATGTCGAGCCCCTCGGCATCGAGCACAACGGCGAGAGGATTTCCGGCAAAGCGCGTGGCCGTGAAGACATCGAGGGTGACAAAGCGGCGGGGCATGCGGATCAAACCTCTTCAACGTCGAAGCGACGGGTGGGCGAGACGAATTCATCCTGCGCCGCAATGGTCAGGATCTCGCGGGAGCCTGCCTCTTCCGTGCGCTTCAGCAAGCCGTAGACAGACGCCGCGGCTTCGGCAAGGGCCGTCGGGGCGGAGCGTGAGCGGGCATAGTGAACGAAGAACAGCGCCGCGATGGCATCCCCTGCCCCGTTGACCGACAAAGAGAGCCTCGGCGTGCGCACGCGCCAGAAGCGCCCGCCCTCGCCGGCCACGAGATCGACGCTGTCCGAGGGCGTTTCCTTGGCCTCGACGGAGGTGACGAGAATGACCTTGGGACCCATTCCCTGCACGATTGTGACCGCCTGCTTCACGTCGTCCAGCGTCTGCGCCGTGAGGCCGGACAGGTAATCGAGCTCGAACTGGTTCGGCGTGATGATGTCGGCCGCGGGCACCGCCTGCTCGCGCATGAATTCCGGAATGCCCGGGCGCACGAACACGCCGCGCCCCACATCGCCGATCACCGGATCGCAGCAATAGAGGGCATCCGGGTTGAGGGAGCGCACCCGCGCGACGGCGGACAGGATGGCGGTGCCGATATCGGCCGAGCCCATGTAGCCGGAGAGCACGCCGTCGCAGCGGCCGAGCACGCCGCGCTCGGCGATGCCCTCCACCAGGTCCTCGATGGCGGGGCCGTCGAAGACCCGGCCCTTCCAGGAACCGTAGCCGGTGTGGTTCGAGAACTGCACCGTATGGATGGGCCACACCTCGACGCCGAGGCGCTGCATCGGAAAGACCGCCGAGGCGTTACCCACGTGACCATAGGCGACATGGGATTGGATCGAGAGAACGTTCATGGCTCTTGCCCCCTTGAGTACGGGTTAGCGCAACACGGGTCCTGCTTCAAATTGCGTGATGTGATCCTATTCATCACGGATGCGATTGGATCTATCCGATTGTCCCGAAAACCCTGTATGCACCCCAACGAAGCCGGAGCCTGATAGGATTCATGGATATCGAGTTTTGGAAGAACAGCGTCCTGGAGTTCGTGCAGACCCACCAGGCCTATGCTCCCTTGGTGCTCGGGCTCATGACCTTCGCCGAGTCGCTTGCCTTCGTGTCCCTGCTCCTGCCGACCATGACGATCCTGATTGCCGTGGGCTTCGTGCTGGCAGCAGCCGACATCCCGTTCTGGCAGGCCTGGGCGGGCGCCGTCTGCGGAGCCTTCCTGGGCAACTGGGTCTCCTATGCCGTCGGCCAGCGCTACAAGAAGGCCGCCTATGGCGTCTGGCCCCTGTCGCGCAATCCCAAGCTCATCGAGCGAGGAGAAGACTTCTTCCAGCGCTTCGGCCCCTGGGCCGTGTTCCTGGGGCGCTTCTTCGGCCCCATCCGGGCGGTCATCGCCCTGATCGCCGGCATCTTCCTCATGCCGGGCGTGCTGTTCCAGGCGGCCAACCTGGCCTCGGCCTCCGTCTGGGCCTTCGTGATCCTGGCACCCGGCGCGGGACTGGCCCAATACCTGCTGTGGTAGGGGCGCGCCAGCGCATCGTGCGGAAAAGTGGATCCGGTTTTCCGCTAAGAACGATGCGCATCTTAAAGACGAAGCATCGGACCCAAAAGTGCAACGCCACTTTTGGGTCCGATGCTTTAGGGAACCCCAGGTCCAAGGGCTCATTAACCTCCATCACCACAGGAGGTCCTCATGGGCAAAGGCAAGATGAACGGCGACAACTCTGCCGAGAGCAAGAAGCACCTCGACGACGATACCCGCGGATCGGGCGGCACGACGAAGAAGCGCCTCGACCCCGGCAAGCAGAGCAACAACAAGGCCCAGAACACGAAGAGCAATCAGCAATAAGGGCTGAAAACTTTTCGTCTCACCGGCTGCTCTCCCTACTCATTCCCATAGCTCACAGCACCATTCCGCGATGTTACTAGCTTTGCTGTATCATTGCGGAATGTTGCCGTGACCATTTCTTCACCCGATTCTTACGCGGATCTCGCACCGTCCCCCCTGCCTCCGAAGGCTGCAAACCCGCTTACAGCAGGCCTGCCGGCTGTCTGGTGGCCCTGCGTCTGGGGCGGCGCCTCTCTCGTCTATTCCCTGTTCTGGATGGCGGAGAGCTGGAGGACCGCGCGACCCCTGATCGGCCCCACGAGGATCAACTACCTGGCTCAGGATCTCTGGTGCCTGATCCTGGTCCTCGGAGGCAGCTATGCCGTGCATCAATTCTGCCGGCACCGCTCCGAGAGGCTTGGCCTAGCCCTCTGCCTTATTGTGGCTGTGTCTGCCATGGCGTGGCACCGCCTGTAGCATCGAAGATCCGGGCGGTCCTCAGACAACCTTGAAGCCATCGAGAGCGCCCGCCTCGATGCGCTCGCGGGTGTGCTCGTAGCCGATCTCCACCACCCTCTCGAACTGCTCCCAGCCCCTCAGCGGCACATCCGCGAGAGGAGGATGAATGACCAGGGCCGCATGGGCGCGGGCCTTGAGCGTCTGGGCATCGCTGGAGATCGTCGCCGCCCGGTAGAGCAGGCTAACGATGTCCGGCGCCTGCGCGGGCAAGCCGAGGATCCGGCGCAGGAGAGGCGCCTTCTTCTCCTCCTCGCCAGCCGTGGTGAAAGCAACGTCCCGGGCCACATCGATCCCGAGAACCGGGCCTCTCTGCAGGTCGGCCATGATGTCCGCCGGCAGGTTGTTCATCATGGCCCCGTCCACGAGCACGCCATCGGGCTCGATGACCGGCGGCAGCAGACCGGGAATAGCAAGGCTTGCCCGCAAGGCACGCCAGAGCGGGCCCTGACGATGCACGTGGGTCGTGCCGGTCGTCAGGTTCGACGAGACGCAGAAGAACGGCAGCCAGAGATCCTCGATGGTCCGGTCGCCGAAATGCTCTAACAGCCGCGCATCCACCTTGTGCCCCCGTACCAAAGCCACGAGCGGGAGCGTGTAGTCGTTCAGCGGCGGGTTCCGGACGAAGGCTTCCCTCATGAGGTCCTTGGCCTCGTCCAGGCCGATCTGGATGGCGGCCGTTGCCGCCATGACGGATCCGATGCTGGTGCCGCCGACGAGATCAATGGGAAAGCCGTGTTCGCGCAGGGCCCGGATCGCCCCGAGATGGGCGAAGCCCCTGGCTCCTCCCCCGGCCAGCACCAGCCCCACCGCGCGCCCGCTCGAGGTCCGGATGAGGCGCTGCAGATCGGCTGGGCTTTTCGCCCGCACCTGAATGCGTTGGTCCACGGGGAGGCGAGCGAGCGATGGATGCGCTGGCGTCGGGCGGGAGGCGTCCGCCTTCTGAAGCAGGACGAGATCCTGACGCCGCCAGGACGACACGGCGCATGTCAGCGCCTCCGCCTCGGAAACCAGGGGCTCGCCCGGGCAGGCCACGAACATGACGTGATCGGCATGGCGGATGCAGCGGCCCGTCCAGGACCCTGACGGTTCGGACGCGACATAGATCACGCGCTCCCGGCCAGCCTCGAACCGGTAGAGCCAGTTCTCGTCCTCCTCGGGCGGCATCTCGTCAAGGAGCGCGATTCCGGCCCCATGACTGCGGCGCATCTCCTCCAGAAAGGCATGGGCGAAGTCGGCCACCGCTACGCCCTGGGTGACCGGCACGATGGCGAAGGTGGTCGGCTTGAAGGTGACCGGGGTGCTTCGGGTGGTCGCGCGAAGCCGCTCGGCGAGCAGTCGCGACAGGTAGACCATGATGGAGGGGTAGCGCTCCACGAAGCGCTCGAAAGACTCACGGGTCAGCTTGAGCAACACCGAGTCCCGCAAGGCCGTCACGCTGGCCGAGCGGGGCGCATGGGAGATCAGGGCCATTTCCCCGATCGTTTCCGGTGGAAGGACGCGGGCGACCCGGCGCTGTTCGCCATGACTGCCCTGAACAGACACGCCGAGCGCTCCGGACACGAGCATGTAGAGCCCGTCTGCCGGATCGCCCTCCTGGAACAGGACAGCCCCTCCCGGAAGAATCACCTGCTCGAGTTCCGCCTGGAGTTCCAGCCGCGTCACGGGATCGAGATCCGCCCAAAAGGACGCCCTCAACGCCGGCAGGTCTTCGGTCAGGATCGATGCGCTCATGGGCTGTCGGATGGTTGCGTATCAGAGCCCACTAACCGGAAACGAACAGGCCCGCAAATCCTCATCCGGGTGAGTGCAGGAAGACGACAGCGGGGCGGAGACGGAGTTCCTTGTCCTTGGAAAACAAGGTTTCTCCAGCCCCGCCCCTGCTTGAAGTGCTTAATTCCGGCTCTTGTCGACCAGGGCCTTTTCCTTGATCCAGGGCATCATGTCGCGCAGGCGGGAGCCGACATCCTCGATCGGATGGGCCGCGTTGCGGGCGCGGGTCGCCTTGAACGAGGTCTGGTTGACCTTGTTCTCGAGCATCCAGTCGCGGGTGAACTTGCCGGACTGGATGTCCTCGAGGACGCGCTTCATCTCGGCCTTGGTCTCGGCCGTGATGATCCGCGGACCGGTCACGTACTCGCCGTACTCGGCGGTGTTCGAGATCGAGTAGTTCATGTTGGCGATGCCGCCCTCGTAGATGAGGTCGACGATGAGCTTCACCTCGTGGAGGCACTCGAAATAGGCCATCTCGGGGGCGTAGCCCGCCTCGACCAGGGTCTCGAAGCCGGCCTTGATCAGCTCGACGAGGCCGCCGCAGAGCACCACCTGCTCGCCGAAGAGGTCGGTCTCGCACTCTTCCTTGAAGCTGGTCTCGATGATGCCGGCGCGTCCGCCGCCATTGGCGGAGGCATAGGAGAGCGCGATGTCGTGGGCATTGCCCGTGGCGTCCTGGTGGATCGCGATCAGGGTCGGCACGCCGCCGCCGCGCTGGTATTCGGAGCGCACCGTGTGGCCGGGGCCCTTGGGAGCCACCATGAGCACGTCGAGATCCTTGCGGGGCTCGATGAGGTTGAAGTGGACATTGAGGCCGTGAGCGAAGAGGAGCGCGGCCCCTTCCTTCATGTTGTCCTGCAGATCGTTGCGATAGATGTCCGCCTGAAGCTCGTCGGGGGTGAGCATCATGACCACGTCGGCCCACTTGGCGGCCCCGGCCACTTCCATGACCTTGATGCCGGCCTTCTCGGCCTTCGCCGCGGAGGGCGAGCCCTTGCGCAGCGCCACCACGATGTCCTTCACGCCGGAATCGCGCAGGTTCAGCGTATGGGCATGGCCCTGGCTGCCATAGCCGACGATGGCGACCTTCTTGCCCTTGATCAGGTTGATATCTGCGTCGCGATCGTAATAGACACGCATGGCTTTCCAAGTCCCTTGTCTCAAAGGGGGCATTCCCCCGGGTTTATTGACGCTGCACCGCCTCGATCGACTTGGCGCAACATTGAATTATCAGGCGCCGCTTTTAGCGAATAAAACTGCGCTGACAAGGTGTTGTTTGTAGCAAAACTGCGACCCTTCCCTGCATCCTGTGCAGAGCAGCCCGTTTCACCCAAACGATCCGAGCCTGGAGAGTTCAAACCGCTCCCCTATGCCCTAGATTGCCTGCATCTCCGCACCGAAGAGGACGAAGCCGCATGCAGCGCCTTGCCACTCCCGACGAAGTCATCCAGTTCTGGCGCGAGGCCGGCCCGGAGAAGTGGTTTGCGAAGGACGAAGCCTTCGACCAAGCCTGCCGTGACCGTTTCCTGCCCACCTATGAGGCCGCCGCTAGAGGCGATCTCAACGAGTGGGAGCTCACCCCGGAGGGCGCGCTCGCCGTCATTCTCCTCCTCGACCAGTTCCCCCGGAACATGTTCCGGGGCCAGCGCGAGACCTACAAAACCGACCCGGTCGCCCTGATGGCCGCCGACCGCGCTATCGAGCGCGGTTTCGACCACGAGGTGGAACCGCTCTTCCGCCGGTTCTTCTACCTGCCCTTCATGCACTCCGAATCCCTGGCGGACCAGGAGCGCTCGGTGGCCTTGAACGAAGCCCTCGGCGAAGAGGATTCCGTCAAGTATGCGCACCACCACCACGACATCGTCGCCCGCTTCGGCCGCTTCCCTCACCGCAACGCCATCCTGGGCCGTGAGACCACGCCCGAGGAGGAGGCATTCCTGCAGGAGGATGACTTCAGGGGTTAGAGCGTCGGCTTGGCCCCATTGTTAACCGACGTGCCCCCCGGGCCAGCGTGATGCGCTAGCCTCCCATCCCTTCCGCGCCGCGTGCCATGGCGGCCACGCCGGTGCGGGAGACCTCCACGAGGCCCACGGCCGTCATCAGCTTGATGAACCGTTCGACCTCGTCGGTCGTGCCGGTCAGCTCATACACGAAGGACGTGAGCGTGGCATCGAGCGTGCGGGCCCCGAAGGCGGATGCCAGCCGCATGGCCTCCACCCGGTGGTCGCCCTTGCCGACCACCTTCACGAGGCAGAGCTCGCGCTCGACCGCCTCGCCGGTGAGGGTCAGGTCGACGACCCGGTGCACCGGCACAAGACGCTCGAGCTGGCTCTTGATCTGCTGGATGATGCTGTGGGTGCCGGTGGTCACGATGGTGATGCGCGAGATATGCGCCTCGTGCTCGGTCTCGGTGACCGTCAGGCTTTCGATGTTGTAGCCGCGGCCCGAAAACAGGCCCGCAATGCGGGCAAGAACGCCCGGCTCGTTGTCGACGATGATGGCCAGCGTGTGCCGGTTGGACGGCTCGACACGGGTTGCATCGGGATAGTGGGTCTTCATCTGGAGCATGGTCTGGTTTCCCGAATTTCCTTCAAGCCTCAAGCCGCCTTGCGGTAGTTCTCAATCGCATCCTCGCCCACCTCGTCGGCCTCCACGATCCACTGCTCCTTCAAGGCGTCGGAACGCCATTCCTGGAAGGCCGGCAGCAAGAGAATCGCGTCCACATAAGCGCGCGTGGTCGCATCGAGCGCAATGGAATAGGTGTCGAGGCGCGTCACGAGCGGCGCATACATGGCGTCCGCCGCCGAGAATGCGCCGAAGAGGAACGGCCCGCCCGCGCCGAAGCGCTCCCGCGCCTGACGCACGATCTCGCTGAAGCGGGCGACATCGCGCGCGACCGCCTCACCCCTGTCCTTCTGCGCATATTTCTTGCCGAGATTCATCGGGCACGCGGAGCGCAGGGCCGAGAACCCGGCATGCATCTCGGCCGCGACCGAGCGCGCCATCGCGCGAGCCTTGCGATCCTCGGGCCACACGGGAGCACCGTAGGCTTCGCCGACGTACTCCATGATGCTGATGCTCTCCCAGACGATGACATCGCCGTCGATCAGGATCGGCACCTTGCCGGCCGGCGAATGCCTGAGCACCTTTTCTTTAGTGTCCGGCAGGTCGAGCGGAATAAAGATCTCGTCGAACGCCACGCCCAACTGCTTTATCAGCAGCCAGGGGCGCAGCGACCAGGACGAATAGCACTTGTTGGCGATGACGAGGGTTGGCATCACGTGTCTCTTTTCCCCTCTCCCGTGTGGGAGAGGGGCCAGGGGTGAGGGTAAGAGGACGCAGAAGGCACCACAGCCTCTGCAATTCTCAGCGAAACGGATTCAAGATCGCTCAGCACGTCACCATTTGTGAAGCGAATGACCCTAAATCCGTGGCGCTCAATTTCGTCCGTCCGGCGACTATCATATTCAGCGTACCACTCATGCTGTTTTCCATCGATCTCAACGATTAGCTTTCGCTCGACGCAGAGAAAATCAACCGTGTAGGTCAGGAAAGGAACCTGCCGCCGGAACTTCAGGCCTTTGAAGCGCCGTCCTCTCAGAACTTGCCACAGCACATCCTCCGCAGAGGTCGGAACCTTGCGAAGGTTGCGTGCAAACTGCCGTGGCTCCTTGACCATGAAGCGGCCTTCCCTCACCCCTGCCCCTCTCCCACCCGGGAGAGGGGTTCTCCGTTAGACTAACATCTTGCCCTTCTCGTCGATCACGGAACCGATGTCGGCTCCGGTCTCGCCGAGATAATCGTTGAGCAGCATCTCGTTATGCGCCTTGCCCGACGGGATCATCGGGAAGCAGTTCTCGGTCTTGTCGACGATGCAGTCGAAGATCACCGGTCGGTTCACGTTGATCATCTCCATGATCTTCGCATCGAGATCGCCGGGCTTATCGCAACGAATGCCGACGCCGCCATAGGCCTCGGCGAGCCTCACGAAATCGGGCAGCGACTCGGAGTAGCTCTGGGAGTAGCGCCCGCCATGCAGCAGTTCCTGCCACTGGCGCACCATGCCCATGTACTCGTTGTTGAGGATGAACACCTTGACCGGCAGATTGTACTGCAGGGCCGTGGACATTTCCTGCAGCATCATCTGGATCGAGGCTTCGCCCGCGATGTCGATCACCAGCGCATTGGGATGCGCCAGTTGCGCGCCGACCGCGGCCGGAAGGCCGTAGCCCATGGTGCCGTGGCCGCCCGAGGTCATCCAGCGGTTCGGCTCCTCGAACTTGAAGTACTGGGCCGCCCACATCTGGTGCTGCCCCACTTCCGTCGTGACATAGGTCTCGCGATCCTTCGTGAGCTCATAGAGACGCTGAATCGCATATTGCGGCTTGATGGTCTCGGTCGAATTCCGGAATCCGAGGCAGTTGCGAGCCCGCCAGCCCTCGATCTTGCCCCACCAATCCTTCAGCGCCACCTTGTCGGCCTGATGCGCGTCCTGCCGCCACAGGCGCACCATGTCCTCAAGCACGTGCGCGCAGTCGCCGACGATCGGAATGTCCACCTTCACGGTCTTGTTGATGGAGGACGGATCGATGTCCACGTGGATGCGCTTGGAGAACGGCGAGAAGGCATCGAGCCGACCCGTGATGCGGTCGTCGAAGCGGGCCCCGATATTGATCATCACGTCGCATTCATGCATCGCGAGATTGGCCTCGTAGGTGCCGTGCATGCCCAGCATGCCGAGCCACTGCCGGTCGGAGGCCGGATAGGCGCCGAGGCCCATCAGGGTCGAGGTGATGGGAAAGCCCGTGAGCCTGACGAGTTCGCGCAGCAGCGTCGCGGCATGAGGCCCCGAATTGACGACGCCGCCGCCCGTGTAGAACACCGGCCGCTTGGCATTGGCCATCAGCTCGATGGCCGCACGGATGTGCTCCATGTCGCCCTTCACCGTAGGGCGGTAGGTCTTGTGCTGGTTGCTCAGGGGCCGCACATAGGAGCCCGTCTTGAACTGGATGTCCTTCGGCAGATCGACCACCACCGGACCGGGACGGCCGTTCTGCGCCACGTAGAAGGCCTCGTGCAGAACGCGCGGCAGGTCCTCAATCGATTTAACGAGGTAATTGTGCTTCGTGCAGTGGCGCGTGATGCCCACCGTGTCGCATTCCTGGAACGCATCCGAGCCGATGAGATGGGTCGGCACCTGGCCGGTGATGCAGACGAGCGGGATCGAATCCATCATCGCGTCGGCGAGGCCCGTGATCGCGTTCGTGGCGCCGGGACCGGAGGTGACGAGCACCACGCCGGGCTTGCCGGAGGAGCGCGCATAGCCCTCGGCCGCATGGACCGCGCCCTGCTCATGACGCACGAGGACGTGCCGCACCTTCTCCTGGTGGAAGAGCGCATCGTAGATGGGGAGGACCGCGCCGCCGGGATAGCCGAAGATATGGTCGACTCCCTGGTCCTGCAGGGCTCGGATCACCATTTCGGCTCCGGTCATCGTCTCGCTCATGGGTCTCGCTCCGTCGGTCTCGTCTGCTTTGTCTCAAGGAATCTGGGCAATAAAAAAGGCCCCTGAGGGGGCCTGTGCGCCATCGCCGGATCTGCGGGTCAATCCCGCTCCGTCGACGGCGCTCGTACTACGAGAATAAGCTTGCGCATTGGGGCAGCTCTTCGGTTCAAAAGTTGCGCAGACGCTAAACGATCCATTTCATTCGGTCAAGCGGGAGGAACTTGGCACGCAGCGGCTTAGCTTTTCGGGTGAGGCCCCTATTTTAGTCGTATGACCATGACCGATACCGTCTCATCACCCGGGGCGCCGATGCAGAATCTGCGCCTGACCGCCCGCGCCCTCCTCCTCGGAGACCGCCTCGAGATAGCGGGCCTCGAGCGCAGCGACGTCCTGTCCACCACGCCCCTCGCCTTCCGGACCGGGCAGGAGGGCTTCGTGGCCCTGTTCCGCTATGGCGTGGCGGTTCTCGTCGGCCTCACCCCCCTGGAGGAGGACGAGGTCATCCGCAGCCTGCGCCAGCGGATCCTGGGCGAGTTCGCCCGCCATGAGGAGGAAACAGCGATCATCGAGATCTCGCCGGACAGAGACGACCAGATCCCCCCGGGAGGCCCGATCTACATCAAGCAGCTCTCCACCGAGCGGCTGGTCGTCATTGCGGATGCACTCTCGAAGAGTGCAGCGCTCGCCCGTGACGAGCGGGAGGCGGCGGCCGTTTTCGACATCGTGGAGCCCGCCGCGCGGCATCTGGCGGAAAAGGGCCGGCGTCCCCCGGGCCGGCGGGAAATTCTCAAGCATGTGGGCCATGCCCTCCTGGTCCGCCAGCGCGTCTCCGGCCGCGTGGCCGTGGAGGAAAAGCCCGACGTCCTCTGGGATCGCCCCGACCTGGAGCGCCTCTACGCCCGCCTGGAGGACGAATACGAGTTGAAGGAGCGCGCCACGTCGCTCCACCGCAAGCTCGAGGTAATCGGCGATACGGCTCAGGCCTTGACCGACCTCATCGACACCGAGCGGTCGCTCCGTCTCGAACTGATCATCGTCCTCCTGATCGTGTTCGAGATCTTCATCACCTTCTACCAGATGATCACGGGCTATCTGGGAGGGCATTAATGCGAGCCATCACTGTCTCAAATCCCCTCTCAGGCTCGACCCAGTGCCAGTCCTGCAGCTGGTGCCGGAACCAGGTGAACTGGCGCTTGGCGTAGCGCCTCGTATCTCCCTGCCCCTTGGCGATGGCCTCGGCGAGGGAGATCTCGCCGCGCAGATAGGCCAGGAGACCCGGCACGCCATGGGCCCTCATGGCCGGGAGCATGGGATCGAGGTTCCGCTCGCCCAGCGCCCTCACCTCGTCGAGTGCCCCCTGCTCCATCATGACCTCGAAGCGGCGGTCGATCCGCAGGCGCAGCTCGTCCCGGTCGGGAGCAAGGAAGAGCTTGACGACGGGTCTGTCGGCGAGGGGACCCGGCTCACGGGCGCCATGGAACGACACGAGGGGTCGACCGGTTGCGGCGAAGATTTCGAGCGCCCGCTGGATCCGCAGCCGGTCCGACGGCCGGAGGGTCGAGGCGGTCTCGGGATCGCGACCGGCGAGGAGGCCGTGGAGCTCGGGCGTCTCCAGCCCCTCGCTCTCCCGGCGCACCTGCTCCCGCACCTCCTCCGGCACAGCCGGCATGTCGGACAGCCCCTCCGTCAGCGCCTTGAAGTAGAGCCCCGTTCCGCCCACGAAGATCGGCAGCTTTCGACCCTGCGTCTCCTGCAGGACCTTGACGGCATCGGCCACATAGCGCCCGACGGAAAAATTCACGGCTGCATCCACATGGCCGTAGAGCTGGTGGGGAGCTTGCGCCTCCTCCTCCGGCGTAGGGCGTGCGGTGATGACGCACAGGTCGCGGTAGACCTGCATGGAATCGGCATTGATCACCACCCCGTCGAGGGCCTGCGCCAACCTGATGCCCAAGGCGGACTTGCCTGAAGCGGTCGGCCCTGCGATGAGAACCGCGCCGACCCGAACGTCACTCACAGCCAAGTCTCTCCAATCCAAGTCTCCCCAATTCAGGTCTCCCCAATGGCGTCACCTTCGAATTCCCTCGTCGCGACCCTGATTGCCAACCCGTCCCGGCCGGCCGTCACCGACGAGATCCTGGCCCTGGCAGCCCGGGCGCTCGGACAAGAAACGGAACAGGCTGTTCTGGCAAGCGGAATCGCTGCGGATCTGATGGTAGCCGGCTCGCAGGACGTCAAAGCGGCAGAGGCCGTACTGCGGCAGGCGTTGGACGGCCAGCCCATCGACATCGTCGTCCAGCCGTCGGCCCACCGGCGCAAGCGCCTGTTCCTGGCGGACATGGACTCCACCATGATCGGCCAGGAATGCATCGACGAACTGGCCGATTACGTCGGGCTCAAAGCGGAAGTCTCCGAGATCACGGAGCGCGCCATGCGCGGCGAGATCGCCTTCGAGCCGGCTTTGCGCGAGCGTGTGGCTCTCTTGAAGAACCTGCCCGTCAACGTGGTCGGCGAGATCATCGAGAAGCGCATCACGCTCACTCCCGGTGGGACGGCTCTCGTGCGGACGATGCGTGCCAACGGCGCCTATACCTGCCTCGTGTCAGGCGGCTTCACCCTGTTCACCGACCCCATCGGAGCGACGATCGGGTTTCATGAGGACCGCTCGAACCGTCTGATCCTGAACGGAGAGAGGCTCGCGGGCCTCGTCGAGGAGCCGATCCTCGGGCGCGAGGCGAAACTGGCGACCCTGATCGAGCTGCGCACCCGCTTCGGCCTGGCGCCGCACGACACGATGGCCGTGGGCGACGGCGCCAACGACCTCGCCATGCTGGGCGAAGCAGGCCTCGGCGTGGCCTTCCGGGCCAAGCCCGCGGTGGCGGCCGCAGCCCACGCACGGCTCGACCATGCGGATCTATCGGCGCTGCTTTACGTGCAGGGCTATCAGGCAGGGGACATCGTGCAGGGATGAGACATCCTTGAATACGAAAAAGGCGGCCTGAGAGGCCGCCTTTCCTATCATTGATGCACCGATCAGCTTACTCGATCGACAGAGCCACGAAGCGCACCTCGCCCTGGGCGTTGGCCACCAGCAGCAGGGCCGACTTGCGGTTCTGAGCCTTGAGGTCGTCGATTTTCTTGGTCACCTCGGCCGGGTTCGTCACCGGCTCCTGGTTGACCTCGACGATCACCTCACCGGCCTGGATCCGCTTGTCGGAGGCTGCCGAGTTCGGGTCGACCCGGGTGATCACCACACCCTTGAGGTCGTCCTTGATGCTGAAGCGGCGGCGCAGCTCTTCCGTCATGCCGGACATGTTGAGGCCGAGCGCCTGGCGGGTGGCCGTCTGCGGCTCGGTCGAGGGCTGCTGCAGGCTGGCCTGCTTCTCGGTGTCCTCCAGACGACCGAGGGTGACCTGCCGGGTCATCTCCTGGCCCTTGCGCACGATCGTCACGTCGACGGCCTTGCCGACCGGCGTCGAGGCCACGATCCGGGGCAGGTCGCGGGAATCCTTCACCTCCTTGCCGTCGAAGCGGACGATCACGTCACCCACTTCGATACCGGCCGGCTTGGCAGGCCCCTTGTCGTCGACGCCGGCCACGAGAGCGCCGCGCGCGCTGCCGAGGTTCAGGGCCTCGGCGGTGGGCTCGTCCACGTTCTGGATGCGCACGCCGAGCCAGCCGCGACGGGTCTCGCCGAACTGGCGCAGCTGATCGATGATCGGCACCGCCGTGGAGGCCGGAACCGCGAAGCCGATGCCGACCGAGCCGCCCGTGGGCGAGAGGATGGCCGTGTTGATGCCGATGACCTCGCCGTTCATGTTGAAGAGCGGACCGCCGGAATTGCCCTTGTTGATGGAGGCGTCGGTCTGGATGTAGTTGTCGTAGGGACCGGATTCGATGTTGCGGCCGCGGGCCGACACGATGCCGGCCGTCACGGAGCCGCCGAGGCCGAACGGGTTGCCGATGGCCATGACCCAGTCACCGGGGCGGATTGTTTCGGAGTCGCCGAACCTCACCGCCTTGAGGGGCTTGTCGGACGTGACCTTCAGGACGGCGAGATCGACCTTGGAATCCTTGCCGATGATTTCCGCCTTCAGGCGCGTGCCGTCGGGGAAGATCACGCTGATGTCATTGGCGTCGCCGATCACGTGATTGTTCGTCACCACGATGCCGGACGGATCGATCACGAAGCCGGAGCCGAGGGAGTTCGAGCTGCGCGGACGCGAGGGAGAACTCTCGCCTCCGGGTCCGCCACCCTGGCCGCGACGGTTGAAGAACTCCTCGAAGAGATCCTCGAAGGGCGTGCCGGGCGGCAGCTGCGGCAAGGTGCGGTTGCGGGCTTCGACCGTCGTCGAGGCCGAGATGTTGACCACGGCGCCCGTGACCTCCTCGGCCAGGTCGGCGAAGGAGTCAGGAGCCGAGCGGGCATAGGACGGCAGCGGCATCGCCGTCGCGACCAGGGTCAGGGCCGCGAAGCATGACACGGCGAGCCGCCGCAGGGGACGCTGGGGCGGCACCGTCGTGGAAGGCGCCAGCGCGTTCGTGGCTGTGTTCATCGACAATCCTCTTTCGGAGTTCCTGGGTATAGATTGGCGTTCAGCCTCATCATTCAAGCAGGCATTGACGGGGGCGTGACCCCACGTCATCCGAACTGGCGCACCAGCCAGATCACCCCCAGGCCGAGCACGGCCGAAATGATGCCGACGATCCGCATCTGGTCGCTCGGGCTGTGGGCCGCCTCGTACATGGCCCTGCGCATCCCATCCGGGAAGGCCGCAAACAGAATGCCCTCGACCGCGAGAGCGAGGCCGAGGGCTGCAATCAAGTCCAACATCAGGCAGGCTTGTTCTTACTGGGCCGGCGCCGGCTGAACCGGCACCGGCTGAGCCGGTGCCGGAGCAGGCTGGGCGGGCGCCGGAGAGGGCACCCGGGTGGGAGCCGCCTGCGCAGGAGCCCCGCCGCCGTTTCCGCGTCCCGCAGGATCGTTGAAGTAGCGGAAGAACTGGGAATCCGGGCTCAGCACGAGACGGGTTTCCCCGCCTCTCAACCCCGATTCATAGGCCTGCATCGAGCGATAGAAACCGAAGAAGTCCGGGTCGAGGCTGAAGGCCTCGGCGAGGATGCGGTTACGGTCCGCATCGCCCTGACCGCGCAGTTCCTCGGCCGTCCGGTTCGCTTCGGCGCGGATCACCGTCGCCTCGCGCTCGGCGCGGGCACGGATGGTCTGCGCCTGCTGCTGGCCATTGGCCCGGATGTCGGCGGCCTCGCGCTCACGCTCGGTGCGCATCCGCTGATAGACGGCCTGGCTGTTGGCGGCCGGCAGGTCGACGCGGGTGAGACGCACGTCGATCATCTCGATGCCGAGGCTGGCTGCCTGCCGGTTAACGTCCTCCTGGATGCGGTTCATCAGGTCGGCACGATCGGTGCGGACGATGGCATCGCGGGAGGCGCTGGCCAGGACGTTACGCATGGCCGAGTTGGTGAAGCTCTGCAGGCGCTGGTTGGCCAGGGCGATGCTGCCCACCGCCTGGTAGAACCGCAGCGGATCGACGATCCGGTAGCGGGTGAAGGCATCGACCTCGAGGTTCTGCCGGTCGGCCGACAGAAGGGTCTGGACCGGCAGGTCGAGATCGAGCACCCGCTTCTCGAAGTAGGTGACGTTGTCCACCAGCGGCAGTTTGAACTTCAGGCCCGGCTCCGAGATGGCGGATTGCACGGCGCCGAAGCGCAGCACCAGGGCGTACTGGGTCTGCTGCACGATGTAGACCGCGCTGTAGAGCACGATGGCGATCAGGCCCACAAGGATCAGGAGGCCCGTGCGAAGAGTCGAGCCGTTCATCGCGTGGCTCCCTGCTGGTTGGGGGTATTGCCCTGAGGCTGCGGACGCGGCTGGTTCTGGGTCAGCGGCAGGAAGGGCACCACACCCTGCCCGTTCTGATCCACGATGACCTTGTCCACGCCGCCATAAACGCGCTCCATCGTCTCGAGGAAGATGCGCTCGCGGCTGACATCGGGAGCCTTGCGGTACTCCTCGTAGACCTGGCGGAAGCGGGCGGCCTGACCGGTGGCGTCGGCCACCGACTGCTCCCGATAGGCCTCGGCCTGCTGGACGGTACGAGCCGCCTCGCCTCGCGCCTCGGGGACGACGCGGCTGGCGAAAGCGCCGGCCTCGTTCTGCACGCGCACCGCATCCTGCTGGGCGGCGTTGACGTCGAAGAAGGCCTGCTGGACTTCCGACGGCGGCCTGACCGCCTGGAGCTGGACCACGTTGATCAGCACACCGGCGCCGTAGGCATCCAGGGCTTCCTGCATGATCTCGCGCACTTCCTGGGCCACGCTGGCCTGTTCGGTGGTCAGAATCGGCTGGATGTTGCGGCGGCCGATGACCTCGCGCATGGCGCTTTCGGCCACCGACTTGATGGTGCCGTCAGGGTTCTGCAGGTTGAAGACGTAATCCTGCGGACGGGCCGGGTTGATCTGCCAGACGGCGTCGAAGTCGATGTCGACGATGTTCTCGTCGGCGGTGAGCATCAGGCTCTCTTCAATCACGTCGCGCGCACGCCCCTGCCCTGTCGGCGTGGAGCGGTAGCCCACCTCGACCCGCTGCTGTGCGGTGACGTTGGGCTTCACCACACGGCCGATCGGGTAAGGCAGGTTGTAGCGCAGACCCTCGCCCGACGTTCCCGTATAGCGGCCGAAGATCATGTTGATGCCGACCTCGTTGGGCCGCACCGTGTAGAAGCCGGTGAGCAGCCAAACGGCGATGACGCCCAGCACGAGAACGATCAGACCCCGGCCTCCCATGGAGCCGCCGGGGATGAAGTCCTTCAGCCGATCCTGGCTGCGGCGCAGGATGTCTTCAAGATCAGGGGGATTGCCGTTCCCCTGCGGGCCACCGGAGCCCCATGGGCTCTTCCCGCCTCCCGATCCGCCGCGTTGCCCCCAGGGGCCGCCGCCGCCGCTTTGGTTACTCCAAGGCATAGGACGCCTTTCCTCACTTGCGAAGAGACCGGCCGACACGGCCGATAAGAAACTTGAGACGGTTGTGGGTGTTGCCTCTTCCGCCTGTCAAGCCTGCGAATTGGGGATTGTGAACCGCTTCGTCAACCTTGAGGCGGCTCAAGGACGCCTTTCGAGATCAATAAAGGTAAACGGATGCTCGTCATCCGGGCTTTTCGGATGATCCTCCCGCTTCACCTCGCGAAACTGTGACCGGTCGAACGCCGGAAAAACCGCATCGCCCTCGGGCGCCGTATGCACCTGGGTCAGGAAGAGCGTCTGCACATGCGGCAACGCGAGAGCATAGATCTCGGCCCCGCCTGCCACGGCGACGGCATCGGCTCCCATTACGGCTGCGAGCTCCTCCCCCTTCGCCACGGCCTCCTCCCAGGTGTGGGCCACATGCACACCTTCCGCGGCAAATCCCTCGTCGCGGGTCAGCACGATGGTCTCCCGGCCCGGCAGGGGCTTGCCGATCGACTGAAACGTCTTGCGTCCCATGATCATCGGCTTCCCCATGGTGAGGCGGCGGAAGCGCCCCAGGTCGGTCTTGATCCGCCAGAGCAGGCGATTGTCCCGTCCGATGACGCCGTTCTCGGCCATCGCGACCACGAGGATCAGGGGCATTGTCATGGCTCCTCCGCCAGTCGCTTCAGAGCCTCGCCTGTCATGCGCTGTACCGTCCATTCTTCCATGGGGATCGCTCCGATGGCGCGGTAGACGCGCAAGGCCGGCTCATTCCAGTCGAGAACCCACCATTCGAGGCGGGGCAACCCCTCCGCCATGCACCGCTGCGCCAGGTGCCGCAGCAGGGCCCGGCCGACTCCCTTCGAGCGCAGCTCCGGCCGCACGAAAAGGTCCTCGAGATAGATCCCATGGCGCCCGCGAAAGGTCGAGAAGTTGTAGAACCAGAGGGCAAAGCCGGCGGGCTCGCCCTCCCACTCGGCGATATCCGCGAAGACGCGCGGGTTGGGGCCGAAGAGCGCCGCGGCAATATCGGCCTCGGTCGCATCGACCTCATGGGCCAGCCGCTCGTACTCGGCGAGTTCGCGGATGAAGCGGAAGATCAGGGCCGCGTCGGACCCAGTGGCAGGTCGGATTGAAAGAGTCATGCTGTCTTGTGACAATTCCTATTTTTACTGTCGAGCCTATTCCGTCTCGTCCTCAGACTGCACGCGCCGGGGCGAACCCCACTCCTCCAGGACGGCGTTCATGTCGTCGAGCACGAAGAACCGGGCGCTCTCCTGATCGTAGCCGTCGTCCAGAAGGCTGTCGTAATCCGTCAGACGGTGGCGGATATAGGCCGTGATCGAAAGCCAGGCCGCCGCCTCCGGGGAGGCGCCGTGCAGACCGCGGCTGCCCAGCGCATGATCGGTCACGGCCTCGAATTCGTGCCTTGGAATGCGCGGAGCGAGGATGCGCACGGCGCTCTCGATGGCCTCGCGCCTGTTCATGATGGTCAGACCGCGACGGGAGCCTTGATGGCCGGATGCGGGTCGTAATCCTCGATCGCGATGTCGTCGTAGGTGAAGTCGAACAGCGACCGCACCGACGGGTTGAGCCGCAGCTTCGGCAGCGACCTCGGATCGCGGGAGAGCTGCAGGCGCGCCTGCTCCAGATGGTTCAGGTAGAGGTGCGCGTCGCCGAAGGAGTGGACGAAGTCGCCGGGCTGCAGCCCGGTCGCCTGCGCCATCATATGCGTGAGCAGCGCGTAAGACGCGATGTTGAAGGGCACGCCGAGGAACACGTCTGCCGAGCGCTGGTAGAGTTGGCAGGAGAGCCGCCCCTCCGCGACGTAGAACTGAAACAGGCAGTGGCAGGGCGCGAGCGCCATCCTGTCGAGGTCGGCCGGGTTCCAGGCGGAGACGATCAGGCGGCGGCTGTCCGGGTTGCGACGGATCTCGTCGAGAACCCAACGGATCTGATCGACCGTCCCACCGTCGGGCTTGGCCCAGGAGCGCCACTGCTTGCCGTAGACGGGACCGAGGTCGCCGTTCTCGTCCGCCCACTCGTCCCAGATCGAAACACCGTTCTCCTTCAGGTAGCGGATATTGGTGTCGCCCTTGAGGAACCACAGCAGTTCATGGACGATGGAGCGCAGGTGCAGCTTCTTCGTGGTGACGAGCGGAAACCCCTCGCTGAGATCGAAGCGCATCTGGTGGCCGAACACGGAGATCGTGCCCGTTCCGGTGCGGTCGTCCTTGCGGACGCCCTCGTCCATGATGCGGCGGATGAGATCGTGGTAGGCCTGCATGCGGTGCTCCTCGGCGCATTATAGGTCAGGGGGTCTGGCCTTCCGAGTCGCAATTCATCCCCATCCCCACTCTTTCAAATTCCGTCCGCCCTGCCTATATTGGGGGTGCCGGTCGCAAGATCGGCTATGGCGATAAACGGCTATCGGAATAAACCCATCGGACCCGGGGGCGGTACCCGGCGCCTCCACCAAAATCCAGGCAGGATCTGGCTTTCGGCGGGGGCGAAATAGGATCGACGAGGGCGTAAAGGGTAGACTTTCGCTCGGCATGGTTCCGCCGTTATCGGGCCGAATCTATAGTTGCCAACGACAACTATGCTCCGGTTGCAGTGGCTGCGTAAGCGGTCCCTAAAGCCGAATCAAAGCCCTTGCGGTTAGCACCGTAAGGCGGGGTCCGGAGGCACCTGGCAACAGAAGCCTCCACTTTTGTTTCTGCAAGGGCTCACGCATGGCCGGTGGTAAAGACCTGATCCGCTACGATCTTCTGGTGCAGGACGCGCTCAAGGGCGTCGTGCGCAAGGTGCTGATCGATGCCAAGGACGGGCTTCCGGGCGAGCACCATTTCTACATCTCCTTCCAGACGGATTTTCCCGGCGTTCGCCTCTCGAACCGCCTGCGCGAGAAGTACCCGCAGGAGATGACCATCGTCCTCCAGCACCAGTACTGGGACCTCAACGTCACCGAGCACACCTTCGAGGTGGGGCTATCCTTCTCCGGCATCCCGGAGCGGCTGCTGATCCCGTTCGATGCGCTCACTGGCTTCTTCGATCCGTCCGTGCAGTTCGGCCTGAAGTTCGACAGCCAGGATGACGGCGAGGAGGAGGCTCAGGAGGCCGAGCCCGCGCCTCAGCCGGCGCGCGGCACGGCGGAACCCGTGGAGTTGAAGCAGCCCCGCAAGGCGCTGCCCGCAGCCGAGAAGCCGACCGCAGCCCCGCAGGCCGAGGCTCCGGTGGAGCAGGCGCCCGAGTCCGACGCGGCCTCAGGCACCGCCGAGGTCGTCAGCCTCGACGCTTTCCGCAAGAAGAACTAAGCCCCCTTCACGCTTCGGCCAAAGCCTCTTTGCGCACGCGCTGCGTCACGCGCATGGGCAGGCTGTTGCCTGGCCGCAGGGTGATGCGCTGAACGGGCTCGACCGCGTGCCCCTCCACGAGATCGAGCCGCATGGACCGGGCGATGCTTGCCAGCACGATCACGGCCTCCTGCAGCGAGAAGCTCGCGCCGATGCACACCCGCGGGCCCGCCCCGAAAGGCAGATACGCGAAGCGGTCGATCCCCTTACGGTTCTCAGGCAGGAAGCGCTCAGGCCGGAAGGCATCGGGCTCGTCCCACAGCCTGCGGTGACGGTGCAGCACATAAGGCGAGATCGCCACCATCGATCCGGCCGGGATGTCCACATCGCCGATCCGGTCGTCCGCGATGGCCGTGCGGCTCATGTATGGTGCCGGCGGGTAGAGCCGGACCGCCTCGTCGATCACCGCCCGGGTATAGACGAGCCGCTCCAGGTGATGCGGCTCGATCTCCCCCTCCCCCAGCACCTCGTCCACCTCCCGCTCGACACGGGCGCGGGCCCGCTCGTCCTGCGAGAGCAGATAGAGCGTCCAGGACAGGGCATTGGCCGTGGTCTCGTGCCCGGCGCCGATGAAGGTGACGATATTCGTCCGCACCTCGATGTCGGAGAGCCCCTTGCCGGTCTCGGGGTCAGCCGCTTCGAGCAGCAGGGTGAGCAGGTCTCGCGGAGCGGGCTCCCCGCTGGCGAGCAGCGCCTTGCGGGCGTCGATCAGCGCGTTGACCGTCTCCTCGAAGAACTGGATCGACGGCCTCGCCCGCAGGCGCCCGATCCTGGGCACCCAGTCCGGGAAGCCGAAGATGTCGAGCGGGTCGACCCGGCCGATGGAGTTGAAGTAGCG
The DNA here is from genome assembly GCF_016427565.1 of Microvirga splendida. Lineage (GTDB taxonomy): Bacteria > Pseudomonadota > Alphaproteobacteria > Rhizobiales > Beijerinckiaceae > Microvirga > Microvirga splendida. Next base: position 49,988 of record NZ_JAELXT010000023.1, read on the forward strand.
GGTGATCGCCCGGCCGAGCGCATCCGGGTCCTTCGGCACGCCTTGCGTGAAGATCGTCCGCTCCAGCACGTCGAGGGTGACCCGGGTCATGTCGAGAGCGGCATCGACCACGCGCCCGTCGGGCCGTCTCTGCCAGCGCCTGACGAGGCGGTCCGCCGCCTCCACCATGGCCGGGAAGAAGCCCGTGACCGTGCGCGGGGTGAAGAGCGGCGCGAGGGTGCGGCGCTGAAGCCGCCACTCCTCGCCCTCCGCCGTCACGAGGCCCCGGCCCAGTCCCGGCGCCAGGATCCGGATCTGCAAGTCGTCCTTGCGGTAGTTGGCGACGTTGTCCACCAGGATGTGGCGGATGCCGGCGGGATCGCTCACCACGGTCATGCGCCCCATGGCGCCGTCGCCCGTGACGACCGGCTCCTCGAAATGAGCCTCCATCCACATGTTCAGGGGGTTCTCGCGCACCGCGCGCAGGAAGGCCACCATGCCGAGAAGCTCGGTGCGGGGCTTGGGGTGAGGCGGGCGGAAAAGGGGCGTTTCCAGGGTGTCGCTCATGCGAATTTCCAAGGCCTCCATGCGCGTTCGACGGTTGCGAGCGCCATCATTTGAGATAAGAACACGCAACTCCATCGAAAGAGGTCAGGATGTCGCCCTCCACCCGCATCGAAACAGATACCTTCGGCCCCATCGACGTTCCCGCCGACAAGCTCTGGGGCGCGCAGACGCAGCGTTCCATCCAGAACTTCCGCATCGGGACGGACCGGATGCCGCTCCCGCTGGTCCATGCGCTGGCCATCGTGAAGCAGGCGGCCGCGCTTGTGAACAAGGATCTGGGCAAGCTGGAGCCGCGCCTGGCCGACGCCATCGCGGCGGCGACCGCCGATGTTGTGCAGGGCAAATATGACGACCAGTTCCCGCTCGTGGTCTATCAGACGGGCTCGGGCACCCAGTCCAACATGAACATGAACGAGGTTCTCTCGAACCTCGCCATCGAGCGCCTGGGCGGCGAGCGCGGCAGCAAGAAGCCGGTTCACCCCAACGACCATGTGAACATGGGCCAGTCGTCAAACGACTCGTTTCCCACCGCCATGCACATCGCGGTCGCCCGCGAGGTCCATGATCGGCTGATCCCCGGTCTCAAGCACCTTCTGAAGGCGCTGGAAGCCAAGCAGGAAGCCTTCAAGGACATCGTCAAGATCGGCCGCACGCACCTGCAGGACGCGACCCCGGTGACCCTCGGCCAGGAGTTCTCCGGCTACGCCGCGCAGGTGCGTCTCGGCATCGCCCGCATCGAGGCGACCCTTCCCGGCATCTATGCCCTGGCCCAGGGCGGCACCGCCGTCGGCACCGGCCTGAATGCGCATCCGGAATTTGCGGACCGCTTCGCCGCGAAGGTCATGGAGCTCACGGCGCTGCCCTTCACCTCGGCCACCAACAAGTTCGAGGCGCTGGCCTCGAAGGATGCCCTGGTCTTCACCCACGGCGCGCTGGCGAGCCTGGCTGCCGGCCTGTTCAAGATCGCCAACGACATCCGCCTGATGGGCTCCGGCCCCCGCTCCGGCATCGGCGAGATCTCCCTGCCCGAGAACGAGCCCGGCTCGTCGATCATGCCCGGCAAGGTCAACCCGACCCAGGCCGAGGCCATGACGATGCTGTGCTGCCAGGTGGCCGGCAACCAGACCACGGTCACCTTCGCCGGCAGCCAGGGCCATTTCGAGCTCAACGTGTTCAAGCCGGTGATCGTGAATGCCGTGCTGCAGTCGATCCGCCTGCTGGCGGACGGCGCGGTCAGCTTCACGGACAACTGCGTCGTCGGCATCGAGCCGAACAAGGACCGCCTCAAGGAGCTGATGGAGCGCTCGCTCATGCTCGTGACGGCGCTGGCGCCGACCATCGGCTACGACAAGGCGGCCGCCATTGCGAAGTCCGCGCACAAGAACGGCACGACGCTCAAGGAAGAGGCCCTCAAGGCCGGCGTCTCGTCCGAGGAGTTCGACGCCGTGGTTCGTCCCGAGACGATGCTGCAGCCGGGCGAATGAGGCAGCGCATCGTGCGGACCCAGCGGGCCGCGCTAGCGACCCGAAGGGCCACGACAGTGAAAAGTGGCTCCGGTTTTACGCACCGAACCATGCGCCGCTTAGAAAAGGCAGCATCGCCTGAGTCCCAAAAGTGCATTCCACTTTTGGGGCCGATGCTGGCGTCGCACCATGGCTGAGATCATCAATCTGCGCCAGGCGCGCAAGAACAAGGCTCGGGCCGACAAGGAGGCCCGCGCCGAACAGAACCGTGTCAGCTTCGGCCGCACCAAGGCCGAGAAGACGCTGACGAAGGCCGAGCAGGATAGGGCGAAGAGCCGCCTCGAGGCCCACAAGCGCGATCCCGACGAGACCCCGTGAATGGGCTTCGCGGTTCTCAAGCGCTCCGTCTCCATTGCCGGCCACCGGACGAGCATCTCCCTTGAGGAGCCGTTCTGGGAGGGCCTGAGGGAGATTGCTGAACGGGAGACGATCTCCGTTCAGGCCCTGATCGGGCGCATCGATGCGGAGCGCGGCGAGCAGAACCTGTCCTCCGCCATCCGCGTCTTCGTGCTCAACGATTTGCGGCAGCGGCTGGGCATGCCGCCATCGGACAGTGCCGTATCGGTTTAGAAAGTTTGCGCGGGTTCCCCTCTCCCGGGCGGGAGAGGGGCAGGGGTGAGGGCGTGACGCTTCACCAGCCTGCGCCGACACGTCCGATGCAGCACGTCACCCGCAGCGCCTCGTTCGGCACCGGCCTTCCCTCACCCCAGCCCTCTCCCGAACGGGAGAGGGAGAAATGCGCCGATCAGCGTACCGGCGGAGCCCCGTAGACCGACGGCGGGGGAGCCACCTCGACGGGCGGATTCAGGGGCGGCAGGGAGGTCTGCGTCGGGGCCGGTTCGGGCTCCTCCGGCTGCCTGCGCTGCTCCGATTGCAGCCGCTCCGCCTCCCGGCGCACCCGCTCGGCCTCGGCCCGTGCCTTGGCCTGCCGCAGGGCCTCTTCTTCGGCCGCCTTAGCCCTCTGGCGCTCGGCCTCGCGCTGCGCCTCGATCTGGCGCTGGCGCGCCGCAGCGGCCCGCTCGAACGCCTCGATCTTCTCTAGTTCCCGCTTGAGCACGATGGCGGCGAGCCCATTGCGGAACGGCCCGGCGTCGATCTGGCGGGTGGGAGCCGCCAGGGAGCCCTGCCAGTTCAGCCCGATGGACGGCGGAGCGCCGACCCATTCGGCCGGGGCCGTCTTGGCCGTGAGCGCGCCACGGGCCTCGAGCTGGAGGTTCTTCAGGTCGTAGGTGATGCCGCCCTGCCAGACGGCCGGCCCGCTCTCCGCCACGAAGGGCGAGAGCCGCAGCACCCCGCCCACGAGGGCCGCCGAGGTTTTGACCGGGCCTGCATTGAAAGGCGCCTTTCCAAGCTCCATGCCGAGAATGGCTTCCGCCTTGCCCTCGACCAGGGGATCGTTCTCGGCCAGCGCCCGCTTGAACGCGCGGTCGAAGGCATTCGGGTCGGCCGCGGGAATCCGGAGGTTCGTGACCTGCCACTCGCCGGCGCCGCCGAGATTGGCGACCAGCTCCGACAGGCTCGATCCTGCCGCCCCGAAGCGGAGCGGGCCGGACAGAACGGCCTCGAAGGGCGTTTGGCCCACCAGGGCCCACAGGGGTACCCGGTCCAGAGCTCCCTCGCCCACGATGGTGGCCAGCGCCCCCTGCCGGGTGATCGTCGTCGTGCCGGTGATCCTGCCCGAACCGATGGTCGCCTCGAGGTTCCGGATGGAGATCCCGTCCGGCTGGGCGGCCAGGAGGAAGGAGGCCCGGGTGGCCTGGAGGCCGCGGCCCAGTTCGAGCATCCCCACCCGGAAGGTCACCTGGCCGCCGGTGACGAGGCGCCCGCTCTGGCCGAACTGGGCCGTGGACCAGATGGAATTTGTGGTTTGATCGCCCGGCACGTTGAGCGCCAGCGCGGCCACGAACCACGGCATGGAGAGGCGGCCGAGAGAGACCTCGCCGCTGATCTCGGAGCGGGAGGCGGCCACGAGGCGCGCCTGCACGGGCTCGTTGGAGACCTTGGCGTTGATGTCCAGAAGGGTCGCCCCGCGCTCCCGGCCGAGGGTGACCCGCCCGCTCACCGGCACCGGCGGGGAAACGCCGGCCCCGTCGCCGAGCAGGCGCAGGAAGGGGGTAATGTCGGGGGTGGCGATCTCCACTTCGCCGCTGTCCACCACGTCGTCGCCCTGGCTCAGGGCGAACGGCCGTGTCGTGGCAACCTTCAACCCGGCCATGTCCCCCGTGAGGGTGACGCTGAAGCGGCCGGAATCGACGCGGGAGCCGCGGATGTCGATCCTGGAGGGCTGGTTGAGGCCGGCCATGTTCGGCCGGTTGACCCAGCGCCCCGTGTTATCGGTCGAGAGGCTGAGGGTCAGGCTCTCGGTGCGCCCGTCGATGGACTCGACCCTGCCTTCGAAGGGCCCGCCGGCCATGCGGCCGGTGGCCGTCGTGCGCAGGCGCAGCTCGTTGGAGCCGGGAGCGGGCGCCACCCGCTCGGAGACCACATCGAGATCGAGCGCCCCTTCCCGGACGAAATGCGGCACGAGCTTGGAGATTCCGCCAATCCAGACGCTTCCCAGGAGATCGATCAGGGGCTCGGCCCGCTGGGCGGTGACCTTGCCGGAGATCCGGCCCGTGCCGTCCGGGGCGATCCGCCCGCGCACCCGGGCATTGGCGCCGGCAAGATCCACGATGTCGAGGGTCTCGACCACCAGGGCCCGGCCGTCGGAGAGGATGCGCGCCGTGATCCGCCCCGTCGGCGGGCTCCTGCCGGCGCTGACCCCGCGCGCGTCCAGGATGAAGCCGACATCGAGATTCTCGGTGGCCTGGAACACGCTGGAGACCTGAGGCAGGTCGTCGAGATCCAGGCCCTGGATGGCAACCTGCGCCTCAAGCTTGCCGCGCTCGTTCGCCTCCGGGGCCGTGTAGCGGACATTGCCGGTGAGCGTGGACTCGCCCATCTTGAGCCGCATTCGGTTGAATGACAGGACCGGGTTCGAGAACGCCACCTCCGAGGAGAGCTCGACCGGACGCCCGTCGAGGGCCGTCAGCAGCGGCGATTTTAGATTGATCTTCGCAAGGTAGCGCGCGAGACGGTCGGACGCTTTAGAGGCCAACGCCACCTTGCCGTTGATGCCGCCCTTCGTGGTCAGGCCGAGCTGGCCCTCGAGCGCCACCTTGGTGTCGCCGGGAGCCGTGAACACGATGCGGTCCAGCCGCGCCCGTCCGGTATCCAGGGACAGGCGCAGACTGGCGTTCGTCAGATCCTCCTGGCCCAGTCCGATGCTGTCGATCTTGAGGTCGAGATCGATGGGCACCCGGATCAGCGGCAGGGACCATTGCTGCAGGCGGCTCGCGAAATCCTGCCCGTTGCCGGAGAGGATGAAGCTGTCGGCATCGAGCCGGCGCCCTTCGAGGCGCAGCGATATGCGCGGATCGTCGAGCGCGACCCGGCCCTCACCGGTCATGCGCAGGCTCGCCCCGCCCTCGCCCGCCTCCAGGCTGACGGGGCTGAGTTCGACCGCCCCCGGCACCGTCTTGAACTCGGTCTCGACCGTCACCGGGATCGGGATGCCGGCCGCGGCAACCTGCGCCGGGGGACCGAATAGGATCTTGGCCTTGCCGGACACGTTCGGGGTTGCAGCCTCGCCGGTGCCTCCGTCCAGCCCGAACCGGGCATCGATATCGAAGCGCGGATAGATGTCGCCTCCGCCCGAGAGCTTGACCTGGATGGTCTTGTCCTCAGCCAGCTCTCCGGTCACCAGGCGGAAAGGCACGCCCGAGGTCGTGCCTTCGACGCGCCAGGGGCCGATGAGCTTCTGACCTTCGATATGGACGTTCTCGGCGAAGGCCTGGTTGGTGCGGCCCGTACTCGCGCTCTGCGTGGTGATGAGGAGCTGGGCGACGGTAAGGTTCTCAATGGCCCATTCCCGGGCCCGGCCGCTGCCCGAGACCAGTTCCGGCGGCAGGCGCCATTCCCCGTCTCCGGAGACCGGAATGCGGATGTCGGCGCGCCCCACCCGCGCTTCCGTGAAGCGCACCTCGCCCCGCATCAGTGGCGTGAGGGCGACTTCCGCCCGGACATTGTCGGCCGTCAGAACCGGCGAGTCCGGCGTCTTCCCGCCGAGCCTCAGCCGGTCGAGAATGATCCTCGGCTCCGGCAGCAGGCGAATCCCGATGGCGCCCTCGGTCTGGACCTCCGTGCCGGAGGCGCGCGCGATCATCTGGTCGATCGTGCCGCGATAGGCCTCCCAGGAGATCAAGGGAGGCGCCGCCACGGCAATCGCCAGGATCAGGATCACGATGGATGCGATGATCGTCAGGATATCGCGCAAGAAGCTGCCTTTTCTCCGTTACTCTGACACGTCCTTAGCCCATCGCGGCAAGGACCGGGAGCGCCATTCACCGTGTTTCACCGTCAAAGCGCGATGATCTTGCCCGGATTCATGATGTTGTGAGGGTCGATAGCCTGTTTCAAGACGCGCATGAGCCCCAGCGCCGCCGGCCCATGCTCGATCTCCAGGTATTTCATCTTCTTCTGGCCGACCCCGTGCTCGCCCGTGCAGGTGCCCTCCATGGCCACCGCCCGCCGCACGAGCCGGTCGACAAAGGCCTCGCAGGCCTCGATTTCCGCCGGATCGTCAGCGTTCACGAGAGGCTGGACGTGGAAATTGCCGTCGCCCACATGGCCCACGATGGGAGCGATGAGCCCGCACTCCAGAATGTCCTGCTTCGTGGCGTCGACGCATTCGGCCAGCCGCGAGATCGGCACGCAGACGTCCGTCGCCACCGATTGAGCGCCCGGCCTCAGGCCCTTGGCGGCCCAATAGGCATCGTGCCGGGCCTGCCAGAGCCGGGAGCGCTCCTCGGGCTTCGTGGCCCACTCGAACGGCCCGCCGCTGAACTCGGCCGCGATCTCGCCGAAGCGCTCCGCCTGCTCCTGCACCCCGGCCTCGGAGCCGTGGAACTCCAGAAGCAGCAGGGGGCTCTCCGGCAGGGTGAGCTTGGAATGGAGGTTGACCGCCCTCACCTGCACCTCGTCGAGCAGCTCGATGCGGGCCACCGGGATGCCGGACTGGATCGTCATGATCACGGCGTCGCAGGCCGCCTTCACCGACGGGAAGGGGCAGATGCCGGCCGAGATCGCCTCGGGGATGCCGTTGAGCTTGAGGGTGATCTCGGTGACGATGCCCAGGGTTCCTTCCGAGCCGATCAGGAGGCGGGTGAGATCGTAGCCCGCCGAGCTTTTCTTGGCGCGGCTCGCCGTCTTCACGATCTCGCCATTGGGCAGCACGACGGTCAGCGCCAGCACCACGTCCTTCATGGTTCCGTAGCGCACCGCATTGGTGCCGGACGCCCGCGTGGCGACCATGCCGCCGATGGAGGCGTCGGCGCCTGGATCGATGGGGAAGAACAGGCCCTTGTCGCGCAGGTGCTCGTTGAGCTCCTTGCGCGTCACCCCGGCCTCGACCACGCAGTCGAGGTCCTCGTCATGGACGGCGATGATGCGCTTCATGAGGCTGAGATCGATGGAAACTCCTCCATAGGGAGCGTTGATATGACCTTCCAGGGATGTGCCAGTGCCGTAGGGAATGATCGGGGTCTCGTGCGCGGCACAGAGCCTGACGACCTCCGCCACCTCCTCCGTGGTCCGGGGATAGACCACCACGTCCGGCGGCTGGTTCTTCACCCAGGTGAGCGAATGCCCGTGCTGCTCGCGCACGGCGGCCGAGGTGACGACGCGGTCGCCGAAACGCCCGGACAGTTCGGACACGAGGGAGGCAAGGGCGGCATCCGTCGCCTTCTGGCGGACGGCAGCGTGAGGCGCATTCATGGAGGCTTCAGATCCGGTTGTGATGCTCGGGTTCCCCATAGCTACCAGAACCGTTGCAAAGGCAACACTCCGGAGAGAAAGATGCCGCACCCCTCATGCACAAGCTGCCGGATCGTGCTAACATTGTTTCTTCCGGTGGTTGGGGATGGGCACCCCAAAGGCGTTCAGAAACGAGTTTGACCATGGAAAAGCGGACACCCGTCTTTTTCTTTGCGCCCTTCGTGTCCTCCACGATGCGGGTCGAGCCCGCCTGGATCGACTATAACGGCCACATGAACATGGCCTATTACCACGTGCTCTTCGACCGGGCCGTGGAGGAAGGCTTCAGCCTAGTCGGCCTGGGCCACGATTACCTGGAGAAGCGCAAGGCCTCCTACTTCGCCGCCGAAGTGCACACGACCTACAAGCGCGAGCTGAAGATGCACGACCGGGCGCGCGTCACGCTCCAGCTGGTGGATTATGACGAGAAGCGCATCCACTACTACATGGAAATCCGCCATGCGGGCGAGGGTTGGGTTGCCGCCACCATGGAGGGCCTGTCTCTCCACGTGGACATGGAAACCCGGAAGGTCTGCCCCTTCCCGGAGGATATCACGGCCAATCTCGCGGTGATGAAGACCACCCACGCCCGGCTTCCCAAGCCTCAGAACCTGGGCCGCGTCATCGGCATTCCGCACCGGGCCGAGATCCAAGAGGCCCTGTCGGCCTCGGGCACTCGGCATTAGCGCACCAAGGATTGAGCATCGGATGGATCCCAAAAGTGCAAATCCACTTTTGGGTCCTATGCTCTAGCAGCTGATAGAACCGCGCGGGCAGGCTCCGCGAGGGACCGGGGGCAGCGCCCGGGGAGCGAAGAGACGCTCCCGTCGGATGTCCTGGCGGATCTGGTTGTTCTCCATCTGGATCCGCTCCTCCAGATTCAGCAGCCGCTGATCCTGCCGGATCTGCCTGTTGATCTCCTTCGAGGTCCGCTCGGACGGGCTCACGCGAGGCAGGCGCGTCTGAGCGTCGGCCGGGATGGCCAGGGGCAGGACGAGGCTGGAGGCGATGGCAAGAGCCGCCACGAAACGCATGGGACATTCCTCTTCGGGGCTGTCATTCCCATATGGGAATGGGCCCTCTCCTCAACAATGACGTTACGGCTCCAAGGTTCGCCCCTGCGGCAGGAGCGACAGGCATTCCGGGCTCGACGCCGTTCGCCTTTTGATCCATGGTCCCGCCGATGAATCAGTCCGATCCCAGACCCGATCCGCAGGACGGCCTCGCCCATGAGCCGGCGTCCGGCTCGCTGAGCGCCCGCGCCCGTGCGGCGGTTGCGCCGCAATCCCCCTATCTGAACGGCCTGAATGCGGAGCAGCGCGCCGCCGTGGAGGCGACCGAGGGTCCGGTTCTCGTGCTGGCCGGCGCCGGCACCGGCAAGACCCGCGTGCTCACCACCCGGATCGCCCACCTGATCGCCACCGGGAAGGCCTACCCGTCCCAGATCCTGTCCGTGACCTTCACCAACAAGGCCGCGCGGGAGATGCGCGAGCGCATCACGGCCGTCATCGGCCCCGTGGCCGAGGGCATGCAGTGGCTCGGCACGTTCCACTCCATCGGCACCAAGATCCTGCGCCGCCATGCGGAGCTCGTGGGTCTGCGCTCCGACTTCACCATTCTCGGCACGGACGACCAGCTGCGCCTGATGAAGCAGGTGATCGAGGCGGAGGGCGTGGAGGAGAAGCGCTGGCCGGCCCGACAACTTGCCGGCTACATCGACGGCTGGAAGAACCGGGGCCTCGGGCCCGATCAGGTGCCGGCCGGCGAGGCCGGCGCTTTCGCCAACGGCAAGGGCGGGCGGCTCTACCGGGCCTATCAGGAACGCCTCAAGACGCTGAACGCCGTCGATTTCGGCGACCTGCTGCTCGAATGCCTGCGCCTGTGGCGCGATCATCCGGACATTCTGGAGCAGTACCAGAACCGCTTCCGCTACATGCTGGTGGACGAGTACCAGGACACCAACGTCGCCCAGTATCTCTGGCTCAGGCTTCTCGCCCAGGCCCGCAAGAACCTGTGCTGCGTCGGCGACGACGACCAGTCGATCTATGGCTGGCGCGGCGCCGAGGTCGACAACATCCTGCGCTTCGAGCACGACTTTCCCGGCGCGACCGTGATCCGGCTCGAGCGCAACTACCGCTCCACCGGCCATATCCTCTCCGCCGCCTCCGGCCTCATCGCCAAGAACCAGGGCCGCCTCGGCAAGACGCTTCGCACCGAGGACGAGCCCGGCGAGAAGGTGACGATCACAGGCGCATGGGACTCCGAGGACGAGGCCCGCCTCATCGGCGAGGAGATCGAGGCGCTGCACGCCAAGAAGCATCCCCTCTCCGAGATCGCGATCCTGGTGCGCATCTCGGCCCAGATGCGCGAGATCGAAGACCGGCTCGTGACCCTCGGCGTGCCCTACCGCGTCATCGGCGGCCCGCGCTTCTACGAACGCGCGGAAATCCGCGATGCGCTCGCCTATCTGCGCGTCGTGAACCAGCCGGCGGACGATCTCGCCTTCGAGCGCATCGTGAACACGCCGAAGCGAGGCCTGGGCGATGCGACGATCCAGGTGCTGCACAACCATGCCCGTGCGGCGCGCGTGCCGCTCATGGAGGCGGCGCGCTTCATCGTCGAGACCGACGAGCTGAAGCCCAAGCCGCGCGCCACCTTGCGCGATCTTCTCATCTCCTTCGGCCGCTGGGCGAAGCTGTCCGAGACCATGTCCCAGTCCGAGGTTGCGCAGACCGTGCTGGAGGAATCCGGCTACACCGACATGTGGCAGAAGGATAAATCGGCCGATGCGGCGGGGCGACTGGAAAACCTCAAGGAGCTCGTGCGCTCCATGGAGGAATTCCCGGACCTGCAGAGCTTCCTCGAGCATGTGTCCTTGGTCATGGAAGCCAATGAATCCGATACCGTCGAGCGCGTGAGCCTGATGACCCTTCATGCCGCCAAGGGTCTGGAGTTCGACACGGTCTTCCTGCCCGGTTGGGAGGAAGGGCTCTTCCCGAACCAGCGCGCCCTCGACGAGAGCGGCCGCGCCGGCCTCGAAGAGGAGCGTCGCCTGGCGCATGTGGGCCTCACCCGCGCGCGGCGCCGGGCCAAAATCTACTTCGCCTCCAACCGGCGCATCCACGGCCTGTGGAACTCGACCGTGCCGAGCCGCTTCGTCGACGACCTGCCCGAGTCGAACGTGGAGATTGCCGAGGCTCCGGCCAACTTCTCCTATGGCGGCTCGCGCTTCGACCGCATGCAGCCCTTCAGCGGCTCGTCCTACCAGACACCCGGCTGGCAGCGCGCGCAGGCGCATCGCGCCACGACCGAGGATGGCGGCTATTCCGCCCGCCGCTCCGGCGAACGGCGCGGCCCCATGCTGATCGAGGGAGAACTGGTGGCGAAGTCCACCGGCGGCTCGGGCTTCAGGATCGGCGGACGCGTCCTGCACACGAAGTTCGGCCCCGGCACGATCGAAGCCGTAGACGGGAACAAGCTCACGGTCGAGTTCGACAAGGCGGGGCGAAAGATGGTGCTCGACAGTTTCGTCGAGGCGCTGGGCTGACCAAAAAATGCCCGGCACAAGGCCGGGCATGACGCAGAACAAACAACGTTATCCCGCGGCTATTCCGCAGCAGCCGGCGGCACGGGTGCCGGCGGCGTGCCGTAGGCGCGGGGATCGACCGGGTTGAGGTTGCCCTCGTCCTCCGTGTAGGCCGGCGGGCGGTCGATATAGGTGAAGGTGCCCTTCCCGTCCGGCGCAGGCCCGCGAGCCCAGCGGCCCTGCTCGCTCTCCGTGCCTTCGGAATGGTTGAGGAACTGGTAGGCGACTTCGCTCTTCTCCAGTTCCTGCGGGAAGTTCGACGGCACCGGCGTCATTTCGAGGCCGTCCTCCTCCAGCTCCTTGATTGCGGCAAGCCACTGGTTCTGGTGCATGGTATCGCGCGCGATGAGGAACGAGAGCATGTCGCGCACGCCGGTGTCGTTCGTCATGTTGTAAAGACGGCTGACCTGCAGGCGACCCTGGCTCTCGGCCGTCACGTTGAAGCGGAAGTCGGCGAGCAGATTGCCGCTCGCGATGGTATAGGCTGCCGTCCAGGGATTGCCGATGCTGTCGGACGGGCGGGAGCCCATGCCGGCCACGATGTAGTGCTGCGGGTTCATGCCGGCCACGATGGCATCTTCCACGCGAGCACCACCCATGACCGCGCCGACGACGGAGTTCTTCGCCATCTCTTCCTGCTGCTCGATCGGCGAGGTCTCGAGCAGGCGGGCGATCATGGTGGCGAGCATTTCGACATGGCCGATCTCCTCGGTGCCGATGTCCATGATCATGTCCTTGTACTTCTGGGGACCGCGGCAATTCCAGCCCTGGAACAGGTAGGTCATCATCACGCTGATCTCGCCCCATTGGCCGCCGAGGGGCTCCTGGAGCATCTTGGCGAAGAGCGGATCGGGTTTCTCAGGCTTGGCGTGATACGCCATCTGCTTCTGGCGGAAGAACATCGGCTGCTCCTGTTCGATGGATTGAGTGACGACCCTCAGCCCCGCAAGAGTCAGCCTTCCAACCGGAGCGTCTCCCGGTTGTTCCCAATTTAGGCTGTTTGTCCTTTACTTTAGACGAGTTCTGATCTGACCTCCCTCTAGTCACCCGCCCGTAACTGTGGAACCATCCGCCCCCTGACGACCGATCCCGCGAGGTGCCGATGTTCCCCCTGTCCAACATGCTGAAATCCTTCGTGCGTGCCGGAACCTTGAAGGTGATCGATGCGGAGGGAGGCACCCATAGCTTCGGCGGGGAGAAGCCAGGCCCGAACGTCACCATGCGACTGACGGACCGCTCGCTCTATCACAAGCTCTTCCTCAACCCGGAACTGCATGCCGGCGAAGCCTATATGGACGGCCGCATGAGCTTCGAGGACGGCTCGAATTTGAGGGATTTCCTGAACCTCTTCTCGATGAACCGCTCATCCCTGGCGAACTACCCGCTGCAGAGCGTTCTCAAGCGCATCTCGCGGGGTGTGAAGCGTTTCCAGCAGGCTAACCCCGTCGGCAAGGCGCAGCAGAACGTGGCGCACCACTACGATCTGGGCAACGACTTCTACAAGCTCTTCCTCGACAAGGGCATGCAGTATTCCTGCGCCTATTTCGTGAATGATGACGACACGCTGGAAGAGGCGCAGCAGAACAAGCTGCGGCTGATCGCGTCGAAGCTCCTTCTGAAGCCGGGCATGAAGATCCTCGACATCGGCAGCGGCTGGGGCGATCTCGCGCTCTATCTCGCCGCCATGGAGGATGTCGACGTCACCGGCGTCACGCTCTCCAAGGAGCAGTACGAACTCTCAAACGAGAAGGCGCGTCGTGCCGGCCTTTCCGACCGCGTCCGCTTCGAACTGCTCGACTACCGCAAGGTGGACAAGAAGTTCGACCGTATCGTCTCGGTTGGCATGTTCGAGCATGTGGGCGTGCACCATTACGGCGAGTTCTTCGCCAAGATCAACGCGCTGCTCGACGATGACGGGCTCATGGTGCTGCATTCCATCGGCAAGATGAGCCCGCCCGGCACCGCAAGCCCGTGGCTGCGCAAGTACATCTTCCCCGGCGCCTACTCCCCTGCCCTCTCGGAGGTGTTCCCCGTCGTCGAGCAGAACCAGCTCTGGGTGACGGATCTCGAATTCCTGCGCCTGCACTACGCAAAGACGCTCAATCACTGGCACCGACGCTTCGAGGCGAACCGCGAAAAGATCGCCGCCATGTACGACGAGCGCTTCTGCCGCATGTTCGAGTTCTATCTCATCAGTGCCGAGACCATGTTCACCACGGGCAGCCAGCTCGTGTTTCACATGCAGCTCGCCCGCAAGCGCGATGCGGCGCCGCTCGTGCGCGACTACATCACGGATGTGCAGCGCGAGTACAGACAGAAGGAGGCGGAGCGCCTCAAGGTACTTGAGCCGGCCAGGGAGCTGACACCGGTCTGAAGAACCGGCGTCAGCTCGATCTCAAGCCTCGATCAGCGTCGTTCGCCGGCGAGATACCGCGCCGTGATCGTGGGATCGACGGCGCCTGAACGGCCGCCGAACCAGCCCGCGAGAGCGCCGAGGATCAGGCCCAGCGCACCGAGAAGTGCTGCGGTCGAGACACCGGTGGCTGCCGTATCGGCTGCCTGCTTCGCCTGATCCACCGCTTGCCGGTACTGCTGCTCGTACTGGGCAACCTGGTTGCGGGCTTCTTCCGGCGGGATGTTCCGCGCGCGGGCAAGGGCATCGACCGCCCGATCACGCGCCTGCTGAACCTGCGCCTGATCGCCGGTCAGCATAGCGCGCAGGCTCGCGACGGCCGCATCGCGCAACTGGGCAGGATCGTTCCCGCCCGTTGCGCTGCGCACTTGCTGCTCGATGGCGGCGAACGGATTCGGGTTCTGCGCCAGAGCAGGCGCTGCCGTCTGCACCGCCGCCTGGCCCAGGCCGCCTACGGCGTTGGACAGGGTGTTGTAGGCACCGCCCAGGAGATTGCCGAGGGTCGAGGTCAGCAGGTAGAAGATGAGCAGGGTCGTTGCAGCCCAGGAGACCAGGCCGTGGAATCCGGCGGTGGATTCCTTGGGACGTCCCGAGAGCCGGCCGGCCAAGTAGCCGCCTGCGAAAGATGCAATGATACCGGAGAGCGTCCACCAGATACCGGCAGCGATGGAGAAGGTCGACGCCTGCGGGGTGTCTCCCGCAGCCGGATCGAGAGTCGCCACGCCGATGCCGATGCCGATCATGTTGAGGATAAGCTGGGTCACCAGGGCCGTGACCACGCCGGCCAGAACCGCACCCCACGAGATGCGGTTCAGCATGATGGTGCGGGCATCTTCGGCCGGAGTGACTGGAGACATGTGTGGCGCGTCTTTATCGCCCAGGTTCCGAGGCGTCGCTGGATGGTCCACCATGGTGTCCTCCTATGGCTTTCATGGCAAAGAGCAGCCCGCCCGCAGGCGGACTATTTTCATGCCCTTAACAAGAGGGCAGTCCATAGGTTCCACTTTTTTGCCATATCATTGCAGGAGGCGCCGGACCCTCCCTAGGTAAGCGTCTCGTAATCCTTGTTCTTCAAGCCATCGTGGGAGTGCCGGGTAGGCAACGTTCCCTCGGGCTGCTTCTTGAAATGCGAGGAAGCCTTGGCGCCGACAGGGCCTTTCGAGATCGTGATCCCGCCATCGACCGTGTAGAGCGCGCCCGTCACGAAGCTCGCCTCGTCGGAGGCCAGGAAACAGAACACGTTCGCCACTTCCTCGGGCGTGCCGCGACGGCCCATGGGCGTTGCCTGCGTGATCATGGTGGCGAGTTCGGAATCCATCGGTCCCGTGGATTTGTGCGTCCAAGCGGTGTCGATAGGACCGGGGCAGACGCAGTTGGCGCGCACGCCGTAAGCCGCCTGCTCCGCCGCAATGCCCTGGATAAAGGAGTGGATGAATGCTTTCGTGCCGCCGTAGATGGCATTCTTCGGATGACCGATCATGCCGGCTTCCGAACCTGTGGCGACGATGTTGCCGTAGCTCTCCTGCAGATGCGGCAGCGCAAATCGCGTCATAAGGAATACGGAACGCACATTCGACCGCAGGGTCTCGTCGAACTTGTCGATGGGATAATCCTGCGCCTCTGCGACGGCCAGGAACACACCGGCATTGTTGATCAGAATGTCGATGCGGCCATAGGCGCTCATGCAGGCTTCGACCGCTGCCTGCGCATGGTGCTCCTCGGCGATATCGCCAAGATAGACCTCCGCGAAACCGCCGGCCCTGTTGATTGTCCGGGCGACGTCCTCCACCGGGTCGTCCGGCAGGCCGACGAGGAGAAGGCGCGCGCCCTCCCGGGCGAACTTGAGCGCAATGGCTTCGCCGATGCCGGTGCCGGCACCCGTCACGATGGCGACCTTGTCGAAGAGGCGTCCGGACATGGGGATCTCCTGGATGGGAACGAGCGCAGCAGTGGCGCTTTCAGCCATTTCTGCCGCTGAGCGAAGGCAAAACGGGCCGCCTCCTCGACGGTTCCTCCGCCATCTCCGTTTCACGAACAGGTGACCTTCGGCACCAACGATGCTAAGGCGACGGCATGCTTGAAGGTCTGCACCCCAACCGCCCCACCCACGTCTTCCGCATCACCACGGACGAGCGTTCCGCCCGCGCCATGACCGACATGATCGGCGAGATTTTCGATCCCGCCGAGACGGCCGTCGCATCGTTCGAGACGGAAGACGACGGCCCCTGGATGCTGGAGGCCTATTTCGCGCACCAGCCGGACGAGGCGGCGATCCGCAACCTGCTGCGCCCCATTGTGGGGGCGGAAGCCGACAAGGGCGTGTTCCTGCCCCTCGAGCAGAAGGATTGGGTGAAGTCGTCGCTGGAGGGCCTCAAGCCGGTTCGGGCGGGCCGCATCTTCGTCCACGGCTCCCATGACCGCGAGCAGTGCCTGCCGAGCGACATCGCCATTGAGATCGAGGCGGGCCTCGCTTTCGGCACGGGCCACCATGGCACGACCAAGGGCTGCCTGCTTGCCTTCGTGGATGAGCTGAAGATGCGTACGCCTCGCCATGTGCTCGATGTGGGCACCGGCACGGGCATTCTGGCCTTTGCTGCGGCGAAGGTTCTGAAGCGCCCCGTCGTGGCGGGGGACATCGACCCTGAGGCCGTGCGGGTGGCGCGGGAGAACGCGCGGCTCAACGGGATTGCGGCTTGGATGAAGCTCTATGTCGGCCCAGGCATCCGCCATCCGGAAGCCGACCGCCCGGGTCACTTCGATCTCGTCTTCGCCAATATCCTGGCAAAGCCCCTGCGGATGCTGGCATCGTCGCTGGCGCGGGTGGCGAGCGACGACGGAACGATCATTCTGTCGGGGCTTCTCTACCGCGACGTTCCAGGCGTTCTTTCGGCCTATGCCCATCAGGGCTGGTATCTGCAGCGCCGCTACAACCTCGAAGGCTGGGCAGCTTTGGTCATGAAACGAGGCAACGCTCGTGCGTTGCCTCGCCAGTAAGCCTTGTTACTCAGCCAGAACGCCCGGATAGCGCTTGGCGAGTTCGCGGCGGAGCTTGAAGGTCTCGCTCCAGACTTCGCGGATGGCCTTGAGGGCGGCGACGATGATCATTGTCTTGTCTTTCTCGGTGAGGAAATGGTCAGAGCTTGACGGGCAGATCGTCCGACTGGTCGAGGAACAGGGGCGAATGATCCTGTCGGCGGCCGAGATCGGACATGAAGGCCTCGTGGCGGCGCAGTTCCCGCTCGGCGCTCCGGGCGCGGCTCTCCATGAGAGCATTGATCACGCGGGCTGCAACCTGCGAAAGCCTGGACGGCGCGGTGACAGGGCTGGCGAGGTGGGACGAAAAAACGGCTGCGGTCATGGGCTCATCTCCAACAGATCGGTGCTGAAACCCTTCAGCGCTCCTCTGTTCTTGTTGTCAGGAAGATAGGCTCTGTCCGACTTTGGTAGAAGTCATAGAATCACATGCGAGCCATGCATTTTTCGCAGCATGCGTCGCCAATCGGTTAACTCCCAGGCATCCGGCGCATGCTAATGAGGCGAACTGCTCTCGGGATGAGCAGCCGGCGCAAGGCCATCAGTTGCAGGAGCAATCGCTCCGGCCTAGCGTGTCGCCTCTTCATCTCTCCGATCCCCGGTGCTGCTTTCCATGGCTCAGTTCCAGTTCTTCGACGACACGACCTCCCCTGACCAGGGCCCAAAACATATCGCCAAGCTGCGGGCCGAGATGGCCCGCCGGGGCTTCGACGGGTTCATCGTGCCCCGCGCCGACGAGCATCAGGGCGAGTATGTGCCAAGGAGTGCCGAGCGCCTGGCTTGGCTCACGGGCTTTACCGGCTCCGCCGGCACGGCGGTCATCCTCCAGAACAAGGCCGCACTCGTGGTCGACGGGCGCTACACGGTCCAGGCCGCCGAGCAGGTGGACACCTCCGTGATCACACCGGTTCAGCTCGCCGATTTCACCCCCGAGGACTGGATCGCCGAGAACCTCCCGCAGGGCGGCACCCTCGCCTACGACCCCTGGCTGCACACCAGCGATAGCCTGAAGCGCCTGGAGCAGGCGGTCGGCCGGGCCGGCGGGCGGCTTGCGCCCGTCGACATGAACCTGGTCGATGTGGTCTGGATCGACCGCCCGGCGCCCCCGCAGGCTCCCGTGCGGCCGCATCTGCACGATTATGCCGGCGAGGCCGCGTCCGCCAAGCTGGAGCGCATCCGCCGCAAGATGGCCGAGGCCAAGATCGACGCCCTCGTCATTTCCGATCCGCACAACCTCGCCTGGGCGTTCAACCTGCGCGGCGGCGATGTCGGCCACACGCCCCTGCCGCTGGGCTACGCCATCCTGCCCAGGGAGGGGCATGCGAGCCTGTTCTTTGATCCGACCAAGGTGACGAACGAGGCCGGCGACGCAGTCGGCGATCTCGCGGCATTCGCGCCAATCAGCGGCTTCCAGGGCGCCCTCGACGAACTGGGCCAGACGGGCGGCAAGATCCGCATCGATTCGGCCACCGGCGCCGTCGCCCTGATCCGCCGCATCGAGGCGGCAGGCGGCAAGGTCGATGTGGGGGCCGATCCGATCGCCCTCATGAAGGCTGTGAAGAACAAGGCCGAGATCGCAGGCTCGCATGCGGCGCATCTGCGCGACGGCGTGGCGGTAGCCCGCTTCCTCGCCTGGCTCGACCGCGAGGCACCCTCGGGCAAGCTCACCGAGATCGACGCTGTCGAAGCCCTGGAGGCGTTCCGCGTCGAGACGGGTGCGCTGAAGAACATCTCCTTCCCCAGCATCTCCGGCGCCGGCCCCAATGCCGCCCTGCCCCATTACCGCGTGACCTCTTCGAGCAACCGCACCATCGAGCGCAACCAGATCTTCCTGATCGACTCCGGCGCGCAATATGAGGACGGCACCACGGATATCACCCGCACGATCATTGTGGGCGAGCCGACGGCGGAGATGAAGGACCGCTTCACCCGCGTGCTAAAAGGTCATATCGCCATCGCGCAGGCGGTGTTCCCGAAAGGCACGACCGGCGCGCAGATCGACGCCTTCGCACGCAAGCCCCTGTGGGAAGCCGGCCTCGATTTCGATCACGGCACCGGCCACGGCATCGGCAGCTATCTCTCCGTGCATGAGGGCCCGCAGCGCATCGCCAAGACCGGCCACACGCCGCTCGAGATCGGCATGATGCTCTCCAACGAGCCCGGCTTCTACAAGCCCGGCGCCTACGGCATCCGCATCGAGAACCTGATCCTCGTCGAGCCACGCACGATCCCCGGCGGCGACCGCGAGATGATGGGATTCGAGACGCTGACCTTCACGCCCATCGACCTGCGCCTTGTGGAGCCGGCGATCATGACGGCGGACGAAATCGCATGGCTCAATGCGTACCACGCGGCCGTTCGCGACAAGATCGGCCCGCATCTCGATGCCGACACGCGGGCGTGGCTTGAGCAGGCGACGCAGGCGATCAGCTAGAGCACGTTCCGCAGCACCACGACGGCGATCACGCCGACCGCCACCGTGCCGAGGAGCGGAAGCCGGAACGCCGCGACCGCCGTAATGGCGGCGGCAATCGCTTCCGCCCATCCGGTGGTGAGAGCGGTGGGCGCGATCACGGCCACGAGCACGGCCGGCGGAATGGCGTCGAAGGCGGCTTTCGCGCGGCCCGTGAGCACGAGGCGGTCGGCCACGAACAGGCCTGCGATGCGCGTCAGGTAGGTCACCGCCGCCATGGCCAGGATCGCAATCAGGGTGGTCG
The DNA here is from genome assembly GCF_016427565.1 of Microvirga splendida. Classification (GTDB taxonomy): domain Bacteria; phylum Pseudomonadota; class Alphaproteobacteria; order Rhizobiales; family Beijerinckiaceae; genus Microvirga; species Microvirga splendida. Next base: position 69,659 of record NZ_JAELXT010000023.1, read on the forward strand.
TGTCGAGATTCATGAGCGCGCCTCCTCGGGCGCCGCAAGATAGGCGGCGGCAATGCCTGCGAGTGCGCCGGAGGCCACATGCCACGGTGCGCCGACGAAGAGATGCACGAGGGCCGCAACGCCCGCGCTGACGGCGACGGTGACCAGCGTCACGCGGCTCTTGCCGAAGCCCGCGACGAGCCCGATGAACAGGGCCGTGAAGGCGAAGTCTGCGCCGATGCGTTCCGGATCGCCGAGGAACGAGCCGAGGATGGCTCCGATGGTCGACGACAGCGTCCAGTTGGCCCAGAGCACCACGGCCATGGCAATCCAATAGGCGCCCGTCACGGGCCGCTCCAGGGCGCGACGCTCCGACAGGGCCCAGGCCTCGTCGGTGAGGAAGAAATAGGCCAGCAGGGTCTGGACCCGCGACATGCGGACCTTAGGCGTGAGAGAGGCTCCCATCAGCACATGGCGGGCATTGATGAGCAGGGTCGCGAAGGCCAGGGTCAGGATGGGCGCGGGACTGACCCAGGTTTCGATAGCGGCGAACTGCGCGCCGCCCGCGAAGACCAGGGCGGACATGAGCGTGACTTCGAGGGGCGACATGCCCTTGGCCACCGCGACCGCGCCGAACAGGAGGCCGATGGGAACGGCCGCGACGGCCACCGGCGCAATGTCGCGCAGGCCCGCCCGGATGTCCCGGCGGGGTGTGGAGACGAAGGGGTTGGCCTGATCCATGACATTCCTCATTGCTCCGGCCTTATGCGGGATGAAGCATGAGACGTCTTGGATGAAAGTGCTGTCTCGCGAATACTCTAGGCCGCTCGATAAGCCCCCGGCGTCACGCCCATGCGGGCCTTGAAGACCCGGTTGAGGTGGCTCTGGTCGAAGAAGCCGCAGGCCGCCGCCACGTCGCCCGGAGCCTCGCCCTGCTGCAGCAGCCGGGTCGCGGCCCGGAAGCGCCGGTCGAGGAGATAGGCGTGCGGCGTCAGGCCGGTTTCCTTGGCGAAGGCGCGGATGAAATGGCTGCGCGACAGGCCCGCCAGATTGGCAAGGCCTGCCAGGTCCGCCTCCTCGCCCATATGGGCGTCGAGATAGTCGCGCGCCCGCAGGATCCCCTTCGAGCCGTAGCGCAGGGCCGGCAGTGCATCGAGATCGGCCCAGCGGGCGATCAGACGGCTCAGAAAATCGACGAGCCGGGTGTCCTGCTCCATCTCGGAGGCCCAGCGTCCGTCCGCCGACAGGCAGGCATGAAGCTGGGCATGGGCCAGCGTCAGCTCGGGGTCGTCGATGACCGAATGCGGGAACCAGGGCGGCCGGGAGAGCGGACGGCCCGCCACATCCTCGGCGATCTCCTGCATCAGCTCCGGCGAAGGATAGAAGGTGCGGTACTCGAAGCCGCCGCCATAGGGCTCCCCGTCGTGGATCTCATCCGGGCAGACGACGGCGATGGAGCCTGCCGGCGCAAAGCGCTGCTCGCCGCGATGGAAGAAGGTCTCGCAGCCCGCCAGCACAGCCGCGATGGCATAGGTATCGTGGCTGTGGCGGGCATAAGCATGACGGCGGAAGGTCGCGCGCAGGCAGTCGAGGTCGCGGTAGCGCGGCACTCGCCAGAAATGCGTCACGTCGCCGGCCCCGACCTGGGCAGGATCCAGCGAGACCTCGGGGGTAATCACCGTCATGGGCGCACCATGGCATATCGAAGCCGCCCTGTCTTGGACAGGAGTCTCACCCGCGCCCGACGAGGGCGAACCAGCCGTCCTCGTCCATGACCTGGACCCCGAGCTCGGCCGCCTTGGCGAGCTTCGATCCCGCCCCGGGGCCGGCCACCACGATGTCGGTCTTCTTCGACACGGAGCCCGCCACCTTGGCCCCGAGCCGCTCGGCCATGGCCTTGGCCTCCTCGCGGGTCATCTGCTCCAGCGAGCCGGTGAAGACCACGGTCTTGCCCGCCACCGGAGAACTCGCCGTGGCGGGGATCTCCATCGCCTCGATGCTCACCTCGGCCAGCAGCGCATCGAGCATCTGCTCGTTGTGCTCCTCCTTGAAGAACTCGACGATGGCCTCGGCCACCACCGGGCCGATCCCGCCGATGGCGGTAATCTCCGCATGCGCTTCCGACGTCTCGTCGGCCGCGGCTCTGGCGATTTCGCGCAGGTGCTCGAAGGTGCCGAAATGGCGCGCCAGCAGCCGTGCCGATGTCTCGCCCACATGCGGGATGCCGAGCGCGAAGATGAGGCGGTTGAGCGCGATGGAGCGGCGCGCCTGAATGGCGGCGAACAGGTTCTTGGCGCTCGTCTCGCCCCAGCCTTCCCGGTTCTCCAATCGCTTGAGGCTGCGCGCATTGCGTGCCTCAAGCGTGAAGATATCCTGCGGGCGCTGGATCAAGCCTTCCTCGTAGAACTCGTCGATGCGCTGCAGACCGAGACCTTCGATGTCGAAGGCGTTGCGCGACACGAAATGCTTCAGGCGCTCGCGGGCTTGCGCCGGGCAGATGAGGCCGCCGGTGCAGCGGCGCACCGCATCCTCCTTAGCCGTACGCGGATTGACCTCGCGCACCGCGTGGCTGCCGCAGGCCGGGCAAGTGGTGGGAAACTCATATGGTTTCGCATCGGCCGGACGCTTGTCCAGCACCACGTCGAGCACCTTCGGGATCACGTCGCCGGCCCGGTTGATGACGACCGTATCGCCGATGCGGATGTCGACGCCGCCGCGGATCTTCTCGCCGTTGCCGCCGATGCCCTTGATGTAATCCTCGTTGTGCAGCGTCGCGTTCGACACCACGACGCCGCCCACGGTCACGGGCTTCAGGCGCGCAATCGGGTTGAGCGAGCCCGTGCGGCCCACATTGATCTCGATGTCCTCCAGCACCGTGATCGCCTTCTGCGCGGGAAATTTGTGCGCCAATGCCCAGCGCGGCGAGCGCGACACGAAGCCGAGGCGCTGCTGCAGACTGAGACTGTCGACCTTGTACACGACGCCGTCGATGTCGTAGCCGAGATTGGCGCGGTCGGTCTCGATGGCGTGGTAATGCTCCAGCAGCTCCGCGATGCTCTCGCAGCGGCGCGTCAGCGGATTGACCGTGAGGCCGAAGCTCTTGAAGCGCTCCATCATGCCGTGTTGCGTGTCCGCCGGCATGGCGCTGACCTCGCCCCAGGCATAGGCGAAGAAGCGCAACGGGCGCGACGCGGTGATCGACGCATCGAGCTGGCGCAGGCTACCCGCCGCCGCATTGCGCGGATTGGCGAAGAGCGGCTTGCCGGCTGCTTCCTGGCGCGCGTTGATGGCGGCGAAATCCTCATGCGAGAGATAGACCTCGCCGCGCACCTCGAAGACATCCGGAACACCAGAGCCCTTCAGCCGGTGTGGAATGTCGCCCACCGTGCGGGCGTTGTTGGTCACGTCCTCGCCCACCGCGCCGTCGCCGCGGGTCGCGGCGGACACGAGCTTTCCGTTCTCGTAGCGCAGGCTCAACGACAGCCCGTCGATCTTGGGCTCGGCCGTGAAGGCGAGCGGCGCATCGTCCTTCAGGTTGAGGAAGCGGCGGATGCGTTCGACGAACTCCTCCACCTCCTCGTCGGCAAAGCCGTTGGCCAGCGAGAGCATCGGCACGCGGTGGCGGATCTTGCCGAATTTCTCCGACACCTTGGAGCCGACCTTCTGGGTCAGGCTCTCAGGGCTTTTCAGTTCGGGAAACCGATCCTCCAGGGCCTCGTAGCGCTTGCGGAGCGCGTCGTATTCCGCGTCCGAGACGGCGGGCGCATCCTCCTCGTAATAGCGCCGGTCGTGCTCCGCGATTTCGGCGCCGAGCGCCTCGTGCTCGGCACGGGCTTCATCGGGTGTGAGGGTGTCGACGGCTTTCGAGGAGGTGTTGTGTGCGGGCATGATCGAATCGGGTTTGAGGGTGCTTGAACCATAGCGCGCCAGGGCGGAGTCTCCAGCGGCACGGCGAGACGGTGCACGCAATCCACTGTCATCCTGGAGGGCCGTTGGCATGTCTGAGTCAAAGAACCAGCACCTCAGGGCCCGCAGCCGATGAGCTGCGAGCCTGTGAGGCAATCGAGGGTGGCGCGAATGGCAGCCCGGCTCGATGTGTGATGGTGAAAGGGAAGAGCCGGAATGCCTCTTCGCGCACGGCTTCTTTAGGCGTTCAGGCGGTGCCGGCCCGGTGACCGCTCAAGGCGGGGTCCGTCTGCTCGACGGGGGCCTTGAGCCGATTCCGACCACCGGCACGCAGCCTGGGCCTCCCGTCGATGCCGCTTGCGAGGCCGCACCACGGGACCGTGCCTGCCTCCACACTGCGACGCCTCGCGAGCGCGCCCCTCGTCAGAGGCAGGTCTAAGGCAAGGTATAGCCGAGCTTGAAGGCAGTGTCAAGAACAAAATAAGAACATACCCGCATCTACACCCTCACCGTCATGGCCGCACTTGTTGCGGCCATCCACGTCTTCAACCGGCGGCAAAGACGTGGATCCCCGGGACAAGCCCGAGGATGACGTGGAGGGTATCGTGCCCGGCCGCAGCGTCAGCGGAGGGGCAGGGAGTCCATGGCGCTGCACCTGATCATGGATCCCCTTCCCGCGCTGCGGCCGTCGGGGATGACACCCGCTCGTCATGACGGCCTTGTGCCGGCTATCCCGGTGTGACTAGCCTCAGGGCTCAACATGAGTCGGGATGTCTGCGATGAACGTGCTTGTGGTCGGCGGAACGGGATTTCTGGGTGGGGCGGTTGCGGATGCAGCGCTCAAGGCCGGCCACAGGGTCGCAGTCTTCACCCGGGGCCAGACCGTCAATCCGGCAGTGGGGGCTGGGATCGAGACGATCGTCGGTGACCGGCACAGCAATCTCTCGGCGCTCAAGGGGCGCAGCTTCGACCTTGTCGTCGATACCTGCGCATTTGCGCCCGAAGCCGTGGCGAGCCTGCTCGATGCCCTGTCCCCAACCATCGGTCGCTACGCGCTCGTGTCGAGCGCTTCCGTCTATCAGGATTTCGCCAAACCTGGCCTGACCGAACAGGCGCCGACGAGCCGCGCAACGCCCGAGCAAATGGAGCTTGCGCGTTCGCTCCCCGTGGAGCAGCGCTCCAGCGCCGGATCGTACGGCCCGGCCTATGGTCCGTTGAAACGGGAATGCGAACTCGTGGCGCTCGAGCGTCTCGGCGACAGGGCTCTCGTTCTCCGGGCGGGCCTTCTGGTCGGTGCAGGCGACTATACGGACCGGCTGACCTACTGGGTGCGCCGTGTGGATCAGGGCGGACCTGTCCCGGCTCCCGGGGATCCGCAGCGGCTTGTCCAGTTTATCGATGTCCGCGATGCCGCGCGCTTCGTCGTCGAGGGTGCCGAGACAGGATTGGGCGGCGTCTTCAACCTCACCGGCCGCCCCTTCCCCGTGAGCACGCTCCTCGGTGCGTGCCGTCATGTGGCGGGATCGGATGCGCGCTTCGTCTGGTGCCCGGATGAGGCGATCCTGGCCGCGGGTCTCGAGCCCTGGAGCGAGGTTCCCCTCTGGCTGCCGCATGCGGATGAGCCGTTCCGCCATTTTCTGGAGATCGATACGGAAAATGCACTCGCCCATGGGCTGCCGACGCGGCCGCTGGATGAAACGCTCGCGACCATTCTCGCCTGGGACAGGCGCCGCCGTGCGACGCCCCTGAAGGCCGGGATGCCTCCTGAGAAGGAGGCCGCGCTTCTGGCGGCGGTTGCGGCGGATCTGGCCGTCTGAACCAACGGAAGAGTTGCTCGCGGATGATCCGCAGCGATCTCTTGTACTGCTTGTTTACCGATCCGGCATGACCGTGCGGGTCAGCAGCACCTGGGTCAGGGCGTCGGTCATCTGGCCCAGCACCACCCGGTCCACGTTCTCCGCGTTGTCGCAGGCCTTGTGGTAGCAGGGGTCGTAAGGCTGACCGGCCTCGCCGCCGAAGCGGGCGGCGTGCTCCTCGCTCTTGCCGTTGCCGGCGCCGGTGAAGAGGCCCAGCGTCGGGATGTTCTTGGCCGCGAACGCCGCATCGTCCGAGCCGAAGCCGCGCTGATTGCGGGACCGCTCCTCGACAGTGAGGTTCCTGGACTCGAAATGGTCGGTGAAGGCCTGGATGAGGCCGGCGGTCTCGGCGGTGCGCTCCGTCTGCGACAGCTGGATGAAGCGGCCGGGATTCGGCGAGCCGACCATGTCGAGGTTGATGTAGAACCGGATCCGGCGCCGATCCTCGTCGGACAGCGCATCGAGGTGATGGCGCGAGCCGATGAGGCCGCGCTCCTCCGCGCCCCAGAAGGCGAAGCGGACCGGCGTGCCGGTCGCAGGCTCCTTCGCAAGGCGCAGGGCGGTCTCCAGAACGGCGGCCGTTCCGCTCGCATTGTCGTTCATGCCCGGCCCTTCGGCGACGCTGTCGAGATGAGCGCCGACCATGACGAAGCGGCCGTTCGTCTCGCCGCGCTCCGCGAGGACGTTCCGGGTGGAGCGGGTGCCGGTCTCGACATCGACCTTCAGGCGCACCCGGTTGCGGGATGAATCCTCAGCCACCTCGGCGAGCTTGCGGCCCAGTTCCGTGGTCACCCCCAGTACGGGGATCGCCGCCTGCGTGGTCAGGCGCCCGCCGAAGATCCCGGTCTGGTCGCCGGTGCCCTGGTTCATGATGACGAGGCCCGCGGCTCCGGCTGCCTGGGCCAGTTCCGCCTTGGTCTGGAACGGGCAGGTGCCCCGCCGCACGAGGGCGATGTTGCCCCGGGTGAAGCCGGAAAAGTCCTCTCGCTCGCAGCCGCTGGTCGACGTCGGCAAGGGCTCCGCATCGAGGCCGAGATCCACGGCCTGGACCGGCGCCGTCACGTCGCCGGAGCCGGAACTCATCAGGGTGCGCAGCGCCTCGCGGGCAGGCGTGAAGGAATCGGGCTCTGCGGGCGCGGCCACGAGAACCGGCGGGGATCGCTCCTCGAAGAACGGGAAGGTGAACTCCTCGAACCGCACATTGTAGCCGGCGGCGCGCAGCTGATCGGCCACGTACTCGGCGGAGCGGTCATAGCCGGGCGCGCCGGCGGCCCGGTTGCCGCCGTTGGCCGTGGCGATGTCCTGCAGGGCCTGGACGTGGCGGAAGGGGTCGGTCGGCGCTGCGGCGGCTGTGAGGCCGACATCGGCCTGCGTTGCGGCTGCTGCGCTCAGCAGGGCCGTGGCAGCGAGGAAGACGCGACAGGCATTCGGGAGCAATCGGGGCACGCGGGGCTCGTTTCCATGACCGCACCTGTTGGTGCGCCCAGGGAAAATCGGGTTTGCGCGCCCCGCAACAAGTGCGGCAGCCTGTGCCCTCACACAGACGTGAGACCGGCCCGAGCCGCGTGCGCGCTCAGGCCTGAAGCCGCCGCTCGGGCCGCGTGCGCTCCTGCAGGTCCAGCACCAGCCCGCTGAACGGCAGGCCGAGGGCCTTCCACGTCTCGACGAGAGCCTGCGTCAGCGCCTCGATATGGGCTTGGGTGTGCAGGGGACCGGGCGTGATGCG
>NZ_JAELXT010000024.1 GCF_016427565.1 Microvirga splendida
GCGTTCCTTTATGCCGCGTCTGTCATGCTCCTCATCCGCCGCTTGGGTCGATGCTCATGATTTACGGGACGGACTCTGAGACAACATGAGACACCACCTCGAATGCCGGCGCGATTTCGGGGGTGTCAGTATTCCGAATTCGAGGGGGTCTTAGGGTTTTGGGGGTTTTGGCACGAGGGGTCCATAAATAGACGTCTCGAAAAAGAAGAAGATTCTTCAAATGTGAATCTAAGGGCTGTGTGCCAAAACCTATAAACCTCCTAAGTCACCGAAATTGCGAATAAACTTCTCGCACGGTTGCCGTGGCAAAAGGGCGGTTTTGACACATTCACAAACCTCCTCGGCTCCCCTGAACCGTTTCCAGAAAAAATCTGAAAACTGCCAAGGACCGGGCTCCGCGCGCCCCCCGGTTGACCGCTGCACGAGGAAGGACCCGGAGCGATGCACGTTGTCCCATGCCGTCCCCTGCCGTGTCATCGCGTCCCCTGCCGTCTCATGTTGTCCGCCCTTGTCCCATGTTGTCCCATCTGCCGCCCTGCCGAGGTGACTCCGATCTGCCCGGTTGCGCGGAATCGATTACACGGGTCCCGATTGTTCGATCTGCCGCTACTTCAAGTGACGATATCGAGCGGAGCAGCCGGGCAAGGTGGATCCTGCCGCGAGCACCCAGCAGATAAAGAGCTGACACTTGGTACCCTGCACACAATGCCCAGATCCAACGGGCGACGAGCGTGTCACCTGGTCAATAGGGGACAAGATTAAGCATTGCGGTTGCCGATCCTGGCGATAGGATCCTTGTCATCGTACGAGGGCCGCCGAGCCGGTATTTCGGAAGAAGGCTTGCCCGACCATGAACTGGAGATGATCGCCATGCCGCCAACTTGGGCTGTTGGATTGATGACGGGAACCGTCCTCGACGGCAATATCGACATCGCCTTGATCAGAACGGATGGCGAGACGGTTCAGGAGTTCGGGCCTTGGACGCTGGCCCCCTACCCACCCGAGCTCCGGCCCCTGCTCCGAGACGCGATGGCGGCGGCTCGCGACTGGAACTTTGAGGGGCCCGAGCCGGCGATCTTCGCCCGGGCAGAGGACGCCCTCACCTGGGCGCAGTCAGCGGCTGTCACGGCTTTTCTCACCGAGGCTGGGATCAAGCCTTCGGACGTCGCCATCATCGGCTTTCACGGCCAGACCATGCTCCACCGTGCTCCCGATGGGCAGCGCCGGGGCCAGACCCGGCAGCTCGGCAACGGCGCACTAATGGCGCGCCTGGTTGGTACGAACGTGGCCTTTGATTTCCGCAGCGCTGATATGCTGGCGGGTGGGCAGGGAGCTCCCCTGGCTGCCAGCTATCACGTCGCGCTCTTGCGCAGCATCGCAGCCAAGCCAAATTCGGCCGTTCTCAATCTCGGTGGCGTGAGCAATGTGACCTGGTGGGGCGGCGGTGACACCATGGTCGCGTTCGACACCGGGCCGGCGAACGCCCCTCTCAATGACTGGATCTTTCGCCATGGCCTTGGTGACATGGACCGCGACGGTGCCATCGCAGCCCGCGGGGCCGTCGATGAGGCCCGGCTGGCTCGGCTTCTCGACCATCCGTACCTCACAGCTCCATATCCAAAGTCGCTGGACCGTAACGACTTCACCGCGGCGATGGCCGATGGGCTCAGCCTGGAGGATGGCGCGGCCACGCTGACGGCATTTACCGCGGGGGCTGTGGGCAAGGCGCTCGACCTGCTCCCGCAACGGCCTGAACACCTGATCCTGTGCGGCGGTGGGCGGCGAAACCCAACACTGGTCGAGGCGATACGCAAGCGCGCCGGCGTTGAGCCGGTCATGGCCGAAGCTGTTGGTTGGCGCGGCGATGCTGTGGAAGCGGAATGTTTCGCATTTCTGGCGGTGCGCGCCCTTCGCGGCTTGCCGATCAGCTTCCCGCTTACAACGGGCGTCAAGCAGCCTATCACGGGCAGGCGCATCGCAAGGTTCGCCGCGGCATGAGGCAAGCAGCTCCTGAGACGTGACTATGACAGCTTCCTAGTTGTCTCGTCGTTTGCCGTTCCGAATCGTCCGACCCGGAGCGACTTCCAATGTCCCATGCCGTCTCACGTCGTCCCATTGCTGTCTGTATCCGTGCCATGGCGTCTCATGCTGTCTCAGGGCTAATCCTTTGCGGTTTTGATCAGCCTTCCTACTGCCGCCGCTTGTCCCATGTTGTCTCAATCCTTCTCATGTTGTACCATTGACTCTCATACCGTCTCAATCTGTGCCATGGCATCTCATGGTGTCCCATGTAGTCTCCCGGTTGATCGTTCAGCATTCTAATTGTCCAATCAGGCGCGGCCTGTCCCATGCTGTCTCATCACCCCCTTGGTTCAACTGGTTACGGTGACCGGATCGCTTACTCGCTCAATCCCAAGACTGGTGTGTCATCATTCGTCGTTCTGAGCCGCAGAGTAGGAATGTCACCCATTGTATTGATCATGGATCAGAGTCCCACTCGCGGACGTCACCAACACTCCGATCGTGCATATTCAGCGGCTAGAGAACTCACCTTTATGAGCACAATGAAGCATCCAGTCGGGGGCTGAGGAGGTTTCCATCGCGACTAGGGCAATCATCGAAGCAGGTCCACGTGCACCGGAAACAGCGCATCGACTATGGCATTAATCAGATTAAGTACTTCGCAACCAACAATGTACGGGCGCTCTCATGCTCATCGTAGATGGCTGCGAGGACACTGGCGCGACGCTGACCGAAGCTGTGAATTCTGCCCGCCCCATTAACACGGTGCTTACGGACCTGCCGGATAGTACCTGTCCATATCCAGCAAAGGAGGCACCATGAGCGACGTCGTTGGTATTGCGGGAGATAGGATCCGCTCGTTCATTGAGCGAATTGAACAGATCGAGACCGAACTCAAGGAACTGACCGAGGCCAAGAAGGAGATCTTCTCAGAGGCCAAAGGCGAGGGCTTTGACGTGAAGGTGCTGAAGGAAATCCTCAAGCTGCGCAAGCAAGACCAGGAGGAGCGCGACGAGCACGAGACGCTGCTCGACGTCTACATGCGTGCCATGGACGAAGCCGGTCCCGTTCCTGTCGCCGAGGCGGCCTGATCCGCCCTCTCTGTTCAAAGATGGAAAGGCCGCTGTTGGGTGGCCTGCTCCGTTTGACGACAGGCCACGTCTTCATGTCAGCAGGCGAATTCGCCTGCGAGGGCACCTGCCTCTCACTCTTGGGGAGAGGCAGGCGAGAGAGCCCTCACCACGCTTGCTGATAGACCTGGACCGGTCGAGACCCAGAGCTGGCATCTGGCGTCGCGAGCATACCGCGATCGATGGCCTGCTCCAGCACGGCCGCAACGGCACTTTCGTCTCCAGCACGCACGCTGTCCTCGTAAGCCGATACGGCCGGGACAGTCAGAGTACGAATGTCGAAGCGAAAGGGGTCGGAAGCCTAAGTCCCCTCTGGAGAGGTTGTGAAGATGTGGGACGAGGGCGGATAGCTGACGGGATCATCGAACTGGTACGTGCGATAGATCTTCACCCCCTCATATTCCAGAAACGTCTCTGGATTGGTGATGTCCATGGACTGAGTGATCATAGTTACCCCTTCGTTATTGTTTAGCTTGGAGAGGCCTGTTTAGCCGCGATGGGGGCAGAAATGCGGCGATGTCAGCGAAAGCATCGTCTAAACTGCTAGCAGGCATTGGCACTCCTGCGTCGCAACGGCAGGGGAGCCTCCTGCTCTATCCTCCCAGGGTCAGAAAGGCCGCTGACGGATCGGCGGCCTTTTAACACCCAGGCAGCGAGGACATGCCTATCAACAGGAGCGCTTGGTGCCTGCCGCCTGGGAAGGTCTTAGGCTGCGTCTTCCGATGCAATGACATCATCGTTGCCCTGCAGGTCCGCGATCAACAGACCGGCATTCTGGCGGATCTTGCCTTCGATCTCGGCCGCAATCTCGGGATTGTCCTTCAGGAACGTCTTGGCGTTCTCTCGGCCTTGGCCGAGCCGCTGGCTGTCGTACGAGAACCAGGCGCCGGACTTCTCCACCACATTGGCCTTGACCCCAAGATCGATCAACTCTCCCATCTTGGAGATGCCCTCACCGAACATGATGTCGAACTCGACCTGCTTGAAGGGCGGAGCAACCTTGTTCTTGACGACCTTCACACGCACCTGGTTACCGATTGGCTCATCGCGGTCCTTCAGAGTGGACGTGCGACGGATGTCGAGGCGCACCGACGCATAGAACTTCAGCGCGTTGCCGCCCGTGGTCGTCTCGGGGCTGCCATACATGACGCCGATCTTCATGCGGATCTGGTTGATGAAGATCACCATCGTTTTGGTGCGGCTGATCGAACCGGTCAGCTTGCGTAGCGCCTGGCTCATCAGGCGGGCCTGGAGACCGGGACGGCTCTCGCCCATCTCGCCCTCGATCTCGGCTTTCGGGGTCAGGGCTGCCACCGAGTCGATGACCAGAATATCTACAGAGCTTGAGCGCACGAGCGTGTCGGCAATCTCTAGCGCTTGCTCCCCATTGTCCGGCTGAGACACCAGGAGATCATCCAGATTCACCCCGAGCTTGCGCGCGTAGACCGGATCCAGGGCATGTTCGGCGTCGATGAAGCCGCAGACACCGCCCTTCTTCTGAGCCTCTGCAATCGTTTGGAGCGCGAGCGTGGTCTTACCGGACGATTCCGGTCCGTAGACCTCAATGATCCGGCCGCGCGGCAAACCGCCAACACCTAGCGCGATGTCAAGGCCGAGTGAACCGGTGGAGATGGTCTCCACTTCGACAATCTGATCGCCGCCGAGGCGCATGATGGCGCCTTTGCCAAAGGCCCGTTCAATCTGACTGACGGCAGTCTCGATTGCTTTTGTCTTATCCGTGGTCATCCCGAATCCAGTGCATAACAGAAGAGCCGGACCCTAAGGATTTATGTGGCGAAAGAAAGAACAAATAGAGAACATAGTGTCGCGACCTAATCTTGCGGCGGCAAGCTGAGCCATTGCGAACAAAACAGGAATGAGGATCTATACCAGTCCAGAGAGGGATGATTCGACTGTGTCTGCGAACCCTGCCTACCTTGACCAACTCAACCCGCGGCAGCGTCAGGCGGTCGAGCACGGTGTCCTGGCCGATGGCTCAAGTTCAGCTACGCCGTTGCTGGTTATCGCAGGGGCAGGATCGGGCAAGACCAACACCCTAGCCCATCGCGTGGCGCATCTGATCGTCAACGGCGCCGATCCGCGCCGCATGCTCCTGCTCACCTTCTCCCGCCGGGCCGCGGCCGAGATGGCGCGCCGGGTCGAGCGGATCGCGGGTAAAGTTCTGGGACAGAACGCAGGCGTGATGACCGACGCCCTTACCTGGGCCGGCACATTCCATGGCATAGGCGCTAGGCTCCTGCGCGACTATGCGCCAGAGATCGGTCTCGACCCGGCCTTCTCAATCCATGACCGCGAGGACTCGGCCGACCTGATGAACCTCGTCCGGCACGAACTTGGGTTCTCCACTACCCAGAGCCGTTTCCCAGCCAAGGCAACCTGCCTGGCGATCTATTCCCGCTGCGTGAATGCCGAGACGGCACTAGAGGACGTTCTCCGCGCTTCGTACCCATGGTGTGCCGGATGGGCTTCCGAGTTGCGGCAGTTGTTCGCCGCCTATGTTGAAGCCAAGCAGCGCCAGAACGTGCTCGATTACGACGACCTCCTGCTCTACTGGGCTCAGATGGTGGCTGAGCCATCCATCGCCGCCGAACTCGGCGGGCGTTTCGACCATATCCTTGTCGACGAGTACCAGGATACTAATCGGCTTCAGTCCTCGATCCTGCTGGCCCTCAAGCCGGGCGGCCAGGGCCTGACCGTGGTCGGGGACGATGCCCAGTCGATCTATTCCTTCCGCGCCGCGACCGTGCGCAACATCCTGGACTTCCCCTCTCAGTTCAGCCCGCCAGCCGAGATCGTCACGCTCGACCGCAACTACCGCTCATCCCAGCCGATCCTGGCCGCCGCCAATGCGGTAATCGAGCTCGCCTCGGAGCGCTTCACCAAAAATCTTTGGACAGATCGCGCCTCCAGCGAGCGGCCGCAGCTGGTGGCCGTCCGCGACGAGACCGATCAGGCTCGATATGTGGTCGAGCAGGTGCTTGCGAACCGCGAGACAGGAATGAGCCTCAAGCAGCAGGCGGTGCTGTTTCGGACCTCGCATCACAGCGGGCCGCTGGAGGTGGAGCTGACCCGCCGCAACATCCCGTTCGTGAAATTCGGCGGCCTCAAATTCCTCGATGCCGCGCACGTCAAGGACCTGCTCGCCCTGCTGCGGTTCGTGCAAAACCCGCGCGATCGCGTCGCCGGATTCCGGCTGATGCAGCTTCTGCCGGGTGTTGGTCCGACCTCGGCCCGGCGCGTGCTCGATCGCATGCATGACGCCGCCGATCCGATCGGAGCGCTCCTGGAGGCGCCTTCCCCGCCCCGGGCGGGAGACGAGTGGTCCTCCTTCGTCAATGCGATTGCACAGCTTCGTGCCGGTACCGTAGGGTGGCCGGCCGAGCTTGAGCAGGCACGGACCTGGTACGAGCCGCACCTCGAGCGCATGCACGAGGATGTCGCGACCCGCAAAGCCGACCTCATCCAGTTGGAGCAGATCGCGGCCGGCTATCCGTCCGGCGAGCGTTTCCTCACGGAGCTGACGCTCGATCCGCCGGATGCCACGAGCGACCAGGCTGGCGTGCCTCTGCGCGATGAGGACTATCTGATCCTATCGACCATCCATTCCGCCAAGGGGCAGGAGTGGAAGTCGGTGTTCGTGCTGAACGTGGTCGATGGCTGCATCCCGTCGGATCTCGGCACCGGCACCACGGGTGAGATCGAGGAGGAGCGGCGGCTCCTATACGTGGCCATGACCCGCGCCAAGGACCACCTGCATCTGATCGTGCCACAGCGGTTCTTCACCCACCAGCAATCTGCCAGGGGTGATCGTCATGTCTATGCCGCCCGCACCCGCTTCATCCCGAGCAGCTTCCTGAAGTTGTTCGAACGGGTGTCGTGGCCTGTGGCTGTGCCAGATCCGGCAACGTCACCTGCTGCGACAAAAGGCATTCGCGTTGATGTTGGCGCGAAGATGCGTAGCATGTGGCGATAGCCAGGGTTGCCGAGGTGGATTCTCACGTTGCCGCCTCGGACGCTGATGAGATAAAGCGGATGTCATCGGACAATGATCCGAAGGTCCATTCCCAGTCCGGAAGAAGCTCAGAGGCAAGGCTCTCACGTGTTTGGCGAGCCGCCGGTTCTCACAGAACGGCAGCGCAAGATCATTCACATCGAGATGGACGCGTTCTTTGCGTCTGTCGAACAGCGCGACAATCCGAACCTCCGCGGCAAACCCGGGGCAGTATGACGGCTGTCCATGCAAGGCTCCTCGGCAGCTGCCAGCAAGGCTTGGAGACCGTCACGCTCCACCGCAAGCTAGTGGAAATTTCTGACTAGGATCCGGATCCCTGCCTCGGATGAACGCTCATCATTAGGCGCGGCAACCTTACTGTCCGGATCCTTTGACCCCGTACGAAGCATGGCACGCGTGCCGATTTTCGCCTCGTCGCCCCGGCCATATTCAGCCTGAAACGGCTGATTGCGATCGCCGATACTGCGCAACAGGTGCGATAAATCAATCAGGTGTTCGGCAACGATATGCGTTACGCCCCCCTCCCTCTGAAGCCGCCCTCGGCAGCCTATCATTCCAGACGACAGGATCAGCCGGCGCTGCTTTTCGAACAAGGACGGCCAAATCACGAGGTTCGCTACATCAGTCTCATCCTCGACCGTCATGAACATGACGCCCTTGGCCGAGCCCGGTTTCTGTCGCACCAAGACCATCCCGGCTATGGTCAACCTGCGGCCGTCTCGCATCAGCCGGATTGCCGAGCAGCGGTGAATTCGCTGTTGCCGCAACTCCGCGCGTAGGAACGCCATCGGGTGCTGCCGCAGGGTCAGGCCCTTGGACCGGTAGTCCTCTACAACCTCCCGGCCCTCGGTCATTGGCGTGAGTTCGACGTGCGGCTCATAGCCTTCTGGCCTGATCTGGCTGTCCCGCTCATCGGCCGCAGCAAAGAGCGGAAGCGGTTCATCCGAGAAGCCCCTGATCTCCCAGAGTGCATCGCGCCGGCCCACCGGGATCGACCCAAATGCGTCCGCATCGGCCAGGCGCTCCAGAGCGGTTACAGAGATTCCCGTCCGACGCCGGAGATCCTCAATGGATGTGAATGGATGGTCCATTCGGGCTAATGGGATCATGGCCGCCTCGGAGTTCTTTAACCCCGCGACCAGCCTCAGCCCGAGGCGGACCGCAAATCGCTTGGGGTTTCGGGTCGGCTCCAGGGTACAGTCCCAACGGGAGTGATTGATGTCGACCGGGCAGATTTCGACCCCGTGGTCTCGCGCATCCCGAACCAGCTGCGCCGGGGCGTAGAAGCCCATCGGCTGGGAGTTCAGGATGGCGCAGCAGAACACATCGGGATGATGGCATTTCATCCAAGACGAGGCGTAGGCGATCTTGGCAAAGGAGGCGGCATGGCTTTCCGGGAAGCCGTAGGATCCAAAGCCTTCGAGCTGCTTGAATGTCCTTTCCGCGAAGTCCGGAGCATAACCACGATTGGTCATTCCGGTCACGAGCTTATCCCGGAATTTGGTGACGCCGGCCGTCAGCTTGAACGTCGCCATCGCTCGCCTGAGCTGGTCCGCCTCGGAGGGCGTAAACCCGGCGCATTCAATCGCCACCCGCATGGCCTGCTCCTGGAAGAGCGGCACACCCAGCGTCTTTCCCAGAACACGCTGCAGCTCCGGCCGGGGATATTCCGGCTTCTCGTGCCCCTCTCGGCGACGGAGATAGGGATGCACCATATCGCCCTGAATCGGGCCGGGGCGGACGATCGCTACTTGGATAACCAGGTCATAGAACTTGTCCGGCTTGATGCGAGGGAGCATCGCCATCTGTGCGCGGCTCTCGATCTGGAACACGCCGACAGTATCGGCCTTCTGGATCATGCGATAGGTCAGGCCGTCATCGAGCGGGACCGTGGCGATCTCGCGCTCCTCACCCTTATGCTCCCGCAGAAGGTCGAAGGCCCGGCGCATGCACCCGAGCATGCCGAGGCCCAGCACATCCATCTTCATGAACTTCAGGGTGTCGATATCGTTCTTGTCCCATTCGATCACCTGCCGGTTCTCCATGGCGGCGGGCTCGATGGGCACGAGATCGTCGAGACGATCCTGGGTCAGCACAAAGCCACCCGGATGCTGCGACAAATGCCGGGGCGCTCCGATCAACTCGGAGGCTAATTCCAGTGTCATCCGCAGCCGCGGATCCTTGAGATTGAGGTTGAGCTCTTGGGCTTCCTTCTCCGTCACGCCATCGTTGCCCCAGCCCCAGACGAGACCGGACAGGCCGGCGGTCACGTCCTCCGGCAGGCCCATGACCTTGCCGACCTCTCGCACGGCGCCACGGGCGCGATAGGTAGTCACCACTCCGGTCAGAGCGGCACGATGCCGGCCATAGGTGTCGTAGATCCACTGGATCACCTCCTCTCGGCGCTCGTGCTCGAAATCGACATCGATGTCTGGCGGCTCGCGTCGTTCCTCGGACACGAAGCGCTCGAACAGGAGATCGTGCTCGATCGGGTTGATTGAGGTGATGCCCAAGACGTAGCAGACGGCGGAGTTGGCGGCCGACCCGCGCCCTTGACACAGAATGCCTCGCGTCCGCGCAAACTGAACGATGGCATTGACCGTGAGGAAGTACGGCGCGTAGTCCAGCTTCTCAATCAGGTAGAGCTCATGCCGGATCGTTCCGGCCACCGTATCGGGGACACCGCCGGGATAGCGGCGGTTCGCTCCCTCCCAGGTCACGCGCTCCAGCTTCTCCTGAGCGGTCTCACCTGGATCGGTCTCAGTGGGATACTGGTAGCGCAGTTCGTCGAGGGAGAATGTGCAGCGATCGAGGACCTCTTGGATCCGCTGGAAGGCTCCCGGATGCCGCTCGAACAGACGCTGCATTTCGGCCGGATCCTTCAGATGCCGATCCGAATTGCGCTCCAGCCGGTAACCGGCAGTGTCGATCGTGCAGCCCTCCCGGATGCAGGTCACCACATCCTGCAGCGGGCGCCGATCCGGATGGTGATAGAGGATGTCACCGAGTGCAATCGTTGAGACGCGGGCGATCCGAGCCGCTTCCTCGACCTCATAGAGTCGCAGGTGCTCGTTCTGAGCGAATCGACGGATCAAGGCCATATAGGCGCGATTACCAAAGGTGGCTTTCAGGCGTGACAGATTGGCTTTCAGTATGTCGCTCGCCTCGTCGCCAAGAAGGATTGCGAGCAGGCCTTCACTCCACTGGACGACGTCGTCCCATGTCAGAAAGCATTTGCCTTTTCCACCGCGGCTCTTCCCGATGCTGAGCAAGCGACACAACCGGGAATAAGCCGGGCGATCCATCGGGTAGACCAGAAGCGACGTGCCGTCGGTCAGATCAAGGCGGCATCCGACGATCAGCCGCACGCCTGTTTCCTTTGCGGCTTCATATGCCCGGACGATCCCGGCCAGAGAATTCCTGTCGGTGATGCCCAGCGCCGAAATCCCGAGCAGCTTCGCCTGTGCGAACAACTCCGCCGCACTGGATGCGCCACGCAGAAACGAGAAATGAGTGGTGACCTGCAGGTCGGCATACACGGTCATGCAAAGAACCCGTGCATCCACCAGCGGCCGCCTTCGGTCATCGGCGCGTCACGGAAGATCCAGAACCGAGATCCCTCAGCGGTCTCGAGCCGATAATAATCCCGGATCATCTTCTGCTCATCGCCGAGCCACCACTCGGAGGTGATGCGTTCCGGCCCGTCGGCCTTCGTGACCTTGTAGCGAATCCGGCGCCAGATGAATGACACCGGCGGGTGATCCGGCAGTAAGGCCGTCGTCATAATCGATTCCGGCGGATCGAGGAGGCGGGTCGGACGCTCCAGGTTCTCCGGCCAGGTGGATCCCGACAGAGGCGCGAGAGGAGAAATCTTCCTTGTCATGCGCTCTGGGACGAGGGAGTGGACGGGAGCGAGCCGATAGACGCGATCCTCCCCGATGCGAGCGGTCAATCGATCAACGAGTTGGCTTAGGTCGACAGACTCGTCTTCGGCTTCGATCCCTTTTGCAACCGTCTGCTTTTCAACGAGTGCTTCAGTATGGTTGGCGATGAGGACGATCTCCTCGATGCCAAAGCCCGGATCGACCGTCTCGATTTTCTCGTCGAACAACTTTGCCAAGTGGACATGATCCCGACTCGCTTTGGCTGTTCCAACCCGGAGTGACGCGCCCTTCTGATCCACCCGGCGGAAGATCAGATCCAGCCGCCGGACACCCTCGCCGCGCTTTTCCAATGTCTGACACAACTCATCGGAGAGCCGGCGCACCACGAGTTGCAGGTCCTCCAACCGGCCGATTGGCTCCGCAAAGGCGCGGGATGCAATCACCGCCTCGTCCGGAATGATCGGGGTAATCAGCTCGAAGGCATGCCCCAGCGCCTGGTCCAGACGCAGGCTTGTTTCGTGGCCGAAGCGGCGCACCATTGGCGCTCGCGGCATCGCGGCAAGCTGCCCAACGCGCTCGACACCCAGGCGGTGCATGGCGCTCACCGTCTCAGGAGAGAGCCGGAGGGCTTGCACTGGCAGGGTGGAAACTGCGTCCACAGCCCGGCCTGATGGAATAATCCCGCCCTTGCCGAACCGAGCAACAGCCCATGCCGCACCCGGCACGTCAGCAATTGCGGCGCGGGCATGAATACCGTTGTTCTCGACACGATCGATCAACTTCTTGAGCAAGGCCTCTTCACCACCGAAGAGATGCTCCACTCCCGCGATGTCGATCCAGATGCCGTCCGGAGGATTGGGCGCGACCACAGGTGAAAAGCGGATGGCCCATTCCGCCAGTTGACGAAGCGAAGCATTCTCGCCCTCAGGATCAGAGTCGATGATGTGCAGGTCGGGAACCATGGCCTGTGCTTTAGCGACAGCCATTCCCTCGATCAGGCCAACTCTCTGTGCTGTTGGACAGGCGGACGCAATCAGCCGGCGTGAACCCTGCTTGATCACGGTCACAAGCGGCTTCTCACGCGGTGGATCACCGAATTTGCGCCTGATCCTGTCGGTCGGCCAAGTTGGCAGGTAAAGCGAGACGACCCTGCGCATCGCAGGCCTCCAAGATCCAGGAACGGGGTTCCGCACCCCGGCAGCGCACGAGTTCAACCTGCCAGCGGCCGCGTTTGAGGCCGCCAGCAGGAACAACCTCCGACGGGACCGGCAACACGCGCCATCGCGTCGAGGCAGCGGTGGGAAGCTGGGTCAGGTCCCTCTCGGCGACCGTCCACCAACGTCGGATGACCAGGGCGGGTACGCCTGAAGCCTCCGCGGCCACTTGCAGGCGGCGGGAGGCGGTGAGGCCGAGCCGTGAGACTTCACCGATGACGGCACCCAGGCCTTTCTGATGGAGGCCTTCTTCGATGAGAAGCAGGACGTCGGCATCACGGCAGGTCTCGGCATAAATGACGCGATCCGGATGAAGGCCGACTTGCATAAGGCCCGGCGCGAACAGATCGCGCCGGGTCAGGCACCAGAGCACTGGACCTTTGAGGCGAGCGGCAATTCCGGCCGTGAAGAACGTGGCGGTTCCCGCAAATTCCGAAGCGGGCCCCTCCTCGATCACCTCGTGCAGAGATCCAAGGGTAAGCCCCTTGCCGGGCAGATGCCGGTCGAGCACCGAGACGCCAAAGGGCAGCGACTTGCGTGCGCCAGGAGCCCCGCCGAGCCTCTCGATCTGGCGTCTTAAGTCGTCGATGACTTCGCGCCGGGTGACCATCGGTCAAGCTCACCTCCCTCCTGCGACAAAATGGAACAAAACATGAACATTGACCAACGCGGAGAGTCAATGCGAGGTTCTCGAGAGGGCCTGTGGATAGCGGGGAGGACGCCCAGTCGAGCGCCTGATGTGAGCGCCCGCGGGTCTCAACCTTTAGAAAACAGCAGAGATCGCCGGAGCCAGCCGGTTCGGTCGGCCGAAGGTTGGGGCCAGCGGGATCGCATCGGCGCAGCCCGGGAATCGAAGTGCTCGTCTTGTCGGTCATCCCTGGCCGTGCCAGCCTCCCCCTGACTTGAGCGCGACCACTGCCCATGAGAGCATTCGCCCTGGAGGATCCCGCCCGTGTGTAACCTGTACTCGTCCTATACCACCCAGGAAGCCATGCGCCGGGCGTTCGAGATCCGCCGCGACAGCGCCGGCAATGTGCCTCCGCTTCCGGCGATCTTCCCGGACCAGATGGCTCCTGTTGTCCGTCTTCATGAAGGCGAGCGTGAATTGACCCGGATGCGCTGGGGCTTCCCGCCCCCGCCGAAGGTCGGCACCCAACCGGTGACCAACGTCCGCAATGTTGCCTCGCCGTTCTGGCGGGCCTGGCTCAAGCCGCAGTACCGCTGTCTGGTGCCGCTGACCTCGTTCTCCGAGTACGCCGACACCAAACCGAGGAAGACGCCGATCTGGTTTGCCCTCTCCAAAGAGCGGCCCTTGGCGGCCTTTGCGGGCATCTGGCGGCCATGGACCGGCGCCCGGGGCACGAAGGCCGAACCGGTTGAAGGCGAGCATTTGCTCTATTCGTTTCTGACCACGGAGCCGAACAGTGTTGTCGCTCCAATCCATCCAAAAGCAATGCCGGTGATCCTGACCACGCTGGAAGAGTACGAGATCTGGCTTAAG
The DNA here is from genome assembly GCF_016427565.1 of Microvirga splendida. Taxonomy (GTDB): domain Bacteria; phylum Pseudomonadota; class Alphaproteobacteria; order Rhizobiales; family Beijerinckiaceae; genus Microvirga; species Microvirga splendida. Next base: position 13,785 of record NZ_JAELXT010000024.1, read on the forward strand.
GCTCCTGTTCAGGAGGCTCTCAAGTTGCAGCGCCCCCTGCCCGATGACCTGCTCGAGATCGTGTCTGAGGGTCCCAGATCCGACCCGCCGGGGGAGAGTGAACGATTTCAAACTCAATCAGGATAGTCGCCGGAGTCAGCGGCGGATGACCTTGAAGGAAAGGCCGGAACATTTTGGTACGGCTCTCAAGGTGCGTGGACTTCCTGAGCGTTTGTCCTGGTGGCCTGCTTGGCGTTTGTCTTGCTGGAAGTCTGCGGCGCTTTGGCTTTCTGGGATCGACAGAAGTCGATCGCCGCCTCCAGGAAGGCTTGGCGGGCTTGTGAGTGTTTGCTCACGGCCTTGATCCAGGGCTTATCCGCAATGAGCGTTACAAGCCGCTCCGGTATCAGGCGCTGCTTCTCTTCCTCGGCAGCCACCATCCGTTCATAGGCATTCAGCAGTTTTGATGGTTTGGCCATGAACACTCCCAGCAACGACGGTCGTCAGGCCAGGATTCTCTCCCGGCGTGCAGTTCGTCTTTTACTGGAGATCAGTCTAGCGATCGTTAAACCAGGTGGGGGTCTTCGGGCTGCGGTCCATCTCAGCGTTCGATACTCCCCAAAGCGCGATAGCAATCAGGAGCGCTGACGCGTTCCGGTGATCATCGATGCCGGATGGCCCACGACGACCTCACGGGGATCTTTGTCTTCGCGAAGTCCGAGAAAGCTCGGATGGCGCAGAATGTTGTCTCGTGTCCACTCCGTGAATTCGACCTGAGCCAGGTACCGCGGCTTGACCCAGTGCACCCGCGCCCGCATGTACGTTCCCTTCGGCAGGACAGCCGTCGGTTTGTCCTGCTCGATCCGCTCCAGCCTGGCCTGAAAGGTCTCCAGGAATTCACGCGAATAGCCAGTCCCAACCTTGCCGGCGTATTTCAGCTCACCGGAGGGCGTGTAATAGCCAACCAGGAGAGCTCCGAATCCAACCCGCGATCGCTGCGGCTCGGTGTAGCCGATGATGACGAACTCTTCGGTGTTGAGGCATTTCACCTTGAGCCAGTCAGGATTCCGGGTTCCGGAATATAGGGAATTACGCCGCTTCGAGATGATGCCTTCGAGCTTCAGGGCGCAGGCCTGGGTGAAGAACGCCTTTCCGCCACCAACCCGGTGCTCACTTACGCGTACGCTCTCCGGAGCGTTGGCTAAGGCCCCGGCAAGCAGATGCTTTCGTTTCTCGAGCGCCGACCCGCGGAGATCGACGCCATCGAGGAACAGCAGATCGAAGGCGTAGTAGACCAGGTCCCCGGTTTCTTCATCCGAGAGCGCCTCCTGAAGGGCAGCGAACGAGCTGATGCCGTCCTGTTTGAGCCGGACGATCTCGCCGTCAAAGACGGTCCCAGGCCGACTGAGGGATGCGAAGGTTTCAGCCAGCTCGGGAAAGCGAGCCGTCCAATCCTGGTCGTTGCGGGTCACCAGCCGGGCCCGCCCATCCTCGATCCGGGCCAGCATGCGATAGCCATCGAATTTGATCTCGTGCAGCCAATCGTCACCATCCGGCGCCTGCTTTTCAAGCACGGCAAGTTCCACTGGGATGCGCTTGGGCAATGTGGGTTGGCGGATGCCGGAGGTCCGGGAGAGTTTCGGTTGTGACTTGGCCATAGTCGGGAAGAAACAACCGCCGTGATCCCGGGTTCCCAGCGGCTGTCGACAGGCCGCTTACAGCTCCAGGGATAGCTGCGGACTTTCAGGCTCCTCGTCGGTGTTCAGAGCGGATAGGGACACGCCTAAGAGGCGGACGCTCTTGTCCAGAGGGAACAGCTGTCGAAGGAGGTCGACACCAGCCTGCTCGAATCCTGCCCGACTCTCAACATAGCTGGGCAGCGTGCGGCTGCGGGTGATCTGCTGAAAGTCGGCAAACTTCACCTTGAGGGTCACCGTCCGGCCGCGCACCCCGGTCTGCTCGCAATGCTGCCAGACCTTGTCGATGATCGGCTGGAGCGCGGATTTCATGTCCTCAAAGCTCTCCAGATCCTTTTCGAACGTGTTCTCGGCACCGATGGACTTGCGTATGCGGTCGGCTTGAACCGGGCGATGGTCGACGGCGCGGGCGATCCAATAGTAGTGGGTTCCGGCCTTGCCGAAGCGCTCCTGCAGGAAGCCGAGTGACTGGGCCTTCAGATCCAGGCCGGTGACGATGCCGAGCTCGTTCATCTTCCTGGCTGTCGCCGGGCCGATACCATGAAACTTGCCGACCGGCAGGCTCTCGACAAAGCCTGGTCCCGTCTCGGGCGTGATCACGAACTGGCCATTGGGCTTGTTCTGGTCCGATGCCATCTTGGCCAGGAACTTGTTGAAGCTGACTCCGGCCGAGGCCGTCAGCTGGGTCTCCTGCCAGATCTTGGCCCTGATCTCCCGCGCCACTTGGGTGGCATAAGCGATGCCCTTCAGGTTCTCGGTCACATCGAGATACGCCTCGTCCAGCGACAGCGGCTCGACCAGAGGCGTGTACTCGTAAAAGATCTCTCGGATCTGACGCGAGATCTCGCGGTAGACGTCAAACCGCGGCTTGACGAAGATCAGGTCCGGGCACTTCCGCTGGGCCGTGACTGAGGGCATGGCCGAATGCACCCCGAAGCGTCGCGCCTCGTAGCTGGCGGCTGCCACGACGCCCCGCTCCCGCGAGCAGCCGACGGCGACCGGCTTGCCCCGTAACCCGGGGCTGTCCCGCTGCTCCACAGAGGCATAGAAGGCGTCAAGATCCACGTGCACGATCCGACGCTGCCGCTCCGGTGTGCTGGACTGCTCACCGGGGCCTGAGGTCAGGATGGCGCTGTAAGGATTGTGAACTGGACTTATCATAACCTAGGATTGCGGAAGTCGCGCTACACCTGCCACTCCCCTACCATTCAATCCCGATTCTGCATCGGGGCTGACCGCAGGTGATCTGGCAATTGGACGTTCTCTCTTTTACAAACCTGCTCATGAGCCATTTCCTCCGCCTCTTGCCTCGCAGTGCACTATGACCAGACATGTGGTTATCGACGTTGAAACAGCGCAATCCTACGACCACATCGTCGAGATCGCCGCTGTTGAGGTTCTTGGCAACACCATATCGCCTCGTTCGCTGGTGCGCCGGATCAAGCCGCGCTCGGACATGAGCCGGTTCTGCTACGCCGTCCATCGCATTTCGCTCGAAGATCTGCAGGACGAGCCGTATTTCGACGATGTGATCCCGGAACTCGTCGAGTTCGTCGGTGACGCTACGATCGTGGCTCACAACTATGTCTACGAGTACAACACGCTCAAGCGAGAGTTCGAGCGCGCCGCCCATCCGGTATATCCACGGGAACGCTTTTCCTGCACCATGGCCCTGGCCAAGCGATCTGGCCTTCCAGGCAAGCTCCGGCACGCGTGCTCTCAAGCCGGCATCAGCGTCGGCCACCTTCGCGACGAGCATGATGCGCTGAACGATGCCCTTCTGGCAGCTCACCTGTTTCTCAAGCTCAATCGAACCTGATGCCGCTCGATCCGTCTCAGCGTCGTGCCGCAACCTGTGATGCCCCCGTCCAGCTCACCCTCGCTGGCCCAGGATCCGGCAAGACCAGCACGCTGACGGGGCGTTTTATTCATCTCGTGCGGCAAGGGGTCGATCCACGGCGGATCCTGGCCGTGACCTTCACGAAGAAGGCGGTCGAGGAGATGAGGCAGCGGATCTCCGCCGCCTTGCCCGACTTGCTGCCGAAACAGCTCGAGATCTTTACGTTCCACGGCTTCGCCTATCGGTGCCTGAGACGCAATCCGGCGGCCGCGGGGCTGCCCAGTACGATCCAGCTCTGGGACACGCAGGAGCAGCGCACGGTTTTCTCGAAGAGGCGCATGTACTGGAATGAGGATGAGGACATCCTCGACATTATCGGATCGGCTAAGGAGCGCCTGCTCGACGCCAGGACCTTTGAGGCGGCGCTCAGCCGAGGAGATGAGGTCGGCCGGTCTGCAGTCGAGTTCTTCCGTGTCTATGAGGAGGCTTTGAATCGAGCCGGAGCCATTGATTTCGCCGATATGGTTCCCCGTCTGGTCCAGGCCATGGACCGTGATCCCCATTATGGCGGGAGTATCGTACGAGCCTACGATCACCTCCTCGTCGACGAATATCAGGACGTGAACCCCGGACAGAACCTGCTGATCTCGCACTTCGTTCGTGCGGGTGTGCAGCTCTGGGCGGTCGGGGACGACGATCAGACCCTCTATGCCTTTCGTGCCTCTGATGTCGAATACATCTTGAACTTCCAGGAGCGCTATCCCGGAAGCCAGGTTCACATTCTCGACCGGAACTATCGTTCCGCTCCGGGGATCGTCCAAACCGCAAAAAAGCTGATCTGCAAGAACGCAGGGCGGGTCGACAAGGATTACAGCGCCGTCAACCAGGGCCCAAGTGACATTGTCGTGCGAGGCTACAGCACGCCGGTGGTGGAGGCCCGGCAGGTCGCTGCTGCTATTTCACAGCTCATCAGCAAGGGCGTGAAGCCCCGGCAGATTGCCGTTCTATACCGATCAGGAACCATCGGCATCCACTTCCAGGCAGCGCTTCGCGCTCTCGACATTCCCTTTGAGGTCCGGGGTGCCGGAGATTTCTGGCAGAGCTCCCCAGCCAAACTATTCGTCGGCTCCCTGTACTACTTGCGTGACCCTCGAAGTACAGCGGCCCTTGAGAAAATGGGCACGGGTAAGCGCGGCGACATCACCCGCGAGCGTCTGGACCTGATCGATCGCCGCACGAGGCTCAACTTCCAAAGCTCATGCGCGCACGTCCAGCGGATCGTCGGTGAGGCTCTGCCCATACGTGCATCTGGCCGGGAGCGGGCGGAATGGGAGAGCATCGTGGACGGGGTCGCCATGCTGGCGGCCTCCTGTTCGTCGGTTGAAGAACTCGAGGCGCGGATGGCCGAGCAGATCCAAGCGACCAAGCGCCCGCACGCGAACAGTGTTGTTCTGTCGACGGTCCACTCCGCGAAAGGTCTTGAGTGGGATACGGTGTTCTTAGTCGGACTTGAGGATGGCGTCATGCCTCACGGCAATTCAACCGATATCGAGGAGGAGCGGCGGGTCGCCTATGTGGCGATCACGCGGGCCAAGCGCCGTCTGACCCTTACCTATGCTGCGGAGCGTTTTGGGACAAAGTCGGACCCATCTCCCTTTCTGTTCGAGATGCATCATCGAGAGGTCATTTGGACCGGCCCAAATATGGCCGGGGCTGATAGTCGCCTTCCTTTGGTGAGCTTGGGAGAACGGGCTCAACTCGCAACGAAGAGGTCACACCCGACATCCGGCCCAACCGCTCGCAGGAGTTCGCGCGAGCCGTCATCATCTGGCTCAGGACCGTGGACATCGCGTGAGGATACGCGCCTTCAGGCGGCGTACGCGTCCTCATCCAGTCTTGAGGAGATGTCTCTGATCCTGAAGCGCTCGCCTGATGAGATTGTCAGCCGGCTCGTCGCCTTGAAGTTCCTGCCTACCCGCAACCCAGATGAGGCCTTATTGGCTGAGTACCTTCGTCGGTCCTTACGTTAAGTACCTTGTCAATATCCTCGAGTACAACGATGTCCTTCATGTTGACCGACATATTACGATACGGAAGAACCCGAGGGAGTACTGTCAGTTCATCACGACTTCCTGCTGCCTAATGCAGAGGAAGCGTCTCGAAGACATTCCCGGCTGTTGCAAGGCCCAACAAGGGCACAGGCGAAAGCATCTACGAGGAGATCTTGCCGGGACGCAACTTCCAAGTGGTTTTGATTGGCAGGATTACAGAGGAATTCGCCGCAGGTATCCTCCAGCGTGTCCTTCATAGAAGGGCTCAACCCGGTCACCGGCTGCACCGCTAACCAGGCCATTGTTGCTAGCGAGCAACAAGATTGAAGGTTCATGATCCGTTCACGCTGACAAACTTGACTATAAATTGCCAGCATTGCGCATGCGTTTCATTCATGCCGCTGATCTTCATCTCGACAGTCCCCTCTCTGGCTTGCGTGAACGGGCGGGTGAGCGGGCGGAGCAAATTGCCGGCGCCGGCCGACGTGCCTTCGACAACCTTGTTGACTTTGCCATCGCAGAGCAGGTCAACTTCATCGTTATCGCGGGTGACGTCTTCGATGGCGATTGGAGCGACTACAGCTCTGGGCTGTTCTTCATTCGGGGCCTAAGTCGCCTCAATCATGCGAACATCCGGGTCATTTTGATCCGCGGCAACCACGATGCCGCGAACCAGATGTCACGGCGAATGTCACTGCCGGCCAACGTTCGCGAGCTCTCGTCCCGGGCGCCCGAAACGGTTGTGCTCGATGCCCTTAACGTTGCTGTCCATGGACAGAGCTTTCCTGCACGAGCTGTGACCGAAAACCTCGCCCTAAGCTACCCTGCGCCACGTGCGGGCATGTTTAATATCGGCGTGCTTCATACCTCGGCCGACGGTCGCCCGGGGCATGATGCCTACGCTCCTTGCGATATTCGCGATCTTCGCCTCAAAGGCTACGATTATTGGGCCTTGGGTCATATCCATACGCGAGAAGTCCTCTCCACCGATCCATACATCGTCTTCCCGGGAAACCTCCAAGGCCGGCATATCAATGAGCCAGGCGCGAAAGGATTTAGCCTCGTCACAGTGGATGCGGGCCGGGTCACGAATGTTGACCACATCTCAGTGGACGTGGTGCGCTGGGCCACTGTCACTGTCGATGTCAGTGGGGCCGGCGCGCTCGATGATATCTGTCCCCGCGTGGGGCATGCGATCGATGACGCGCTCGAGACTGCCGATGGCCGAACACTCGCCATTCGGCTGATCCTCAAGGGAGCCTGCCCCGCCCATACGGTACTCGCAGGCGACCCTGACCAGCTGGCCGCCGAATGCGCCTCGCTCGCGCTCCAATCGCGGGGCGATGTCTGGATCGAGCGGGTGGTCGTCGAAACGGATCCTGTGCAAGAGGCCGATACAGGCGCGATGGCTGATGTGCTCCAATTGATCGGACGTGTCCGCACAGAGGCTACGGACGCCGAGATGATCCGGGTGAACCTCGAGCGGGGTCTCGACAAGGTTCCGCTGGCGTTGCGAAACGAAGTTGGTCTCACAAGCCTCTCGCCAGAGCAGTACAGCAGAGTGCTGGCGGATGCGGAAGCGATGATCCTCCATAGGCTTACGGCTGGAGCGCCCCGTTCATGAGGTTCGAGGCGCTCCACTTGGAACGCTATGGTGCGTTCGAAAACACGACGTTCGACTTCGGTAGCGCCGACGTGAGGCTTCACATTGTCTATGGGCCGAACGAGGCAGGCAAATCGACCGTTCTCTCGGCTATCGGCGATCTTCTGTTCGGGATCCCAGCCCGGACTCCCTACAATTTCCGCTTTGATTATCCCAGGCTGCGCATCGGCGCCAAGATCAGCAATCGGGCTGGCAAGACCCTCGCGTTCAAACGACGGAAAGCCAACACTGGAACGCTGCTGACCTTAGGCGTCAATGAGACAGTCCTTCCCGACGCGGTGCTCGCCCCGTTTCTGGAGGGCGTCTCGCGGGAACAATTCACACGGATGTTTGGCCTCGACCACGGGCGGCTGCGCGAGGGAGGGGAGCAGATGCTCCGCTCTGGCGGAGATCTAGCCAGAAGCCTATTCGAGGCGGGCAGTGGATTGTCCGGGATCAGCGGGACCCTGCAGCGCCTTGAGGCCGAGATTGATGAACTCGGTGATCTCGACCGGCGCGCCAAGAGCAAGCCGTTGTGGCGCGAGGTCAATACGTTTGAAGAGGCGCTTCAGAGTGTTCGCCGTGACGGCCTCAAGGCCGAGGAGTGGCGACAAGCGGAACAGACTCTCGAGAAGGCGCAGGCAGACCGCCAGCGCGTCGACCAATTGCTCGTTCAGCTTCGCAAGAGGAGAGCTCAGCTCGAGCGCGTTCGCCGCGTCACGCCGTTACTCACCGCAATCGATGCACTCGCCGAGCAACTTGCCGAGTTCCGTGAGCTTCCTCCCTTGCCCGAAGACTTTGCCGAGGAATGGCGCCGCCGGAGCCAGGAAAGCCGTGAGACGCAGCTCGCGCTGGAGCGTGCCGAGGAAATACTGCGCGAACGGGCTATCATCCTGGAGCAAACACCCCAGGCCGGGCCCATTGTCAGCCTCGCAGACGCAATCGGAGGCTTGCACGAGAACCTTGGTCGCTATCTGAAAGATGTGGCAGACGAGCCAAAGCTGGCCAGGGACATTGCAAATGACGAGGCTCTGATCCAACAGCACCTGCGATCTCTCGGCCTCCCTGCCGATCCCACCAAGGTCGATGCTTTGGTCCCGCCGATGCCACTCGTGGCTAAAATCCGTGAGTTGATCCGGCTCGGTGAAGGCATCGAGGCCGCCATCAGGACAGCCGCCGCGGATCGTAAGAAAGCGCAAGACGCCTGCCGCGTGGCTGAGGAGAGATTAACCGCCCTCCCCCCGGTTGCCGATCCAGCACCGGCGGCCGCTCTGGTTGAAGAGGTCTCTCGGCTTGGAGACCTTGCCAGCCAGACATCAAAGGCCGAGCGCGATCTGGCGAATTCAAAGCAGGCTCTCGCCGAGGCCCTGAAACGCCTGCCGCGTTGGACAGATACCGCTGAGGCGCTGGCTGAGCGGGCCTTGCCCGACACCGACACGGTTCGCCTGCATGAGGAGGAGCTGCGTCAAGCCCAGGAGCGCTTGGCTGCGGCACTCCGTGCGGCTGAAGGCCAGGAAGAAATTCAGCGGGTCGAGGCAGAGCTGGTTGGCCTTGCCGCCGCCGGGGAGGTGCCCTCACCCGCAGCCGTACAGGCCGCGCGCGATCACCGCGACAGGGTTTGGCGTCTCCTTCGAGCCCACCACGTTGATGGCCGTGAGCTAACATCTGAGGATCAGGCCACACTCAACGATTTGGGCGATGTTGCTGCGTGCTACGAGACTGCGGTCCGGCATGCCGACGCGTTGGTTGACCGTCGGGAAAGCGAGGCCCACCGGATCGTACGCTTCAGCGAATTGACTGCACAACTGACACGCCTGCGCTACCAGCAAGAGGCTGCGGTGATCGCCCGTCAGCAAGCCCAACAGGCTCTTGAAGCTGCCGAGGCACGTTGGCAGGAGCTATGGATCGAGAGCGGGATTGTCCCCGGCCCTGCCCCGAGCATGCGGGCATGGCTTGCGCAGAAGGACGAAATCCTGCGTCTGCTGGGTGCAGTCCGGCAAGCCCGTGCAAATGCTGACGAGGTTCAGTCTGCCACAGCCCGCGCCCGGGCCACTCTCGCGCAGGCAGCGGAGTTCATCGGACTGGCGGTTGATCCAGCACTTTCCGTCTCCGACCTGGCTCAGCTCGTGCGGCACCAGATTGCTGACGTTCAACGCGCTTGGCGTGACCGGCAAGCGGCGGCCCAAAGGCTTGAGGATGAGCAGAGCCGCATCCGGGAAAAGGATGCGGCCGACCATTCGGCACAAGCTGCCGCTGACGATTGGCATGCCACATGGGCTGAGGCGGTTGTAGGGCTTGGCCTTCCCGCAACTGCTGGGCGGTCAGAGGCCGAGGTGGCGCTCACAGCCTGGGATGAGATCCGCCAGCGGCTGACCAATAAGGTCCAGACCGTGCGCCGCCTCGAGGGCATCCGGCGTGACAACGAACGGTTCCGTCACCAACTGTCCGAATTGGTTCAAGCTCTTGGTTCAGATGGGGTGGGCCTTCATGTGGACCAGGACCCTGAGGGTACCGTCCGCACGCTCGTATCACGACTGAGCCAGGCGCAAGAGAATGCAACCCGCCATGCTCAAGCGCAGGATGCCCATACGTCTGCAATAGCGGCAGTGGAGACGGCACGCCGTACTCTTCAGGTTGCTGTCGACGCCTGTCATGCTCTCAGGAACGGTTATGGATTGGCCCCTGATGCTGATGTCCTGAAGGTCGCCGAGACCGTTGCGGCCCACAGGCGCTGCGCCGCCGAGCTAGAGGAGCGCCGCCGCCAGCTGGTGGCGGCATCAGACGGGCTGAGCGACCACGATCTGCGCCAGGAATGCGCGTCAATTACGGCCGATACTGCCGTGGCAGAGCTCGCTGCCTTAGATATGGAAGAGCCGCGGCTGGTTGAGGAAAGCCAAGTGGCAGCGCAACGGGAAACAAGTGCCCAACATGCGTTGAGCGAGCTTGCCGGGCGCAAGAGTGTTGCTGATGTAGCCCAGCAGGCGAGACACGCCGCTCAAACGGCAGGTCATCACTTGGATCGCTGGCTGCGTCTGACGGCAGCAAAGCAGATCTTGGAACGGTCGCTGGAGCGGTATCGTGCCGAAAACCAGCACCCCCTAATTCGCCGCGGCAGTGAAATCTTCACCTCAATGGCGAGCACCGGCAGCAATCCCATTGTCCGGCTCGATGTCGCATACGGGGATGGCAGCGAGCCCACTTTGGTCGGGATCCGTCAAGATGGCTCAGAGTGCCGCGTGGACGGTATGAGCGAAGGAACACGCGACCAACTCTTCCTCTCTTTGAGGATTGCCGCCGTTGAGCAGCATGTCACGGCAAACGAGCCGATGCCCTTTATTGCAGATGACCTGTTCATCACCAGCGATGAAGAGCGCGTCACTCCCGGGCTGCAGGCCCTGGCGGAGCTTGGGCACTCCACTCAGGTGATCCTTTTCACCCACCACCGTCACGTCGTGGCTGCGGCGTCATCACTGCCCGCAGAGGCCGTTAAGATTCACGATCTGGCCGGATCTCATCTTGCTGGAGCGGCCGAATTGATGATGGCCAGCTGAGTGTCCTCTGCTGCCATGCCAGCAACCGCATCAGCAAGTGTCGCCCACTCTGGCAATTTACCTAGAGCGTGGAGCGGTTGCGTGGAATCGACAGAGCTGATTCCATAGGGTTGGTTGTGGTCGGCCGGGAGGCATCCCATGCCAGTTCCTCTGTCCCAAGACTTGCGTGAGCGGATCGTGTGCGCGGTGGCAGGCGGGTTCTCCATGAGGTCCTTCGTTACGGTGGATTGCCCTCTAAGAGTTCCAAATGAGGTCTCATCCTCAAGCCATGCGAAAAATGCGTTAGGTTCTCCTAGGCCTCGCCTTGGTTGCCACACGCGCTCTCATTGAGCTCACTACCGGCTTGCGGACGCGCCCTGCCGCCGACCGCGTGCCGGAGGATGACGCTTGGGCGCTTAGTTTATCGCTCCACTCGTCAGCCGCCCACCGCAGCAACTCCCTCTCGCGCTTCTCGATCGAAGCGCTATTCCATCCAGCGAGATCGTCGACGACTTGCTGCACATGCAAGAGCCCGGTTTTGATGTAATGCTGTCCCTTTGTGGCTGGGTTAGAAGCTCTGAGACTCGAGTTCAGCCTAGGCGGAAGTAAGATCAGGTTTCCGAGGCGATGGATATCCTCTCTATTCTTGAGCCGATCAGCATTCCTTTGTGGCCAAATGTGTTCGATAGACTTAGCGGAGTTTTCCGCCCAGATCCGTTTCCAGACTTCATTATCAAACTTCTGCCCTTGTCTCCGTGCCAGGAATTCCTCATACCTCTGCATGAAATACAGGAGCTCATCCTGCCAATCGTTGTAACGGTCCTGCTTTTTTGCCACCTTAAGCAGTTCTGTCTTGGGATAGAACCTCACCCACTCCTTCATTTGCGCGGCGATCGTTCTAGTTCGAATCTTCTTTCTGCCGACCTCCCAGGCAAGGCGAACATAATCGCCGACTGAGCTTCGCGCGTCTTTGCCAGCAAGGCCGTAGATTCTGAAGGTTACATTCTCCCACAGCCGCTGCAGATCCTCCTTTTCACGCTCGGCGAGATCTGGATGCAGGTCGATGGCAGTCGCCAAAAATCTCGTGTGAACGACCTTACCAACAGCACATAGACGCTGATTTGAGTGCAGCCTCTCGCAAGCTTTAACCATGTTCAGCAGGGCTGCCGCCGCGTCCAAAATCTTATCTGAGCTCGTAGCACGTTCACGAAACTTTCCGACCGCTTCGGGCTCACTGAGCAATTTCGATGGTCGCTCATTGAGATAAAGGGTGCCTGCAAACCTCAAGGCTTCTGTGATAATGTACTCCCTGGTACCCACCACACCGTAGATCTCCTTCCAAACCTGCTGCAGGTGATCGATGTCCGCTTGGCTACCGAACTTGAACGCGCGCCCCATCAAGAGGCTCTTCAGGCGGTCGGGCCAGGAGACATCGAGACCGCGGCTGTTAAGGACCTCGAACAGCGTGTAGGCCGTTTCCTCGTCGGAAATCTCATAGAGCACGAAGCCTAATCGCTTCTTTACCGTATTCAGGAGATTCTCAACGGTTCCCTCTCGGCGAAACCGCGTCCCAACGAAATCCTCACATTCCTTGATCGCGCTGACGAGCTGGATGTCCGCTGTCGTTCTGACATCCCTAACCGTGGGATATTCTCCTTTCCGAAGGTACTCCCTAAAGATTAGCGTGGTACTGTGATTGGTCTGTAGGAGAGCGTATTCACTGTTACCCTTGTTCAGAACAGCTTCAAGCCTCGCAGCCATAGCCTTGTCGCTTTTCTTGAGCTGCTTTTCGATCGCTTTGAGCAAAATAACGAGTGTTGTCATCCGCTGTTGGCCATCAACGAGCTCAAGCACGTGATAGTCGCGGCCGGCAAGCTTTTTGGTCTTCGCACGACGTGCCACGATGGTCGCCATGAAATGGTGCTGATCGGAACGCAGTCCCGAAACCCGCTCGATGTCTTCAAAAAGGTCCTGTCGCTGACGCGTCTCCCAACTGTATGGCCGCTGGAAATCGGCTATCTGGAACAGTCGGTCCGTCAATAATTGTTCAAGGGTCAGGTACAGGGGCTTGATATGGGACATTTTATGATCGAAGGCGGGTTCGGCAGTCGCGGGAACATGCCTACTAGCACCTACTCCTGCGTCGGGGATAGATGCCGCCGCGGTTAGATTTGGCTCGTAGCAGTTATCCCATTTTCAGGAGGCACGTGCGCGTTTAACCAAGGCCTGGCCGGGAAGGATCATACATGTCGCAGCCCACCATAAGGACACGAACCTTTGCCACCGAAGAGTCCCTAGCGGCGAGCAGAGCCTGGATGTTTCGCATGGGAGCCCGATCAGCTTGCTCACCATGTCAACTCTAGGTCGTGAACCCATAAAAGATCTTTTCTTTGCAGCGAGTTGATGATTCACCTCCCGATTCCGGGAGGATCTGATGCGCCGTCATGAGCTGACTGATCTCGAGTGGAAGATCATCGAGCCGCTGTTGCCCAACAAGCCGCGTGGCGTGCCGCGGGTGAACGACCGCCGGGTGCTCAACGGCATCCTTTGGCGCTTCCGCACCGGCTCGCCTTGGCGCGACATCCCCGAGCGGTATGGGCCCTCCACCACCTGCTACAATCGGTTCGTGCGATGGGGCGAAGCCGGCGTGTAGGACCGCATCCTGAATGCGGTCTCGGCCGCTTACGATGGTGACCTCATCATGATCGGCAGTTCCTGTGTCCGCGTCCACCAGCATGGCGCGAGCGGTAAAAAGGGGGTGGAGATGGTGGCATGGGACGTTCCCGTGGCGGCCTGACTACCAAGATCCATGCCGTAGTGGATGCTGAAGGCCGCCCGATCCGGATTGCTCTGACACCCGGTCAGGTCCATGACGGCACCGCAGCCGAGGAGCTTCTGACGAAGGTGAAGCCGGGCGCGACCCTGCTGGCCGACAAAGCTTACGACAGCAACGCCATTCGCGAGCAGGCCCAGGAGCAAGACGTCTGGGCCAACATCCCGCCCAAGAGCAACCGCAAGGGCTCGTTTGTCTTCAGCGCCTTTCTGTATCGCTACAGAAACCTCGTGGAGCGCTTCTTCAACAAGCTCAAACAGTTCCGCGGCATCGCAACGCGATACGACAAGAACCCGGGCAACTTCCTCGCTGCCATCAAGCTTGTATCAGCCCGGATCTGGCTGCGCAGTTATGAGTCCGCTGCCTAGTTGGTTTGATGTGCGTTCAGCTCGCTGCACCCTCAACTCGCCTCATCATCTCTTCTTTCGCAGTGTCGATGAGGTCAGGATTTGTTTGCTGCGACAGTTGCTCTCGTCTCAATCGACCGAGGAAATATCCAATCCGCTCGTTGTTCGCTCCTGACGGATGGGGCATTCCAAAAAGCACCTGGTCTTTGCTCAAGAGATGTTGTTGAACCAGCCACTGAACACCCTCCCTTGCTTTTGGCCCGCAGGGTACCCAAAGTGCTTGGGAGAGGGTCCGAGCTTCCTCGGCAAGACACTGAGCAAGGTACTTCCGCAAAACGGGTGTCCGGGTCATTAAAGGAGTGCCACGGTAGTTCTCACCGCTCCTGAACACAGGGTAGCGTAGTGCCGACGTGAAATGAGCCAGATGCGCGTGGCTGCCCCACAATGCACTGGAGCTTGCAATGCCGAGATGGCGGTGAAGCCCGATATGGTTGAGCATTGCCACCAAGGCATTGCGCATTTGCCCTGAGAAGCTCGCGTGCACTTTGGCTGCCCTGAGTGCTGAGGCTTGGTCGGCTCCGACAAGGAGCTGCCTGCGTGTCTCGATGAGAGCCTCGGCAGCCTGGAAACCGCCCGGTGTGATGCCGACGATCACGATCTCGGCCTCCTGCTGGATGTGCTCGATCGGGGCGTAACTCACAGTTAGCGGCCCCTCCTGGTCCAGGATCAGGCGACCGTCCAACGTCACATCAGCCCGGATCTCATCCTCAGAGCAGGCTGTAATCATATCAGCGAAGCGATCAAGCAAAGTCGACATCTCACTTCCTCACAGCAGGGATACAACCGAAAGGGCCTCGCCTGCCGAGCGAACGGTCACCCAATAGAGCGGCGCATCCTTGAACTCTGCAATGCGTTTAAGATTGCTGTTGCGTCCATACTTACCCGGAACCTGCCAAGGCATATTCAGGTTTGGCTCGAAGCCTTTCGAGGCAAGAGCTGATTTCAGCCGCTCGTCTTCCAAGAACCAGACTCGAACGCCGTTTTCTGTGACACGCTCGACAGCAAATGGAATTCCTGTCTCGGTTCGGTAGCAACATAGATATTGAGTATGGTCTGGGAGATGCCGCCGGAAACGACCGCTCGCCTCAATAGCTTGCTCAACTTCTGTTCCGACTTTGCTTGGAGCCTTCATCATTCCACCTTCGGCTATGGGACCACTACTTGTAGGAAAATGATCAGTTCTCCCTAGGGGCGTACTCTGATGCAGAGCCGCTAATTCCTCGCAGGAATATCATTCTTTTCGCGGCTTGCCGCCTGAGCAGCAGGAGCATTTGGCGGCAGTGAACAATCAGTTGGGCTGCTAATCAGAGGCTGCACCTCAATGATCATTCCTGGGAATACCGGCGCATCGTAGATTGTGCTCGTTAGTCCTCGCGTCAGTGGGCGAGCAGAAACATCCGCATCCTCTCCCGTGATCTTATACGATTGGAGAACATCACCAACGGTAGATCCATGGGCGACAGATAGGGCGTACTCATCCCAGCGACCCTGCCGGTCTGCGACACGCACAAGGACACGAGCAAGCCTTGATGTCAGCAGGTCGCCGACATTGATGCGCCCCTCAATGACGGGTGCCCAGATCCTTCCGTCGAAAACGCAAATCTCGATATGGTGCAACATTCTTGAGCCCGACGAGGAGTCCAGGAAGGTGCGAACGCCCGAAAGCTGCGCGATCAAGCAATAGGCAACGTCGTGCTCTTGCCCCTCCCCAGCGGAGAAGACGCCCATTGAGACCTTCTCGAAGCCTGCCTCCTCGATTGCGGCCAGAGCCTCACGTGTTGCCTCAGTGATAGCCGCAAGGCTGCGCTCATCAGAGTTCTCGGAATGCCGCCCCTCACGGGCTCCAACGAGAAAGACGGGATGAGGCGAATCCTCAGTGCCCAGCCTAAACAGCCTGCCGCTCTGCGCCTGCGGGACAGAGAACCAGGCTTCGGGATCATCATAGAGCTTTCTATTCTCTATGAAGAAGCGCCAGGCCATTTGGCCATAACCCGGCTCAATGCGGTCATCGATCCGGTCAAGGCCAACACTGAGGGCGACACATGCATGAGGCCGCGGCGCTGAAAGACCGGCGAAGCGGATGGTGACTTCGACCCTATCCTGGCATTCGCCCGCATGGTCACCCCGGGGCACCTCGAACGATAGTCGGGAGAGCATGGCACCGCTGGACTGTGCTGCGACCGGATTGTCCCTGGATACAGCGATCCTGCTCAGCGCCCCCGGAAGCTCTCGATGTGTATCACCGTAGACAACAGGCGTGATGCCGAGCCGGACCGCGAGGAACTCCGGATCGACTTTTTCCAAGTCAGCGCGGGAGAACAATGCATAGTGGACGGAGGGGCTTGGGCCCAGGGCAAATAGCGTCTCGGCGATCAAATTGACGAAGTAGCTCTCCGCCAGACCGCTTCCGACAAACAGAAGCGACCGCCGCCGGAAGACCTCTGAAAACGCACGCCTGAACGCTGTGGCCGAATTGATCACCCCTTGATACTGTTGATGCCCGATCACGACTTCATCGAGCAGGGCTTCCAGCCTTGGGCAAGGCTGCCGAACGGATGCAGCAACTCCGGCCACGTGCCCCTGGATATACCACACAGTTAGGTCCTGGATGACGTCCAATCCTCTGATAACCTGAGCGCAATCCTGCGCGGATCGGCCCAGAACACGAAGAGGAAGAGCGCCCGGTTCGCGTTCATTGGCGACAGGGAGAATGTCGTCATAGTTTGTGGTGATAATTAACGGCCAAGAGCCTTTGACAAGGGAGGATGCCTGTTCGGGCAGTCCCTGCGTGCTACTCGAGGTGTCCCTCAATGCTGCAATGAGGATCTCGCGCCGCTCCGCCGCCGATTTGAGCCGGAGCCACGCCGCCGCACGGTCGGCCAAACGGTAAAGTGCCTCGGGGCTCGTATCACCTCCAACGACGCGTGCTTCAGCTCCACACCGCCGGGCCACCTCCTCCACAAAATCGATCCAGCTCCGACAATAGGGCCGGCTTACCCCCGCTCCGACAAAGGGCACCAGACGGCCCGCCGCATGGGCTGCCCTCATTCCAGGAAGGGCGTCTTCGAGCGCGATTAGGTGCTCGCGGGCTTGAGGCCCTGGCGTGAGGTTAAACATCATATCAAAAGGCAATATGCGGGATGAGCGTGAATTGGCACACCGCGACCGAAGCTTGCCTGAAAGCCCCCGACCGTGCGGGCCCTTTCAGACTCTCTTCCCTGGATCCAGCCATAAGGTCAAGGTGGACGAGGCAGCGTTCAGGCAATAGCCTTGGTACTAGTCAGTGCTTGAGGGGCAGGCCATGAAGACGATTAGGGAAGCGAAAGCGGGTGAGGCACTTCTGCGCCTAGTGGGCCACAACAAGACGTACTTTGGGATCGTTATTGCGGGCAATGCCATCCGCGCCAAGATTGAGGGGGGGAACCCAGACGATGTATGGCGCCGCCTCCACGACGAGGCTGCGCGAACGAACCCAAGCTACTTTGGGTTCTCAGGCGCAAAGGCGCGATTTCTGCGCATGTTCCCAGACGGCTTCTCCACGCCGGGCTATGGCCCGCATGAACGTGACTACAAGCTGAAGGCCAAGTCCAAACTTGATGCCACCTTGCCTCTTGAGGATGCCCTGTCCGCGTCAGGGCATGGAGAGTCAGCCCTTGCAGCATTCCGCGCGACTAACCTCCTCTCTCCCTTCGAGAGCACCCGCATGCAGGAGGCCTTGAGATCACGGGCGGCTGACGCATTCATCCAGGGCGCCGCCACCTTCGCCATAGGCGAGGTTGAGCGCGGCCTCAACGCTATGGAGGATGCCCTCAAGCCGTTCGACATCGCAAAATGGACGGCAGTCACCTATCTACCGTTCCTGTGGCGTCCGGAAGCGCACATGTTCCTCAAGCCGGAGGTCACCAAAGACTTTGCGCAGCGCGTCGGCCACCGCTTCGCGGATCTCTATGCCGCTCCTTTGAACATCTCTATCTACCGCTCGCTTCTTGACCTTGTCGGTGAAACTGCTGAGTCAATTGCTGACTTTGGCCCAAGGGACAATATCGACATTCAGAGCTTCATTTGGGTTGTCGGCAAATACACTACTGATGAGGTGCAGACTGTGGAGTAGAGAACTTCCGAGTTAAGATAGCCCTCTGCCCTCGACAGTATTCCGACCGACAGCAGCTCCTGCATAGGCCGGCGTCCTGCCTTATTCCGCTGCATCGAGCACAGTCTGTAAGCGGGCGTCTGCCTCACCTTCGATGACGTCCCCTGTAGGCTCATCGCCCGCATCACCCCTATAGACCTCTTGGCCCATGGTTTCCTGGATCATCGCCAGAAGCCGTTCGCGACGCACCATGTAAAATCTATCGAACTGGTCCGACCGGAGAAGCTTCGGATCGATTGCGTGCGTTTCAAGATGACTGTCAAGGACGGCGTCGGTGATCGCACCCGCTCTGCGGAGATCCCCAAGGTAATACGAGGGGGCGGACCCTCCAACAATCCTGTTTGTCTTAGCCGATAAGGGTGTCTTGTTGACGACAGTATCGTAACGGCTACGTGGGATCCCGTTCTTTTCGCACCAGGCGCGTGGGAAGATATGGTGAATATCTACCGCCTCATCGAAGTACACGGTGTCATCGAAGCTCTGGCCGGAGCGAAAGTCCCTGGCGCCCTCACGCATCAACAAGGCGTGCAGTCCCTTGTAGGCCGCGGATAGGCGCGAGGTCATCGTGTCGAGCCGGTCTGCGCGGAAGACCGCGTCACGAACGCTCGTTGGTTCCGGTCCATCCTCAAGCCATGCCGGAACCTCCCAGAGGTCCTTTGCAAAACGCGTCTCCACAGCGGAACCATAGAGTTCCCCAAACACGCCGCACCAATACCAACGCGCCAATCTACGACGCACCACATCCTGCTCCCACGCATCGCCAATTTCGGCAAGGATCGCAGCGAGCGGGATCAGCTGGGTGTGGTAAGGAACGTCTTTGTGCCAATAGATCTTTTGGGCGCGCAGGAAGCGTGCGACGCGCTCGAACCCGGCTTCAACCTTGGGTGCCAGGGTCTGGTAAGCATCGAGCGGCAGCGCGAGCAACGTATCACGGGTGCACATGACCGGCGGCGGATCACCTTCCCCCGTTCGAGCGAGGTGGGCCCGACGTCGCCCAGCTGTGTGCAATAAGGCAACAGCTTGGAGCAGCTCCGTAGGCTGGAGCCGGCTTAAGACATTGTAGCGGGCCAGACGCTGGTGCCGGCCTGGCTCTTTGCCCGTGCCGAACCAATCCTGCCGCAGATCAAACTCGTCCGTCGCATAGATAGCTGTCAGAAGTTCAAAGGCGTCGAGTTTCTTGCCACCTGTGTTGACTTTCTCGAACACGAGGCACACCGCCTCGCGGCTTGTGCCCCTCCCCAGCTCAATTACAGGCATCTGGTACTGTTTAAATGCCGCAATCACCTCATTCTGGAACCGGAACCACAGCTGGCTTTTTTCTGGGTCGTAGTTCCAGAACTTGAAGAACTCCATCTGCCATTGGTCCGGGTCAAACAGGTGGTTGACCGGGAACATTAGGTGCTTGAACTCGTGCTCTGGCACGGAGAGGTCCCGTATGATCTCCCGGCCGAAGTGTCGGGTTTCGATCCGGCTTTCTGGGAGCCCAACAAAGGCATCCATGCGGTCGCGCCCCGGCGTTAGGGCGGCTTGCATGTCAATGTAGTACCAACGGTCGATCCGTTGTTTCTTAGCGTTAATGGTCCGAACCACCTCACGCCTCATTGTTGCCTGGTACAGGGAGGTGATCCGCTGTTGCCCGTCCAGCAAGAGAGCTTCGGGATCGCGGTGTGCGCTCGCTTCTGGTGCTCCCTCCACTGTTCGCGGCTTGAACCGGACCTCTCCCCCCGTTTGCAGCGTCATGAGGGCTCCTACGGGGAAAGATCGGGAAATCGAAGCCAAGAGGCTGCGGATTCCCTCGTCGTCCCAAACCCAGCCGCGTTGGAAATCCGGCAATTGGATCAGGCCGTCACGAGCCTTACGCAACAGCTCATCAAGCGGCTTCTTCGTACTATCAAATTCTACCCTGTTCATGCCCTTACTCGGTTTCGTTATTCTGCGCCGATGACGCGGCGATAAATATGAGCCATTCTCGAAATTTTATGTTTCCGGAGTATATACTGGTTGGGCAGATACTTTCCACAGGGACTAAACCCGGCTGCAGTGGCACCATCTCGTCGGCCAAGAGTAACCTGTACTGCGAGATCCCACGAGGTTTCCGAACGAGACATGCAGAAGTGTCATCGGTGAGCGGGAAACAGGAGCGGCGGAGGCATGAGGATTTGAGCATCCTCTAGCCTTAGCGGCGAATGACCCGGTACGGCAGGACACACCAATCCCTTCACGCTGAATTACCGGTCAGTCGACGCTCGCAAGAGATCTAATGCAGTTTGTTCTATTCTCGCCCGCCAAGCCAACGGCCTGAGCCACTGGTCGGGTATTGAGGAGGCCCCATACAGCGCCCCTGCCAATTGGCCCGTCACGGCCCCGACCGTATCAGCATCGTCAGCCAAGTTGACCGCGAGCACCAGTGCCTCTTCAAAGCTGTTCGTTTGGTCGACACACCAGAGGGCGGCCTCTAATGTCGATGCAACGTAACCGGACGAACTAACGTTGTCCCGGGATTTCGCCTTCCATTCACCCGCGGCAATGGATCTGATGACTCCATGCCCCTTCCATGGCCGCCGCTGGAGTACATTCTTGGTACCCGTCTCAATGGCTTCGCGCAGCAACAGAGTAAAGAGCGCGCACGCTTCGATAGCCACTGGCGCGCCATGAGTGGTCCTGCTCTGCTCACGGGCATACCCGACAGCGAGCTGTGCATCCTGCAAGGCATAAATCGCAACTGGTGCAATCCGCATGAGGGAGCCATTTCCGGCGGATCGCTCATGAATCGGACCAGCATACGGGTTTCCAGTTTTGATAAAGCGTTCCAGGGACTCGCGCGTGATATTTCCGATGTCGAAGCATTCACCGGTACAAGAGTACTCGCCGTGCTCCCACCACCGGACGAAGCGCGCCATCAGATCGGCTGCATCAAACTTTCCACACGTGATCAAGCTGTCGGCCAGTGCGAGCGCCATGGCCGTATCATCAGTCCAAATTCCCGGTTTGAGCCGAAACGGCCCTCCTCCCGTCATCTCTGTATGATGGGGTCTGGTATCCCGATCTGAGAACTCAAGTGTCGTGCCAAGGGCATCACCAACGGCAAGTCCCAGGAGCGATCCAACTGCGCGATCCACCAATGACCCTGCCTCATAGGCGCGCCGTCGGCTGCCTTTTGGATCCCCAATTGACTGAATTGGATAGAGTGCAACACCGCTGCCTTCTTGATTCATGAGACTCTCCGGTCGATGAGCAACCCTAGCCCGCTTTAAGTTAGAATTCATGCTCCAATTGAATCTTGAATGGGACGTTTGGAGGGACCAGAGAATCCATGATGGAGCTTGTTTCAAAGCGAGGAGCCTATGACTTCACCAGCTACGACTGAGCCCCTCTACACCTACCGCCTGATGGCCTACCTGAAATGGGGAGGACCGGAGCGGCAACTTCCCGAAGACGAGCCCAATCTTCCCCGGGATCTCGTTGCATGCGCCGCTTCGTGGCGGACGATGGCCAAGGAGAACCACTTCGACGCTGGCGAAATGGCTCGGATCTGCTCTGTGGTCGCAAGCCACCTTGAGATTCTTTTTGTCCCATCCAACCTCAAGGAAGAGATTTCACTGGCACCCGTCGAGGAGCACCACATCAGAACGTTCGAGGTAGTGGCGGTTAATTTCAGCCGGGGACCGATTCCGTGGATCTGCGTAAAAGCTTTCTTTGAACTGGGCTTTACCGAAGAAGTCCCGCTGGACGGCATCGGTGAATGGCAGGATGCGAACGACTTCCTCGATTGGGCCCTAGCCTTCCGCTACACGTTCGATGATCCAGAGGAAGATTGGTGTGTCATGGCTGATCGGCGCCATGATGGCATTGAAATCTTTGGTCCTCTCGCACCAGATGACCCGGGTCTCACCTATGCCGAAAAGATCGGAGACTTGCTCAGGGATGTGCTGGGTGAGGATGATCCGCTGTCGGAGCACTCAAGCTAAGTCTGGTCCTGCGCAGCCTAAACCTAGAAGAAGTATCGATAGGTCACGAGCCCGATTACTCCCCAGAAGAGAAGGCTAACCCCTGCATAAAAGACTGATTCAAATGAGCTCTCATCTAGGTCATCATCTTCGTTAATTTCGCGAGACGCCCATGAGGTCTCTCTATCCTTTCTGATGAGGAAGATGTCTCTTCGCTCAAGCCCATACTGACCCTTGATAAGCTCAATAGCCTCCCACTCGCTCTCTGCCTCGACAAACGTATCTCTTGGACCTCTCGGCTGACGAATTCTCGCCTTGAACCTTGCCATTCATGGCTCCAGATGCGGCGCCGGCTAAGCCTACCCGCAGGCAGAAAGACGTGACCTTGCACAAGGCTGAAGTCAGGTCTCTCTGCCCGTCGGCTTGGAATTATCCCCTGCGCTAGTTATTCCGCAGCCTCCGCTGCAGATGCATTGATGATCCGTACTGGACCGATCGTAATGGGTGTCTTGGCCCCTCGCGGGGACTCCACGGCGAATGTAAGCTCAAGGAGCTGCTGCGCCTGAAGACTTGGCCTGGCGGTGAAATTGAACGAAGGTCTCCGCTGCGCTCGCCAGAAACCAAAACCCTGGTCCAGCGTGATCTCGAGCGAGCTCCCATCTGACCAGAGGAGGCTCAGACGACGATCGTGCGGCAGATCATGGCGCTGCATGAAGCACACCCTGCCTCCACTACCGACACCGGCGAGGATCTCGGTCATCACTGCGTGGCGAACGTCTGGAGCTTGCCAGTCATCAAGAATATCACGGGCGATGCGATCCTTGATGGGCGCTCCATCCTGGGTGCGCACAGTCACCATGCTGCCTTTCAAGCCACCTGGCCCTGCCTTAAGAGCTTCGGTCAAGAGGCGCAGCGGGAGCGGACTAAACAGATAGCGGTCGCTATAGACAACCTCGGCCGGAGCCCCGCGCCGACGCAGGACCCGCACCTCCGGCATTGCGGCTTCCACAAGCGTCCAGAAGGCTTTGCCATAGCCCGTTACAGGCCCATTGAGTTCCGTGCCAATTTCAATCCGCCGTACGTCCTCACCGACAGGAGGAGAAAGTTCGGCAGGGTCGAAGGCCGGTCCGATCTCTGGCAGAGGTGCTTCTCCTCGAACGAGCGGATCTTGAGATGTGGCTCCCCAATCTGGCCCAAGTGATTGAGCTGTCTCAGAGGCGACGGCCCAGAGGCGCGAACGCTCCCCGTGTCCAGCCGCGGCTAGGAGATAGAGATCTCCTTGGCGGGCGGTCTTGGGCATCCGATGAACGCTCACACCCTGGCGTAACGCAAGGGCTCGAAGACCTAGCCTTTGCGAGAGCGTTAGCGCCGCAAGGTACGCTGTGGGCGCAGCCAAACGAACCTGAACACCAGCAGCGATGGCTCGATCGAGGAGACGGCGACCAGCCCAGGCCGCCGGATCCCATTCGGTCACATCCCCGCCCAGGAACAGGGTCAGAGGTCCTGTTCCCAATCCAGCGCGGATCGCCTCAGCTGCTGTTCGTGGCTCGGCAGTTGTTTGAGCGAAGACCCGGAAACGTGGCGGAAGGTCTAGAAGAGGCAGAATTTCCTTATCCAACAATGCAAGTGCGGCACGTCGGTCGATCTTGTCGGCGTCAAATCGGCTGTCGCCAGCGAGAATGCATGACGGGCAGGCGGTCTGACATCCCTCCGCATGGCAGTCCAGGATACTGCGAGCTGATCGTAGCAAATCCGCTATGATCTCTGGTGCCTGCGTTGCAAATCCCGCGCCACCGGCAGCCCTATCGTACAATAGGATGGATAAGCAGGATTGGTTAGCCCGTAGCCGTCGTTTGTTGACGGCATATCCGATTTCGCTCGACTCTACGCCTAAGCTCCGAACTAGTGCCTCGCGTAGGCTTACCGCGAGCGCAAAAGCCGCGGCTTCCTGGCTTGTTCCTCTCAGCGCTTCGAGCTGAAGCTCGAATACGTCCGTCCGGGCTTGATGACCAAGAGCAAGATTACGTTTGACTCCAAACCCAGGCCGTCCGCCAGGGCATGGACCACTAATTCGCTTGGCACGCAACGGATTATGGTCTTGGAGTTCGCGAGGAAGCGGAGGTTCGGCCATGCCTGGGAGGCACCGCATCGTTTCGGCGGCTGCGCGGCCGCAATGGAGGCATATTGCGAAACCCAATTTGTTGGGGCCTTCCGCTCGGAATAGAATAGATCCGCCATCCGCGGCGCGCATTCGGCCAACCTCCGGGTGCGGCAAAGCCAACCATTCAGCACCATTTGCGGATACGAACGGTGGTGTTGGTTCCACGTGGTCAGGCTGGGTCACATCCGTATGGGGTGCATTCCTCGTATCACCCTCGTCGAAGGCAAAACCGGCCGGGCGCAGGTACTCGACCCTAGTGAGCTCCTCACTTCCGCATTGTGAGCAAAGCTCTGGACGCGATGGAGCATCCCCGTTCGCGTCGCAAGTCGCGCAACGCCACGCAAACCGGATGCTCTGGGGTGCGCGCTCCTCCTCGTTCGCAGGCCGCTTCCAGTTCAACGTCACGCCCGCTGAGCGATAGACCAAACCGTCGAGGACCACCTCTGCGCCTGGGGCATAATCTCGGATGGCGAGATCCAGGGATCGCGACGGCGCATCAATCCGACGGTAGCCACTTTCCCCCAATCCATCAGCCGGATTACGCCGTGCATCCGGCTTATCAGGCACGAGGAATGTTACGACATCGGTGGGGAACCCATAGGAGGGAAGCACGCCCCGGTTGGCCAACTCGCCCAGAACGAAGGATCCGCACAGGCGCTTGAGCTGATGCTGGATGCGGGACTTGGCTGCGCCGCTAGCCCCGACTAGATCCCGAGCCAGGGACGCCCACTCGTCTCGCCAGGCCTCCGCTGCAGTATCCAAGGATGCCGCAGCCCTGACAGGAAGATCCAGTGTGGTTTCCAAGCAGGTGCCTCGAACCAACTGTCGAAGAGCGTCATCTAACCCCTCACCGACACCATCGGCTGAGCGGCACCAGCTGATGAAGCGCTCAGCAGCGTTGTCGGCAGCGACAACACCGTCGCCGTTACGGCCGAAGAAGTCCCCTGCTTTCAAGGAATGCAACTCATCCGCTGCATCCATCCGGATGAAATATGAAAGGAGGAGCGCATTGACGTGCCGCTGAACGATAGTAGGGCTTTGCAGAGAGACGGCCGGGGGCTTGATGCCAGCAATGAGTGGCCTCATCGGATCGCTATACGTCGTCCAACCGAAAGGCTCGTCCCGGGCAAACGTCAATGCCGTTGCGACGGCCTCACGCCGTCGACCCGCACGGCCGACGCGCTGACGGTAGCTCGCTGGAGAGGGAGGCACATTCGTGTTGACCACCACCTGGAGGCCACCGATGTCGACACCCATTTCCATAGTCGTCGAGCACGAGAGCACATTGAGACGCCCCTGCTTGAAGCGTTTCTCGAACCAGCGCAGCTTCCAACCCGGCTGCTGCGCAGAGTGCTCGGCGGCGAGCACGACGGGGGACAGACGGGCGATCCGGTCATGCAAGTCGCGCCAAATGCCCTCCGATCGCAGAGCGGTTACGTCGGCGTTGCTCCTCAACCATTCGTCGATCTCCTCCCGCGCCTCTTTGGAGCGAGGCCAGGCCTTGGGCAGCCGAGGCATCGTGATGGAACGGCAGGGTGTCAATTCGAGGCTCGCGCCCTGCGGCTGCCAAGGGGTCAGCCCGCGGAAGGTTCCAGGTAGAACCTGATTGGTGACTGGACACATCCAGCCATCCCCAATTCGGCCAATTTCCGATCGCGCCAGATCGAGCTGGAAGCCTCCGTTCACCTCCTTCAGGATCGGCAGCAGTGCGTTGAACGCCATCTCAAGGCACTCATTGGCATCGTCGATATGGTCGGGTCGGGAGAAGTCGAG
The DNA here is from genome assembly GCF_016427565.1 of Microvirga splendida. Lineage (GTDB taxonomy): Bacteria > Pseudomonadota > Alphaproteobacteria > Rhizobiales > Beijerinckiaceae > Microvirga > Microvirga splendida. Next base: position 39,795 of record NZ_JAELXT010000024.1, read on the forward strand.
TCCGAGGCCCGCGCGCAAGAGTTTTACAACTGCCGTTCGCTCCGTCTGTCCCGACCGCACACTCGGCCATGCATAACGCCAATCGTCAGCATCGCGCTCGGCACCAGGGCGACAGATGACACGAGGGTTGATCTTCAACCCAATCCAGGGAAGATCGGAACGTTCGATTGCTACAATACTGCGCGAGCGTAGCAGATAAGTCTCGAGGAGATACAGAAATGCTCGCCAATCAGCGAGGCTGCCTCCATGCCGGCTGAACGCTGAAGGGACATGCCGCTCTTCGAGCTTTTCGATGGCCGCATACCGAAACTGAACAAGGCCCATCGTCTCGGCGCTGTTCGCGCGCTTTGGTCGCCGGAATAACTCTCGCAGAATAAGAACCCGAGCGAGGTTCCGCGAATCGGCAAAGATCTCGTGGCGATACTGCCAAACTTCCTCGCGCAGCCGCTCCAGCCCTTCTTCGTTGCCGAGCGTCGCAACTGCCTCGTCCCACGGCAAGGCCGCACCGGCGCGCGCCTCAAGGTCCTTGAGCTGGCTCTCGTAACCGCGTCGCATTTCGTCCGCGCCCGGGATACCTGCGAGACGGTCGATGAAGGTCCGGACGTTTTCGATCTCCCGTCGGTCAGCCTCGCTCGCCCTTCCCTCCTGAACTGCATGGTAGAGCACGGCACGCACAAGGTTGCGCTCGGAGTCCTGCTGTAGGCGGGCTGCAAAACGCGCGGTGCCCTGCCGGCTGTCCGTAAAGGTGATGAGTTGGCGCCCATCGGAGGGAGGCGAGGCATTTTGCGTTTCGAGCCGCTCGAGCATCTGCGGCAGCACGCCGCCGAGAAGAAATGGTGCGCCGAAGCGGGCACGGCGAAAGTTAGGCGCACCGTTCGACGTTGATCCGCAGGCACAGCATGCGGAGCTGTCAGATAGGCGCAGCATTAACATGCCATCGTCCATACGGTCTGCGAGGGTGCCGGTTCGTGGATCGTATGGCGAGCTCCAGGATCCATCTCGTGCTGCCGGATCAACGATGAGCCGCCCCTGCGCACTGGCTAATGATCTTCCGTCCGCTTCCCCATCGCCGATTTCGAGACCCTGCGCGAACTCGTCCTCAGTTGTTCCGTCGATGGGCGGACGTAACCTTCCATCCGCCGTTTGTTCAGCGAGAAGGTGTGGTGCGCCGCAGTCACCGCAAGCGGCGAGTTCGAACAATGGAGTATTGCAAGCGGTGCACCGCTCATGTTCCGATACACTCACCTCGCCCCACGGCCACATTGCATCATCGAGTGCAGTGCCAGCACGTCCAGAACAGGCCGGGTTGGGACAAACCCAGAATCCAGGTTGAGCTCGGTGAACGAGATGAAGTCTCAGCGGCAGGAGACGGCGCCCATCGCGCTCCGCATGAGCGGCAGCCTCTGCAAGAGTGAGAGCGTCGCGCCGGCTTGCACCGTCACCAAGTGCGGTGCGAGCGGCCTCTGTGAGCGTGAGCCCAGCTTTCTCAGCTAAGGCTTTACGGAGGCGAAGCGCCCTTGCATCATCGAACAGTTGATCGAGTGTATCCTGCGTCTGCTTGGGCATGGAAGACAGCTTGGTCGTGAGGGTAGTATCCCGACTTCCCTTCACAACCGCCACGCGGTCCAAACCCGTGCCAGAGAGGTCGGATAAGAACTGACGAAGCCGATCCGTCACGTCTCGCCCTTCGCCAAGCGTCGCTGACGTGGCCACGAAACGAACTTCGTTCGGGCTGACTCCGAAAGCACGCATGACGCGCCGAAGAAGAAGAGCTAGCTCGGCAGCCTGCGAGCCGATGTAGGAATGGGCTTCATCCAGCACGATCCAACGCAACTTCCCCTGTGATCGCTGGAGGATCGGTTCATCCGTGCTGCGGATCAACATATATTCAAGCATCGTGATGTTGGTCACGAAGATCGGCGGTGTATCCTCCCGAATCGTCGTGCGATCCAGCGCCTCATTTGGTCGCGCACGCGCAACAGAGTTTTTCACCGTTTCCTGCGTATCGCCATTGTAAAGGCTGAAGCGCAGGTGATCACCAAAAGGGGCTGTCCAATCGTGTAAGCGGTCTCGTTGGCTGCTGATCAGCGCATTGAGCGGGTAAAGCATTAATGCCCGCACCCCCTGAAGCCGCCCTTCCTGCCGCCGTAGGCGCAGAAGGTCCTCTAGGATCGGAATCAGAAAGCACTCTGTCTTGCCCGATCCCGTTCCGGAGCTAACAAGTACAGATTTTGGCTGTGGAGCGAGGAGAGTACGCCAGGCCTCGACCTGATGAGCATATGGATGCCAATCACGCCCAAAGCGATAGCGTTCGTTGCGCTCTGGATCTATCGGATTCTGAAGGTCGAGAGCATCAATAAGGGCTGGATCAAGCAATCCTTCGAGTTGCGCCATCGTCTCGTGCGCTTCTGTCCAGCCGAATGCTCCCTCGAGAACCGGATCGGCCAGGAATGAATTGGGGAGCCCAGGATCTGCAGACAACAGATCTTGCAGGCGGCGCAGCAGTGCTGGGTTCCGTAGGCCTGACTGAGACAGAACGGCGGATGCGGAGCCTTGGCAGATCTGGCGAAGGAAATCATACGTGATCATGGATCGGCTCGCTATTAACTGGTTGTAGCTAAGCTCCGGGACGCAAGGCCGCGAAAGCACTCTCGAAATACGTTTGGTCGAAGCGTTTGGCCGTGCGCAGAGCAAGAAGCGCTCCCTCGTCAGCCTTCATTCCCGCCATGATGGCTGCTGCCAGATGCGGTGCGAGGATAACACTGTGCGTATGCTTGCCATAGCGGTCGAGGTCTTTCCGCGGCAGAGCTGAGAGAATTGGGTCCAGCACTGGCCATTGCCTGTCCGCATTGCGCTGGAGCAACCCTTGGATGGGCGCTCCGGCAGGCGGAGGCGCGGCTGCTGGTCCCGTTAGACCAATGGAATGGGACAAGAGCCACACAAGCTGCCAAAGGTGCGGGCGTCCCCGGTGGAGAGCGGCGAGCACGTCACCCATCAGGGCTAAAACCACATCTTGAGCATCTTGGCCCAACAATGTGCTAAGCCAACGTCGCTGAGCCTCGGCCGCGGCGATCCAATCGGCCACTGGGATTGTCTCCCACAGAAACGGCAGTTCCTGCTCCGTCTCGAGCACCCGACCAATCATGTCGGCAGGGGAGCCAATAAGAAAGGCAGCAAGTGCTTTCGGCAGTCGGGCTATGACCGTGAACCAGTCGAGGGACGCGAGGGGAACCCGCCCTTGGCACAGCTTCAGAGCAGCGCGGAGGCGTCCCCAATCAGCGTGGCCTGGCGTTGCTGCAATCTCGATCAGGTGGTCCGCCATAGCGGTCTTGCGCGGAGCCATGCCCGAGATGAAGGCACACGCTGCAAAAGCATCTCCATCGGGTGGGTCTCCCACCGATGGAAGCAGTCCTGGTCGCGAGATTGCTCGTCCAGAATGCTCCACCCAGGTCAACCAGGGGGTCGACGGGTCGGGAGAGCAGATGCAAACCTCGCTGAGGGCGTGTGACGGTCCGGACCAGATTGTAATCTCGCCAGCTTGGGGATCGGTGAGTCTGTGCGCGACAACCTTTAGGATGGCGTCACTTGGCAGCTGCAACTGCCCTATGTCACACCGGAGACTGCCGTCTGGAGCACGCGCTAGCTCGAAAGCATACCGTTTGACAACGAGTCGCGCTCCCTCGCCTTCGAGAATGACCCTCGCATCCGCGTCACTCGTTTCGGAGAGAAGCGTACGACAGTCCGATGCCGTCGTCGCGAGCGAGAGACCCTGGCCTACGGGGGTCACAAATCCCAATGGTACGGGAGGCACTGCGCGCAGCTCGACTGTGATTAGACGTCCATCATCTGCAAGCACGCGCACACCGGCAAGGTCATTCACAGCAAGCTCCGCCTTGTTCGAAAGTCGAATGCCGCTCCGATCGATAAAGGCGACGCCGCGGTGTGGAACAGGCAGATGGAGCGTGATCGGTCCGCCATGCTCAAACATGATCGTGACGTCAAATTCCATAATGTTCGCGGGAGCTTGGACACTTATAGAGATTGCGTCTTGGCCATGGCGAACCGAGCTCGATACCCCATCTCGGACAGTCACCGCAACTCGGCATGGCCCGAAGTTTTTCAGGCGGATCTCTCCACCGCCAAATGGAGAGGGAATGACATCGATCCTTGCATCGCGAGGGAGGACCGCAATTCGAAAACGGTCAATCAGTTCTCCATCTCGTACAATTGCCACTTGAACAGCGCCACAAGGGGCCGCCTCGGCCAGAGAGTGCCACCGCCCTCCTGTTACCGGACGCCAGCGCACGTCTGCCGCGGCAACATTGAGTCCACCTGCATAAAACATCGCTGGGAGGCCAGCAGACGCTGGATCAGGAGATACCGGCACTGGTGTTGGCCGGGGAATCATGTGAACGCGCCGGCCGGACGGTTCAGTCACCCCTGTTGCGAGCCGAACGGTGAGCCCGTCAGATGACTTCGAAGTCACGGAACCACTCAGTCGGTACATCACGTGAATGCCGCCCTGAACGCAGCCTTGGTGCTCAAGAGTTGCGCTCTCCGGCGCATCGACGGAGACTTTCTGAGGATCGAGAGCAACCCACAACTCGTCCCCACGCACCCGCTGCCCACCGCTCCCGAGGAACTGCAGCTCGCCCTCCCCGGCACGCGCGAAGACGAGAATTTCGTCAAGAACAGCAGCACCGCCCGAGATCACGAATGGCGTGCTATGCCTGTTCCCGACCCGCAGCATCAATGACACGCTTTCGGCTAAGGGGAATTCGGTGGTGGTGCCGCTGCGCCGGACAGAACGGAACGTCCATTGCTCGTCACCACGCTCGATGACGGCAATCTCTCCGTCTCTGGTCGATGTCATGTGACCTGAAGCGATGAGACGCCCGCGGAAGACCCCATCATCCAGAAGTTCGACGACACTGCGGGGCATTTGGTCTATACGGAAACGGCCAGCCTCGGCCCATCGAAGAGCAGGACGCCAACTGTCTGCTTCGCGGATGAGGACGCGGTGGCAAATTTGGTCCGCGCCGGCGGCAGTTGCGGACGTTGCCCTCATCAATCCACGGAATAGGACCCGCGCTGCTTCGTCGTCGAGATTGATGGGCAGCCGATCGCGCCAACCTGTTTCCAATTGCTGCAAAATAAGAATGGGATCGGCGCTTTCATCGATGGGGCCGATTTGGTGCCTGAGCTCACGGATTGTGCACGTGAGCTCTGCAGCAAGAGCGAAAAGTTCGTTGGAGCGCAGTGAATCTGCAATGAGGTATGCATATGTCTCGGCCACCTCCGCGGCATCTTCAACGTCAATGGCATGCTCATTGACGAACCCTTGCACGCGCATCAGCCATGCGCGCACCGCCCCGTTATCACGGGAGAGAAGCCCTACCGGGAATCCGCACTCGGCAACAAGAGCAAACAGATGCCTCGCACCGCTCCTGAGGCGACTTGTTCCGTCTCGCCCCCACCACTTCAGCCCTCTGGTTTTTACAGGTTCGCAGAGCTGGGTGGTGCCCTTCAAGCCTAATGGCTCGAGAACAGTCCGCCAGGTCCAAACGCCGCCAAGATGCGCCGTTCGGAATGTTTCCGCTGCAAAGAGGACGAACCCTGCGGAGAGATGTCGCCCCTTATCATTGGCAAGATCAGCTTCAGCAAGCAGGGCTCTCAGCCCTTTCAACTCCTCAGGAGAGCACCGGTAGGTGTAAAGGGGATTGCCTGTTGCTCGCTCGAGGTGCCGCCGAGCCAGAAATTCACCAAGCCATCGCTGGGCCCGGAAGTCCAAAGCGCTCACGTGCACTCCTAAGAAAGGATCAGATCCAAGGAAGCGTTCATCCTGGAACCTATGCCCGTTGCGAGACAGTGTCCGCGAGCGCAAGCGGGAGCACCTGGCAGAGGCCTGGGCCGCCCAATCGCGGGTCTAAGATTGATTGATTATGAAATAGATGTGCCATAGCCGCCCCACGTGTACCGGATCGGGTCCCGGGTTCGGCCTAGACAAGTGGCCATTCGGAGCCCCAGTTTGTTATAAGTTCCCAAGATTGTACGAGGCTGTACAGCTTGCGCAAGCGCGCATGGCACATACATCGACCAAGGACTCATAACGAGAAGCGCCAAACTGGTCGTTCGCCGGCTTAATGAGGTTAGGACTCTGTCATTTCCGGTGCTTTTGGGCCAACTTCCCGGTCTCGCGCCCTGTTTTTGCGCGGCGAGCGCCCGCTACATCGCCTTTCTTGATCAAGCGGGAGCCGGCTTCTGCCGGTGGGCACACTCGCGCTCGACAAAATGCTTCATACTCGCGCTGCTCTTCAGGTGAACGTGGCGGCCTTGGGCCGTCGTCCCGAGGCGCACCGGGAGGTTTGACACCGGTAAACCAGGACCCGTAATCCTTCGGGGTGATCAATGTACTTCCCGCGAAATAACCGCCCTTTTTGCCCATCTGCACCTGCCATGCATGCTGCAGTGATGTATTCGGTTAAAGTATATGAGGGGCCGTGCTCCCCATCAACTTGTTCAATCGTCTAGGGCCTTGGGCACAAACGATCGTTGATCTGCCCACAGAGATTCTGTGTAAGCCGGCCAGATGAAATCTTAACCAAGATACAGAGTCAGCAAAGCTGGATCGCGATTTTCGCCGTGCGTTCGAATCGAGCGCTGCCATCTCAGGCGACGAATGGCCTTCGAATGGTCAGCTGCGTGATGAGCTATGCTCACCTCGCGGGAATGCCATCAAAGGTCTCTGCGGCTCCATTTCTGGTTGTTTCAGCGGGCACTCAGCTGGTCGTCTTCGCGACCTCGATATAGATTCGAAAGGAAAATAAGCCTAAGTACGGGGGCAAGCCGGAAGCTTCGCGCAGCCGCTATCACAGCAGATGGCTTTTGGCCTCACTCATGGAATGCGAGATGGAAGAGCCAACATCACCTTACATCCAACATCCCCGTACGCCAGGCACTCCTCTGGTGGGCGAGCGTCGCAGCCGAGCGGTCAGTATATCGTAGTGTTGAACTGCAGAGCAGCCGAGCTTATCACCTCTTACTCAATGAGTGAGGACCGAGATGCGATTCGGCGATTCTGCTATTCACAACGATAAGACGCATGAACAATAATCCTGATGATAGGAATAAAAGTTTAATTTTGCAGATCGTTTCTTTGCGGTTAGCAGTCGGCATTCTCGGCGAACGGGACGTTGCAGGATGGTGGCAATCCGGGTTCATGTCCCCGACGAGTGCAGCATTCCTTACTCCGGTGTTCGGATCGAAGGTCTTGCAGGCCCGTTACCAGGGCGTGCTTGAGGCAGCCAGGCGAGTGCATGATGAGCACATCGGTGTCGGCCGCGCCTTCCATCCCTTCCGTCTGCCCGAGGTTACCGAGCAAAGGCTCTTCGATGCCGTGCAATCGGCAGGCCAGGGGCTTACCGACACCATCGCGTCCCCCGATGCAGCGAGGGCGACGCTTCAAGAACTCGCGAGCATGGCACCCGAGGTGAAGCCGGGCCCCGCGCTTATGGGAACGGTCGACCTACTTGAGGAGCCGGGATGGGTTGCCGAGGCCGCATCCCTATATTCTGCCGCGTTCAGCGCCGGCATCCAATGCTTCCCCTATTTCACGGGCGCGCGATGACCCGTGCGCCGAACTACACAACCCAGCTCCAGGCTGGGCTTGGACTTATGCCGGAGACGCTGAAACTCCTCGCCATTTGGGAGCCCGGCATGGAGGGGCAGGATCTGCTCAAGGTCGCTCTCGCGTCCGGCGACTTCCCGACGATGACCGCCCGGCGCCTTCGCAACATCATCATTGAGGCGTTCTGCCCCAGATTCCTCGTCGACGGCGGAGCGCCAGCCCGCCTGCTGAAAAGACTTTCCGAAAGCCTTCCCAGGGAGGATTTCCGCTCACTCTGCTTCCTGTTCACTTGCCGGGCGAACCCAATCCTCGGCGACTTCGTCCGCCAGGTTTACTGGCCTCGCTACTCGGCGGGCGGAAGCCTCGTGTCAAAGGAAGACTCTCTCCAGTTCGTTTCCTCGGCTGTGTCCAACGGACGGACGACAAGCCGTTGGTCCGAGACGACCATCATTCGCGTCGCCCGTTACCTACTCGGAGCGTGCGCAGACTTCGGTCTTCTGGGAGCAATGAGGGGCGGAGCACGGTCCATCACCACCTACCGGATCAATCCAAACGTGGCGTCGATCCTGGCCCATGATCTGCATTTCCGGGGGCTGGGTGACAACGCGCTGCTTCGGAGCCCTGACTGGGGGCTCTTCGGGTTGGAGGCTGAAGATGCCCTCGGCGAGCTGAAGCGGCTATCTCTGAGGGGGGAGTTGATCGTGCAGTCAGCGGGTGGCGTCACGCAGGTATCCTGGAAATACAAGTCGTTAGAAGAGCTAACCGATGCCCTCACTCAAAGCTGACTTCGACGAACTGATTCGCCGGATCGAGACAGGTCGGGAGTTCGCGCATGCGAGCTTCGAACCGATCTTCTATTTGATCTTCCACCCGCGCGAACTGCTTGAGGTAAAGCGCCTCATACCGGCCTGGACATCCAAGTTGTCGAATACAGGCTGGCAGGTCGAGACATTCTCTATCGCCGAGCACATCGCCGATATCCTCAGAAAGGCTCCGCTCCGCAAGGTCTGGCTGGAGGCTGACCGGAAGGATCCCCTCGCGTGGGGGCGAACGAACACCTCACTGGCGAACGCTCTGACCGCCCAGGGACGCCTGCAGTCTCGGCTGGAGGAGCGTCTGTCCGCCCTTGAGGGCAAGTCATCGACGATCATGCTAGTGACCGACCTCGAAGCCCTGCATCCATATATGCGGATCGGGGCAATCGAGGCTCAGCTTCAGGGCAAATTCCACGTCCCCACAGTCTTCCTATACCCGGGCACCCGGACTGGTAAGACGAGGCTTAGGTTCCTCGGTTTCTACCCCGAAGACGGCAACTACCGTTCAGTCCACGTCGGCGGCTGACCAGCTAGAAGAACCCATCAGGAAGCGACATGACTCAGATCCGCACTCTCTTTGATGCTGGCAAGGACATCCAGCGCGCCATTGAGAAGGTCATCACCTACCAGGCCTCTCATGAACAGCGCCTGAAGGCAGAGATTTCCGAGTACATAGTAACGGAAAGCATTGAGCAGCAGCTTGAACAACTCTTGGAGAAGATGCAGGCTGCCATGGAGGCTGGTTCCAGCCACGAGATCGGGGTATGGGTCTCGGGTTTCTACGGTTCGGGCAAGAGCTCCTTCACCAAGTATCTGGGCCTCGCCTTCGACGAAAGGGTGACGATTGACGGAACGCCCTTCCTCCGCCACCTGCAGGATAGACTCCATCGGCCGACCACCAAGGCCCTACTCTCTAAACTGGCCGCCCGCTTCCCCGCCGCAGTTGTAATGCTTGACTTGGCAAGTGAGCAGATTGCTGGAGCCTCCCTCGCCGAGGTCTCGACTGTACTTTACTACAAAGTACTTCAATACGCGGGCTACTCCAGAAACCTTAAGGTGGCAGCACTTGAGCGGCGGCTCCGCAAGGAGGGGCGATATTCCGAGTTCGAGCAGGCGTTTCGCGATGAGACCGGCGAAAACTGGGCAGATTACAGGAACGACGAACTCGTTGTGGACAGCGTAATCCCACGGCTCGCCCATAAGCTCTACCCGAACCTGTTCCGCACGGAACAAGCCTTCACGACTTCAAGCAGCGACACCGTTTATCTGATGGATGATCGGGTGCAGGAGATGATCGACGTCGTCAGAGACGCGTCGGGTAAGGAACACATCATCTTCGTGGTCGACGAGATCGGCCAATATGTTGGCAGTCAACAAACCAAAATCCTCGACCTTCAGGGGCTCGCGCAAAACTTGAAGGACCTGGGCGGCGGTAAGGTCTGGATTGTTGGCACTGCCCAGCAGACGCTAACCGAAGACGACCCCAGAGCCGCCATCAACTCGCCGGAGCTTTATAAGCTCAAGGACCGTTTCCCGATTACCGTCGCACTGGAATCGAGTGACATCAAGGAGATCTGCTTTCGCCGTCTTCTGGGCAAATCCTCGGCAGGTGCCACCGAACTCGGCGGCCTGTTCGACCGCTATGGACAGGCGCTACGTCAACATACCAAGCTGACAGACGCTAAGTTCTACGACTCGGGCTTCGACCGCGAGACATTCACGAACCTGTATCCTTTCCTGCCAGCCCACTTCGACATCCTACTGCACCTGCTCGGTGCCCTCGCCAAGTCAACGGGCGGTATCGGCCTGCGGTCGGCGATCAAGGTCATCCAAGACATCCTGGTTGAGGGGGCCGGCTCTCTAAAGCCAGTGGCTGACAGGGAGGTCGGGTGGCTCGCGACTACAGTTACGTTGTATGACGCCCTAGATAAGGACATCCGGAGGGCCTTCCCTTCCGTTCACCAGGCCGTTGAAAAGGTTTTGATCCGTTTTCCTGACGATGAGCTCTGCCAGGGCATTGGCAAGACTGTAGCGGTGCTTCAAGTCCTAGGGAATCTGCCGATCTCAATAGAAAATGTCGCTGCGCTGATGCACCCTGCGATCGAGGCGGGCTCCATGGCGGACAACGTCAAGGAGGCTGTGGAACGGCTGATTAAGGATCCGATCGTCCCACTTGGCGAGAAGGACAGCTTCCTTCGGTTCTTCTCCGAGAGGTTGAACGACGTAGAGCTCGAGCGATCCCAGCTTGTCCCACGCACTCCGGACGTCCGCCGCGTCTTCAACGAAGCGCTGAAGGATGTCTTCGATCCACTACCCAGTGTTAGGCTTCACGGGACGCTGTCAGTGACCACCGGTCTCCGACACCTCGTCTCAGGGCAACAGGTCTCCCTAGCCGGCGAACGGGAGACGGTCCAAACCGTTGTCGCATTTGCTGACCCGACCGACTATGAGGCGGAGAAGGGGCGCCTCACCGATGAGTCGCGCCACAAATCGTCTGAGAACAGCATCTTCCTACTTGCCAGGCGGTCGCCTGAGGCCGACGACCTTGTAGCTGAGATTTGCCGGTGCCAGCGGATCGTGGAGCTCCACAGGCACGACCCAGACCAAGAAGTTAAGGAATATTGCCAAAGTCAGACTGAGCGGGCATCCCGGCTCGCGTCCGAGCTCGCGCAGAAGATCGTCCGCGGCCTGATCCAAGGCTCATTTGTCTTCAGGGGCAAGGTCACGGCCGTCGACAGTCTCGACCAGTTGCTGCTTGCTGCATGCAAGAAGCATCTAATTGAGGCTGCCGAGCGTGTGTTCGATCGCTATCAAGAGGCACCGGAGCGCGTCGGGACCGATTTAGCGGAGAAGTTCCTGCGAGCGCCCAACCTCAGGGCGGTCACGTCGCAGATTGATCCGCTCAGTCTCGTGCAGGTGGTCGGCGGCAATCCGACCGTCAAAACTGACCACAAAGGCCTCGTCAGCATCAAAGACTTCATTGAGCGTAACGGCACGGTTGAGGGCAAGCGGCTGCTCGACCACTTCTCCGGCCCGCCCTTCGGCTGGTCGCCGGACACCACGCGCTACATGGTCGCCGCCCTGCTCGTTGCAGGCGAGGTTAAGCTGAAGGTGTCGGGCCGCGAAGTCACAGTGACCGGCCAGCAGGCTATTGAGGCCCTGAAGACCAACAACGCGTTTAGGTCAATCGGCGTCGCTCTGCGTGACGATAGGCCCTCCATGGAAGTTCTCGCCAGGGCGGCGGAACGCCTGACCGACCTGTCTGGCGAGCCTGTAGTGCCCCTCGAAGAGGATATCGGGAAGGCGGCCCAAAAGCTTCTGCCATCCCTCCAGCACAGGCTTGCCCCGCTTGCGGAGCGACTTCAGGCTTTCGGCCTCCCTGGTGTGGAAACCGTCCGCTCGGTGAACCAGCAGATCGCCGACATGTTGCTCTCTGACGCATCTGACGCCCCTCAGCGCTTCGGCGCGGAGCAGTCGCCTCTCTATGACGGGCTGAAATGGGCGATCGCCGCCAGAGTCGCCTTCGACCAAGGCATCGCGGAAACGGTGAAGGCACTACGGGATCTTGAGATCGGCATCAGCGAACTTCCAGGTACTGGCGTCCCCAAGGACCTACGGGAGGCTGCACGTGACGATCTTGAAGCCGTGGCGGACATGCTGGGTCAGGATGACTTTTTCAAGCGTAAGGCGGATCTCAGCACCCGTCGCACAGCAATTGAAGGTCGGGTAGCGGAAGCAGTTGCAGCCATGCGGACCACCCAAGCGGACAGAATCCTTGCCGCAGAGAGCGAGCTTTCGCTTCTGTCGGAGTGGACGGAACTCACCGCTGAGGAACAAGCAGGAGCGCTGTCCGAAATTCAGGCACTATCCATCGAAGTGACTCACGACATGGCGGGCCTTAAGCGCCTCGTGTCGCGCCAGTTCGACATTGATGCCACGATCGCCGACATCAAGGCAAAGGTTATTAAGGAAGGTAAGACGCGCCGCCAGCCAACGACCTATCCAGTTCCCCCAACTTCTCCTCCAGGTGAGATGAGAGAGAAGGGCAGAAAGACCTTCCCCTTGCCGGCTCGCATTGGAACGGTGGCGGAGCTTGATACGCTTGTTCGCGCTCTCTCGGAGCTGCGCCACGAGCTCCTTAACAATGAGTTCGATCTTGTTGTGAAGGGGGATTGATGACCTTCGACAATACAACCCGTGCCCGCCTTCAGCGCTTCGTAAGCGAGGCGCGCTCGCTTCTCATGGACGAGTTCTCGAAGCAATTCCAGCAAGACTACGGCCTCGATCCGGACTCGGGTGGTGTCGCCGAACTTGAAAGCCTCACGCACCTTGACGATCGACGTCTTGAGACTGCCCGGATCCTCCGCGAGATCCTGGGCCATTATCTTGCGTCTGACATGGGTCAGGGAAGTGAGGCGAGAATGAGGGCCCTTGACCGCATGGTTCGGGAGCAAGCGTTCACGACGTTGAACAGGCTAGCGGCCCTTCGAATGATGGAGGCTCGCGGACTTGTCATGGAATGCGTGGCCAAAGGCTACCAATCAAAGTCATTCCAGTTGTACCAGCGCGTTGCGGGAACAGCGCTAGGCGAAACAGGCGACGTATATCGTACGTTCCTTCTTAGTATGTGCGATCTTTATAGTGCTGATCTTCCTGTCCTGTTTGATCGCCATTTCCCTAATGGCCGTTTATTTCCGCGCGAGCCTGCCCTGCTGCCGCTTCTTGAACTTGTCAACGCCGCAGACATAGAGTCACTGTGGGCCGAAGATGAAACGATCGGCTGGATCTATCAGTACTTCAACTCAAAGGAAGAGCGTAGAGCGATGCGCGAGGCCAGCCAGGCGCCGCGCAACAGTCGCGAGCTTGCGGTTCGCAATCAGTTCTTCACACCGCGCTATGTGGTGGAGTTCCTGGTCGACAACACACTCGGACGGCTGTGGTTCAACTGGACGGGCGGGGAGACTGGACTGCGCGACCGCTGCCAGTACCTGCTGGTGAAGCCGGACGAGAAACCTGAGCCTTTCCAGCGCCCACGCGATCCGCGCACAATTAAGCTGCTCGATCCGGCCTGCGGGTCAATGCATTTCGGGCTTTATGCTTTCGACCTGTTCCTAGAAATATACCGCGAGGCGTGGGCCTGGGAGCAAACCCACGGCCCTGGGAGTCTTGATATCGAAGCCGGAGGCAGCCCCGATCTGAAGCCGCTCCGCAATAGCTATGCAGACGAGGATGCGTTTCTGCGGGATGTGCCGCGGCTGATCATCGAGCACAACGTCTATGGCGTTGATATTGATCCACGCGCGGCACAGATCGCGTCGCTGGCGTTATGGTTGCGGGCACAGCGGGCCTGGCATGAGATGGGCGTCAAGCCGCAAGAACGTCCGCAAGTCGGACGTGGGCATGTGGTGGCCGCGGTCGCCCCACCGGCCGAGGTCGAGCTGCGTAAGCGGTTTATGGAAGGCCTCGATCACCTAGATGCGAAGCTGTTCGAGAAGACGCTGCTCCTTCTCAAAGGGCTTCCAGAGCTTGGAGTGCTTCTTAAAGTTGAGACGGAGCTGCCAACGCTCGTCCGCTTGATACTCGGTGAACACGGCGCCCTTTTCAAGGCAGAGGATATGGCGCAGTGGCAAAAAGCTGAAGCCCGGCTACGAGAGGCCCTGACCGAGTTTGCCAATGCTGCGCGTTCCACCTACCAAGGGCATCTTTTTGCGGAGGACGCCTTGCAAGGTCTCAGGATTATCGATCTCTGCCGTGAGGTATTCGACGTGGTGGTGATGAATCCGCCTTTCGGCGCGTTGGCGGCGGGCACCAAAGACCGCCTCATAAAAACTTATCCTAACAGCAAGAACGACCTGCTTGCCATCTTTGTCGAACGTGGTTTGGCATTGATGCGCAGCGGCGGACGCATCGGTGCCATCACCTCACGTACCTGTTTCTTCCTGTCCAGTTTCCAGAAGTGGCGCGAGGAGGTGGTGCTGGGGATCGCCCGACCAGAAGCCCTGGCAGATCTGGGGCATGGAGTGATGGATGACGCGATGGTGGAAGCCGCTGCCTATGTGCTGGAGAAACATGCATGACGACTTTCTTACGCCTACTGGCGGACAAAGACAAAGATACGAGCTTGCTAGCCAGTTGTGCTGCACTCCGCAATGGAGCAGAGGACGCGCGAGTGTTTCAACTGGACCCGGAGTGTTTCGACGCAATTCCTGGGAAGCCTTTTGCTTACTGGGCTTCGAACAGCCTCTTCACATCTTTCAAATCTGGCACCCGATTCCAGACCGTTTCGAGAAAGGCGCTCCGGACGAACGGAACAACGGATGACGGTCGGTGGATTCGAGCCTGGTGGGAACCAAAGGCGCGGCAATCTAAGGAACCAAAACTATGGGTTCCGCATGCAAAGGGTGGTGCATTTTCACCATTCTATTCAGATCTTCACCTAGTTATTGCGTGGGACAAGGAAGCCCAAACGTATCCGGGATATCAGGGCACCGAACATCGACCTGATATCAGGCCTGCATCTCTTCAGCACTTCTTCAAGCCTGGTCTGACGTGGTCAAGAAGAAATAGTACAGGCCTTAGTTTCAGAGTCTTGCCCAGTGGCTCCATCTTCGGAGACAAGGGCCCAGCAATCATCTTATCGCCGTTCGATTCTTCAGAATGTATGGCTATTTGCAGTGTTCTCAATTCATCCGCATTCCGATATCTGGTAAGTCTACAACTTGGCACAGTCGAGTTAGCTCAGTCCTACGAGGCTGGTGTCATTCAAGAAACACCGTTCCCAGAGCTTGAATCTGAAGACCGATGCCGTCTTGCTGAGCTCTCGCGCCACGCTTGGACATTACGTCGCCAGAAGGATACGGTGCAGGAAACATCGCATGCTTTCCTTTTACCTGCCAGCTTACGTACCCGCCTCGGCCCGTATGATCCAGTTGCCATCGAAGCGGAGATGGCATGCATCCAAGATGAGATCGACACCATCGCCTTCAACCTATACGGCTTTAGCGAGGTCGACCGTGCGGCCTTACAAGCAGGTAATGGCGCCGCAACAGAGGGCGGTGTAGACGGGAGTGAAGCTGCGGACGAAGGGGACGACGAGGAAAGCGCCGATCCCATAGACGAAGCTTCAGGCTTGCTTAGCTGGGCCGTAGGCGTCGCTTTTGGCCGGTTCGACTGGCGGCTGGCCACAGGTGAACGTGCGGTCCCGTCTGAGCCGGAGCCTTTCGATCCGCTCCCCGCGAAAAGTCCAGGCATGCTACCTGATGGCGCTGATCCCTTCCACCTACAACTCGGCGTGCTTGTCGACGACTCTGGTCATCCGCATGACCTCGCCCGTCTGGTGGAAGAAGTGCTTGTGCGGGTCAAAGCTCCTGTGCCGTCCGATGTGCGCCGTTGGCTGCAACGTGACTTCTTCCCATTCCATCTGCAGCGCTACAGCAAGAGTCGCCGCAAGGCGCCGATCTATTGGCCGATCTCGACGGCCTCGGGCAGCTACACGCTCTGGCTCTATTATCCTAGCCTGACCAGCCAGACACTCTACACTGCGGTCAACGACTTCATCGAAGGTCCGAGGGGGAAACTCAAACAGGTAGAACACGAGGCCACTGCGCTGCGCGCCAAAGGCAGCACTCGGAACCGTGAGGAGGACAAGCGGCTCGAGGCCCTCCAATCCCTTCAAGGGGAATTGATCGACCTGCGTGACACCCTACTGCAGATCGCCCAGACCTATCGCCCCAACCAAGATGACGGCGTGCAGATCACGGCCGCTCCGCTTTGGCCGCTCTTCCGCCATAAGCCCTGGCAGAAGGTGCTAAGAGACACCTGGGCGAGGCTAGAAAAGGGCGAATATGACTGGGCCCACAGTGCTATGTCCTACTGGCCCGATCGTATCCGGGAGAAGTGTAAGACCGACAAGTCTCTCGCCATCGCCCATAACCTCGAACACATTTACATCGAACCCGAGCCGAACTCTGCCAGCGGCCAGGGTCGCAAGAAGAAGTTTGCCGAATGAGCATCGCTGCATTCATCCGCAATGAGATCTTCATTCCCCGGCTGAAGAACGCTTCAGTCCTAGCTGTCTACGATCCGGACCGTCGCTATTACGACATCTGCCGTTCGCTCGCAGACAAAGATACTGCGGTCGTTGATGCAAGCGAAAGCAGCATCGAGGCACGGGAGGCCGCCATGCTGGTGCTCGCTTTCCTGGGTAAGCCGAACAACCCTAAGGAACTGCTGGTTTATGTCCCGACCGAACCTCCGGTGACCGACGAAGAGCGGCAAGCGGACCCCTTCGCGGTCTACGCTGCCTGCGGAGCCGTTTTCCCAGACGGAGACGGCGATCGCTACGAGAGTATCTGCCTGAAGGCGAAGCCCGACAATGCTACCGAAATCCGTCGGCTGTTCGCCGAGAACCCGTCGCCGCCGTTCGCCCTAATCGACAACGTCGGTGGCGGCCTCTCCTGGCCGACCCTCCGAACCTGCCTGCACGCGGAATCCGCCCGCGAGATCATTCTTGCCCTCCTAGTGCCGGCACCGAAACAAGTGGAGGCGCTCAAAGTGAGCGACGGGTGGGTGCCGGAGGCGAAGGCCTTGCTTGAGAAGTCTCTCGGCCTCAAGCTGATGACAAAGGGCAGGACACTTTCCCCTATCGCAGACGAACTCTGGCGCTTCCTGTTGTTTAGCGAGTTCGCGTTCGACCTTCCCACCGCTCTTCCTGAGACCCTATCCAACGTTCCAAAGGCACCCGAGGCGGCTCGACCGTTGGTCGAGCACCTGTGCGACATGCTGCGGAGCGGCTCCTCGACGCGCAATGAGTATATCAGCCGCGCCGAGGGCGTCGAGGAAGAGCTTAAGCTGCCCGAATCCTGCTCGAGCATCGTTCATTTAGGAATGCGGGACACCTTCCCTTTCGAGGAGCGGACATTCCTAACTGCAGCGGTGAAGGCCCTTGTCGCTGATGATATCGATAGCGCAAGGGGTATCGTCTCGCGGCATAGCGGCTCAGTGTGGAGCAGCAAAGGCGAGAGCCAGGCGCAATGGGGGCTTGTTGAAGCCTGCCTTAGGCTCATTGAAGAGTGCGATGACGCTGATCGGCAGTTGGCCGAGAACGGTCGCAACCTCGACATGCTGATTGGGCATTATGCGACATCCCTTCGCGATGTGGATCGCCTCCAACGTGAATTCGAACAGGCAGCCGGGGACTACCTTCTCACCGATGCCTCATTATCCGACCTCTTAGACTATTGCCGCAGGCGCTATGCGAAGCTTGCGGAGAAGGCTCAGTCTCTATTCACTAAGCATCTTGAGACGGCAGGTTGGCCACCTCAGGGCCGGCTGTCGAACACTGACGTCTTTGACACAGTCATCGAACCCATGCTCAAGGAGAGTGGTCGTAGAGTAGCATACATCATGGTGGATGCACTCCGCTATGAACTCGGCGTCACATTGCACAGACAACTCGCCGAGACCGAGCAGGCAGAAATTCGGGCAGCGTGCGCGCAATTTCCTACGGTCACCCCCGTCGGCATGGCGTCGCTCCTTCCGGGGGCGGGCTCTAGCCTGCGTCTCGTCAGAGATGGAGACGGCTTCTTTGTCACGCTCGGTGGGACCAAGCTGACTTCGGTGGCCGCCCGCATGGACGTCTTACGGACCCGGTTTGGCGATCGGTTCACCGAGACCCAGCTCGATGCATTCGTACGATCCAAAGACAGACTCTCCGACTCGGTCGAGCTTCTCGTACTCCGAACCGTCGATATCGACGCCCATCTCGAAAATGTCCCTTCGGGAACGCTG
Organism: Microvirga splendida; assembly: GCF_016427565.1. Lineage (GTDB taxonomy): Bacteria > Pseudomonadota > Alphaproteobacteria > Rhizobiales > Beijerinckiaceae > Microvirga > Microvirga splendida. The sequence goes on from NZ_JAELXT010000024.1 coordinate 58,026, forward strand.
ACCACGCTGAGCCTTATTCACCAGTCCCTGAAGTCAATCCGCGTAGCGGTCCACAAGCTCAAACAAGCGGGTTTCTCTGACGTGGTCATCGCTACCGACCATGGGTTTGTGCTCAATGCCCACGCCGAGGCTGGAGACGTATGCGCTAAGCCCGCTGGTGCTTGGACTGTCGTGCATGATCGCGCCCTGCTCGGAGAGGGTGAACCGGACGCGGGTAACTTCGTCCTGCCAACCGAGAAGGCAGGCGCGCGGGGCAACTTCGCCAAGCTGGGTGGTCCAAGGAGCATGTCCCCTTACCGGAAAGGCTTGGTATACTTCCACGGCGGAGCCTCGTTGCAAGAGGCTGTGGTCCCTCTCATTACAGTAAGGCTTAAGCGGGCCGAGCAGCCCCGGCTAGCGTCGGCCACGGTCTCACTCTCCTACAAGAATGGTGCGAAGCGCGTCACTACGCGGCTGCCCGTAGTAGATCTGGCGGTAGAAGGTGAGAATATGTTCTCCCTTGGTGAAACCTTCGAGATCTTGCTTGAGGCGCACGATAAGAAGGGTGCAATCGTCGGAGAGGCGAAGCGCGGCGGCCCCGTTGACGTTGCTACAGGAACGATCACTGTGAAGCCAGGCGGAAAGATTCAGGTCACCGTTAAGATGGCCCTCGAATTCGAGGGCAAGTTCACGCTCAAGGCGCTGAACCCAGTAACAATGTCGCAGTACGCTTCGCTGGAGCTGGAGACCGACTATGCAGTCTGAGTACGTGATGGATGCATTGGACTCCAAGCTGAATGAATTATTTGACGGTAAGGTGGTCCGCAAGGACCTTCTGCACCGGATCAAGAAGGGCACAAACGTCCCAACGTTTGTCCTGGAGTTCCTGCTCGCACGATACTGCGCCAGCAACGACCCGGCTGAGATTCAAGAAGGCATGGAGGCCGTCCTCTCCACTTTGCAGGAGAATTACGTCCGCCCCGATGAGGCCAACGCCGCCCAATCTCGCGTAGCCATGAAGGGCAAGCATAAGTTCATTGACAAGGTCCATGTGCGCTACGTGGAGAAGGAAAAAAGGCACTGGGCATCGCTTGAAAACTTCGCCTCGCAGCGCATCGCCATCGGTGAAAGATTCTACAGGGACAACGACCGCCTCCTTGAGGGTGGTATCTGGGCCGAAGTCGTGATCGCCCATAACGACATCGATGCCGATGCGTACGCGTTTTACGTTGAGGATTTGCGGCCGGTTCAGCTCAGCCGCTTTGATTTTGCATCCTATGGTGACGCAAAAAAAGCATTCACTCGGGATGAATGGATGAATGTCGTGCTCCGCTCCGTAGGCCTGGAGCCGTCGAAGCTTTCACATAGGGTGAAGTTGCACTTCATCGCAAGATTGGCTCCTCTCGTAGAGCCAAATTTCAACTTCATCGAATTAGGCCCTCGAGGCACCGGCAAGTCATACTTCTTCAGTGAGTTCTCTCCCTACTCCACTCTCATCAGTGGCGGGCAAGCAACGAAGTCAGTCCTGTTTTACAATAACGCCCGACACAAGATTGGCTTGGTGGGTTTCTGGGACACGGTTGCATTTGATGAGGTCGGCGGGATCAAAGTCAAGGATCCTGATACGATCCAGATCATGAAAGACTATATGGCCAACGGCCGATTCTCGCGCGGCGTTGAAGTCATCGCCGACGCCAGTATGGCCTTCGTCGGTAACATTGATATGTCCGTTGAGCAGATCGTGAATTCAACGGAGTACGACTTGTTTCAGCCGCTGCCTGAGCAGTTCGATCTTGCTGTGATGGACCGCTTTGCCTGCTACCTGCCGGGTTGGGAGATGCCCAAGAACAGCAGTGCGTTTCTGACGGATCGGTTCGGCCTCATCACAGACTACCTCGCCGAAGCTTTCCACCATCAGCTCAAGCACAGCAATCGCTACGAGGAAGTCAGCAAACGACTGAAGTTGGGCTCAGCCGTCGAAGGCCGCGACGAGAAAGGCATCAAGAAGACCCTCTGCGCCTTTCTTAAGATCCTGCACCCGGCTGATTCTCCGACAGATGAGGAGTTCGACGAGTACGTGGCTTACGCTGTTGAATGTCGCCGCCGCGTCAAAGAACAAATGAACAAACGAAAGCCGGACGACGAGTTCGCTAGGATCAACCTATCGTTCTTCGATAGGAATGGCAGGGAAGTAGTAGTCTACTGTCCTGAGAGCCTGAGCGCCTCCGCAACGCTTGAGCCGGCACGCCGACGGCTCCGGGCGGAGACTGAGGAAGAGAACGGCGTAGTGGCTTCAGCCTCGCCTTCTCCAGTACGACAGCCCACAAACGTATTAGAGCCGCTTGAAGCTCCTGCCTCGGCTTCAGAGCCGGAAAGTCCTACTGAACGGCACTACACGATCGCATACGGAGATACAGGGCACTCCTATGACACGATCTTTGGCCCTTACCTACCGGGGGCAAAGTCGATTGTCGTCGAGGATCCGTACATTCGCATGCCGCACCAAATCGCTAACTTTGTTCGGTTCTGCGAGACCGTTGTTAAGGCTGCCACAGTCAGGAGAATTGCCCTCATTACCTCTTATGATCAGCAGACCGATATGGCCGGGCTTCAGGAGAAGCTAGACGAGCTTAAGGAAAGTCTGCTGGAGTATGACGTAGCACTCGAAGTCCAGCTAAACGAGAGGATGCATGATCGCGAGGTCAGACTGGACAACGGCTGGATCATCAAGATCGGCCGTGGCTTGGACTTCTACCAGAAGCCTGAAGGCTGGTACGCAGTGGGGGCGACAGACCTCAGCCTGCGGCGGTGCTTGGAGACAAAGGTTGACGTGTTCCGCAATCCTCCATCGAAGGGTTAGGATGACCTCTGGGATAGCGGCCTAGGATCTCGCATGCTCTGGGTGAGAGCCGTCCGGAGCACGCAGATGGATTGGGAGGCTTTGCCTGGCGCCAACCTGGCTTACGCGAGCATGTGCGTACGACTGTACTGAATGACTTCGTAGGAATGTCCCTTTCCCATACCATCGAGCGGCCGCTACAAAGGCGCTCTTGCAGAATAGGTTGTTGGCAGATCAAGATATGGAGACTGCTGGGATCTTGGCGATCTCTTGGCGTAGAGCCTCCATAGGAAACTCACCGTAGCGATCTGCAACAGACCGCTTTCCATGGCCTGTGACGGCGTTTACGATATCGGGCGCAAGCTGATAACGCCGGCCTAATGTCTTGAAGCGGTGGCGCCAGGAATGGCTCGGGGAAATCCTCTCATCTTTGAGCCCAAGCGATCGTACCCACCGCCCGAGCATCTTAGTTCCATTGCCGCCGCGACTCCCGAACTTGTCTGGCGACGGATGGGCAAACAGCGGCCCTGTCTTGACGCTGGCGACAAAGTCAAGAAAACCACACTCGATGACCGCGGGATGCAGGGGGACAGCCCGCTCGGAGCTTCGGGTTTTCAAGGATCCTGCTTCCGGATCGAACTTCATGCACCAGATCCCGTCGATCTGGAGGATGTCTTGAACTCGAAGCTGGCAGACCTCAGCAAGCCTTGCTCCAGAATAGGCGCAGAGCCAGGGCACCCAGCGGCGAACCAGATCCTTTTCCCGTAGGGCCGCACGAAGCACGATCGCGGCTTCCTCGTCGGTGAAGCTGCGTTTGGACTCAGCCGACTTGACCTTGACGTCGATGGTCACCCGCTCCGCTGGATTGGACGGTAAGCGGCGGTTGTCCACCGCCCACTGCAAAATGGCCCGCACTGGGGTAAGTTTGGCATCACGAACGGTTTTGGGGCGAAGATCCGCTGCAACAAGCGACTCCTTCCAGGCGATCAAGTCGTCCGCCGTCAGGCGGCCCGCATAATCGTGACCCAAGAATTCGGAAAGCTGCCGTAGGGCGCGGCTCCATTCATAGACGGTCTTCTCGACAGGTCTCCGCTCGGACATCCACCCTTTCACAAGCTCATCGAACCGAACTGAGCGCCTCTCGATGGGAGCTCCCGCTCTAATGGGCCGCATCAGCGGCCAATCAGAAGGTCCCCAGGCTCCCTGCGGATCTTCGCCGCGAGCAAGGCAGGCAAGCTTCAGGCTCGCCCGCTGGACAGCTGCGCCGATCGCTTTAGCGAGCTTAAGGCGGCTGTTCTCATCCAGAAGCAACCCGTGTACCTTGCGGCAATCGTCAGCCTGCTCCAGGCACCAGCGTTCGAGCGCACGAATCTTACTGGTATCCTTGTCCACGCCAGCCAGAAGGTTCCCAGTAAGAGACTCGAACCAAGTATGATGTTCAGAGAACTCCTCAGAGTTCCTATACCACGCTGTACCGAGTCGCTTTGGCTCCTTACATACCGGATCTCGTGAGGATGGAAAAAAGCTGAGCTTTTAATTCTTAGCGCCGCTAAGGGCTCTGCCTCCCGAAATCGGACCAGCCGTACACCCCACGGGTATGGACCGTTGCCGCCAGATCAATCGAATGACCGGCCAGGTCTCGTGCGTACGGGGTGCGCACGGAAGTTGGAGTCAGTCAAACATGTTCATCTCAATGCGCCGGTAAGTCATTGAGAGATATGGTGAGCGCGCTGGGACTCGAACCCAGGACCCTCTGATTAAAAGTCAGATGGTCTCTAGGTGGGAAGCCACGAAAGCCAAAGGCTCGTTCGATAAACTGGCTCAGCAGGCAGAGGTCTGCCCAATCCGCGGCTTGCTGTTAGGCAGATGAGCAGGGTCCGACTGCCTTCAAGGCCGAACAACATCTGGTACCAGGACCGGCTTGATCTAGAATATACCGGCAAACCATCCTTGGAACTTCGAGAACAGAAAGTTGTCGGGTTCCGACGTAGGACTGGGCGCATGGTCTCGAACAGTCTCCATCCTGGTTCTCACCTCCTCCGTCGGGAGGTCGTTCGCCTGCCGCCCAATGGCCAGCGCGCCTTCGAGAACCTTGAGACCTTCCCGAAACGGGAGATACCATCTCATGCGCAAGGCGATGTAAGCTTCCCGCTCCCGCTCCACAATCGGCGTGTCGGCACAGGCCAAGCGGGTGACGAAGGACAGCAGATGCTGCCGCTCTGCATCGTTTGCCTGATCGTTCAATTGCATTGCCAGTCGGCAGATCGGACGCGAGAAGCACGCCGGCATGTCTTCCACCGAGCGGACCGGCTGGTACGGGAAACCGGCTGCCACAATGGCGGCTTCGTTGATGCAGGTCCCGCCGTCTTGCCCAGGAAACGTGTGCGAGCCGTGTTTCAGGCGCCAGTTCAGAATGTGCCCGAAGCTATCCATCGTGACGCTCCTTATGGGGTTCCCACCCAAGGATCGTGATCCTCCGACGCCTCACCTGTCAACAAGCAGCGGCGGCCAAGGTCACTGCCCTATCCGTTGTAGTGAGGCTACAAAGGCTGATGACGAAATGCTGAGAGTGATGGGCCGCGGTATGTCGAGCAGAGTGTCCGATCCGGCAGGATGAATGCACACCACTGACAACCGGCTTCGCATGACAGCTGTTAAATCTTCTGCTGCGGTGACGGCAAGCCCTCAGGACGAGCGGGTTGGATCTGTCAGGGGTTCGGTCAGGTCATGGGCCTGAGAACCAGGATCCGGGGCTGGCCCGCCAGTCCGGCGCTCGATCGTGCGACGCACCCGTGGCCGACCTGGTTCCTGATGCAATTCGCGGAGCCGTTCTCCCACGGCTGCGTCCGCCTGCGTGATGCGTTGGCTGTGCCGCACGTAGTCGAGCCATGTGGGGTTATGGTAGCGCTCGATCCAGATCTCCTGGTTCTCCAGATCACGCAGCAGCGTCCAGTGACGCGCGCCGTCCCGCCGCCGGATCCGCCGCCGCTCCGCCATCACGGCAAGGAAGGCCGCCACATCGGCTTCCCGGATCGCGTACTCGATCGTGATCACGATGGGGCCGCTGCGCGGTAGAATGTCGACGGAGATATGGGGCTCCGTCCATCGGTTGAGAGGATCGAGGTTCAGCGTCTTCAGCTCGGGCAAGGGAAGCCGCAGGCCGAGGGTGGCCCCAGCAACCAGCACCCCTGCCGCGATCAGAAGAGCGTCCGCCGTTCCATACCCGTCGGCTGCGACGCCCCAGATCCAGCTGCCGAAGGCCATGCCGCCGAAGGTCGCCATCTGGTAAAGCGCCAGAGCCCGCCCGACCACCCAGCGTGGCGAGGACAGTTGCACGGTAGCGTTGAAGCTCGAGAGCGCCAGCACCCAGCTCGCTCCGCCCAGAGCCATCGCGACCATCGTCAGGAGCGTGAAGGAGCTCAATCCCGCCACAGCGGCGCACACGGCAAAGCTGAGGAAGGCGATGCGGACGAGAGCTTCGAGCGACAGCGCCTGTCTCAGACGCGTACTCAAGAGGGCTCCACCAACCGCCCCTACGCCGAAGGCCCCGAGCAGAAGGCCATAGGTGAGAGGCCCTCCCTGGATCAGATCCCGGACAATGAGCGGCATCAGGGCCTGGATCGCAATGGCCCCGACACCGAACACGGCTCCCCGCATGAGCACCACGCCAAGGTTGGGCGACATGGCCACATAGCGGATCCCGGCCGCCATGGCAGACCTGAGAGTTTCGGGTGGCAAAGCCCTGGGCGGGCGGGCAGGCTGCCAGCGTGCCAGGACGGCAATCAACCCGAGATAGCTGACGGCATTGACTGCGAAGGCGGCAAAGGCACCCACAGTTGCGACGATGAGGCCGCCAAGGGCCGGGCCGACGCTGCGGGCGATGTTGAAGCCCATGCTGTTGAGGGCAATCGCAGCCGGCAGGTCGGAGCGGGGCACCATCTCGCCCACCAGCGACTGCCAAGCAGGTCCGTTGAAGGCCGTGCCGCAGCCAACGAGGAATGTGAAGCCAAGCAGGAGCCAAGGTGTCACCACGTCAAAGTAAGCGCATAGGGTCAGGGCGACCGATACAACCAGCAGGAACACCTGTGAGGCGAGTATGAGCTTGCGGCGGTCGAAGTTGTCGGCGATGGCGCCGGCCATGAGCGAGAACAGCATGATCGGCAGCGTCGTCGAGGCCTGGACCAGGGCAATGAGATCGGCCGGTGCGCCGATGGACGTCATCAGCCAGGCCGCACCCACTGATTGGATCAGTCCGCCGAAGTTGGAGGCAAGGCTGGCAATCCAGATCGCCAGGAAGATGCGATACCGGAAAGGCGTCAAAGCGGATGGTTGCCTGTCTGATCCATCAGCGTTTTGTGGCGGCATGGAGAACCCGAGTTGAGGAGTGGGCTAAAGTCAGACCAGGGCGGCTAGGTAGGGCCAGCAGGGCTACGTGCTAGGGTAAAGACGAAGTCGCCGAACAGGGCTGGGCCCAGAGTGGTTTCTGCGTTCAAGGCTTTGATGTCAAAGGAGCCCTGCTCCCCCTCTGCCGCGATGCTCAACAATCTTGCAAGGCTGAGGCGGCATGGATCTTGCCATATCTCTTGGCTGACACGGCTCGTCCGGCTGTGTTCTTCGATGCACAAGCCTATGCATGCGCGCCAGAGCATCCTGAACTTCTCGACGAGTGGAAACCTCCTGAGCCGGGAACTCATGCCGGCACAGGCGGCAGGTCAGATCTGCGCCGAACCGCAGCTTCCGTAGTCGGACTTTGAACATCTGGTGGCACTGAGGACAGGCCAGACTGATCCGTGTGCTCCCGTAATCTTTGAACAAGCGACCTTCTCCGGTTGACGTCCGACCGGAATCTCGAACCATGGCAGTAAGGCGACAAAGAGGCGTCACCTTCGTAGCCGGAGAGGCCCTACACAATGCCCCAAGGGCGGTAGCGGGTTCGGCCGGTGAGCTCGCACGAGAGGGCGCAGCCGAGCTGGACCAGCATCAGGTTGATTGCCTTGGTCGTGTTGATCGGAGCAGGTTGGATTCGTCCCTCGGCTCATCCGCTTTCGCTTGGTTCACTACCACACCTCGCTGGCAGAGCAGGCAGCGGCACCTAGATGTTCACGCAAGGCAGAGCTTTGCCTGAGATCAGCAGCTACAGAAACGCGGAGGGCGCTCATGACAGGGCAGGATGCGGATAAGGTCCAACGGCAGATAGACAGAAACATGCCCGGGCCCGATGTGATGCTGAGGCTTTGGGCCTCCTGGATGGACCAGATGTCCACCCCAGCAAAGTCCTTGGCTGCCCCAGGGACCGCCTGGTGGCAGATGACAACGGACAACCCTGTTTCGGGTCTGATCGACGGGGGTGTCGATCAGCTCCAGAGGAGCCTGTCACAGGATCCCACCCTTCGTTCCATCGACCAGATGTGGAACGCCAATCCTTTGCGCGAGGTCGTGCCGGTCGACTGGGCCGAGATCGCCCGGGCTCTGCGTATCGTCTGGTTGCGCTCACTGAGAAAACCAGGCACAGCCTTGGACGTCGTGGACCTCAACCAAGACCTATGGCGGTCCGCGCTCGATGTGTGGCACGAAGCAGGGCAGCGCTGGCTTGGTCTTGCCGGCTCATCGTCAGCCGAAAGACCAGCTTCTGCCACAGACAAACGGTTCGCTGCTCATGAATGGCATGCCAATCCCGTCTATCGCACTCTCCAGCAGATCTATCTGCTCGCGTCCGATTGGCTCCTGCAGCAGGGCGATGTGGAGGGCATAGGCGAGGCGGAGCAGCAGCGCATCAACTTCCATCTGCAGCAGTTCGTAGATGCCATGAGCCCTGCCCTGATCCTGTTGTCGAACCCTGTCGCTCTTCAACGAGCCGTCGAGACCGGAGGGACCAGTATTGCAGCCGGGGCCGCCAATCTGGCCGCCGACCTCCAGGCCGGGCGCCTGAGCATGGTCGACACCGAGGCATTTGCGCCAGGCAAGAACCTTGCCCTCACGCCAGGAAAGGTGGTCCATCGCAATCGCCTGATGGAGCTGATCCAGTATGCGCCCACAACCAAGAAGGCTCACAAGACGCCACTGCTGATCCTGCCACCCTGGATCAACAAGTACTACATCCTCGACATGCAGCCCAAGAACAGCCTGGTGCGCTACCTGGTCGAGCAAGGGTTCACGGTTTTCCTGGTCTCCTGGAAGAACCCGGATGCGTCGATGGATGAGATCGGCATCGAGGATTACATGGACCTCGGACCGCTGGAAGCCAGCGACGTGGTGCGCGAGATTACCGGTCGTCCCACGGTCAACGCCATGGGCTACTGCATCGGTGGGACGCTCCTGACGATGACACTGGCGGTCCTCGCGGCCAAGGGCGACAAGCGGTTCAACTCGGCCAGCTTCATGGTCTCGCTGCAGGACTTCTCGCGCGTGGGCGACACGGCCGTATTCATGGACGAGCCGGGGGTGGATCTGATCGAGCAGCAGATGATGGAGCGCGGCTATCTCGACAGCCGCGAGATGTCGAACATGTTCAACCTGCTGCGCTCGAATGACCTGATCTGGGCCAATGTGGTCAACAACTACTTGATGGGCAGCAAGCCGCCGGCTTTTGATCTCCTGTACTGGAACGGCGACGGCACCCGGATGGCATGTGCCGCCCATAGCTGGTACCTGCGCAACACCTATGTTGAGAACAATCTGATCGAGCCGGGTAAGATCACGCTCAAGGGTGAGGCGCTTGATCTCAGCCGCATCGGCCAGGATACCTACGCGGTGGGGGCGGAGAAGGACCACATTGTGCCCTGGGATGCAGCCTGGCGCATCACTCAGCTGTTCGGTGGAGACGTGCGGTTCGTCCGTGCCTCTAGCGGTCACATTGCAGGGATCATCAATCCCCCGGGTGGCAAGGGCGCCTACTGGATCCGGGAGACGGGGGACGCGCCAGCGAACAACCCGGAGCAATGGCTGCAGAGCGCCAGCCGCCATGAGGGGAGCTGGTGGCCGGATTGGACCGCCTGGCTTTCGGCTCGGTCGGGCCGGAAAAGCGCGCCGCCCCCAATGGGCAGCGCGAAGCACCCACCCCTGCTGGATGCCCCCGGCACGTATGTGATGGAAAAATAGGATGGCCGAGGTCAATCCAAGTAGCAGGCGTACCGCGTAGCCCCGTTTGGTTGACCTCAGGAGCGACATAAGACACCACCGTTCGGCAGCCCATCTGTTGATGCTGGAGCAGGATGTCAGATGAAGATCACCATGGATGTTGAGTGCACGCCTGAAGAGGCACGGGCCTTTCTAGGCCTACCGGATGTGAAACCCATGCAGGAGCAGCTCATGCGAGAGGTGCAGGACCGCATGACGGCGAACATCCGGGCGATGGAGCCTGAAGCCATGCTGAGGACTTGGCTGCCCGCCACCCTGAAAGGGTTCGAGCAGATGCAGGAGATCTTTATGTCCCAGATGACAGGCACAAAACGAGAGTAAGCGAAGCGACGTGCTGAACTGCCACCGACAGAGCGGTACCAGACCGGCTTAACGTTCAGATCCAAGCTGCAATATAGTAGGCCCAAACGAGGGCCCTATGCCCCGCTCTCATAAGCACCACATTCTTGCTTGGCTATTGTGCGCTGCACAAATTTGTCGCAGACTGTCCGGCTCGAAAGCGTCTCCATATGCGCTAGTCTCACCTCAACCAGCAGCAATCGCTGGGGAAAGGAAGAACCACATGGGCCAGAGGTTCTGTCCACAGTGTTCCTGCGATGCAGCATCCGTCCTGAGCTTTGCCACGGGTGACATTGGCTTCACTGCTGCTGTTCAGTGCCACGTCTGCGGCTTCGAGAAGCCAACCGATCGTGGCTTTGAGGACGAGCAGACCGCCCGCGAGGCCGCAATCCACGCCTGGTTTGAGGGAACAGAGCCCCTCCCCTCACCTGCTTGTGTGTGACTTCAGCGCTTGTCTCCTGTCACCAGGATACTGATGTGCAGCTTCCACAGTTCGCGCTTGAGAGCCTCCGGGCAGTCCGGCGGCAGGTCTAGCTGAAATATCTGGTTGAACTCGCCCCTGGTAAGCTGGCCACGTTTTCGAGCCTACTTCAGCAGGCGCCAGGCCCCTGGCGATCAGCGCCTCCGTCATGAGCCCCTCCGGCTGATCTCGTGATGCTACAGGGGCTACGATCCTGCGCACTGAAAGATTAGCGAATCATAGCCTGCTGCTCTCATGGTTTGGAACGCATCGGACTAAAAGCCGGCCTCGTTCATCCGGATGATCATCGCTCCATTAGCTGAGGCGTTCCAGCTTGCCTCATACAGAGGGTTGGCAGTAGGCCATAACTCGGTGGAGCAAACCAGATGAAGGTCCGTTGACACGGCTAAAGCGGAAAACCGGATAAGGGCCGCCTCATGCCATTTGCAGAGCTTCCGAGCCTGGAGGGGGCTGGAACAAGAACTGCTTCCAAACACACGCCGGCATTATCAACCAAAGACAGCTACCTTCGAGACGAGGTCGATCCCGCCGGCCTTCGTTCGGCGCATCTCGCGTCCAACGGCGAAGCGGAAGACTGCCGGGAGCTGCAGAGCAGGCGGTATTCGCGCCCACAAGGTCTTGGTCACTGGCCGTCCTTTGCGTGTGCGTCGCGGCGCCTGGCCTGTGACGACCCGCTGCGACCAGCGAAAGCCGATCTCGTTGAAGTAGAGGTCTGCGTGGTGCGGGCTGATGTGGTGGAACACGCCCGAGACGGTACGGCGGACCCGGTCATTGAAGCCCTCCGCTGAATTGATGTGAACAGGACCGCGAGCATATTCACGAGCCTTATGGTGGACAGTGTCATGAGCCGCAAACGCAGTGCCAATTAAGACGAAGGCCTTCCATTCATCACTCATCAGATGAGCCTTCGGATCGACAGTCTCGGTGAGAACCCGGTCCGCTTCGGACTCGGACAGATCCTCAATCACAGCCGCCCGAACCTCACCTGATGACGCACCAACGCTTACATCCGGCGGCCGCTGCACGGCCACAAGTGCTGGTGTTTTCAAGATTTCGGCTGACCTTTGCGTCCTCGTCCTGGTGGAGAATAGTTCTTCTCCCGCCGCGGCTTGCCACCGATGTAGAGGCCGTCAATCTCGACCACACCATCCAGAGCCTGCTCGCGTCCGACCATCAGGCGCAGGGCATGACCCATGCGCCAAGCCGTCGGCTGGCTGACACCAAGCGCTTCCGCCAATCGGATGGAGGAAATACCCTTGTCCGACTGTAGCATCAGCCAGAGGCCGGAGAGCCAGACCCGAAGTGGAAGCTTCGTCGCATGCAGGGGTGTTCGTGTTGTGACGGTGAACTGAAACCGGCAGGTGCCGTTCGAGCATTGGTAGAGCCCAGTTCGGGCTCGCTTCCCATTCTCTCGAACCATCAGTGCGATGGAGTGGCGATAGCCGCAGGCCGGGCAAACTCGCCCATTCGGCCAAACCATCGCCTCAAGCAATCGCCGGCAATGGCTCTCGTTTTGGAAGGCTCTGACCATGTCGGGAATGGTGGTAATCCTGGACAGCACCTCGCGTACAGACAGATCCATCCCGACCTCCCGTCGATTACGGGATCAGAATCTCACGCAAAAGCTTCGCTGCAAAGGGAAAGCTGTCTTTGGTTGATAATGCCGGCGCTCAATCAGGAACATATCTTGCGCTGACCCCTAATAGGTGCATGGGCTCACCTCCATTCCGCTCGGGCAGGTTTTAGGGCGCAACTATTATGGTGATGTTCTATCGCCTTGGTTTCCGGACATATAGCCCAATTGAGATTAGATAATTCATCTGGATACCGACGCTGAGCAACAATCGCTAAATGTGTGGCCGTTATAGCTGGGCCAGCAGCGGGCAGACGCAGTTATCGTGTTTGCCAAAATGTTGCATGCGTTGAGGTAACAGCCCGACCGGGTTTGGTTCTGAGGAAGAATATGTCCAGTTTCAAAATATCTAATCTTGCCGGTCAAGGTATTGACATGCGCTATGCCGCGTTCGGACTTTCTTACCAGGGCGAGAGTGCGTACTTGATCGATGATCTATACGACCAGTGGACGGGCTATGGGACAGCACTGTTCGGGATGAACTTCAATCCTGTCATCAATCAGTATGACATTCACTACAAGCAGCTTGACGTGGATTGGTTCGCCGTCGACACGATCCGTGCAGGCAAAAATGGTGTTACGTTTTTCGACGCCATGAACCTTAATCTCGTTGGAACGTCGTCTGCGGTACTTGGTCTTAATGTTTCCTACGATGTCATCATGGCTGAGGGTGACTCCATCGATGGCAATGATTTCGCCGATTACATATTCTCTGGCAATGGTAATGATTACGTATTCACCTATGGTGGAAAGGACGAGATCAACGGCGGCGCTGGTAATGATTTGATCAACGCTGGGTCCGGCACTGATCTGATCTACTACAACGGATATAGCTTTAATTTTGTTTTCTCAATGAACGTAGATGGCTCGGTTCAGATCACCGATCTATCTGGGTCATTCGGTTCCGACACGATCTATAATGCTGAACTGGTGAGCTTCGCGAATGGCGTGTTCAATATTGGCGATTTGCTCCCTGTCGTCACCCCTCCTGTTGTGTTGCTCCCTCCTTCTCCGGAAGATACGTACTCAGGCAACAACCATCTCACTGGCACTTCCGGCTCCGACCGTCTCAAGGGCTTTGGCGGCAACGATGTCTTGAAGGGTGGTTCAGGCAACGACTTCCTCTACGGTGGCTTGGGCAACGATAAGCTCTATGGCGGCGCTGGCAAGGATGCGTTTGTGTTCGACACGAAGGCGAACACCCGCACGAACAAGGACGCCATCATGGACTTCCGAGTGATTGATGACACGATCCGTCTCGATAACGCGGTGTTCACGAAAGTCGGTGCGAACGGTACCCTCAAGTCATCAGCGTTCTGGACCAACAACACGGGCAAGGCGCACGACAAGGATGACCGAGTAATCTACGATAAGGACAGTGGTGTTCTTTACTACGATGCTGACGGGTCTGGACGAGGAGCAGCAGTCGCTTTTGCGACCATCTCGAAGAAGCTAGCGATGACCAGCAAAGACTTCTACGTCGTCTAGGCGCCGGGTCAGTCCAATGCGGTGCACCCAGGCACTCAGCGCCCTGGTCAGGAGTCTCTCCCTGGCTGCGGCTGCAACGGGCTGAATAAGCACTCTGGGCGGACACAGGAGATGCCATCCCCCCTGTCCGCCCGCGTACCCGCATCCCCGCCTGCGTCAGCGGCTGGCGGGGTGTGGTGAAGCCGTTATTCCTTCATCAGTGAAGCGCGGTATTCTTCCACCTCTGCTTCAGTGGCTTGCGGGTTCTTGCGGCGGAAGTCTCGCACCATCTCCTCGCGTTCCTTCTCTGCCTCCTCGTAGGCCTCCTTAATGGCCCGTTCCAGTTGGCCCGGTGTGCTCTGCTTCTGGTTCATTTCTGCTCCTGTGATTGCGCTAGGCTGCATGCAAGGCGCGTTCGACAGCCTGTGGCTCCTTCGCGATGACGAGGAGAAGCACCCGAGCTGATGTGTCCGGCTTGCCCTTCCCCTGCTCCCAATCGCGAAGGGTGCCGAGCGGGAAGCCATAACGAGCCGAGAACTCAGCCTGTGTCATGCCCAATCCCTGCCGGATTGCCTTCACGTCGATTTCAGCGGGGACGTGGACCTTGTAGGTGGATGGATCCGCCTCGCCCCGAGCGATGCTCTGAGCTTCTTCCGCTGCCTGAATAAGTCTCTTGCCTAGTGTCATCTCCAGGGCCCTGCCCTCTCCAAGTGGTTACTTCTGTGCCTTCCGAAGCTTCCTGCGCACTCCCTGGCGGTACTCGTCTGCAAGGGTGCCAAGGATTTCACGCAGGGCGTTCCTGTCGGCCTGGCTGATGTCGGCCCTTTGGCCTTTGTCGACCAGCGCCAGGAGGAACACAGGCACGTCCTCGGCAGCGTAGTAGGTGATGACCCGATACCCGCCTGACTTGCCCTTGCCCCTGCCTCCGAACCGGACCTTTCGGGCACCACCTGTGCCGGGGATGATGTCCCCGACGAGAGGATTGGCGGCGATGGTCGCGGCAATCTCGGCAAGTTCGGTGTCGTCCAGGCCCGCCGCCTTGGCGTCTGCTAGGAAGGTGGGTGTCTGGATGACCGTCTGCATGGTCATAACGCTAATGGCAGCCAGTAGTTTCGTCAATGGGGCATAATGGCTGCCAGTAGCTTCTTGAGCCCCCAAAAGAGTGGCCGTCCTAGGCGACCTGGAAAGCTCGCCGGGCTCGTTCCCGGATCTCATCCAGCTCGTCCTGCAAGGAATTGATCTGCCCTTCTACCTCCTCGAAGGAGGCGCACTCGGGAGTGATGAGAAGACGTCTGTCCTCGCCCCTGGTGTAGCGCAGGAGGGCAATCATGACGGATGCTGGGTTGTCTGGTGTCCCCGGCTGGATGTCCAACTCAAAGGCTCCGAATACGTGCATGGACTCGTCTCCTCGTAGCTTTGGTTCCGTACCAGTTCCGAACCGCTCCCGGATCGGTAGGGAAGGCGCCACCCGTTCCCATCACTGTCAGTCCCAAAGCGTAACCTCATCCCCGTCAGCGGAAGACGGGGTGTGGTCAAGCGGCATTGAGGATGCTCTAGTCAGCCGTGTCCAGAGCAGCGGCAATGGCACGGCTCCTGATGCTGGAAGCCCTATGGTAATGGCTCCCCTGTAGAAGCATGTCAGCGGTTTCGGATTGGCCCTGCCGATCCAGCCCATCCGCTAGCCTAGCTAGCTCAGAGGCGAGCCCTTCTTGGATCTGTGCCATCTTCTCCAAGGCTGCTTGGTAGTCTGAGGTCGCCCGATTCACCTCAGCCGTAGGGTCATTCATTCTTGGCTATCCCTACCGCTGGGCCACGGTCAGCCGCGGGGACCACAAGGGCCGGAGTAGAGGCTCGGCAACAACCCCGCCGATGATGGCGAAGGAGGCCAGGACAAGCCCGATCCGGCCATAGAGCGCAACTCGATCCTTACGGGTCATGAAACCCTCCAGCCGTCACACATTGCAGACAACGTAGGTGGGGTGAACGCAGTTGCCAATAGCAGGTGTGTTGAAGCGGTATGATGGTGCGGATGACGGCGATCGAAGCCTCAGATGAGGAGGAAATTGTCGTCTGTCAGCCCAAGACCGGGGTTGGCCTAACCTTTACCGTGTGAGCCGAAGCGGTTTTCGGGTGGTAGGCTGAATGCTCCTGCCTTACTGGGCATCCGTCGTGTTCGTCAGCCGGTTCCGTGATGTTGCCTCTTCTAGTGGATTCAGGAGCCAACCATAAGTGGCCCCCAGGACGGCGCCCCAAATCAGGTGCAGGAATAGGGTCAGGGTGGGCGAAAAGGCGCCTTTCCCAATGCCGAAGAGCCCCAAGCTGGCCGCAGGCATGATGATGAACATCATCAACAACCAGACACCGATGCCGAACGCTGCTCCACGGATCCAGTACTGTGTGCCCGGCAGGTAAGGGCTTAGCCACGCAAAAAGGACACCCCACAGCAAGGCGCCGGACAGATACCGGATGAGCCAAGCCGTGGCCCGCGAGCCACCCATTACCCCGGCCATGATGTCGAAGACACTTGTATTCGGCATGAAGCTTGTCATCTCATTTAGCAACATGACGAGGCCTAAGACGGTTGTGGCAGCCAAGCCAGCGAGCACACCCTTTTCGGTGCAGCTCATTGTGTCCTCCAGTAACTTGACGCGCCGAGCCGGCCATAGGTTCGGCTCGCATCATCATTTGCTGATCAACGTAAGTTCCGAGGGCACCGTTCCATTTTAGGGGCCATTTGTGATCCAGACGCTCTGGTTGTGGGGGCCCAGTTAGGATCGACCGCAGATGAGCCCTGGCCAGACCGCTATCCGGTCGTGGTATCCGCACGGTCGATCCTCCAACCTGCAAGATCGGTGACCAGCGCCAGCCCTGGCACCTCCCCGATCACGTCACGCTCCTCACAAACAAGGCTCGGATTGTCCCAGGGTGTCCGGATGTGAGACCTCCTTGGCATGAGCGACGACTTGGAGGGCGGGCGGCAAAGCGTCTGAATCGGGTGGCTTGTAGCGCCGGTCGGCCAGCTTTGGCTCGGCAGCCAGGCGCCGGTGCACCACCTGCTCGGGTGAGGCGCCCTTGAGCACGCGTTGACGTCTCCTGTTGTAGGCCTGATTGAAGCCCTTGAGCAGCGTCTCGAGATCACGATGGCTGTAGATCGTGATTCCCAGCACCTCGCGCTGCACCCGGCCGTTGAAGCGCTCGACGAGACCGTTGGTTTGCGGCGTATACGGCTTGGTCGTGCGGTGCTGCAGCTTCAGCCTCCGGCAGGCGTCCTCGAAGCCATCGGCGGTAAAGCACGAGCCGCGGTCGGTGAGCACATGCGTGACCTTGAAGGGGAAGGCGCGCACCGCCTCTTTGAGGAAGGCGACCGCACTCGTGGTCAGCTCGTCGTCGTAGACCGCCAGGTGTACCCAGCGCGAGCAGCGGTCGATGGCCACATAGAGAAAGCGCTTGCGGCTCTCACCTTTGGCGGTTCTCAGCTTCGGCAGGTGCTTGATGTCCATGTGCACGAAGCCGAGATCGTAATCCTTGAACGTGCCGCTCCGACGCTGGCGCTGCTGCGCCGGCGGCAGGCGGCCCAAGCCTTCAGCCTTGAGGATGCGGTAGACCGCATCGCGGTTGAGATGCGGCAGGAAGTGCGTGACGATGAAGGGGCTTTGTTGCATTAACCTGCAAATGGGCACACGAATCCAGTCGAATAGGTCACTCAGGCCGCAGGGCCGAAGAGCT
>NZ_JAELXT010000025.1 GCF_016427565.1 Microvirga splendida
TGGGCTGCTCCTGTGCCGCTGGCTGCTCGAAGCAGCCATGCTACCTCACCGCTGGGTGGGAGCCGTCCACAGCATCAGGAGCTGACCTTGCGAGCCAACCTGAGTGGCATCCCTGCTGTAGTAGATCTGCACGGAATTATTCGCCCTCTCCAAGTCACCATCCTCTGATCCAGAGCCATTAGAATACATCCCGGAGGGATTCGGCAGGGTCTACCTCATCCTTCCTGCGTCGCCCGCATCCGGTTGCTCACATCCGTGAACAGGGCCGGGGCCAGGTAGAACCTCGGCGCATCATGCTTCAGCAGTTCGCCGCCCGCTACCAGCTTGGCGCCCTCCTCCTGGCCGATGCGGATGTATTTCAGGCCTTGATCGAGCTGGCCTTGGTCCACCACCGGGCCGATGTGAGTGCCGCTCTTGAGGGCATCGTCCACCACCAGCCCCTGCATAGCGGCCACGAGGCGGTCGTGGAGGCTCTTCCGTTACGACAAGCCGTGGGTCTAGGAACATCCCCAGTTCCAGCAATACATCGGCATTGGGACAGTACAAGCCGCAGAGCAAACGGGCATACTCATGATCGAGATGCAGCCGGCAGGGGACGGTGGTCGGACGGCGTAGCAAGGTGATCGTGAAGATCTGCATCACCGCCGATTGGGCGCGTCCAACCCATGCCATATCGAGCGAGAGCATCTCCATGAGGCGCCGCAACTCCGTCGCAGCATCTGGGCCGTAAGCTGCCAAGCCGGATAGCGTACTTCCGCAATTCCGACATCACAGGCGAGTGCTTGCCGCTGCTCCATACCAAGGGCATTCAGTTCATGCGCCTGTGCCCACTTCGAACGTCATCGTCTGGCGTCTACCGCTAAACCCATGGTGACCTCCATGCTACTGGACCAACATGACGAATACCCCTGCGCATGATCTTGCTTCAGCGCAAGTTGGTGACACTCTCCTCTATGTCAGGCGGCCACCCGTGGGCAGGTGAACACGTTCCAGTAGGCGAGCGCGAAGCCCACGAAAGCACCAGCCCATGCTATCCCGGCCGCATGCAGGAGCGCATCGCTCCAGCTCGGATGGATGGCCGCGCAAATGCGAGCCAGAGCAGCCGCAACCGCCAGCCCGTAGAGAACCTGCACAGACGCATTTGCAGTGAGCGCCCTGCCTGTATGACCGAGACTTGCCCGGGACATGACCGCCAAGGTCATCACGCCCATCGCACCGCCCGTCCAGGCATGAATCCCTCCAGCGGCCGAGAGAAGGCCAAGAGAGGCAAGTCCGGTCAGCAAGAACCCCAGCGGTACGAACATGTAGGCGACGTGCAGGATCAGGACGAGCCGATCCCGCCAAGTGCGTTCGCCTGCCCAACGGGCCATTCGCATTACCTGGAGCAGTCCGGCGGCAATCAAGGCTACTCCAGTTAAGCCGTGGTCCGGTACAGCAACCCACGCAAGCAGGGCGACACCGGCGGTGACAATAGAAACGACATCGAAGCGTCCGAACGGTGCCGGCAGGCGGCCCGGGTTCTCCCGGGCGAGCCAGTTGCGCGTGAAGCTTGGGATGATGCGGCCGCCGATCAGCATGATCAGCATCATGATGGCTGCGATCCCGAGGCGGGTGCCGTAATCTGCAACCCCGAGAAGATGCGCCTCGACATGGAAGAGGATGTTGCCGGCAACGATGAACCCCAATGCGATCAGCACCTTGAGGTTGCGCCAGTTCCTTCCCTTCACGATCTCGCGGGCCATCGCCGCGCCGACAAGCAGCAGGAATGCGTTATCAATGAGCGCTGCGGCCTCCCAGCCGATCAAATCGGAAATGGTCACAGCCACACGCCCGGCCGCCCAGACGAGCACCAGGGCGAGCAGCGGCCGCCCCTGGAGCGGCATGCGTCCAGTCCAGTTCGGGACAGCCGTCAGAAGGAAGCCCGTGATAATGGCGGGCAGGTATCCATAGAGCATCTCGTGGATGTGCCAATCGCGTGGTGCGAAGGCAGTCGAGAACTCCAGTTCCCCGTAGAACGCTGGCACCCAGGCCAGAATCGCAAGGCCGGCATAGAGGGAGCCCAAGAGAAAGAACGGCCGAAAACCGTATGAGAGCAGCGCTGGACCGTTGTAGTCCCGCAGGCGTGGGATCGGAGCCATCATTGGCCTCCTTCGACTGGAATGAACACATCCTGCGTCGACACGGCGCCACCCGATGCGACGTCGGTTGCAGTGAAAGCAATAGGCTGCCTGTCGCCCGCAGGAGCCGTCACGAGCACACGTAATTCGCGCGTCGTGTCGGAGGCGACGCTTACCAGACCATCCTCGCCGACCACCTCGACGCTTGCGGATTGCAACCCGGTCACGACGAGGATGAACGACCGCTCCCTGTCCGCCTTGTTGTAGAGCCGGACTGCGTAGCCGTTCCGAGTCCGTCCGTCTGAGAGCCTCACGGCAACCGGATTGCGGTCGTGGATGACAGTGACCTTGGCATCGCTCCTCATCGACAGGCTGATGCCCATGACGCCGACGAGCGCCACCACAGATAGTCCGAGACCAATCGTCTTCGGCCTGATCACGCGATTGCGTGCAGGTTCCTTCTGGCGTTCCCGCTCGATGTTGGACCACGCCACGTAGTCGATGAGCCCACGCGGGCGGCCGAGCTTCTCCATGGTCGCGTCGCAAGCATCCACGCACAAGCCGCAGTTGATGCAGGCGAAATTGGGCCCCTCGCGGATGTCGATCCCGATCGGGCAGACGTTCACGCATTGCATGCAATCAACGCAATCTCCGGCAGGTTCGCCCTTCGCCCTCAGCTCCAATGCCTTCTTGGCGGAGGCACGGGGCTCACCTCGATGGTCGCGATAGTTGACGGTCAATGCCTCGGGATCCCAGATCGCGCCTTGGAGGCGTGGCCACGGACACATCCAAGTGCAGACCTGCTCGCGGGCGAAGCCGGCCAGGGTGTAGGTAGTGCAGGTCAGGATGCCCACCCACGCATAGGCGAGCATGGAGGCACGTCCAGTCGCGAGATCTACCAGAAGTGCCGGCGCGTCCGTGAAGTAGAGCACAAAGGCTCCCCCGGTGAGCATGGCAATGAGGAGCCAGATCGCGTGCTTGAGGCCGATCTCGAGGATGCGCCTCGGCGTGAGCGGCGCGCCATGCTTCTTCAGGCGTTCCCTGCGGTCACCCTCGACGAGGCGCTCGACGAGCAGGAACAGGTCGGTCCAGACGGTCTGCGGGCAGAAGTAGCCGCACCAGACACGGCCCGCAACGGCATTGAGCCAGATAAGGATCAGGGTCGCCAGGATCAGCAGGCCAGTGAGGTAGTAGACCTCCTGCGGCCAGATTTCGACGAAAAAGAAATAAAGACGCCCGCGCTCGAAATCGAGGAGCACGGCTTGGTCGGGCTGGCCGGGGCCGCGTGACCACCGGATGAACGGCAATACGTAGTAGATGGCCAGACAGCAGGCCAGCGCAATCCACTTTAGGCGGCGATAGCGGCCAGCGACGGATTGAGGGACGACCCGCTCCGCGATGACGCCGCGCTTCGGCTTGCGCAGATGGGCGCGCTCGGGCTTGAAGCTGATGTCAAGAGTGGCCATCGGATGTCCCGGGACATGGGCACCGCCGCAACAGGAGCATCGCGGCGGCGCAAAGCTGGAGGCCGGGTGTTACTTGGCGGCGGTCTTGGTCGCAGCAAGCTTGTCGAAGAGATTTGCGAAGACCTGCTTGGCCTTGCCGGGGTGCGTGGCTGCCTTGGCCTGGTCCGCGTTGGCCGCATCGCCGACCACGATCATCCCGACCATGCCCATGCCATAGTGCGGCTTGCACTTGTAGCCATACACACCGGGCTTATCGAAGGTGACCGAGACCTCCTCGTTCATCTTGCCGACGAAGGTCTTTCCGCCTTCAGGCACCATCGTGTCGATCGTTTCGACATTGTGCCCTTTGTCCGATGCCAAGAACTTGACCGTATCCCCAGGATTGATCTTTACGAACGCAGGCTCGAACACCATGACACCCTCGGTGCCCTTGTTGAGCATCTTCACCTCAATCTCGGCAGCTCCGGCGACACCTGCAAATCCGAGGACTGCCACGAGAGCTCCAAGTACGATAACCTTCCGCATGATACTTCTCCTGATGTGATATCCGGGAGCCTCACCGGCTCTTGAAGAGGAGTCATACGCCCGGTCGGACACGACTTGTTTGATCCAACACAAACTGGCGGGCGTTCTTCGTCCGAGCGTCAGGATCTGTGTTCGATTCTGCTGGATGGACAGGATTGCTTGAGGCATATCAATTCAATTCCACCGTCCTCCCTGTAGAGGTATCGTGCTCCGAAACCGCCGATGGCCGGAATGCCGTCGAGGGGATTCTTAGGCAAGAGATGGAACCCGCAGGATGCCGAACCTCGATAAGTCACTGGTGGCCGATCTCCCGATATTCGAGGGGATGAATCCGGATGATCTCAGCGACATTATCCGGGAAGCTCAATCCATCCGCTATCCGAAGGGTTCGAGCGTCTTCCAGCAGGACGAAGAAGCGAACTCGTTCTTCATCCTTCTCCACGGACACCTGCGGGTCATGAAGGTCACGCCGGATGGGCAGCAGGTCGTGGTCCGCTTCGTGGCACCAGGGGAGATCTTCGGGATTGCCATGGCCATGGGACGAAAGACCTACCCGGCAACCGCTCTCGCGGTGGTCGACAGCGTTGCTCTTGTTTGGTCTGCTGCGGCTTGGCCCCGCCTCGTCGCGAAGCACCCATCTCTCGCCGTGAACACGATCCAGACCGTCGGAAGCCGCCTTCAGGACGCACACACCCGTGTCGTCGAGATGTCGACCGAGCAGGTCGAGAGACGCGTTGCCCATGCTCTCCTGCGTCTTGCCCAACAGGCGGGTCGAAAGGGCGAGGACGGAATCAAGATCGACTTTCCGATCTCCCGACAGGACGTCGCTGAAATGACGGGGACAACCCTGCACACGGTCAGCCGCCTGCTGAGCGCGTGGGAGGACCAGGGACTGGTCGAGAGCGGACGCCAGAGGATCTCGATCCGAAACCCCCACAAGCTGTTCATGCTTGCCGAAGCTCCATCCCACTGACGTCCAGTTCAGACGGGCCAGCGGGCCGCAACGGCCTTCTCGCATTCTGTCAAGGGAGCGGCTTGCTCCCTGATAATGGCGTCCAGCTCCCTGAGGAACTGCGCCTGATCAACGCCATGTTCACGGCAGGCATCTGCAACGGTATGGAAGCAGGTGATCGGGCACCCCACGCAGTGCATCCGGTGGTTCAAGAAGGCCCGAATCGTCATGGGCCAGCGCCGCATTACATCGTCGACAAGTTGGCTTGATTCAACGGGCATCATGGTATCCACGCTGGTGGCTCGATTGAACATGTGCCCATCCTGTCGGTTTTCCGCGGCGCTTCTTTGCGCGGCATCAACTAGGTGAACAATACCGACATGTCGGCGATTTAATTTGAGATGGGGCAAAGAAGCTGCACCGGCGATACGCGATGGTCCCAGCCGTCGAGAACGTGCGGGGCTTTCCCTGTACTCATGCCGGGTCGCGGTGGTCCCGGAGCCTATCACGCACCGCGGCCGGCACCTGCCCTGCCGACTAATGGAGTGCTAACCCGATGTGCGACTGCAACGTCACCGAGACCGTCATCGATCTCCGCCATATCATGCCGCGGATGCGCCATGGCTTGATCTTCAGCACCTTCGATCAATTGGACGAGGGCGAAAGCTTCGTTCTCGTGAACGATCATGATCCGCGACCGCTCCTCTACCAGTTCGGCACCAACTATCCGGGTGCGTTCGATTGGGACTATATCATGAAAGGGCCTGATCTCTGGCGGATACGCATCAGCCGTGAGGCAGCCTGAGACATCCTGAATTGCAGCGACACGAGCGAGGGGACCTCCCCCCTCGCCGCCCAAACTTCAATTGTTCTTTTTTTTGTGCACTCACTACTGCGTCAGGAATAGGGTGAGCGCGATGGCCACTGACACGGTCACGGCAGCGATCGCCCCGCTCAGGCGCAAGACGCCCATCCTGTGAAGCATCACCGCGAAGATCACGATGAGCGGCGTCGCCATCACCAGTCCGACCTGTGCATCCGTCATGATCGAATTCTCCTGTCCATAAGCCTCACCTCTCTATTCTCTATGGACCGGAATGCAGATGGCTTGTTTGCGGCAGCGCAACGAGAATGCGTGACCTTGGCATAATGATCGTCTCGTTAAGTATGGAAAGGAAGCCACGTCCGCAGCGGAATCGTGCTGGTGGCGGCAGTCGCCAAGGGATGGTGGACGCTGATGGACTTTTTCAAGCTCCGCGATGCTCCGCCCGGCTGGCGGATCGCGCTGTCGTTGTGGCTCATCCTGATCGCCGTCTCGACTTGAATCGCCACGGCCGTCCCTCTGTTGCACGGCTGACGGAGGCACTCCCCTCAGGAGCTTGTGCCAGAGCAAAGAACGCTCCGTCCGGTCCGGTACGTTGCTGACTGTCCGCTCCGCGCGGCCTGCGACTTCACTGCGAGGCGTCAGCCATGTTCACCCTCAGCGATCAAACGGCCCGTTCCCGGAGCCCGCCACGGCACTTCCGATATCGCGGCTCGAACCGCATCTCCTCCCTCTCTGACCGATCAAGAAGGATCGCGTGATGGCTGAAGTCCTCACCAAATCGGCGGCAAGAAACGTGTTCTACGGAGGCTCGTTCTTCTTCTTCGCCATCTTTGTGGGCCTGACCGCCCACAGCCACTACTACATGAACACCACGTCGACGGACACGTCGACGCTCAATGACTCCGTCGCCCGCGGCAAGCACGTGTGGGAGAGGAACTCCTGCATCAACTGTCACTCCATCCTTGGCGAAGGAGCCTACTTTGCCCCTGAGCTCGGCAACGTCTGGGTTCGCTACGGCGGCAAGGAAGATCCGGCCGGAGCGCGGGAAACGCTCAAGGCCTGGATGGCCGCGCAACCGACGGGCATCGAGGGCAGACGGCAGATGCCGCAGTTCAACCTGACCGATCAGGAACTCAACGACCTTGCCGACTTCCTGGAATGGACCAGCCGCATCAAGACCCAAAGCTGGCCGCCGAACAACGCCGGCTGAGAGGGGAATGTCATCATGAAATACCAAACGCAAAAAGTGGCCCTGCTCTATTTCTATGGAGCACTGGCCCTGTTCATCGCCCAGGTTCTGTTCGGCGTTCTTGCCGGCACGATCTACGTCCTGCCCAACACCCTTTCCGAGCTTCTGCCCTTCAACGTGGTCAGGATGATCCACACGAACGCGCTGATCGTGTGGCTGCTGATCGGGTTCATGGGAGCAACCTACTACCTGGTCCCGGAGGAAACCGAAACGGAGCTCTTCAGCCCTTTCCTCGCCAAGCTCCAGTTCTGGATGTTCTTCATCGCGGCCGCAATTGCGGTGGTCGGATACATGTTCAAGATCCATGAGGGCCGCGAATTCTTGGAGCAGCCCTTCATCATCAAGGTTGGCATTGTCGTCGTCTGCCTGATGTTCCTGTTCAACATCACCATGACGGTGCTCAGGGGCCGCAAGACGGTTGTCACCAACATCCTGCTCTTCGGGCTGTGGGGCGTGGCGATCTTCTTCCTGTTCTCCTTCTACAACCCGTCGAACCTGGCTGTGGACAAGATGTACTGGTGGTACATCGTGCATCTCTGGGTCGAGGGAGTGTGGGAACTGATCATGGCATCCGTCCTCGCCTTCCTGATGATCAAGCTCAACGGCATTGACCGTGAAGTCGTGGAGAAGTGGCTCTATGTCATCGTCGGCATGGCGCTGTTCTCCGGCATCCTCGGCACGGGCCATCACTTCTACTGGATCGGTGCGCCCGGCTACTGGCAGTGGATCGGCTCCCTCTTCTCCACCCTCGAAGTCGCTCCATTCTTCACCATGGTGATCTTCACCGTCCAGATGACCTGGAAGGCCGGCCGCAAGCATCCGAACCGCGCGGCTCTGCTGTGGTCCATCGGCTGCTCCGTGATGGCCTTTTTCGGCGCGGGCGTCTGGGGCTTCCTGCACACTCTGTCGTCGGTGAACTACTACACCCACGGCACGCAGGTGACCGCCGCTCATGGGCACCTCGCCTTCTTCGGTGCCTATGTGATGCTCAACCTCGCCATGATGGCCTATGCCATGCCGCAGATCCTCGGCCGTGCCCCGTACAACCAGATGCTCAGCATCGTCAGTTTCTGGATCATGTGCACGGCCATGTCCGTCATGACCTTCGCGCTCACCTTCGCGGGCGTCATCCAGGTCCATCTGCAGCGCGTGCTCGGGGAGTCGTACATGGACGTTCAGGATCAGCTTGCACTGTTCTACTGGGTCCGCCTCGGTTCGGGCGTGTTCGTGCTGATCTCCGCGATCATGTTCGTCTACGCGGTCTTCGTTCCCGGACGCGAGAAGTCCCTGCGCCTCACGCAAGGTCTCCAACCAGCAGAGTGATCCATTCCGGGGGCGGCCCCGTTGGGTCGCCCCAATCTTCCAATGACTCCACTTCGAAAGATTGAACCAATGAAACCTCTTCTCCAAGCAGTTCCCGATCCCACTGTCGAAATTCCATACTACGTTCCGGCCGGGAACGAGTGTGCCCTTTTTGAGCTGGCTTGGCGCAAGCGACTGCCGCTGCTCCTGAAAGGCCCGACCGGCTGCGGCAAGACCAGATTCGTGGCTCATATGGCCTCAAGGCTCGGCCTGCCGCTTCATACCGTCTCCTGTCATGACGATCTCACCGCTGCCGACCTTACCGGCCGCTACCTCCTGAAGGGCGGCGATACGGTGTGGGCGGATGGTCCCCTCACCCGTGCCGTCCGTGAGGGCGGCATCTGCTATCTCGACGAGATCGTAGAGGCCCGTAAGGACGTGACCGTCGTGCTGCACCCTCTCACCGACGACCGGCGCATCCTGCCGCTCGACCGCACTGGCGAGGAGTTGCAGGCGCCCGACAGCTTCATGCTCGTCGTCTCCTATAATCCCGGCTACCAGACCCTTCTCAAATCCCTGAAGCCGTCGACACGCCAACGTTTCGTGGCGATCGAGTTCGACTTCCTGCCCATCGAGCATGAGATCGCCGTGGTCACGGCGGAAAGCGGGCTACCTGCGGACCGCGTTCGTCCGCTTCTCCTGCTGGCTCGTCGCCTCCGGGCGCTCAAAGGCCAGGATCTGGAGGAAGGCGTTTCCACCAGGCTGCTGGTTTACTGTGCCGCACTGATCGTTGCCGGAGTATCGCCAGAAGAGGCCATCACCGCAACGATGATTGAACCGCTGACCGACGATCTAGACGTCAAGCAGGCCCTCATCGAGGTTGCCCGCGCGACGCTTGCCTGAACCGGAGACCCGCCATGCTCGACTTCCTCGAACTCGAAGAGACCGTCGGCCAGCTATGGCATCGGCTCGTCGGACGCGCGGTGACCTACCCGCACCACCCCGAGCATGGCGTTTCGCTCGACGATGTCCGCAACTCGCTTGCCGTCTTCTTTCGCGGCCTCGGCGGTGAGGTTGGGGTGCAGTTGGCCGGCACGGCGGCACGTGCCTCATCCCACCGTCTGAATCTGCGTCAGCGGATCGGTCTCGCCGAGGAGCGACTGGAGCAGCCGGGGCGCGACACCGCCACCCTGTTCCTGCCGCCTCGGATCGATCTCTTCCCATCGAGCGTGCTCAATCGCTCCCTGTACTTATGGCTAGTGGCCTATCTCGCCCATGTCTCGCTAGAGCCAATCGCAGAGCAGGACCCTCTGCGCCGGGACCTTCTGGTCCTCAGGCGTGTGCAGGAGACCGTCAATGCCGTTCTGACGACGTGCCCCGGGCTAGTCGCCCCCTACAGAGAGCTTTGCACCGCAATGCGCGACGTGCGGCCGCAACGCCCGCTGCCCACGATCGAAAGCAAGGTTGAAAGCGTCGTTCTATCGCTTCTCGGAGATGTCACGGCGGTGCCACCTCCCCTTTGGAACTCGGCTGCAGGCGACGCGGCTCTGCCCCGGCGAGCCCCGGCAGGCTACCAGCCTTTCCTGCCCATCCCGCTCTGGGGCGACACCTGGACCCGGGAGACAGGAGCGCCGAACCGTAACAGCGACGAGCCGGCAGGGCCCAGCGACCTCGCCGCATCTGACACGCGCAAGCGCTTCGCCGGGCGGCGTGAGGCGGATCAGGCCCAACGCAGCGATCCGTTCATCCTGAACCGCTTCGAGAAGATCCTGGCGATGGCGGAGATGGTCAACGTCAACCGACCCTCCGACGACGAGGAGGACGAGAACGCCGAGAAGGCCCTGGACGAGATGGAGGAGATCCCTCTCTCCAAGCACAAGGGAAAGCCAGCCACAAAGCTCAAGTTCGACCTCGACCTTCCACCGGAGGCGGTGGATACGACCGCGCTCACCGCCGACCTGACCTATCCGGAGTGGGACTACACCCGAAAGGCCTATCTCCCGAACCACTGCCGGGTGCTAGCCGCACGTGCCTCGGAACAGGGAGAGACCTGGGAGCGTGACGATGAGGCTCGTCGGATGATCCGGCGCGTCCGCCGCCAGTTCGAAGCCTTGCGGCCCAAACATGAGATCCTGCGGGCACAGCCGGATGGTGAGGAACTCGACATTGACGCCTTGGTGCGTGCGCGCAGTGATCTGCTCGCCGGCGGCTCAGGCTCTGATCGCGTTCACCTCGCCAGCAAGCGTCAGGCCCACGATCTTGCTGTGACTCTGCTGGTCGACGTCTCGCTTTCGACAGATGCATGGATCGACAACCGGCGGGTTCTCGACGTGGAGAAGGAGGCTCTTCTGGTGCTGGCGCACGGACTGGCGGCCTGCGGCGATTCCCATTCCATTCTAACCTTCACGTCGCGGCGCCGCTCCTGGGTGCGTGTGGAGACCGTAAAGGAGTTCGAAGAACCAATGGGTGAGACGGTGGTTCGGCGCATATCGGCGCTGAAACCCGGCTACTACACCCGCATCGGTACAGGGGTCCGCTATGCCGTAGCGAAACTCTGCGAGCGTCCGAACCGCCAGAAGCTTCTTCTGGTGCTCACTGACGGCAAACCCAATGACATCGACTACTACGAGGGCCGCTACGGCATTGAGGATACCCGGCGCGCCGTGATGGAGGCGCGCCGTGCAGGCGTCACGGTTTTCGGTGTAACGGTCGACCGTGAGGCGCAGTCCTATTTCCCCACTATCTTTGGCTGCGGTGGATACGCCATAGTCGGACAGGTCGCGAAGCTGCCCACCGCCCTCCCTGCGATCTACCGCCAGCTCGTTCGTTGATGATCAGTCTCCGAAAATATTCAAGGCAAGCTCAGGAGATATGAGCTTGCCTTTATGCGCTTTGCTGGGCCTAGACCTCTCGCCACCTACGTACTTCTCCGTATCAGTACTCTTGTTTGCGCCGCAGCAAATAAGCCAAGCGGGATCCGCCGTACAACATCTTCATCCGATGACGGACCACAACGATCCGCCAGGCGGTCCCAAACAGGAGATGACGATGAAGACCATGACACTCTCGGGACGCCGGCCGCTGCTCGCGACCGCTGCCGTTCTTGCGCTTGGCGCAGCGGCCCTGCTGTCTCAGCCCCTGCCTGCCAATGCCGGTGACAAGCTCGCTGCAGCCACCCCGCATGTCCATACGAAGACGGATGCGACCGCAGGCCCTGTAAACATCGTGCGTCTGCCTACCGACCTTCCTGGCCCCATCGGAAAGCGTGGCCCACAGCGGGTCAAGGTCGATCTGGAAACCACAGAGGTGACAGGTCAGCTGGCTGATGGCACGACCTATCATTACTGGACCTTCAACAACAAAGTTCCAGGCCCCTTCGTCCGCGTCCGCGTCGGCGACACGGTTGAAGTCACGATGAAGAATGCCGAAGACAGCCTGATGATGCACAACGTTGACTTCCATGCGGTCACCGGCCCGGGTGGTGGCGCGAAGGCTACTGAGGCGGCTCCCGGTGAGACACGCGGCTTCGAGTTCAAGGCCTTGAACCCTGGCCTCTATGTGTACCACTGCGCCACTCCCACGGTCGCTCAGCACATTGCCAACGGCATGTATGGCATGATCCTGGTGGAGCCGGAGGAAGGGCTGCCGAAGGTCGATCACGAGTTCTACGTCATGCAGGGCGAGATCTACACCGAGCAGGCCTATGGCACCCCCGGCCATGTGGAGGAAAGCATCGATAAGCTCCTCAGCGAGCGCCCTGAGTACTTCATCTTCAACGGCAGCACCGATGCTCTGAAGAAGAACCCGCTCAAGGCCAAAGTTGGCGAGACCGTCCGAATCTACTTCGGCGTGGGCGGCCCGAACTACACCTCGTCCTTCCACGTGATCGGCGAGATCTTCGACAAGGCCTATCCCATGGCATCGCTCAGCTCGCCGATGAAGGACGTCCAGACGATCACCACTCCTCCCGGTGGTGCCAGCGTGGTGGACTTCAAGGTCGAGGTGCCCGGCAACTACATCCTGGTCGATCATGCCCTGAGCCGCGTTGAGCGCGGACTGGCCGGCATCCTCCAGGTCGAGGGCCCGCAGAACGAGGCGATCTTCAAGGACTACAACCCGCAGAAGTCGGCTCAGTCGACGAGTGGCCACTAAAACAGATAACAATAGCGGCCACATCCCTGGCCCGGGCGCAAGCCCGGGCCACAGCTTTATCGGCATTAGACGGAAAAGCCATCCCGGAAGGGATGGAACATCAATTCGTCCCCCTCGGCCACGGGTGCATGAAGCGGTTCGATGCGCACGAGCCCATCTGCGGCGGCAAGCGGTTTGAGCCGAGCCGACCCACCGCGACCAAGGATCTCGACCGCTGTTCCACGATCGGTTTGAACAACGCGGGCGGGTGCGAACTCGGTCCGTCCAAGTCGCCGATTGAAGGCATGCATCAGCGGAAGCCGCATGCCCGAGAGAGGACGTGCCTGCCGCCCGTCCAAAATGGCCAATACGGCACTTCCGAGGAGCAGCCACGAGACAAGAGCAGCCACCGGGTTTCCAGGCAGGCCAAGATAGGTCGTCCGTTCAATAGCCCCGACCACACCAGGCTTGCCCGGCTTGAGGGCAATCCTGAGGGTTTCACCTCTGCCCCCAGCCGCTAGGAGCGCAGTCATCGAATGATCCTCGTCACCAACCGAGACGCCGCCGGTCGTGACGATGAGGTCGCAGCGGCGGGCAAGGTCCGACAGGGCTCCGGCAATCAGTTGCGGATCATCTCGTACGATTCCTCCATCCAGGACATCGGCCCCTGACTGACGCGCAAGAGCGATAATCATCGGGCGGTTGGAGTCGAAGAACGAGGCTTCGGTCAGCCGCTCCCCTTGGGAGCGAAGCTCGTTGCCGGTCGAGAGGATCCCGATCCGCACCCTGCGGCGAACGCAAGTCCGCTCGTAGCCTTGCGCGGCGAGCAGCGCGACATGACGTGCATCGATGCGCTCGCCCGGCTGAAGCAGCACCTCACCGGCTTGCACATCCTCACCGCACCGGCGGATGTTGTCCCCGGATCTGACCATCCGGGTCAGGACAATCCTGCCGCTGCCGCTGACGACATTCTCCTGCATCACCACGGCATCGGCACCTTGTGGGATCCTCGCGCCCGTCAGAATGCGCAAGGCATTTCCCTGTGGCAGGGGCTGTTCCTCGTCGCCGGCGGCCATGCGCCCGGCAATGGCCAGGGTGGCGCCTGACGGCAACCCGTCACCTGCCGTCAGGGCGTACCCGTCCATAGCTGATTGATGGAATGGCGGCAGCGGCAGGACCGACTTCACCGGCAGCGCCAACGTCCGGCCGAGGGCATGGCTGAGGGAAACCTCTTCATGCTCCTGAATGGCGGAGGCATATGCCGCCGCTCGGGAGCAGGCCTGCTCGATCGAGATCAGACCATCGGGGGAGTCGCAGGAAAGGGCTCTGAGGGATTCAGTCACCATCCCGCTCAAGGCGCGACTGCCTCGTACATTCTCTGGGCTCCCTCACGCTGCCTCTGCAATTCGGGAAGCACCTGGTCGGCGAATGACCTGATCTCCTGGTGCGGGCTCTGGCTCGCGGCTCGGTAAATCGTCAGCTCCTGCTCGAGGGCTTGCACCTGGATTTCTGCGTAGCGTCGGCTCAGGGCGAGGTAGTCGAGCGGCTCCAGGTTCTCGATGATGACCTGATGCTCGAACTCCTTCACGGGAGGGAGCAGCATGCCGCGCTCCTTCGCGAAGGTCTCGATCCGCTGAAGAAGACCCTGGCGGAACTCGGTTGCCGCTGCTGCGTAGCTCTTGACCTCGGGTCTCGTCTCGCGACTGGCGGCCAGCTTGCCGGCCTGTCCCTGGAGGGTGGCCGAGCTGTAGGCGAGCCGCAGGAATTCTTCCGGTC
Organism: Microvirga splendida; assembly: GCF_016427565.1. Lineage (GTDB taxonomy): Bacteria > Pseudomonadota > Alphaproteobacteria > Rhizobiales > Beijerinckiaceae > Microvirga > Microvirga splendida. The sequence continues at coordinate 14,345 of NZ_JAELXT010000025.1, forward strand.
CGATCGGGCGTGTTTCGGTTGGGCTGCCTCGGTCGCCCTGCACTTGTGCCAAACTGGATGTGGCTATTCCCGTGAGCAACGCCCCGAGAGCAAATGTCGCTATGAGAATTCTCCGAGTGCTCATGAGATTACTGCCATCCAGGGACGCCGGACATGTCCGGCAGGCGATGCGCAATGCCCTTGTGGCAGTCGATGCAGGTTCTCTCGCCGGAGAACAGGAAACGCTCGTGCGCCGACGCCGCGCGTGGGTTCTGCTTCGTGAGATCCATCGACTCATCACTGTGGCAATTGCGGCATTCCAAGGAGTCGTTCGCTTTCATGCGCTCCCATTCACGCTCGGCCAGATGCTTTCGCATGGACAGGAACTTCTCACGCGTGTCGATGGAGCCAAAGATGTGACCCCAAACTTCTTTGGATGCCTGCATCTTACGGGCGATCTTGTTCGTCCATTCGTGAGGAACGTGGCAATCGGGGCATGTAGCCCGTACTCCGGAACGGTTGGTGAAGTGAATGGTGCCCTTCAGTTCCTCGAAGACGTTTGCCTGCATCTCATGACAGCCTACGCAGAACTTCTCCGTGTTCGTGTACTCGAGTGCGGTGTTGAAGCCGCCCCAGAATATGACACCGGCGACAAATCCGCCAAGAGTGAGAAAGCCGAGGCTCAGGTAGGCCGGCGGACTCAGCGCCGTCTTAACCCAGCGGTTTCCCCGGAACCGGCCCCAGGTTCGCGTGATCCAAGCCGACATCAGTGCCTCCCCCGCGCGGGCTGCCGCTCCGGCTCGGTGATGGCATCCATGTCCCTGAAAACGTTATCGACAAGAGGCTTTGCGTTCGTCTGGGGCACGTGACAGGCGACGCAGACATAGCGCCGTGGCGCCAATCCTCCCAGGGTGTTGCCGGCCCGGTCCTGGTAGTGCGTCACGCTGATCATCGGAGCCTGACTCTGCTCTGTGAACTTACGCGCATGGCACGACATGCACTTGTTCGCGTTCAAGTCGACGGCGTAGCCCTCGATAGAATGCGGAATGACAGGGGGCTGGTCGGGATAATTGCGGCCCACGCGCATGTCATCGGTTACCTGCCGCTGCATCGGCGGGGCAGGCGTTTCCTTCGTGAACGGCTCCGGTCCTCGCAGGCGCGGGGCGTCCTGCGCAAGGATCGCACCTGCCGCCAAGAGCGGGCCGGCGCCGACCAGCACTGCAAATATCCCCCGCCTCATTGCTGACCTCCCACATCGGCGCTCGCGACCGCCAACACCTTGACGGCGCACTTCTTGAAATCGGTCTGCTTCGAGATCGGGTCCGTCGCGTCCAGCGTGACCTTGTTGATGAGCTGGCTGGCGTCGAAGAACGGGACGAAGATCAGTCCCGGCGGCACGCGGTTGCGCCCACGTGTCTCGATGCGGCTGCGGATTTCACCACGCCGTGAGACGACCTTGACCTCCTGCCCTCGCCTGAGACCGCGCTTGGCAGCATCGTCCGGATGCATGAACACGACGGCACCCGAGAAGGCCTTGTAGAGTTCGGGAACGCGCAAGGTCATGGAGCCTGAGTGCCAATGCTCGAGGACCCGCCCGGTCACGAGCCACATATCGTACTCGGGATCAGGAGATTCGGCCGGAGGTTCGTAGGGCGCCGCGACAAGGTTCGCCTTCTTGTCTGGATTGCCGTAGAATTGAACGCCTGTACCCTTCTCGACATAAGGATCGAAGCCCTCTCGGTAGCGCCAGCGCGTCTCCTTTCCGTCGACGACCGGCCAACGGAGCCCGCGCACCTCGTGGTAGACGTCGAACGGAGCGAGATCGTGCCCATGGCCACGTCCGAAAGCGGCGTACTCCTCGAACAAACCCTTCTGAACGTAGAAGCCGAAATGCCTTGCCTCCCGGTTCTCGTAATCGGGGTCAATCTCCGCAAGAGGGAACTGGTTGACCTGTCCGTTAGCGAAGAGAACGTCGAAAAGGGTCTTGCCGCGGTACTCGGGAGCCTTGGCGAGAAGATCGGCTGGCCACACCTCATCCGTGGTAAAGCGCTTGGAGAACTCCATCAGTTGCCAGAGGTCTGAGCGAGCATCGCCCGGTGCATTCACCAGTTGGTGCCAGAAGTGCGTGCGCCGCTCGGCATTGCCATAGGCGCCTTCCTTTTCTACCCACATGGCAGCCGGAAGAATGAGGTCCGCGGCCATTGCTGTGACGGTGGGGTAGGCATCGGTAACAACGATGAAATTGGCCGGGTTCCGGTATCCCGGATAGGTTTCATGCTCTGTGTTCGGCGCCGTCTGGAGATTGTTGTTGCACATGATCCAGTAGGCGTTGAGCTTTCCGTCATTCAGCATGCGGTCCTGCTGTACGGCGTGATAGCCCGGCTTTGCCGGCAGAAGTCCTTCCGGGAGCTTCCAAATCTTCTCCGCGTATTTCCGGTGCTCCGGATTCGCCACCTGCATGTCCGCGGGAAGCCGATGAGAGAACGTCCCGACCTCTCGGGCCGTTCCGCAGGCGGAAGGTTGGCCGGTTAGGGAAAATGGACCATTGCCTGGCTCCGAGATCTTTCCCGTCATCAGATGCAGGTTGTAGATCATATTATTGGCCCACACGCCTCGGACGTGCTGGTTGAAGCCCATGGTCCACAGCGACATGACTTTGATCTTCGGGTCGGCATAGAGCTTGGCGAGGGCTTCCAGCTGTTCCTTAGAAACGCCGGACAGCTCCGACACCCGCTCGGCCGTGTACTCGCTCATGAGTTTCGCATAGGCCTCGAAGGTCGAAGGATGAGAGACCTGCGGATTCTGTGCATTCTGCGCCCGCTGCTCCAGCGTATGATCGGGCCGCAGGCCGTAGCCAATATCGGTGTTGGCCATACGAATGTTGACGTGCTTGTCTATGAACTCCCGGTTTACGGCCCCCGTCTGAATGAGATAGTTCGCGATATAGTTCATGATCGCGAGATCGGTCCCCGGCTTGAAGATAGAGACCATGTCGGACAGATCCGTAGTTCTGTGCTCATAGGTCGACAAGGTTGCGATCCGCACATGCGGATGGCTGAGACGCCGATCCGTCACGCGCGTCCACAGGATTGGATGCATCTCAGCCATGTTCGAGCCCCACAGCACAAAGGCGTCGGCGTGCTCGAAATCGTCGTAGCAGCCCATCGGCTCGTCCATGCCGAAGGTGCGGATGAATGCAACGGCGGCAGATGCCATGCAGTGGCGCGCATTCGGGTCGAGATTGTTGGAGCGCCACCCTGCACGCATAAGCTTGGATGCCGCGTAGCCTTCCCAGATGGTCCACTGGCCAGAGCCGAACATGCCCACAGCTTCGGGGCCTTTCTCCTTCAGCACCCGCTTCCACTGTTTGGCCATCTCGTCGAAGGCCCGGTCCCACGAAACCGGCTGGAACTCGCCATCCTTGGCGAATTCGCCGTTCTTCATCCGCAGAAGGGGCTGTGTAAGCCGATCGCCTCCATACATGATCTTGGACAGGAAGTAGCCCTTCACGCAGTTGAGGCCGCGGTTGACCTCCGCCTGCATATCGCCATGCGTGGCAACGACGCGCCCATCCTTCACGCCGACCATCACGCCACATCCGGTGCCGCAGAAGCGGCACGGCGCCTTGGACCACTGAAGCCGGATGTCCTCGCCCGTCGCAATGTTTTGAGCCTCGGCAGGAAGGGAGACGCCTGCTGCCGCGGCCGCGGCGGCCGCGGCCTGGGTTTTCAGGAGGGTACGGCGTGTGACGTCCATGGGTCTACTCCCGCTCTTGGACTGGCTCGAAGTGGTGGAAGACGAGGGTTGCGGCGAGGACGCCATCGAGAAGCTGGATAGTGTTGATGCGCTCAACGACCTGACCCTCAGTGTCGGTCTCGAGGGTGACGATCAGCTTGCCAGTATCGGCGCCGCCGTGAACCTCCGCACCCTCGAGCGAGCGTATGCCTTCGATGATCGCCTGGACCCGATCGGAACGGCTGTGAACGACCAGACTGGAGATGTGGCACTCGCCGCTCATGAGCCCCCCTCGATAGTGGATAGTTCGATGGCATTGGCAGGACAGGCCTGACAGCAGTCTCCGCAACCGGTGCATCCATCAGTCATGATCCTGGGACGAGCGCCGCCGATGACGAGTTCGAAACGCACGGCACCGGACGGGCATGCGTCGCGGCAGCTCATGCATGCTATTCCCTGAAAGGCGAAACAGGATTGCCCGATTACGGCCACGGGCGGGGACTCGGCTGACTCCGGCGGTTGGACGAACCTGCCGAGCAAGAAGCTGCGCCGCATGAGGTCAGGAGGGGTTTCGGCCATCGTCGGGCTCCCGTCAGACCGGACCGGGCGGTCCCGTGAACAGGTAGTACATCCAGACGATGAACCCCCATCCCGCGACGACGCCAACGGCGATGAAGGGCCAGATCAGGACGGCAAGAATGAGAAATGTGAGCGCCTCACGCCTCTTATTGCCCGCTTCCAATGGTTCTGATTTCATTCTTGGCGACTTCTCAGAAGGAAACCTGGATGATTTCTAAACTGTAAGAATACAGCGAAGTTCCCCTCCGGGATTTGATCCATGTCAAAGCCCATCCTCTTCCGGCAGGATCCAGCCGGAACCCGAGATGCGGGAAAATCCGGGCTGCGATTGCCGCCAAGATAACTTTGATGCACCGGATTTGGCATCCGCCAACACAAGCGTGCATCAATGCTCCTGAGGCGATTTGACATACAAAAGCCTGGCTACGGCCTTGATGTCCGCGACCACCAAGCGCAGCGGCGTCCGATCTGTCGTTGCGCCTCCCAGGCCCGAGCGCCCGGCTCACCATGTGCAGGGTGCAGCCGATCAGGTCGGTGAGACCCTAGCGGCTCATCGGAAACGGGACATCGACGGCTTCATCAGTCCTGCGCCCGAAAGTCTCGACGAGCCTCAGGATCGCGCGTGCGCGGCTCGACGAGCTCGCTCGACAGATCCCGCGAGCAATCCTCCATCTCACGCAGCCGCCTGGGTCCTCCTCGTCGAAGGGTACAACGAGATGGCGGTGGCCCAGGACTTCGCGACCCTGACACGGCAGAGCGGAGCCGGCCCGGCGATTGCGGGCGATCTCTACCTGCTCGGCCACGTCGGACAGCGGGAGGAGGCGGGCCCCACATGAAACGGGTCGCTGACCCGTCACCATGGTGCCGGGACACGCCGTGTGGCTTCCTCTGGGATAGCTCCGCGATAAACAATCTCTGGTGGTTGGCCCGTTGAAGCTACCCTACCCTAATCTGGATCAGGTCCCTTTACAGTCTCGCATCGTCTTCTGCCATGACGTTCGCGCCCTCAAAGATCGAACCCTCTTAGCTTCGTACGTTGGCGGAAAGAACACCGCCTTTATCAGATGACGTCCCAGCACGGCATGCAGCGCCATATATTTGTCCGCTAAGGGTCAGAGGGTGGCAAAGAGCAGCAGCACCAAAGGTCCGCTCTGCACTTCATTGCGGATGTAAATAAGCCCGGTGGAACTCCGCCTTGGCTGGTTAATCATCTGCCCTGCAGCCAGTCGGCTACGAATCATTCTCTGCCTGTAGACAGAGAATTATTTGCTGAATTATATAAATTACGTCGATAACTTAGCAGTCCATAAGTTTATCAACCGTACTGAAGTTTGTATCTCGCCCGTTCCGCCGATCGCTAAGTATCTGATAAAAAATAGACTTTCTTAGCTTCTGACACTCTTCACAAGTGCCGGTATTTATTAAGGCATTGCGATATACCTATTCTCTGTGCCGCCGATATAAAATGGTCGTAGAGGCAATTTCGCCTCCGATTTTGAGCCTCTTCTCCGCCCCAAAAGCACCCAGTCCGGTTGAGGGACTAGCGGCTCCTTCTGCACAGAATCTGCAGAACAATCCTTAAATCCTGCACGATGCTTGTGATCGCTGTGCAAAGTGGTCTGCCAGCTTTACCGCCATGAACTCACCCATCCAATCACCTCCCGGTTTGCCCACGCGCCTTCTTAACGATGGCTGGTGGCTCTCTCAAGAGGATAACAAACGACAGCCGTCATCCTTCTCTTTCCTGAAAGGCAGAAGGACCGGACTGAAGGAAACAGGAACCCGGATGGGATCGCAGTTCACTCCTCGCAAGAACAGGCTGATCTCCCATGACCGCTGTCTTTAGACCTCTGGCCATCCTGGCCCATTCCACATTCGGTACAAAGCTGGCTCTCGCCTTCACGATCACCGCATTCGGCGACTGGCTTTTCTACGATCACGACGTCGGCGTATCGCTGGCCATGTTCCTGGTCGTCCTTGCCGGGGGTGCATGCCTCATGAGCCCAGTTCGTAAACGTCGAACTCTGCTGGCAGCTGCCACCCTCCTGACCTTTGCGCTGCTGCCGCTCCTCGAAGACACGGGAACGATCTCCATCCTCTTCGGGATCTTGGGAACGGCTCTGGCCGCTATTGTCATGACGGGCGGAGCTTCCAGGGGATGGAACACTCTGGCAGCGTCGACCCAAAGGTTGCTCCTCACTGGTGCGTTCCAAATCATCCCCGATTTTGTCGAGGCAAGGCAGGAGGCCCAGCGCGAAGGACGACAATGGATGCGGCTGGATGCAATGGTGAGTTGGATCGTTCCTGTCCTATGCTGCGCCGTTTTCATTGCCCTGTTCGCTTCGGCCAACCCGCTGATCGAGCAATGGCTGGCCATCTTCGATGTGTCTCGGCAGAGTTGGGAATTCGATGTCGTACGGTTGGCCGCCTGGATTATTCTTCTTGCTGTCGCCTGGCCTTTCCTGTCCGTGCGTCTGTGCGAGAAGCCGCTGATCAAGCGAGGCCTGCTGAAGGTCGACGCTCCCAGTATCAAAGGCAGCAACCTCCTTTTCGGGCCGGCAGCCATTTTGCGGTCGCTGGTTATCTTCAATGTGCTCTTCGCCGTGCAATCCGGCCTCGACGCTGTGTACCTGTGGAGCGGAGCAGCACTGCCTGAAGGCATGACCTATGCCACATACGCCCATCGTGGGGCCTATCCCCTGATCATCACCGCGCTCCTGGCCGCCGGCTTCGTGCTGGCCGCCATGCGCCCCGGTGGATCGGGCGAGCAGTCGCCCATCATTCGGCAGCTGGTTTATCTCTGGGTTGCGCAGAACGTCCTGCTTGTGACCTCCTCCATCCTGCGCCTCGAATTGTATGTGGCCACCTACTCTTTGACCCTGCTCCGCATGGCGGCTTTCATTTGGATGCTGCTCGTGGCCGTAGGTCTCATCCTCATCATGGCCCGCATCGCCCTGCGGCGATCCAATGGCTGGCTCGTGGGCGCCAATGTGCTTTCCCTCGCTCTCACTCTCTATGTCTGCAGCTTCGTGAACTTCGCGGCCGTGATCGCAAATCACAATCTGTCCTACAGACGCGAGACGATGCCAGGCGCCACATCGATAGACGCTTACTACATCCGAACACTCGGCCCGCACGTCATCCCCGCGGTCGACCGCTACATCGCCCGCAAGCACCTCACAGCGTCGGACCACCTCGTTCAATGGCGCAACCGCATCGCCGTCGCTCATGGCGAGCAGATGAATGATTGGCGCGCCTGGACGTTCCGTGACCTGCGCCTGCAACACTATCTCGCCGGACGAATGGATGGTAAAGCAGCAACCTCTACGACGTTCGAACAGACCATCATCCCATAGGAGACAGGAGTGGCGCACCGGATCCTTGTCGTCGATGACGACCCGCACATCCGCGAGGTGATCTGCTTTGCTCTCGAAAAGGGCGGCATGGCAACCTCGATTGCCCGAGATGGCAGGGAAGCGGTCAACCGCTTTCGGGAGAGCAATCCCGACCTGATCGTCCTCGATATCGGCATGCCCGAGATGGACGGGCTGGAGGTCTGCCGCCAAATCCGGAAGACCTCCAATGTCCCGATCCTGTTTCTCTCCGCCCGCGATGAAGAGATTGACCGCATTCTCGGCCTGGAGATCGGGGGCGACGATTACGTTACAAAGCCTTTCAGCCCCAGGGAGCTCGTGACCCGCGTCAACGTCATCCTCAGGCGCAGGGTCGCGAGGGAAGCGCCGGCACCTGAAACCAAGCTCCTGGCTCAGGGAGTCTTATCGATGGACGCTCTTCGCCATGCCGTTACTTTCAACGGCTCCCCCGTTACGCTTACTGCAATCGAGTTCACGATCCTGAAGAGCTTCCTCACCCGGCCTGGAATCGTGCTGACCCGTGAGCAGATCATGAATGCTGCCTACGACACTCAGATTTATGTATCCAACCGGACAATCGACAGTCACATTCGCAATATCCGAGTGAAGTTCGCGGCAGCAGGGTGCGCGAGCATCATCGATACCGTTCACGGAGTCGGCTTCAGGTTGGGCCCATGCGAGGCTGCCATATGACGGACAAGGTCGTAGCCAAGTGGCGACCAACCCTCGGGATGATCGTGTTTGCCGTCCTTGTGACGGTGCTGGCGCTTCCCCTTGTCAGCCTGTTCTTCTTTCGGCTTTATGAGAACGAGCTCGTCCGTCAAACCGAAGCCGAGCTGATTGCCCAAAGTGCCGCGCTCGCCGCGATCTTCGCTCAGGAGGTTGAAAAGACACCTGACGCAAACCTGTTGCTTGGTGCATCCGCTCCCCCGGTGCGCTCAGAGCACAATGGATTCAACCGTTTCCTGCAGCCATCTCTCGATCTGACCAGCGATAATGTACTGGATCCAAGGCCGGATGCCGTTCCGGCGCTCAGACCGCCGGTGGCTCCTATAATGACGATCGGTGAACGCCTGCAGGGCATCGTGCAGCAGACGCAATCCATAACCTTGGCAGGCTTCCGTCTACTCGACCCACAAGGTGTGATCATTGCGGGCCGTGAAGAAGTAGGTTTGTCCCTAGGCCACGTCGAGGAGGTAAAGGAAGCTCTTCAGGGACGTTACAAGGCGGTTCTGCGCACACGCATCTCCAACGAGCCGCCTCCACCGCTTTACTCATTAAGCCGAGGCACGAGCGTGCGGATCTTCGCCGCCATGCCTGTTATCGTGCAGGATCGCGTGGCAGGCGTGATCTATGCGTCACGCACGCCGAACAACATCATCAAGCATATATACGATCAGCAACGGAAGCTGATCCTCGCAGGACTGTCGGTTCTGGGAGCAACATTGATCATCGGCCTGATTTTCTCCCGAGCCATCACAAGGCCACTCCATGCCTTGGTCGCACGGACGATTGAAGTGGGCCATGGCAGGCGTGAAGCATTGCAGCCGCTCGCTCATCATGGAACCCGGGAGATCGCGCTTTTGTCCCAGAGCTTCATCGACATGGCCCGGCGCCTTTATGATCGCTCGGATTATATCGCGACGTTTGCAGCTCATGTGACGCACGAACTCAAGACCCCCCTGACTTCGATCCAGGGTGCGGCGGAACTTCTGCGGGATGACGCAGCTGCTGTGGCAAGCTCAATGACGCCTTCTGAGCGAATCCGTTTCCTCGACAACATCATTGCCGATACCTCTCGCCTGACCCTTATGCTTCACCGTCTCCGTGAACTAGCCCGTGCCGAAACTCCGAGCATCGGTGGGCAATCAGATCTCACGTCAGTTATCCCTGAACTTAAGAGGCAGTCTCCTAATTTAAATATTGAGGTTGGTGGATATATTGACTACTGCGTTCCAATATCTGCCGAGAACCTACTCATCATTTTCTCCCATCTTGTGGATAATTCCATTTGCCATCATGCAGGCACAATCAAGATATCTGCATTCGCAGATAACGATGAGGTTGCGATTACTGTAAGTGACGATGGCGATGGAATATCTACAGCCAATCGGGCAATGATTTTTGAGGCATTTTTTACGACGCGCCGTGAATCAGGAGGAACAGGGATGGGGCTTGGCATTGTCCAAGCCATGTTAGAGGCACACCACGGCGCAATCAGGCTCTTGCCTTCCGAAAAAGGAGCTACATTTGAAATCCGGCTGCCGGAAGCATAAGCCTGCGGATGTCTCCCGAGTACAAATTCATTCACTGCTTCCCGGACCAGTATCCAGTTTCTCAAACTATAGTCGAGATAGTGCGCTATAGACTATCCATCCCGCCCATACTGACGGGCGCTTTCAACTTTTTTGACCCGCCTGACTGCTGCCGAGCTCCTCGTGCAGGAGGTTGGCATTGACGATCCGGCCTACATTGACCTTGAGGCGATCGCATACTAACGCAACGCAACCGTGAAGATCCGCCGGCTCGACAGCTGCGGGGCGCAGATCTTAGGTTTCCGGGATCGGGCTGTCATCTCGGCCGATGATCGCTTGGGGCTGCGCCGGCACGGTTCTCGCTGGCCCATGAACTGGGGTATTGGCAGCACCATCGGGGGCGCAGCTTTCTCTGCCGTCCGGAGGGTATCGGCCAGAAACGAGAGCGGAATGCGCTCGATCCCGGGTGGGTCGCCGACCAGTACGCTGCTAACCTTTTAATGCCTCATTACCTGTTCTGGCCTCGCGTCCGGTAGCTGAAGCGCATCAGCTTCGAGACAGCAGAGACCTTGGCTGATGAGTTCAACGTCAGCCTCACTGCAATCGCTATCTGTCTTATTGAAACAGGCCTTGAACCTGCAATCCTGGTTTGCCACAGAGGACCGAGATGGGCGTGGTTCGTGAGCGCGCCGGACGTGGAACGTAAGTGGTTTCCTAAGGACGAACTGGATTCTGCCTCCTGTGCTCTTACTGCCCTCTTAGGCAAGCCGGTCCAGAGTCAGATGAGTTTAGTTCCTGCGGACACCTGGTTCGAGGGCTGGCACGCTGAGCGCGGCAACGTCCATGAGCAGTAGATCAGAACGGCGGAAGGTCAGGTGCTCTCCCGATCGTCTTTCTCGATCACCGGCCTCTGAAAGAGCCGGAGCGTACACGGTCGCGATGGTAATGCACAGGCTTTACCTCTTCGGAATCTGACCAGCTCCGACTCGCCGGGGCAACGTTCAAATCCACCGCAGGCATCCACTCGATCCGACCTAAGCGTTGAGTAGTTCAGGGTTCATCCAAACTGCTCAGCTGGGTTCAGTGCGCTTTATCCCAAGTACACTATGGCCTCTATTCTGAGAGAACCATACGGTAGACGATCTTGCTTCAAATCCAAAGATGGGGCGTCCGGGAAAGATCCTGAAGCAGACCTTCGAAAGAAGTCCGCTAAGTGTCAATCTGAGATCTTCAGGGCGTGGAGGCTGTTGCGCGCTCTATTCCGTCAATCGCTTGCGGCACGCCCTTGGGCAGGGCCGCGGTTGAAGCAAGTTGCAGAGCGCAGACGCAACAGCTCTCGATTCAACTCATGACTCCCGCGTCCGAGCGCTTTTCGGTACTTTGAATTGCTCGCAGCTCGGTGCGGCGGGTACTGATAACCACCCCTTACCGTTGCCAGCGGGCGTTTCTCCGCTTTGGCCCTTTATGTAACGTAGTTCAGCCTATTCTCCGTCTTGATCCTGCTACGGGTGCTTGCGTGTGTTTGGGAGCCGATCCTGTTCCGGGCTCGAACTCCCCTCCCCTGCTGGACGCTGCCCGGAATTCCTGCCACGCTGACCCGTCCGGCTCCGGGCCGGACCGAACGAGAGCGCCGCCATCACATCAGGCGGAGCCGCCAGTGGAGAACAGCCTTATGATCCGAAACACCGTCCTCATCCCCGTCTCGATCATCTTTGCAGCCCTATCTACGCCCGCCTTGGCCGCTTCCCTGCGCTACGCCAACCAAGGCGATCTGAAGTCCCTGGACCCCTATACGCTCAACGAGACCACCACCAACGCCCACCTGGGGCATGTCTATGAGGGTCTGACGCGGCGCGGGAAGGACCTCGCGGTTCAGCCGAGCCTCGCCGAGCGTTGGGAGATTAGCGACGACGGCCTGACTTGGCGCTTCTTCCTGCGCAAAGGCGTCAAGTTCCACAACGGCAACGATTTCACCGCGGACGACGTGATCTTCTCGGCCACCCGGGTGCGGGCGCAGGGCTCGAACTTCACGACCCGCGTGCCGACCAGTGCCGAGCTTGTGAAGATCGATGACCATACGGTTGACGTGAAGCTCAAGTCTCCGAACCCGATCCTGAACTCCCAGTGGGACACCTGGTACATCATGGACAAGGAATGGGCGGAGGCGAACAACGCCACCGCTCCGACGCCGGCGGCTGCCACAACGCCGAGCTTTGCGGCGCTGAACGCCAACGGTACGGGGCCGTTCAAGATCGAAAGCCATCAGGCTGGCGTGAAGACGGTCTTCAAGCCGAACCCGAACTGGTGGGACAAGCCGGAGCACAACCTGGATGAGATCGTCTTCACGCCCATCGCAAGTGACGCCACCCGCGTCGCAGCGCTCCTGTCGGGCGAGGTTGATGTCATCGAACCGGTCCCGGTGCAGGATATCGCGCGCGTCAATTCTTCGCCCAATGCCCAGGTACTCACAGGGCCCGAACTCCGGACGATCTTTATCAACATGGACTCGGCCCGCGACGAGCTTCTGTTCTCGAACGTGAAGGGCAAGAACCCATTCAAGGACGTGCGGGTTCGGGAGGCGTTCTTCAAGGCGATTGATGTTGACCTGATCCGCGACCGCGTCATGCGGGGATTGTCGGCCCCTTCGGCACTAATGATCGCACCGGAGCTCTTCGTCCACGCAAAGGACTTCGAGCGCCCGAAATATGACCTTGAGGGTGCCAAGAAGCTTCTTTCCGACGCTGGCTACCCGAACGGGTTCGAGGTCGGCATGGACTGCCCCAACGACCGTTACGTCAATGACGAAGCGATCTGTCAGGCCGTCGTCAGCATGCTGGCTCGCGCAGGTGTCAAGGTGAACCTGACGGCACAGCCTAAGGCCCTCTACTTTGGGAAAGCCGGCAAGTCGGGCGGCTACACCACCTCGGTCTCTCTGCTCGGCTGGACCCCTGGCACCTTCGACAGCCACAATGTTCTTCATGACGTGATGGGCTGCCGAGACGTTCCTGGATCGAGCCGGGGCGAGACCAACTATGGCGGGTACTGCAACAAGGAACTTGATGCTGTGACCGACCAGATCCTGGTAGAAACGGATCCGGAGAAGCGCAATCAACTGATCAAGAAGGCTTTTGAAATCGCCACTAAAGACTACGGCCATATCCCGCTGCACCAGCAGGCGCTCGCCTGGGGCGTGTCGAAGAAGGTCAAGCTCGTTCAGCGGGCCGACAACCAGCTCCTGTTCTACTGGGCAAAGAAGGAATAACGATTCACGAATAGGGATCGTTGTTCCTGTAATTGCGGCGCGACGGGCTGGCCCATGCTAGTGCCGTCATGAGCATGCAGCCGTCCTTGGCCAATCCTAGGCCTAGGACGGTCCTTTTTCGTGGTACGGCTAACGTTCTGTCGTGACCTGTGCGAGTTCTCTCTCCCGCCGCTCGCTTGTTTTGTCGAACAGGTTCTGAACCGCAGCCATGCCTGTCAGCTTGAAGGACCGCTGATTTGGCAGTGAGTGCTCTGGCGCAGACCTGGGATCGGAGCGCTGTCCATCTTCGCGACAAAAGTCTGGTATGGGTCATTTTCTGAAGTTCCCTGCCCTGCGCGGACGTCCGCTTACGCCGCGCGAGCAGACATCGCCACATTTCTAAGGATGGACCAAGGATCGGACATCCTGACTCGACTACGGAAGGTATGCGGGCTCCAGGTCCATTCTTTCCGATGCCTTAAATCTTGAATTTGTCCCCGGCCTGAGCAGCAGTTAACTGTCTTTCTAGAAGTTCCAGGGCAGCTGGAGCATCGACTCTCAAAGCCACTCGAACAGAGGTACTCCCTGCCGCAACCGCCAGTTCTCCAGCGTGCTCATTGCCAGCGGTACTGACGCTTAGTTCCAGATTCTCGCAGTGGAAGAGTTCCGGCGAGAGTGCAAAGAGCATTACGCATGGATCATGCAGCGGACGGCTCTCCCGGTTAGTAGTGGACTCGAAATAGGACTCGATGAGCTTGCCGGCCATGGAGGCAAAGGACTTCTCGCTGGACGCCAGGATTCCCGAGAACTCGCGCGTGGCGCGTACGCGCCGGGTGACATCGAGGGGGATCAGCACAAGCGGCAGACCGGATGTGACAACCACTGCCGCCGCTTCGGGGTCCGCCCAAAGGTTGAATTCAGAGCGCGGCCCGACATTGCCCCGCTCATAAATGGCTCCCCCCATGGCAATGACGCGCCCGACGCGCTTCGCCGCCTCCGGTGATGCCAGGATGAGACGGGCAATGTTCGTTAGCGGCCCCAGGGCTAGCACGTCCACGGTTCCAACTGGCTGGTCGAGCAGGAACTCAGCCAGCCATTCCACTGCATTCCGGCCTTCAGGGGGGCGTGCAGGGTCAGGCAAGGCAACCCCGCCGATGCCGTCTTCACCGTGAAGGTTCAGCGGCTCGGGTCCAACCCGCGACAGTGGCGCGGCTGCCCCTTGAAACACCGAAATATCCTCGCGGCCTGCAAACGCAAGAAGGCGGCCCGCATTGCGCGTTGTGGCTTCGATACCGATGTTACCCGCCACGGTCGTGACCCCGGCGATGGTGAATTCTGGCGAAGAGAGCGCCAGGAGAATGCCGATGGCATCGTCGATGCCGGGATCGGTGTCGATGACGGTCATGCGGGGTTTTGCGAGGGGCATGATGGGGGTAAAAACCTTGTGAGTCCGAGCATCCGGTTATCGGACAGAGCGCTCCATTTGACCATAGCCGCAGGTGCCTCGTGACACATTCAGCCCCGCTCCCGGACGATCTTCTGGTGAATGCTGCCGATGAGGTGAAGATCCGGCAGGACCTCCTTCTGGTACCCCTGGGCAGGCGGCCCGCGGACCTGCTCCTGCGCGTCGGGCGCCTGCTCGACGTTCACACCCGCACATGGCTTGACGATCAGGAGATCGCAATCCGCGGTCGGCGCATTGCCTGGACGGGACCTGCGGGCACGTTTCCCGGAGCGACGCTTGCGCGGGAAGATCGCTCGAACCTCGCGGCGGTCCCGGGCTTCGGCGAGGTGCACAAGCACATCGAAAGCTCTCACATTACGCCGGAATACGAGGCTGCCCTCGTTCTGCCGCACGGCAACACCTGGACCTGCGAGGCAAGCCACGAGTTCTCGAATGTGGATGGTACACACAATCTGGAGTTCTGGCTGACGGCCCGCCGCCACGGCTCGCCCATGAAGATCTTCCCGCTGCCCGGATCGGCCGTGCCGCCCACCGCCTATGAATGGGGCGGCGGCTATTATGGCTATGACGAGCAGGCGGATTTCCTCAAGCAGAGCCTCATGGTCGCTGGCCTCGACGAGGTGATGGACTGGCCTGCGGTCTGGAATCCAGAGAACCCCTCGCACCAACGGCTCTGGGGCATGATCCAGGCGACGTTCGAAAACCGCGGCGTCGTCGAAGGTCACGGTGCCGGTCTGCGAGACCTCGACTCGATCAACGCGTTCGCGGCGGCAGGTCTCGCCTCCGATCACGAAGGCTGGACCGCCGAGGAGGTGTGGGAGAAGCTGCGCCACGGCATCTTCATCGAGATCAGGCCCCATTCCATGCCGGAGATCATCGCGGGGCTCCTTGGGCACGGCCTGTCGGACTGGTCTCAAGTCGCCTTCGCCACAGACGACCGCAGCGCCTCGGACACGCTGAAGATGGGTGCGACCGACCACAATGTCCGCCTCGCTATCCAGTCCGGTCTCTCGCCGGAGATCGCGATCCAGTGCGTCACCATCAACCCGGCGCGTCACATGCGTCTCACTTCCTGGGTCGGCAGCATCGCCCCGGGGCGGTTCGCTGACCTCGTGCTGCTCGACGATGTAGAAACCCTCTCCATTGCCGAGGTCTGGGCCGATGGCCGGCAAGTCTCTCGGGGAAGGGAATATTGCGGCTCTCTGCCATCTATCAACTGGCCCGAATGGGCGTCCAAGACGGTCAATATCCAGCGCAGGATCGAGCCCTCGGATTTCGCCATAACGGCCGAACCCGGCCGAGTCACGATGAAGGCCGCTCTTCTGCGGCCCTTCCATTGGCATGACGAGTTCATCACGATGGAGTTGCCAGTCGATAACGGCGAGATCCAGCGCGACCCGGCCCGAAGCGTCACCAAGTTCGCCATTGTCGACCGATTCTCAGGCGAGGCGAAAATCTCCCGCATGTTCTGGCTCGGCTGCGGACCGAAAACACCGGACACGGCCGTTGGCTGCACGGTGGCCCACGACAAGCACAATCTCTGGATCGTCGGCTCGTCCGATGAAGCCATGGCGATGGTCGCCAACCGGGTGGCGGAGATCGGCGGTGGCTGGGTTCTCGTCAGCGGCGGCAAGGTTCTGGCCGAGGTGCGCTACGAAATCGGCGGGCTCATGACCCAAAGACCGGCGGAAGAGCTCGACGCCGACATGCAGAAGCTCTATGCGGCGGCCGATGAAATCGACTGGCTCTACGAACCGACCTTTTCGCCGCGTTGGTATCCAGGCTTTCCCGAGCGGCTGCAATTCGCGACCCTGACCTGCGCGCCTTGGCGCTGGGTTCTGGCCGCGCCCTGCGAGGCCGCTCCTCAGGGCTTCGTGAACGTGGCGACCGGGCAGACACACCCGGTCGTCTGGTGATGCTCAACCGGCCGCGTCGATCCGGGCCATTTCGGCCTTGAACGCAGCGGCGATCTGGCCTGCATCGCGCAGGATCTTCTTGCGCTCCAGGCTCTCCACGTTGCGGCCCCGCATGATCCAGCGGCCGCCGACCATCACATCCTGCACGTCCACCGGCATGGCGGAGAACACCAGGGTCGCGTAGATGTCATAGACGGGCTGCATGCGTGGCGCCGACAGGTCTATCCGGATGAGATCCGCCTGCTTGCCCGGCTCGAGCGAGCCGATGCGGCTGTCGAGACCCAGCACCTGCGCGCCTTCCAGCGTCGCCATGCGGATCACCTGGGCGGCCGGCATGGGCTTGCGGCTGTGGCCGAGGAGCTTCTGGAACATGGAGACAGGCCCAAACTGGCTGAACAGGTCCAGCGTGTTGCCGCTCATCGGGCCATCGGTGGCGATCCCCACCTTGATGCCTGCCGCCCGCATGGCCTCGATGGGTGCGATGCCGCGCCCGGCCTTGGCATTCGAGCGGGCATTGTGGGCGACGCGCACATCCGCCTTCGCCATACGCTCGATCTCGAAGGGGTCGATGTGCAGGCAATGGGCGGCGATCAAGCCAGGGATCAGCAGCCCCGCCTTTTCGACGACCTCAACGGGCCGCATGCCATGGTTCTTGCGGCACCATTCCATCTCGCTGTCCATCTCGGCGAGATGAAGTTGCACCGGGACCTGAGAGTGAGCCTCAGCCCAGCGAGCGACGCGTGCCATCACGTCGATATCGGTCGAGTAAGGCGCGTGGGGCGCAATCGAAGGAGTGATCCGGTCGTGTCCCGAAAACTCGGAGACAAGCTCCTCAACCAAGGCGAAGCCCTCATCGATCGTCTTGTGGTCAGGCGGATCGAAGGTGGCCAGCGTCTGGCCGACCACGCCGCGCAGGCCTGCCTGCTCGAGAGCCCGCCCCACTTCGGTCTCGTAATAGTACATGTCGGCGATGGTTGTGACGCCAGCCTCGATGGACTCCAGCGCGCCGAGGAGCGTGCCCACCCGCACCATCTCGGGCGTGACGAACTTGCGCTCCATCGGCAGCACATAACGGAACAGCCGGTCGTCCACGTCCTCGCCGAGGCCGCGGAACAGCGTCATGGCCAAATGGGCGTGGGGATTGACCATGCCGGGCATGATCACATCCCCGCCCGCATCGACGATCTCGGCCCCATCCACCTGCGGCGGCTCGCCGGCGCCGAGCGCCCGGATCGTGCCGCCCTCGACGTGGATCCACCCATTCTCGATGACGCTCATGCTCGCGTCGATGGGGAGCAGGCAGGCGTTCCTGATGAGGATTGATGCCATCACCGGGTTCCCTCACTGGCCAGAATGGTGCATTGCTCCGGCATGGGGACCAGCTTTACGCCCGTGCCGGCCTCAAGCGGATTCGTGAGGCTGCCGTTGGCGATGAGCTGACCGGCCGCCGTTTCGCACTGGTACTGATAAGCGCGGCCGAGATAGGTCCTGAGCCCCAGCCGGGCTGGAAGTCCTTCAGCGGCAGGATCCGTCGACACCATCAGGCCGTCCGGCCGCGTGGCGAGCAGGAAGGTGTCGGGGATCGCCCCGTAGGCGGCCTGCGACAGCCGCAGGGTCATTCCGGCGGTCTCGGCGGTGACCGTATCGCCTTCGCGTGCGACGACCTTGAACGGGATGATGTTCTCGAAGCCGACGAAGCGGGCCACGAAGGTGTTGGCAGGGCGCCGGTAGAGCACCTCGGGTCGGTCGAACTGCATGAGCCGCCCGGCATTCATGATGGCGACTCGATCCGAGATCGAGAAGGCCTCCTCCTGGTCGTGCGTGACATAGACCGAGGTGGTGCCGTTCGACCGCTGCAACTGGCGGATCTCCACTCGCATGTCGACCCGGAGCTTCGCATCGAGATTCGAGAGCGGCTCGTCGAACATCAGCAGCGGCGGCTCGATAACAAGCGCTCGCGCCAGGGCAACACGCTGCTTCTGGCCACCGGAGAGAGCGCCGGGCGCTCGATCCGCAAGAGCCGAAAGCCCCACGCGTTCCAGCATGGCCATGGCCCGCTTGCGGCGTTCGGAGGATCCAAGGCCCCTCTGCTTCAGCCCGAAGGCCACATTGTCGAGCACCGAGAGATGGGGAAACAGGGCGTAGTTCTGGAAAACGAGGCCGATGTCACGCTTGTGGGTCGGCAGGCGTGTGAGGTCGCGGCCGCCGAGCTGGATCGAGCCCGTGGTCGGCGTCAGAAAGCCTGCGATCAGGCGCAGAGTGGTGGTTTTCCCGCAGCCGCTGGCCCCGAGAAGCGAAACAAGCTCACCGGCCTGGACCGAGAGCGAGAGGTCTTCGAGAACCTTGGTCGTTCCGTAATGGGCGGAGACGGCTTGAAGATCGAGAGGCTGTGTCACGGAAAGCTACTTCGCAAGAAAGGTGAGGCCGAGGGTTCGCTCCACGACGGCCATGACGGCCACGGTGAGGAACATCAAAAGCACGGAGACGGACGCGACCGTCGGGTCGAAGAACTGCTCCACATGAGCGAGGATCTGGATCGGCAGGGTGCTGATCCCCGGCCCCGTCAGGAAGAGTGATACCGACACATCGTTGAGCGAGGTGATGAAGGCGAGGATGAAGGCCGCGATCACCCCTGCCCTGATATTCGGCAGCACAATGGTGAAGAACGTCTTCACAGGCGAACTGCCGAGGCTGATCGCGGCCTCCTCGACGGAGAAGTCGAACGAGGCGAGGCTCGCGCTGATCACACGGACGACATACGGCAGCACGATGAGCGTATGGCCGATGAGAAGGGACAGGAAGATCGGCGCACCGGTTCCGACCGTAAACGATTTGAGCAGGGCGAAACCGAATACGATCTCGGGCACAAGGATCGGCAGCACGAACAGCGTCCCGAGCCATTTCGGGAGCTCGATCCGGAAGCGGTTGAGCGCATAGGCTGCAGGAATCCCGATCAGGAGAGCAATCATCGTTCCAAGGAAGGCGATCTGAAGGCTCGTTATGATGGTCCGCCGGAAAGCGCTGATCTCGAAGATGTTTTCGAACCAGCGCAGGGACAGCCCCTGCGGTGGGAAGGTGAGATACGTGGTGTCGCTCAGTGCCGCGCCGACCACGATGACCAGCGGCAGCATCAGGAACAGATAGACCAGCGCCGTAACGACGATGAGGAAGGGATGAGGTCTGTCGGACATCACGTGGCCATGGGATTGATACGGCGGGCGATGTGGCTCATCGCGAGAACGATGGTGATGGTGATCACCGTCATGATGGCCGCGATGGTCGACGCACCAACCCAGTCGAAGGACACCATTGCGCGCTGATGGAGCAGCGTGGCGAGCACGGTCTGGCGCTCACCGCCGAGCAGCTGCGGCGTGGCATAGGCCGTGAAGCTGCCGGTAAAGACCAGCACGGCGCCGACGATCAGCCCGGGCACGGCCAGTGGGAGAAGCACCTGCCAGAAGGTGGCGAGCGGCGATGCCCCAAGCGACGAGGAGGCCTGCAGCACGTCCCTGGGGATGTTCTCCAGTACGCCGACGAGGGAGAGCACCATGAGCGGCACGAAAAGGTAGACCATGCCGACGATGACCGCGCCTTGCGTGTAGAGCATCTCGAGCGGCTCACTCGTGATGCCGAGCGCGAGCAGGGTCTGGTTCAGGATGCCGTTGCGGCCCAGGATGATGAGCCAGGCAAAGGCACGCACCACCACGCCGGTCAGCAGCGGGAACACGGCGGCGACGATGAGCAGGCTTTTCAGCTTGCCCGGTGCGCGTGACACCACATAGGCGGTCATGAAGCCGAAGATCAGGGAGGTGATCGTCGTCAGCGCGGCGATCTGGAGCGTCCGGAATAGGACAGTCGTGCGAAAGCCGCTGTTGAAATAGGAGATATATGGGGCAAAGACCCCGCGCGGATCCATGAAGGTGCCGGCGATCACGGCTCCAATCGGCACGAGCAGGAACCCGATGACCGCGAGAGTGGCGGGCGCGGAGAGCGCCCACCCGGTTGCGCCGTTGCGGCGCCGGAAAAGTCCTGAGGTCATGATGGCTAGATTACTTCCCGAAGACCTCGCTCCAGGCATCGATCCAGTCGCTCTTGGCCGCATTGAGCTTTTCGTAGTCGAGGCGTTTGAGCGACGAGATCATCTGGGGTCCGTAGGTCCAGCGGGCCGCCTCCTCGGGCTTCAGCTGCACCGCGGTGGCGACGGGAGCATCCACGCCCCGCTCGGCCAGCGTCTGCTGGATCTTGGGGTCGAGAATGAAGTTGATGAACTGATGCGCCAAGTCCGGATTCGCCGCGCCCTTGGCGATGTTCACCGTGTTGAGCGTGGCGTAGTCGCCCTCCTTCAGCTCGGCCCAGCGGGCGGTCGGCACAGCCGCCTGGATCTGAGCCAGAGTGAAGTCCTGCGCCATGGCGACCGAGACCTCGCCGGTCGAGAACAGGTTCACGAGCTCGGAACCGGTGTTGTAGTTCTTCACCACGTTGGGCTTCAGCTGCTCGAGGGCTTTGAAGGCTGCGCTCTCATCCTTGTAAGAGTCGACGCCTGCCTTGTTGGCTGCGACCAGAACGGTCATCGGCCCGGCCGTCGTGGTGATGCCGGGAAGCGAGACCTGACGCTTCAGGTCCTCGCGCCACAGGTCGTTCCAGGAGGTGATCGGCGGCTTGACCTTGGCGCTGTCGTAGATAATGCCGACGCGGCCGATGGTATAGGCCGGGCCGAACTGGCCCTGAGGCGCGCGGGCCAGCTCATAGATGCCGTTGAGGTTGGGAAGCTTGGAGCGGTCGACCGGCTGGAACAGGCCTTCCTGGATGCCGATCTGAGAATAGCTGTCGGTGAGATAGACCACATCGACGCCGCTGCCGCCGCGGATCTTGATCTTGTTCAGGCGGTCGGCGTTGTTGCCCGTCTCGAAGACCAGATCGCAGCCGCATTGGGCGCGAAACGGCTTAAGGACGATCTCTTCAAGCTTGTCGCCGTTGAAGCCCCACCAGGAGATCGTGAGGGTCTTGTTCTGAGCCATGGCCGGGGCCGCACTCAGCGCCGCCAGAACAAAGGCCATGCTCGCAACCGGTTTGTACCAACGCGCTACCATCTCGGGATCTCCTACGTTCCAATGTTTCGCCAACGAGGGGCCTGGTGCCGTTCCCATGACGCGGACGACTCCTCGCCCTGGCGCCATAGGCATTAACACAACCCTGCCCTCGGGAAAGCCCCGCTCTTCCGGGACAATGCCTACGTTACAGCCATTCTGCTCAAAAAGCTCGCAGATCGGGCGACAGCTCCACGGGTGCCCAGCCCCCGGCAGCATTCCGCTTGAGACGTGGCGTGCGCAGCACCCCGATGACGCGATCCGGCCAGCGCGGATCGACAGCCGCGAGCTTCTCCCGCCAGGCATCCGTCTGGAGCATCGCCGCGCCGATGACGACGGGCCTGATCCCACACGAGGCGAGGAGTTCCAGTGCTGCCACGATCGACCTTCCGCTGCTGATCACGTCGTCAACAAGCAGGACCCGCCTATTCTCGATGACAGGCAGCATGCGTGGATCGAGGTAGAGGCGCTTGACCTGCTCCGGGCTCGTGATGGAGGTCATGGGCACCGACAGGTCTTCTCGGTACCAGAACTTGCGGGAGGTCCCGAGCGGGACATAGCGGCTGTGCCCGAGCTTCCTGGCCGTGCCGCTTGCAAGGGTCAGACCCAATGTCGGAAGGCCCACGACCACCTCCGGTTCAAAGACGCGGACCTTTTCGGCGAGGCTGGCGCAGAGCGCCTCCTCCACGGCGAAACCTGCCTGGTTGATGATGAGGGAGGCCAGCGCATGCTCGCCATCGGCGAGTTCGCGGATCGGAAGGCGCAACTGCCTTCCGTCCTCGAACTCGGCCGGGAAGAAGCCGCAATGCCCCTCGGCGGGCTGACGCTCGAAGGTCTCGGGCGGATGGATCTCCTGCCAGAAATCGTGGGGCTGCATCGCTCGTCTCTGTCCGCCTGCTGGAAGAAGGGTGATTGTGACCTGATCGCCACCGCGCTATCGAACGAGCCGAAACGGCACTTCAGGACGACAGCGCGATGCCCCCTCATGACCTCATCCAGGCGGATCTATCATTCCTGCGCAACCTTCGCCAGGACTTACATGCGCATCCGGAGCTGGGTTTCGAGGAGGAAAGGACGAGCAGCATCGTCGCCACCCTGCTGGAGGAAGCCGGTCTTCGGGTGCATCGCGGCTTAGGGAAGACGGGAGTCGTCGGCACGCTCCGGATCGGCAACGGCACGCGTACCATCGGCCTGCGCGCGGACATGGATGCCCTGGCCATGCCGGAGCAGGCGGAGCGGCCCTATAAGTCGAAACTTGCCGGCAAGATGCATGCCTGCGGACATGACGGGCACACGACCCTGCTGCTCGGAGCGGCTCGCCACCTCGCGAAAACGCGCAACTTTTCCGGCACGGTGCATTTCATCTTCCAACCTGCGGAGGAAGGCCGGGGCGGCGCGAAGAAGATGATCGAGGACGGCTTGTTGGATCTTTTCCCCTGCGATGCGGTCTATGGGCTGCACAACATGCCGGGACTGGCCGTGGACGAGATGGCCGTCACCGCAGGTCCGCAGCTCGCTTCGTCGGACAGCTGGTTCGTGACCTTCAAGGGCGTCGGCACTCATGGCGCCAAGCCCCATCTCGGCAAGGACCCGATCACGGCAAGCGGTTACTTCCTCTCCGCCCTGCAGACGATCGTGGGGCGCGTGGTGAACCCGCTGCAGCCCGCGGTGGTGAGCGCCTGCTCGGTGCAGGCGGGCGATCCGCGGGCGCTCAACGTCATTCCGGATGTGGTTGAAATCGGCGGCACGGCGCGAGCCTATTCCGCCCAGGTGCGCGACCAGCTCGAAGCTGAAATCGAGCGGCTCGCCAGGGGCGTGGCTTCCATGTTCGGTATCGAGGTGACCTACGAATTCCGCCGGCGCATCCCGCCGGTGATCAATCACCCGGACGCGACGGCCCGAGCGCTGAAGGCGGCGCAGGCCGCCTGCGGCTCAAAGGTCGTGACGAACTTCGAGCCCTCGACGGCCGGCGACGATTTCGCCTTCTTCGCTGAGGCGGCTCCAGGAGCGTATGTGTGGCTCGGAAACGGCCCCGCCGTCGACGGAGCGCTCCACCACAACACGGCTTACGACTTCAACGACGAAGCCATTCCAACCGGCGTCGCCTTCTGGGTGGCCCTCGTCGAGCAGGAACTCGGAGCATGATTTCCAGGATTTAAGATAGCAGTTCAGTCAAACGGATTTTTGTGTCCAAAAGGTCATAATCACTGGAAGGTGCGGAGTGACCGCTTTGGATCAACCGAAGAAGAAGAGAGCACCAAATGAAGGTTCGCTCGCGCCATGGATGCGGAAATTCGATCTACTTCCGCCTCGTGCCAAAGGTGACATTGTGCTGGTGTCTTAGACGCCGGACCGGGCCTTCCCTCTACTTCTAATCTTAAGCCACTGCTCGACGGGTGTTGCGAGGATCGTGGTTAGGACGACGACGGCTGCGCCGAGACACAGCGACAATGATGGAACCTCGTCAAAGTAGACCCAGCCCGCAAAACCCGAGAAGATGATGGACAGGTATCCGATGGGCGCCAGAAGCCGCGCCTCCTGCTTCTGATAAGCCTGGAGCCAGCAATATTGCCCGACCTGGGCTAGGATCCCGATCAGGATGATGCTCGGTGCCTCGGTCCATGGAATTGGCACCCAGACGAGGGCTGCCGGAATCGATGTCAGGAGTGTGAGGCCCACCGTGTAGAAGAGCATCAGAACGACCGTGTCCTCGCCAGCGAGGCGACGTGTCTGCACCACGGAGAGCGCGCCGAAGAACACGGAGCCGAAAGCAGCGAGCAGGCCGATGTTCCATGGAATCTCGTCCGGCCGCAGCATGGCAACAACGCCGACGAAACCTAAGGCCGTGAGCGCGTAGCGGATTCGGCTCACCCTCTCCCCGAGCAGAACTGCCGCCATGGCCAGCAGGATCAGGGGGCGGGTATAGCCAATAGCGGTGACGAGGGCGAGCGGGAGCGCCGCGAAGGCCGCGAAGTTGCAGGTCAGCGCCGTGGAGTTGAAGGCGACGCGCACCAGATGGCCGCGGATGTTCGACAGGTTCGCCAGCTTAGCACGATGGTGCCACATGAGCGGAGCCACGGCTAGGAACCCAACAAGAGAACGCAGGAAGACGAGCTGAACCGCCGGATAGGTGTCGCCCTTCGCCTTGACCATGGCCTGCATGATCGTGACCAGGCTCATGTCGAGCAGCAGCCACCCCGCGCTGCTCCACAGGGAGACTGCGGAGCCGGCGGATCGGCTTTCGGCTTCGACCGCCATAGGCTCAGGCAGGCTGAACGAGGTTTGCGAGCAGGCGGAACGCGCCGGGAACCAGCTTGTCCAGCTGATGGTGCAGCACGAGCGATACGTGCGTGTGTCGCCCGCCCCCGATCCGGGCGGAGATCAGGGAGCCCCTGAGCGGGTTCTCGCCCGGATCGTTCAGGGCCAGCAGTTCCTCGTAGACGGCATCGTACTCCGCCGCGAAGTAGAGGCCCCTCTCCTTGTCCCAGCCCTGCCAGTCACCAGCTTCGATACGGTTCGGGGAGGTCAGCAGCGGATGCTCCGGCTTCAGAACAGTGACGGGAGCGGCGGGATCGGTCACGCGCCAGCGCAGCGAGGGCGATCCGATGACGAGGCGGCGCGGCGGCGTCGTGGCAGGGTCCCACGCATCGGTGGGGCGGTGGTAGAGCGTCACCAGATGCCCTCCCTCTTCCACGAAGCGGTGCAGCCGCGCGGTCGCACTCTGAAGGTCGCGCCTGAGGCCGAAGGCGAAGATGCCGACGACGATGGTCGTGAAGGCGGAAAGCGAGCCCGCCTTCAGTTCGGCCTCCCCGAGATCCGTCACGTCGAGGCCGAGACGGCGCAGATGGGCGCCGACATTGTCGCTCCCGCCGCCCACATAGCCGATCCGGGCTCCCGCCGGGAGGGCAACGTCGAGCGAGAGGACCTTCAGCTCCGCCGGCGCGGCGATCGATGTCGGCCGAATGTGCGGATAGGCAATGGTCCGCACCGAACTCGCCGGCCTGCCGTTCACGATAGGAACGAGCGTTGCAATACCAGCGCCGCCCTCACGGGGTGGCACGGCAACCCAGTCGCTTCCCTCCTGGCGAACTGTCCAGCCCGCCGGTACCTGCCAATCCATCGGCTCGACTCCCACCGCTCTCACCCGGATACCGGAGGCAGGTTCTCCCGTCTTGATGAGTGCCACCGCAGGATCGAGAGAAAGGGAGTGACACGGTCTGATCTTCAGGGGCTCTTCCGGATCGAGATCGACCTCGATCCTGCGTTCTCCGACCTTTCCCGAGATGCGAAGGCCTGCCTCGCCGTTGCCGCCCAGCGGATCGAAGGACTCGGGATAGTTCCCGGTATGAGGCGCCGCTTCAGCAATCGCAATCTCATAATGCACGAGCCCTGGCTGGTCGTGCGTCGCGGTGGCGTCGACACCTGCCGGAAGGCGGGGCGCCGCCGTGACGTCGGAAAGCTCGCGCGTATCGATATGCACCTGCATGGCCAGACGCGCGCCTGGATGCGCCGATCCGGTGAACACGGCCCGGGCCGTGTTGACGCTGGCTTCGAACAGAGCCACATCGATTTTCCGCAGCTTCCGGTCCAGGCGATGGCCCACTTGGCGCAGCGCCTCCTCGCCCAATCCTTTTCGAGCCTCTTCGATCCGACGCGCCGCACCGTTCAACGCTTCGACAATTCGGGAGCGGTTCGGGAAGGCCGCGATGGCGGCCTCGATCTGCGCCTGCGCGTCCCGCAGGGCCGTGGCCTCTGATCCAGTCACGCCCGGCATAGCCGCGATGTCAGCCAGCGTTGCGGGCATGTGATCGCGAATGTCATTCTCGGGCCCGGCTCCGCCGCCGGCCCGGACCTTCAGGTGCAGGCTCCACCGATCAACCGGCTTGTCCCGCCACACCCCCATGCCCTGGGAGGCGTGCGCGGCCCGCGACCATTCGCCGAGCTGCTTATAGGCAAGGCCCGTAACCTCGTCGGGGCCGGCAGCCTCAAGGCTCAGCGTCGCAGGCGGCGGGGGCACCTCGTCGTCATAGGCGTAACCTGCGCCCGACCATGCCGGGAGGTAATACTTGGACACCTGCCAGGGCCGAAGGCCCGACGCGGCATGCTCCGGAAAGGCTGACGGATCGGCCGCGAGAGCAAGCGCCGTCTCAGCTGCGCGGGTCATGGCGCGGTGGTGACCGTGCTGGCCCGGCACGTCCAGGAAGGTCGGGATGACGATGTCCGGACGGTAGCGGCGGTAAGCGCGCACGAGGCGCTCGACGATGCGCTCCTCGCCCCAGCGACGGAGCGTGTCGTCTCCGTTCTTCGAGAATCCGAAATCGTGAACCGGGTCGTCGGGACCATGGCCGAGCCACGCCACATCCGCATCCATGCGGCGCGCGGCCTCCTCCATCTCAGCCGTACGCAGCACGCCGAGAACGCCGCCCCGCTCGGGTCCGAGCGCATTCTGCCCTCCCTCACCCCGGGTGGAGCAGGCCACCACGACCCGCATGCCGTAGGCGAAGCGCAAGGCTGCCAGCATCCCGTTGATCTCGTCATCCGGATGCGCACCGGTGTTCATGACCGTCAGAACGGAAGACAGCCGGCTGAGGGCTCGATGCAGGCGCACGAGAGCCGGCTGATGGACAGCGTGGGCCAAACGGCTGTGATCATCCAGCAAATGCGATCTCCTCGTTTGTCGTTTCGCGGGCGGCTGCCTGAGCGGTGTCGAGCCGAGGCGTCATGGCTTCGAGGATCGGCAGCGCTGCGGCGCCGAGTGCCGCCGTGAACCGCCCCGTGCGGCCGTGGATCAGGCGTGCTTCGTTCCGGTTCCTGCGGCGCGCAACGGACAGGGGCAGCGGCTGCATGGCTTTCGTGAGATCCTCCAGCAGACCTGGTGGCAAAGCACCGCCAATGACGACGGCCTCGGGGTCGAAGAGATTTTCGAGCATCGCAACCTGAGGCGCGAGATAACCGGCCGCCTCAGCGACCCATTCCGCGATGATCGGGTGCCGCTCGCGGTGTAACTGCTCCAGGCGCGTGTAGTCGACCCCCAGAATTCCTGCCGCGGAGAGTTTTTCGGCAAGAGCCTGCACGGAGGCATAGGCCTCAAGACAGCCGTGCTGGCCGCACGAGCAAAGGCGTCCGCCTCTTTCGATCAGCACATGCCCGATCTCGCCGGCATTGCCGTTAGCGCCCCGGTAAGGGCGCCCGTCGATCAGGATGCCGAGGCCGAGCCCTTGCCCGAAATAGATCAGGCAGAAGTTCTTGAGATCCTTGGCTGCACCGTGAAGGCGCTCCCCAACGGCTGCGGCGGTGGCATCGTTCTCGAGAGTGACGGGCGCTGCGAGCATTTGGCCGATGGTGGCCACTGCATCGAACTCTGCCCACCCTGACAGGGTCGTGGGGCCGACGGAGGTCATCCCCTCCACGTTGAACGGACCCGGCATCACCACTCCGACCCCGAGAAGCTGCGGCACGGGGGATTTCAGCTGAGCCTGTGCTGCGGCGATCTCGGCCTTGATGACGGGCAGCACCGTATCAGGATCGTTGCGCGGGATTGAGACCGTGCGCTGCGCCCGGACGCGCCCCCCGATGTCAACCAGGAGCGTAGAGATATGGTCGGCCGCGATCTCGATGCCAGCCGTCATCCCGCCGTTCGGATTGACCGCGAACTGGATCGGCGGCAGTCCGCGCCCCGCCCTGAGCCGCCCGGTCTTGATGAGAAGGCCATCGGCGACGAGGTCATCGACGATGTTCGAGACGGCTTGAGTGCTCAGATGCGCATGGCGCGAGATTTCGGTGCGCCCGACTGGACCAAGCTGGCGAACGACATCGAGCACCACGCGGCGGTTATGGGAGCGGTTGCGCTCCGGATTGCTGCCGATCGTCGAGCGTACCCCGGCCTTGGATTTTCTCGGCATCTCCAAACTCCAGGCGGCAACAATGACCCGCAGAATGGAATAACTCAAGTGAATTATCTTATTGACAGCTCGCAAACTCTAAGGGAGCCTTGAGGTTGGATCGGCCACGAAGGCCGGCACCAGAGATGGATCGGCGCCCAGCGCCAGCAAGAACGGAGAGGGACATGCGTTTAGGTCATATGCTCGCGAGCGTTGCCTTGGGCTTCGCCACCCTGGCCTCCACCGGCGCCAAGGCGGTCGAGATCGAGTACTGGCAATATGTGTTCGACACCCGCGTCAAGGCGATGAACCAGCTCATTGCCAAGTTCCAGGAGGCGAACCCGGACATCAAGGTCAAGCAGACCACTTTCCCCTATGCCGATTACCAGACCAAGGTGGCGGCCGCGATTCTGGCGGGCCAGGGACCCGACGTCGTGCAGCTGTTCTATGGCTGGACCGACAATTTCATCGCCGGCAAGATGATCCGCCCCTTGCGCGCAGAAGCCTTCCCGGCCGCTGAGATCGAGCGCGATTTCTTCCCGATCGTGAGCGCCATGAAGCGCGGCAACGACTATTACGGCCTGCCGACCGCCGTGCGCTCGCTGGCCCTCTTCTACAACAAGAAGGCTTTCAAGGACGCGGGCCTCGATCCCAACAACCCACCGAAGACGCTCGAAGAGCTCGTGGCCGCCGCTGAAAAAACCGTGAAGCGCGACGGCAGTGGCAACATCATCTCCGCCGGCATGACGCTCGACATGGGCGGGCAGGACCATCAATGGTGGCGCGAGGTGCTGATCCGTCAGTTCGGCGGCGTTCCTTACACGGAGAACGACACCAAGGTTGCCTATAACGATGAGGCTGGTCTGAAGGCGCTCACCTTCTACACGGACCTGCAGAAGAAGCACAAGGTCGGCCAAGCCGGATTCATGGATGAGGGACAGGCCGCCTTCCGCGCAGGCCTTGCCGCCATGACCATTGACGGCACCTTCCGCCTCGGCTCCTTCGGCACGATCAAGGCCTTCGATTGGGGCGTGACCGAGCTCCCCGCCAACGCCCAAGGCGTACGAAGCAACTATGCGAGCTACTTCGCCAACGCCATCACCACGAAGGCGGAAGGCGAGAAGCTGGCGGCGGCAGAGAAGTTCCTGAAATACGTCTCCTCCCCCGAGGCCATGAAAGTCTGGATGGAGGTCGTGGGCGAGCTCCCGGCCCGCCGTGAAGTGGCCCTGACGCCTGAGAATATTGCGCATCCGGTCTACGGCCCATTCCTCAAAGGCCTGGAATATGCGCATACCACTCTGTTCAAGGACGAGGCGGCCCAGCGTCAGGTGGCCATCGACATGGCCAATCGCGTCCTGATCGGCGGCGAGGATCCCAAGACCTCCCTGGCCAAGGCCGCGGAGGCCGAACAGGCGATCATCGACCGCGCCAAGCGCTAATCCACGCTCGCGAGGAAGCAGCGCATGTCCGCCGTCTCACATCGGGAGGCCGCCTCCGGCGGCCTCTGGTCGAGGATGAGCCTCGGCCAGAAGCAGGTGATCTGGGCGTGGAGCTTTCTCGCGGTTCCCCTCGTCTTCTATGTGGTCATCCGCTTCTGGCCGACGTTCCAGGCCTTCTACCTGTCGGCGACGGACTGGACCATCACCAAGCCCGCCGCCTTCGTCGGATTGGAGAACTACTGGAGGCTGTTTGAGGATCCGCTGTTCTGGCAGGTATTCCGCAACACCTTCATGTATTTGATCCTCGGCACCCCGATCAGCCTGCTGATCTCCTTCGTGGTGGCCTATTACCTCGACCGCGTGCGGTTCATGCACTCCTTCATCCGCGCGCTCTACTTCCTGCCCTTCCTCACCACCGCGGCGGCGATGGCTTGGGTCTGGCGCTGGTTCTACCAGCCCGTTCCCATCGGGGTGATCAACGATGTTCTCTCCAGCTTCGGCATCCCACAGCAGCCGTTCCTGCGCTCCACCTCTCAGGCACTGCCGGCCGTACTTGCGCCCGCGGTCTGGGCAGGCCTCGGCTTCCAGATCATCATCTTCCTCGCGGGGCTCAGGGCTATTCCCGTCACCTATTACGAAGCCGCGCGCATCGACGGCCTTTCGGAAGGCGCGATCCTGCGCAGGATCACGCTGCCGCTGCTCAAGCCGACCCTGGTGTTCCTGGTTGTTTTCTCGTCCATCGGCTTCCTGCGCATCTTCGATCAAGTCTACAACATCAACACGAACGATCCCGGCGGGCCGCTGAACTCCACAAAGCCCCTGGTGCTGATGATCTATCAAACCGCCTTCAGCTCCTACGAGATGGGATATGCGGCTGCGCAGACCGTGGTGCTGTTCGTGATCCTTCTCGTGATCTCCCTCGTCCAGTTGCGCCTCATGAGAGACCGCTGATGAAAGCCGCCGCATCCTCACAGGGCCTTGCGATGCCACATATCCGGCCAGGCCGGATCCTTGCCTGGACGCTCCTGTTCATCGGCGGCGTCGTCATGGTGACGCCCCTGCTCTTCATGCTCTCGACCTCACTAAAGGACGCCTCGCAGGTCTATGACCTGCGCGTGATCCCCGAGGCGCCGACTCTCGACAACTACATCGAGATCCTCGGGGACGGGCGCTTCACCCGCTGGCTCATCAACTCGACCATCGTGGCGGTGATCGTCACCCTGTCGAACGTGTTTTTCGACAGCCTCGTCGGCTACACGTTGGCGAAGTTCCGCTTCCGCGGCCGTTACGTCGTCTTCATCGCGATCCTGTCCACCTTGATGATCCCGACCGAGATGCTGGTCCTGCCCTGGTATCTCATGGCAAGCCAGTTCGGCTGGCTCGACAGCTACTGGGGAATCATGTTCCCCGGCATGATGACGGCGTTCGGCACATTTCTGATGAAGCAGTTTTTCGAAGGCGTGCCGGACGACTTCTTGGAGGCGGCGAGGATCGACGGGCTCAACGAGTTCACCATCTGGTGGAAGATCGCCATGCCGCTCGTCACCCCTGCCCTCTCGGCGCTCGCCATCTTCACCTTCCTCGGCAATTGGACGGCGTTCTTCTGGCCTCTCATCGTGACCACGAGCGCCGAACTCTACACTCTGCCCGTCGGGCTCTCCAGCTTCGCGGTCGAGCAGTCGATTCAATGGGAGAAGATCATGACGGGCGCGAGCATCGCAACCCTTCCCACCCTTATCATCTTCCTGTTCCTCCAGCGTTACATCGTCCGCGGCGTCATGCTCGCCGGGCTGAAAGGCTGAGCCGATGACTGCGGGCCCCCACAACGACAGCTCCGTGTTTCCGAATCCGGTCTATAAGGAAACCGTTCTGCGCCCACTCTTCGACGGTGCGAAGGCTCATCACGTCGAAGGCTTCCGCCTGATCGACAGAGCTCATCTCGTGATGCTGCACGAGACCGGCATCCTGACGCTCGAGCAGGCCCGTCCGATTGCCCAGGCGCTTGAGGCGATCGACCGTGAGGTGGACGTCAGCACCCTCACCTACACAGGAGAAGTCGAGGACTTTTTCTTCCTGATCGAGAAGGAATTGCGTGCGCGGCTCGGACCCGATCTGGCAGGTCGCCTGCACACGGCGCGCTCGCGCAATGACATCGATCACACTCTGTTCAAGCTCGGTCTCAAGCATCGGATAGATCCCCTGCTGGAGCGCCTCGTCCGCCTTGCCGAGACCCTGGCGTCTGTCGCCGAGCGGGAGAGCGGTACGATCATCGTCGCCTATACCCACGGCCAGCCAGCGCAGCCGACCGTCTTTGGACATTATCTTGCGGCGGTACTGGAAACCCTGCTGCGCGACATTGCGCGGCTGGAGGCGGCTCGTGACATTGTGGACCGCAGCCCCATGGGAGCCGCCGCCATCACCACGAGCGGCTTTCCCATCGACAGAGACCTGATGGCGCGGCTTCTCGGCTTCAGCCGGCCTCTGCAGAACTCCTATGGCTGTATCGCGTCGATCGACTATATTACCTCGACCTATTCGGCCATCGAGCTAGCCTTCCTGCATCTCGGCCGCTTCATTCAGGACCTCCAGTTCTGGACAAGCTTCGAGGTCGGCCAAGTGTATGTGCCCAACGCCTTCGTGCAGATCAGCTCGATCATGCCGCAGAAGCGCAATCCGGTCCCTATCGAGCACATGCGCCACCTTGCCTCCCAGACGGTCGGGCGGGCGCAGGCCATGCTCACGATCATGCACAACACGCCTTTCACCGACATGAACGACAGCGAGGGCGAAAGCCAAGGCTTCGGATACGGCGCCTTCGAGAGCGGCGGGCGCGTGCTCGACCTGCTCACGACGCTGGTCCCGGCGCTGCGCATCAATCCCGACCGGGTGCGTCAGAACATCCGCCGCAGCTGCATCACGGTGACCGAACTCGCCGACAGCCTCGTCCGGCGTGAGGGGCTTTCGTTCCGTGAGGCGCACGAGATTGCCGCGGAGGTCTCCCGTGCCGTCGCGGCCATCGGAGGCGACATCGCAGCCGACGGTCATGAGGCCTTTCAGGAGGCTTTCGAGCGTAGTACAAAGCGCCCTTCGGCAATCGACAGGGCTCAATTCGCCGAGATTGTCTCGCCGGAGAACTTCGTCGCCGTGCGCGACCGTTTCGGCGGTCCGGCCCCAAGGGCGCTCTCACAGGCAATCGCTGGATATAACCAAGAGATCTCCGATATTCGCAGCCGCATGCAGGAAGCCGCATACCGGGCCGATGCTGCCGGCCAGGATCTCCAGTTCCGTTTCAACGCACTTCTCGGAGCCCGCTGATGGCGACCGTCGAAATTGATCGTCTCGTGAAGCGCTATGGGCAGACGACCGTCGTCCATGGAATCGACCTCTCGATCCAGGACGGCGAGTTCGTCGTGCTGGTCGGCCCATCCGGCTGCGGCAAGTCGACGACCCTGAGGATGATCGCAGGGCTTGAGGAGATCAGCGGCGGCGAGATCCGGATCGACGGACGCGTCGTCAACGACCTCCAGCCCAGGGACCGGAACATCGCCATGGTGTTCCAGAACTATGCCATCTATCCGCACATGAGCGTCGCCGACAACATTGCCTTCGGCCTCTACCGCTCCAAGCTTTCAAAGAGCGAGAAGCGTCAGCGCGTCGAGCAGGCTGCCGAGACACTCGGCCTATCGCAGCTCCTGGATCGCCGCCCCTCGGCGCTGTCAGGCGGCCAACGCCAGCGCGTCGCCATAGGCCGGGCGATGGTTCGTGATCCGGCCGCGTTCCTGTTTGACGAGCCCCTTTCCAATCTCGATGCTCAACTGCGCACCCAGATGCGCATCGAGATCAAGCGGCTCCACCACAGGCTCGGCACGACCTCGGTGTTCGTCACGCATGATCAGGTCGAGGCCATGACGATGGCCGACAGGATCGTGGTGATGCGCGACGGCAGGATCCTGCAGGTGGGCACACCCCTCGAGCTTTACGAGAATCCGGTCGATATATTCACCGCCCGGTTCATCGGCAGCCCGACGATGAACCTGCTGCCAGCCTCTCTCAAGAATGGTGGAGCGGATCTGACGCTCGGTGGGTCCGTTCAGGTTCCGCCGGCAGCCGCGACCAGCGCGGACATCCTGGTTGGCGCACGACCGCAGGATCTCGTCCCGAGCAGCCCCGGCGTGCCGGGACTGACTGTGTCAGGCACGGTGGCGGTTGTGGAAACCCTTGGCTCGGAGACCCTCGTGCACATCGAGAGCGCGGGCCAAACCATCATCGGCTCCGCGCCGGGTCGGCAGATCCCGCAGATCGGCGAGCATCTGACACTCCATGCCCCGGCAGAGCGCCTCTATTATTTCGACAAGGCCACCGAGAAAGCACTGGCAGCCCGATGACCGGAACGCTCACCGAGCGCGGCAAGGTCCTATGCCTTGGGCGGACCTATTGCGACATCATCTTCACGGGCCTGAGCGGGATGCCGGTGCTAGGGCGCGAACGGTTTGCCGGTAACGTGACCATCGCAGCGGGCGGCGGCGCCTATATCACGGCAGCGCATCTCGCCTCGCTCGGGCGGCCGGCCGCCCTCCTCACCCGCCTTGGATCGGACCCACTGTCCCAGAGCCTCACTCCCGAGCTCGAATCCAGCGGGATCGATCTGTCGTTCGTCGAGCGGTCCCCAGACGCCGGACCTCAGCCGACGGTGGCCCTGGTCAGAGACGGGGAAAGAGCCTTCGTGTCCCGACGTGCCGGGGGCTCACGTCCGGCGACGCTGGAGCAGGCTCTCTCGGCCCCTGATGTCGCCCACCTGCACATCGCGGAATTTGCCACCCTAAAGGACACTCCGGAGGTGATCGCTTTGGCTCGCCGCTTCGGCCTGACGATCTCTCTTGACCCGAGTTGGGACGATGAACTGATCCGCCGCGACTCGGACTTCTTCGAGATCTGCGCAGGTATCGACCTGCTGCTTCCGAACGTCGAAGAGGGAAAGGCGCTGACAGGAGAAAGCACGGACGAAGCCATTCTGCGAAGCCTGCGTGAGCGGTTTCCCTTGGTGGTGCTGAAGCGCGGCGAGCACGGTGCCATAGCCTCCTGCGGGTCGACCTGTGTTTCTGCCGAAGCCATTCGGGTGAATGTGGTCGACACGACAGGAGCGGGAGATGCCTTCAATGCCGGCTTTCTGCACTCCTGGCTCGGCACCTCGGATCTGGGGAAAAGCTTGGCGGCTGGGATCGAAGCGGGAGGGCTCTCAGTCCAGTCTGCAGGCGGAGCCCCACCGCGCGCCCCTTGATAGGCCTACGCAAACGATTGCCGGATGTGACGCAGCCTGCTAGGCGACTGACTACAAGCCGGGCGTTGGACATATGTAGGCACCGTCAGAACGTAGGTATGGCGCAGGACAATGCCGGCAGGACAGAACCTTATCGCGGAATGGTTGCGGTTCCGAGGGCACTGTAGGTCCGGCTTGGGTCAAACAGAGAAATCTGCTCCCCACTAGGAACGTCCGGTATTCCCTGCCAGAGCTGGAATTCGGTTTGCTTCCGGGAGGTGTCAAGACGCGACATTCGTGCTCTTGCATAGCCAGCGATGCCCATCGGCAGAATGGGATCCCTGCATGAGTGCAACTTCTCCCGTTATGTCTTCTGCAAACATGACGAAGCCGCGGCCACCTCATCCCGAAGATGTTGAAGCGTCAGCCCTGTGGCGGATCCGCTGGATGTAGAGCTCGTAGTAATCGTCCAGGCCAAACTTCCTGCCTAGCTCCCTGCACAGGAGAATTGTCTCGAGAGCTCGCGGCCAGTCGCATCCCCGATAGGCTGCGAGCATGGTACCGTTTCGTTCGACCAACTCCACGAAGTCAGGACTCTCAACAAGATCAGCATGTCCCAGGATCGTGAAGATCCGCTCCGGATCGCGCTTTCCCCTTACCTGCAGATGATCGACCTCGAGCACGGCGAAATGAGAACGCACAGCCTGGGCGGTTTTCTCGCCGATGAGAATAGGAACCCCATACTGCTTGGTGAGCTCCTCGAGACGGGATGCGAGATTGACCGTGTCGCCCAGGACCGAGTAGTTGAAGTGGAGATCGGATCCGAAGTTGCCGACAACGCAGAGGCCGGTGTTCAACCCTATCCCGACTCTGAGCGGCGGGATCGCCTGATCACCATCGACGTTCCTCCGATGCTGTTCATTGAGGTCCCTAAGGCTGGCCAGCATGGCAAGTGCTGCCTCGCATGCGTTCACCTCATGATCGGGGTCGGCGAGCGGAGCGTTCCAGAAGGCCATGATCGCGTCGCCCATGTATTTGTCGATCGTCCCACGACGTCTCATGATATCCCGTGTCAGCGGCGTAAAGAGCCGATTGATCAGCGCTGTCAGTCCCTGCGGATCATCCTTGTAGACTTCGGAAATGGCCGTAAAGCCGCGCACGTCCGAGAAGAGGACGGTGAGCTCTCGCTGTTCTCCGCCGAGGGTTAGCCTCTCCGGCGATTGTGCCAGCTGCTCGACCAGATCGGGCGAGAGATACTGGTTGAAGGCCGATCTGATCCGATAGCGATCTGCGGAAACGCTCACATAATTGGTGCACACGAGAACGGCATAGATCAAGAAGCTCGAGAGCAAGGGGAAGGTGTAATCGATGAGAAGATCGAGACCTGTGAAGCAGTACCACGACACCCCCAATGTCACCGCGGCAGTGATGCCTCCGAGGGCGAAGAGAGTTCCGGCATTCACTTTTGGAGCCAGGACGATCAGTAGCACGCTCATCAGCGCCGTGAGCACAAGCTCGATGAAGGCTGTGTAGCTCGGCCGACTCAAGGTCGATCCCGTCAGGGCGCTCTCCAGGAGCTGGGCATGCAACTCTACGCCTGGCAGCGCCGGGTGTACGGGGGTGACCTTAAGATCGAGAAGACCGGCGGCCGAAGTTCCGATGAGCACCATTTTTCCTGCCAAGGCGTCGGTGGGTGCTCTGCCGCGTAGAAGATCGATCGCAGGGATGTATCTGCTCAGGTTGAGGGAGGAGTAATGAAGCCATACCCGGCCCTTTCCATCCGTTGGGATCTCGAAAGTGCCGACACCGACGCTTCGAACCCCGCTCGGGTCCGTTTTGACGAGAATGGCGTCCGATCCGGTGGCGACCCTCAACATCTCGAGGGACAGGGATGGAACGATAGTTCCGCCAGCCAGTGCGATGATCGGGACTCGACGTACGACACCATCCCGGTCGGGAGCAACCGAGAACATGCCATGTCCTCGGGCGGCTTCGTCGAGAACAGGAAGGTTCTGCAGCAGGTGCGGAAACTCGACTAGGAAGAGACGCGGGTCAGGCCCGAGGGCTGCGATTCCCGTCTGGCCCCCTGCCTGACCGGTGGGCACCGCCCCTGAGACGCGATAGCCCGAACGTCCGAGCACAACTGTGGACGCGCGGATGGCATCGGCAAAGGTGGTGTCGTTGCTGGGCAGGTGCCGGAGCTTCTCGCGTGTGGCGTCATCCAGGCCTTGAAATGCCTCGGCCGCGACCTCCGGCGAGCTGCGATCGGGCTCCGGAAAGAGCACATCGAAGCCGATAACCGTTCCACCCCCTTCGGCGATCTTCGCAACCATCTCGGCCATGATCGTGCGCGGCCATGGCCATTGCCCCAGAGCCCGCAGACTCTGCTCGTCGATATCTACGATCGCCACGCGGCCCTGCCGCTCGACGCGCGGATAGACGAGTTGATAGATATCGAGCGACTTCAGACGAATAGCCTCAACGGGCCCCGGATCCAGGACCCGGAGCACCAGCAGGCCCACGAGAAGCAGGAGACCGACGACCCGGCCGGTCCCGAAGCGCTGCGTTCTATTCAGAATGGAGGCCATGATCGTCCTTCCGCGAGAACAGGGTCTCGGGCCAGCGCAGGATCGTGGCAGAACCAATCGAATCTCGACCTTGTGCTCCGCTTGACGAAACTGTCATGGAGCGGGCTCAAGAGAGACGGCGGTCGCAGCATGCTTCCTCACAGGATGCCATCTGTGGAACGGGGCAGAGCGCCTGCGACGACCAGATCGGTCGCAAGCACTTCGCCGCTGGCGAACGTGACCGTCGCCGTCACCGCGTTCTGATCGCCGGCGAGCCGCCGCAAACCGTCGACGGATGCGTTCAGAATCCATCCTTGCGGCGTCAGAACGAGATCCTCCCGTCCTATCTCGACAATATCCCTGCCGTTCACGAACACGTCGATATCGGTGATCGTCCCGCTTTGCACGGGCGATCCCAGGACGGAGATATCGATCTGCCCCGGCTCGGTCAGCAGAGAGGCTCCTCCCGTGTTGTCGATGTCATTCAATTGCGAAAGGCTTGCATTCTCACCGACGCCAATAGCGGTGATCCTCGCGCCGTAGCGATCGTTCAGGATGGCGATCTCAGTATCGATGGGACCCTGCCCCCTGCCGTCAGAGAGGAAATACACGAAGTTTTCCTCGCCTCCCTGGTCCAGATTCTGCAGGCGATCATTGGCTGCCCGCAGGGCGCTGGCGAAGCTCGTCTCGCCGTCTGCATCAAGGCCGCTGAGATAGGCAGCGATTGCTCCGTCCCCGGCCTGCCCCAGGTTGAAGGTCGCGGCATTCACGCCACTCTGATCCGGTTCCCTGGGATCGGCGGGGTCTGCGCTCCCGTTGAAGGGGATGATCGTCACCGTGACGTCGGCAGAGGAAAAACCGAGGCTCCTCACCCGCTCGGTCAGTGCGGTCAGGCCCGCGATCTCCGCATCGAGGACAGTGTTCGCGCGGCCATCGCTGTTGAGATCGCCAACCGCCGTTCCCTCGAACCTGTCCGAGGTGCTGCCCGAGATGTCGATCAGATAGAGAATATTCATCTGTGGCTGCAGGACCGGGCCAAGGCTGATGAGCAGTTTCAGATCCGCCGTTGCAGCCGTCGTGGCTGTCGGCGCGTCGACCGAAAGGGAGACGGACTGGCGATTGAACGCGAGAGTGTCAGTGTCGCGAAGGACCTGACGCGAGGATGAGAACGTCCCTTCCCCGCGGACCTGCAGGGTCACCGTTGCCGTATCGGATCCTCCGTTGCCGTCGGACACCGTGTAGGCGAACTGCACCGTTGCGGTTTCACCCGCACTGAGAGCCTGAAAGCCGCTGCCAGGGTCGAAGACGAGGTTGCCCCTTGCTCCCAGGCTCACGGATCCTTCAGATGGAGTAGTCCAGCGGACCGGCCGGAGAGTGTCGCCATCGATGTCACGATCGTTGGCAAGCACAGCGACGATCGTCGGCTCGTTCTCTTCAACAACCACGATGCGATCGTCTCTTGCAACGGGAGCGTCATTTCGGCCATCGACAATCCAGGTTACCGAAGCCGGCACAGCGGTACCGCCGTTGACGATCAGGTTATAGTCGACCGTGACCGACTCTGTCTCTCCCACGCCGAGGTGCTGGTAAGCCGGATGCTTTGGGTCTAGGCGAAAGCTTCGCGTGCCCAGGAGATACGTCACGCCGGGAGGCAGTGTTTCCGACACGACGACGCGCGGGAGAGTTTCCGGGTCGGATGGGTCGGAAGCCGGAAGCGCGCCAAGCTGCTCAACCGGTCCATCCTCCACCGCGGCGCCCCGGATCGGCGCAGGTGCTGCTACGAGGGACGGAAGGATTATATCGCGGGATGTGGTGCTCTCAGAAGGAGGGAGCGC
This sequence comes from Microvirga splendida, assembly GCF_016427565.1. Taxonomy (GTDB): domain Bacteria; phylum Pseudomonadota; class Alphaproteobacteria; order Rhizobiales; family Beijerinckiaceae; genus Microvirga; species Microvirga splendida. The sequence goes on from NZ_JAELXT010000025.1 coordinate 53,955, forward strand.
GACGGCGAACTCTGAAGGATCGGGCGGATCAACAGGCTGGGGCAAGTTCACGGGCACGATGGGAGCATCATCAGGATCGCTGCTGCCCCTCCTCTGTCGAGGCTCGGGGGAGAAGAACCGATACAGGTCCCTCACGAAATCGCTTTCATCCCTGATGTCATCGTTCGTCTTGGCTATCTGCGTGACCCGTGGTTCGGATCCGGATACCGGCGTCAGCAGGGTCGCGACGCGAGCATCCGACATGAGCGCAATCACGCGGGATGGATTGTTCCTGTCCAGGAGAACGATCGAACCGACGCTTCCGTCCGGTTCGGCGAGCAAGGAAAATCGCGTCGTTCCGCTGGCAGCCGTGATCTCTGTCTGAACAGCCGTTCCCCTGATCGCCATCGTGGCGACTGGCGTATCGATCTTGAGATCACCGGTCTTGGCAATACGGCCCGCTACGAACCCGATCACGCCCTGAACCAGCGTCAACAGCGCCGAATTTGCGTTGGAATCCGCAGCATAGACCATATCATTCAGCACCATCCGAGCGCTGGAGGACAGGCTAAAGACCGTTCCATCGTTGAACTTGATCGTCAGCGCCGAGTTGGGGCCGGTTTGCACCACGTCGCCCTTCACGACCGGGTCGCCAAGTCGAAGCGCGATCGAGACGCCATTCCGCAGAACCGTGACGGATCCTGACGCTTTTTCGACGCGGCCGATCGGGGCCAGGGCCGCCGCTGCCGCACCCGCCTGCGCGTACTGCCCTGATGTATCCGGACCTGCCAAGGCCTCGACAGTCGCGCCCGTAAGGCCTGCTCCTTCCGGCGTTACAATGCTGAGGCGCCGTTCGTCCTTGAAGAACCCTAGGAGAGCAGCAGTTGTCTCTGGCCCTGTGAGCAGGAGATCGGCCCCCGATCTTCTGAAACTGGCGTTGAACAGAAGATCCTGATCGGGAAACAAAATTGCGTATTCTGAGTCAGCAGCACGGCTCGACGCGTGGGCAGCGTCGATAAGAACGTCAAAAACAGTGGCGCCGTCCCCAGATCGGTACACAGCAACCCCCTTTGGGCTTCTGTGATCATAGTCTCTTTAGAGACCTACTCCTATCGGAAGCAAATCCTAGATAGCGGAAGGTTCTCCACTAGCAGCGGCTTGTTACGCCAAAGATCATCCAAGTGGTCCCGACGCTCAAAGGGACTAGGTTGTCGGCGGCGTTCACGATGATGCCGCAGAGTTTGACCGAGCAACTGACGCGTTCTCTTAAGGCAGCTAGGGTGGGGTAGGCTCCGGCTTCTCTAGCAAGGCATGAAGCCCTGAGCGGCAGGGCTGTCCGAGCGGAGTTCAAGGTTTGAACCGATCTTCTAATTTCGTCCGAACTCAAGCTAATACGAAATCCTAGTGGAGTGGAATGTCGCGTTTGGATCAAAGTGTAACGTAGAGCGGTCCCAATGAAAGTCCGCCTATCGCGAAATTGCTGACCTTTGGAAGAACAATCCATTGTTAGCAACGGCCCGAAGTTTAGGAGGAGACGCGCCCGAAGAGGGCGCACCGCCTCAACGCGACAGCGACGACCAGCATGCCGCCAACCCAGGTGACGATGGCAACGATGCGCAGGGCTTTCAGCTAGAGATAGCCCATCGCCTGTTCCCTCAGACAGATGTCGCAAGCGACGCTTGCCGACGGGCCAGCTCTCGCTCGTTCACGAAGGGGATGAAGGCTGCAAGAACATCCAAACCGCTGCGGCACGCGCCCATCCGCCCATCAGGTGTCTGATGCCTTGGAGGCTGGGCTCAACGAATGTGCCGCATCCGCTACGTCCGAGGGTGTGAGCACAATTTCAAAGGGCGCTGTTTGGAAGAAGTTGAGTGCCTTGCCATCGCTGGAAAGCTCAAGCTGGCTCATGACTAGCCCGGCTTCCTCGAGCTTCTTCAAATGCAGGTGGAGAAGCGGGCGGCTGATGCCGATCTCGCGGGCGAGCTGGCTCACATAGGTCCTGCCGTTATTCTGGAGAGCCTCGACGATCCGCAACCGGTGCGGATTGGCCAAGGCGGCCAGCGCCTCCAGCAACCAGTCTCCGTGCCTCTTCAAAAAGACCCCGCACAGCCTTACTTTCATATGTGAGTTTTGTCCAACAGGTAGCTCGAACGCCGTCAATCGGCAGCACGGCGCGCCTGATTTCCTATCGAGAGATTGAGGGAGTGAGGGTCACTCAGGCCCAAACCGGGGAAGACCTGGGAAGCCCTTGTGCTTTGGAATTATCCTGCATGACTTGTTGAAGCGCTCATAAAAATCTTAGGCGCGTTCAACCGATCCGCCTGCTATCGTGTTCAATCGACTGACAGCGCTTGCTGAGGACCGCCCCATGAAGAAGATCGGCTTTCTCTCGTTCGGCCACTGGTCGCCTTCGCCCGGATCGCAGACACGGTCCGTCCGCGACACTCTTCTCCAGTCCATCGACCTTGCGGTGGCGGCCGAGGAGCTCGGCGCGGACGGCGCTTACTTTCGCGTCCATCACTTTGCGCGCCAGCTCGCCTCGCCGTTCCCGCTGCTCGCAGCGATCGGCGCGAGGACGAGCCGCATCGAGATCGGCACCGCCGTCATCGACATGCGCTACGAGAATCCGCTCTACATGGCCGAGGATGCGGGCGCGGCCGACCTGATCGGCGGCGGCCGTCTCCAGCTCGGAATCAGCCGCGGCTCGCCCGAGCAGGTGATCGATGGCTGGCGCTATTTCGGCTATGCACCGGAGGAGGGCCAGAGCGATGCCGACATGGCTCGCCAGCACACGGACGTGTTTCTCCGTGTGCTCAGCGGCGAAGGCTTCGCCCAGCCGAACCCGCGCCCGATGTTCCCGAACCCGCCGGGCCTGCTGCGCCTTGAGCCGCACTCGGAGGGCCTGCGCGAACGCATCTGGTGGGGTTCCGCGTCCAACGCGACAGCCATATGGGCTGCGCAGCAGGGCATGAACCTTCAGAGCTCGACTCTGAAGGAGGACGAGACGGGCGAGCCCTTCCATGTGCAGCAGGCCAAGCAGATCCGCCGCTATCGGGAAGCCTGGAAAGAGGCGGGGCACACCCGCCAACCGCGCATCTCTGTCTCGCGCTCTATCTTCGCCCTCGTGGACGACCGCGACCGCGCCTATTTCGGCCGCGGCAAGGACGGCGACCAGATCGGCATCATCGACAACATGCGGGCGATCTTCGGCCGCTCCTATGCGGCGGAGCCGGACAAGCTCGTGGAGGAACTCAAGGCCGATGAGGCGATTGCGGAAGCCGATACGCTGCTCTTAACGGTGCCGAACCAGCTCGGGGTCGATTACAACGCCCATGTCATCGAGGCGATCCTGAAGCATGTGGCTCCAGCCCTGGGCTGGCGGTGACATCAGGCCTGCGAGATCTTCACCAATCGGCCACAAGGCTGAAGAGGCGCTCGACATCCTCACGCCTGCACAGCCCGGTGCCGGGCGTCAGGACCGCCGCCGTTCCCGCGGCGATTCCCCATCTGAACGCGTCCTCCGGCGGCACGCCGCGCGCCAGGGCAAACGTCATGCCGGCAACGAAGCTGTCGCCCGCCCCCACGGCACTGCGAACCTCCACCTCCAGGGCCGGAAGCCTCATGGACCCGCCAGCCTGGGCGAGCAGAGCGCCCTCGTGGCCCATGGTGACAGCGAGAAGCTCGACGCGGCCCGACCGGACCAGCTCCATCGCGGCGTCTTCCAACGCCCCCGGTTCCCTCAGGCTGCGGCCGACACATTGCTCGAATTCGCCAAGGCTCGGCTTGGCCAGATGGACGCCGCCTGCCGCGATGACTTCACGAAGGGCCTGTCCCGAGGTGTCGAGGATGAGCTTCATTTCCTTCTCCCGCGCGATGGCAGCGACCCGGACATAGAAATCGGACGGAACGCCCTTGGGGATGCTGCCGCTTGCCACGAGATATTCGCCATCCACGTTGCCCAGCACCGCCAGAGCCTCCTGCCACTCAGCCGGACCGACCTCAGGCCCCTCGGGAACGAAGCGATATTCGAGCCCGGTGCTGCGTTCGAAGACGGTGTGGCTGACCCGTGTGTGATCCTTGATCGCGATGCGCCTGCCGGCGATGTCCCTGCCTGCGAGGAGTTCCTCGAGCACCGTCCCCGTGGCGCCTCCGGCCAGGTAGAGCGCGAGCGACGGTCCGCCGAGTTCCCGAACGACGCGCGTGACGTTGATCCCGCCCCCGCCCGGCTCATAGCGTTCGTTGGAGGTGCGCACCTTGTGGGTGGGGCGCACGGCCTCGGCCTCGCTGGAGCCATCGATGGACGGGTTGAGGGTCAGGGTCACGATCGGCTTCATGGCTGCGCTCGCTCCAAGGATCTCATCGGCAAGGGTAAACGCCTGAGGCCGCGCAGGTTCATGAGCTCAGAACCAGCACGAGAAGGCCGCCGGCCAGAGCATAGACCGCGCAGGCCAGCGCCGTTCGCGACAGGATGGCTCCCTCCTGGCCGCTCAGGCCGACCGTGGCCGCCCCGGCGATGATATTGTGCGGGCAGACGATGTTGCCCAAGGCCGCGCCGAAACCCTGCGCGGCCACCATTGTTGCGAGCGGCAGCGCAAGCGCCGAAGCGGTGGCGGCCTGGAATTCGGTGAAGAGAATGTTCGATGCGGTTGCGGACCCGGTCACGAAAGTGCCGAGGACGCCGATTGCCGGCGCCAGGAGCGGCCATGCGGCTCCTGCTTCCCGGGCACCGTCCGCCAGTTCGTGAATCATCCGGGCGTGCAGCATCAGGCGGGACAGGGCGAGCATCGCCACGAGCGCGAGCGAGACCGGCACCAACCGGCGCAGCGCCGCCCGGGAGGCCTTGAGCAGGTCCGCAGGGCCACGCCCTTGCACGAGCCCGCCGAGCACGAAGCCCAGCAGCAGGATGGTTCCGGCGTGGTAGAGCGGCTGCATGCTGCCGCGGAATGCGCCGAACAGAGACCAGCCGATCTCGATGGAGCGGAGCTGCTCCCCTAGCCCCGGCAGCAGCCGGGTCGCGAGGATGAGCGCAAGGACGATACCATAAGGCATTCCGGCCTTCGCGATGGAGCGCCAATCATGCCTGCCGGATGACCCGGCCGTCCAGCGGAGGACGAGCACGAAGGCTGCTCCCCCAATCAGAGCGCCGCCGAGCGTCGGGAGTTCCGGCCCAACCACCATCGCCAGCACGGCATAGGGGACGAGAAAGCATGCGGCCGCCACAACGCCCCAGCCCCATTGCCGGGCGGTCGGCGGGCCATCTCCGGAAAGCCGCACGAGGAACAGCATCAGGATGATGCCCAGCACACCGTGAAGAAGGCCGGTAGCCCACGCGATCTCCGCGGCGCTCAATGCCACGAGCGAGGCCTGGGCCAGCACAGGCGTTCCGACCGCTCCGAACGATACGCCGACAGCATGTCCGATCAGGGCTAGGACGACAGCCTTCACGGGAGAGAAACCAAGGCTCACCAGCAGGGGCGCAGCCAGTGCCACCGGGGTGCCGAAGCCGGCTGCGCCCTCCATGAACAGGCCGAAGAACCAGGCCACCAGGAGAGCCTGAACCCGCGGGTCTTCGGAGAGGCTGGCAAGGCCGGCACGGATGACGTCGAAGGCGCCGGACCGGACCTGAAGCTCGTAGATGGCAAGCGCGGGAAAGATGATCCAGAGGATGGTGACGGCCGTGAACAGCGCCTCCAGGACGGAGCCTCCGAGAACGCCGGCGGCTCCGATGCCCGGATGAGTCCCGGCGCCGATCCCGAAAGCCGAGAGCGCCAAGACAGCCGCCAGCCCCAGGCCTGCAAAGCCTGCGCGAGCCGCGGGCCAGCGCCACCCGATCATCAGGACCAGCACGAGCGCCAATGGAAGAGCAGCGTAGACTGGCCTCATGTCACGCCTGCCCTCCGATTTCCTTACCGGGCAATCTTCTCGATCGAGACTTCGTGCGCGGCCTGCCCCGTGCGCTCGAACGACGTGATGTTTTCAATCGTCGTCTCGGCAATGTTGGCCAGTGCCTCCCCGGTGAAGAAGGCCTGGTGGCCTGTGATCAGCACGTTCGGAAAGGTCAGCAGCCGCGCGAACACATCATCGCTGATGAAGCGCTGGGACAAGTCCTCGAAGAAGAGGTCCGCCTCCTCCTCGTAGACGTCGAGGCCGAGATGTCCGATGGTGCCGTCCTTCAACCCGCGCAGAACCGCCCGGGTGTCGATCACCGCCCCGCGGCTCGTATTGACCAGCATCACGCCGCGTTTCATCCGCGCGAGAGCCCGAGCATCGATGAGGTGATGCGTGGCGGGCGTGAGAGGACAGTGCAAGGTGACGATGTCGGAAAGCGACAGCAACTCCTCCAGCGGCACATAGCGCACCCCCATCTGCTCGCAGGCGGCGTTGGGCTGCGGATCGTACGCCAACACGGTGCAGCCAAAACCCGTCAGGATTCGGCACACCACCTCGCCGATCTTGCCCGTTCCCACCACGCCTGCCGTCTTGCCCGCCAGATCGAAGCCGAGAAGTCCGTCGAGAGCGAAGTTGCCTTCCCGGACGCGGTTGTAGGCGCGATGGATGTTGCGGTTGAGGGTGAGAATGAGCGCGATCGTATGCTCAGCCACCGCGTGGGGCGAATAGGCAGGAACCCGCGCCACCGTGATGCCCTCGCGCCGGGCTGCTTCCAGATCGACGTTGTTGAAGCCCGCCGCGCGCAACGCCACGAGTTTCACGCCCATGGACGACAGGCTGGCTAGGACATCGGCGTTCACCTCGTCATTGACGAAGGCGCACACGGCACCGGCACCTTTCGCCAAGCCACTTGTTGCGGCGGAGAGACGTGCCTCAAGAAAGGACAGGGAGTGCCCTCCCCTGGCGTTCGCCTCCTCGAGAAAGCGGCGGTCATAGGGCTTGGTGCTGAAGACCGTAACATGCATCGGCAAGGCTCCTTCCGGTGGCCATTCCATGGAGTGACCTCCGGTTGTATCTGGCCAGGCCGGAGAGTGGACCAGAGCGCCGCTCCCGTGTCTACCGCGACTTACGGAAGCGGTTTGGATTGATGGTCCAATGCGAGGGCCAGAACGCCAGGATGGCGAACACGACGGTGATCAGCAGGAGAGCCACCATCACTTGAGCAAAGCCGAAAATCGCAGCATCTCGCGCGACAAACCAGCCTGTCACAATGCCTGCAACGATCAAAAGAACCCGGATGATCCAGCCTATCATGGTGGCCTCCACCCACTTGAGCTCATGCAGTTCCGCCAGCCTCAGGATCAGGCCATTTCCGCCAGGGTGCCTTGATGCAGATCAAGGCCTCTGCCGCAAGGGTGATCGATGATGCCTCTAGATTTCGCCCAAAGGCAAAACCCTTCAAGAATCAGCCAAACCGGCGCGGAGGATACCATGCTGCAGAACATCCACAGCGTTCTCATCGGGCTCACGGAGGAAGGCGACGCCGAGGAGCGGTCTTCCTCAGCCTTGGCTTACGGCCTCTCGCTCGCCCGTACAGCCGGTGCCCATGTGACAGTTCAAGCTGCCTCTTTAATGCTGACCGTGTCTCATGCTTTCATCAGCAACTTTGCTGAAGGTCTTGTGGCAGCCGAGAACCGCCGTTTGGACGCCCTGGCGCACGCTGTCGCTGAATCCTCTCAGCGGGCGGCTGCTGCGTCGGGCGTCGCCTGCACCACCCAGGCAGCGCAGCTGACCTATCCAGCCCTTGTCAAGAGCTTCACCTCCCTGGCAAGAACCCACGACCTGACGGTTCTAGACTCCGAGCCGATCTCCCTTGCCGTCGATCGTGGGCTGATCGAGGCGGTGCTCACCGACAGCGGACGACCCCTCCTGACTGTGCCGCGGGGACGTGAGGCCTTTGCGGGAGACCGGATTATCGTAGCGTGGGACGGCAGCGCCAAGGCGGCGCGTGCTCTGAATGACGCCCTTCCCTTCCTGCGGGCTGCCTCGCAGGTTGAGCTGGTCAGCGTCACGGGCGAGAAGGACTTGGCACACACCCTCCCCGGGGCTGAAGTCGCTCCCCATCTCACGCGCCACGGTGTGCAGGTGAACGTCTTATCTCTGCCCGCACAGGATGGCGATGTGGCCGAGACGCTGCGCAACCATGCGCGTCTGACGCGAGCCGACATGGTCGTGATGGGAGCCTATGTGCACTCGCGCCTGCGGCAGATGATGCTCGGCGGCACCACGCAATCCCTGCTCAGGAACTGCCCTGTGCCTCTGTTCCTGTCCTATTGAGAAGGGGCGAGACGTTTCGCACGAACGCCTCGCCCGGACAGCGCTATCCCTGGATGGAATTGAGGTAGGCGAGCAGATCGTTGATCTGAGCCGGATCGAGCTGGAACTGGGGCATCGATGGATGGCCTGTCGTGATGCCCTCGGCAAAAGCCTCCGCCAGATCCTCGATGGGATAGAGGGTGTGAAGGGTCCTAAACGGCGGCGCCTCGGGAATGGGGCTGTCGCCGAAGCGGCCGATGGCATGACATTGAGAGCAGTTTGTCTGCGCGAAGGTGAACCCGCGCTGCACGCGTCCGGATTGGGCCATCACGGCCGATGAGCCGAGCGCCAGTGCGATGCCGAGAAGAACAAGCCGCTTCATCATCGATGCTCCTCCGCTCCGGCGTGTTCGACCTGCTTCACGGAGACGATCTGGAACGTATGAGGCTTCTCGTCGTCATCCTGGATCGTAATATATTCGCCCTCAGTGAAACGATGCTGATGAAGGCGATAGCCGGCCTCCTCGTCGCCGAGGTGACCCTGGTTGTAGTCGATCATCCAAGTCGCTCCGCCGGCCCCGCCCGGGCGATGGATTAGCACGCCGTGCCGCTCCCCCTCACTGCCCCAGAACCGGCGAACCCGGCAATAGGCCCGCTTGTCCGCCCATTCCTCCTGGTTCAAATGCCCCTGTGCATCGAGAGGTGCGTTGATCTCATAGCCGTGGCGCGCGCTGCCCTCAGGATGCTCTCGGCTGCGGGCCAGATGAAGCGTGATGTGGTAAAGCATGTCTCCCTCCCAGATTCGGCGCGCATCTCAAGCGAACCTCGTCATTGTGGCAAAGCTTAGGGCCATGCCCGCCCACGGCTTTGATCCTGGTCAATTCGCAGCCAAACCGGAACCGAATGGCACCGGCCTTACGGTCTTGAGCCGTTCTTCAGCGCGTCCCTGAGGCGCCGGATGACAACTCCCTTGGCCTTTCTGTCGGCGGCGGCCTCGACGGCATCGTTGATTGCGAGAAGCAGCTCTGCATAGTCGTTGTGCCAGTCCCGATGTCCGGCACTTGAACTTGGAAGCCGCGGCTCATGGGGGTCGATGCGCACGGCCTGCTCGCCGCTCAGATCGTACACGTCGTCGATCTCGGGAATGATCGCATCCGGCGTCCGCTCCGGATCGGCCAGCGACGACTGCAGGGCCTTCAGCGCCGGGTCCTCGCCATGGACCAGGAACACCCCGCGCCGGACTGGCAGGCGCTCCGCGAGCCATGTCTTCAGCTCCGGCCCGTCCGCATGACCTGAGTAGAGGTCGAGGGTCCTGATCCGGGCGCGAACCTTGATCTCCTCCCCATGGATCCGGACCTTCGATGCGCCGTCCTGGAGGATCCGGCCAAGCGTGCCCTGTGCCTGGAAGCCCACGAAGAGAACGGTGGCCTCGTCCCGCCAAAGCCATGCCTTCAGATGATGGCGGATGCGGCCTGCCTCGCACATGCCGCTGGCCGCAATGATGATGTGGAAGCTGTGAATGCGGTCGATGGCCTTGCTCTGCTCGACGGTCTCGGTGAAACGCACCCACCGGGATTCGAGCGCCTGTACCAGGTCGGACCCGTTCCTGAGTTCTCCGGCATGGCGCTTGAAGATGGCGCTGGCCTTCGAGGCGAGTGGAGAATCGATGAAGATCGGAATGTCCGGCAACTCGCCGGCTTCCATCAACTCCATAAGATCGACGAGCAGTTCCTGGGTTCTCTCCACCGCAAAGGACGGAATGAGCAGAACCCCGCTCGGGTGCATCGCCGCGCGAACCTCATCCCGCAGCATACGTCGGCGACGCTCGATTGTGGTCCCGGCCCGGTCCGTGTCGCCGTAGGTGGATTCCAGCACGACGTAATCGAGGTCGCGCGGCCCCTCCGGGTCGGGCTGAAGGAGCTTGTGATCGGGGCCGATATCGCCGGAGAACAGGAGGTGGGTCGGCTTCTCGCCCCCGCCATGTGTCACCTCCATCTCGACGGAGGCCGAGCCCAGGAGATGGCCTGCGTTCCAGTAACGGGCACGGAAGCCGGGCGCGATGTCCTGCCACCGGCCGTAAGCCACAGGACGGAACTGCCTCAGGGACGCGACGGCATCCTCCTCCGTGTAGATCGGGGACACCGTATCCCGCCCGCGGCGGCTGTTGCGCCGGTTGAGCTGCCCGACCTCCATCTCCTGGATGTAGCCGGAATCCGGGAGCATGATTGAGGCGAGGTCGGCCGTGCCGCCCGTTGCGTAGATCGGCCCGTCGAAGCCGGCTTTGACCAGCTTCGGCACGAGGCCGCTATGGTCGATGTGGGCATGGGTGAGGCAGAGCGCATCGATTCCGGCCGCCCGGAAGGGGAAGTGCTGGTAGTTGAGCTCCCGCTCCGTCTTGGACCCTTGGAACATCCCGCAATCGATCAGAACGCGGGCCTCTTCCGTCTCAAGCAGATAGCAGGAGCCGGTCACGGTTCGAGCGGCACCATAGAAGTGAAGGCGTAGCGACAAGGAGGTCTCCTGGGTGCAGGGAACAGCCGGGCTGGGCGGCTTCTTGGTACCTCATCTCCGAACGGTTAAGTTTGATCCATGCCAAATCAGTGGAAACGGCGATCATGACCTCCCAACCTGCCTCGTCAAGCGCGGTCTGTCCGATCACGGGCCAAGCTTATCCGCCCAGGGACTTCATCCTTATCGACCAGTTGCGCCCCGCTCTCGCGGACAGGATAGCTCATCTGTGCCTTCTACCGGGCTTTTGCCCCGAGCCGGCGGATGGCGCCGAGCCATGCCTTGCGCTTGGCATCGCTCATGCCTTCGATCATGCCGATGAGCGTGTGCCGGTTCGGGCCGATCCCGACCAGGGACAGGATGCTGCGCTTGAGGCTTTTGAGGCTGTGCGCGCCGAAGTACCAGCGATAGGCGAAGGCAGGCATGCCCATGGTGATGATGATCCGGGACGAGCGGCCCTTGAGGGCTGTTTTCCAACTCGCCTTCGGGCCGGCCCCACCCGTCATGAAGGCCGGTCGGAACGCCTGCTCCATGAAGCCCTTGAGAAGCGCCGGCATTCCGCCGAGCCAGAGGGGATAGACGATGACGAAGTGCTCGGCCCAGGCGAGAGACTGCTGAGCATCTACAATGGCAGGAGGCGGTGGCGCGCCCTCCCAGTCGCTCTTGGAGCGCAACAGAGGAAATTCGAGCCCCGCGACGGAGACGAAGCGGACCTCGTGACCTGCTTCTGCCGCGCCCTGGGCATAGGCATCGGCCACTGCATGGCAGAAGTGCCGGCTCTCAAGCGCCGGATGTCCCTGGATGATGACGATCCGTGTCATGCCGAGTCCTCGCAGCAGTTTGAGGGCTAATGCGCCATCAACACGGGACGATCCGAGAGCGTCAGCATATCCAGGGTCGCGCCGCCGAAGATCTGTTCCCGCAGGCGGGTATGCCCGTAGCCGCCCATGACGATGAGATCCGCGGAGACACGGCTTGCCTCCTCAAGAACGATGTCCGCAACGCGCCGGCCCTCGCTTTCCACGGCGATGATCTCTGGCGCGATACCATGGCGGTTGAGGTGGGCCTTGATCTCGGATCCGGCCTCCGCGCCTGTCCGAGGGCCGATCATGAGAACCACGACCCGGATGGCTTTCTCGATGAAGCTCAGCCCTTCACTCAACGCGCGAGCAGCCTCGCGGCTGCCGTTCCAGGCCACGAGAACCGTCTGGACCGGTCCCTGACGATGACGGCCCGGCGGCACGATCATGAGACCGCGTCCGCTGCCGAACAGGACGGATTCGACGAGGTTCAACCAGACAGGCTCGTCGCCGGCTCCATACGGACGCGTCGTCACGAACAGATCGGCATACCGAGCCTGCTCCGCGACCTTGATCGCCATGGTGCCGGGAGTCTCGTCGAACCGGCGCAGCTCGCTTGCCACCTGGAGTCCGGTGAGCCTCTGGGTCAGCCGCCTGGCTGTGGCATCGCCCTCATGGCGTGCCTGCTCCTCCAGGTCGGAGACAACCTGCACGACCGCGGCAGCACCGCCGTCCAAGGGCATGGCAATCGACAGATCCGGCAGAGAATTGGTGAAAACACCAATCAGATGCGCCCGATCGGCGGACGCTATCGCCTGCCCGTATTCAAGCCGAATCTCGTCCTCCGGGCTTCCATCCAGATGCACCATGATGTCTTTGATCATTGTCGCCTCGCCCTGTACGCCCCAGCGACTGAGATCGCCGAGCCATCAATCCGAGGGATGATGCGATTGAAAAGCGGACGACGCCTTGATCCATCGCAACGTTTCCGGCGAGATCGAGCACTGCCGAGCGGCACTCATCTTCTTATTGGGCAGCTGCACCCGCCGATCCGGAGGCCTGGGTGTTCCTCTGTGTGCCGTCTGCCTCGGATCCCGCTGCCTCAGCGCCTGTGCTGTAGCGCTGCATGGCCCTCGCTGTCCGCTGTCCGTCTCCCTCGATCTGAGTGTTGGCAGCGTAGGGCGGCCAGGGATCGGCCGTATGAACCACCTTGTTCCAGTTCTGCGCGTCCCCCGCTCCGAGGGTCACCGTATCGCGGCGCTTTATGTAATCCATGCAGCCGCCCAGAGAGGCCGCCAGTGCCACGCACAGAAGAACACGGTACCAGTTAGTATTTACGGCTGATTGTCTTGGCGGCATTCCGTTTTTCCGGCTTCAGTTCGACGATATGTCCGAAGGGCCCGATCACCCCATCCCCTTCCGCGAAGCGCTTCTGCATCCCGCTGTCGACCTCAAGGGAGCCCATGAGGAAGAACTCCAGGTCATTGCTGGGCTTGGTTCCATCGAGAGGCGTCCGCAAGGGCTGGCCGGGCTTTGCCGGCTTGACCAACCGGGGAGTGACGATGATCACAAGATCCGTTTCCTGCTCCTGGAAGCCGGATGAGCGGAAGAGTGCGCCGACCACGGGCAACTGGCCCAGCCACGGAAGCTGCTCCTGGTTCTTCGTGTGCGTGGTCTGAAGAAGCCCCGCCATGGCGAAGCTCTGGCCGTCGCGAACTTCGATGGACGTGCTGGCGCGCCGCGTGATGAAGGACGGGATCGAAATTACGCCCGTGTTGACCCGGACAGTCTCATCGACTTGGCTCACCTCCGGCTCGAGCTTCAGGTTGATCAAACCATTGTCGAGCACGACCGGGGTGAAGTTCAGTCTGACGCCATACTCCTTATATTCAACGGAAATTCTGTCGTCGCTCGACGAGACTGGGATTGGCACCTCGCCGCCGGCGAGAAAGCTGGCCCTCTCGCCGGAAAGTGCAATGAGGTTGGGCTCGGCCAGCCGACGCGCCAGCCCCTTCTCCTCGAGCGCCTGCACCAGCACATCGGCACTGACGCCGCCACCCAGAAAATTGGCTATCAACGTTCCGAATGGTGAATTACCGCTGGGCAGGGACGAGTTGAAGCGGATCACGCCGTCTTCGATCTCGTCGTCGCCTCGCGGTCTGAAGCTCCCGCTCCGCCCGTCTCGCCCAGGTGGCTGGCTCAAGCGGCGTCCATACCAGCTGACGCCGAGCTCACGCCCCGCATTGCGGTTGGCTTCGATGAATCGCACCTCCAGCATGACCTGCTGCCCGCCTGTGACACGCAGTGCATTGATGACGCCCTCGGAGCCATATTGCTCCGCAATCTCGAGCGCCTTGCGCAGAGCCACCCCATCCGGAACGGTGCCGCTCAGGCGCAGCTTTCCGTTGACTGTCTCGACCCTGATATTTCCCTTGGGAACGACCTCCTGGATCGAGGCGGCGAGATCGGGCGTATCCGCGCCGACCTCCACATTGACAGTGCCCAGCAATTCATCGCCGGCATCATAAACCGCAACATTGGTTCTGCCCTCAGTTCTGCCGAGGATGTAGAACGACTGGCTTGTCAGGGGAACAGCCGTCGCGACCTCAGGATTGCCGACGACGACGCGGCTCACATTGGCGCCCGTCCTGGCGGTCATGAACTGCCCGCGGGCCACGTTGATCTCACCGACAGCGCGTCCTTTGTTGAAGCGAAGAAAGCGCTCCTCGGCCAGAGAGGGCGACAGGGTCAGCAGCCACGCCGAGGCCACAAGAGCCATCAAGGCAACGACGGCCCCGACCGCTCTGCGTGCAACGCGACCTTGCTTCTGTTGATTTCCTGTCCACATCTCGCGAGGTCCGTCCTTGCCCCTTTTCTTTTTCTAGGTTGCCGCCGAAGACGAAGTCCATTCGGCCTAACGGTCTAGGCTTTTTCAACGCTAGGGCAGCATGGCGAACAGGGCGCCGGATGAAGCGCCCACATAAGCCGTATGGCCTAGGCTCAGGACCTATTAATTTGGCCTGAGGAGTGCTTCAGTGTCTCTGTTCTGGAGGCGCTGATGGGTGATCT
>NZ_JAELXT010000026.1 GCF_016427565.1 Microvirga splendida
CTCGTCGATGCCGGCCACGTCATCGAAGGTCACGCGGCCATGGGCCTCGGTGAGCAGCTTCGCCTTGGACTTGCCGATGGACATCAGCCCACCTCCGCCACCCTGCTGGCCCATCGCTCTGCGGGAGAGCCAGACGACGATGCCAATCATCAAGGCGAAAGGCAGCAGCGACAGCAGCAGGCTGCCGAGCACGCTGGGCTGCGGCGGCGGCTCGGCCTTGATCACCACACCTTTCTGCTGCAGCTGGGCAATCAGGTCGGCGCCTCGCGGAACATAGGTTGTGACACGCTCGCCTGTGGAGCGTTCGGCAACAACTTCCTGCCCCTGGATAGTTACAGAGCGGATCTCGCCCTGGTCGACGGCCGTCACAAAGGCCGAGTAGGGGAGTTGCTCACGGCCGGGTGCTGACGTGTTCTGGAAGTAGAACAGCGACAGCAAGGCCATGACCGCGGCCACAATCGCAAGATTGCGAAAGTTGGGTGCGGTGTTCGGGTTGTTCATGTCAATGCTTTCTGAACGACACTGTCACAGGGTGACGCGCACCTGACCAGCGTGCGTCGATGTTGTTAACGTTGGAAGCGGTTCGGCACCGGGTGCGCCTTGTCCAAGTGCCCACGGAGAAGGTTCATGTTGCGCAGGTTCGAGCGGTAGAACACATCACCGACCCAGCCCACGAGTGGAACGGCGCTGATCACGAAGTCGACACCGATATTGCCCATCATGCGCAGGAGCGTCGGCATGGGCACGCCCAGGCGTCGCGCCTCCCAGATCACATAGGCCGACATGCCTTTCGATGTGAGTGTTCCGACACCCGGAATCAGGTTCAGGAGAGCGTCTGCGCCGAACCGAATGTTGGTTCCGGGCACGCGAGCGGCGCTGTCGAGGAAACGAGCAAGAGTTTCCAGCCTGGCTCGTGCTCCATCTGCACGCATGGCAGTGTCATTGAAGATGGGAGTATTAGAGTAAGACGTCACAGTCGTCTCCCAGATGCGGAGCAGCTTCACATGCTCCTCAGGTGAGAGAGTCCGACATCGCAGCTTCGTGAGACTGCCAGAGGGGCCCGGACCCCGATTATCAAGATGTGGGGATAGCAAGGCCTGGGTTCAAGATCAGGCTTTTATCACTCGCGGCCGCATTATTCACCCTAAGCGGCGCTCAACGACAGTGTATTCCGCATCGATCACCCCATCTTCGGGCTGCCCCCGTTGTGCCCGGCGCAGCCGACGCCGAAGACAGAAGGACAGGGCAATGCTGCCGACCAGCATGATGGGCAACACCACGAACAGCCCGACGAGAATGACGGCCAGAAGGACAGCTCCCGCCAAAAGCAGGCCAGCAAGCCTCGACAGTGGGTCCCATACCCGGCCCGAGCCAGTCGTTGCACTCCGATCGGCATAGTGCATCTGCATCGTGGTCTCCTTCGCAACCGAGAAAGTCAACGGGTATAGCCCCTGAACCGCTCTCTATGTCTCGAATACGGACAGGACGGGCATGCTAATCCCGATCCTGCCTAAAAAAATCAGGCCGGGTCGCAGGCTGCTCCAGGCGCCGGGACTCGTGCAGGACCGCCGAACTTGGCGCGACAGCAGGCCTGAACATCGGGGGAGACCTTACACAATGCGGAATGGCTTCGCAAACGTGGATCGTTCAGCGCGAAAGTTGCTGGGTGAACGTCCGGAGTTGGCACGCCTGAGACCTAAGCTCGAAGGCAGCAGTCCTCACGAAAACAGACGTTCCGAGAGCGCAGGGAAGCTCGGCCCTGACCCCAGGCCGACCTTCTCGCCTCCTATAGTCCAAAGGAGCGGAGAAACCTCGGCGCATTCAAACAGTCTCTAGGGCAGCCGACCGTCCGATCATGCTCAGATCGGCACCAGCCCTTGTTTTCGACGGCCTGTCGCCCATAACGCTACAGTCGGCTTAACCAAGGCAATCGCATGCTCCGCTCCCGCGACGCCCTCCCGGTGCCTCCGACCCATCCAGGCTGGATCTTGCGTGACCGGGTTCTGCCTGGCCTTGGCCTGTCGGTTAGCCAAGCGGCCCGCGAGCTTCGCATCGCCCGTCAAACGCTCCATCGTGTTCTCGCCGGCACGGCTGCGATCAGTCCGGAGATGGCCACGAGGCTGGCTCGTCTCTCGGGCACGGCACCTCACTTCTGGCTCGACCGACAGCAACGCTACGACCTCTGGCACGCCGAACAGGCACTCACAGGTGTCCTCGGGTTGATCCCGACCCACACCCTTCCGGCCGCGATCCAGGCCGAGATCGGACTTCGTTATGACCGCTAAGCCTCAATTCTTCCCCAAAGCGCGCACCGGGGTTGTGGGTCTGGACGATGTCCTCGTCGGAGGCTTGTCCCCGGGACACGTCTATCTTCTGGAGGGCAGCCCCGGCACCGGCAAGACCACCGTGGCCCTTCAGTTTCTCCTCGAAGGCGCCAAGGCGGGAGAAACTGGGCTTTACATCACCATGTCCGAAACCGAGCGGGAGCTGCGGGAGGGTGCGGCCTCCCACGGCTGGGTCCTTGGCGAAGGCATTGACGTGTTCGAACTCGTGCCGCCGGAGAATCTCCTCGATGAGGCGCACCAGCAGAGCTTGCTCTACTCGTCCGATCTGGAGCTGGGTGAGACCACCAAGGCTGTGTTCGAAGCCATTGACCGAGCCCGACCAGTCCGGATCGTGATCGACAGCCTGTCCGAGATTCGGCTTCTGGCACAGAGCTCCCTGCGCTACCGCCGCCAGATCCTGGCGATGAAGCACTACTTCGCCCGGCAGGGCGCGACGGTGCTGATGCTGGATGACCTCACCACGGACACGAACGACAAGACCGTCCACAGCCTCGCCCACGGGGTGATCCGCCTGGAGGAGCTCGCGCCGACCTACGGCGCCGAACGTCGCCGCCTGCGCGTGATCAAGTACCGCGGCCAAGCGTTCCGGGGTGGCTTCCACGACTTCATTATCGCCGAGGGGGGCGTGCAGGTGTTTCCGCGTCTGGTGTCCGGCGAGCACAAGACAGGGTTTGACCGCCACGTGCTCACCAGTGGCATCGGCGCGCTCGACATGCTTCTGGGCGGCGGCATCGAGCAGGGCTCCAGTACCTTGATCATGGGACCTGCCGGGGCAGGCAAGTCCCTTCTGGCTTTGCAGTTTGCGGTCTCTGCCGCTACGCGGGGCGAGAGGGCGGCCTTGTTCATCTTCGACGAAGAGCTTGGCTTGCTCATCGACCGGGCCAAGCTGATGGGCATTGACCTGGAGGCGCTGTGCGCCAGCGGCAACATGTTCATTGAGCAGGTCGACGCCGCCGAGCTCTCCCCGGGAGAGTTTGCCCACAGGGTCAGGGCTATGATTGACAGCAACAGCGTGAAGACGGTCGTGATCGACGGCCTCAACGGGTACCAGGCCGCTATGCCGGACGAGAGCTTCCTGGTCCTACACATCCACGAGCTGTTGCAGTACCTGAACCGGCAGGGCGCCTCGACCTTCCTGACGATAGCCCAGCACGGTCTAATCGGCGACATGAAGTCCCCGGTCGACGTCACCTACCTGGCCGACACCGTGGTTCTGCTGCGCTACTTCGAGGCCTTCGGTCAGGTCCGGCGGGCGATCTCGATCATCAAGAAGCGGTTCGGCACGCACGAGAACACCATCCGCGAGATCCGGATCGACGGCCGAGGCATCGCCATCGGGGAGCCTCTAGAGGGCTTCCAGGGGATTCTGCATGGTACTCCGGTCATGCCCAAGGGCGACCGGCACCGGCTGCTCGAAGACCGCCGACCATGAGCGATGGTCTCCAATCCCGTTCGGAGCGGGCGCTCGTTCTGGCTCCGCATGGGCGGGATGCTGCCATCGCAGTCGACATCCTGGCGGCCGCGGGGATCGCGGCCGAGATCTGCCCCGACCTGCCAGCGCTGGTACAGGAGATTGAGCGCGGCGCGGGCTTTGCGCTCTTGACTGACGAAACGCTGCGGACCGCTGACCTTAAGGGGCTGTCGCAGTGGCTTGCTCGGCAGCCCCCCTGGTCAGACTTTGCCTTCATCGTCCTGACCATGCGGGGCGGCGGCATCGAGCGCAATCCAGCCGCCCGGCGCTACCGCGACGTGCTCGGCAACGTCTCGTTCCTGGAGCGTCCCTTCCACCCCACTACCCTCGTCAGCCTGGCCGGCTCGGCGCAACGCGCACGGCGACGGCAATACGAGGCGCGGGCACGGCTCGAAGCCCTGCGCGAGAGCGAGGCGCGCTACCGCACCTTGTTCGAGAACATCGACGAAGGCTTCTGCATCATCGAGTTCCTCGACGGACCTCACGGCCCCTTGAGCGACTACATCCATGTCGAGGCAAACCCCGCCTACGCCATCCATGCCGGCATCCCGAACGTCGTGGGGCAGAAGGTGCGCGAGATGGTGCCAGACGAGGCGGATGCCTGGGTGGCGCTCTACCGCCGCGTCCTGGAGACCGGCGAGCCCACCCGCTTCGAGCGGGAGCTCGTCGCCACGAGGCGCTATCTGGAACTGGCTGCCTTCCGGGTCGAGCCCGCGGGCCGTCGTCAAGTCGCGGTGGTTTTCCGGGACGGCACGGCACGCAAGCAGGCCGAACTGGCCCTGCGCGAGAGCGAAGCGCGCCTGCTTGCCCTCAATGCGGATCTCGAACGTCAGGTGGCGGAACGCACGCGCCAGCGCGGCCGCACCTGGCAGGTGAACCCGGACCTCCTCGGCGTCGCAAACGCCGCAGGCTACTTCACGAGCTCCAACCCGGCCTGGGAGCAAACACTCGGGTGGACGCAGGAGGACATCGCGCGGACGCCATTCCTAGACCTGCTGCACCCGGATGACATCGGGCCAACGCTCGCTGCCTTCGATAAGCTCAGGCAGGGTGAGCCGGTGTTGCGGTTCGAGAACCGCTACCGCGCGAAGGACGGAACCTATCGTTGGATCTCGTGGGTCTCTGTTCCCGAGGGCGAGGAGTTCTATTGCAGCGGGCGTAACGTGACGGTGGAAAAGCAACAGGCGGCTGAGCTTGCGGAGCGCAGGGCCGAGCTCGACCGCCTCTGGACTTTGTCCGAGGACATGCTGGCGCGCGCCGATTATCAAGGGATGATGTCGGCGGTCAGCCCAGCCTGGACGCGGGTGCTGGGATGGTCTGAGGCGGAGCTGCTGTCGCGGCCGTACGCAACGTTCATGCATCCCGACGACATCCCCCCGACCCTGGCTGCGCTGGCTCGGATGAGCGAAACCGGCCAGCCGACGCGGTTCGAGAACCGCATTGCGACCCGGGACGGCGGTTGGAAGCCCATCGAGTGGACCGTCGCGCCCGAGGCTGAGGGCGTCAACTTCATCGCGGTGGGACGTGATCTCAGCATCATGAAAGCACGGGAGACGGAACTCGCCGTCGCTCAGGAGGCACTGCGTCAGTCGCAGAAGCTGGAAGCCGTGGGACAACTGACGGGCGGTGTGGCGCACGATTTCAACAACCTCCTCACCATCATCAAGAGCTCGACCGACCTCCTGCGTCGGCCCGACCTCGTCGCTGAGCGTCGGCGTCGCTACATCGATGCTATCTCTGACACGGTGGACCGAGCGTCGAAGCTGACGGGTCAGCTCCTCGCGTTCGCTCGCCGGCAAGCATTGAAGCCTGAGGTGTTCGACGTGTCCAAGCGCGTTGAGGCCGTCACTGACATGCTGCGCACGGTTGTGGGTTCGCGGATCCAGATTATCACCGAGATCGATGCGCAGAGCTGTTTCACTCAAGCCGACGTGAGCCAGTTTGAGACGGCGCTGGTCAACATGGCTGTGAACGCGCGCGACGCCATGAACGGTGAGGGCAGGCTCACGGTGACGGCGCACAGCATCCCTGTGTTGCCGCCCTTGAGGGGCCACGCCGGAGGCCCGGGGCCGTTCGTAGCGGTGTCCGTCAGCGATACCGGTGCCGGCATCCCGGCCGACAAGCTCTCGCAGATCTTTGAGCCGTTCTTCACCACCAAGGAGGTAGGCAAGGGGACAGGTCTTGGCCTGTCCCAAGTCTATGGCTTCGTCAAGCAGTCGGGCGGCGACGTTGCGGTCGTGAGCGAGACCGGGCACGGCGCGACGTTCACGATCTATCTGCCTCAGGTGGAAGGAGCGCTGGACGAGCAGACCGCTCAGTCCGGCGATGCGGCAGGTGTGTCAGAGGAGGGACGAGGGCGGCGGGTGCTTGTCGTCGAGGACAACGTCGAGGTGGGGCGGTTCTCCACCCAACTCCTCCAGGATCTCGGCTATGAGACCACTTGGGCGGTCAATGCTCGCGAGGCTCTCGACCTCCTGGGCGAGGTCGATGGCTTCGACGTGGTGTTCTCGGACGTGGTGATGCCGGGTATGGGAGGCGTGGAGCTCGGCGAGGAGATCCGGCGCCGACGCCCTGGCTTGCCCGTGATCCTTACGTCCGGCTACAGCCATGTGCTGGCTGAGGAAGGCCGCCACGGCTTCGAGCTCTTGCACAAGCCTTATGCGGCCGAAGAGCTGTCCCGGGTGCTGCGCCGGGTGACGTGCCGTTGACAGGCGACCTTCTGGGCAGTTTTCCATCTCAACCCTGGCCCAGCCGGTTATACTTCTCCGTTTCCGAACACAGGTGGGGTCTCCTGCGCTAGCAGGGATCAGTAGACGTGGGTCGCAAGCAGGCCTAGGACAGGCTCTTGGGCCTTGAGGGTACTGAGCGGCTTACGCGGCCGTACCCATCAGGGTTTGTTCCACCCAGGCTCCGGCCTCTTGGGGTGTCTTGAACACGTGTGGAGCAACCCGTACGTCGCATTTGCCGAACCCCGCTTCCAGGTGCCACCAGCCCTTGTACTCAGGGTCATGGTGCGTTCGGTCGAGGCGCACGAACACGGCGGCAAGCTGCTTGAAGGCCGGTCCGGCATGGTGTCCGAGACCCTCGAGAAGTTCCGGAAGCAGGGTGTTCAGATTGCGCTTGACGATTTCGGAACGGGGTATGCGTCCCTGACGCACCTGAAGCAGTTTCCCGTCAGTCACATCAAGATCGATCAGAGCTTCGTACGCGACCTCGAATGCGATCCCGAAGACAGAGCCATCGTTGAAGCGGTGATTGGCTTAGCCAAGAGTCTGAACCTCCATGTCACGGCCGAAGGCGTGGAAACGGAAGGTCAAGCGCGGCAGCTACGCGAAATGGGGTGTCATGCCGCACAAGGCTACCTGTTTGCACGCCCAATGAATGCTGCCGGATTGGCCGAGTTCCTTACATCGCAGAGCGGAACAACAGCGGTCACTCAACGCGGGGATCTACAATGATACCCGGTAAACGCCTCTAAAGCGTGACAACTTCCTGTCGAAGCCTATCTTCAACCTCCTCGATGGGGGCGTTTGTCCTAGCTTTGCCGGACGAACTCCGCTCCGAACACCTGGCAAGGCTGTGTGAGGGCCAGGAGATGCAACTGGGAATGGTTGGCTTGGGCCGCATGGGCGGGAACATCGTCCGCCGCCTAATCCGAGCAGGACATGCAGCCATTGTGTACGACCACAATCCGGAAGCGGGCAAAGGTTTGACAGGTGAGGGCGCTATCGAAGCGTTGAGCCTTGAAGACCTCGTCGCAAAGCTGCAGGCCCCGCGGGCTGTCTGGGTCATGCTGCCCGCCGGTGAGATTACCGAGGCAACTATTCAGCAGCTTGCTGGCCTTTTGGAGGAAGGCGATACCATCATCGATGGCGGCAACAGCTTCTGGCAGGACGATGTCCGGCGCTCAGTCCAGCTCCGTAGCCGCGGCCTACACTACGTCGATGTGGGCACCAGCGGCGGGGTCTGGGGGCTCGAACGCGGGTACTGCCTGATGATCGGCGGCGAGACAGCCATCGTCGAACGCCTAAATCCGATCTTTGCCGCCCTGGCGCCCGGCCATGGCGACCTGCCGGTCACCCCTGGGCGCGAGGGCAGGGATCCTCGGGCCGAGCAGGGCTACATCCATGCCGGGCCAAGCGGCGCCGGCCACTTCGTCAAGATGATCCACAACGGCATCGAATACGGCCTGATGCAAGCTTACGCCGAGGGCTTCGACATCCTGCGCAATGCCGCAGGCCTAGCCCTGCCGCCCGAGCATCGCTTTGACTTCGATGTCGCCGATATCGCCGAGGTCTGGCGCAGAGGCAGCGTGATCACCTCCTGGCTGCTTGATCTCACCGCCACGGCCCTGGCCGAGGATGAGCACCTCAGCACCTACTCGGGCTATGTCGAAGACTCCGGCGAGGGCCGCTGGACCATCCAGGCGGCGATCGATGAGGCGGTTCCGGCCGAGGTCCTCACCGCCGCCCTCTATGCCCGCTTCCGCTCGCGCCAGGAGCATACCTTTGCCGAGAAGATGCTCTCGGCGATGCGCAAGGGGTTCGGCGGCCATGTCGAGCCGAAGCGGCAGGAAGGAGAAAGGTCATGACGCGATCTCCCGCGCCCGCCGCTGACCGATGCTGCTTTGTGATCTTTGGGGCCTCCGGTGATCTGACGAGCCGCTTACTCCTGCCGGCTCTCTACAACTTGGCGGCCACAGGCCTGCTGCCGGAGCGCTTTGCCATTGTTGGCGTGGCACGCAGCGTCCACACGGCGGAGGAGTTCCGCCAAGATCTGCTCGACGCGCTTCAGGCACATGCAACCCGGGAGGTGGATCCACAGCTGGCTCAGCGGCTGGTGGCTCATGCCGCTTACGTGTCCGGCAGTATCGACGATGCGGAAACGTTTTCCAAGCTCAGGACGGCTTTGGAGGAGATCGAGGCAACCGCCGGCACACAGGGCAACCGGCTGTTCTACCTGGCGATGCCACCGGACACGTTCGAGCTTATCGCGCGCCAACTAGCCCGGGCTGGCCTGTCTCAGGAAGAGCCCTCAGGCACGCCATGGCGCCGGGTGGTGGTTGAGAAGCCGTTCGGGACGGACCTAGCCTCGGCCCGAGCACTCAACCGTGCCCTTCTGGAGGTTCTGACCGAAGACCAGATCTACCGCATCGATCATTATCTCGGCAAAGAGACGGTTCAGAACATCCTGCTGTTGCGCTTTGCCAATGGTTTGTTCGAGCCGATCTGGAACCGCAACCACATCGATCACGTGCAGATTACCGTGGCCGAGACCGTAAACGTGGAGAGGCGAGGGCGATTCTACGACCGGACGGGAGCCTTGCGGGACATGGTGCCCAACCACCTGTTCCAGCTGCTGGCGTTGATTGCCATGGAGCCACCCGCGCGCTTTGAGGCGGAGCGGGTTCGGAATGCGAAGGCCGAAGCCCTGGCGGCGATCCGCATTCCCAGCGAGGCTGAAGCGCTTGCGAACTCAGTGCGCGGGCAGTATCGCGCCGGCCGCGTTCACGATGAGCCGGTGGTGGCCTACCGGGAGGCTGAGCATGTGGCACCCGGAAGTGTCACCGAGACCTACGCGGCCCTTCGACTAGAGGTCGACAACTGGCGCTGGGCGGGCGTGCCGTTCTACCTGAGAACCGGCAAGGCCCTCTCCGTCCGCCGCACAGAAGTGGCGATCAAGTTCAAGCAGGCGCCGATCTCGATGTTCGAGCAAACCTCTGTCGATCGTCTGGGGCAGAACTTCCTGGTTTTGCGGATACAACCCAACGAGGGGATTACACTCCGCTTTAATGCGAAGGTGCCTGGACCTGTGCTGGCGGCAGAGAGTGTCGACATGACTTTCAAGTACAAGGATCATTTCGACGTTGCCCCGAGCACCGGCTACGAAACGCTGATCTATGACTGCATGACGGGAGACGCGTTGCACTTCCAGCGGGCGGACGGGGTGGAGGCGGGATGGGCCGTGGTTCAGCCGTTTCTGGATGCATGGTCGAAGGCTGGTGCCAAGGGACTGGAATTCTATCCCGCCGGTTCATCTGGACCAGAGGAGGCAGGCTTCCTGCTCGCACGAGATAGTCGGCGCTGGCGCGTGATCGAATAGGATCGTGGATACGACTGGTCCAAGCCAATTCTCTGAAGGCATGGCTCACCCGCGTAGGCATAACCAAGCTGCTGAGCGCTGGCGAAGACCCTGCATGCTCGCATTCTGTCGCATTTCTGCCCCTATTGCAGTTAAACAGATGCCCTCCAAGCTGAACAATAAGGAAGGGTTGACCATGATTGCTCAGGCCACGGACAACGCTCCTCCTGACCCGTCTCTGGAGTATGAAGGGGTAAAGGTCTACCGCATCTACCAGTTCGACGATCCGTCCACCTATCCACCTTCATCCCACATCTTCACCACCTCTCCAGACGGACGTTACGCGTCTGATCACTTCCGCTTCGACATCCGCAGCCTGACCGTCCCTGCGGCATCAGTTGACGAGAGTGGTGTGCGGACAGGGGAGAAAGCTGCAATCGCGGCCGTGCTGGAGCAAGCCATCGATCGCGGCATGGTCACTCCGCCGGCTAGCAACTCCACATCTCGGCCCGTGCAGGTTCATCACCAAGCCTGGTGAATTTTGTTCAGGTGGGCTCAAGCATCAGCAGCGGGATAGGAGAACGCATTGTGCAAGTAGACTTCTGGAGCTCTCGGATCGACATCTCCTGCCCCGACTGCCAACAGATGTTTAAGGTTCGGCTTCGCAAGCTTCAGTTCGGCTCGGTACTCGTCTGCCGCCTCTGCCGACACGAGTTCGAGGCCAGCCGCGACTCTGATCTTCCAGAAGTCCAAGTCGCCCTTGCTCACATGAGGCACATTGTGAAGCAGCAACCCATTCCTCAGAAGGCTCGCACAGCCGACAAAGTTCCGGCACGGACGGGTTTAGAGAAGGCTACTGAGCTTCAGGCTTGCCGGCTTGGGGCACTTGCGACTCAAGGTGCCACGAGCAGGGGATCCACCGATCCTTGAGAAGATCGTCCAGTCCGGGCCTCTCATTCACCCCTCGTACATCCGAGAACTGCTCGTCTAAGGGCAAGTAAGCGAGCCTATCCTAGGCTGTTGTCGGGTGCTGGAGGCTCTTGCTAGCCCCTCATCAATCAAAGCTCGTCTCATGGTGATTTCTCAATGACACGCAAGCACTTGGCCCGCCTCCTGTTTGCCAGCGCCGCCGTTCCGCTCGTAGCTTTTGGAGCTGGTGCTCAGCCTCGCTCACCTGTCTTTGCTGACATGCCGTTCCATGAAAGTGCAACGTGGCGCGACGGATCGCTCCGTCCGGCGGATCGAGCTGGCCCCGTGCTGGCGCAGACTGAAGAGCCGGACGAACGAAGGCGCCGGCGCGACCAGGATGAGCGAGGCAAAGGACAGAGCGACCGGCGTGAGCGGCGCGAGGAGCGGCAACGGGACCAGCAGGACCGACAGCTACGGCAAGAGCAGCGCCGGCAGGAGCAAGACCGGCAACAGCGCGAGGAAGAGCGGCAGCGCGACAGGCAGGAGCAACAGCGCCAACGGCAGGATGATGAACGGCGCCGGGAGCAGGAGCAAGAGCAGCGTCAGCGCCAGCGGCTGCAAGAGCGCCAGGAGCAGCAACGCGGACAGGAACGCGAGCAGCGCCGTCAGGAACAGGAACGCCTGCGGCAGGAGCGCCAACAGGACCAAGATCGTCAACAGAGGGATGAGGAGCGACGTTGGGAGCAAGGACGCGAACGGCGCGAGGAACAGCAGCGTGCGCAAGAACGCCTGCAACGGCAGGAGCAACGCCGCCAGGAGCAGGAGCTTCAACAGAGGATCCGGGAGCGCCAGCAGCGGCTGGAGCAGGAGCACCTGCGCGACCGGGACCGGCAGCTAAGAGAACAGGAGCGTCAGAGAAGCCAGCAGCAGGAGCGGCTCAACCGCCAATTGGAACGCCAGCGGGATGAAGAGCGTCAGGAACAGCGTGAATCGAGGCGGCCAGGCCTCGCTCCTCAGGACAGCCGGAGGGACCCCGGCGAGCGTGGACGCATGGGACCAGGGTTCGAAAACCAGCGCGACCTGCGCCTGGAGGAATTGCGGGCACTGCGGCGCGAGCGTGTCGAAGAGGGTGGGCGCCGCACCATCATCGAGGAGCAGGACCGCGTCATCGTGCGCGAGGGAGACCGCTACATAATCCGCCACGACGAGACGGACCGCTTCCGCCGCGCCTATGGCGACGCGCAGGTCCGGCGCGAGCGGCGTGGCCAGAACGATGTGACGATCGTCCGCCGTCCAAACGGAACTGAGATTGTCACGATCCGTGATCCTGACGGCAACCTTCTACGCCGGCTCAGGCGAGAACCCGGTGGGCGTGAGGTGATCCTGTTCGAAAATGCGGCCCCAAGCCGCCGTGACCGGACCCTTGTCGAGGAGACCATTGTTCTGCCGCCTCCTCAGATCACTATCCCGCGTGACAGATACGTCGTCGAGGTCGAGGAGGCGAGCCAAGAAGATCTGTACGAGGCTTTCACGGCTCCGCCGGTGGAGCGGATCGAGCGCTCCTACACGCTCGATCAGGTGCGCCAGAGTCCAGCCCTTCGTGACAGGGTCCGTCGGGTGGACGTCGACACGGTCACCTTCGACTTCGGCTCCTGGGAACTCTCGCAGGAACAGGCACGAGCTCTGACTGGGGTGGGGCAAGCCCTGCGCCGGGCCATTGAGCGCAATCCCAGTGAGGTCTTCCTGATCGAGGGGCACACGGATGCGGTGGGCAGCGACATTGACAATCTTACGCTGTCGGACCGGCGGGCCGAAACCGTGGCGACCCTCCTGAGTGAAATGTTCGGCGTTCCGGCTGAGAACCTCACCACGCAGGGCTACGGGGAGCAGTATCCGAAGATCAGCACACAAGAGCCGGAACGCCAGAACCGGCGTGTCACAATCCGCCGGATCACGCCCCTGCTGCGAAATGAGGCACGCCGGTAAGGGCGTGCCCGCAAACACCAACGTGACACCAGAGGTCGGGCAGGAAATTCCAAAACTATAGAGCAGGGAAAGGGAATGACGATTGTGACCCAGAGCATCAGCGCTCTCGTCGGATTCCTCTTCCCAACTCACAGCTCCGACTCCAGTGACGTCAGCGCAGTGCTCTGTTTGTTTATCCTCAGTAGCGTGAGCATCGCACCGGGAACAGGATCAAGAAGCTCCTCACGGGTGCGATTTCGCAGAACTTGTCCGATATGCTCCAGGAGGTATCGAGGCACGTGTGGCGTGCGTTGGCTCTCCGATTGGCTCTGCCGCCGGCTTTCCTGGCCCCCCATAGACTCTTCTCCATCGCCGTTAATCGGCTGTTATGTCAGCTGTCGCAGACCAAACTCATGGCGGCAGGATGGGTTTCAGAGCGCCTGTGCGGCCATTTACTGCGTTCAGAGGGATTCACTTTCGCGCCGGTTGGCCTTGACCTGAGGATCGCCAAGCCAGGTGCACAGCTCCTCCAGGGTCGAGAAATTGTGTTCGATCGTCGTGAACGGCGCAGGTCTCTTGCTCTGAGGCAGATCCTCGAGCAGTTCCGCCGTCCAGGTGTAGGGCTGTCGGGAGCCGCTCCTCACGACACTGCCTATGATCTCACCGTTGAGAAGGAGGTCATAGGCGCCGGGCGCAAGCTGGGTGAGGCTGTAGGTCATAAAGTGCCCTTAGCAGAGTTGAGCTTGAGCTCAATGCACTCGTTAGCTCTGGCGATGGTAGCTTGCGACTGGATCAAACATTGTAAGCCGAATGACAAGTCAGGAGAGGCCGGAAGCGTGTACGACCCGGCCTCTCCCTGCCTGGTCCCGAACAACTATTGTGGCAGCCACACCTCCAGGCAGACGAAGCATAGCCAGCTTCGCACTTTCCTACATCAGGAGCGTTCCCCCAACCCGCGGGACTGATCAGCTAGGGAGAGGAAGCCATTCCTCCATGTATGCAAGGGGCAGCTCGGGCCTCCTGACACGCCATCAAAAGACATGCACAGGCACGGATACACAGCAGACCTTGTCGCCTCCACCCAATCTCATCAGTCGCCGCGGTACTCAGTTCAGGCTTCACTGGCCCTGGCGTGCCACCTGCGCGATGTCATGCCTGGCAATGCCGATGTCCGACAACTCACGGTCGGACAGGGCATTCAATTGCCGGGCTGTTTCACGAGCTCGCAGCCAGCGACGGAGGCCTGACAGAGCAACTGATAAAAACATAACGCAACCTCAATGATGAGCTGGCCTAAGCGCAGAGGCGCCGCGCAAGGGCAGCGAGAAAAAAGGGCCACCTGAAGGGAGGTGGCCGAGTTTAGGGAGGAAACCCGCCACAGGGAGACCGTGACGGAGGAGAGGTCATCTACAGCGCACCTGGCTCAAGACCAACCTGAAAGTGGTCGCCCCTGCCATGCGCAATGAGCATGGAACGCATCGGGCGCATTTACCCCTCGTTTACGGCTGCCGGGCGGTTCAATCAGGGACCTTGCTGATGATCCACCTGACCGCCTCAGGACTGAAGCCGATCTCGATCAGCTCCTCTTCCAGATCCTCAACTGCATCAGGATCAAGGGTGATGGAGTTGTCCTCTGCATCTGCCTCTGAAATGGCCTTCGGCTTGTCGACCATCTGCTCGGGCTCACCGGCCTCGTCGTTAATGGGAGCTACTGTCACGCGGACAACGGGGTCGTCATCATCCTCCTCCTCGTCGTCCTCACTCTCGTAAACTTTGAGCGTGACCCAGCGCCCCTCGACCTCATCCTCATAGACTGTTTTCCACTCGCCCATGTTCCCCTCCTGGATCAGGCACTACTGCCGCCGTGTTCCCGCATTGTAGCGCAATACTCTCGGACCTTGAGAGTTTTGCCGTTGCCGAGGTGTTCCACAGACCCTGTGTTCTCCCTGCGCCAGAACTCCGCAGACTTGAGCCCCGTTCAGCTCAATCCCGACGGGCTCTTTCTATGGCGAAGCGCACGCAGCTCCGGTACCTGCCTCAGCCATCAAAGCGATTGCTTCACACCTCGTACAATTGGCTCATGAAGACCATCTCAACCATTCCGTTGTGGCTGTAGAAGGGTAGGGGCGCTTGGGCTGCCGCGCAGAACCTTAGGTTTCTCCTCACTAGCCGTCATGACAGGAACCGCAAGGCCCTGAAGCAGAGGCAGCGTGATGATGCCAGCCACGACGGCAAGCACGGCAATGATGAACTCGGCTCGCCCATACGCAGCCCTTTTGCTGTGAAAGGGATGGCAGCTTTTCGGGGGACTGAACACAGCGTTGTTATCATTCACCGCCATCAGCGGCCTGGGTTTTAGGTGCGCCAACGGCATTGGGCCGCACGAGAACGCTTTGTTGGTGCAAGCAGAAAGTACAACCCTCATCCGGCAGCCTCCCCTACGAGGTCCTTCAATGAGTGTACGTTGCCCGCCTGGTTCATGCTCTCGCCCGAAGGGGTAACTCCGCCGCTCCAAGGGGGTACAAGGTCCCAAGGTGTTGGTTTCAGGTCACCTGGAATGCGCGCTGAGCGCGCTCCCGGATCTCGTCCAGTTCGTCCTGAAGGGAATTGATCTGCCCTTCGATCTCTTCGAAGGACGTGCACTCGGGTGTGATAAACAGGCGGCCATCCTCGCCCCGGGTGTAGCGGAGGAGGGCGATCTTCACGCTTGCCGGGTTGTCCGGTGTTCCGGGTTGGATTTCGAGCTCCAAGGCTCCGAAGAGATGCATCGATGGTCCCCGTGCTAGGGCTAAGAGTGAGGCTGCATTCCAGAGATTGCCTAACCGGCTTGTGCCTCCGTTTGCTGGCGGTGAAGCATCAGCGCGATCTCCGGCCTGTTCTCCTCAAGCCACTGTGTAGCATCAGGCTGGCTGACGACACACTCGATCGTAGCCCAGGTGGGATCCTCGAGCGCCTCGTCCCTCAGCCGGGTAGCCGCATAACCGATGAGCCGATGAAGGCCCTCATAGCCGGGCCGCGCCTCAAGCGCATCGGCGACCCAGACGCTGGACCAGCCCTGCTCGGCAAGATGCAGGATGCTCTGCCCATCGGCCTCGCGAAACCATGGTGTCGCGTCGAACTCGAGAGCGAGTGCATTATCGGCGGTATGGCACGAAGCCCGGATCATCGCCTGCCTCCCGGATCAGCTCTCCGGAGCGCAATTCTAACACACGCTCCCGTGCAGACTGAACCGATGCTGTCCCCACAGAACTATCGCCTGAGCTTCTCCAGTCCCAGATCACCCCAGAGCCAGGTGAAGTCATAGCTGACCATCGGATCGTCGGGCTGTCCCCCGCTCTTCGACTGGTTTTCGATGTGCTTCAGCCAGTCTACGACCTTGCGCCGTCCCGCGGCGGTTTGAACGGCGGCCCGCGGGCTCAGGTCCCCAAGCGCCGAAATCGGCTCGTCGAGGGTCTTGCGGTAGTGGTCGGTCAGAGCCTCATGGACCAGTTCGGTCTGTAGTTCAGCGGGAAGGTCGCTGGCCCTGTCCTGGTGGACGTCTCCATCTCGCCCGGCCATGACCTGTTCAAGCGTTTCGATCTCGGTCAGAGCCGGCCCGACCAGTGCTCCGGCCAGTTCAGCCAGGTTGGCCATCCCACGCTCGGCCCGCTCGCGGGAGTTCGCCTCCAGCACCAGCGCTTTGCCCGTCAGCTCGATAGTGCCCAGGACCGTGTCGCCCGTGTCGAGCGTCACCCGCACAGACGGGCCTTGATGTGGGACGGCCCTGCTCGCCAGCTTGCCTGAGGATTGCCGTTTGGCAGGCTGGCGCGGCTCGATCCAGTTCCAGAAGCCCTCATTCTCCTCCTGGAAAGCCGGAATGGTGCGCAAACGCTCCCGGATTTCAGCGGCTGCACCTTCTGAGCGCAGGGGAAAGCGAACCCGGCAGAAGACCACCTCGTCGCCATCGCTGTTGAGAATGGTCGGCGGGCTCTGATCGAGGGCTGAAGCCAGAGCATCATCCAACCAGATGGTGCTGAAGATCGGCGCGGCAGTCGCCAGGAACAGCAGATCGGCGATCTGGCCATCCTCCCGGGTCGCTTTGGGCAGTTGCGCCTCCCTGGTCAGCTTGCGGAACTCGCGCCGGCTTGTGTTCTGGCAGCCTTAAGATCATCCATGAGCAGAGTGGCGGCACTCGGGCGGAAGGGCAGGAGACCTCCGGCGAGGATGTTCTTGCCGGAGACCTCGACAATTCGGGCACCGATCTTGTCCCAGACCTTGAGGCTCTTGGTGGCGGAATGCTCGCTGACCCGGATCGGCTCACCGCCGCCCAAGAGATCCCGCGCCAGGAAGGATTGGCCGGGCACGATCTCGCTGACCTCGTACAGGCTCATGCAGGAGTTCCGTAGCGCCTCCATGTAGCGCCGGTTGCCGGTGCTCTCCTTCCAGCCGCGGCGCTTGAGATAGTCCTCGACGATGTTGCGCCCGTCCGGCTCAATGGCTCGGGTCAGGAAATCCTCAAAGGCGCAGCCCCACAGGGCCATGGCCGCGTGATGGCCGATCACCTCGGCGATGTCCTCGAAGCCCATCTCATAGTCTTCGCAAGCTGGACCGAGGTGCAGATCCAGAACTTCCGAAAATGGCTCGCGCCATTCCTCGTGTGTAAGCCATTTCATCAGCCCGGAGAGGGAATGGTTGCCGAGCATGATCCTTCGATCCTGGTTGAGTTGCAGGAGAAGCGCTTCAAGCTCAGTGTATCGCCGCAGGATTTCGGATCAAGCGCGGCCTCCGAGCCCCTTACCCATACGGCTCAAGCGGCTGTCGCGCGCCCCTCCTGTTGATCCTCATTCAGTGGATGGAGGTCGCGGACCATCTGGTGGAGGCGGGAGGTGTCCAGATGGGTGTAGATCTGGGTGGTCTCGATGCCGGCATGGCCGAGCAGTTCCTGCAGCACGCGCAGGTCGGTGCCGCCGGAATGCATGTGGGTGGCAAAAGCATGCCGCAGCACGTGCGGCGAAACCCGATCGGGGCTGGCAAGGCCTGCCGCCACCGCGGCTTCCTTGATCTCGAGCAGAGCCGCTTGGCGCGTTAGCGCCTTGCTGCCGTTGCGCACCGAATGAAACAGCCAGGGGGAGGGGGCTCCGCCGGAATAGGTGCGGGCCAGCTTCTCCCAGTGGGCGATGGCTGCAATGGCACGCTCGTGCAGAGGCACCAGCCGCTGCTTGTCGCCCTTGCCGCGCACCAGCAGCATACGGGTGCCGGGAGGCGCAGCGTCGGAGGGCAGCGCCAGGGCCTCGCTGATACGCATGCCCGAGGCATAGAGGGTCTCGAACAGAGCAGCCCGCCGGGCATAGCCGGCCTGCCGGTACAGACCGACTGACGGATCGGCCGCAAGCCTGTGGGCCGTCTCCAGGAGGGCTTCCGTCTCAGCAACGGACAGGACGAAGGGCAGCTTCCGGGGCCGGCGCATGGTCGACAGATTGGATGTGGGATCGTGGGAGCCGAGGTCCTCCGCGATCAGGAACTTGTGCAGGCCGCGGGCCACCGTGATCCGTCGGGCAATGGTCGATCCGGCGTAGCCGCGCTGATCGAGAGCGGTGATGTAGTTGCGGATCTGCTCCAAGCCGACCTCGTCTAGGCCGAGGCTGTTCTCATCCAGCCAGACAAGGTAGCAGTTGAGATCGTCGGTATAGGTGTCGATGGTCCCAGCCGAAGCCCCAAGTTCTGTTGTCAGAGCATCGAGCCAAAGTTGAGCCAGCCGCTGGTTGGTCCGCATGCGATTCTCCTTTGAGAGGACCCTGCCACACCGCCGGTTACGAACTTCTTGTCAAAACGTTTGTATGCAATATGTAGCAAAATTACATCGATGTCGTCCTTTAGGAGGTGGGAACAAGAACTGCTCCCAAACACACGCTAAGCTAGAACGAACAAAGAACCTCCATTTCCGCCCGGCTGGATCATGCGGCTCGTGCAAAGGGCTGCGGCAGGCGCAAGGGGCGGAAGCCGTCGATGAGCGAGGGCTTCTCACCCCATGCATAGGTGCCGGTGAGGTTAATGTGCTCCCAGCTCAATGGCGACACATGTTTGAGCACCTCGGCCCGGATGATCCGCCCCTGCCGGCGGAGGTGATCCACCGCACGTCCGAGATAGACCGTGTTCCAGTGGACAATGGCGCTCACGACCAAGTTCAGCAGCTTTCGATCGCGGCACTCGCCGCGTCGGCTTCAACCCGGTGTCTCAAAAATTGCAGGCGGTACAATCGCGATTTGGCTGAGATGATGCAGGAACGCGGTGTCGCCGTTGCCCCATCTACGAGCTTCCGTTGGGTTTAGCGCTATGCTCCAGAGATCGAGAAGCGGATCCGACCTAGCCAAGGACCTCGTTCAGGCTCCTGGAGAGTGGACGAGAACTACGTCCGCGTCGGGGCAAATGGAAATACTTGTTTCGCGCAGTCGACAAGCACGGTCGGCTGATTGCCTTCATGCAGTCCGATCGCCGCAATACCAACGCCGCTTACCGCGTCTTGCTTAAAGTCATCAAGGCGATGAGCCTCTATCCACCATCCTCCATCAAAACGGATAAACTGGCGTCATATGCTAAAGCAATCCTGCGCCTGCAGAACGAAGGTTTTCTGTCAAAGGGTGTCGAACACCGCACCTCGAAGTATCTGAATAATACCCGGTCAGGGAATTGCTGACGCAGTGAGATACGGGTAGGCCGTCAATGTTGTGAGACGGCCTGTCTCATCGAGGAGCCGGTTCCAGGCCCGGCAGACCGCCTCCAGGACAGCCTCGTAGTCGTCGAGCACGCGATGCGAGAGATAGCGCTCGCGCAGGTACAGCCAGACCCGCTCGACCGGGTTCAGCGCAGGTGACGCTGGCGGCAACGGCAGCAGCGTGATCGTCTCTGGCACGTGCAAGGCCCGCGCGTCGTGCCAGTCGGCCTGATCCAGCACGAGCACCGCGTGCACGCCTGGCTCAAGCTGCCGCGCGAAGTGCTCCAGAAAGAGCGTCATCGCATCGGCACTCACCCGCGGCAGCGCCAGGGCGAAGGTCTCGTCCGTGCCGGGCCGGCAGGCGGCAAACAGATACAAGCTCTCGAAGCGCTGATCGACCACACCAGGTGGACGCTCGCCGCGCTCGTACCAGACGCGGGTGGTTCGTCCCTTCTGGCCAAAGCGTGCCTCGTCCTGGCACCAGAGCTGGAGACGCGCGTCAGGATGCTCTGCCGCGAGGCCCTGCAGCTTTGACGGGAGTTCCTTTTTTGAACGCCGCTTGCGCGGCCGGATTGCCCTTTGGGTGCGAAGGCCGGGTCTTCTGGCGCGACAGGTTCAGCCGCTTGAGCAGGCAGGAAAGCCCCCACTCACTGTAGTGGACGCCATAAGTCCGCTCGACATGCTCGCACAGGTCGACCAGGCGCCAGGCACTGACCCCATCGCGCTCCGGCTCCGGCCCGCGCAGGATGTGGGCCTTGAGCGCGGCCTGCTGACCAGGGTTGAGTTGCTCCGGGCGACCGGAACGATGGCGGTCATGCAGACCGTTAGGTCCCTCAGCGTTGAAGCGTTGGATGGCATCGTGCAGGGCCTGACGTTCCATACCGACCAGTCGGGCGGCCTCAGTTCGGGTCATGCCTTCGAGCGCATTGGCGATGGCCAGCAACCGCAGGCTGGCCCGGGTGTCCCTCTCACGAGCGGCACGCTGACGGAGGTCAGATGCTGAGTAGTCCTGCCGGATCCGGAGCGCAGCCATGCTGATCCCCCGCAACAGCGCCCCCGCTCCGCAGTGAATCACGCCATGCAGCTCATCGCAAATCCGAGTCAGAAATTGTCTGGACGGGTATAACATCCTTGAGGCGGGTCATGGCGCGCTCAAGCGCGTAATCCGACCGACACGCGGCTTCCAGACGATGAAAACAGCTGTCGCGACCCTGAAAGGTATTGAAATCATGCGCATGATCCGCCGCGGTCATTGCATACAGCGGGAACGTCAGGCGACAGGCGAAGCCCGTCTCGTCAATCAGCTCTTTGGTCTTGCTGCCTGAGTGACTCGTCGACGGGCTTCGTTATGCCCTTTCAAGCTACTGCAGCAGTGCCCTTCATTGGCAGAGCAGTTTGATATGCTTGCTGCCTGAACCTGTGACGGAGCGTCGGCCGTCTTCGTGTCCCTGCTCGAAATTTGCGCCGCAACCAGAAATTCGGCCTTGATGACTACTACGAGTTCTGCATTCAACGGATCCGGAACAGGACTGATACCGCAGTGTCGTCGAGGTGAAGCAGTTGCGGGTTTGCCAGGGCTGGAGAATCATGGCGGCTGAAACCGCACGCGCTCAGGGGTGCCCGGTGCGGCGGTCTGCATTGCAAATGGTTTCGCGCAACGCAGGCTGCCGTGCTCGGGTGAGCTGATAATGCTGCTCTCACGTTCAGCTGAACACTCTCCTGGCGCTACCTCATTGCGCGTAGCCGAACATGGATTTGACTTCGAGAAAGTCCTCGAATCCGTATCGGCCCCATTCGCGGCCATTGCCCGATTGCTTGTATCCACCGAAGGGTGCCGCCACATCGCCCCCAGCGCCGTTGATGTGCACCATGCCGGCCCGAATACGCCGAGCAATCCTACGGGCCCGCTCCGGATCCGCCGAGGTGACATAGCTTGAGAGGCCATAGATCGTATCGTTTGCGATGCTGATGGCCTCCTCCTCGCTGTCATAGGGCATGATCGAGAGGACCGGGCCAAAGATTTCTTCCCGGGCGATCATCATGTCGTTCGTCACATCGGCGAACACAGTGGGGCGGATGTAGTAGCCCTTGGAGAGCCCTGCGGGCCGTCCGGGCCCGCCGGCCACGAGGGTGGCGCCCTCCTTGATGCCGGCTTCCAGAAGAGCCTGGATCTTGTCGAATTGAACTTGGCTGACAACCGGACCGATATTGGTGCCGGGTGCTCGCGGATCGCCTGCAACGGTCGCATCTGCGATGCGTTTGGCGATGGAAGCCGCTTCGGCCTGGCGGCTTCGCGGGACGAGCAGGCGGGTCGGAGCGTTGCACGACTGGCCGCTGTTGCCAAAGCAGGCGCGGGCACCATGCGTGATCGCCTTCTCGAAATCCGCATCGTCCAGGATGATGTTGGGGGACTTGCCGCCGAGTTCCTGGTGGACGCGCTTGACGGTGTCGGCTGCGGCCTTGGCGACGAGAATGCCGGCGCGGGTCGAGCCCGTAAACGACACCATATCGATGCTGGGATGGCTCGAGATCGCCGCGCCGACCGTAGGCCCGTCGCCGTTGACGAGATTGAACACGCCCGCCGGCACGCCGGCCTCGTGCATGATTTCGGCAAAGAGCAGCGACGAAACCGGCGCGATCTCACTCGGCTTGAGCACCATGGTGCACCCTGTGGCAAGCGCCGGCACCACCTTGCAGGTGACTTGATTCATCGGCCAGTTCCAAGGGGTGATCAGCCCGACGACACCGATCGGCTCGCGCACCACAAGGGTGTTGTTGATGACCTCCTCGAATTCCATCGTCTTGAGCACGGCGATGCCCTGTGCGATGTGCCCGTGCCCGGCGCCCACCTGGGCCTGCCGCGCGAAACCGAGGGGAGCGCCCATCTCCCTCGAGATAGCGTCTGCCATCTCGTCAGCGCGCCTGAGGTAGACGGCGAGGATGGATTCGAGCAGGTCGAGACGCTCCTGGCGGCTCGTCCGAGAATATGACGCGAAGGCGCGCCGTGCCGCGTCGACGGCCTGGTCGACGTCCTCTGCCGTGCCGAGCGCGATTCGGGCGAAGGTCTCCCCGTCGGCGGGGTTGATGACGTCGAGCGTCGGGCGGCCGACCGGCCTGACCCATTCGCCGTCGATATAGAAAGACAAGAACTCGTCCATGGAACTGCTTCCTCCGCTCTGGCCTTCAGGATGGGTTGATTGCTCCCATAATGCTCAAAATTCTATCCAGCGCCAGCCCGAATTCGCGCCAATCAGAGATAGGGAGGGGTGCAGGCGCTGACGACTTCGCAGATCTCGGTGCCGATGTTGCGGAAACGGTGGGGGATCCGGCTGTCGAAGAGATAGGCGTCGCCATGGCGCAGGATCTGGACCTGATCGCCGACAGTGACCTCGAGTTCCCCCGAGATGACGATGCCGCCCTCGTGGGAGGCATGCTCCAGCATGGTCGGCCCTGTATCGGCGCCGGGCTCGTAGCGCTCGTGGAGGATCTGGAGGCCATGCTCGCGCGCGTTGCCGACCTGGCGGAGGGTCATCCGCTTGTTCTTCTTGCCGTTGATGCTGCCGAGCCTCGACGTGAGGTCTATCAGCTCGTCAGGGCCGTAGAAGACCTTGTGCTTCTCCCGCGTCGTCTCCTGGAAGAAGTCGGCCATGGTCATCGAGACGCCCCCGAGGATCTTTCTCAGGGAAGCCACAGAGGGACTGTTCCGGTTCTGCTCGATCATGGAGATCAGGCCATGTGTCACGCCGGCTCGGATCGCCAGATCGCGCTGCGACAATCCGGCCGAAAGCCTTATCTCCTTCAATCTCGCTCCAACGTCGAACTCCATTGACCCTCCGAGTCACTCCGGCCCATCTTGTCATGCTCAAAATTTTAAGCAAAACTGCGATTGCTCAAAGACAACGATCTACTCAGTAAATACCGGGAGTCTCCTGATGAGCGCAACATCCACCCTCGGGGCCCGCCACAAAGCCGCCGTACCCCGCGGCGTCGCGACGAAGGACCTCTACGTCACGCGGGCCGAAAATGCCGAACTCTGGGACGTGAACGGCAAGCGCTACATCGACTTCGCAGCCGGTATTGCGGTGCTGAACACCGGCCATCGCCATCCTGACGTGATGGCGGCGGTGCGGGCCCAGACGGAGGCCTTCACCCATACCTGCTTCCATGTGGCACCCTACGAGAGCTATATCAGCCTCGCCGAGCGGCTGAACGGGCTGACGCCCGGCAGCTTCGAGAAGAAGACGATGCTCGTCACCACCGGCGCGGAAGCCGTGGAGAACGCGGTCAAGATCGCCCGCGCCGCCACCGGCCGCTCGGCCATCGTCGCCTTCAGCGGCGGCTTTCACGGCCGCACGATGATGGGCATGGCGCTCACCGGCAAGGTCGTTCCCTATAAAAAGGGCTTCGGACCGTTCCCGGCCGAGGTCTACCACGCGCCCTATCCGAAGACCTATCACGGCGTCGATGTCGAACGGGCCCTGTCCGGCTTAAGGGACCTCTTTCTGTCCGATGTGGATCCCACCCGCGTTGCGGCCTTCATCGTCGAGCCGGTTCAGGGGGAGGGCGGCTTCTACATCGCGCCTCCGGAGTTCCTGCGCGGCTTGCGTGCGATCTGCGATCAGCACGGCATTCTCCTGATCGTCGATGAAATCCAGACGGGAATCGCCCGCACCGGCAAGATGTTCGCAGTCGAGCATTCCGCTGTCGTGCCGGATCTCGTCACCATGGCGAAGGGGCTTGGCGGCGGGTTCCCGCTCGCGGCGGTGACCGGACGCGCGGAATTGATGGATGCCGCCGGGCCCGGCGGCCTGGGCGGAACCTATGGCGGCTCCCCGATCGGCATCGCCGCCGCCCACGCGGTGCTCAACGTGATCCAGCGCGAGAAGCTGTGCGACCGGGCTCTCGAGCTCGGCGATCTCTTCCGCGAGCGATTCGATGCCCTGTCCCGCCGCAACGAGTTCTCCTGCATCGGCGACGTCCGCCATCTCGGCGCCATGATCGCCATCGAGGTGGTGAAGGACCGTCACACCCGCGAGCCGGATGCCGCATTGACCTCGGCGCTTACGGCGAGGGCGCAGGAGAAGGGATTGATCCTTCTCTCCTGCGGCGTGAACGCGAACATCATCCGCATCCTCACGCCTCTCACGATCCCGTTCGAGCAGGCCCGCGAGGGATTGGACATCCTGGAGGAGGCGCTCGGCGAGGTCGTCGGCTCCGCCCTCGCCGCCGCAGTCTGATCGACGCCGCAGAACATTGGCGGGCTCCCCGCCAGGGAGGCTGCCCATGACGTTCTCTCCGGATGCGCGGATCAACCTGAGCCGGCTTCTCGCCGATATCGACCGCTCGGCCGGAATCGGGATCGGGCGGGAAGGCGGTTTGTCCAGGCTTGCCTTGAGCGATGCGGATCGCGAGATGCGCGACCTCTTCGTGGGCTGGTGCCGGGAGGCGGGTCTTGCCGTTTCCATCGATGAAGTCGGCAACATCTTCGGCCGGCGTGCCGGCCGGGAGGACGATCTTCCGCCGGTGCTGGTGGGAAGCCATCTCGACACGCAGGCCAACGGCGGACGCTTCGACGGGATTCTCGGCGTCCTCGGCGCCCTCGAGGTGGTGCGCACGCTCAACGATCTCGGGCACGTGACCCGGCGACCGATCGAGATCGTGAACTGGACGAACGAGGAGGGCGCGCGCTTTTCTCCGCCCATGCTCGCCTCGGGCTGCTTCGCAGGCGCCTATCCGGTGGACTGGGCGTATGAGCGGCAGGCGGACGACGGGGCGGTATTCGGCGACGAGCTCCAGCGCATCGCCTATCGCGGGTCAGTGCCTGCGGGCGGGCGCATCCCGGATGCCTATCTTGAGCTCCACATCGAGCAGGGACCAGTCCTCGACACGGAAAAGGTGCAGGTCGGCGTCGTTACCCACGCCTACCGCTCGCATGGCTTCCTCGTCGAGTTTCGCGGGGAAACGGCTCATACGGGGCCATGGCCGATGGAGAAGCGGCGCAACGCCCTGCTGGCCGCCGCGCGGCTCCTCGTCGGCGTGGATGATATCGGGTGGGAATTCGCGCCGAGCGGCGGAAAGGCCACGGCGGCGCGGCTTGTCGCCTGGCCCAACAAGGCAGGCATTCTCTCCGACTGGTCCCAGGCGGTCTGCGACGTGCGCCATGACGATCCCGCGAAGGCCGACAGCATGGCCGACAAGGTCCTCGGCATGATCGAAGCCGCCGGCCGGCGCGCGGGCTGCGATGCAAGGATCATGGATCGCTGGACCTGGGGCGGCTCGATCTTCGACAACGATCTCATCGGCTCGATCAGGGCTCATGCAGGGGCCTTGGGCTACTCCCACAGGGATCTGCCCAGCCAGGCCGGGCATGATGCGTACTTCCTCGCAGGCATCTGCCCGACCGCGATGATCTTCACCCCGTGCCGCGATGGCATCACCCACAACAATGCGGAGTTCGTTGCGCCGGAGGAAATCGCGCCTGGCGCCAACGTTCTGCTGCATGCTCTGGTCGTGCGCGCCGACCGTTGACGAAGACCGGCAGCCTCACAGGGCAGAGCGCCATGAACACTGAGCAAGAAGGAGAGGGGGCATGAGCTTCGAATGCACCATTCCGGCCGTTCCGACGGTCCAGCAGGACGATTCCGACGTTCGGATCACGCGGTGGGATTTCGCTCCCGGCGCGGTGACGGGATGGCATCGCCACGAATGGCCCTATTTCGTGGTAATGCTGGTGGACGGCACTCTTCGCATCCATAACGGGGACGATGTCACCGACGTGCCCCTCGTGGCCGGACAGGCTTACTCACGCAGATCGGGTATCGAGCACGACGTCATGAACGGATCGGATCACCCGATCGCGTTCATCGAAATCGAGATCAAGCGCCCCGAAGCCCTTTCCATTCCGGGGTGAAGCAATTCACGCGGGCGCGAGGACGCGGCCGGGATTGAGAATTCCTTTCGGGTCGAGCGCGTCCTTGAGGGTCCTCATCAGGTCGAGTTCCGGTGCGGCTCATGGA
Organism: Microvirga splendida; assembly: GCF_016427565.1. GTDB lineage: Bacteria > Pseudomonadota > Alphaproteobacteria > Rhizobiales > Beijerinckiaceae > Microvirga > Microvirga splendida. The sequence continues at coordinate 26,479 of NZ_JAELXT010000026.1, forward strand.
GAGATAGAGGCGCTTGAGAACACTAATGCCGTGCTCGGCCGAGATTGTGCCGCCGGCTTCGGACACGACGCCATAGACGACTGCGTTCATCTCATGGCCGACGGCCTCGTCGTAGCTCTCGTCGGACAGGGAGAGGTGGATGTTGCTGTCCGCCACATGGCCGAACACGATCAACACGGAGTGGGGCCGCCGGGCGCGGCTGCCCAGGCGCAGAAGATCGACAGCCTCCGCCATCTTGGAGAGGGGGATGCTGACGTCGAAATGGGAGCCTTCCGGGAGAACGCGGTCGAACTCGTAGTTGGCCTCGCGATAGGCTCAGAACCGCCTGCGGTCATTGCCCGACTGCGCGATCGCGGCATCGGTGACGATACCTTGTTCGATGAACTCCGCAAGAGCTTCAGCGAATGCGTCCTCCGCTCCCGGATCCGCCCCCATCGCGGCTTCGATCAACGGCGTGATCTCATGCAGGTCGGCGAAGGGCTGCGTGAGGCCCGAGCGGTCGATGGCGACATCCATATACTCGCGCCACATGGCCTCGAACACGAGGAGGCGACCGAGAAAGCGGCTGTCAAGCCGACGCAGCACTGCGAGCCCGTCTGCGAAACTTCCGACCGCGCAGAGCGCTGATGCGAGCCCTTGCGGGCGCGGGTGCAGCGCAAGGACGACGCGGGTGACGACGCCAAACGTGCCTTCGCTGCTGATGAACAGCTGCATCCAATCGTAGCCGGCGTTGTTCTTCATCATCTTGTTGAGCGAGCGGAGCACGCGCCCATCGGGCAGCACGGCCTCGAGGCCCAACACGTTCCGGCGTGTCATCCCATAACGCAGGACCTGATTGCCGTCCGCATTTGTTGCCACGTTGCCACGTTGCCGCCGATGGTGCACGTGCCGCGTGCGCCGAGATCGATTCCGCACAGAAATCCCGCCTCCTCGGCGGCGGATTGGATGACGGCGAGAGGCGTGCTGGCGAGCGCAGTCAACGTGGCGCTGTCGTGATCGATCTCCTCCACGCCCACCAACCGCTCGAGCGAGAGAGCGACCTCGCTCTCCTGCGGGTTGGCGCCGCCCGCCAATCCGGTCATGCCGCCTTGGGTGACGATCCTCTGGCCGTGAGCGTGGCAGATCTCCAGGCAGCGCGACACTTCCTCCGTCGAGCGCGGGAAAACCAGGGCAAGAGGTGCACGCATTCTGGCGCCGCTCGCATCGCCGAAATTCTTCCGGGGAATGTCGGCTCCGGTTCTGACGCATTCCGTCCCCAGCGCTTCGCGCAAGGTGTCGAGAACCGCGGTCATGCATATCAGCTCCTGGGCTGCGATGCGAGGGTGCACCTGCGGATAAGGCTCGCAGTGCTTAGAATTCTATACACCGGCAACCGGACCCCTTGCCAACGTCTGGATGCCTCCTCCGCAAGCATCTGGCAAATTTTCCATATCGCTCTTGAGCAAAAAATCGCCACCTGTGCCCGGTCTTACCACCCTAGGTTGATTGCCATGCTCAGAATCTTGAGCAAACCTATCGTTAGGGAACATAATGATCCAAAATGGCGGGAAGATTTCAATGGGCTTCATGATCGGGCGAGTCCCTGACCTCGAAATAGGCATGCCATTGTCGACCGCTTATGCAGCGCACCATGGTTCTGCCCCGCTGAGACTTTGCACACAGGCAATCTGAGTTTCGGGTTCGGCGTGTGCCACACGCGGCAGGCGCCAACCCATCGCTTCATCGGCAACGGAATACGATCAGCGCACGGATGCTCCGCCACAGGAGGATCGGCGACACGGGAGAGGGACAATGCAGAAGGCTGATGCGATCATCTCTGGAGGCAAGATCTTCTCTGGCCTCAGAGAGGGATTCGTCGAAGCGCTCGCCATCGGGGGCGACCGAATCCTCGCTGCGGGCAGCGCGGCGGATGTGGAAGCCCTTTGTGGCCCCTCGACCCGGATGATCGATCTCGGCGGACGCGTGGCCCTTCCCGGTCTCAACGACGCGCACATGCATCTTATCCCACTCGGGCTCGGCATGCTGGAGGTGAACCTCCGCCCTGAAGAGGGCGTGACGAGCATGGACGAGCTTCTGCGTCGGATCGGCGAGGCGGCGAAGTCGAAGCCTCCGGGCGCGTGGATCACAGGTCGCGGATATGACCACAACGAGCTGGCCGAAGGCCGTCATCCCACGGCCGAAGAGCTTGACCGCGTCGCGCCGAACAACCCGGTCTACATCAAGCGTACCTGCGGGCATGTGGGCGTCATCAATACGCTGGCGATGCGCGAGACCGGGATCGGTCACAACACACCGAGCCCCGATGGCGGGCTGATCGAGCGCCGCGACAACAAGCTCACCGGTCTCCTGGCCGAGCTTGCCCTGCGCCTCGTCGTAAATGCGATGCCGAAACCATCGAAGGAAGAGTTGGTCGCTGCTGCGGAGCGGGCAGGGGACTACATGCTCTCGCAGGGATTCACGAGCGTGATGGACGCCGCCGTCGGCATGGCGGCCGGAATGGACGAGCTTGCAGCCTACGAAGATGCGGCTCGCGACGGACGGCTGCCCGTGCGCACATGGGTCTGCATCTACGGCAATGCGGACGGCATCGGCGACGAGGCTCATGCGGCCGGCTACTGCTTCGGCCGCGAGGTCGGCCTCCTGCGCTACGGCGCCATGAAGGTCTTCGGCGACGGCAGCGCCGGCGGGCTGACCGCCGCCATGAGCGAGCCGTATGTCGTCGGAGATCCGGAGAACCGGGGCATCTTCTGCTATACCGATGCCGAGATGCACGGCTATCTCGCCCATTACCACAAGCTCGGATACCAGCTCGCGATCCATGCGATCGGCGACGCGGCGATCGAGCAGGTTCTCACCGGCATCGAAAAGGCGGGAACGCCGGAGCAGCCCATCGCCGGACGGCGCCACCGGATCGAACATTGCGGCTTTCTCTCGGACGGACAGCTGGCCCGCATGGCGGCAGCGGGGATCGAGCCCGTGCCCCAGCCTCTCTTCATGTACGAGTTCGGCGATCTCTACGTGCACAATCTGGGCGAAGCGCGTGCAAGCGCCGCCTATCCCATGAAGAAGTGGCTCGATGCCGGCCTCCATCCTGCCGCGAGCTCGGACGCGCCGGTCTGCGCCACCAATCCTTTCCAGAACCTCTTCACCATGGTGACGCGCCAGACGAAGCGTCACACGGAGATCGGCGGCAGCGAAAAACTGACGATGGAGGAGGCCGTCCACGCCTACACCTACTGCGGCGCCTACACGCAATTCGCGGAAGAGAATGTAGGGCGGCTGATCCCGGGGCAGCTCGCCGACATCGCCATCCTGTCGCATGACATCTTCTCAATCGATCCGGCAACGGTCGAGAAGGATGTGCGGTGCGACATGACCATCCTGGCCGGAGAGGTGGTCTACGACCGTGAGGGTCAACTCGCCACCGCCGCAGAATAGGACGGCCTTACATGCTGCGCCATATGCTCGAGCGATTGCTCCTCGCGGTGCCCGTTCTCTTCGGGGTCCTTCTCCTCGGCTTCTTCCTCATGCAGGTGGTGCCGACGGACCCGGCCATCGTCCGGGCGGGTCCGACGGCAAGCATGGAAGTGATCGAGGCCATCCGTCAGGAACTCGGACTCAACGAGCCGCTCTGGAAACAGTTCTTCATCTATATGGGACGTCTGCTTCAGGGCGACCTAGGCGTATCGATCATCAACAACGTTCCCGTCACGCAGGAACTCGGCGCGACCATCGGCCCGACCCTTGAGCTGATGCTCGCCTCGCTGATTTGGGCCATCCCGCTCGGCATCGTCATGGGAACGGTCGGAGCTTACTATCGGGGCACGTTCCTCGACCGGATCATCATGGCGGCCTCCGTGGCAGGCGTCTCGATTCCGGTCTTCTTCCTGGGCCTCATCCTGATCTGGTTCCTCGGCTTCCAGTACCAGATCCTGCCCTTCACCGGGCGGCCCGGGCCGATCTGGACCTGGGAAGGGTTCAAGGCGGTGATCATGCCGGCCATCACCCTCGGCGGCGTCTTCGTGGGGCCGGTGGCCCGCATGACGCGTTCCTCCGTTCTCGACGTGCTGGGGGCGGATCACGTCCGCACCGCTCGGGCCAAGGGCCTGCCGGAACGCACCGTGGTAACCCGTCATGCCCTGCGCAATGCCCTCGTGCCGGTGGTGACTCTCATCGGCCTTCAGATCGGCTTCCTGCTCGGCGGCGCGGTGGTGACGGAAACCGTATTCAGCTGGCCGGGGATAGGCCGCCTGGCCGTGGGAGCGATCCTATCCAGCGACCTGCCGATGGCACAGGGGACCATCATCGTCCTTTCGCTCGGCTTCATTCTTGTGAACCTGGCCGTGGACGTCCTTTACGCAGTGCTTGATCCGAGAGTGAGGGGCGCATGAGCGATGGCGTCGTGATCCCACAAAGTCCCGTAGGCGTGCAGCAGCCCGAGGCCGACCGGATCGTCCGGCGCCCGTCGGTCCTCCTTCTTCTGCTGCGCGAGCCGAGTGCATGCGTGGCTCTGATGACGGTGGTCACCATCCTGCTCGCGGCGCTTTTCGCGCCGTGGCTGGCACCGGGCGATCCCTATGGCGGCGACCTCGCGCTCACGCTGCAGCCGCCGGGCGAGCTTGCCCTGCTTGGAACCGACGGCCAGGGGCGCGACATGATCACCCGTTTGCTCTATGGCCTGCGAACGACGCTCATGATCGGGTTTGCGGCGGTGTTCATCGGCTGCGGCATCGGGGCCGTCATCGGCTTCGCTGCCGCCTATTATTCGCGCCTCTCAGGCCTCCTGATGCGCCTGATGGACGTGCTGCTGTCCTTCCCGGCCATTCTCTTCGGGCTCGCCATCGCGGCGATCTTCGGGCCGGGCCTTACGGCCGTCATCATCGCATTGTCCATCGCGACGGTGCCGCTAATGGCCCGTGTGGTTCGCGGCGCCGCAATCGTCGTTATGCAGCAGGACTACATCGAGGGTGCTCGCGCCCTCGGCATGAGCGACAGGCGCCTCATCCTCAAGCACCTCCTGCCGAACTGCCTCTCGGCGATCTTCGTGTTCGTCACGCTGCGCTTCGGTCAGGTCATCCTGCTCGGAGCCGCGCTGTCGTTCATCGGACTGGGTGCGCAGCCGCCGACTGCGGAACTCGGCGCCATGGCGGCGGATGGACGAAACTTCCTGTTCTTCGCGCCGCATGTCTCGGTCCTGCCGAGTCTGCTCATCTTCATCATCGTGCTTGCGTTCAATGTTCTTGGTGATGCGCTTCGGGACGCACTTGACCCGAAGCTCAACAAATAAACGACCAGAGGAGAACCAGAGAATGTCTAAAGCCTTGAAGTCCATGCTTATCGCCGGCGCTGCCGCTCTGACGGTCGGCTCCATGCCAGCCGTGGCCCAGCAAACCAATGCGCTCACGATCCTGCGCGTGATCGACGCGGACAGATACGACCCCATCCGCTCCACGGCGACGGCCGCGGCGGAGATCGTCTACATGCTTGCCGATACGTTGGTCAGCATCGACTTCGACATGCAGACCATCAAGCCGCTCCTAGCGAAATCATGGGAGGTCTCCGAAGACGGAAAGACCTATACCTTCAAGCTCCGTGAGGATGTGAAGTTCTGCGACGGCCGCCCGATGAAGGCAGAAGATGTCATCTTCTCCCTCAAGCGCTGGACCGATCCCGCTTCCAAGTCGCCGGTCTCCTTCCGCGGCGGCCCGGTCAAGGACATCAAAGCCACCGACGACTACACCGTTGTCTATGAGCTGAAGGAGCCCTACGCCGACCTGCTGTTCCAGCTTGGCCTTTCCTTCGCATCCGTTGTCGACAAGGCGAGCGTGGAGAAGCTCGGCGAGAACTTCGGCGTGCAGGGCTTCAATGCAACCGGTCCCTATTGCTGGGTCAGCTGGACGCCGCGCCAGGACTTCGTGATGAAGAAGAACCCCCACTACACATGGGGGCCGGAGATCTACAAGGATCCGAAGCCGCAGGTCGAGCAGATCGTATGGCGGGTCATCCCCGAGCAGAATACGCTGATGGCCGCCATGCAGGCCAAGCAAGCGGATGCGACCTACTACATGCCCTACATCGCCATCGACAGGATCTCTCGCGTGCCCGGCATGAAGGTGCAGCAGCAGAAGAACTACATCTATGACGCCTTCATGGGCTTCAAGGTGGACAAGCCCGTGGTGAAGGACGAGGCAATCCGCCGGGCCGTGAACATGGCGACGAACAAGGATGCCATCGCCAAGGCCGTGTATTTCGGGAAGGGCGCGCCGATGCAGTCGCTTCTGAACCCGACCGTTCTGGACTTCGACCCGAAGTCCGCGTCCATGATGCCGAAGTTCGATCCTACCGCAGCCGCGAAGCTCCTCGACGAGGCGGGCTGGAAGGTCGGATCCGACGGAGTTCGCGAGAAGGATGGCCAGAAGGCGACGTTCACCGTCTACGGGCTGCGAAATGCCGTCAATCCACGCGTCTCCGAGGCCATGCAGGCGGATCTGCGCAAGATCGGCATCGACATGAAGATCCAGCTCTGGGACGCTACGGTCGGCTGGGGCAAGCTCGCGACGCAGGAATTTGACGCCTTCTACATGTCGTATCCCTACGTGACGGCGAACGAGGCTCTGAATCTCTATTTCCGCAGCACGCAGACGCCGACGCCGAACCGGATGAACTGGAAGAACGAGAAGACTGATCAGCTTCTTGCCACCGCCACGACCGCGACGGACGATGCGACGCGCAAGGCCGCCAATGCCGCCGTTCAGCAGCAGCTCACCGAGGCTAGCGTCTGGGTGCCGCTGGTGTCCGAGCCGATGTGGCTGGTCACTGGCGAACGTGTCGAAGGGGCCCGGCCTCACGGGGTTTATGGAGCAGGGCTCTACAAGGGTCTCGACATCAAGCTGAAACGCTGAGCGCGAGAACCGGAGCGACATCCATGACCGTCACCGTAATCAAGAATGCGTCCTTCGTTGTTGGATGGGACGCCGAACATAACAGGCATACCTACATCCAAGAAGGCGATGTCGCTTTCGAGAACGGTGAGATCATTTTCGTCGGCCGTGGCTATCAAGGAGGCCCCGCCGACGAAACCATCGACGGCGCCGGGCGCATGGTAATGCCCGGCCTCGTCAATATTCACTCCCACCCCGCAAGCGAGCCCCTGAACAAGGGATTCCTGGATGAGCTCGGCTCGCCTGCGCTCTACAACTCGTCGCTCTACGAGTACATGACGATCCTTCGCCCGGAGCCGGAAGCGGTTGCCGATTGCGTGCGGGTCGCCTATTCGGAGCTTCTTCTGTCGGGCGTGACGACCCTGACCGACATGTCCGGCGCCCACCCTGATTGGTTCGACCTTGCAGCCCAAAGCGGCTTGCGCGTCTGCATGTCGCCCATGTTCCGCTCTGCCAGTTGGGGCACCCGCAACGGCCACATGGTGGAGTACAAGTGGGATGAGAAAGCTGGCGAAAAGGCGATGGAGCAGGCCTTCGACCTGATCGAGAAGGCACAGGCCCATCCGAGCGGCCGCCTTTCCGGAATGGTCAGCCCGTCCCAGATCGATACCTGCACGCCCGACCTGATCCGCGACAGTCACGCCGAGGCGAAGCGACGGGGGCTGCCGTGGCAGATCCATGCTGCGCAGTCCACAGTCGAGTTCCATGAGATCACCCGTCGCCATGGACTGAGTCCGGTCCAATGGCTCGAAAGCCTCGGCGTACTGGGCGACACCAGCATCATCGGCCATGGCATCTTTCTCGACGACTATTCGCGCACCGGCTGGCACAGCCGGAAGGACCTCACCATTCTGGCTGAGTCAGGGACCTCGGTGGCTCACTGCCCGACGGTATTCATGAGGCGCGGGATCGCGTTAAAGGATTTCGGCCGCTATCGCCGGGCGGGAGTCAATGTCGGGCTCGGAACCGACACGTATCCGCACAACATGCTCGAGGAGATGCGTCACGTGGCCTATGTGGCCAGGCTCATGGCGGAAAGCCCCCGAACCCTCACGACCACCGACCTGTTCGAGGCTGCGACGATGGGCGGCGCACGAGCCCTGCTGCGCAACGACATCGGCCGCGTGGCGCCGGGCTGCAAGGCCGATCTGGTGCTGGTCGACGTCACGCATCCCATGATGCAGCCGGTACGAGATCCGGTCCGGAGCCTCGTCTACGCGGCGGCCGAACGTGCGGTCGATACGGTGTTCGTCGACGGCCGCCGGGTCGTCGAGGGCGGCAGAGTGCTGACCTTCGATTACGAGGGGGCCGCTCTGCGCCTGAGTGACGCGCAGAGGCGGACGGAGGAGCTTGCTCCGTCCCGTGATTATGCCAACCGCCCGGTCAGCGCCTATTCGCCGCTGACCTTCCCGCTCGCGTAACGGAGACGGCATGTCCGAAACCATCCTTGACATCCGCGGTCTTGTCACGGCCTTCAATACCCGAAACGGAGCGATCCGCGCTGTGGACGGCATCTCGCTGTCCGTCAAAAGGGGCACGACGCTCGGCATCGTCGGCGAGAGCGGCAGCGGCAAGAGCATGCTGTCTCTCTCCGTGATGGGCCTAGTCCCGCCGCCTGGACGAATCGCCGAGGGGCAGGTGATGTTCCGCGGAACGGATCTGACGAAGCTTCCGCCGGCAAGGATGCGCGACCTGCGCGGAAACCGCATCTCGATGATCTTCCAGGAGCCGATGACGAGCCTCAATCCGGTTCATACCGTCGGGTTCCAGATCGTCGAGGCGCTGCGAGCGCACCGCAAGGAGGCGGCAGCGCGCCTGAAGGAGGAGGCGATCGAAGCCCTTCGTAAGGTACGGATCCCGTCTCCCGAGCGACGGTTCGACGAGTATCCGCACCAGCTCTCAGGCGGCATGCGCCAACGCGTGATGATCGCGATGGCCCTTACCTGCAAGCCGGACCTCCTCATCGCCGACGAGCCGACGACGGCTCTCGACGTCACGATCCAGGCGCAGATCCTGGAGCTGCTGCGGGAGCTTCAGGCCGAGACCGGCATGGCGATCATCCTGATTACCCATGATCTCGGCGTCGTCGCGCAGGTCGCCGACGAAGTGGCCGTCATGTATGCCGGGAAGGTCGTGGAGAGCGCGCCGGTCAGCCGGATCTTCCAAGATCCGCAGCACCCCTACACGATCGGCCTCATGGGTTCCATGCCTCGGATGGAGGAGGACGTGGATCGCCTCGTCGCCATCGCCGGCGTCGTCCCGCCGCCCTTCAGGCTGCCGCCAGGCTGCCGATTCAATCCGCGCTGCCCCTTCGTCGGCAGTGAATGCCGCGTCGAGCAGCCTGCACTCGCGGCCTTGACCGATGCGCATGCTGTCGCCTGCTGGAAAGCCCCGCTGGAGGAACACGTATGACGAAGCCGCTTCTCGAGCTGGAGGACGTCCGCAAGCTCTACCCGGTCAAGAAGGGCCTCATCGTCCAGAAGGAGGTCGGCACCGTCCGGGCGGTCGATGGGGTGAGCTTTCAGCTGATGTCCGGCGAGACGCTCGCCGTCGTCGGCGAAAGCGGGTGCGGAAAATCGACAACCGCACGACTTGCGATGCGACTGATCGAGTCCACGTCCGGAACGATCCGTTACGACGGGCAGGACATCACCAAAGCCACCCGGCAGGACATGCGGCGCCTGCGCCGCGACATGCAGATCATCTTCCAGGACCCGTATTCGAGCCTCAACCCACGCATGACGGTCGAGGAGATCATCGCCGAGCCGATGGTGGTTCACAACGTGGGTGACAGGGCTTCACGCCGGGATCGCGTACGCGAGCTCCTGCGCCTCGTCGATCTGGCGCCCTACCACGCGGACCGTTATCCACACGAGTTCTCTGGCGGCCAGCGGCAGCGCATCGGCATCGCGCGGGCGCTGTCGGTCTCGCCCCGCTTGGTGGTCTGCGACGAGCCGGTTTCGGCTCTCGACGTGTCGATCCAAGCTCAGATCGTGAATCTCCTGAAGGATCTCCAGAAGGAGTTCGGTCTCACCTATCTCTTCATCTCTCACGGTCTTGCGGTCGTGAAACATGTCTCCGACCGTGTTGCCGTGATGTATCTTGGACAGATCGTTGAGATCGCCGACAAGAAGAGCCTCTACGACAACCCCCGACACCCCTATACGCAGGCCCTGCTGGCAGCTGCGCCAGAGCCTGATCCGTCCCGCCGCACGGCGATGAAGAGCCTGGGCGGCGATCTCCCGAGCCCGCTCAATCCGCCATCCGGATGCCGGTTCCATACCCGGTGCCCTTTGGCACAGGAGCGCTGCCGTTCCGAGGTTCCGGCCCTTCGAGAAATCGGCGTTGGCCACCGGGCGGCCTGCCACTTCGCCGAGAGCGTTCCGGCCTTCGACCGCTTCCGAAACGGAGAGGGCATCCACCCGCGCCTGCAGGAGCGGCTAGCGCTCTATGCCCGCCACAAGGCGGCACTGGCCACGGCCAGCGCGTAACCAAGAGACCTTCAAGGAACGCTCGAATCATGAATGGTGCCGACCGCCTTTGCGACGAGCTTCTCGCAAACGATATCGATGTCTGCTTCGCCAATCCCGGGACATCCGAGATGCACTTCGTCGCGGCTCTCGACCGTAAGCCGCGCATGCGCTGCGTGCTCGGCCTGTTCGAGGGGGTCGTGACGGCCGCCGCGGACGGCTATGCGCGCATGGCCGACAAGCCTGCGGCCACGCTTCTCCATCTCGGTCCGGGTCTCGCCAATGGGCTCGCCAATCTCCACAACGCCCGGCGCGCCTCGACGCCGATGATCAACGTGGTCGGGGAACACGCGACCTACCACATCCGGCACGACGCGCCGCTGACCAGCGATATCGAGAGCCTGGCCCGCCCCATGTCGCAGTGGGTGCACCGCATCGAGAAGGCAGAGGATGTGGGCCGCGATACCGCGGCCGCATATGAGGCGGCCATGTCGCTGCCCGGTGTGGCGACGCTCATCCTGCCGGCGGATGCGGCTTGGGGCGAGATCCCGGATACACCCTTGGCGCGGACGGCACTGCCTCTCCCGGTTCCCATCGAGGCAGGCACCATGCGGAAAGCCGTGGAGGCGATCCGTTCCAGGCGCCGCACGGCGCTTCTCCTGAGCGGAAAGGCGCTGCGGGCAGACGCTCTGGAGATGGCGGCCCGTATCGCCGATGCTGCGGGCGTGCGCCTCATCGCGCAGATGTCCAACGGGCGTATCCAGCGGGGAGTCGGCCGTGTTCCAATCGGCACGGTGCCCTATCCGGTCGATATGGCGCTCGAAGCGCTGAAGGACATCGAGTGCGTCGTCATGATCGGCGCGCAGGTTCCGGTCGCCTTCTTCGCCTATCCCGGCAAGCCGGGACGCCTGATCCCGGACCATTGCGAGGTGGTCGAGCTGGCGACGCGGGCAAGCAACTTGAAGGAGGTGCTTTCGTGGCTGGCCTTCGAGCTTGGCGTCAAACCGGATGCGCCCGTCACTGTCTCGCAGCCGAGCACCGAATGGGAGGCGCTGCCTGACGGGGATCTGACGGAGGACGCAATCGCGATCGCCGTCGCACAGATGCTGCCGGAGGGGGCGATAGTCTGCAACGAGTCGCTCACTTCAGCCCGCCGCTTCTTCGGGCTGTCCCATCGCTCGGCCCCACATGATTTCCTGTCTCTCACCGGGGGGGCCATCGGCATCGGCATCCCCCTTGCGGTTGGGGCAGCGGTTGCCTGCCCCGACCGCAAGGTCGTCGGCCTGCAGGCGGACGGCAGCGGCATGTATACGGTGCAGGCGCTGTGGACGCAGGCGCGCGAAAACCTAGACATCGTCACCATCGTCTTCGCAAACCGGAAATACGCCATTCTTCAGGGCGAGATGCGGGCCGTCGGAGCGACGGAGTTCGGGCGCAACGCTCAGCGGATGCTCAATATCGACGATCCTGCACTGGACTGGGTCAGCATGGCGAAGGGCATGGGCGTCGAGGCCGCGCGGGCCACGACGGTCAGAGAGTTCACTGAACTGTTGAAGGGCGCGATGGCGCGGCGTGGGCCCTTCCTGATCGAGGCTGTCATCTGAGATTGGGAGATCGCTAAAACGAAGTCTTTTATCGGTGGAGATATTACGGCAGTGGAGTGGGACGGGGTCTGTAGGTCCTGATGGGGTCGTCTAATCGCGGGGCACTTTGCAAGCTTTTTCTCAACAGCTCACTCGCTCGGGCCCATGATTTGAGCCGAGAGAGAGAGCCTTGCGGACAGTCCCGATCGCGGCCGGTCCTTTGGCGTGCCATGTGAGAGTATGACGGGGGCAGGGTCGTCTTCGCGGTCGGCATCAGCCGCCGCATGATGGGCTTTCGCAGGCTGGATGTTCCAATGTAGACGACGCACTCCGCTCATCAATGCGCAGGTGCACTCCATCAGGCGGAATCATCTTGCCCACGTCCCTGCCGGGACGTCTCAGTGCATCCAGGGCGGATGCGAACGGTGGCCGGACCAATCTGGTTCAGCAGGAGGGTATCGGGTTATCCGTTAGCGGACACCAGCCCAGCCGAGCGATCGAAGCGCTGACCCTACACCAGCATCGCGTGCATGATGACAGCGAGTTTCCTTGCTACCGCCACGGCCGCCCGCTTGAAGCCAAGCTTGCCCTTGAGCCGGAGCCCCCAGGCGCGCAGGCCACATTCTGCATGGGTGCGCGTGAGCATCACGGTCGCAGCCTCGTACAGTAGGCCCCGCACATGGGCATCACCGCGCCGCGAGATGTGGCCGTCGTAGTCTACCTCTCCCGATTGATAGCGGCGCGTCTTGAGCCCGAGCCAGGCTCCCACAGAGCGGGACTTCCTAAAGTTCTCCGGGTCTTCGATGGCGGCCACAAACGAGGTCGCGGTCACCGCGCCGACCCCAGGGATCGACATCAGCAGTTGACTGGACGGGCTCTGACGGGCTGCCGCAATCAGCTGCCGGCTGAGATCGGCGGCTTGGCTGCGGAGGCTCTGCCACGCGCTCAGGATCGGCAGGATGACCTGCGACAGGGCCTCATCACCCTCGAGGAGCGTGCGTACGTTGGTTGAGAACGTGGCGCCTTTCCCGCCAGGCACGATCAGGCCAAAGGTTTTCATCAGGCCGCGGACCTGGCTGGACAGCTCGGTGCAGATCCGCACGAGGCGGGTGCGGGCCGCTACCAGCGTACGGGTCAGCATGCTGTCGGCGATGTCACATTAACCCGACTATGAGAGCGGGCCGCGTAGACGGTCCGCCATGACCAAGCCCGTCCGCTACAAGCGCCACCGCTTTCCACCCGAGATCATCGCCCACGCGGTATGGCTCCATTTCAGGTTCCCCTTGAGCCTGCGGCTTGTCGAGGAAATGCTGCTTGAGCGTGGTATTGTTGTCTCTTACGAGTCCGTCCGGCGATGGGCGATGAAGTTCGGGCCGTCCTACGCCCGCCGCCTCAAGCGCAAGACACCAAGCCCTCGCGACATCTGGCATTTGGATGAGGTCGTGATCACCATCGCCGGCCAGCAGCACTGGCTCTGGCGGGCCGTGGATCAGGATGGCTATGTCCTCGACGAAATCGTCCAGACGCGGCGCGATACCAAAGCGGCGAAACGCTTGCTGAAGCGCCTGTTGAAAAAGCAGGGCCGCCCGCCCAAGCGGCTGATCACCGATAAGCCCGGCTCCTATGCTGCTGCCCGGCGCCAGATCATGCCCGCGGTTGAGCATAGCTCGCATAAGGGTCTGAATAACTGGGCGGAGACCTCGCATCTTCCACTGCGAAAACGTGAACGGGCTATGCAGGGCTTTCGAACTCCGGGAGGGCTACAAAGATTTGTCAGTGTGTTCTCTGCCGTCCGCAACCTGTTCGTTCCCCCTCGCTCCCGCCGCTCTGCCCTTGCCACCCACCTTCACCGCCTCAATGCCATGGCGGCGTGGAAGTCTGCGGCCAGCATCGCCGCTTGAGCGTGTCCGGCGATCGAGGCGGCCTCAATGCGCCCGATGCTGTTTAACGTGACAACACCGTATTATCCTATCTGGAGCGTCATCGGCTGAACTCGCCTCGCCCAAGTCGCGAACTCCTCGAGCTGCGCGAGGAGCTTCAAGGCCTCTTCGCTGCGGCCAATCCTGATCCCATACTGGACTTCGTCCGTTTCGTCTTCATGAGATCCTCCTTTGGGAGGACCCTGCCACAGCACCAGTTACAGCCTTCTTGTCAAAACTCCGCAAACCAACCATCTACTGTGGCCCGAATTCTCGGCCGAACACGAGAACCAAAATAACCTGCCTTACACCGTCAGTGTCTTGAGCTTATTTCGGCGATTCGGGTCCAGCTTCAGCGGGAGTACCGTCACAATCATCTGCTCTCGTCGCTGGTAGACGATCCTCACTTTCGGAGATGCTGCCAGATTGCGTCGCGTCAGCCTGGCGATGACCATCACCCTGGGGTAGGGGGCCCAATACGGACTCGCAAAAGCAGCGCGGTATTTGAGCTCGATCCGATCAACCAAATCAATCAAGGAGGCGGGATCGTAATCGTCGAGATTGTAGCGCTCGCGGAATCGCCGAAGCGCATGAATTGTCCAGTGACGTTCGATCGCCGCCATGATGTCCTGCTGAGACTTGGTGAGGGTCATGACCGCTCGACAGAGAACCCCGTATCCATGATCAGGATTATGTTTCCCCTCAGCTCGATTGCAATCGCAGACTCCGATAGAATTGGCCGTAATCGAACGTAATGCTCGACTCTCGTCTATGACACAGATGGCCGACGAGATCCGGACCCTCATTGCTGATCTATACGATGATCCTGAGGGCTTCCTGAAGACGCCGCACCGGTGGTTCGGCAGTCGATCTCCGGACGAGCTCATAGCGATGGAGGCGGGCCAGTTCGTGCTCTTGAAATTCCTTCACGGAGGAGACCACATGCCGCCCATTGGACCGGATCGAGACTTCAAACCCTACACCGCCGCGAACATCGACCACGCGATTGACCAGGCGATCGCCCGTCTTGAGAGCCCAATCGAGCAGCTCAGGTCTCTCAAGGGATCTGGGCCGGAGATCGCCACGGTCATCGGAAGGGCACGGGAGGTTTATGGCGATGAAGGTCTGCTGTGGCTTCTTGAGTATAGTGCGGAGGGCCCGAATGGTCCGAGCAGCTCAAGAGCGCGATCCAAGAGGCGGTCGCCGATGCAGTCACGGAACATCAAAAAGCAGGAAATCCTGTGTACTTCGCGGACGATGCGGGTTGCTCGTGTGTGATGATGCCCGCCGGACATGAGCGCCGGTTGACTGATGCCGAGATTGAGGCTCTCACGCGGCAACCAATCGCCAAGCTCTCTTGGAATTGGTAAGTTCTCTTAGCCGGCAGGGTGATCTCGTGGCCGGCAGCAGACTTCTTGTCAAAAGTCTCCTTATGCGAATTAGATCTGTAGCTGCAATATAGAGATGACACCCCCTTGCAAAGTTCAAATGGCACTCTCCTGCTTTTCGGGGTTGCAAGAGGACGTGGCCGATGGCGGTGGTGTCGATGAGCAACAAGGAGTTTTCCCGGCTCAATGTCTTGATGGATTTAGAAGCCCGTCGGATCACCGTTCGGGACGCGTGCGCCCTGCTTCAGCTTAAACGTCGGCAGGTCTTCCGGCTCCTGAAGGCCTTTCGGGAGCATGGAGCCGTCAGCTTGGCGTCCAAGCGCCGCGGCAGGCCTGGAAACAATCGGCTTCCCGCATCGGTCCGCGACCTGGTTGTGACGATCATCAAGGAACGCTATCCGGATTTCGGTCCGACATTGGCCACTGAGAAGCTGCGGGAGACCCATGGTTGTCCCATGTCCCGCGAGACGGTCCGCAAATGGATGATGGAGGAAGGTCTGTGGCTGGATCGCCGCCGGCGCCTTCCTTCCGTTCATCAGCCGCGCAATCGCCGCGAGCGGATGGGCGAGTTGATCCAGATTGATGGCTCCAAGCACTGGTGGTTCGAGGCCCGTGGCCCGCAATGCACGCTTCTGGCTTATATCGATGATGCCACCAGCCGGCTCATGCACGCTGCCTTCGTGCCCTCAGAATCCACCTTCGATTGCCTGCGCGAGACCCGCCAATACGTCGCAGTCCATGGCCGCCCGATCGCCTTCTACTCGGACAAGCACGCCATCTTCCGGGTCAGCAGGACAGAGGCGGAAGGTGGTGACGGCATGACCCAGTTCGGACGGGCCCTGCATGAGCTCAACATTGACATCCTCTGCGCCAACACGCCGGCCGCCAAAGGCCGGATCGAGCGCTCATTCGGCACGCTCCAGGATCGCTTGGTCAAGGAGATGCGGCTTGCCGGCATCTCGACGATCGAGGCCGCCAACGCCTTCCTGCCGGGGTTCCTGGCCGATCATAACCGGCGTTTCGCCAAGGAGCCGTTCAGCCGCACGGATGCTCACCGTCCGGTGCCGCAGGAGATGGTGCTGGAGGATGTCTTCGCCTGGAAGGAGGAGCGCACGGTCACGCACAATCTGACGCTCCAGTACAACAAGGTGATGTTCATCCTCGAGCCCAACGAGATCACCCGGCTGCTGGCCCACCAGCGGGTGACGGTGTACGACTATCCGGACGGACGGTTTGCGATCAAGCACAAGGGCATCTCCCTGCCCTACCGGATCTACGACAAGCTGCGCCAGGTCGACCAGGCGGCGATCGTCGAGAACAAGCGGCTCGGGCCGATCCTGGCCTATGTGGCCGAGCGGCAGAAGGAACTCGACATGAAGCGCAGCCAGAAGGCGCCGCGCCGGCAAGGGCAGGGCAAGAGCATCTTCAAGGTCGGCTGAAACCTCCTGCAGCCTTCCTGTTTAAAGCAAAAGACCCCAGCCGATTTAGTCCCTTTCCCGAGTGAAAACTGGATGTTCTCAGAACCCTGCCCTGCAACCCTGACCAGCTGTGCAGGATTCTTAGAACATCGTCGGATCCATTCACCGGCGTCTATACTGGTGATATCTCTAACGGGGCCAAACAGAGACTTGTCTAATAAGTTCTGACACTATCTGTAGACCGGTGGATTCTAATCTGAAGTGCGAAATCAGTGTATGAAGGAACTGTGCCGGGCGATGTTTGACGCGGAAACACAGCTTTGCTCAGGTCTTCAACGAAGTTCGCGAGAAGAACAGCCCATGAGCCCATCGTCACACTGGACCCTGTTCATCGCCCGTCCCGGACGAGATCGGCAGCATGTCATCCGGGATCCTCAAGGCGAGCCCCGGATCATCTTTGGCGAAGACGATGGCAAAAAGATCAATGATCGTCTCGCCGGATATCTTGTCGAGAGCCTCAATGCGGGTCTGGATATCGAAGATCCGAATCCGGAAGAGGGCTGGTTCCTGGACAGCCCGGAAGACAGTGACGAGCAGGATCCGGCCATTCTCATTTGCGACCCTGATTTCGAGACTCGGCTTGAGATCCTTGACACGGGCAACATTGAAGAGGATCAGGCGCTGGGCCGGAAGGTTGTGGCCTTGATCAATACCTACTTCATCCAGACCGAAGCTTCACATCTAAGGCCTTCCTCTGCTGGTTTCCCATCAGAAAGGCAGCAACCCAGATCCAAACGTTGAACGGTGGAGCAGATGAACTCCTGCGCCAGGCAATCATAGCTTGGCATAAAGCGTCCGTTCGGCAAAATCCCACGGTTGACTTGCTCCCGCACCTGTCTGGGCGGCTTGACGCCGCAATGTAATCGGCTAACTGATCACGCATTACCTTCTCAGCATTGGATAAGTTATGGATCAGCCTGAACAGCAGCTAGATTTCGCCAGCATCACCGCCGACATCGTTTCGTCTTACGTTGCTAATAACTCGGTTCATCGGGGCGATTTGGCTAATGTGATTGCAGCCGTGCACTCTGCCCTGAAAGGCCTCGATTCTCCGAAGCATGCAGAACCTGAGAAGCCAGAGCCTCGCATTCCGATCAGGAAGTCCATCACGCCAGACTTCCTGATCAGTCTTGAGGACGGCAAGCAGTACAAGACGCTCAAGCGCCACTTGGGCAAGCTCGGGCTGACGGCCGAGGAGTACCGTGCAAAGTGGGGTCTCCCGGCCGATTACCCGATGGTTGCACCCAGCTATGCTGCGAAACGTTCCGAACTCGCCAGGAGCAGCGGCCTCGGTCAGATGCGGAGGAAGAGTGCCGCGAAAGCAGCTGCTAGGTCGGGCGAGAAAGACACGGCACCGGCTGAGGCCGCAAAGCCGAAGCGTCGTACACCTTCGAAGAAACTGGCTGGCAAGTAAGCCCGCTCTCAGGCCGGGCTCGGTCACTCCTGGCGCCAGAGGAGATAAGGGTTGTGAGTTGCCCCTAGGCAGGAACGATTGGCGTCTGAGGCTGAAACTCCTTCGCAACGATGTGCAACGGGAATATGCCTTCTTTGACTGCAGCTCCCTCAAACCATCTGCAGGTGATCTCGCAGCCATCGACCTCAACAACGGTCATCCGATGAGAGGGATAAGCTATCAAATGCACGACATCGCCAACGCTGAACTGCATGGTTCGCTCCTGCTCCACGTCACGAGAGTGTAGCCAGCCAATGGGCAGTCGGTAAGATTGCCAAGCTCATTGCCCAACGTCGCCTGGGGCAACTCAGGCTGGGTCTCTTATTCGACAGCAATGGCTTTGAGGGCGCGCCTGACAGCAATACGGGCTGCCTCAACGTGCCCCCTGGCCAAGAGTTCGTCGACGATCCTGAGCGCCATCACCGCATCGGGGCACTGTGCAGTGTCTGAGGTGGATACCGCAACGCCGTGAGTAGTTAATGCTCCGGCAGGGTCATCGCTTTGGCCTGCAAGATAGGCTGGGCTGCACTTGAGCACGGAAGCAAGGCTCGCCAAGGCATCCTCTCCCGGCTGCTGCGAACGACCCGTGATGATGTCCTGGATGAACCCCGCCTCAAAGCCTGCTTCCAGGGAGGCCCTGCGCCACGAGATCTTGAGAGCGCTTACCCGTTCCCCGATGCGCTCTTTCAGGATCGCATTCACGCTTGGCTCCTTGAGGTGACGATGCTGCTAAAGCCAAGAGGCGAGGAGGCGGTACATCCGCGCACTCCCCACCTGCCTTTCGGCTCCGGCTATCTTCCGCTCGGAATGGTTAATAAGAAAATAACGAACGTTGCTGACTGCAGCGATCAATCGGATTGTTCTGCTTTCTAGCTGATGGACAGAGGCGCGTCCTTCATGATGCAGATAACTGAATGTTGTGGTCGGTAGCCCTAAGTAGACCGCCGAGTTCATAGACGCGGCCAAACAAGCCACCTCAGCGCAGGGAACCTGTGTACTTCACGGACGACGGGAACATCTGTGAGGTCACGCCCGATTGAAGGATCCGCAAGCTCGCCCAGACGGAGCTGGATCAACTCCTCGGTGAATAAGGCGGCAAGCCGGCTCACATCTGGATTTTGACCACCTTTATGTCAGTCAGCGCTGCGATCCTAGGAAGGCACTCCCGTTTCATATCCGGGCAGGCACGAGGAACAGTATATTGCCATATGGCATTAAAATAGTTATATAATGCCATAAGGGAGATCCTACCATGGCTACCTTGTTGCCTGTTGACACCGTACCTAAGGACTTCCGGCCCTCACCGATCACCGATGAAGAGGCCGCTGCGATGTTTCGCGCAACACTCAACCTGTTCCGCCTGTGGGACATCACAGACGAAGAGGCGGCAACCCTGCTCGACCTGCCGGTGCGAACGTACCGGCGCTGGAAGGCTGGCGAGATCGGCCGCATTGATCGCGACAGTAAGGCCCGGCTTTCAAACCTCATGGGCATCCATAAAGCCTTGCGACTTATCTTCCGCGAACCGCAGCGTGGCTATGCTTGGATCAGGAAGCCTAACTCTGCATTCACACAAAGATCAGCCCTTGAGGTGATGCTCGGTGGTGAACTCACCGACCTGATGCGCGTACGCCGCTACCTGGACGCGGAGCGGGGCACCTGGTGATCGACATAAGTTCGATTCCCGTCTCTGAAGTCAGGTGGCGTGGCTCAGTTCGGATTATCCGAAGCATCTTTCCGCCGATCGATCTTTTCGAGGACATTGCAGACCCAGCCGATTGGCCCCTCATTATATCGGCGGAGCAGAAGACCAATCCACGCCTGATGGAGACCATCGGCAATCTCGACCTTGTCCCCGAGAAACGCCGCGTCGCCGGCTCTGGCGCGAGTTATCTCATGGCGCCTTTTACCCATGTGAGCACCGATCGACCCAGCCGCTTCAGCGATGGGACATTTGGAGTGCTTTACGCAGGTAACATCTTTGAAGTCGCTCTGTTCGAGACGATATATCATCAAGGGCAGTTCATGGCCCGGACGAACGAACCCGCTGGATGGACATCTCAATTTCGGGAAATCGTACTCGAGATCAATGCACATCTTCATGATCTGAGGAGCAACGAGGTCGACCAATCGGGATTGCTCCTGCCCGACGATTACAAGTCGAGCCAAACATTAGGCTTTCAGCTCCGCGCTTCAGACTCCGATGGAATAGTCTACCCAAGCGTTCGTTATTCAGGTGGTGAGTGTGTCGGGTTATTCCATCCGGACGGTGCCGCAAATCCCATCCAAGGTCGGCATCTCGACTATCACTGGAACGGCACGAAGGTTGATCTCTACCGTGATGCGACCACTGGCCAGATCTTCCGGATTGTGTAGTCAGATAGAGTGAAGATTGCTGCTCAACACCTACATTCGCGCCTGAGCTCCGGAGTCACATGACAGCTGACATAGGTGGCAACGAGATTTTTACTTAACAGGCATCAGAGTAGTTGCGTGGTGTTGCAACCGGCACCGCACATGCCTCGGCTGAGAACCCCGCCCGGTTCATTCAGCCGAGGCGCTCTTTGATTCGCCGTGGTGGCGATAGTGTCGAGGCCGCAGATACGAGCGAGGGCACCCATGCCTGACCACAAGATGCTCTCCGGTGAGTTGGGCCTGTGGTCAGCGGTGTTACTGGGCCAGGGTGAGAAGGATTGGGCTGAACTGCTGGACCGAGCGGCCGCCAAGCTCGCCCAGGATGAGCAGGATGAAGTAACAGCCTCCAGTCTCCGACTTTACGCTGTTGTGGTCGGGCAGAATAACCAGCCTTCGTTTCAGGCTCTGCTTAAGAAAGCCGCCGACGCCCTGAATTGATCTCACATCCCCTGCACACGAGATGAGCCTGGAAGAAACAACTTTCAGCGGCAGAGACTATCTCGTCAGGCCGCTTGGCGGACGGAAAGATCCGGAACAACCAGGTACTCATAAGGTTTTAGATGATCCGCAGCCGCCTCGAGTCGGCTGCAAAAGCGCAGATGAGCATCTTGGAGAAGGCGTCGCCCTCTTGCGCTGGGCTGCGAGAGCTTAATGTTCTCTCCAACCAGCGCCGCCGCTGCCGCAAATAGATCGTCGGCAGCAGCCTCAATACCGGGATTCCGCTCAAACAGGCGAAGGGCACGAATGAGATGATAGCCGAGGTCGCGCAGATCAGCACTCTGACCATCCTGCTCAATCCTTCTTAAAACAGATGCAATCAACGCGAGCTTCTCATCGACTGCATCGGTGAGGATCTTGAACATCATCTGCTTGCCTTGTGGGAAACGGCTCTGTGACCGACTCAGAGCACGAGGGGAGAATGGGCAAGTATGGTTAATGAGCTGTTACCCATCTGAACTGTCAGGCAACCTCACCCCGTTTGGAGAGATGGCGCTACCCGTTGAGCGGAACGGACCAGAATGGCCTTCCTTGGCCGTCGGTGGTCGCCCACTCGTGAGAGGCCTTGGAAAATCTCCAGCAGGGTCTTATTTGATCTCACATTCCTCCAATTGCTTTCCTGTCGAAATGACACTCGGCCATGAGACTTGTTCTCAGCCGGAAAGCCCGTCGCGATTAACATAGGACACGCCAGATGCCAGGCATCGCACGTCAGTTCGAGCCGCAGATCACCCGTACCGGTGGAGCCCCCTCCAAGTATCGTTTCACCGCCCGATGCTCCGGGTGTCCCAAGACAGACAGCTACGAGGCCAGCAAGCCTGCCGGGGATGAGTTCGTCAAAGGCTACTTCAAGGACCGCGGCTGGCTTCTCGGCCGCGATCGGGCCTATGATCTGTGCCCAGCTTGCCTGGCAGAACCCCGAGAGGCTCAGCGCCATCGGTCGCCAGAGGCTCCGAACGCATCCAGGCGCCTGAGCGCTCCGGTGGACAAACGGTCACGGGATACGGCTGACATCCTGGCGCGCCACTTAGGCAAGCCCGAGGAGCTCGCTGCTGAGGTCTTCCGTCCCAAGCAGATGCAGTCCCCCCGCCCGTCCGCTCCGAATGCACCTCAGCAGACCGGATCAACCCCTGCCCTGTCATCGGAGGTGGAGCAGGCTCTGACCGGGATGGCTGCGGATCTCAAAAGTCTCCGCTCCACCATGGAACTTATGGCCGAGCAGGTGAGCAAGCTGGTGGCGCTTGGAGGCCAGCAGATCGAAGCGATTGCACGACTGACACCTCTGATGGTCCAATCGGCTGAGGGAATTTCCGGCAGTGTAAAAGAGGTTGTGACCGCCGTTCAGACGCTCTCCCCGCCATTGGCCGTGACGCTCCCCCAAGAACCGGTTGCAGCAAGTGAGGTTCACAACGAGCAACAGCAGGACGTCAGCTCAGAACCGGAACCTGCTGAGATACCTGATGCGCCGGCGAAGCGGATTCAGCGTTCTGGGAAAACCGGAGGTCCAGCGCGTAAAGCTGCCACTGCTCAGGTCGTGGTAAAATCAATTCCTGATGCCAAGCGCTCGGACCGGTTCTACACCTCCATCCGCCTGCCCCGCGAGCTGTGGGATCAGGCAGGCTTTGGGCCGGACGACAAACTTCTGCTTGCCTGGAGCGGCAAGGCTCTCACGGTTGAGCGTGCGACCGAGGGTGGCGTGAAGCCGAAGGCGGTTGGTGACACCTCTGTGGTGCTGCAATCCTGGAAGCTCGGTAACCTCAACTTCGATCAGCCCAAAGTCGCCGGCATCAACGGCTCTCTTCGGCTGACAGCGCGACGTCGCAGCCCTGAGGCCTGATCGTCACAACATGCACAGTGATCGCCTGTTCCGCTCTGGCTGCAGCGCACAGGCTGGGAGGCAGAGGCGTGCGGGCGTCTAGTCCTGAGCTAGCCCTGTGACTTGGCCTGCACGGCGATCCAGTCTTGCGCCTTGATCAGGGTCGCCTCGCGGTCTGCCGCTAGGACAATGCCAGGCCGCTGATTGGGCTGGGTGATCACCGCCATCCACTCTAGCAGTGTCGGCTGCAGCCTGATGGTGTAGCCGAGATATTCGAGCGCCAGTGCCTCATCGAGCATTTCAGGGTCGGTCGGGTAAGGGTGCGGATCAGTCATAGCACGTCAGCATTCGTTGATCGGACTGTGGTGAGGCATGCTCCCTGCCCTGCTTGTTGGTCTCGCCGATCCACGCTCCCAGAGAAGATGCCTCTGGCCAGTACGGTAGCGGGTTTCAGGTGTCGTTCTCGGAGGTTAGTTGCTGCGGGCGTGTGCCCTCATCAGGCATCTGCTTCTTGAGCCGCACGCCTGGCCCCTCTCCGTTCTCCGCAATGAAGATAACCCCAGCAGCTTCGAACGCAGATCGAATAGCTTCAAGTGTCGAGTGTTTCGCGTCTGCCCCATTCTCAATCCTGGTGATTGTATTTGCTGTAACCCCTGCTTTCTCAGCAAGTTCGCGTACGCCCCACCCAATGGCCGCACGCGCCATTCGGATCTGAACGGGCTTCATTTGTACAATGTCCAAATGTATGTTGACAAATCTAAGATTCCGCGCTATCTAGTGCGACACTGTACAAATGCTGACTTTCAGGAGCAACACGCTATGTCTGACATGGATCGTGATGGGCCAACGTATGCCTCACGCCCAGCTGCCTCGGAGAACCTCTCGCTGATGCAGCTCGAGGCGACCTTTGAGGCCGTGCTGGCCGATGCGCTCGTCTCGGCCACGCGCCTGAACCAGCTGGAACAGACCTGGTCACAGAAAAAACCGCCTCTGCCGAGTGTTCTCCTGACCACCCGAGCCGATGCCATCTTTGACCTGTGCCACGAAAATGAGATCGGCTTCTACTACACCGTCCGCGACATCCCAGCCTTGTACGAGACCGCGAAAGCCTCACCGCATCTCTGGCCTCGGGTGCAGGCCATCGTCACGGCGCTTCATCGCCATCATCACGAGCTCTCGCTGGCGGCCGATGAAATCGGGCTGACGGCAGCCTATCAGGAGAATGCGGAGCATCAGCAGGCTGCTGTGGAGGCTGCGGATGCCATTCTCCGTCAGCCGGCCAGCTCGGTGGCGGTTCTGGTCGCCAAGGCCAGAGTTCTGGTGGCAAGCCGAGGTTTCGACTTGACCCAGGATCCTTGGTCCCTGAGCTCCCTTGACGAGCGCGCCCTCCTTGTCCTCGTGCAGGACCTGCTCAACACCTCCCCTGCTCCCAAGGCTGACGTCTGATGGCCACCAGAGCCTCCTGCATTCCCGAAGCATCCCCACACTGGCTGATGAGGCAGAGGCCATGAGCTTTGAGTTCTGGTTTGCCACAGTTATCCTGCCGGGGATCGTCTGCTGCCTGGCATGGGCCGCCGTGCTCCTCAACGAGTGGCACTACAAACGCCAGCGGGCTCGCGCCTGGTCAGGAGAATTGCACCAACCGCTGGGCCAGGAGGATGCAGCCCTGGTGTCCAAGGCTACCCTGCGGGCTGCCGCGCACCTCGGTCTTCCTGATCCGGTACTTGCCACGATCCTGGGCCTGCCCGCCTCAGGGGTCGAGCAGGCCCGGGAGAACCAGACACCTGTGATGCAGGATTGGCTGACGCTCGAGCGCGCCGCTCCCCTCATCCGCCTGAGCCGGGCTCTCGATCATGGCCTCGGAGGAGATCCCGAAGCAGCCGAGAGCTGGATGAGGAGCCACAACACCGCCTTTAGCGCTCGCCCGATTGACGTCCTGCAAACGGCGGGTGGACCGCAGAGGGTGCTCGATCATGTGCAGGGCCTGCTGGGCTCGTCATGCTCTGTCTGATCGCTCGTTCCTGCCATCACTTCCTGCTGGAGATCTCATGCGGCTGACCTTCAGTGGCTTTGAGGTGCTGTTCATCGACATCGAGGCGTCGGGCCTGAGCTCCGCTTCCTTTCCGATCGAGATCGGCTGGGTGCTCGATGATGAGGCAGGGCCTGAGAGCTTCCTCGTCAGGCCACACGCGACTTGGGATCTCGACAGCGGCTGGTCGGCGCAATCGGCGGCCATTCACGGTCTCAGGCCAGCCATGCTCAAGGCGGAGGGCCTGTCCATCGACGAGGCTTGCTCCCGCCTGGATGAGGTTACCCACGGCCGGCTCGTCGTGTCGGATGCCCCTCAGCATGATAGCTGGTGGCTCAACCGGCTCTATGGCGCGGTAGGTCAGAGGATGACTTGGACAGTAGGCGATGTCGAGCGTCTTTATGGCGGGCTTGCCCAGGAGGCCGGGCTGGATCCGACTATGGCAGAGCGGTTGCTCACCCACATCGAGCAGATCTACCCGCATCCGCATCGGGCGGGACCCGACGCTCTCCGGCTCGCCAAAGCCGCGCGGTATCTCGCTGATCCAGAGTTCAGGCGAGGACTCCATGTGACGTGAGAGCCCCACCCTCCCGACAGAGCCCTCCCGGCTTACCACTGCCGCCGACGATCCCACCACCCTCTGTCTAACCAGGAACTCGACTCATGAGCCGTACAGGATTCAAATCGAAGGACGTCGAGCGCAGCGCGATCCTTCGCACCCTCAGTGTCAACTTGGAAATGATCCGCCGCATGGAAGGTCTGACGATGAGCAAGTTCGCCAGGATGGTCGGAGTTAGTGATCGATATCTCAAGGAGTTGATCCGCCAGGAGACCAATGTCAGCATCTTGGTGCTGGAGCAGATTGCCGCGCGTCTGCACATCCCGCTCATGACCCTGATCGCGTCGCCGTTGGAGCTCCGGCTCCCTGGAGCGGAACTAGGCTTCTTGCGTAGCCTCCAACAGGAGAGCAGGGCTGAGACTCGTAGTTTGACAAAAGCCCCACCGACCGACGGATTTAAGACGCCCCTGCGCCACACCGGCCTTGTACCCGACGAGCCGAGCAGCCTCGCAACTTTGCTCACCCGTATTGCCCACAATCAGCTTGCCTTGGGCAGACAGTTGGCAGAGTTGGATGTCTGGATGAACGATCATCGCCTGGGCGGCCGGACAGGCAGGCCAGATGCGATCCAATAGTGTGGACCGTCCCTCGGCCGAGGAGGAGCACGTTCATCGAGAGCAAGATCTAGGAACACTCTGGACATGACGCTGATGACCCAGGGTTAACACCCATCGTTTCTCGATAGCCGCTCCATCGAGCGCCTGCCGAATTCAGCGAAGTAAGCAGATGCTCAGGAATCGGTTCCCGCATGAAAGGGCCGTACATGTCCGGAGGCCCTGCTCTATTGGGGTCATACTCAAGCGCTTGAGCTTCAGGTCCGGAGGCCGTCCGCCTCTGCCGCTACCGCCTGATCATCCCGGCTCGGCCCAGGATTGGCGCTCTTACACCATACCGCAGGACACGATGGGGTTGGCCAGGACCGGCTGACGCCAAAAGGCGATCCATGTCCCTGGAGCGTGAGTCACGTGGGTGCTGCGTCAAAACTGGGGTATTGGGCCCTCCTGTATCCCCGCATGACTCGCAGCCGACGTGCGGCGCATTTGCGGTATTGGGCCCCATGCACTTCAAGCGTGAGTCACGTTCACGGCGCATCAGGTTTGAGGTATTGGGCCCGAGGATCGCTCAGTCGTGCGTCACGTGGGCCCTGCGCCAAAACTGAGGTATTGGGCCCATGAACTCCGGAAGCGTGAGTCACGAATGGACTGCTCCAAAACTGCGGTATTGGGCCCACCCTCAGAAACACTGTGACTCGCGTCATGTGCATTCCCCTTCCAAACCCCAGTGTCGAGCAGTTCCGCCCTGCTCCCTTATCGTCCGGCTCCGAGCTCACGCGGAATGTGCTGGTGGATCGTGGACCCCCTCCCCTTTTCATTGTGCCAAGGCTCCATCAGACTCATCACAGGTTCAGCTTTGATTTGAGTTTTGCAGGAGTACCGATGGTTAAGACCGAGACCAAGGATCGCGCACAGATCCTTGAGGACCAGAATGATCGTCAGAGTCGGAAAAGGGCGCGCGACGAGGCACACGTAGCCCACCTTGAGGCCATTACCGCCAAGACGAGTACATATTGGACGCATCTTGATGAGCGGGATCAACGGCAAGTTGATCTCATTGCCCGATTGACACATCAAGTTAATCGTCTGGAGAGGCTCGTGCTTGGCGATGGGACGCAAACCTCGGCGTCAGGTGCTTCCAATGTTCTCACCCTTCCAGCTGAGGTGCTCACTCAGCTGGTCACACTCAAGTGCCTGGAGAACCCTTCCCGGGAGGTTGCTTCAGATGCAAATCAACCGGAGCCCCGATTCCTGGGTTTATCGGCGATGGATTTGCTGAACATGCCAGACGAATTCCTGGGCGTCTTCGGCTTGCGGGAGACCGTTGCAAGATGGACGACCCGGATTTGGGCTGACGAGAGCGAGGTCGAGGACCGCCCAGTTCTGGAGGAACAGGCGGCTTTGGTTAATGCTGCGCCGTGGGAGCCGCCGTACGCCGACAATTCCACGGATAGTGGACCCAAGGACAAGCCGGACGACCTAGATCATGTTGCCTTCGGAACCAGTACCAACGACCAACTCAGCGGTCACAGGCCGATTGAGTTCGAAAAAATGCAAGCCGCCTATTCTGCGTGGAGAGATCGGGATTGCCCGTTTGGACCTCACACCCGGGAACGGGGGCAATGGTTGAAAGACGCGCAGTTCCCGTACGCCGGGCTTTTGTGGCGCGTGAGTTATGAGAAAGCAGAAACCCAGCCTGACCATGGAATGATCCATTGGAACATGACATTTACATCTGATGATGGGCGCACGCTGGTGGGCCTGTTGGTCAGACCCCGGCCGGCGAGAGACAGAGCGGCCTAGAACCTGTCCGACCCAGTGCCATCGAATAAGACGGGAGCGATGTCGTCCATCGAGTGACAGCATCATCGTCGCTGCAATGTGACCCAAGGTGTTTACTTCGCGTTTGGGCAAGAGAGTACCACGCTCGTAGGATGCTCCGAAGCTGCTTGTCAGCCTGGCCGAACCGATCCTCAGAGCGGCAGAAGCCGAATGAGCATGCGGACGCGTGTCGTCCGCCCGCAGCCGGAGCGTGCTGCGACGGCAAGTATTCCGATAGTATTCACGACGAACGCAGGTTTCGCATCCGGAGTGCCAGACGAGATTACATCGAGCAACCGGCAGCCTCGCCCCCACCGGTCACGATCCTCCGGGTTGTGCGCTTTGGCTTCACCCAAGGCGGACCGGGAATGCCTTGTAGAACCCGATTTCGTCGCACTCCGCTTTGTAAGAACCAGCAAGTGCTCCAAAACTGAGGTATTGGGCCCAGTTTCCCAGCAGCGTGAGTCACCCAGCCTGTGATCATGAGAAACGGGCGCTGCGGAAAAACTGGGGTATTGGGCTCACCCTCGTCAGATCGTGAGTCACGCCCGAGATGCATCACGTTTGCGGTATTGGGCTCACTGCTTTGAGACGTGAGTCACGCAGGTTGAGAATACGGATAAAAGCCTGATGCGGAAAAACTGCGGTATTGGGCCCACTGCTATTCGGGCGTGAGTCACGAAAGCGGTGCGGCATATTTGGGGTATTGGGCCCAGCCCTTTCAAAATCGTCGGTCACGCACTGCTTGGGTCAAAACTGCGGTATTGGGCTCACCCAAAGCGCGCCGGAACAGCCTCGCAGAGCCCGATGTAAGAGAGAGCAGTTTTGGCCGAACCGGTAGGTGCGCCAAAACTGCGTTATTGGGCTCTAAAAAATATCCTGCCCCTAAACCTCCCTCTGGACACCTCTTGTTTGGGGTCTGTTGGCTTCAGAGGTATCCGACAGCCGCAGCCTATGACCGTCGGCGGTAGGGTCATCCGGGACGTAGAATGAGGCCTGTGGCCCCTCCCGGGCCGGAAGAGGGCCCTTGAGCCTTGTCCTGCCTCGATCGGCCTCCAGGCCGCTCCTGGCGGGTTTGGGGACGCGCACACATGGGCAGCGCGTCTCTTTCTGCCGTGAAAACGTATTCCGGAAGAACAAACTGATATGAATACGCTCAAGCGCAATGGCGGGGGAACACCCGCTGTTATGAGATACGCTGAGCGTCAAGCTCAGGATGTGCATTCGAACCAAACAAAAGAACCACCGCGTTCTCAGAACGCTCAACAGAGGAGTTTTACTTCGCACGTATGCAGTGCGGCCGGTGAGTTGGCGAGTCCGGCCGGTGCGCTGAGGAGATCCGGGAGTTGCAGCGACCAGGATCGACCTGACCTGTCCGCCAAGGGACGGTCAGGTGTGGGGCGGGTTCAGACCTGACATTCCAAGGGAAGGTTTGTGCTGCCTGAAACCTTACCTTTCTCCGATCTGCCGCCGCCTTGCCGGCAGGTTGTGGACCAGGCGGCTGGTCGCCGTGTGGCTCCCGAGTGGTTGAGGGGTGAGGCTTGGTGGGCGCAAGCGGCAGGTCTGTTTGTGCTCCGACCTGACGCTGGCTGTGATAGGCCGGGCAGAGCCGTATCCTTCCTAACTGGCTGTCGCGGCGCAATCCGGCGAAGGCATGGGCAGGTGCCGTAATCCGTGCCCCTGTCTGTCCTGGCCTCGATGGTGCCCGTCGGAATCCTTTGGTCTGTAAGGGGTTCAGCGCGAGGTGTCAGCCTGGGGCTGCCGATGACCTGACCTATGAAGGAAAGATCTCTATGCGCCCATGACCTGACATGCGTCTCCGGCGGGATGTCATGTAGAGAAGTAGCTCGGACCTTACCTATCCGCTGGGCAGGTGTGTCAGGCGAACGCCCCGGCGCGGCTGCCGCTCTGGCTCTGGTGTCTGACCGGAGCTGCTGTCAGATGAGCCGCGTGAGCGGCCCGCTGGGTCTGGCGGGATCTCCAGCAGCGTCCTCGATCTGTCTGGTTTGTCGGACTGGGATCTGTCCAACTATGCGAGCACCCAAGAAAGCTCTTTCTATTCCGCAACTCCCTAAGGCGAGGGGAGGGTCCACTTTATCGTGCGCCACCGCATCCTGTGCCGGTCATAGATCTAGCCCCGAGACTGCGCCGTTACGGGCCACGAGGGCGATCCGGATGCTGGCCCGCCTGACGAGCGGACGGCTCCGCCAGCTTTCCGCGAGCTTGCGGAAGACAGGCGTGTCCGGAATAGCCGCGACCACGATGTCGTCGGCGGAGACCTCGAATAGAAGCGCCTGTCCGAGCGCTGTCGTGAGCAGCGGGTACTCTGGGCTGCCGGGCTTTCGGACCAGCGGACCCTTCTTGCATTCGGCGACAATGCGGCGGCCGGCGACTGTGGCGACCACATCGCCTTCGCTCGGCCGCGAGTGCACCCGGATAGTCTTGTCGCCGCGCCGGTAGGTACCGGTCCAGGCGTTTCGACCGACCTGCGGCTCCTTGATCTGCTCCCAGCCGGTGGCGGCCATGAAGCGGCCGATATCGAATATGACGGCATCGCCGACCTTGATGCTAGCCCCATCGATCGCAACGCTGGCCATGGCTCCCGAGCCTGGCAGTGACAGGATGAACTCGGCCAGCCGCAGGGCCACCTCAGCCTCCGGCATGCGGTCCTCAGGTAGTCCATCGTCCGGCGACCGTTGGGCGCTCACGAACCCGGAACTTGCGGTGGTCGGCTTGTCCATCATCCCCCGGCTATGCCAGCCTGTGGATGATTTGAGAACTACCCCACGGCATAAGCGGACCATGCCCCGCCGGAGGATCCCGCCCGTGTGCAATCTCTACTCGGTCTACACCACCCAGGAGGCCATGCGCCGGGCCTTTGAGGTCGCGCGCGACAACGCCGGTAACGTGCCTCCCCTGCCCGCAATCTTCCCGGACCAGATGGCGCCGGTGGTGCGGACGACCGACGGCGAGCGCGAACTGATCCAGATGCGCTGGGGCTTTCCGCCCCCGCCGAAGGTCGGCACCCAGCCGGTCACCAACGTGCGTAATGTGGGGTCGCCCTTCTGGCGCGCCTGGCTCAAGCCGCAGTACCGCTGCCTCGTGCCGGTCACTAGCTTCAGTGAGTACAAGGATACCAAGCCGCGCAAGACGCCGGTGTGGTTTGCCCTCAGCCAGGACCGGCCCCTGGCGGCCTTCGCGGGTATCTGGCGGCCATGGACGGGCGTGCGGGGCACCAAGGCCGCGCCGGTCGAGGGCGAGCACCTGCTCTACTCGTTCCTCACATCTGAGCCGAATACGGTCGTTGGGCCAATCCATCCGAAGGCGATGCCGGTGATCCTCACAACGCCTGAGGAGTACGAGACTTGGCTCACTGCACCGGCGGAAGTGGCGCTCAAACTGCAGCGGCCGCTGCCTGATGAGATGCTCGAAATAGTGGCCGAAGGCGCAAGAACCGATCAACCCGAGGTGGCTTGAACTGCCTGCAACCTGCAAAGCTAGTTCTCAGGAGCTGTGTTGGAGCCTGGGCGTGTTGCTGAACCCTGTTCCGGAGCTGACACTGTGGCGTGTGGCTCCACCTTTGTCCTCTCAATATCGCTCAAGGGATCGTCCACCGCCTGCTCGCTTCGACGATGCTGGACTGGACTCGTTGCAGCTTGTTTCCAGAACCTCCGGTTCCTCCAAGCCTGCAGCAATTCCTGTCTCAGGCCTGGCCTCGGTTGCGGAAGGGTCCGCCAGATCGTCAGCGTGAACGCCTTTCCTACGGCAAGTATCAGGGCCATGCCATAAAGAAAGATGGTCGGCGAGAAACTCTCGTCCATTCCTGGTCATCCTCTCAGCGCCTGCCCGACCTTATCAGCCGCAGAGCACTGTCGAGGCGCTTCTCACACCTGTCCAGTGATCGAAATGCGGCTTTCTTGCTCCAATGCTTTCGACCAAAGTCTGTCTTTCTCAATCTTACCGGTTGCTAAGGATAGGAGGCGACGAACCGGCCGCAAGAGATGCTATATCGACCGTTCAGAATTATCTTTCAAAAATGCCCAACATGAGACTGCTTCAGAAAGTACAGACTTACTTCCGCAAGCCCGAACAGCCAGTCGCAATCCAACGGCAAGCAACCGCCCATGACGAGCAAACTGGCAGCTCGCGCTCAAAGCGCGCCCAGATCAGGGACGTGCTGCGCCAGTATGAGAGAGGCAGTCTCAAAGAGGCTGAAGCTGTCGAAGAACTGCTCAATATCCTGCGCTGAGGACAATCCAATCTTTCTGTGCTCCTCCCCTACCCGCTTTGCAGCAGGTAGCCGCGTCGCCGCTTTCGCTGGAGCCATGTCTCGAGAGCTTCCACTGCACATGACTGGTTTTCGTAGAGCTCGACCCTCTGCTGTCCTGGTCAACCGATGCGGCCCCACTCACGGATCAGGGTCCCATCCCAAACAGGCTTGGCTCGATCGACAGGACATAATAGCGAGCCATGTTGCAGCTTGGATCGCACCGGTGCAGGACCAGATATTGGATCGTGTCTTGAGCCATGTGCCAGTGTCGCGCTGGCGCCTGGACAAGGTCCAATCAAAGTCGTGAATCCATTGAGCATGAACGATTCACGTCAGTGATGCTCCCTACTACTGCCGCGCTTTGACCCCAGGCACGCTGGCCAGTCGCTATCTCGCCGTGCACGGTTCGTCTTCCTATGACATCCGTCGCCTCCTCATGGCGAGGAGCTCGACGGCGAGGTCGATCTTGCCAGCTTTGACCATGCGGGTGAGGGCGCGGAAGTAGCCGCCCGGGTTCTTGATTCGGCTCTCCCCGCCGTTCTTGGCCACGTCGTCCTCGTAGAGCTGCAGGGTGTAGATCACCGCAATGGCCGCCCTGACGGTGCCGATGTCCTCCACCGCCTCGGCCCAGGCGCTTTCATGGGCTCCTAACGATGCTCTGAGGTAGCGCCCGGCGGAGACGATGTCGGCCAGGTCCCGCACGGGCTGGCCGTAGTCGCCAAGGGCGGGGCAAGCCTCAAGGATCAATTCCGGTGATAGGTGCTCCGAGGGTTGTTCGGTTGAACGAACCGCCTCAGCTTTCCTCGGAAAGCCTTTGTTACAAGGCTCACTAGGAGATCCGTTGTTGTTATTAGTGTGCAGGACTCCGAGTCCGGCTTTGCCCGCTTCATAGAAGACTTCCTCAACATCAGTTCTCAACAGCTGCCAAGCGTCCAGAAGATCGGCCGGCAGCGTGATCCTGGAGCGGGCTGGCGTGCGGACCTGGAGCGCTTTCAGCCGGGTCTCGAACTCGGAGCGATCCACATCTGGGAAATGCTCGGCCAGGGCATTTAGGGCCTCCTCGGCCACGCGGCGGCAGATGGTGACCTCGTCAAAGGCCCGCTTCTGCACCTCTCGGAGCTGTTTCTGCTCCATGAGCGCTACCGCCCAATCACCCCGGCGGGCATAGACCGGGGTCAGATCGAACCCGAAGGCGTCGACCACCTGCCCGGCTAGGTCTTTAACGGCGTAGCGCTTGCCGTTGGGCGAGTCCTTAGGCACGATCAGCTGCAGATCGACCAGCTGGCGCAGGATGCGACGGATCGCCCGCTCGGTCAGGCCCGTGCGGCTCATCAGGTAGTCGTTGGATGGCCAGACCAGCAGCCGCTCCCACTCCTGCTCGCCCCAGCAGGCGACAAGCTCGGAGAGCACAGCCCGCTGGGCTGGCCTCAGGTCGAGGGCCTTGCTGGCCTCGCGAGCGGCAGCCGAGAGTTCTTTGCGTGTGACTGTGCGCCCGTCTTCGAGCGCAAGCTTCCTTGCGGCCAGAGCGGCATGTCTCAGCCGCCGGCCTCCTGACGATGCGAGTTGCATCGTACCCTCCATGTTGAGGGCAAAGCAGGAGCGTTCACCGAAACCGATGCTCTTGACACGCAGCTTGTCGGGATGGCATAAGAATAGTCGCGAAACACATTCTGTATGCCCACCCCTCGGTGGGTCTCCAAAGGCCTCGAAGTTACCAGCTTCGGGGCCTTTGCTTTGCCTGGTTTACGTTACGGCATTTCGTTCCTTGCGAATAAAGACGGCTTCAAGCGCATGAGTGATGGCGACTTGGCGTGAGGGGAAAAGTCCGCTCTCGACAGCTTCGTCGATGGCAGTCCCGATCTCCCGAGGGAGCCAAACATTGGTTTCCCGGTCCCCCCGCTCG
Organism: Microvirga splendida; assembly: GCF_016427565.1. Classification (GTDB taxonomy): domain Bacteria; phylum Pseudomonadota; class Alphaproteobacteria; order Rhizobiales; family Beijerinckiaceae; genus Microvirga; species Microvirga splendida. The sequence goes on from NZ_JAELXT010000026.1 coordinate 60,636, forward strand.
CGGCGGGTTTGACGGAGACGTTGAGCCCGCTTCCGACTCGCTGCATCAGCCATGTCGTCCACCCATGATACTCGTAGCGATACGAGGATTGCCCGATTCTGAGTTGACTGTGGAGTCGCCGCGCAAGAATCCGTTTACAATAGATCGATTATCCGTTGGAAAACTTCTTTGGATAGAATCATCTATGTGGAAGGGCCGAATCAATTCGCTGGTAAAAATCTGGTTCCGCGCGATTCGCAGTTGCACACTTGATTCTAGGCTGAGAGTTGTGAGCCTGCTACTCCGCCGCCTGAGGCCAATAGAGGCCGCTCAAGATCTTGCGGCGCCGACCTGAACACTTCGAACGCCCAGAATCATCCTCCAAGTATTTGCGTAGACTCCGATCTGCCCAACACCGTGGCAGCTCCGAGCAGCCGAGGACTACCCGGTCTCCCGTCCCTTTCACCGCTCTGCGGCCCCACACAGGATAACCTTGCTCCTCACAAGCCTTGGAGCGCCTGTTTTTGTTTGCCCCCACATCCTTGTAGGGAAACTCTCCTAATATCGATTGCCGGAAACCCCTCCTCGGCGCGGCATCTCGGCTCCTTGATGGCTGTTGCCGCCGCAGCCGAGAACACTGGGGTAATCTCTCATCGATCCTCTGGAAGGTGTAAGATCTGACGGCGAGGACAACCCGTATTCTCAAGATAAAGGGAGGCCATTCTCATACCATCCAGTCACACAAGGATAACGGTACAGAAGCTGGCAGAGCGGTATAGAAGACCCGGCACTGGAAGCACCGGGTTTCAAGGAAGGAGCTTCTAAGCGGCTGTGGCCGCTCTCCAGGGTAACAAGGTCAGCTAGGCAGCCTTTTTCGTGCGTCTGCCTTTAGGGGGCGCAGTCACCTCTTCGTCCAGAATTTCATCCACCTTCGCGGCACCCCCCTTTGTCTTGGTGGCAGCCCCAGTGACCGCAGCCTCCACCGGAGCAGCAGCCTTTTTGCGTTGCTGGCCGAGCCCCATGGTCCTGGCAAGCTCGGAGCGCGCCTTGGCATAATTGGGTGCAACCATCGGGTAGTCAGCGGGCAGACCCCACTTAGCCCGGTACTGCTCGGGCGTCATGTCGTAGGTGGTCCGTAGATGACGCTTGAGCGACTTGAACTTCTTCCCATCCTCCAGACAGATGATCGCATCCGGGGTCACAGATTTCTTGACCGGAACAGCTGGCGTCAACTCAGCATGCGGCTCTTGGTTCTGCCTCTGAACCGCCTTCGTCAGGGCCGTATGAACAGAACCTAGCAGGGTCGGAAGCTCAGAGGCCGGTACGGAGTTGTTGCTGACGTAAGCCGAGACGATATCAGCAGAAAGTTCGATGAAGTTCGGAGAGATTGTGCTCTCGCTCATAGGGCTCATGTCCTTGGCCGCACAGGATAGATTACAGAAGGTGAGTAGAACTAGATGAAGTCCAAAAGGGATCAGCAGGAGCAGCCTGTGCAGCACAATAAAGACCTGTGATCTTGGCCCCGCCTATGCCAGTGGCTTAACTTTGGCAAGGCACCCCCTACCGAATTCAACAAGTGACTATCACCCTCATTCAGCAAAAGCCGTGGCTCATCCTGGTGCTTCAAAACCACCGGGGCTGCGAACCGCTAAGCTGAAACGGTTTAGTGCGGATGCCGTTAACGTGGCAGCAGATCGCAGCTCGCGATTGGCTCGTTGGAGAAACAGTCATGCGCGCAAATGTCAAATACGTTGCTCTTGCAGTCGCCCTCCTGCTCCCGTCACTAGCCTCGGCCGACCCAGGAGGGGCCGCAGCCGGAGCTGCTGCAGGCGGTGCAGTTGGTGCCGTCGTGGGAGGTCCAGTTGGGGCAGCAGTTGGAGCTGGTGTAGGTGGCGCCACTGGTGATGCCGCGTCAGGACCGGACCAGAAGAACGTGGTGATTGAGAATCGGGACGTTGGCACGACTGGCAGCACCGGCTGCTCGACCACCACGAAACAGACAACGGATGCAACGGGCACTACTACAAAGCAAAAAACCGAGTGCTAAGGCCACTCCTCCGTCAGGCGGTGCCGATTGCTGCACCGCCTGTTCACTGCACCACGTCAACATCCTTGGGCCTTGATGGGAGTTATGAAGAAAAAACGACAATTCCAATCTGTCAGTGATACTCGTCATCAGAGGATTGGTCAGCCAACCTTTTGATCTCGAACACCGCCGCCGTAACAAAGGCAGAAACGGCGAGGAAAGTTACAACTGTCATGAAGGTCCCTTCCTGAACCCCTGGGTTCATCCCGACCAGCGGGATCAGCAGCAAAGCCGGAATGCCAAGCGTAATGGCGCCAAGAAGGTAGACCGGGTTCGCTAATTGTTCAGCCTTGTCGCCCCTATTCACTCTGTGCTCCGACTTCTCTTGCGCCCAGACCTTCACACGTCCTGACGCACCTCTCACCCGCTCTGACGCAGCCTTGAGGCTTGGGTTCCAAACTGTGATCGCTTGTTGAACCGTACCTTCGAGGCTATTATGGAAAGTTCTCTTCCCCTTTTCTCGGCTTTCCCCCTTGAGGTTAGGAGCCATAGGGAGAGATTCGGTCGATTCTAGCTCTTGAGCAGGTTGCATCTCGACCCATTCACTCGGATGAGGCGGATCACTCACAGAGCCGGGGTGAGACTCTGTTGGGGCAAGGTGATCCGCCAATGCGCCCGTCTGCACCAGTTGCTCGACCTCGTCTCTGATCTTCCTATATGCGCCTTGCCGATCTGGCGTGTTCCGATTCCCTTCCGTTGCCAGATTGCTGTCTAGGGCGAGGGTATCGCTCTGCACGTGCGGAAGACCGGAGCTATTTTTCCCTTTTGGTCTTTCCAATCCCTCGTCGGGCATCCCAGCACCTGAGGAATCCAGAGCCGTATTCGCCTTCTTCGACGCAGCCTGACCCTTGCCGGTGCTGGGTTTGGGCCGCTGCACACCAGCCTCAACATTCTGCCGTCTAGGCTCATCACGTTGGCTTGGGCGCTTGGGGGATTTGCTCATGGAAGGATCAAGAGCAGATACCTTGGCTTTTTCATGACACCGATGCTGACGCTTTAGGCTAGAAACGCAACGTACATACCGCTTGGTGCCTCGACCGCCAGTTCTCGCCGGCACCGCATTTGTTAATCATGATCCTTGCTGTAGGGCTTGGACACCATACACGGGAACCCCGATCCAGCACGCTGCCGGCCGACCACAGCATCGGCAACATGCCGGCATTCCAGGCCGCCGTGGAAGCTGGGCGCAAAGCCGCCGAGCAGGGCTCCTTCGTGCTCTTCGGCATCACGCCGACGGCCCCGGCCACCGGCTACGGCTACATCCAGTGCGGCGACAGCCTCGACGATCCGCGCATTTGTCAGGTTCTCGGCTTCAAGGAGAAGCGGGATGCGGGCACGGCCGAAGCCTATGTGGCCTCGGGCGCGTATGCCTGGAACAGCGGCATCTTCCTGCTGCCGGCGCGCCGATTCCTCGAGGAGCTCGGGCGTCTGGCGCCGCAGATGCTGCAGGCCTGCACGCAGGCGGTCGACAAGGCCGCCACCGACCTCGACTTCCTGCGCCTCGATCCCGCATCCTTCGAGCAGGTGCCCGACATCTCGATTGACTATGCCGTCATGGAAAAGACCCCTCATGCGGTGGTGGTGCCGGTGGACTGCACCTGGTCCGACATCGGGGCCTGGTCGGCTCTGTGGGAACTCGCCGCCAAGGATCAGGACAGCACAGTGACCCTCGGCGATGTGGTCGCGCTCGACAGCCAGGGCTGCTACATCCGCTCCGATGGCCCGCTGGTGGCGACGGTTGGGATCAAGGACCTGATCATCGTGGCAACCCAGGATGCCGTCCTGGTGACGCCGAAAGACCGCGATCAGGATGTCAAGAAACTGGTAGACCGGCTCAAGGCCACCGGGCACAGCAGCGCGGTCCAGACGCCGCGCGTGCACCGGCCGTGGGGCTTCTATCAGTCCCTGCACACCGGTGACCGCTTTCAGGTCAAGCGCATCACGGTGGCCCCCGGCGAAAAGTTGTCCTTGCAGAAGCACTACCACCGTGCCGAGCACTGGGTCGTGGTGAACGGCACGGCGCTCGTCACCCGGGACGAGGAGCAGATCCTGTTGCGGGAGAACGAGTCAGTCTATCTGCCGCTCGGCTGTGTCCATCGTCTAGAGAACCCCGGCCGCGTGCCGCTCAACCTGATCGAGGTGCAGTCCGGCGCCTATCTCGGCGAGGATGACATCGTGCGCATCGAGGACGTCTACGCCCGCGACAGCAATGACGGCTTTGAGCGCCAGCGGCTTACTGGGATTGTCACCAGATAGGCGCTGAGTGGCGGGGCCGGCCGCATAGTCTTCCGTATGCTTCTTTTGCTCACCACTCCAGCTTGCAGCAAAACCCCCGCGGATTCCTTCGGCCTCGGGCTTGTCCCGTAAGATGGGGCGAAAGCCATCGTTGTAGATGGCGACGAGGCGCGGCCCTAGACCGGAGCAGCGGGAAAGCCGGGAGCGAGCCTAAGGGCTGCGCCCCAGTCGTGCCTGCGAACGTGCTGGGCCATTTCTCTCCACTCCCAGGCTCACCGGTGTCATTGCCATCCACGCGGGGATATCTCTCAGGTTATCGGAGTGGATCGTTCGCGAGCAAAATCGGCTGCCCATGCGGCGTCGCATGCGCCGCACGATCCCAAGCGCCGCGGCGCTCTGCCAGCGCCTGCTCGCTTGCAATCCCCTTGTCCCTGACCAACTGCTCGATAGCAGCGAGCCAGTACTGATAGTAGGTCGATCCATCGTCGCAGTCACCGGACGCCTGGGCCTGTTTGATCGCAGCCGAGAGCGCTCCAGCCCACTCCGTCCAGGTAAACAGGCCCTGCTCGTACAGGGCCAGCGTCATTGCGAAGGCCTGCGCCTCCCACGGCTCACGAAAGACGGGCTCACCGTCATCTCCGCGGGGGATCGGCGCGACGCCCTCGGCTACGCGGGCTATATCGTCATGGCGGCTCAAGATAACTCTCCCAGGCATCAATCGAGACACTGACGGTCGGATCCGCCTGCTCTCCCCAGAGCTCCCGGCCTGAGAAGCAGATCGTGTAGAGCCATTGCGGCTGCTCGCCTTGTCCATGAGCGTTCGTGTCCGGAAAGACGTGGGCGCCATGTACCAGCTCAACAACTCCTGTCTTGCAGCGAGCGTAGCGCGGCAGGCGGGTGTGGCCCTGAGGGTGTAGGTTGCGGGTACGGACTCGGTCACCCACCGCAAAGCGCGCCGGCTGCTCGATCGGGCGCTCGGCCGGACCGCCGCGGGCCAGCACGGCCGCCACGTCCTCAGCCTTCAGTACCCGCTTGATCGGTGCTGGCTCAGCCAGAACCTGGCCAAGCGTCAACTCCTCCTCACTGACGAGCCCAGCTGCAGCAACCAGCTTCTCGACACCCTTGGTCCAGATCTCGTAGTAGCTCGAGGTGAGATACTCGGCAGGCGGCAAGGACTCGCGGGCGTACCGGCTCATGTCGATGTTCCAGCTGCCGGTCGCTCCCATAGCCAAGGTCAGGCCAAAGGCCCGTCGCTCCCACGCGGCATGGAACCAGGGCTCGTCCTGTTCGATGGCGATCGGGCCGAAGCCCATCATGCCGCCGAGGTCCTGAGCGCCGTTCATCGCGCTGCCTCCGCTTTCCGGGCGAGACCGGTGCCGATCATGGAGTCGCGGGTGACGAGGTCGGCCAAGGCCTCCTCGCTCATACCCTCGGTCCCCTCAGGACGCATCGGGATCACGAGGTACCGGACCTCGGCAGTCGAGTCCCAGACACGGATGCGGGTGGTCTGCGGCAGGTTCACCCCGAACTCGGCGAGAACCCCGCGCGGGTCGAGCACAGCCCGTGAGCGGTAAAGGGCAGACTTATACCACACCGGAGGCAGGCCGAGCACGGGCCAGGGGTAGCAGGAGCACAGGGTGCACACGACCATGTTGTGCTCATCTAGGGTGTTCTCGACCGCCACCATATGCTCGCCTTGGCGTCCGATGAAGCCGAGGGAGGCAATGGCAGCCGTCGCATCCGTCCGCAGCCACTCCCGGTAGGCTGGATCAGCCCAGGCTTTGGCGACCACCTTGGCCCCGTTGCGGGGGCCTACCTTGACCTCATAGGTCTCGACCAGCGTGTCAATGGCCGCTGGATCCACGTAGCCTTTCTCGACCAGGATGGATTCGAGGGCGCGCACCCGCAGCTCGATCTCGGAGAGATGGCTGTGGTCGTCGTGATCGTGGTGATGGTCGTGCGCCATACGTTCCGCCCTCGCCTGCTCGAATGTGTCGATGCCATGCTAGCCCAGTGAGGGTGGTGATGCCAGCCATAGGGGTGCCGATAAGCCTCAGATGATCGAACGTCGCGCAGCTACGGAGATCTCTCGGCTACCTAGTGGCTACCTGGAAGGAAAACGCTCAAAGGGCAGATGCCGGTAACGCTTTGATAGTGTTGGTGAGCTCGCTTGGACTCGAACCCAGGACCCTCTGATTAAAAGCTAGAGGTCCAAAGGCTGCAGTAAATCTTGACCGGCTATACGTCCGGTGTCTGCACGAATGCTGATGCTCGGCCCACTTCTGCTAAGTGCCATGTGTGGACGGCTCCCTATTGGCAAGGGCTTTGTTGAACGCTTCTGCAAGGCTGGTCGGTGCGGCCATGT
>NZ_JAELXT010000027.1 GCF_016427565.1 Microvirga splendida
AGGCCGAATACATTGATGCAGCTCTCACGTTTGTCACTCTGCCAACATCATCTTGCGACGCACGGCCGGACCATACAAAGTGGCACCAAGCGGAAGTACGCAGAATGTCGGTGATGCAGCGATAACCGGACTTTGTTTGGGGCAACTGCCGATTGCCTAGATCATTCGCTTCGTGCAGGTTTGGATACGCGTCTTGCCGTATCTATTCGCCGCCATGTCCCATGTCGGACACCGGTACGGAATGGACCTTCTGATGGTAGTGGGTGACATCACCGATCAGGATCTCTGCGAGTCCATCGATCTCTTGCACCACGCGGTCAATCTGACGGTATTCCGGACGGCCGATCGGGATGTCGGCCAACGTCCGCGTGAGGAGATGGCGGGTCGGCCGCAGAGCCTCCAATAGCCTGTCGGCGACCTCCCGGGTCATGAGGCGCCGGGACTTTCTCGGATGACCGTGTCGCATGGAATCAAGCCCTCAAAGTTCCGTATTCGCTCAAGCCGATGACGGAGGTGACGATACCAACGCAGTGCGAAGGGCGATCAGGTGGTTTCACGATGGCTGGAACCGGAGTAGCCCGACGTGACACCAATCCGCCCGCGCACGTACCCGAAGGACAGCGCTGAGGCGAGGCGTTCGATTCTCTGCTCCTGAATGAGGTTCTCAAGGAGGAGGGCCTTGATGGCAGTTCTCGGATCGCCGCCACTGGCCTCGATTACGGCTGTGACATCAGCCTCTATCTGGTCCGTGTCGCACGCGGGTTGAACCTGATCAGTCACTGTCACCTCCCTTGAGAGCCGTGACGTTACTGATTTGGAATTCCAGTCGCCATCGAAATGTTCTTGGTTTGTTCGAGGCCTGTGGAATACGGGGAAATCCAGTGTTCCCAGTATCTCGGGCTTTTCGCATGCTGCTTGCGCTGGTCGAGCAAGGACTGCGTTCACTGGCGTTGATTCCTTGCTCCGGACGTGCCCGGGAGCAAGCCGGAGCCATGGCAGGCCCAACCGGTCGGCCGAGACCTCCGGCAGCAGGCCCGGACGGTCCATTTCCCGGAAGATCGCCGTCCCTGTCGGGTCAGGGCCGTCAATCCGATTTGCGCGTTTGGCCAAGGCATCCAGGCCGTACGCGAAACCCAGGACCGGACACGCCATCGTCCGGTTCGAATGTCACTCCCTTGGTCTCCAACGCCTCCTTGACCGCGCGGTGAAGACGCCTGTTCAGATCCAGACCGGCCTCCACGCGCGTCAACGACCGCAGCCCAATGCGTGCGGTATCGGCAAGTTCACGCTGGGTGAGGCCGATCGCAATGCGGGCAGCCTTGAGCAGGTCGGGCGCGGGATCCATGCGCGCCAATGAGCATGCGCCGCCAGAGAACGCCAGCTTGTCAACAATTGGCGCATAATACGCCTGTTCAGGCGCTCCATAAGCCTATTCTGGCGCACTATGCGCCAAAAAAGCTGGATCCAATCCTTTGGGTGGGCTATCGTCAGGCGAATCACTCGTTCCTGATCCCCGGGGAGACACATGACGGTTTGGGCATTCACAGGCTCCATGGACAAGAGACCGCCGACGATATCCGGCCTCGCGCTCGCGGCCGGCGCATGCGGTCTGGCACTTCGCCCTCTCCGTGTATGGGACCTTCCTCCCAGGCGTTCTCAGCCCCGGGGACGGTCCGCCAAGTTCCCTTCGGCACGGCCTCGATCCCGGCGGACGGTGCAGGGCTCGCCGCCCGAACCCGGCTCCTCGTCTAGGGAAGTCCCGAGTGCTTGCCCATCATCGTCAGCATGCCGTGCAAAAGGATTCGCACGACCATGCACATGCCGGCCAGCGGCAGGGCCCAGGCCGGCTGCCGATGCGGGACGGAGTCGGCAGGCTTGCAGATCGCACCTGCGCACATCCCGCGCGTGACGGATGAAGATCGCTCCGCGGCCGGAGCAACCCCGTCGAATAGGAGACTTCGAATGTTCGAACTCGTGGGCGAAGAATTCGCCGACGCCGATCAAATGCTTCTGACAGCCAGTCGGCTGGAGCGCCTCGCCGCAAACCTGAGGGCGATCCACGCAAGCGCCGGTCCAACCGCGGAGGACCTCTCCAACGCCCCGGTGATCGAGAACTGGGCCATGGAATACGTACCTGCCAAGGCTCTGTTCGGACGTGTGGCGAGCCACCTGCCGGAGAAGTATCTCGGCTTCTGCTCGACGGACCTTTGGGTCCTGGCCGAGCCGCGGGGCTGGGTCCTGACGCTGGAGCGCTGGTACCGTCTTGGGCGACCGGAGAAGCTCCAAAATTAACACGTACCCGGTGGGACGGGTGCGCCCGCTCCGCAGGGAGCCACTCGTCTCAGCGCACGAAGCCCTGATCCATCGTTCCGAGGAGTGGGCCTACCGCACGGCCGTGCCCCAGCCGTGCCGCACGTCCTTGCCGACAGACGCCGCTTCAGACCATAGGAGGGACTTGATGTTCGTAATCCTCAAGGATCGGATCCTGGGCCGGGACGCCGTCGCCCGGCTGATCGACGGCCTCGAACACCTTAGCGCAGTTCTCCGAGCAATTCAGGATGGGCATGGACCCACTGCCCAGGATCTGGCTGAGGCTCCAATCCTCAACAATTGGAGCATCGAGATCAATTACACGCCATCCCTGAGGATCATGGCCGACTCGACTGACGATCTGTTCCTTCGAAAGGGCGAAACCCTCAGGGAGATGCCGGATCTTTGGATCTTCGCTGAACAGCAAGGTTGGGTGAGGGGCCTCGCGGGCTGGTACCGCCTCGGAAGTCCGCTGGGCCCTAACAGTCCGTCGTGAAAAACAGGATTCGCCATGTCAGCAGACATGCCACCCCGGGATCGTGACCGAAGGCATTTCGACCGGAGGCGGAAGGCCGCTCTGGCAGGCCTTCATCTGCCGACGGAGCAAGAGCTCCTCGAGGGAATGCCATTCCTTGGCGACGACATCCAGCAAGACATGCAAGCTTTTGCTGAGCGGCTGATGCCTCGATTGCGTCGGAGGGCCGACCATGCCCACTTCGCCGCTGTCGTCAACGGCTTGGAGCAACTCACCGTATGCGCCGGAGCGGACGAAGTCAGGGCGCTTGCGGACGTCCTTGATGATGCCAAAGCCAGTCTGCCACACGGCGTTCGGTCCTGGCGACTGCGGGCCCGGATCTATCTCGCGCACCTTGGTGACCATCGCGCTGCGCTCGCACTCGCCCGCGATACAGTCGCGACGGCCACTACGCTGGAGGCATATCCGAGCGAGCGGGCGACGGCTCTCAAGATGGTCAAGGCCGCACTGGGTTGGCTCTTCTACGCAACGTTCGATCCTGAGTACGCCTATCTTGGACGTGAAATCCGGCTACGATGCCGGGACGAGCCAGCGACAATGGTTGACCGCTACGGGAAATTGCTCATCGAGTTCGTGGAGCACCAGGCACTCCAGACAGTGCTCGCCATGACGGATGGAGGGGAGGCTGCAAGCGGAAAGCTCCCAGCGAGCGAACCTGCGAAGGGTCCGGGAGGCTTATCCCCAACGGAACGCTCGGAAGTCGCCATGCCGGCATCAGCGGTTATTTTCAGCCACGTCGGCAACGCCAATACGGGGGAGGGGAAGAAGGTCGCAAAGGAGCTTGAGGGGCTCACCGGAAAGGCTCTGCCCCTGGTTCCAGTACCTGATCTCAAGGCGGCTCGCGCAACGTTGAGGGCGGAGTTCCCGTATGCGACGGACGTGATCGACGACGTTCTTCGGGACGTCGCGCTCCGATCCCATGTCCAGATCCGCCCGACGATCCTTGTCGGCACTCCTGGATGCGGCAAGTCCCGCTTCGCGACCCGCCTCCTGAAGGTTCTCAATCTGCCGCACGACATGATCCCATGCGGTGGGGTTTCCGACGGAACATTCGCGGGTACCCCACGTCGATGGTCGACCGGCGAACCGTCCCTGCCATTTGCCCTCATCACTCGCTACAAGGCCGCAGGACCGGGTGCGATCCTGGACGAGATCGAGAAGGTCGGGACCTCTCGTCACAATGGTCAGGCCCACGACGCACTTCTCGCGTTTCTGGAACGGGAGACCGCATCCCGCTTTCACGATCCCTATGTCCAAGCTCCGTGCGACCTTTCCCATGTCATATGGCTGATGACAGCCAACTCTCTTGAGGGACTTTCGGCCCCGCTCCGGGACCGCTGCCGAGTCATCCCGTTTCCTGAACCCGGACGGGACCACCTACCGACGCTCAGCCGCCAGATCCTCGCGGAACTCCTTGCCGAGCAAGGACTGGATCACCGCTGGGGCAGCCCGCTGGACGGGGTCGAGATCGAAGCCGTAGCGAAGGCCTGGCCGGGCGGTTCGCTACGCAAGCTGCGGAGCATGATCGAGGTGGTTCTGGCGAGCAGGGACGTGCGGCACTGACCTCGATCCGTGCGCATGGAGGACGGATGCATGGTCCGGTTATGGACTTCCGAAGGAAAGCGGGGTTCCCGACAGCGTGCCTGTCGGCGCGGCCTTGGGACATCCGCCGATCCCCGGGGCCGGACGGGTGGTCCGCACGTCCGGCATCCGGATCATGTCCGAGGCCTGTCGATGCGCTCGACGCCGTCGCGTCGGCAGCGTCCTAGCCGACCTGATGCGGCGGCTTACGAAGAACAGGCCTTGGGTGTCGTAGGGAGGCTCAATGAACAGCAGGATTATTTCGGACATCCGTGCGGGGCGAAGGCTCCCGAAAGGCGCGGAACTCGAAGCCGGATTCCCCTTCTACTGGAACAGCATCCGTGCCGATATGTGCATCTGGGCAGAGCGCATGTTGCGGCGGGAGCGGGAGGAGCCGGACACGGGCTGGGACCGCTCGGGGTATCTTGCCGCCCTCCATTCGTTGCGGGGCGGCGCGAGGGATCCCCGCACGGCTGACCAGCACTTGCTCGAACTCGTTCGCCAAGTGGTGGATGCCCTGCCGCCTTGGGCCCTCATCGAGCACCGCCGCTGCCAAGTGTATCTGAACAGGCTCAGGGCACATCCGCTCCCGACGGATGAGGAAAGCCGACGGAAGCCCAGTGGGTCGGCTGACGTGAATGCCGGCACGGGTGCCGATCGCCAGGCCGCACGTGTGGAAGCCGATCGCCATGTCCGACATCCGGCTGCCGTTGCGTCGCAAGCGAATGATCCTTCGGAACGCATGAGGGACATTCTCGCGGGACGCGGATGGCCCGAGGCCATGGAGCTCCTGCGAGGGATGCCCTTCTTCAAGGACAGCCTCCACGAGGACATGCGCCACTACGCCGGGCGCCTGCTGGGGGGCATCGAACGGGACGGCTACCAACCCGACGACTGGAGTGGCTGCGAAGCGACAATCATCCATCACGCCCGGCACCTGCGGCAGGTGGCAGGCAGTCGAGCCCCGACCCGGTGGGACTTGCGTCCGATTGTCGATCGTCTGATGCTCGCGTTCCCCGCAGCCTATCACGAGGGGTGGCTCCGGTGCAGCTACTACCGGGCGGCACTCGAGGTGAGGGAGGCCAAGATCGACATTGCGACCACGGCAGTCTCGTTGGCCCTGGTCTCGGCCGAGGCCGGATCGCCTCCCGAGGCAGACTGTCAACTGATTGCCACGGCGCTGGGCTGGCTGGCGGATGTGGCGGCGGGTGACCCTGCACTGGTGGGGCAACCGAGACCCATCCGCTGCGACGCGCCGGCACACACCGCACGACACCACGGGCAAACGCTCGTTGATTTCTTGCGTATGAGTCTGCGGAGGGATGGCTCATGACGGTCCGAACCGCTGAAATCCATGCTTACAACACCCGTCAGGGCCACATCCTGGCCGGACGAGCTCTTCCGTCTGCCGACGAACTGCTGCGCCTCATGCCCTTCTTTGAGGACAGCATCCGTGATGACGTCCTTACCTGGGTCAAGGGCGAGATCGCCCGCCTTGAGCGGCTCGACCCACCCGAGCGCCGGGCGCTCCTCCCATTTCAGGGGCTGCTCAACGACTTGGAAGACTCTGGTGTTGTTGGTGCAAAGCTAGCCCAGCGCATTGACATGCTGATGCTCGCACTGGCCGAAGAAGATCGTGAGGGGCGGCTGCGGTGCAGCGTCTACCGAGCTGCCCTCGGGCAGCGCGCGAGCATGATCACACTCGCCTGCAATGCGGCAATTGCCCTCGCGGCATCCGCCGAGGCGTCACCGGAGCCGACACTGGCGGATCTCACGCTCGCCTGGGCGGCACTGGGCTGGCTCGCCGCGCTTGCCACCGACGACGCGTTCGTGCCGCTGTCGGGGCACCCTCGGCCGGAATGCCTTGAGTCATCCGTCGACACTGCCCTGTGGCACGGCCGGGCGATCGTACGGTTCCTGACCGGAGAGGCGCCACCGAAGGTGCTGCTGCCGCAGAACAACCGCGGCGATGCAATCCAGCATCGCGACGTTGCCGAGTATAAGCAGTGGCTGATCCGCAAGGCCGGTGGCGTGGTGGAAGAGGATTTGGTGGCCGACTGGCTCGGCATGAGCCTTCCGGAGTTGCGGCGGTACACGGAAGGGGGCGAGCTGATCGCCGTCGACATGGACGGCCGTACCGTCTATCCGGCGTTCCAGTTGAAGAACCCGACGACAATCCTGCACATGCGCAAGATCCTCTCTGTCATGCCGATCAAGGCTCCGTGGATGCGGCTGGAGTGGTTCCTGACACCGGACAGCGCACTGGATGGCGACAGCCCATGGGAAGCCCTCAGGGCAGGGCGGGGGGAGGCTGTTCGTGGCTGTGCAAGAAGCCACGGCGCGGATTAATGAAGCCTTGGGTCGTGGTCCGGTGGAAGGTAGGACAACAGAAAGGCAGTCCTGCCACGGAGCGTGGCCGGGTAGAGTATGACCGACAACGTGCCCGAAGCTGCACACGCTGCATTGCCGGATGAATGCAATGAAGCAGAGCCAAAATGTCCAGATTCCTTGTGGGCCCTGGGTCACAAGTCGGCGGTATGAATTATCCTCTTGGCCCTGGAGCCACATTGCTCATCTGGCGTACCAGACGTCGAAGCATTGAAAGTGTGGTATCGTTAACTGTTCCACCATTCGAGGCTGAATACCCTCAGGTCACAACAGGGATCTCTCACGGCGGGCGGCCGTGACACAACCGACGGATTGCCATGGCCCTCAAGCATCTGACCCCAATCGACGGCATCTACATCAATGACGATGGTATTGAGGTCGAGCCGTTAAGCCGTTTCAAACAGTTCCTAGACCAGCGAGCGAACAGAGGGACGTCGAAGACGCGCTACCTGTATGCTGCCGCAAGGTTTGTTGATTACCTGATCGAGTGCCGTGTGTTCGGCGAGGTGGCCTCACCGAGTCGCATCTCAGAGGCGATGAAGATTTATCCGATATTCCTGAGAGATGGAGTTGGCATAGAGGCGGCTGAGTTCCCGGACCTTTCCGTCTATGCAGCCGAAATCGAATTCGTGGAGGGCCTCGCGAAGAGGAGCTTCGCACCGACCCTTGCTGCTGTGAACCTCTTCCTGCGACTTGCCCGCGATGAGGGATTGAAGGCGGTCTCCGCCCTCTCGGACGAAGGCGTCTGGGTAGACTTGCTGGACCTAAAGATGACCTTCTCGGCGATTGAGGGCGTCGTTGGGTGGTCCCGTGCCGAAAAGGACCGCTTTCGGCAGAAGGCCATGATCGGTGGGGTCGTACGGATCCAGGACAAGCTGGACCGTCCCAGGGGGTTGAGGAATCCGAAGCACGGCGGCGTTCAACGCGATCTGGAGGCCAAGGAATTTCCGCTCTCTCACCTCGCTGACCTCCTCGCTGCTGCCAATACAAGTCGTGATCGGGCACTGTGGGCGCTGCTTGCGGGCGGAGGTCTGCGTCTGCACGAGGCGCTGCGGATCCAACTCTCCGATTTTGACGTGAAAACAGGAACCATTTGGGTCATCGATCCCGATACGCGTCGCTTCGCAGGCCAGATGGAGGATGAAGACAAGAAGCGCTTCAAGGGCCGCTTGATGAGCAGGGTGTATCTGTACGAGCCGCTGCGAACGATCTTCTGGGAGGCGCTGCGTGACTACCTTCGCAATGAGTTCGTTCCATCCGGCATGGGCGATCACGACTACCTGTTCAAGATCCTCGATAAATCCCGGCGCGGCGAACCTCTGAAGGACGCAAGCGATACCGCGCTTGGGAAGCAATTCAAGGCGGCTGTACGCCGGGCGAAGGTGCCTGGGCCTCCCGAGGCACCCAACCATGTATGGACCCTTCACTCGCTTCGCCACAGTTACGGAGTCTACATGCACAACTACATTCCGGTCCCGGGCGGGCCAGGTCTCCGGCTCACGGAAGTCCAGATGCTGATGGGACATGCAGATCCGAGCAGCACGGCCATCTATGCCCGCAAGGACCGCTTGATCGTAGAAGCTAGGATCGAGGCAGCCGACGATATCATCTTCAACGGATTGGACCCGGCAACGGCGGAATTGGAGAGGTTGCCGGCGATAATTGCAGCCCGCTTTCGACGTGCCGCCGACGAGATCGAGTCTCGGAAGACCAACAGGGTTGGGCAGGTGAAGTCTGATTCACGATGAGAAGCCTACTGTTTCCTCGCCTGAACGCCATACCAGCGCACTACGGCGAGGGAACCCGCAACCGGAGACTTGGAAATGTGTCAATTGCCAGCGCGAACTGAGTTCCCGGGAGATCAACTCATCTGGCGGCACTGCGCGATGACGACCGAGGCACTTGATGCTTGACCATCCATGGTCCCGACAACTTCTCGCAATTCAATGGGGCCGATCATCTTCCCAAGGCGCTGCGGTTCGGTGCGGCATTGATGCTTGGCCCTCCGGCCGACAGCGGAGCGAACGCGGTATGTCCAGCCCGCTCTCCTGTCTGGGCGGGCTCCATCCCTGACGCCGCAGCAGAGGCGTGGAAGCGCTTACATCGGTCGCAGACGAATTCCGCTCCATCAAGCGCCAAGCCGCGATAGACCATCCGAAGGCTGCTCTCAGTCTCTCAGGGATATCTGACGCCTGTCAGACCAAGCCGGGCCCGGCCTTTCACAAGTCAGACCGAGTACATGCCCCCGGAAAACTGTTGATAACGCGAATTTTATCACAGGACTCGCGAAATCAAAGGTCAACTCCAAATACTTGTCAACAATTGTCGGAAGCATGGTTGCGGCGCAGCCAGAAAACGATGCGGCGTATGCGTCGTGAAGGACTCCACGAAGTCTTCTTGCTAACCCCACGTGTCGCGACGAATCCTTGCAAATAATTGTAACCACGCATTCGGTGGCAATATTTACACTGGAGATCAATTGGTACAGCCTGCGGCGCTTTCAGATTGGAGGGAGCATGCAGGCCACACAGAAACCCGGCGGACTTCGGGCATACGCGGAAATACCAGAAGAAGAGGATCCTATCAGCGCCACGATGTCTTTTCCTGGAGAGCTGCGATCAGGTCTGGCCGCCGTACGGAGCGCCAATGACTATGGGGCCGTAATCAACGCGTCACCGGAGTTGTTGCTGACGGCCCCGATCGAGGAGCTCCGATTGCTGTTCGCCCGGTTCGTGCGCGAGGCTGCCTGCGCAGACCGGCAACGCCGGGAGGAGGGCATGACCTCCACGCGGAGCCAAACCCTTGATCATGTCCTAGCTGAGCGCCTAGAGAACATCGGCACCCTCTCGGAGGACGATCTCCGGGTCGCGTTCACTTTCTTCGAGGGACATGCCCAGGGGAAAAGGAATGAGCAGATCGTGTCCCGTGCTCGTGCGGCCCTAATGATGACAGACAGCCCAGCCAGCCATGACGCGATCATCAATCGGTGGCTGAAGTACGTCTTCCTTCAGCTATGGAACAATCGCGCCGTCCAACTTCCTCTGCACTTCAAAGTGGAGCGTTCCTTCTCCAAGGACGAACTGAAGTGCATTCTCCCATCATTCGTGACATGCCACCTTGATCATCCCTCTAGGGAGCAGGCGTCCTTTGGCTTCCGCTTTACCCTGACCACGCCTTGGCATGACTTTTCCGAAGTTGATCTTGATGGCTTCGGACAACACTGTTTGGACCTCAGCAAGGATCGATTGAAGCGCGCGATGCTCGGCCTTCCCAGGAAGCGTCCATTCACGCCCTTCACGGCAACTCTTCGGACTTGGCGCAAGCACGGGGCGTCCCTAGGGTTTCCCTACACTGAGGAGGATATCCGCAATTACCTCTTTTGGGCTGAGCGAGCGCGGCGGGGAGCCACCGACCTCAAGCCTACAGAATTCATTCCCGGCGCCGTCGATCGGAAATTGCAGACGATAAGGAACGGGAGGGCACGCTATTCGAGACGTCGCGACGCCGCGCAGGTT
Source organism: Microvirga splendida (assembly GCF_016427565.1). GTDB lineage: Bacteria > Pseudomonadota > Alphaproteobacteria > Rhizobiales > Beijerinckiaceae > Microvirga > Microvirga splendida. Next base: position 10,330 of record NZ_JAELXT010000027.1, read on the forward strand.
GAACTCCTCGATCATGGCAACCGCGAGGAACTCAAGAGGCAAATCCTGGAAGGTGAAAAGACGCTTCATGAAACGAAGCTGGAACTCATCGCGGATAGCGTGAACGATCCGGGTGACATCATCAAGTACATTGTGATTATGCGACGAGGCACTGGTCCGCAGCGAAATAACTATTTTTCCCGCATGCACGCCTTTCCTTTCACGATATGGCCCACCTGGGAAACCATATTCGAACGCTTCCTCAATAACCGGCGGCGCTCCGGGTTTGAGGGGGAAAGCACCTGGAAAACCCTCCGCCTGCTATTTCAAGATTACATTTGCTGCTACTTGCCTTGGTGGCTCGAACTTCATCCAGGTATCGAGTACGCTATTCCCCTTGATCCATCCGATTTGCACCGCTTTGGTGGCTGGACAGATGGGATCGAAGACGAGACGGCGCCGCTCCCGCTGCTTCGATTCTTTGATCAGGTGCGCCGAGGCTCCGATCGTGGGGTCTTCAATGCCTTCATCAACGACGTTCACTCATTCTTTGAGTTCTGCCGGGGAAACGCCCATGCCCTCAAACTTCGGCGTCAAGACTTCCAGAATCCGGTTGTCAAGGAAGTAGACCGAGTCGTCGTGAGGAACCCCTCCAAGACAAACAAGAATCCCATCCCGAGAGCGGTGGTCCCCTACCTTCTTCGCTTTTCATACGCTGTTGAAGAATTCTTCAACAAGCTGACGGAGAGATTGCTCAATGTCGGCTTAAGCGAGGCCGATAGGGGGCGCTTAGCCGTGATCAGGCGTGGGGCCAAAGGCTACATTCCTAGCGAGTGGGACATCGACGTCGGCTTCGAGTTCAACGGAATTCAGTATGAGATCGACTACATTCCGGCACTTGTGGGTTGGGACTACCGACTCATTCGTGGGCGGGACGATCACAAGATACTTCTGCCGCAGGTATCAGCGCTTCGTATGGTGATCGTGGCCTTGGAAACAGGAATCCGGTTTCAGGGAATCCAGTGGCTGTGCCAAAGGACATTCAATTCACTGAATGGCCCTCACCTAGCAAGTGCCGAACTCGTTCCTTTGGTCGTCAGCACGGACAAGGTCAAGGAAAAGCCGTGGAAGACGATAATTGTACGGCGCGCCCATGATGTCCTTCTGCGGGAGGAGGCATTTCAATCTCTCATGGCCGATGCGGACGTGGAGTGCTTTGTGTCGTATGAACGGCGCGAACATTCCCGGTTCGCCCCCGTCATGCCACTGTTCCGCGCTGCTTTTTCTGACTACCCCATTTCTGACAAGACCTATGCGACGGCGTGGGAAAGGCTCATCGTCGCGTTCGGCCACTGGTACGCAGGAGCAGTGCGGGGAGCAGAACCACTTCGGATGTGGCGTTTCGAAGCTGACATCGATCCGATTTCTCGAAAGCCGCGCGAGGAGATCCACGTGGACGGTGACGAGCGGCGTCCATGCTGCCCGATCAAATTGCGTCTCAAGCACACGCCCCACTCCGCACGCTCCACGTTCATTACCTCACGGTCCGTGATCCTGCCCATCGAGGTGACGGGTGCGCTCGTGGGGCAATCTAACGAGGCAACGACGCAACACTACACGGTAGAGCCTGAAAGCGAAGCTGCGGCAAGGGTCCTCGCTGCTGCCAACAGCCTTTGGGAGCCGGATCCAGATAACCCGGTGCACATCCGAGCGGACCGGGTCAACAGCGCGCTGCGGCGGAGCTTCGAGGCAGACCGCCTCGGAACCGAGAAAGCCTTTGGGTTTCATACCCTGTCGCTGCTGAACGAGAGCACGTCAGACACCCAGGGAATTACGCTGTTGCGCTCGAGCGGGATGGCGCAGATCGCGTTTCGCGAGACACACATCTGCCCGGTCGGGGAACAGTGCCCGTCGGATGTCCTGGAGATCATCGTCACGCCCCGGCGCTGTGGGATATGTCCGATCGCCGTTAAATGCGTCGAGCACGTGACTGCGATTGGCGCCAAGAGGCGCGTGCTGCTTGAGCAGGTGAGAGAGGCGGAGACAGTCCTCAGGATCATGCAGGAGCGAGGCGAGCCGGACGCCGCAATGTCCGACGTGCAGGAGCGCCGCAAGCTGGACATGCTGGAGGCCGAGGGCTGGCGGACGACACTTCTCATCCTTGAGGAGACACGCAGGACGCTTGCGGCGTCAGCTCCTGACTTCTTCGTCACAGGAATGCCGGATGCCGTACGGCTGCACCTGAGGCTAGTTTCCAAGCACGCAGGGCCCGCCGAGTTCATAATGCACCGACTCGTCGACAGCCATGCCTATACCTCGTTCGAGACCCCCATCATGCGGGCTCAGGCCGCGCGGCTCCGGCAAAGGCTCTTATCGTCGAGCGAGGCACTCAGCGCGGAAATCGGCAAGCTGGACGGCGACCCAGTAAGAGCATTCCTCTCGAGCCTCAGCGTCGCCCTGCAAGCGCACGGCGTTGCACCCTCCTTTAAGGCGTCCCTAGCGACAATCAAGGAGGACCTCCTGTCACCACCTGCGGATTCGGGCCGTCCCGACATGCTGGAAGGCATCCAGAGGGACTGAGCAATGGGGGCCCGCAAAGGACAAAACAATTTCAAGGTGCACCAATCGGACGTGATCAATGCTGGCTTGAATCGGGTGAAGCTGGCCTTGAAGGCTCTCCCGGGGCGCACGCGCTTCGAGGATTTCAATGCATTGGCGCGTTATGTCGCCAACGCTGCCGGAATGCACCCGACCACCATGACGAGAAACCCCCGGTACAGGAAGGCGGTTTGGGATCATATCCACGCCAAACCTAGAATTATCTCAGGAGAGCCGGAGCAGGTCCAGGCATCTGTGGAACTCGAGGTCTTGAGGATCGAAGCCGCTCTGCTGAAGCGCCACAACGAGCGGCTTCAGAAAATGCTGTCGAACCGGTTGTCTCACGAGTTTGAAGCAACCGAAGCTATTTCCTGCACAAACGACGGGGAGGCGAGGACGAACGACCTGCGACGATCGTTCGAACTAACCGCGACTGTGCTTGCGCGCCTATTGAATTGGGCGGCCGAGAAGGAGATCGGGATCGTCGCCGACCTGGACCGGGGCGAGATCCTGGATGCTGCCGAGATCGGCGGCAATCGGGTGATTGCCGCGCGGCCGGATACGACGGCCTTCATCGATTGGCTGAAGCGACATTCCGGCCACGCCTATGGCTCGGACCAGTCCTAAAAGGAAGGTATGCATGGCTCGCCCCTCAAAGATTCGCGCTTTTCAGGAGCTTTTAGAGAGCTATCTCGATGGAAAGGATGCCGCTTGGACACAACAGGATATTTCTAAGGAAAAACGAGTTCCAACACTGCCTCAGACATCTGACGGCAAAGTCAACGTACGGGCACTTGCGCGAGAGCTTCAGGCATTCGCGATTAAACGCGGCGAGGACGCAAACCTGGTTCCGGCCTCGGCATGGCAATACTTCTACAAGCACGAATCCTTGGCGGTGATGGTCGATCTCATAGCCAGCGAGCAAGGACTGGCGAAGATTGCATCTCGGACACGCGATGACGCCAAGGACAATGCCGCGACCGAGAAGATCTCCCGCCTGAGCAAGTGCCTAAAGGGACAGGCCGAAGGACATGTTCAATCCAAGGTTCGTGTCACCCAACTCGAACGCGATCTGGCTAACGCTCAAGCTGAAAATGATCGCCTGAGAGAACGTCTAGGAATCATGCAGCGAACCGGGCTCATAATCCGGACGGGGGACACAACACATTGAGCGCGCCGAAAATCACGTCATTGGAGCGCCTCACGGTCCAAGTGGCCTCGATCTTATGGTCGGGGGACACAGCTACAGCCTTCACCGGGCGGGTCTCCAGAGCTGAATCCATAAGGGTTGTCGGAAGGGGTCGGCTCTTCCGGCCAGCCATTGGGGAGGTCTATGAAGTCATCGGCGAATGGTACGACAGTCCAAAATATGGCCGACAGTTCTATGGCGACGGTGCCGGGTTCCGGCGTCACCTACCGTCTGGGACTCTCCTTGTGCCATGGCTCCAGAGCCTCGATGGCGTCGGGCCAACCCGTGCCAAAAGAATCGTGAAGGCGTTCAAGGGCAATCTCGAGGGCGTGTTCGAAGGTGGCGTGGCGCTCGATAGGCTGGCCGACATCATCGATCCGGAGCGTCCAAACCTCGCGGCCCGTGTGGCGGTTACGGTCACCCGCCGTTGGCAGGAAATCAAGGACGAGTACGAAACCATCCGGTGGCTTGAGGACCAAGGGGTCGAAGACGTTCACATCGCCAAACAGGCAGCACGCCTGCTTGGGCCAGGTGCTGTGAAAATACTGAGCCGAAACCCTTACGTCCTGGCTACGATCCTGCCGTGGGCTCGGCTCGACCAGATGGCCAAGCGAGTGCTCCGTCGGCGGCCGGATATCGACGATCACATCCGATGCCCTGAACGACTGGTTGGAGCGATCGACGTTGTTGTCCAGGAGCACGTTTCCGAAGGCCATACGGCCTTTCCGAAAGCCGACTTTGCGGCAGCAGTCGCTCGCAAGCTCGGTCTCGACGAGACGCCCGATCTCGCAGCCTGTATCAGGCGCATCGGGGAGGCAAATCGGGCCGTCGTTGATGGAGATGATCTCTGGCGGGCACCTGGTTGCGCTATCATGGAGGATGAGATCCGGGCCCGCTTTACCGGGATGGCCTCCGGTACCAAGAAGGGCGGCGTTAAAATCCCAGGCGAGGTTGATCTACGACGGATCCTGGCCATGGTTGAACGCCGGGGCAGGTCGCTTCACCAGGAGCAGCGTGAGGCGGTTCTGAAGGTTATGAGGAATCCGATCACATGCCTGACGGGTGGAGCAGGAACCGGCAAAACAACGACCTGCCGGGCCATCGTGGATCTCTGGGAAATCCTTGGCGGACGTGTCGAACTCGCCGCCCTATCTGGAAAGGCTGCGTTGCGGCTGACGATCGGTGCAGGCCGTGATGCTCCCGGGCGTCGGCCCGCGCTGACAATCCACCGGCTGCTCCTGGGCCTCAAGAGACGCGGCGAAGGGCAAACCCATTGGGGACAGATTACGGACGACGGCGGGCCGCCGAACCCGGCTCGTGAGCTCCCCCAACTCACTGACCGCACGCTGCTTGTCATCGACGAGGCCTCAATGGTCGACCTAGGGCAGATGCATCAACTCGTCGAGCTCATGCCGCTCGGCGGTCGCTTGCTCCTGGTTGGCGACGCTTTTCAACTGCCTCCGATCGGGTTCGGCTTAGTGTTTCATCATCTTGTCTCTCAGCCGGAGATCTCGGCCACTCTGGAAACGATCAGGCGGCAGCAGGACGGGACCGGAATTCCGGAGATCTCCCGGATTATTCGTTCGGGGCAGAAGCTTGATCTTAGTCCTTATCATCCCGGCAGGGGCGGGGTCTCCTTCGTTCAAGCGGCGGAGGGGCGGATCAGCGAGGCGATCGAGGCGGTCGTCCGTGACCTTGGAGGCTTCTCTGCCGGACCACAAAGCTTAATGGTGCTGGCTCCGGTCAACCATCGACCTACTCGCCCCGATGGGACAGTTCGGGACCTCAATCGGCGCTTTCATCTGCGAAACCTCGGCGATCAGGATCTATCGGAGGAGGAACTCGAGACCTGCTCGGTCCGCGGTTATCTCGGGAATGCCTTCGCGGAAGGCGATCCCGTTAGCTTCCTTCGCAACGATTATGACGTTGGCTTGAGAAACGGGAGCCTCGGCCGGGTCGTGGCCATCAACGCGAAGGCTGGCACCGTGACCTGCGACTTCGAGGGTGACGAGAAGGAGTTCGGCAACAAGGATCTCATCGACCTATCGCTCGCCTATGCTCTTTCGTGCCATCGAGCCCAGGGAAACCAAGCGAAAGCCGTCGTCATCTCCTTGCTCGACGCGCCGAACGTGGACCCAAGTTGGATCTACACGGCCGTGACGCGGTCTGAGGAGAGTGCCGTGCTGGTCGGAGATCTGGCCGTTCTTGAGCGTACCCTAGACCGTACACCAGCCTTCAACCGCCGTCTTACCGGAAGTATTATGCGTCTTTCGCCATAGTCAGTCGATGCAGGGAACGGGGCATCCCCGTTCCCTGCCTGTCTGGCAAGGGCCGGGGTGGCAAGTGCCCGGGCGAAGGACCAGGAGGGAGATCACTAGGTCTGCACAGAGCGAAGCGAAGGAAGATCGGGAAAGCCGGTCCTTCGGCGGCTTGGCGGAGCCCGGCGTGCGCGAGGGGCGGAGCCCCTAAGCCGCTCGAGCCTGGCCGGACCTGTGACTCATGGTCCGATCTACTTCAGTGCGGTATTGATGGCGCTGATCAGGCCGCTCCACTGGCGTCGTTCAGTGTCCGACAGACCCCCCGCGCCATAATCCCTTGACCATCGCATGAAGGCCTTGGCCAGCTTGTACTTTGAAAAATCCTTGCTGGCCTTCGAGAGAAGATCAACGATCGGCCTTTCTGGCTGGGCGGCAGCTTGGGCGGTGACATCAATCCCAAGCGTGTCCTTTGCGATGACCATAAGCGTGTCGCGAAGTAGATCCTCAATCTCAGGCTTCGTGACATTGCCCTCGATGTAATCCTTCGTGCGAAGGATCGCCTTCTGTCCAAGAGAGTGAACGAGCACCTCTTGATTAGCGGCTTGGTCCCCGGCGCTGTCCGAATCAAGAAGGGCAGCCACCTTCAGGTTGTGTGCATGGAGGATGGTCGCGAAGTAGACCACCTTGCTCGCAGTGTTTGAGGGGATAAGGGCTATTTTGTCATTGAGTCTAGCGGCCCCTGCCTCGGCGAGGAGGTCTGCGACAGCCTCCAAGTACCAGTAATCGGTTAATCCCTCGAGAAGGAGGTTCCGCTGTTGCGCGAACAAGCTTTGGGCGAGGTCATAGCCAAGCGCCTCTTGGAGAGGGAGGAGCGCCGCAGGATCACTTGATGTCACGGAAGTATGGACCTTTGTCCCAGTCGTCCGGTCCATCATTTCGACAACTCGCACGAGGTCGAGTTCGTCTGGCCCAACCAAGAAGGGTGAGTGCGTCGTGTAGATAGTCTGGTTTTTCTCCGCCAGACGCGAGATCGTGTCACGGAAATCACGCTGCTTCAGCGCATGCAGGCTGAGCCCAGGCTCATCGAGCAGAAGGATAGCATTTTCATGCCGATCAGCCGCCTCCGCGAAAAAGACGATGAAGAACGAGACCAGCCACTGAAAGCCTTCCGAACGCTGATCGAGTTCGATCTCGACCCCAAGATCGTCTTCGACGACAACCTTAAGGTATTGGCCATCCGCCTGAACCCTTAACCTGTCAGCCTCAGCCCTACCCGGGTTAGGGTTCCAGACCGACCGGATCTCGTTGGTTAAGCGAACACTCGCAGCATTGAGCTGGTACGTTCTCTTATCGAGTTGATCACGGTAGGTCTGTAGAGCGATCGGGTTATTCGCGTCCGGTTCAGCCGCACGACCGAGATCCGAGAGGGCTTTGGCGGTGAATCCGAGCAACTTCAGCAGACAGGCGTTACCATAATCGTACTGCTCGTCATCGAGCACCTTGGTTTCGAGCCTTTGGGCAAGGTGCGCGAGATGGATGATCGGGCGCACTCGGAAGTAGTTGCTGAAAAGAACGAAGACTGGAATCCGCTTTTCGAGGGTTTCGAGGACTTTGCTTCGTTTGGCAGCAATCTCGACCTGCGAGAGAAGCCCATCGAGGCGCTTCTCCTCCTTCTCATCGTCCTCATTCACGAGAGCCACAACCGATTGCAACCACTTCTTCAGCGGTTCAACGGTGGCCTCGTCAAGGGCGGTAGTGTCAGACCACTCCAACGTGATCGTGGAAAGGCGGTCACTCGGTGTCTTCGGAACCGGCTGCCCATCGGCAGGCAGTTCAACTCGGTTATCAACGTGGGCGGCTAGGCGAAAAAGATCCTTCTTGAGGCCACCATAGGTCGGGATCCGCGGGCCATTATTGAGCCCATGCCTCGCGCTATTATCGAGGTAGCGTATATAGTAGTACTCGCAGTTGTGGAATTCCTCCGGGATGAGGGCCTTGTCGCTATCCTCCAGTTCGAAGGTTGCGGTCGTGACACGCACATTCTCCGGTTTGATCTTACCGGTAGTGATGTCATTGTAGAGCGCCCTGGGATAATCTCTCAAAGGGTCAAACCGCTTGACCTCTTTGGGCGCGTTGATTTGCTGAAGAGCCTGTAGGATTGCGGATTTGCCGGCCTCGTTTGGGCCAACCATGATTGTCTTGCTTGGCTCGATCTCGAACTCCCCTGTGTCGCGAATGCTGCGATAGTTTTGAACTCGGGCCTTTTTCAGTCTCACATTCCACCCCTACTACAAGTCCGAACCCGAACACATTGGTCGGGTCTCGTTTTGTTCCCTCATCGAGATGGGCCACGCTGTGCCCATCTTGCCTCTGATATTAGCGATGCAGTCTTCGCCCGAACCGGCCGAAAGGTGCTCAGCCTTAATCCCAAGCCCCGATCATTTGCTCTTCTTGCTTCTCAATCGAGCGGGTGACCGGATCAGGTGAATGCTCGGCCAGGAACTTCTCGGCCTCCAGGGCCGCCATGCACCCCATGCCAGCGGAGCTAATGGCCTGCCGGAACACTGGGTCGATCACGTCGCCGGCCGCCATGCACCCGGAAACCGATGTTTTCGTCGACCAGGAACTGACCTTGATGTAGCCGGACTCATCCATGTCGAGCTGGTCGCGGAACAATTTGGTTGCGGGATCATGACCGATGGCGACGAAGAGGCCATCCGTGGAGAGCTCCTTCGTCTCGCCCGTGTTAGCGTTACGGATTCGAACGCTCGTCACCGATTTCATCGGCTCTTGTTTGCCGATCACCTCGTCGATGACGTGGTTCCAGACCACCTCGACGTTCGGCTTTGCCAGGAGACGGTCCTGAAGGATTGGTTCTGCCCGGAAGCGATCACGGCGGTGGATAACAGTAACCTTGGCGGCAATGTTTGAAAGATAGAGAGCCTCTTCCACAGCAGTGTTACCGCCGCCAACAACTACGACATTTTTGTTGCGGTAGAAGAAACCATCACAGGTCGCGCAGGCCGAAACCCCGTGCCCGTTAAAGAATTCCTCCGAGGGCAATCCAAGCCACCGAGCCTGGGCTCCCGTTGCAATGATGAGCGCGTCGGCCACGTAGACGTCACCGGAGTCACCCTCAGCCCGGAATGGACGCTTGGAGAGGTCCACATTGACGATCGTGTCGTACACTAGATTGGCGCCGACATTTTCAGCCTGCTGCTTCATCTGCTCCATCAACCATGGCCCTTGAACGGGCTCCGCGAACCCAGGGTAGTTCTCGACATCCGTCGTGATGGTGAGCTGCCCGCCGGGTTGCAGGCCGGTCACAAGGAGCGGCTTCAGGTTGGCACGAGCAGCGTAGATAGCGGCGGTATATCCAGCCGGTCCGGCCCCGATGATCAGGACCTTGGTGTGATGCGTGTTCATAGTGAGATCTCAGGAATCCAAGGGTTATTGAATGAATGTGCATTACGCTGCGTGTTTATTCTCAGCGCCCGGAGCGTTGTCATTCAAGGCAGACAGGTTTGAATACACACACTCAGGGAGGTCATTTGGTTCAGAGAAAGGCTCGAAGACGCCCGGGATATTGGTGTCCGTGGAGCCCGGCTTCGTCACCAGATAGCCGCCGGACTTCATGTCGAGCTGTCCGACGAACAGTTCCGTGGAGGGCTTGTGGCCGATGGCGATGAACACGCCGTCAGTCTTGAGGTCGGAAGCCTCGCCCGAGACCAGGTTCTTCAGCCGCACATGGGTGACGGAGGAGGGGTTCTCCGTGCCGCAGATCTCCTCGACGGCGGAGTTCCAGACCACCTCGATCTTGGGGTGCTTGAACAGGCGGTCCTGAAGGATGCGCTCGGCGCGCAAGCTATCCCGGCGATGGACGAGGGTGACCTTGGACGCGAGATTGGCGAGGTACAGCGCCTCCTCGACGGCGGTGTTGCCGCCGCCCACCACCACGACCTCCTTGCCCCGGTAGAAGAAGCCGTCGCAGGTCGCGCAGGCCGAGACGCCGAAGCCCTGGAACTGGCCCTCGGAGGGCAGGCCCAGCCACTTGGCCTGGGCGCCGGTCGCAATGATGAGCGAGTCGCAGGTATAGGTGTCGCCGGAATCGCCCTCGAGGCGGAACGGGCGCTGCTTCAGGTCCACCTTGGTGATGTGGTCGGCGATCATCTTGGTGCCCACATGCTCGGCCTGCAGGCGCATCTGCTCCATGAGCCAGGGGCCCTGGATCACGTCCGCGAAGCCCGGATAGTTCTCCACGTCCGTGGTGATCATGAGCTGCCCGCCGGGCTGGAAGCCAGAGATCATCACGGGTTCGAGCAGGGCGCGCGCCGCATAGATCGCTGCCGTGTAGCCCGCCGGCCCCGAGCCGATGATGATGAGCTTGGCGTGAGAATGGGCCATCAGGGGGTCTCCAATGAAAAGGCGAAATCCGGCAGGCCAAGGGCACGGCGGTGGCGGCTGAAGCCCTCAGCGATAGCCTGCGCGACCTTGGGGGTTGAATTTAAGGGTTCATAGGGCCCTCCTACAAGACGGCCCTCGAACGGATGCACAATTCCATGGGCTTTAAGCTCACGCATGTAAACATCCAGTTTCGGGTGGCCGCCGGAGGGTTCGAAAACGACGATCGGGCGCCCCGTCGCAGCAGCCTCTCCGATCATGTTGAAGGAATCCGCCGTTGCGACGATGAAATCGGCCAGCGCAAGGAGGTCCACGTAAGGGTTCTCGCTCGTTCCGTCCCAGAAGAAGCCGCCATGCCTGGATGTGAGGGCCGTCAGGGCCTCCCGCAGGGCCGCAGGGGTGCGGCGAGAGGCCGTGACCATCAGCCCCGCTCCGGCCTCCGCGACGGAGGTCAGGTGCCGGACGAAACGGGCGACGTCGTCGGCCGTGAAACGGTGGTGCCGGCTGTTGCCTCCGGCCAGCACCGCAACACGAGGATGAGGCAGATGGGCGAGGCGCGGATCGGGCTGCGCGCGGGCAGCGGCGATGCGCCGTCCTGAGACCCGGTGGGGCGGGGTGAGGGTGGTGAGGACGTTCGGCCCGCGCAGACGGTCGTAGCTCGGAGACCAGATGAGATCGGCGGTCGTCGGGCCGATGCGGGGATCCTTCAGGAACACCGTGAAGGTGCGCCCGCCGGAGGCCCGCTTCACGTGGCGCAGATAGGCCACGGCCCGGCGGCCGGAGCCGATGAGAAGGTCGGGGAAGGGCGGGGCGAGGGGGCTGCCGGGAGCGCCCGGCCGCTCGCGCGGGTCGACAGGCCCCCAGGGCATCAGCCACGTGAAGGGCGGCTTCGGCCGCACCCTGCGGATCTCCGGGACCACGCCCAGCGCCTCGGCCACGCTCAGGGCCTGCAGCTCGTCCCCGGCCTTGCCGTCCGTCAGCACCCAGGCATTGAGGCCACTTTCCTTGCGCAACATTCGATCAATGAGCCTGTGGAGTTCATGAAGTTCGTTGCGACTTAAGCGCCCGTCCTCCTTGTGCGGAACCTTTATACGGTCTAGTCAGCCAAGACGAGATTTTTTGACCTGATACCGCATGATCCGAACGACAGGCCGGTTTTTCGCCCGTCCCGACCATGCCTACGGAGTTACCGTGCGCGGACGCCTCGATTCCATCGACTGGGCCATTCTGAAAGAACTGCAGGCCGACGGCAGCATCACCAACGTGGAGCTGGCCCGTCGGGTCGGCCTGTCGGCGCCCCCGTGCCTGCGCCGGGTGCGGGCGCTGGAGAGCGCCGGCATCATCAAGGCCTACCGGGCGATCCTCGACCCGAAGAACCTGGGCTTCGAGATCGTCTGCTTCGCCATGGTGCAGCTCGACATCCAGGGCAAGAAGGAGCTCAGGGAGTTCGAGCAGCGGGTAAAGGACTGGGCCATGGTCCGCGAGTGCTGGACGCTTTCGGGCGATATCGACTTCATCATGAAATGCGTGGCCCCGAACCTGTCATCCTTCCAGGGCCTCGTCTCCGAACTCACCAGCCTGCCGAACGTGCGCAACGTCCGCACGGCGCTCACCCTCGACCTCATCAAGGACGACCCGCTGGTGCCCATCGAGGACGTGGCGGCGGTCGAGGGCTGAGTCAGCTAAAACCTAAATTTGCCGCCTCAGCCAGCGCACCCAGTGCTGGGTCACGGCGACGGTGCGGCGCTGCTCGGCGGGATCCCGGCTGCTGGCATTGGCGTCGAGCACGGCCAGCATCGGGTGCCGCGCGAGGATCTCGCCCCGACGGCCGACCGCCAGGGCTTCACCCTCGACCGCGTCATGCCCTCCGCCTCCACCGCCGCGCCAGCGGAAGCCGCCATCGCCGCCGGGAAAGGGCGTGAGGGTCACGCCGGTCAGCCGCACCACGAGCCGGGGACCCCGAGGGTCAGTTCGGTCGGCAAAGGAGCGCCGCAGCTCGTCGAGAGCGACGTCAGCCACGAAATCGGCATAGGGCCCGAGGCCCTTGGCCTTCAGGACGCTCACATCCACCGCAAAAGACGAGAATCCTTGAGGGAAGCTCTGGGCGTGAGCGGGCACGGCGAAGCCTGCGCCGGCGAGGCCGGCACAGGCGAGAGCTTTCAGGATGGAGCGGCGGGAGAGAGGGGACATCATCGGATTTCTCACTGTTTGAAGCCCCCTTCTTCGCATCAGGCGCCGAACTGGACGCCGACAACCTCGTAGGACTTGCCGCCGCCGGGGGTCGAAACCTCCACCGTGTCGCCGATGGTCTTGCCCATGAGGGCGCGGGCGATGGGGGAGGCGACCGAGACGCGGCCGGAGCGCACGTCGGCTTCGGGCTCGCCCACGATTTGGTAGGTCTTCTCCTCCTCGGTGTCCTCGTCCACGAGCTTGACGGTCGCGCCGAACTTGATCCGGTCGCCCGAGAGCTTGGTGATGTCGATGACCTCGGCCCGGGAGATCAGGCTCTCCAGCTCGAGGACGCGTCCTTCATTGAGGGACTGGGCTTCCTTGGCGGCATGATATTCGGCGTTTTCCGACAGGTCGCCAAGCGCGCGGGCTTCCGCAATCGCCTGGATGATCCGGGGGCGTTCCACCTGCTGCCGGTGCTTGAGCTCCTCCTCGAGCGCCGCAAAACCCTTGATCGTCAGAGGGACCTTGTCCATCGTTTGTCTCGTCCAAAAAGAGGTACGAGGCCGCTGTTCCCAGCGCCCTCGCATGTCAACGAAAACTTACCAGAAGCTTCGCAGTTCCAATGTGAGGCCGGATGCCTCAGGCAAAGTATTCCTGAAGCGCCCGGACTTCGAGATCGCCGCTGAGATAGGCCTTGATGCCCTCGGCTGCGGCGACCGCTCCTGCAAGAGTGGTGTAGTAAGGTATCTTATGCAAGAGGGCCGCTTGTCGTAAAGACCGGGAATCCGACAGGGCCCCGGCCCCTTCGGTGGTATTGAAGACGAGCTGGATGTCGCCGTTCTTCATGGCGTCGACCACGTGGGGGCGGCCTTCCAGCACCTTGTTGATCCGCCGGGCCTTGACGCCCTGCTCCTCGAGATACCGCTGGGTCCCGGCCGTGGCCACGATCTGGAATCCGGCTTCCTCCAGCATCTTCACCGCCGGCAGGATGCGCGGCTTGTCCGAGTCGCGGATCGAGACGAACAGGGTGCCGGTCTTGGGCAGCTGGCTTCCGGCTCCGAGCTGGCTTTTGGCGAAGGCCACCCCGAAGCCCCGGTCGAGGCCGATGACCTCGCCCGTGGAGCGCATCTCGGGCCCGAGCAGCACGTCGACGCCCGGGAAGCGGTTGAAGGGGAACACGGCTTCCTTCACGGCAATATGCGGCAGCTCCTTCGGCGTGAGGCCGAAGTGGCTGAGGCTCTCGCCGGCCATGATGCGGGCCGCGATCTTGGCCACGGGCTCGCCGATCACCTTGGCCACGAAGGGCACGGTCCGCGAGGCGCGGGGGTTCACCTCCAGCACGTAGATCGTGCCGTCCTTGATGGCATATTGCACGTTCATCAGGCCGCCGACCTCGAGGGCAAGCGCCAGGGCCTTCGTCTGACGCTCCAGCTCGGCGATAATCTCCGGCGACAGGGAGCGCGGCGGCAGCGAGCAGGCGGAATCGCCCGAATGGATGCCTGCCTCCTCGATATGCTCCATGATGCCGGCAATGAAGGTGTCCTTGCCATCGCAGAGGCAGTCCACGTCCACCTCGATGGCGTCCGAGAGGTAGCGGTCGAAGAGCAGCGGGTTCTTGCCCAGAACCGTGTTGATCTGGCCGGTCTTGTCGTTGGGGTAACGGGCCTTGATGTCCGACGGGATCAGGCTCGGCAGGGTGCCGAGCAGGTAATCCTCGAACTGCGCCTCGTCGCGGATGATCGCCATGGCCCGGCCGCCGAGCACATAGGATGGGCGCACCACGAAGGGCAGGCCGAGTTCGGCCGCGATCAGGCGGGCCTGCTCCACCGAATAGGCGATGCCGTTCTTGGGCTGCTTCAGGTGCAGCTTGTCCAGCAGGCGCTTGAACCGGTCCCGGTCCTCGGCAAGGTCGATGGCCTCCGGCGAGGTGCCGAGGATCGGCACGTCGGCCTCTTCCAGGGCGCGGGCGAGCTTGAGCGGGGTCTGGCCGCCGAACTGCACGATCACGCCGTGGAGCGTGCCCTTCGAGCGCTCGGTCTCGATGATTTCCAGCACGTCTTCCTGCGTCAGCGGCTCGAAATAGAGCCGGTCGGAGGTGTCGTAGTCGGTCGAGACCGTCTCCGGGTTGCAGTTGATCATGATGGTTTCATAGCCCGCGTCCTTGAGCGCGAAGCAGGCATGACAGCAGCAATAATCGAACTCGATGCCCTGGCCGATGCGGTTCGGCCCGCCGCCGAGGATGATGACCTTCCTGGCGTCCGACGGGTTGGACTCGTCCGCCGGAGTGCCTGCGAACGGGGCCGTATAGGTCGAGTACATGTAGGCGGTGGGCGAGGCGAACTCCGCCGCGCAAGTATCGATACGCTTGAACACCGGACGCACGGACAGCGAGCGGCGCTGCTCGCGCACCTCGGCCTCGGTCTTGCCGGTGAGCACGGCGAGGCGGGCATCCGAGAAGCCGAGGGCCTTGATCTGGCGGAAAGCGCCGGGCGTCTGCGGCAGGCCGTGGGCCTTCACCTTGGCTTCCATGTCGATGATGTCCTGGAGCTGCTCCAGGAACCAGCGGTCGATCTTGCACGACTCGTAGACCTCGTCGTGGCTGACGCCGAGGCGCAGGGCCTGGGCCACTTTGAGGATCCGGTCGGGCGTGGGGGTGCCGATGGCCGCTTTGATGGCGTTCTTGTCGTCGCCCTTGCCGAGGCCCTCGATCTCGATCTCGTCGAGGCCGGTGAGGCCCGTCTCCAGCGAACGGAGCGCCTTCTGGAGCGATTCCGGGAACGAGCGGCCGATGGCCATGGCCTCGCCTACGGATTTCATGGCGGTGGTGAGCGTCGGCTCGGCGCCGGGGAACTTCTCGAAGGCGAAGCGCGGGATCTTGGTGACCACATAGTCGATGGTCGGCTCGAAGGAGGCCGGCGTCGCGCCGCCCGTGATGTCGTTGGCGATCTCGTCCAGCGTGTAGCCGACGGCGAGCTTGGCCGCGACCTTGGCGATGGGGAAGCCCGTGGCCTTGGAGGCGAGCGCCGACGAGCGCGACACGCGTGGGTTCATCTCGATCACGATCATGCGCCCGTTCTCCGGGTTGATCGCGAACTGCACGTTGGAGCCGCCGGTCTCGACGCCGATCTCGCGCAGCACCGCCAGCGAGGCGTCGCGCATGATCTGGTATTCCTTGTCGGTGAGCGTCAGCGCAGGCGCGACGGTGATCGAGTCGCCGGTATGCACGCCCATCGGGTCGAAGTTCTCGATGGAGCAGATGATGATGCAGTTGTCCGCCTTGTCGCGGACGACCTCCATCTCGTACTCCTTCCAGCCGAGCACGCTCTCCTCGATCAGCACCTCGTTGGTGGGCGAGGCGTCGAGGCCGCGCTCCACGATGTCGAGGAATTCCTCGCGGTTATAGGCGATGCCGCCGCCGGTGCCGCCCATGGTGAAGGAGGGGCGCAGGATCGCCGGCAGGCCCACCTCGGCGAGAGCCAGCAGGGCCTCGCCCATGGCGTGCTCCTGATAGCGCTTGCGCCGCTCGTTCTCGCCCGCATCCCACTTGAGCTTGTAGGCGGCGATCATGCGCTTCTTGTCGCCCGGATGAATGTCGAGCGCTTCCATGCGGGCGAGCTCGGCCAGATAGGCGTCGCGGTCGGCCTTCTTGAGAGCGGAAGCATTGGCGAGACGGGATTTCGGCGTATCGAGGCCGATCTTGGTCATGGCCTCGCGGAAGAGCTGGCGGTCCTCGGCCTTGTCGATGGCCTCCGCCGTGGCGCCGATCATCTCCACGTTGAACTTGTCGAGCACGCCCATCTTTTTCAGCGACAGGGCGCAGTTGAGCGCCGTCTGGCCGCCCATGGTGGGCAGGATCGCGTCCGGGCGCTCCTTCTCGATGATCTTGGCGACGATCTCGGGCGTGATCGGCTCCACATAGGTGGCGTGCGCGAGATCGGGGTCCGTCATGATCGTGGCGGGGTTCGAGTTCACCAGGATGATGCGGTAGCCTTCCTCCTTCAGGGCCTTCACGGCCTGGGTGCCCGAATAATCGAACTCCACGGCCTGGCCGATGATGATCGGACCGGCGCCGATGATGAGAATGGAGGAGATGTCTGTCCGCTTTGGCATTGGGCCACCCAGGCGTGTCCAGCCGCGCGGCCGTAAAGCTACGGCGCTTCGAGCGCAGCCGGGATGTGATCGGATTATAGGTTGAGGGAGGCTCTTACACGGACCTTGGGCAAATTCAAAGGCCCGAGCCATGAATTAGACAGCCAATGTCCATGCTGTAGGATCCGCCGGGACCGAGTCGGCAGGGGAGTTGGGAAAACATGGCCATAGCTGATGAACTGCGCTGGACGGTCGTAACGGGAGCCTCCAGCGGGATCGGCGCGGAACTGGCCCGCGTTTTCGCGGCCCGGGGCTACCCGCTGGTCCTCACCGCCCGGCGGCACGAGCGGCTGGAGGCGCTGGCCCACGAGATCCGCCAAGCCCACGGCGTTCCGGTCGAGATCATGGCCCTCGACCTCGAAGACCGGGAGGCGCCCCAGGATTTGGCCGAGATGCTTCGGGAACGGGGCATCGCGGTCCATACCCTCGTGAACAACGCCGGGTTCGGGCTGCGCGGATACTTTGCGTCTCTTCCGCACGAGAAGCAGCTGGCGATGATCGACCTCAACGTCACGGCGCTCACCTCCCTGTCCCGCCTGATGCTGCCGGGGATGATCGAGCGTCGGCGGGGCGGGATCCTGAACGTCGCCTCGACCGCAGCCTTCCAGGCCGGGCCCTACATGGCGGTCTATTACGCCACGAAGGCTTTCGTCCTGTCCCTGTCCGAGGCTCTGCACGACGAGGCCAAGCCCCACGGCGTGACCGTGACGGCCCTCTGCCCCGGCCCCACGGAGAGCGAGTTCTCGGATACGGCGGGCCTGAAGGATTCCCGCCTCTTCAAGGCCGGCGCCATGTCCTCGGCCGAGGTCGCCCGCATAGGCATAGAGGGCTACGAGGCGGGCCGGGCCATCGTCGTTCCGGGCGCGAAGAACCGGGTGGGCACCATCGGGGCCAAGCTCATGCCACGCTTCCTGTCGCGCCGGATCGCCGGGCTTCTGCAGGGAATAAAGTGACGGGCGGGGCAGAAGCCGCTATCGAAGTCTCGTGACCGCCTCTCGCCCCCTTCACCGTCTTGCCCGCCAGTTCACCGCCTTCTTCGGTGTGGGCCTTGTCGCGGCCGTCATCCATTATGGCCTCCTGATCGGCCTCGTGGAGGGCGCGAGCCTTCATCCGGTTCCTGCGACCCTGGCCGGTTACGTGGCGGGAGGGCTGGTGTCATATGCTCTCAACCGCCGGCACACCTATGGCAGCGAGCGTCCGCACCGGGAGGCGACCTGGCGCTTCGCCGTGGTGGCCCTCATCGGCTTTCTCGTGACCTGGTTCCTCATGCACGCCTTCACAGTCTGGCTCGGCGGCCCCTATCTCCCGTCGCAGATCGTCACCACGGGCGTCGTGATGGTGTGGAGCTTCATGGCGCACAAGGCGTGGACCTTCGCCTGAGGATCAGGCCGGCCGTCCCACGAAGGTCATGCGTGCCTGATTGTGCCCGAGATTGCGTAGCGAGCGCTCCGGCCTGAACCCTGCATCCTCCAGGAGATCGACAATCTCCTCCTCGCTGTACTGCGCAAGCCCCACTTCCTCGCGGATCTTGCGGTATTCGGAAAAGGCCGTGCGGGCGAGGCCGGTCAGGGCCGAGCGCAGGAAGCCGCCCTGCCAGGCGAAGGAGAGCAGCGCCCTGGCATCGGTGACGGGGCTGATGTCGGGCGGGATGATGTCGCCGAGGATCAGCCTGCCGTCCTCCTTCAGCTTGTCGTGGGCAAGCTTCAGAAGGGCGCGGAACTCATCGAGCGACAGGTATTGGACGAGGGAGTTCACCACGATCAGATCGAAGGAAGCGTCCGGCAGATCGGCGACATCGTCGGTCGACAGCACGGTGATCCGACCGTTGCCCTTGTACCGCTCGTTCAGGCGCTCGCGCACCAGCGGGGCCGCATCGCTCAAAGTGAGCTGGGCGCATTTCGCCGCGATCTTGTCGGCAAACAGCGCCTCGCCGCAGCCATAGTCCAGCACCGCCGCATCGGGGGAGGGGATGAGGCCGATGATGTCGTTGGCGATCAGCCGATAGTGCAGCAGCTTGTGCCGCTCGCCCGTATAGATCGGCGTGTCCTGGTTCCAGTAGTCGCGCCAGTTCATCGATAAAGCTTTCCCTGCCCGGTTCAGGATTTTGCCGATAGCGAGGCCGAGTCATGAAGCCTGCCGCGCAGTTTCGCAACCTGCTCGGTCAGTGCGCGCAGTTCATCCATCGGAAGGCCCAGCACGCAGCCGACCTCCTTCGGGATCTCCTCGGCCTTCTCCCGCAGGGCGCGCCCGGTCTCGGTGAGTGAAATCCGGACTTGCCGCTCGTCCTTCCTGTCCCGCGCCCGGCGGATGTGGCCTGCGCTTTCGAGCCGCTTCAGCAGCGGCGTCAGGGTGCCGGAATCGAGAAAGAGCCGGTCCCCGATCTCCTTCACGGTGAGTTCGTCCTGCTCCCAGAGCACCAGCAGAACCACGTATTGCGGATAGGTCAGGCCGAGCGGGTCCAGGAACTGGCGATAGGCCCGGCTGAAGGCATGGGAGACGGAATAGAAGGCGAAGCACAACTGGTTGCTCAGCGCCAGGGGACTGGGGTTTGTCGTCATCGTCAACTCCAACTGCAACCAACTTACGAAAGAAATAGGTTGCGCACAATCTAAATCGGGTTTATGGCTCTATATAGATTGTACGCAATTGAATTGTAAGCGTGCAGTCTGACAGCCTGACAAGCAGGTGTGACAATGCAAGGAGCACTCCGATGACCCCTCTCTACACAGCCCATGCCTCGGCCCAAGGCGGCCGCGAAGGCGTCGCCGCTTCCAATGACGGAAAGCTGGAGGTTCGCCTCTCCACGCCGAAGGAACTCGGCGGCGCGGGCGGTGAGGGGACCAATCCTGAGCAGCTCTTCGCAGCCGGCTACTCCGCCTGCTTCCTGGGCGCCCTGAAGTTCGTGGCGTCCCAGAGCAAGGTCACGCTCCCGGCGGAAACCTCCGTTGAGGCGTCTGTCGGCATCGGCAAGCGTGACGACGGTGCGGGCTTCGGTCTGGTGGTCGAGTTGAAGGCCAGCCTGCCGGGTCTGCCCCAGGAGCAGGCGACGGACCTGCTGCACAAGGCCGATGTGGTGTGCCCGTATTCGCACGCCATCCGCGGCAACGTGCAGGTCACGCTGTCGGTCTAAAGCATTCCAGGCGAAGCGAACCCGGTTCGCCTGAAGTGCGACAACCCAAGAAAGAGAGATGATCTCACTGTCCTGAGATCCTCTCCATAAAAAATCATCGACGCCGTAGGGGCGAAGGCCTCCTGCTCACCGGGCAGGGGGCCTTTTTCATGGTCAGGTCCACAGCTTCATGAGCGGCCCGTCGGCACCGTCCACAGGGTCGGCACCGGGCAGGGGCACCTGGGCGATCCGCTGCTGCGAGGAGGCCAGCGCCTTGGGATCGTCGCGGACGGTGTCGTAATCGGCTCCGTTCGGATAGGCGCCCACCACGGCGAAGTCGTCGCTGGCGTTGATCAGCGCGTGCGCGACGCCGGCCGGAATGACCACCACGTCGCCCATGGTGACGGAGACGAGATCGCCCTCCTCGCCGCCGAAGCGGATCTGGCCCGAACCCGACACGATGCCCAGCACCTCATGGGTGTTGGGGTGGTAGTGGTGATAATCGTGGATGCTGTCGAGCCACGCATTCGTCCAGCCGTTCTTGGCGAAGGTCGCCTTGAAGGCCTTGGTCGGATCGTCCTGAGAGGGCGGGATCGCCCCGCGGCGGACGATCAGCGGCAGCGACGAGTTCGGCACGATGCCGTTGCTGCGGAACACGTACGTGTCCGTTCCGAGCGGTGCATTGTAGCCGTGCGGATCGCCGTATCCTTTCGCCTTCGCCATGCGTCTCTCCCTTCAGGTTGGGGAGGGAACGCTCGGGGCAGGCGAAAGATCGAGCGGGGCCGTTGGAAAGATTCCAGACCCTACATGCCGATCAGCATCGCCGCGACGGCACGGTCGATGGACAGGTAGAACATGCCGAAGGCCACCAGGGCGGCGATGCCGAACTCGATGATCTGGTTCTTGAAGATGCGAACCTGGGCAAAGAGGTTCTGGCCGAAGATCGAGATCAGCCAGGCCGTGGTGAGCACCACCGGGAAGATGAAGAGATAGGACCAGGTGCTCTCGACCGTGCCGACGTTGGTCGGGTCGATCAGCGGGCGGATGTTGCGCACCCACGGGGCATAGGCAGCCGCATAGAGCGAGGTCAGCCAGGCGAGCGTGACGGCGATGCCGAGGTGGAACGTGAACAGGTTGTGCAGCCGGCTGAATTCGCCGGAATCGTCATCGAAATCCATGGATGAAACACCCCCAAATCAAGAACCGGAATCATTTGTTTTTTATGGTTAATGATCGGTTACCGTGATTTGGGCGGCTGGCGCAACCGACCCGTTTGTCGCGGCGCCAGCCAATGGGCACTTTATTATCAGGCCTGTGACTTCTTCTCGTCCATCAGCTGCACGAAGCGGTCGAACAGGTAATGGCTGTCCTGCGGGCCGGGCGAGGCCTCCGGGTGGTACTGCACCGAGAAGGCCGGGCGGTCGGTGAGCGAGATGCCGCAATTGGAACCGTCGAACAGGGACACGTGGGTCTCCACGGCGTTCGTTGGCAGGGTCTCCGGATCCACCGCAAAGCCGTGGTTCATGGAGGTGATCTCCACCTTGCCGGTGGTCCTGTCCTTCACCGGGTGGTTCGCCCCGTGATGGCCCTGGTGCATCTTCTTGGTCTTGGCGCCGACCGCCAGGCTCAGCATCTGGTGGCCGAGGCAGATGCCGAAGGTCGGGATCTTCTCGTCGAGCACCTTGCGGATCACCGGGACTGCATATTCCCCGGTGGCGGCCGGGTCGCCGGGGCCGTTGGAGAGGAACACGCCGTCGGGCTTCAAGGCCAGCACGTCCTCGGCCGTGGCGGTGGCGGGCACCACCGTGACCTTGCAGCCGGCCTGGGCCAGAAGCCGCAGGATGTTGCGCTTCACGCCGTAATCGATCGCCACCACGTGGTGCTTCGGTGCGCCGTCCTGCTGGCCATAGCCCTCGCCCCGGTTCCAGGTGGTCTCGTCCCAGTCGAAGCGCTGGCCGCTGGTGACCAGCGGCACGAGGTCCTGCCCGTCCATGGACGGAAGGGCGGCGGCCTTGGCCTTGAGGGCCTCGATGTCGAACTGCCCCTCCGGGTCGTGGGCGATGACCGCGTTGGGCATGCCCCTGTCGCGGATGAGGGCGGTGAGCGCCCGGGTGTCGATCCCTGTGAGGCCGACGATGCTGCGGGCCTTCAGCCACGCATCGAGGTCGCGGGAGGCGCGCCAGTTGGACGGCTCGGTGATCGTCGCCGCCAGCACGACGCCGCGCACGCCCGAGGACGAGGCGGCATTGACGCTCTCGATGTCTTCCTCGTTGGTGCCCACATTGCCGATATGCGGGAAGGTGAAGGTGATGATCTGGCCGGCATAGGACGGGTCCGTGAGGATCTCCTGGTAGCCGGTCATGGCGGTGTTGAAGCAGACCTCGCCGGTCGCCTCGCCGACGGCGCCGATGCCGAAGCCCTCGAGAACCGTGCCGTCCTGGAGCACGAGAACGGCCGTCGCGCGCGGCTCGGTCCAGCCACCCGAGGAGGACCCGGTGGTGTCTTTGTCTTGCAGCATCGTCATGATCTCTTTAAGTCCGGGGCCAATGGGCCGTGCTTGAGCAGGCCGCTAGCGGGCCGCCCTTGAACTGTCCTCGTGACTTAAGGGGCGTTCCGCATTCCGTCAACGCTCAGGCGACTTAAAAACCAAGGAGATCTCGATGCTGCGCGAACGTTTCACCGCCGACATGAAGGAGGCCATGAAGGCCGGGGAAAAGGGCAAGCTCGGCGCCATCCGGTTGATCCAGGCGGCCCTCAAGGACAAGGACATCGAGGCCCGCGGCGCCGGCAAGGAGCCGCTCTCCGACGAGGAGATCCTGGCTCTTCTCCAGAAGATGGTGAAGCAGCGCCAGGAATCGATCGCCATGTACGAGCAGGGCGGCCGCACGGAGCTGGCCCAGCAGGAGAAGGACGAGGTCGCGGTCATCACCTCCTACCTGCCGCAGCAGATGGACGAGGCCGAGACGAAGGCCGCCATCGAGGCCGCCATCGCCGAGACCGGCGCCGCCTCCATGAAGGACATGGGCAAGGTCGTCGGCGTGCTCCGCGCCAAGTACGCCGGCCGCATGGACTTCGCCAAGGCGAGCGGCCTCGTGAAGGACATGCTGCCGAAGGGGTGAAGCCTCTCAGCCGCTTCGCCGTCATCCCCGGACTTAATCCGGGGATCCTCGTCTTTGCCGCGGTTGAAGACGTGGATGGCCGGAACAAGTCCGGCCATGACGATGAGGATTTCAGGCAGCCGCCGCTGCAGACCTCTTGAGCGAGCCGACGATCTCCGCCGTCGTCATCACCTTGGCGAACTCGAAGCGCAGGGTCGCCACGTGAGCCTGATGGCTCGCCCTCGCCGGGATCGTGCCGCCCTGTCCGTCGGGCAGGTCGAAGCAGTCGCAGGCATCCTCCGCGAGGATCATCTCGTAGCCGAGATTGGCCCCGGTCCTGACGGTCGTCGACACGCACATGTCCGTGGTGATGCCGAAAACCACGACCCTGCGGATGCCGAGGCGCTTCAGGCGCAGGTCGAGATCGGTGCCGATGAAGGCGGCGTTGACGCTTTTTGCCACGACCGGTTCGCCGTCGCGGGGCTCGAAGCCGGGCCGGAAGGCATTGCCCGGCTGGCCTAGTGCCAGGGTCGAGCCGGGCTCGACGGAATCGTGCTTCACGTGAATGATCGGCAGGCCCCGGGCCCGCCAGGCATCGAGCAGGGCCAGGCCGTTGCGGTCGACGGCGTCGTTCCACCGACGCGGCCAGGAGGGACCGTCGAAGGCCTGCTGCATGTCGACGGGAAGAAGAACGGTCTGGGTGAAGGTCATGGGGATCATCTCCTTGATGGTCCCCTGTCTTCGCCTGTCACGGCGCCGGTTTCACTGGACAAGATGACCGGTCGACCGGCTAAGTGCCGGTCGAGACGACGGTAAGGCGGCATTCGGCATGATGCTGGACGACAAAGACAAGATCCTGATCGCGGCCCTGCGCAGGAACGCCCGCGAGAGCCTCGTGGGGCTTGCCCGCAACGTCGGGCTGTCGCGCAGCGCCACCCAGGAGCGGATGCGCCGCCTGGAGCGGGAAGGGGTCATCAAGGCCTACACGGTGGAGCTGGCCTCGGCCCAGGATCCCGGCGTGCGGGCCATGATCGCCGTCACCTTCGAGCCGGGCTTCCGCTGCAAGCAGGTGGTGCCCCGCCTTGCGGGCATCCCGGAGGTGGTCGCGTGCCATTCGCTGACCGGCTCCATTGACCTGATGGTCAACGTGGCCTGCGACTCGAACGCGACCCTCAACCGGATCCGGGACATGGTCGCCTCCGTGCCGGGCGTGGCCACCGCCACGACCCACATCGTCCTCGCGACGGAATGGGCGCGGGACTAGGTCGTTCACCACCGTCAGCTCAAGGCTGGTTCGGGCTGACGGCGGAGGATGCGATGTCAGGGCTGGCCCTAGTTGCCGGGCTTGGCGGCAGGCGCCGCGGCATTGGCCTCAGGGGCTTGGCCGGGATTGGCGAACGGGCTCGTGCGGCGGTTGCGGGCTTCTTCCGCCTGCTTCTGGAGCTCCTCCTGGATCTTCTTCTGCTGCTCGGCCAAAACCTGCGGATCGACCGGCGGGCCGTCGAAGGCCTTGCCGAAACCGTCCATCGGCACCGTGAAGGCCACTTCCTTGCCGGCCTGGTTCCGGGCGCTGACGGTCAGGACCGCGCCCTTCTTGAGGGTGGCGACCAGGTCGTCCTTCACGGCCGCCTCGGCGAAGCAGCCATGCGGGAAACAGGCTGAGTAGCGGCCGGCCACCGGCTGGCTTTTCTCCGCCGAGATCCGGATGCCGGGCGGCACGAGCAGGCCGAGCGGCATGAGGACCCGCAGGGTCTTGGGCGCGTTCTTGGCCTTCACGTCATAGAGAGCCACGGCCAGGACGCGCTGCCCCTTGTCGGTGACGAAATCGCGCGTGGTGTAGCAGATTTCGGCCTTCGCCTGCTGGTCCGTGGCGCAGACCTTGGTCCATTCCGGCTGGGCCGGCGATGGCTTGAGCCCGACCACCACGGGGGCGGCCGCCGGAGGCTGGGCCTGCTGGTTCTTGGGCGCGGGCTGCTCCTTTTGTGCAGGCTGCTTCGGCTTCGGAGCCTGTCCCGAGGTCTGTGCCAGAGTCGGCAGAGGGCTGAGCGCCAGCATGGCGGCGATCGCAGCTCCAGGAAGGCGGGAAGAGAAGTTCATTTCGGGAGTTTTCCTCTCGTTGGATCGGACTGTCGCTGGCCGGCTCTCCCGGCAGGCGCGTGGCGCTCGGCTGGAACCCGCCTCGGGCATCGGCCGTCTATCGGGGAGGTTGATGTCAGAATTTGGATGACGAGCCGTTCAGGCCTATGTGCAGGAGATCGCGCGAATGAACAAGGGATTTGGCGTAACCGTCACCGTGCCGCAGCCGGACGGTCGGGAACCCAAGACCGCTCCGCTGGTGGTCGTGGCCCGTGACGAGCGCGATGCCGAGCTGGTTGCCGCTAAGGCAGCAGGGCCGCAGGCCTCCGCCGAGACGCTGCGCGAACTCACGGACGAGGAGGTTCTGGCCTACGATCTCGATCTCCAGGCGCATGGCAGCGCCAAGGTCCTGCCCATCCTCAACCTCTAGCCCTCGGGTCAGGGCGAACGGCCGCAGCTTTCGGCATCATCGTATGATGTTCAAGCTGCGGCTTTGCTGCTAGGCAGATTAGAGATCCTCCAAACTCCTCTCCAATGTCCTTGCAGTCCATCATCGCCGTGTCCCCGATCCATCTGCCGATCCTGTCCGCCGCTACCGGGGTGGGGCGAAGCCGTGACGGGCATGGGACAGTTGCGATCGTCGTGAAGGGCGACCGGGAGGATCGGAGCACCGGTGAGCGCAATGCACGGTAAGCCGGACGCTTCCGTGCGCTCTCCAGGAGATGCCCCGACAGACCGCCTGCGCCTCTTCTTCCAGCAGGCGCCCGGCATGATCGCCATCCTCAGCGGGCCCAATCACGTCTTCGAGTTCGCCAACACGGCCTATCTCGATCTCGTCGGCCGGCAGGAGGTCGTCGGCAAGCGGGTGCGCGACGTGCTGCCCGAGCTGGAGGAGCAGGGCACCGTCGCGCTGCTCGACCAGGTGTATGCCACGGGGGAGCCGTTCATCGGACGGCGGATGCCCGTCGCTTTCCGGCGACAGGCGAACGCTCCGGCGGAAACCCGCTACATGGACTTCGTCTATCAGCCGGTGTTGGACGATGAGGCTCGGGTGACCGGCATTTTCGCCCAGGGCTTCGACGTGACCCGGCAGGTCGAGACCGAGGCAGCCTTCAGCGAGAGCGAGGCCCGGTATCGGCTCTTTTCAGAGGAGACTCGGGAAGGCGTGGTCGTCCACAACGGCGACGTCATTCTCGACTGCAACCCGGCCTATGCCCGGGTTTTCGGCTACGCTGATGCCGCCGAGGTGATTGGGCTGCCCAGCACGGCCTTCGTGACGCCGCGCAGCGCACCCCTGCTTCGGGAGAAGGGCGCCAGCGGCGACGAGGAGCCCTACGAGATCGAGGCGATCCGTAAGGACGGCTCCGTCTTTCCGGCCGAGTTCGTGGGGCGCGTGGCCACATGGAAGGGCCAGAAGGTGCGCATCGGCCTCGCCCGCGACCTGACCGAACGCAAGCGGCGCGAGGCGGCACTGCGCGACAGCGAGGCCCATTTTGCCGCGATTTTCGACCAGTCCGCCGCCGGATTCGGCGAGGTCGATCTGACGGGGCGCTTTCTCCGGGTCAACGACCGCTTCTGCGAAATCTCGGGCTATACCCGGGAGGAGCTTCTGAGCGGCCGTCGCATGCAGGACATCACCCATCCCGACGACTTGCCCGAGAACGTCCGCCTTTTCCGGCATGCCGTCGAATCCGGCGAACCGTTCGAGATTGAGAAGCGCTACATCCGGCCGGACGGTTCGGATGTGTGGGTCAGCAACACGGTGACGCTGATCCGCAACGAGGCGGGGCAGCCGCAAACGGTTGCGTCGGTGAGCCTCGACCTCACGGCCCGGCGCGAGGCCGAAGCCGCCCTGCGCCAGAGCGAGTCCCGCCTTCGCCTTGCACTCGATGCCGGCCGGATGGCCGTGTGGGTCAGCGACACGCGCACCAATTCCGTGACAACTTCGCCGGAACTCAACCGCCTTCTGGGCTTCCCGGAGGATGCGACGCCCGCCATCGAGGAGGTTAGGGCCCGCTATGCGCCGGGGGCTCGGGAACGGCTCCAGGCTGCGGCTGCGGCTGCGCTCGGACGGGGTGAGCGCTATGCCGAGGAGGAACTCGAGATCGTCTGGCCGGACGGCTCCCACCATTGGCTGCTTCTCAGGGCAGACCTGGAGGTCTCGTCCGGGGCGGAGGGCGCCGCCTATGTCAGGGCAACAGGCGTCGCCTTCGATGTTACTGAACGCAAGCTGTGGGAGGAGCGCCAGCGCCTTCTGATCAACGAGCTGAACCACAGGGTCAAGAATACGCTCGCCACCGTGCAATCCCTTGCGACCCAGAGCTTCCGCAATACGGGCGCCGGCAACGGGCCGAACTTCACGGCCTTCCAGGAGCGCCTGTTCGCCTTGGCCCGCGCCCATGACATTCTCACCCGCGACAACTGGGAGGGAGCCGAGCTTCGCGACATCGTGGGCGAGGTGATCGAACCCTATTGCCGCCTGTCCAGCGGGCGCTGCGACATCGATGGTCCTCGTGTCCGGCTCACGCCGAGCATGGCGCTCGCCCTGTCCATGGCCGTTCATGAGCTTGCCACCAATGCGGCGAAGTACGGGGCTTTGTCGGTGCCGGAAGGCCAGGTGTCGATCTCGTGGTCGGTCATGCCCGGCAAGCCGAGAGAGCTGACCCTGTGCTGGCAGGAGCGGTGCGGTCCTCCCGTGGCATTGCCGGAGCGCAAGGGGTTCGGCACAAGGCTGATCGAACGAAGCCTCGCACAGGAGCTCGCAGGCGAGGTGAGCCTCGCCTACGTTCCCACGGGAGTGGTGTGCACGGTCAAGGCTCCGCTGCCGGAGGCAATGGCTTAGGCACGGCCGGAATTGGGCCGCCGCTCCCGCTCAGGGGCGCGGCCTCGGGATCGGGCTCGAGTGCCGCGGCTTGGGAGCCTCCACGAGCCGGAACCGCACGGGAGCGGATGTCCAGCCGGACGGCAGCCGCAGGGGGACCTCGCAGGTCGTAAAGAGGCTTTGTCCCTCGGCATTCATGACCTCGAAGACATAGCCGGGCCGCTGGAGCTGCGGGCACTCCTTCCAGCGCTCGAAATCAACCCACTCGCCCAAGACCCTCTCCGTTACAGATAAAAATCCGCCGTCCTCAGCAGCACGACCTTCGACAGGCGGATCTGAAGATCGGCCACCGCGTCGCCGTTCACGTCGCCCGACAGCACGCCGCCACGGAGGTTCAGCTGCCCGGCATGGCCCGTGAAGGCATGGCCGCCGATGAACGAGAACGCCTGGTTGCCGGAAATGGTCGTATCGGCATCGATGTTCCGCAGGTGGATCCTGTCCGTGCCGGACACGAAGTCCACGATGGTATCCCGCGCGCGCGGCGCGCTGTCGCTCAGGGCCTTGAACACGAAGAGATCGCTCCCTGACCCACCGGACAGAACATCGGCACCTGCACCGCCATACAGGGTGTCGCGACCGCTGGAACCAGAGAGGGTGTCGGCTCGGAGACCGCCATCGAGATAATCGTTGCCGTCGCCCCCCTTGAGCCGATCTGCGCCGCCGCGACCGTAGAGGCGGTCCGATCCGGAGCCGCCCGTGAGAGCGTTCGCGGCATTGTTGCCTCTCAGATTGTCGGCATGGGTGCTGCCGATCAGGTTCTCGATGCTGACATACCGGTCGCCCGAGGCATCCCGCGTGTTTCTCCATGCAGCCATCAGATCGGCGGTAACGCCGGCCCCGGCGGTGGCATAGCTGGCCGTGTCGGTCCCGGTGCCGCCCTCAAGAGTATCGCGGCCCGCCCCGCCGATGAGAAGGTCGTTTCCGGCCAGGCTGCTGATCCGGTCGTTGCCCTGAGCGCCGTCGAGCCTGTCAGCGGCGCCAGTGCCGGTGAGCACGAGATCCTGCCTGGCCAGGGGATCCCCGGCGACGGACGGTTCGTCCGTCACAGGCGGCTCCACCGCGACGGATGGCTCCTCCGCGATGACCTGCACGACGGGAGGCTCGGCGATCACCGTCTGCTCGGCGGCGGTGAGTTCCGCGAGCGCGTAGGCTCTGTCGCTGAACTGGAACGTCTCGATGTTCCGGACGATGTCCGTGCCGTCCGGTGCGCCCTTGCGCAGGTCCATGACCTTCAGCGACCCGTCTGCCAGCAGGGTGACGCCGTAATCCGAGCGCCGGCTGCCGAACACTGCGATGTCGCTCCCGGCTCCGCCGTCGAGCAGGTCGTCGCCTTCCGCGCCCGTGAGCCTGTCGTTGCCGGCATTGCCCTTGAGCGTGTTCGCCGCCTGATTGCCGACAATCGTGTCCGCGCCCGATCCGCCCACGACATTCTCGATCAGAGAGCGTGTATCGCCCCGATGGAGCAGGGCGTTGGCGATGTTGCCGGCTGCAAGCCGCGAACCGTCATAGCGCAGCTTGGCGAGCTGGCCTGCGGCCGTGGTGGTCCAGCCTCCGGGCCGCAGATCGACCTTCAGGTTGGTGCCGTAATTGGAAAAATCATAGGTGTCGTTACCGCCGCCGTCCCAGATCGTCAGCAGGATCCTGTTGCCCCCCGGGGCTCCCTGACCGACGCCGTCGATGAACATCTCGCCGGTCGTGGCGCTCCAGCGATAGACCGTCCCGGCGCTGTTGGCGGCGTAGTTGGCGCCGTAGAGATGCTGCAGGGCAGCGATGTCGAGCATCATCAGCGACTGGGCGTAGCCCCAGGTCTCGTTGACGTAGCCGCGCGTCGTCGAGGCCCCGATATAGGACCGGTAGCTCATGACCGTGTACTCCATGGAGTCGCGGTCGGCCGGCATGCCGGCCTCATGAGGATGCTCCAGTCCGAGGGAGTGCCCGATCTCGTGAATGAAGGTTGCGAACGCGTAGTTGCCCTTCACAGGCTTGCTGTACGCGCCGCTCGATTTGTTGAACCAGGCATCGCCCCCCTCGGCAGCCGTGGTCGGGTAATAGGCCCATGCGGTGCTGGGCAGGTCGGACTGGCCGAAACGCAGATCTGCATGGGTGGTCGCCGTCTCGGCGATTTCCGTGAAGGTGAGGTTCGCCACGGAGGCGAACATGGACAGGGCGGCACGAGCGGTCGCCTGCTGGAGAGGGTTGAGAACACCGAAGCTGGCGGGTTCACCCTCGCCGTAGGATGTGCCGTAGAGGGAGGCGCTTGTCGGGAAGCTGTAGGTGAAATCGTTGACGGCCCATTTCAGGTTTCCGAGAAGGCCGTCGATGTAAGTATCGCCAGTCGAACCGATTGCTGTAACAGCGGGCATTGGCCCTTGCTCCAAAAGAACTTCGTTACGGGATTTTAAATACTGAAAAATGTTGGCACTTGGCCGTTAATAATCTTGAAACAAACGACGCGACTTACTCAGAAACTGACTCCTGCATGGCAGGCGAATCAGAAGGGTAAGCGGTCGGCCGGGCCTTGAGAAGGTGCTTTCCGGGGTCTGCGACGAGGTTCCCTCCGACCTGGACGGCCCGCTCCTGTGGATTGCGTGCAAAGGAAAGCGTGGCCTTTGGGTTTTTAACTCGGCCGCAGCCGCCCTAGGTTATGCAACAGGTTTGGAGATTCACGCCTCGTGCGATACCCGCCCCAAATCCTTGAAGAGATCCGCGCCCGGCTGCCGGTTTCGGCCGTGGTCGGCAAGCGCGTGCGTCTCAAGAAGGCCGGGCGGGAGTGGAAGGGGC
Organism: Microvirga splendida; assembly: GCF_016427565.1. Lineage (GTDB taxonomy): Bacteria > Pseudomonadota > Alphaproteobacteria > Rhizobiales > Beijerinckiaceae > Microvirga > Microvirga splendida. The sequence continues at coordinate 41,021 of NZ_JAELXT010000027.1, forward strand.
TGTCGCCCTTCAACGCGGAGAAGACGCCGAGCTTCTACGTGAACGACCAGAAGCAGTTCTACCATTGCTTTTCCTCCGGCAAGCACGGGGATATCTTCACCTTTCTCATGGAGACGGAGGGGCTGTCCTTCCCTGAGGCCGTCGAGCGCTTGGCGGGCGAAGCGGGGGTGCCCCTGCCCAAGCTGTCCCAGGAGGACCGGCAGGAGGAGGTCAAGCGCAAGAGCCTCTACGACGTCATGGAACTGGCCGCGGCGTTCTTCGAGGCCTCGCTGCAGGACCGGGTCGGGGCCAAGGCGCGGGACTATCTGGCCGGCCGAGCTTTAAGCCGGGACACGCAGGCGCGCTTCCGCATCGGCTATGCCCCCCCTGAACGGTTTGCCCTGCGCGACCATCTCGCCGGCAAGGGCGTGCCCATCGACATGATGGTGGAGGCGGGCCTCCTGATCGCCGCCGAGGACGTGAAGGTTCCTTATGACCGCTTCCGTGACCGGGTGATGTTCCCGATCTGCGACCTGCGCGGCCGGGTGATCGCCTTCGGCGGGCGCGCCATGAGCGCCGACGTGCCGGCCAAGTACCTGAACTCGCCGGATACGCCGCTCTTCAACAAGGGGCGGCTCCTCTACAACTACCATCTCGCCCGCCAGCCGGCCCATGACCGGGGCACCGTGATCGCGGTGGAAGGCTATGTGGACGTGATCTCGCTCAATGTCGCGGGCTTTGCCCATGCTGTCGCCCCGCTCGGCACGGCCCTCACGGAGGACCAGCTCACCCTGCTCTGGCGGCTGGCCGAGGAGCCGATCCTCTGCTTCGACGGCGACAAGGCCGGCCAGCGGGCCGCTTACCGGGCCCTGGATGTGGCCCTGCCGAACCTGATGCCTGGCAAGTCCCTGCGTTTTGCCATGCTGCCCGAGGGGCAGGACCCGGACGACCTCGCCCGCGGGGGAGGGCCTGCCGCCGTGGAGCGGGTGCTTGCCGCGGCCCGGCCCCTGGTGGATGTGCTCTGGACCCGGGAGTTCGAGGCGGGGCCCCTCGATACGCCCGAACGGCGGGCTGCCCTGGAGCGGCGGCTGCGCGAATCACTTGCCCTGATTCGCGACGAGACCCTGAAGAAATACTATCGGGAGGAGGTGGAAAGCCGCCTCGCGGCTTTAAGCCCCGACACCCGGGCCAACCGCTTCAACCGCCAGGGCGGCGGCCCGCGGCGGGACTTCCAGAAGCCTCAGCCCATGACGCCAAGCTCCCGCCTGAGCGTTTCGCCGATGCTTGCCCGGAGTGCGCTCTTTGCCGGCGGAACGGCCGAGTCCCCCCGGGAGGCGATGATCCTCTGCACCTTCCTGGTTCACCCGGAACTCCTTCAAAATCATGCGGAAACCCTTGCAGATCTTGAACTTGAACGCCGCTCCACCCAAATGGTGCGTAGTCTCCTGCTCGATGGAGCGGCGAGCGGCGAACCTGCCGACCTGACGGTCATGAGGGCCCGCCTTGAGCGAGCCGGTCTCACGGCCGAGGCCAGCAGGCTGACGGCCCTGGTCCGTCCCGGCGACCGGTGGATGCTGGATCCTCACGCGGATCCCTTGCGTCTAGAGGACGCATTGAGGCAAGCCATCACCTTGCATCGCCGCGCACGCACGTTACATAGCGAACTTCGAGCAGCCGAGCGCGCACTCGCCGAAGATGATAATGAGGCCAATCTCGCCTGGCTGCGGGAGGTCCAGAACCAGCTGTCTTCCGTCGAGGGTGCCGAGGCCGACATGGACGATGCAGGGATCCCCGGGGGTCACTGATGGTCAGGATTTCAAAACTGCGGCAGGTCGGGCGGCTGCCACAGTTTGAGCAGGAGATGGTTAACGGTTAGTCAGCGACTCACTGTTTATAATCGGGAATGAATTTCGGGTGGCGGAGCCTTCAAGGCTGGCCGCCCTTTCGCGCAGCGCAGGTCCTGTAGGGGGGACAGGCGGGGCGCTGGAGTTGAGCAAAGCATGGCAACGAAGACAACCGGCGGCGACGAAGGCGATACCACGACCACCGAGCAGCAGACCGATGGGCCTCTGCTCGACCTGAGCGATGCCGCCGTCAAGCGGATGATCAAGCTCGCGAAGAAGCGTGGCTATGTCACCTATGACGAGCTGAACGAGGTTCTGCCCCCCGAGGAATTCAACTCGGAGCAGATCGAGGATGTGCTCGGCCAGCTCTCCGAGATGGGCATCAACGTCGTCGAATCGGAAGAGGCGGACGAGGGCGAGAAGCCGGAAGCCGAGGAGGAGGAAGCCGAGGGCGGCGACCTCGTCGAGGCGTCCCAGACCCGCGCCGTCGCCGTTCGCGAGACCACGGCCAAGGAACCCACCGACCGCACGGACGATCCGGTGCGCATGTACCTGCGCGAGATGGGCTCGGTGGAGCTTCTCTCCCGCGAGGGCGAAATCGCGATCGCGAAGCGCATCGAGGCCGGCCGCGAGGCCATGATCGCGGGCCTGTGCGAAAGTCCCCTGACCTTCCAGGCCATCATCATCTGGCGCGACGAGCTCGTCGAAGGCCGGGTGCTGCTGCGCGACATCATCGACCTCGAGGCCACCTATGCGGGCCCCGACGGCAAGGGCGCGCCCAAGGTGGACGCTCTGGGCGAGGGCGAGGCGGAAGAAGAGACGCCCGAGACCGAGGAGGGGATGACCCCGCCCGAGGGCGATCTCGACGACGACGACATGGAGAACAACGTGTCGCTCTCGGCCATGGAGGCCGAGCTGAAGCCGCGCGTTCTCGAGACCTTCGACTCCATCGCCGACAACTACAAGAAGCTGCGCCGCCTGCAGGTCGAGCATGTGGAACAGCGCATGCAGAACAAGCAGCTGACCCCGGCCCAGGAGCGCAAGTACAAGGAACTCAAGGCGGATATCGTGGGAGCGGTGAAGTCGCTCTCGCTGAACAACAACCGCATCGAGGCCCTGGTCGAGCAGCTCTACGACATCAACAAGCGCCTCATCTCCCATGAGGGCCGTCTGATGCGCCTGGCCGAGAGCCACGGCGTCGCCCGCGAGGAGTTCCTCAAGCACTACCAGGGCTGGGAACTCGACCCGAAATGGGTGCTGCGGGTGTCCAAGCTCGGCGGCAAGGGCTGGAAGGACTTCGTTGCCAAGGCGAAGGACGGCATCCACGACCTGCGCGAGAACATCCACAATCTGGCGAGCGAGACCGGCCTGGAGATCCAGGAGTTCCGCCGCATCGTCATGATGGTGCAGAAGGGCGAGCGCGAGGCCCGTCAGGCGAAGAAGGAGATGATCGAGGCGAACCTGCGCCTCGTGATCTCCATCGCCAAGAAGTACACGAACCGCGGCCTGCAGTTCCTGGACCTGATTCAGGAGGGCAATATCGGCCTGATGAAGGCGGTGGACAAGTTCGAGTACCGGCGCGGCTACAAGTTCTCGACCTATGCCACCTGGTGGATCCGGCAGGCGATCACCCGCTCGATCGCCGACCAGGCCCGCACGATCCGCATTCCGGTGCACATGATCGAGACGATCAACAAGATCGTCCGCACCTCGCGCCAGATGCTGCACGAGATCGGCCGCGAGCCGACTCCGGAGGAATTGGCCGAGAAGCTCGCCATGCCGCTGGAAAAGGTGCGGAAGGTTCTCAAGATCGCCAAGGAGCCGATCTCCCTTGAGACGCCGATCGGCGACGAAGAGGATTCGCACCTCGGCGACTTCATCGAGGACAAGAACGCGATCCTGCCCATCGATGCGGCGATTCAGAGCAATCTTCGTGAAACAACGACGCGAGTTCTCGCATCGTTGACCCCGCGCGAGGAACGCGTGCTGCGCATGCGCTTCGGCATCGGCATGAACACCGACCACACCCTCGAGGAGGTCGGCCAGCAGTTCTCCGTGACCCGCGAGCGCATCCGTCAGATCGAAGCGAAGGCCCTGCGCAAGCTGAAGCATCCCTCGCGGAGCCGGAAGCTTCGGAGCTTCCTGGACAACTAGGCAATTTCGAAAGGCGGGCCTCGTGCCCGCCTTTTTCGTATCAGCCGAACAGCACGAAGGCGCCGCCGCCCGCCGCGAGCGCGGCTGCGCTTGCCCCCGAGACGATCCAGCCCGCCTGCACCGTGCCCAGGCTGAAGGCCATGGCGGCCTTCACGGCCGTGTTGACGGCCACCGCAATGCCGATCCCCAGCGCCGCCGTCGCGACGGCGAGACCGTCATTCGTCAGGCGTGCGAAGGACAAGGTGATGGCATCCACATCCGCCAGCCCGGAGAGGGCAGCGAGCACGATCAGGCCGGCTCCGCCCATATAGGCGGTGATGATCTTGGTCAGGAGGCTGATGACGGCGATCAGTCCGGCAAGCTTGAGGGCCGTCCCGAGGTCGAAGGGGCTCTTGATGGTGAGGTTGGGATACTCCTTGCTGTCCTTGCCGAACCTGAGCAGGAGCAGGCCGGCCACGCCGGCCAGCACGAGCGCCGCCGCGCCGAGGGGCCATGCGAGTGGAAGCAGGAGAGCCCTGTTGAGGGCGCTCGCCACCACCAGCACGCGGAGCACCATGACGAGATTGGACAGGAGAATGCCGCCCGCGAGCAGAGGGCTGGCGGCCGGGTGCTCCCGGGCCATGCGGGCAAGGGTCACGGTCGTGGCGGTCGAGGAGGCCAGTCCGCCGGCCAGCGCCGCCATGGCGACGCCGGCCTGGCTGCCCATGATCCTGATCGCAATGTAACCGGCAAAGGAGATCGCCGCGATGATGATGGCGAGCAGCCAGATCTCCGCCGGATTGATGGCCTCCCAAGGGTCGACGGTGCGGTTCGGCAACAGGGGCAGCGCCAGGAACGTCATGGCGAGCAGGACGAGCGCCGAGCGGATCTCCAGCCAGGTCAGGCGCCGCAGCCATTGGTGGAGCGGCTGCTTCAGGGCGAGGATGAGCGTGACGACGACGCCGGCCGCGGTCGCCACCTGGAGGTCGCCGAGAACCGCATAGGCGCCGAGCGCGAAGGTGATGAGTCCTGCGACGACCCCCGTGACGCTGAAATCCCGCTCCACCCTCGCCTCGAGCCACGCAAATGCGCTGAAGGCGATGGAGAACCCGAGGAAGGACAGGGCGAGAAACATCGCATGGGTGGCGCTCGACAGAACCGCCGACAGAGCGCCGAGCACGGCCACCAGCGTGTAGGTCCGAAGTCCGGCCGTGCGCTCGCCTTCCGCCTCCTCGCGCTGCTGCCAGCCGCGCTCGAGGCCGATGAGCAGCCCGATGGCTAGAGCAACGGCGAGGCGGAGCAGGAGGTCGGTGTCGTTCATCGGCTTTCGTCACACAGCCGATCCGGATGGGGGTGACGCTTCCCGGACCGGCTCCTCCGGTCGTAGCACGGCCAAGCTCGCAGCAACAACGCTCGTCGGCTCGGATGCCTAACGGCGCTTCCGGTCTGCGGCCTGCCGGCGGACCGATCAGGGGATCGGGGTCTGCTGGATGCTGCCGGTTGCATCCTCGGGCTTCGGCAGAAGCGCCGGGACGATGCCGTCGGCGACGAGCGCGTGGAGCTGGCCGATATAGTTGTCCTCGCGGGACGGCTCCGTGGGATCGGACGTCATGGTGACGGTCAGCCCGAGGCTGGGGATCACATAGAGCATCTGCCCGCCGAAGCCCCAGGCGTAATGGGCCGTGTGTCCGCGCATGTCGCGCATGAACCAGCCATAGCCGTAGCGGTCGCCGGTGAAGGGCGAGGATGTGCGCGGCGTCCAGGATTCCCGGATCCAGCTCTCCGGCACCACGCGCTTGCCGTCGATGGTGCCGCCCTGGCGGTACATCTCGCCGAAACGGTGCAGCGCACGGGGCGAAAGCGCCATCTCGTTGCCGCCGAGATAGATGCCCTGCGGGTCGCGCGTCCAGGGCGCGACGTCGATCTCCAGCGGCTCGCCGAGCCACTCGCGGGCAAGTTCCAGGGTGCTGCGCTTCGAGGCGCGTGTGAGCGCCGCGGAGAGCAGATGCGTGCTGCCGGTGGAATAGAGCATGCGCCCGCCGGGCTCGTCCACGAAGGGGCGCGAGAGAGCGTCGCGCACCCAGTTGCCGCTGCTGATCCAGGCGCCGTAATTGCGGCCCGAGGTGCGCTCCAGCCCGGCCTGCATGGAGAGCAGGTGCCCGATGGTGATCTGCCTCACGCGCGGATCCGCCTCGTCCGGGATGCTTCGCTCGAGGATCGACGCCACCGGCTGGTCGACGCCCTGCAGCACCCCGCGCTCGATGGCGATGCCGACGAGGGCTGACATGATGGTCTTCGAGGCCGACTTGATGTTCGTCGGGCGGTCCAGCCGGGCGCCGCCGAACGCCTGCTCGGCCAGGGCGGTTCCGTTGTGGGTGACGATGAGCGAGCGCAGGTTGGGCAGGTCCTTGGCGCGCTCCACCGTCTCCTCGATCCGCCGGGTGTCGGGGGAAATCGGCGCAGGGGAGGCGGGCTGGGCCCCGGCACCGACGCTGCCGGCGACAAGGAGCAGGAGCGACAATCCGGCGTTGCGGAAGCCAGAATGAAGACGAGGAGGCATGTGGGTTCTGATGTCCTGTTGCTGCCGGACAAGATCCGAGATGAGCCTGCGTTCCTCGCCTGCAACCCGCCACACGCCAATGTGAGCCGAACCCTTCCATGCGCCTGGGCAGCGTCAGCCCTGCGCCCGCGACATTTGTGCTCTGCCGGTGCATCCATTATTTGCATGTATATTCGTAAATATAAGGCAATTCACATGTTGCAATTGTGGTTTACCCGTCCGCTCTGGCAGCGGGTCGCGGTGGGCTTTGCCCTCGGCATCCTCGCGGGCGTCCTGGCCGGCGAGCAGGCGGCCGTCTGGTTCAAGCCGCTCGGCGACATCTACCTGAACCTCGTGCGGATGATCGTCATCCCGCTCGTGTTCTTCACCATCACGTCCAGCGTGGCGAGGCTCGCGGAAGCCGGCAACGTGGCACGCTTGGGCCTGCGCACCCTGTTCTGGTTCGTCGCCACCTCGACGATCGCCGTGCTCGTCGGCATCGCGTTCGGCCACCTGATCGACCCGGGCCTCGGCCTGTCGAACCTGCCGCTCGGCGAGGTGAAGCCGCGCACGATCCCGACCCCGCTCGAGGTGCTGATCGGCATCGTGCCGACGAACCCGATCAAGGCCATGGCCGACACCAATGTGCTGCAGGTGCTGTTCTTCTCCGGCATCGTCGGCGCGGCCCTCGTGTCGCTCGGCGAGAAGACCGCGGGCATCCGGGGCTTCGTCGATCAGGGCGCGGCGCTCGTGTTCCGCATCACCCGCTGGGTGCTGCAGCTCACGCCCATCGGCACCTTCGGGTTGATCGCCTGGGTAGTCGGGCGCTACGGCCTGTCCTCGCTGCTGCCTCTCGGCAAGTTCATCGCGGCCATGTATCTCGCCTGCCTGTTCCACATCGTCGTGGTTTATGGCGGCCTCCTGAAGCTGCACGGCCTGAAAGTGGGCCGCTTCTTCCGCGGCGCGCTGCCGGCGATGCAGATGGCCTTCGCCACTTCGTCGAGCCTCGCCACCCTGCCGATGAGCTTGCGCGTTGCGGTCGAAAAGCTCGGCGTGCCGCAGAGCTATGCCAGCTTTGCGGTGCCGCTCGGCGCCAACGTGAAGATGGACGGCTGCGGGGCGATCTATCCGGCCATCGCTTCGATCTTCATCGCGCAGTATTTCGGGCTCGATCTCACGCTCACGCAGTACGTGCTCATCGGCCTCACGGCCGTGCTCGGTTCGCTCGGCACGGCAGGCGTGCCCGGCACCTCCATCGTGATGCTGACGCTCACCTTGAGCACCGCAGGCCTGCCGCTGGAAGGCATCGGCTACATCGTGGCCATCGACCGCGTGGTCGACATGATGCGCACCATGACCAACGTCACCGGCCAGGTCCTAGTGCCCGTGCTCGTGGCGAAGGAGGAGGGCGTTCTCGATCAGGCCGTCTATGACGGCACCATCGAGACCCGCGCACCTGCCCGCGAGACGGTTCTGGTCGCAGCCGAATAAGGGTCTCGACAACCGATCAGCAAAAAGGCGGGCCGAAAGCCCGCCTTTTTCTTCGCCGCTTGCGATATCCTCAGAACAGGAAGTCGGAGGCGCCGATCAGCGAAACCTTCACGTTGAGCAGGGCGATCGACTGGCCGTCGGCCTTGATGATCACGTCATCAGCCCTGCCGTCGCTGTCGCCGTTGCCTCGGGCGATACTGAGCTCGCGGAAGCTCAGGCCGTTGCCGCGCAGGTCGATGCGGTCGATGCCGTTCCTGAAGTCGGAAACCTTGTCCGCACCCCATTTGCCGGCGAAGCGGAAAGTGTCCGCACCGGAGCCGCCGCTCAGGATGTCGCTGCCCGTACCGCCCGACAGGATGTCCTTGCCGTCGCCGCCATAGAGCCTGTCCTTGCCGGTCTCCCCGAAGAGCTTGTCGTTGCCGGTGCCGCCGTAGAGCTTGTCGTTGCCGGAGCGGCCATAGAGCTTGTCGTTGCCGCCCAAGCCTTTGATCGTGTTGGCCGCCGAGGTGCCCTTGAGGGTATTCGCCGCTGCCGTGCCGCTGGTCGTGCTGCTGCCGGTGGTGGCCGCCGCCGGATCGATGAGGTCGAGCTTCACGTTCGCCGACCCGATGGTCACCTGCTGGGTCACCGGAGCATAGCCGCCGCCCGAGAAGGTGACCGTGTAGGTGCCCGCCGCCAGGGCGAGGCTGTAGCCGCCCCCGCTCCCGGTCGAGGTGGTATACTTCGCCCCGCTCGCGCTGACGGCCGACACGGTGATGCTGCCCAGACCCTCGTCGATGTCGTAGAACCGGTCGCCGTCCTTGTCGTCCATGGCGACGCCGGTCAGGAAGGCCTTGCTTCCCGAGCGGGCGAAGTTCTGCGTGACGAAGGCCGCGTCCCAAGTCAGATAGCCGCCGGTCTGGAAGCCGATGCCGATCTCCTGGAAATTGCCGTTGAGGATGTTCGCCTTGTGGCCCGGGCTGTTCATCAGGTTGGTGTGCAGGAACTCCACCTCGTCCTGCAGCCCGGACGGGTCCCGGAGACTCGCCCAGGCGATGTTCTCGCCCGAGGCATAGGATCCGGTGAAGCTGTAGCCGGCATCGATCATCCGCTGGTGCGGGGACGAACCGCCCAGGCCCGTGTGGTTGAAGACGTCGGCCGAGATCATCCAGTCGCTATGCGCGTCCGCCGATTCGTTGAGATCGCCGTTGAAGGCCAGCGGCTGGGCGCCGGCTTTCGCACGCTCCCGGTTCACCAGCTCGAGCATCAATTGCTCGTAGGACGTGGCCTGAGACATGAAATACCCCTTGCTTCAAATCGCTTGTCCCGGTTCCCGGGCCTATTGCTTGGTCTCTCGCTGTTATAGACGAAATGGGAAAAAGTTGTGACCCGTGCGATACTATGTTGCAGGTAAGATGGGGCTGGCAGGATAGGATCCTGCCCCGCCTGCGCCGTAGCCCTGGATTGCAGGATGGGCAGGGGATAGGCGCCCCATTCTGGGTTATAGGAGGATCGGAAACGCTGCAGAAGGTCCGTGCCACAGGCCGGTCCCATCAAAAAGAACCCGCAATGGACACCAAATCACCCGTCATGCCCGCTGTCTCCCTCAAGCTCTCTGCCGAGAGGGTTGCGGTGCCTGTGCTCGCCGCCATCAGCGTGTCCCACCTGCTGAACGACCTGATCCAGTCCCTGCTTCCGGCAATCTATCCGATCCTGAAGGACAATTACCGCCTCGATTTCGGCCAGATCGGCCTGCTGACGCTCACCTTCCAATTAAGCGCCTCGCTGCTGCAGCCGTTGGTCGGCATCTTCACGGACCGCAGGCCGCAGCCCTTCTCCCTCGTCGTCGGCATGGGTTTCACACTGGTTGGCCTGCTGACGCTCTCGCAGGCGCATTCCTATCCGATCCTGCTCCTCGGGGCGGCCCTCGTCGGCATGGGGTCGTCGGTGTTCCATCCCGAATCCTCCCGCGTCGCCCGCATGGCCTCTGGCGGACGGCACGGGCTGGCGCAGTCGGTGTTCCAGGTCGGCGGCAATGCGGGCACGGCCCTGGGGCCGCTGCTTGCGGCCTTCATCGTGGTGCCGTTCGGACAGGGCAGCATCGCCTGGTTCTCGGCGGTGGCGCTGCTGGCGATGCTGATCCTGTCCGCAGTCGGGCGCTGGTATCGGGCGAGACTCGTGGAGCTGAAGACGAAGCCCAAGGCGGCTGAGACGAGATCGGCCTTCTCACGCAGGCGCATCGCCGCCTCGATTACGATCCTGATGCTGCTGGTCTTCTCGAAGAACTTCTATATGGCCGGGCTCACCAGCTACTACACCTTCTTCCTGATCTCGAAGTTCCAGGTGTCGGTGCAGGATGCGCAGATCTACTTGTTCATCTTCCTCGGCGCGGTTGCGGCCGGCACGCTGCTCGGCGGCCCGGTCGGCGACAGGATCGGCCGGCGCTACGTGATCTGGATCTCGATCCTCGGCGTGCTGCCCTTCACGCTCCTGCTGCCCTATGCCAACCTGTTCTGGACGGCGGTGCTGAGCGTCATCATCGGCGTCGTGCTCGCCTCCGCGTTCTCGGCCATCCTGGTCTATGCAACGGAGCTCGTGCCCGGCCGCGTCGGCATGATCGCCGGCCTGTTCTTCGGCCTGTCCTTCGGCATGGGCGGCCTGGGCGCTGCGGCCCTGGGCTATCTCGCGGACGCGACGAGCATCGAGACCGTCTACAAGGTGTGCTCGTTCCTGCCGGCTATCGGCCTGCTGGCCTATTTTCTGCCGAAGATCGAGAAAGCTCGCGCCTGACGGAGGCAACCGTCAGAGCAGGGCCTCTCTCGCGGCGTTCTCAAGCGCCTTCATCATCATCCGGTAGGGACCCGGCCCATGGCTGATGCGGGCGACGCCGAGTTCGGCGAGGCGCGCGGCCGAGGGCGCCGATGCGCTCGCCATGATGTTGACCGGCAGGGGCGAGCCTTCGACCACGCGGGCGATCAAGGCTTCGTTGACGAGGCCCGGCACGAAGAGACCGTCCGCGCCGGCATCGGCATAGGCGCGGCCGCGTTCGAGAGCGTCTGCCACGAGGCCTTCATGGACCTCTGTCGGGGCAATGAGAAACACGTCGGTGCGCGCGTTGAGGAAGGCCGGAATGCCGAGCCTGTCGGCTGCCTGCCGGGCTCCCCTGAGTCGCGCCGCCTGATTGGAGATCGCGCGCAAGGGTCCGGTCTCGCGGGAGCTGTCCTCGAGATTGCAGCCGATGGCGCCGGCCTGCACCGCGCGGGCGACGCTCGTGCCGACCTCATCGGGCGTCGCGCCGTAGCCGCTCTCCAAGTCGATGGTCACCGGAAGGTCGGTGGCGGCCACGATGCGCTCCAGATTTGCGAGGGCGAGATCGAAGGGCATGTGCTCGCCGTCGTCGAAGCCGTGCGCCGCCGCAACGGACCAGCTGCCGGTCGCGAGCGCCTTCGCGCCGCTGGCCGCCACGGCTTTCGCAGTGCCCGCATCCCACACATTGAACAGGATGAGCGGATTGCCCCGGACGTGGAGCGCCTTGAACGTCTGAGCCCTCGTAACCTGATCGGACATCGTGAACCTCAATGCTGCGATTGTGATGCTGTCATGCGCCGCTCGTGCTCGAGCAGCCATTGCTTGCGCCAGATCTTACCGCCGTAGCCGGTCATGGACCCGTCGGCGCCGATCACGCGATGACAGGGGACGATGATCGCCACCTGGTTGGCGCCGTTTGCCCGCGCCACCGCCCGGACCGCCTCGGGGCGCTCCATCGCGCGGGCGAGCGCGCCGTAGCTGCGCGTCTGGCCGACCGGGATCTGCTGCAAGGCGCTCCAGACGCCGGCCTCGAAAGCCGTGCCCTTCTGAACCACCGGAACGGTGAATGCCATCAGTCTTCCTGAGAAGTATTGCTCGACCTCGCCGGCCAGCCTGTCGAGCATGGCGTGATGCCCGAAGCTGATCGGCCCGGTCCGCTCGCGCAGCCGCCTGATCTCGTTGGGAAGCGCCTTACGCTCGGCGAATTCGAGCAGGTGGACGCCTGCATCGTCCACCACGGCCAGCATCGCCCCGATGGGTGTGTCGAGCCATTGCGCCGTAAGGATCTGGTGCGCCGCCGTGCGAACCGGCGCATCGCCGATGAGCCGGCCGATGGCCTCGCGAAAGCCGCTGCCGGATTCATATCCTGCATCGAGCTGGGCATCGATCACCGAGCCTCCCTGCTGCAGGGTGCCGACGGCAAGACCGAGCCGCTGCGACCGGGCATATTGCGCGAAGGTGACGCCGTATTCGCGCTGGAAGGCGCGGCGCACGGTCGAGGCATCGTAGCCTAGCGCCCTCAGGTCTTCCGCACTCCACCGCCGCTCGGGCTCCGCCTTGACCCGCTCTCGCAAGGTGTGGAGGGCGCCGCTTGCAGGCGACTTGATGTCGAGGGGCTTGCAGCGCAGGCAGGGGCGAAAGCCCGCATCCTGGGCGGCATCCTGGCAGGCGAAGAATACCACGTTCGTGCGCTTCGGCTTGCGGGCCGGGCAGGTCAGGCGGCAGAAGATGCCGGTCGTCTTCACGCCCACATAGGCGAACCCCTCGTAGGAAGGATCGCGGGCGATCAGCGCGGCAAAGAGAGTGTCGTCGTCACGAAGCGGTTGCATGACGATGTTCTAGCGCAGGCACCGGGCCCGTGTCGCCGGAAACGAGGCGTCTATTTTTCCTGTGCCCGGATGCGAATGCCTTACTGCCAGGAATAGTTGAAGCTGATGCTGATGCGCTCGGCTTCCGCCTCGTTGAGGGGCACCTCGTGGCGCAGCCAGCTTTCCCAAAGCAGCACCGTCCCGGGGGCGGGCTTCATATAGGCGAACTGGCGGTTCTCGGGCTTCGCCTTGGCCTTGCGCGGCGGGGCCGCCATCATGAAGCCGAGGCGCGGATCCTCGAGCTTGAGGGCGCTCGCCCCCTCCGGGATCGTCACGTAGTAGGTGCCGCTGATCACCGAATGCGGGTGGATGTGCGAGGTGTGGATGCCGCCCGGCGGCAGGATGTTGATCCAGAGGCTGTCCATGACGAGCTTACGGCCCTGGAGGTCGTATTCCAGCTCCTTGGCGAAGGCCGCCACATGCTTGTCGATTTCCTTCAGGAGGTCGCCGAAGACCGGAACCCGCCAGGGCAGGTCGTTGAGGGACGCATAGGACGTGTAGCCCGGATAGCCGTTCTTGGCGCACCAGCGCTGGCCGGCCTCGTCGTCCTCGGCGATGGACAGGGAGGCCGCCTCAAGCTCGGCGTTGCGGCTCTCAGCCTTGGCGCCGGTCAGCTCGGCCCGGTAGACTTTGGTGACGAAAAGCGTATCGATGCTTGCCATGGCTCGGCTCTGTTGCGGGTCTGGATTCGGTCATATTGATTGACCGATTAAGGCGCATACCAGCTTTCCCGGGCGAATGCCTCCCCCGACTTGAAGGTTTCACGGGGACACCACACCTTGGCCTTATGACGCTTCCTCCCGCCACAGCCCCCTCGCACGATCTCCTCGCCGTGGCCAAGAGCCTGGATGCGGAGAGCCTGTCGCGGGTCGTCGCCCTGCGGGACTGGCTCGTCACCATTGCGGCCCGCATGGAGGATCCGAACGAGGTCCTGGCCGGGTTCCTGAACCGGCTGATTGAGCTGGGCCTGCCGGTCGACCGGGCCGTCTCGGCCATCGAGGCCCTTCATACGGAATATGCCGGCATCGGCCGGTTCTGGACCCGGGAGGAGGGCACGGTCGTGCGCTACCTGCCGCACGGCGACCGCCGCGAAGCCGTCTACCAGGCAAGCCCCTTCGCCTATGTGAACCGCACCGGCGAATGGCTCATCCTGGACTTGGACGAGACCTCCGAAGATCTCTTCGCGGTCATTCCGGAGCTGAAGGAGGCTGGCTACCGGCAATACGTCACGGTTCCGATCCTGTTCACCAACGGGGCCGAGAACGCAATCTCGTTCGCCACCCGGACGCCGGGCGGGTTCGGCCCGCGCGAGCTGACGATCCTGCGCCTGGTCATGCCGTCCTTCGCCCTCGTCACCGAGCTGCGCGCCACGAGCAACCGGCTCGACGAGGTGCTGCGCATCTATGTGGGCGACGATCCCCACAAGGCGATTCTCTCCGGCGCGATCCAGCGCGGGCAGGTGACGCGCATCCGCTCCGCCATCCTGTTCGCCGACATGCGCGACTACACGCATATATCCTCGACGCTGAGCCCCGAGAGCGCGGTCGAGCTGCTCAACACCTATTTCGACTGCATCGTGCCGCCCATCGAGGATGAAGGCGGCGAGGTGCTGAAATATCTCGGCGATGGCGTGCTCGCCATCGTGCGCGACAAGGGCGACGACACGGGCGGGGCTGCGCAGTCGGCCCTGACGGCCGCCACCCATGCGCTGCGCCGCATCGAGGCGGCGAACAGCGAGGGGCGCTTCCCCGTGCCGATCGGCGTGGGCTTTGCCCTGCATCACGGCGATGCGGCCTATGGCAATGTGGGTTCGGGCCAGCGCCTCGACTTCACGGTGATCGGACGCGACGTGAATCTCGCAAGCCGCATCGCCGAGCTGAACAAGCGGCTGGGTGAGCCGCTCCTGATGTCGAAGCCTTTCGTGGAGCACCTCTGGGGCAATCCTTCGCCGCTCGGGGAGCATGTGGTCGAGGGCTTCGCGGAGGCGATCGAAGTCTACCGGCCGTAAGGAGCCTTGCGTTCTTCAAACGAAGAAGGAGCCCCAAGGGCTCCTTCGACGTGTTGACGACCGCTCCTTACTGATTGGCGAAGCGGAACTCCGGAGCGTTCTCGAGCTGCTCCTTCGTGGCATTCGGCAGAATGGCCCGTTCCGGATAATCGCGCATCCGGTCGCCGGCGGTGGCCTGGTAGCCCGTGCCAACGCTGCCTGTCGTTTCAGGTTGCTGCATGGTGCTGTTGGTCATGGCGGTGTTCGTGCCGGCCGCGTTGGTGGAGCCCGTCGCGCCCATCGTGGTGGCACCCGTCGTCCCGGCGGCGCCAGTCGTACTTGGCGTTGCTGCAACCCGATCCTCGCTCTGCTGCCACTGGATAGCATCGTAAGGAACCGCAACGCTGCGCTCGCCCATGCCGAGGAAGCCGCCGACGCCGATCACCACGGCTTCGACCTGACCCTGGCGGTTTACGAGAACTTCGCTGATGTCGCCGATCCGCTCGTCGTTCTGGTTGTAGACGTTGACACCTTCCAGCCGCGATGCGCGCCACAGATCCGAGCGGTTCTGCGTGATGTATTGAACGTCGCTTCCCTGCATGGCAGTTCCTGCGCCCTGGTTCATGGGCGCTTGGTTCATGGGAACTTGCATGGTGGTGCCGCTGGCGGGCGCCTGACCTTGCGGCTGGGCCGGAGCTTGAGCCTGTGCGAAGGCCGGAGCGGCCAGGAGTGCGCTCGCAATCAGACCGAAACCGATACGGTTCATCATATTGTCTTTCCTCTCGAGTAGAGCCCGGACGGGCCTGCTAGTCGAACGGAAGGGACGGATCTAGGTTGCGATCTCCTCCACTTAACGTGATCCTGCTCTGCTGCGCCGGACAACTCTCGGCACGTATAAGGGAAGCGCATCACCTTCCGGACAGTTGCTCCCGCCCATGAGGCGCATCGAGATCCAGGATCGGACCGGCCGGCACGATGCCGGTAGGATTGATGGTCTTGTGGCTCTCATAATAATGCCCTTTGATGTGAGCCATGTTGACCGTCTCGGCGATGCCGTCCGTCTGGTAGAGGTCGCGCAGGTAGCCGGACAGATGCGGGTAATCCGCAATGCGGCGCAGGTTGCATTTGAAATGTCCGACATAGACCGGGTCGAAACGCACCAATGTGGTGAACAGCCGGATGTCGGCTTCGGTGAGCCTGCTGCCGCAGAGATAGCGGCGTGAGGACAGGCGCTCATCGAGCGCGTCGAGGGTTTCGAAGAGCGGGCGCACGGCCTCATCGTAGGCCTGCTGCTGCGTGGCGAATCCCGCCTTGTAGACGCCGTTGTTGACATGGTCGTAGATGCGCGCGTTCAGCTCGTTGATCTCGGGCCGGAGATCCTCGGGATAGTAGTCGCCCGGCTTTGCCCCGATGCCGTCGAAGGCCGCGTTCATCATGCGGATGATCTCGGCGGATTCGTTGCTGACGATGGTGCCCTTCGCCTTGTCCCAGAGCACCGGCACCGTCACGCGCCCCGAATAGTCAGGCTTGGCGGCGGTGTAGACCTGGTGCAGGTAGCGGGCGCCATGGATGGGATCCGGAACGACGCCTGGACCGTCCTCGAAGGTCCAGCCGTGTTCCAGCATGCGCCAGTGCACGACGGAGACGCCGATCATCGCCTCCAGGCCCTTGAGCCTGCGCATGATCAGGGTGCGGTGCGCCCAGGGGCAGGCCAGCGACACGTAGAGGTGATAGCGCCCGGCCTCGGCCCGGAAGCCGCCTTCGCCGGTCGGGCCGGGGGACCCGTCAGCGGTTACCCAGTTGCGAAAGACCGCGTTGGTGCGCACGAAGCGACCGCCCGTGCTGTTGGTGTCGTACCACCGGTCCTGCCAAACCCCGTCGACAAGCAGCCCCATTTCTTCCTCCACGCACCATGAGACCAGAAAGATGGTTGGATTTTGCACGGATCAAGGGCCGGCCCGGCGAGGGGCGACAGGTCAAGGCGCGCGCGATCCCCGGCGCATGCTGAAATCCTTGCAAGATAAGGGAAATGGTGGGCCCGGCAGGACTCGAACCTGCAACCAGACCGGTAGGATGGGCCGCCGTTTCCACGTGGGATTTACAACGGCCTTCCTCCGAACCGTACGTGCAGCTT
>NZ_JAELXT010000028.1 GCF_016427565.1 Microvirga splendida
GCGTTCCTTTATGCCGCGTCTGTCATGCTCCTCATCCGCCGCTTGGGTCGATGCTCATGATTTACGGGACGGACTCTAAGGCAAGGTATAGCCGAGCTTGCAGCTTTTGTCAAGAACAAAATAGGAACTCGATCCACATAGCATGGATTCTAATTGTTTCGCTCAGCTATTCACCATTGGGATCAAGGCTGAACGCCGCCTGCGTCAGGTCGATCAAGATCAATACGCTAACGAGAATAGTCGTCAGAGCCATACCGTTAGACAATGCTTGTGCAGTTGGTCCGAAACTTTCAAACAGCGGCTTGACAACGACGATAGTAAGCGATGCGATAAGGAGACCAATCAAAGAAAAAGCAGAGTCTTTGACGTGCTTTTTTGATGCACTGAACACAGCCATTTCAATCTTCTCTTCAAGCTTGTTCAACTCAATGAATAGATTTGCCGCAGATGCGAGCGTGATTGTGACGATAACTCCCATGAAGCCAAGGAACTCGTGATTAACAAACCCTTTAAGAAATGTGTTTGTGTCATCAAATACCCAGGGCTGTGTTAAGGATATGGTAATCCAGGCGCCTGTCCATACAAGGACTGTACATATTGCTATTGTTCTATTCACGACCAAGCACCTGGGTGATTTTGCGGGCCGCTTTAGCCACTAAGGACATCTCTTCTGAGTCGCTATCATCAAGGGTAACGACCGTTGCCTGCCTTTTCGAGCTAAAGCGCTTGTTACCTAAAGCGCGTGCCTTGATCGAACCACTTCCCTTCTCTGCGTATGAAACGGCTTCACGTATGGGCTCAGCATCGGTTTCCAAACCTTCGTTACTCTTGAAGGTCGTCGTCACCTTCTGAGCAGATATTTTCTCACGATATCTAGCTAGCCCTTCTCGTACACTCTCGTTCGCACTCCAGAGTCCATTTGGAACAACAAACTCAAATGTGAGTGACGTGACCTGCCCTCTGTTTTCTTCGGCAAAGCGCCAGAAAGTAGACGAGTCAAAGATTGGCTGGATCTCGAGTTGGAACGGGGCATCTCTGTAAAACTGGTTTATGGCTTCGGCCAATGAAATCATGAGCGAGTATGGGGTGCCTACTTGCCGATCAATCTGCAATGCAGCTTTCTGACCATCAGCATGATCTCGTGGATCAAGAGCCAAAACACATGCTTTCCAGCCGTCTCGGCTGTTTTCTGCAAAGCCTTTCTCTGGAGGTAGATTCTCGTCGAACGTAACTTGCCTGCCGAGACGACCAAGGAGCGCTTCGCTGTGGCTCAGTTGGGCGTCAGATCTATAGTGAAATTCAGTCCCATAGTGCTGGAAAATCCAGTCACGACTAAACGCTCTGCGAAGATACTCTTCACGCGATATTTCTTCCTCAAAAAAGCGCTTCTGATCCCTTGGCACCAAGGATAATCTGAAAAGTTCGAAGCGCTCGCCCATTAGACAATTCTTATTCTGATATAGACATAGAATTACATAACATAGATATTTTTGAAGTAAAACTAGAAGTTGCTCTTCGACAAATGCCATGTCTGGCGGCAAAGCCAGATAACATTAGCCAGGATGCTGGCTGAATCTCGATGCGTACAATGACGGAATGATCTGCGAGTGGAGCCTCGGCGTTCCCGGCATTTCACTCCGCGCGCTCCTGGACGGGCAGTGACAAGCAGCGGATCGAGCAGTCATGCCCGGACTTGTTCCGGGCATCCACGTCTTGCGACCGTTGTGGTTCTTGAAGACGTGGATGACCGTGACGAGCACGGCCATGACGAGAGGGTGTCCTTCCTGGCCGTGCCGACGATGGCCGGGACCGATCGCCGGATCCGCGCGGAGAGGCCATGAATGCAGCGGCAACCGGGCGTGAGTGCGCTACCGGTTCAGCGTCTCGTAGAGGTCGTCCCATTCCGGGTTCATGCGGTGGATGAGGCGGACCTTCCAAGCGCGGGGCCAGTGCTTCATGGTTTTCTCGCGCTGGATCGCGTCGCGGATGTCGGGACAATGCTCGTACCAGACGAGACGCTTGAGGCCGTATTGCTTCGTGAAGCCTTCGATCAGCCCTTCGCGGTGCTGCCACGCGCGGCGGGACAGGTCGCTCGTCACGCCGCAATAGAGCGTGCCGTCGCGCCGGTTGGTCATGATGTAGACCCAGCCGCCCTTCTGCATCAGGCGATGGTACTGAGTTGCCTTTCACCCGCAACCGTCATGCCCGGGCTTGCCCCGGGTATCCACGTTTTATTCTGCGCCGGTGTAAAGACGTGGATGGCCGGAACAAGTCCGGCCATGACGATGGAGGATGAAACAGGCGCTTACCTCACCCCGCCGCCGTCATCGCCCTCTCCAGCCCCTTGAACACCCGCTCATCCGTGCATTGGGCCACGTTGAAGCGCATGAAGCTCCTGGCCGATTGCGCCGGGCTGAAGACGTTGCCGGGGGCGAGCACCACGTCCTCGTTCAGCGCGTGGCGCGCCACGACGGCGGCGTCGAGATCGTCCGGCAGGCGGCACCACAGGAGCATGCCGGCTTTCGGGACGATCCAGGGTGTGATGCCGAGCGCCTGCAGGCGCGGGACGACGGCCGCCATGCTTCGGCCAAGCCGGGTGCGCAAGGATTCCAGGTGCCTGCGGTAGCCGCTTGAGCCGAGGACGCCGAGGACCAGTTCTTCGGCGAGGCGGTGGCTGGAGAAGCCCGTGGCGATCCTGAGGTCCGTGAGCTTGTCGATCCAGTCCGGTCTCGCGGCGATGTAGCCGCAGCGGAAGGAGGCCGAGAGGGTCTTCGAGAAGCTGCCGATGCGCACCACCCGGTCCAGGCCGTCGAGAGCCGCGAGACGCGGCGCGGGCTCGTGCTCGAAATCGGCGAAGATGTCGTCCTCGACGACGGTGAGGCCGTGCCGCTCGGCGAGCTTCAGGAGGCGGTGCGCCGTGACCGTGGAGAGGGCGGCGCCCGTCGGGTTGTGCAGCCCGGAATTGGTGATGTAGAGGCGCGGCTTGTGGTGGCCCAGCGCCTGCTCGAAGGCGCCGAGATCGGGGCCCGCCGGGGTCATCGGCACGCCGATCACCGTGACCTGATGGGCGCGCAGCAGGGCCAGGAAGTTGAAGTAGCAGGGGTCGTCCACCAGCACCGTGTCGCCGGGCTGGACCAGCAGCCGGCACACGAGGTCGATGGCCTGGGTGCCGGAATCCGTCAGCAGGATCCGGTCGAATGCTGCCTCGACGCCCTGCTCCGCGAGACGGCGCGAGAGGAAGGCGCGCAAGGGAGCAAGGCCGAGAGGCGTGCCGTAATCGGTGAGGCCCGTTGCATCCTTCGTGCGGGCCAGGCCGCGCAGGGCGCGACGGATCTCGTCCTCGGGCATCCAGGCGTCGGGCAGCCAGCCGCAGCCGGGCTTCAGAACCTCCCGGCGCGCCTCCAGGGATTGCCGCGAGACCCAGAACGGATCGACCGCCCGGTCGAGGCGCGGGGCGAGCTCGGCGAGCGACAGGGGCGCGAGGCTTGCCGCGCTGTAGAAGCCGGAGCCGGGCCGGGAGCGGATGACGCCCTCCGCCGCCAGCCGGTCATAGGCCTCCACCACGGTGGATTTCGACACCCGCATGGTCTGGGCCAGCGCCCGGATGGACGGCAGCTTGCCGCCCGGCGCCAGGGCGCGGCTGGCGATCCGGCGGCGGATGGCCGCCATCACATGCTCCACGAGGGTGCCGTCGCGGGTGGGAAGGGTGAGATCGTCCACTGTACCGGCCATCGTTCCATGACAGTTTGGCTCAACTGTAATGCACCGTCCCTGGAAAAGCCATGCGGTCCGGGCCACACAGGGCAGGATGGAGGGACGCGCATGGACAGGACGACCGAGGGATGGGTCAGCGGTTTTCTCGGGGTGCTGATCTTCAGCGGCTCGCTGCCGGCGACCCGCATCGCCGTGCTCGACATCGACCCGCTGTTCCTGACCCTGGCGCGGGCCACCATCGCGGGGCTCTTAGGCGCGGCGCTGCTCATCGGCTTACGCCAGAAGCGGCCCGCGCGCGGCGACCTCCTGCCGCTCGCCATCGTGTCGCTCGGCGTGGTGGTGGGCTTTCCGCTGCTGACGGCGTTGGCGCTTCAGCACATCACCTCGGCGCAATCCATCTGCTTCGTCGGCCTGCTGCCGCTCGCCACGGCTCTCTTCGGCATCCTGCGCGGCGGCGAGCGTCCGAGGGCCGGGTTCTGGATCTTCTCCGGGCTCGGCGGCGCCCTGGTGGCGGGCTTCGCCCTGCTGCAGGGAGGCTCCGCCTCCTCCACCGGCAGCCTTCTCATGATCGCCGCCATCGTGGCGTGCAGCCTCGGCTATGCGGAGGGCGCCAAGCTCTCGCGCCGCTTAGGCGGATGGCAGGTGATCTCCTGGGCGCTCGTTCTCTCGCTGCCGCTCACGGGGGGCCTGATGCTGGTCAGCCTCCCGGCCTCGTGGAGCGGGATCGGCCTGCCCGCCTGGCTTTCGCTCGCCTACGTGTCCCTGTTCTCCATGCTGATCGGCTTCGTGTTCTGGTATCGCGGCCTGGCGCTCGGCGGCATCGCGGGCGTGTCGCAGCTGCAGCTGCTCCAGCCGTTCTTCGGGCTGATGCTGGCAGCAGCGCTCCTGCACGAAACCGTCGGCTGGGGCATGGTCGCCGTCAACGTCGCGGTCATCGCCTGCGTGGCGGGCGCCAAGCACTTCGCGAAGCCGGCGGCCGCCCCTGAAAACGGAAATGCCCGGGACGAGCCCGGGCATGACGCAGTCAAGGCGTGAGGAACGCTCTTACCCCCGCTTGTCCTTGTCGAACGGGTTCGCGCCCATGCGCAGGGACACCCGGATGGGTGTGCCGGGAAGGTCGAAGGCTTCGCGGATGCCGTTGACGAGGTAGCGGGTGTAGCTCTTCGGCAGGGCATCGAGCTGGTTGCCGAACACGGCGAAGTGCGGCGGGCGCGACTTCACCTGGGTCATGTAGCGGATCTTGATGCGGCGGCCGGAGACGGCCGGAGGCGGGTTGGCGTCGATGGCCTCGGAGAGCCATTGGTTGAGCCGCGCGGTCGAGATGCGGGTGTTCCACTTCTCGTAAGTATGCAGCACCGCCTTCATGAGCGGATCGATGCCGCTGCCGGCAAGGCCCGACAGGGGCACGACCGGCGCGCCGCGCACCTGCGGCAGCAGGCGGGTGGCCTTCTCCTTCAGGTCGGTCAGCAGGCCCTTCTGGTCGGCCACGAGATCCCATTTGTTGAGGCCGATCACGAGGGCGCGGCCCTCCTGCTCCACCAGATCGACGATGGTCAGGTCCTGCTTCTCGAACGGGATCGTGGCGTCGAGCAGGATCACCACCACCTCGGCAAAGCGCACGGCGCGCAGGGCATCGGCCACGGAGAGCTTTTCGAGCTTGTCCTCGACCCGGGCGCGCTTTCGGATGCCCGCGGTGTCGAACAGCTTGATGGCGCGTCCGCGCCATTCCCAATCGAGGGAGATGGAATCGCGGGTGATGCCGGCCTCGGGACCAACGAGCATGCGGTCCTCGCCCACCATGCGGTTGATGAGGGTGGACTTGCCCGCATTGGGGCGGCCGACGATAGCCACCTGCAGGGGCTTGTTCGGGTCGTCCTCATCGCCCTCCATCTCGTCCGGATGGGGGAAGTGAGGCATCAGGGCCTCGAACAGGTCGGCCATGCCCTCGCCGTGCTCGGCGGAGAGCGGCACCGGATCGCCCAGACCCAGCCCGAAGGCCTCGTAGGCGCCCGCCATGCCGCTGGAGCCTTCCGCCTTGTTGGCGATGAGGATCACGGGCTTGCCGGAGCGGCGCACCATCTCGGCGAAGGGCCGGTCGGCGGGAAGGATGCCCACGCGGGCATCGATCACGAAGAGGATCACGTCGGCGTCCACGATGGCGGCCTCGGTCTGGGCGCGCATGCGGCCCAGCAGCGACTCCTCCGTCGCCTCCTCCAGGCCGGCCGTGTCGATGATGCGGAACTCGAGATCGCCGAGGCGCGCCTCGCCCTCGCGGCGGTCGCGGGTCACGCCGGGGCGGTCGTCCACGAGCGCCAGCTTCTTGCCGACGAGACGGTTGAACAGAGTCGATTTGCCGACATTCGGCCGCCCGACAATGGCGACGGTGGGCGTCATGTCTTGTCCTATCCTACTGCGTCACCTGAACCGGGCCGCCCGCCACGAGAGCCGTGTAGACGGCAAGGCGCTGGCGCAGGGCGGCAGGCGTCTCGCGGTCGGCGGCAATCTGGTCGAACCAGCGGCCGGCATAATCCATGTCACCGGCCTTAAGACCGGACAAACCTAAGAGTTCCCTTGCGGAATGACGCCAGGCATTGGCGGGTGCCGCCAGCGGCTCGACGGTCTGGCGCAGGGCGGCGGGTTCCGCGGTGTCGAGGCGCAGCCACGCGGCGCGCAGGCGGGCGAGGTCCTGCCAGAGCGGGGGCACGGAGGCGTCGCTGGCGAGTGCGTCGAAGGCCGTGGCGCCGTTCTCGGCGTTCTGCTGGCCGAGTTCGGCGGCGAGGCGGAAGCGGGCCAGCATGGCATAGCCGGTGCCGGCATCCTCCTTCAGGACGTTCTCGAAGGCCGCCTGCGCTTCCTGTCCCTTGTCGTCGGAGGACAGGCGCAGGGCCTCCTCGTAGCGAACGGCCGCTTCCTGGGCGAGATTCTGCTGCCGGTGCTGCCAATAGCGCCAGCCGCCGACGCCCACCACGATCAGCACCACCACGCCGATGATGATTCCGTTGTAGCGCTGCCAGATCTGGGCGATCCGGTCGCGGCGGTATTCCTCATCGACTTCGCGAATGAACTCGTCGTTCTGAGCCATCGTCCCACTCACGCGGCACGGCGGCCGCCTCCAAAAACACGAAGGGGGGTCGTAAAGCATCGGACCCAAAAGTGGAACCCACTTTTGGGATCATCCGATGCTTCCTATGAATGAGCGCATCGATTGGGGCGAAAAACCGGGCCCACTTTTTCGCTCGATGCGCTCGCATAGACAACCACACAAGGCGAGAGGCTTCATGCCCTCATGGGGAGAACCGGCACGCCGATGAGCCAGGGATGGAGCCAGAACACGAAGGCGAGATACGCGGCGACGCCGATCGCCACCGCCAGGATGTCGTTGCGCCAACCCGCCGGCGCCGCCGTGCCGCCGTGCTGGGCCGCCACGTCCCGGCGCTTGGCGCTGATGCGAGCCAGCACCGCCCATACGAGGAACGAGCCGAAGAGCAGGATCGAGCCGAGATCCCCGTTGGCGATGAGGTGCGCCAAGGCCCATATCTTCACGCCAGCCAGCATGGGATGCTTGAGCCGCGCCTTGATGTGGCCCGGCAGATAGGCCGCCACGAAGCAGATGAAGGCGATCAGGACGAGGAGCAGCGCGAGGTGGCGCGTCCAGACCGGCGGGTCCCAGACCGGGATGTAGCCATCGGCCCGGTACTGTCCATAACCGATGGAGACCAGGACGATGCCGGCGAGCGACAGGAGGGAATAGAGCCCCTTGTAAGGCCCCTCCCCGATCCGGCCGATGAGGGCCGCCCGGCTCCCCCGCGCCATGCTGAAGGAGTGGGTGCCGAGAAAGAGCACAAGGCCAAGAACGAGCAGCGTCACGGGGTGCCTCCAGAGGTTAGGAACTTATAGCCAGATCCCTCAGGGAAACCAATCTTGACTATTGGAGAGCGGCGGGAAAACCAAAAATTCCTCAAGGCCGCCACGCGCAAGTTTCCAACCTCCCGCAAAGCCTTATGCTGCCTAAACTTTTAACAGAAGGGCCTCTTGCGGCACCAAAGTTTCCCCGCTAGGACCCGTCAAAACCTTGCATTGGACGAAAGCGGCTCTAGCGGGGCCGGCTCAAGTCCGATAGCTAGGCCGCAAGATTTCAACCAATAGGTTCTAAGGGGGGAGACAGGTGACGGCACTTCTCGGGCTATCCCGTGTCATCGACTCGATCAATGAACGCATCGGCAAGGTGGCCGCCTGGGCCATTGTGGTGGCCATCCTGGTCTCGGCCATCAACGCCATCATCCGGCGCCTCTTCGGCGTCTCGTCCAATGCCTGGCTCGAGCTGCAATGGTACCTGTTCGGCGCCGTGTTCATGCTCTGCGCCGCCTGGACCCTGAAGGTCAACGAGCACATCCGCATCGACATCCTGTCGAACAAGCTCTCCAAGCGGGGACGCAACACGATCGACCTGATCGGTCACCTGTTCTTCCTGCTGCCGTTCCTGGCGCTGATGCTCTACCTGTGCTTCCCCTATTTCTTCAATTCCTACCGTTCCGGCGAGGTCTCCTCCAATGCGGGCGGCCTGCTGATCTGGCCGGCCAAGGGCCTCATCCTCTTAGGCTTCATCACGCTCGCCTTCCAATGGCTGAGCGAGCTCATCAAGCGCGTGGCGATCATGCGGGGCCAGCTCGTCGACGAGCACGATCACGCCGGCCATCACGCGCCCCCGATCGAAGCCGACCGGCTGGTCGACGAGCTGGGCGACACCAGCACAACCAAGGGCGGCGAGCCTCCGGGCGACGGCATCCGCTGACGCCCCTCGCCCCGATCTGAATTCCGGAGTCTCTCGTCCATGGCTGTCTTCATCGCCCAGAACCTCGCGCCGATCATGTTCGGCGCGCTGGTGATCTTCCTTCTCCTCGGCTACCCGGTCGCCTTCTCGCTCGCGGCCAACGGCCTGCTGTTCTTCTTCATCGCCGTGGAGCTCGCTCCGCTCGCGCCCGAGACCATCAACCTGTCCTGGCCGCTCCTGCAGGCGCTGCCGGACCGCGTCTACGGCACCATGTCGAACGAGGTGCTGCTGGCAATCCCGTTCTTCACCTTCATGGGGCTGATCCTCGAGCGCTCCGGCATGGCGGAAGACCTGCTCGACACCATCGGCCAGCTCTTCGGTCCGCTGCGCGGCGGCCTTGCCTATGCGGTGGTGTTCGTGGGTGCGCTGCTCGCCGCCACCACGGGCGTGGTCGCGGCCTCCGTGATCTCCATGGGTCTCATCTCCCTGCCGATCATGCTGCGCTACGGCTATGACCGGCGCCTTGCGACCGGCATCATCGCGGCCTCGGGCACGCTGGCGCAGATCATCCCGCCCTCGCTCGTGCTGATCGTCATGGCCGACCAGCTCGGCCGCTCGGTCGGCGACATGTACGAGGGCGCGTTCCTGCCGGGCCTGATCCTGTCGGGCCTCTATGCGAGCTACATCTTCCTGGCTTCGATGATCAGCCCGCAGGCCGCGCCCGGCCTGCCGCTGGAGGCGGTCGGCTTCCGCGAGCCCAACGGCTCGCGCGGCGTGTGGCAGCTCGGCGTGCTCGTGCTCTTCTCCGGCCTCGTGGGCTACTACATCCTGTCGCAGACCGACACCCGCGCGGGCGCGGACTTCGTCATCCTGACGATCTGCGTCGCCACCGTGGTGGCGCTCATCTGCGCCCTCATGAACAGGGTGCTCGGCGCCAAGCGGATCGCGATCTCCGCCGTGCTCACCGTGCTGCTCGTGGGCGCCTACGTGGTTCTGAACAACCAGGGATATGAAGATCTGGCGCTCACGCTGGAGATGGTGATCGCCGGCGCGGTCTATGCGCTCGTCGTCGGCGCCGTCGAGCGCTTCACCGGCCTTCGCCTCATGTCCAACATCGCGCAGCAGACCACCTTCGTCATGGTGCCGCCGCTGCTGCTCATCTTCCTCGTGCTCGGCACCATCTTCATCGGCCTCGCCACTCCCACGGAAGGCGGCGCGATGGGCGCCCTCGGCGCGGTGATCCTGGCTGCCGTCAAGCGCCGGCTCGACAACAACCCGAACCGCTTCAACTTCACGATCGTCAAGCAGGCCACGGAAGCGACCGCGAAGCTGTCGGCCTTCGTGCTCTTCATCCTGATCGGCGCCCGCGTGTTCTCGCTCACCTTCTACGGCGTGAACGGGCACATCTGGGTCGAGCACCTGCTGACCTCGCTCCCGGGCGGCCAGGTGGGCTTCCTGGTCGTGGTCAACATCATGGTGTTCCTGCTGGCCTTCTTCCTCGACTTCTTCGAGCTGGCCTTCATCGTGATCCCGCTGCTCGGGCCCGCGGCCGAGAAGCTGGGCATCGACCTGATCTGGTTCGGCGTCATGATGGGCGTGAACATGCAGACCTCGTTCATGCACCCGCCCTTCGGCTTCGCCCTGTTCTTCCTGCGCTCGGTGGCGCCCAAGGTGCCCTATATCGACAAGGTGACGGGCAAGCGCATGGAGCCGGTGACCACGGGCCAGATCTACTGGGGCTCGATTCCCTTCGTGATCATCCAGCTCATCATGGTGGCCATCGTGGTTCTCTTCCCGGGCATCGTCACGCACTACAAGTCGGCCGGCCCCGTGGTCGATCCGGCAGCCGTGCAGCAGAAGCTCGACCAGCTCATCGTCCCGGGTCTCGGCGCCCCCGGCGACCCGGGCGGCCTCCCCGCCCTGAACTTCGACGCGCCGCCGAAGATCCAGTAGGGCGGCGGGTTTAAGACACGGAAAAGGCGGGCTTTGCGGCCCGCCTTTTTGTTTCAGGTGCGATTGTTACTGCCGCTGCCGGCACGAGCCGCCGTGATTGCGGGCTCCGCTCACGCGGCCTTGGGGCGACAGCGTTATGGCGCCAAGGGAAGTGTCATTCCCGGCCGGAGATGGCGGAGCCATCGGAGGGGAAGGGAATCCATGGCGCCGAGGGTGTGGCTGGATCCCCTTCCCGGCCTGCGGCCGCCGGGGATGACACCCGGTCGTCATGGCCGGCCTTGTGCCGGCCACCCACGTCTCTTGAATTATTCGACCTCATCCTGAGGAGCAGACGCAGTCTGCGTCTCGAAGGAGGCTCCAGAGAGCACTGGACGATCCTTCGAGACGGTCGCTCAGGCGACCTCCTCAGGATGAGGTCCGAGGGGAACTTGCAGGGAAAAGACGTAGATGCCCGGACCAAGTCCGGGCATGACGGGGAGAAAACAGCTGTGACGAGCAGGAGGGTTCCTAGCGAACCTCTGCCTCATACTGATCCGGCTTAAATCCGACAAGAATGCGCCCACCCAGGTCGAGCACCGGGCGCTTGATCATGGAGGGCTGGTCGAGCATGAGCGCCAGTGCCCTGCCCTCATCGAGGTTCGCACGGTCGGCCTCCGGCAGCTTGCGGAAGGTGGTGCCGGCCCGGTTGAGCAGCGTCTCCCAGCCGACGCTTTGCGCCCATGACTCCAGCCGCGCCCGGTCGATGCCTTCGGCCTTGTAGTCGTGGAACGCGTAAGTAACGCCCCTGGCGTCGAGCCAGGCGCGCGCCTTCTTCATCGTGTCGCAGTTCCTGATGCCGTAGAGCGTCGCCGGCATTGGCTATTCCCACTCGATGGTGCCGGGCGGCTTCGAGGTGATGTCGTAGGTGACGCGGTTGATGCCCTTGACCTCGTTGATGATGCGCGTGGCGACGCGGCCGAGGAAGGTCATGTCGAAGGGGTAGAAATCCGCCGTCATGCCGTCGATGGAGGTGACGGCGCGCAGCGCACAGACGTGGTCGTAGGTGCGCGCATCGCCCATGACGCCCACGGTCTTGACGGGGAGCAGCACGGCGAAGGCCTGCCAGATCTCGTCGTAGAGGCCGGCATTGCGGATCTCCTCCAGGTAGATCGCATCGGCCTTGCGCAGGATGTCGAGCTTTTCGCGGGTGATCTCGCCGGGCACGCGGATGGCGAGGCCGGGTCCGGGGAACGGGTGGCGGCCCACGAAGGCGTCGGGCAGGCCGAGTTCGCGGCCGAGCACGCGCACCTCGTCCTTGAACAGCTCGCGCAGGGGCTCCACGAGCTTCATCTTCATGCGCTCAGGGAGTCCGCCCACATTGTGGTGGCTCTTGATGGTGACGGAGGGCCCGCCCGTGAAGGAGACGCTCTCGATCACGTCGGGATAAAGCGTGCCCTGCGCCAGGAAATCCGCGCCGCCGATCTTCTTGGCTTCCTCGTCGAACACGTCGATGAAGAGACGGCCGATGGTCTTGCGCTTCACTTCAGGGTCGGACACGCCCTCCAACGCGCCGATGAACAGGTCCTGCGCCTGCACGTGGACGAGCGGGATGTTGTAGTGGTCGCGGAACAGCGTCACCACCTGCTCGGCTTCCGAGGCGCGCAGCAGGCCGTGGTCGACGAACACGCAGGTGAGCTGGTCGCCGATGGCCTCGTGGATGAGGACCGCGGCGACAGCAGAATCGACCCCGCCGGAGAGGCCGCAGATCACCCGGCCTGTGCCCACCTGGGCGCGGATGCGCTCGATGGCCTCCTCGCGGAAGGCCTTCATGGTCCAGTCGCCCCGGCAGCCGGCGATGTCGCGCACGAAGTTGCGGATCAGCTGCGCGCCCTGCGGGGTGTGCACCACCTCCGGGTGGAACTGGACGCCGTAGAACTTGTGCGCCTCGTCAGCCACCACCGCGAAGGGGGCGTTCTCGGACGCCGCCAGAACCTCGAAGCCCTCGGGCAGCTTGGTCACCCGGTCGCCGTGGCTCATCCACACGGGATATTTCTTGCCCACCTGCCAGACGCCCTGGAAGATCGGGCTCTCGGTCAGAACCTCGATCTCGGCGCGGCCGAACTCGGAATGATGCCCGCCCTCGACATCGCCGCCGAGCTGGGCCGCCATGGTCTGCTGGCCGTAGCAGATGCCGAACACCGGAAGCCCTGCCTCGAAGACCTCCTTCGGGGCCCTGGGGGACGCGTCCGTGGTGACCGATTCCGGCCCGCCGGAGAGGATCACGCCCTTGGGCTTCATGGTGCGGATCGCTTCCGCGGCTTTCTGGAACGGCACCACCTCCGAATAGACCCCGTCCTCGCGCACGCGCCGGGCGATGAGCTGGGTCACCTGGGAGCCGAAATCGATGATCAGGATCTTGTCGTGGGTCTGGGTCATGGCAGGGTCTTTACGGCCTCGGGGTCGGGTCAACAATGGGAATATGACGCTTGTTCATGGCTTTCGCACCAGCACGGCGACATAGAAGCCGTCCGTGCCGGTCGTCAGCGGAGTCAGCTGGAGCCCATAGGCGGTCCGGCGGGTGGCGTTCATGAGGAAGCCGAGTTCGGACTTGCCGAGCAGTTCTTCATGGGAGACCGGCTTGAAGCCTTCGTGACGCTCCAGGAAGCCCGCGAGCGCGTCGTCGTTCTCCTCAGGGAGGATCGAGCAGGTGATGTAGACGATGCGGCCGCCCGGCTTCACCAGCTCCGCCGCCCGGTCGAGCACCGTCGCCTGCTCCTTGCGCCGAACCTCCAGGCTGCCGGGGCGCAGGCGCCATTTCGCATCCGGGTTGCGCCGCCAGGTGCCGATCCCGGTGCAGGGCGCGTCCACGAGCACGCAGTCGATCCGCCCGTCGAGATCGGTCACCGCATCGGCCTTGGCCCTCGGCGTGCGGACCTGGACGTTGCGGACGCCCGCCCGGGTCAGGCGCTCATGGATCGGCGCGAGACGGCGGGCATCGTTGTCGGTGGCGTAGATCTGGCCGTGGTTCTCCATCAGGGCCGCCAGCGCCAGGGTCTTGCCGCCGCCGCCCGCGCAGAGATCGACCACCTGCTCGCCGGGCTTGATGCCCGACAGCAGCGCCACGAGTTGCGAGCCCTCGTCCTGGATCTCGATCCAGCCCTTGAGGAATTCCGGCTCGGACTGCACGGCGGGCCCGCGGCCGTCTTCGCCCGGCATGACGCGCAATCCATAAGGCGAAAGCGGCGTCTCGACGGCGCCAAGATGCGGCAGGGCATCGTGGGCCTCGTCGCGGGTGGAGACCTTCAGGGTGTTCACCCGCAGGTCCAGGGGCGCGCGGGTGGCAAGCGCCTGCATCTCGGGCACGAGGTCGTCGCCGAGGAGGCGCTGGAGCGACGGCTCGATCCAGTCCGGGAAATCGCCGGCCACATGGGCGGGAGCGCCTGAAAGATCTGCCTTGTCCAACCGCTCACGCTCGATATCTGAGAGCGGCTCCGGCGCGAAGCGGTCGCCCGAGCAGAGCGCCTCAATGGCGCCCACATCGAGGCCGCGCTGCAGCCTGAGCATGCCGAGCACAATGGCCCGCGGGGCGTTGTCGAGCATGATCCAGGCGGCGGATGCCTTCCGCCGCAGGGCGTCGTAGACGAGGCTCGCGATGGCGGCCCGGTCCTTGGAGCCGGCGAAGCGATGCGACAGGCCCCAATCCTTGAGGGCGTCGGTGGCCGGGCGGCGGCGCGCCTCGATATCGGCGAGGACCTCGATGGCGGCGGAGATGCGGGCGGCAGGTGTCATGAGAAAAGCACACTCGAAGCTTGGCCGCAGAAGCGACACATTGTTTCCTATTTTCCGCCCCCATCGAAAGTGGATGGTGAGGTGCGTGCATTCCGCACGATTCCTCTCTGGAGCCACTTTCCATGTTGACCCGACTGACCCGCGGCCTCGTCGCCGTCGGCCTGACCCTCACGATCGCCGCCTGCGCCACGGCCCCGGCCGCCGACCTGACCCCGCCTCCCATGAAGCAGCTCGACGCCAAGACCCAGCTCGAGAGCGGCCGGAAGTTCTGAGCCCCTCCCTGCCTCATCCTGAGGAGCGGACCAAGTCCGCGTCTCGAAGGATGATCCAGCAGACACTGGAAACGCCCTCGTCCTTCGAGACGCCGCCGCTGGCGGCCCTCAGGATGAGGGCTGACTGAAGAGCCTTTTACAACTCCCCTGCCCTTAAACGCCGGCCTCCGCCGCAAAGATGCGGATGCCGAAGATCACCCACATGGCCGCCAGGATCAGCACCCCGACCAGGAAAGCCATGAAGCGCCGGGAGATCTTGTTGGAGGTGGTGTGGATGGCCGCATGGACGAGGCGGCTTGCCACGAACAGCCACGCCATCGCCACGAAGAGCATGTCGGCCTGCCGGGTGATCAGCGCCAGGGCCACCAGGGCATAGAACAGCACCGGCAGCTCGAACTGGTTATGATACGCGTTCTGGATCTGCGTCACCCGGGCAGGCCAGTTGCGCTCGCCCAGCGCGACGTCCTTCACCCTCACCTCACCGGATCGCAGGTGCCCCACCCGCGTCCGGCCCATCCAGAACAGCAGGATGAAGGTGAGCCCAACCTGGACGAGGACGGGCAGGATGACGGCGGAGATGCTCATGGGCGGGAACTCGACTGAAGCTTAACTGCGGGTCGGATAATTAGGGCTTTCCCGCGTGATCGTCACGTCGTGGACGTGGCTCTCGCGCAGGCCGGCAGACGTGATGCGGATGAACTGCGCCTTCTCGCGGAATTCCGGCAGGGTCGCGGCGCCCACATAGCCCATGGAGGCGCGAAGGCCGCCGGTGAGCTGGTGCAGGACGGCCGAGACCGGACCCTTGTAGGCGACCTGACCCTCTATGCCCTCCGGCACGAGCTTCAGGGTGTCGCGCACCTCCGCCTGGAAGTAGCGGTCGGCCGAGCCGCGGGCCATGGCGCCCACCGAGCCCATGCCACGATAGGACTTGTAGGAGCGACCCTGGTAGAGGAACACCTCGCCGGGGGTCTCGTCCGTGCCGGCGAGCAGCGAGCCCACCATGGCGCAGGAGGCGCCGGCAGCGAGCGCCTTGGCGAGATCGCCCGAGAACTTGATGCCGCCGTCGGCGATCACCGGAATGTCGGCCTGACCGGCCGCCTCGACGGCTTCCATGATGGCGGTGAGCTGGGGCACGCCGACGCCTGCCACGATGCGGGTGGTGCAGATGGAGCCGGGACCGATGCCGACCTTGATGGCGTCCGCGCCCGCATCGATCAGCGCCTGGGCACCTTCCCTGGTCGCCACGTTGCCGGCGATGACCTGAACGGCGTTGGAGAGCTTCTTCACCCGGGTGACGCTCTCCAGCACCTTCACGGAATGGCCGTGGGCGGTGTCGACCACCACCACGTCGCAGCCCGCATCGATGAGGCGCTCGGCGCGCTCGAAGCCCTGCTCGCCCGTGGTCGTGGCGGCGGCGACCAGCAGGCGGCCTTGCGAATCCTTGGCGGCGTTCGGATAGGCGACCTGCTTCTCAATGTCCTTCACGGTGATCAGGCCGATGCAGCGGAAGTGATCGTCCACGACCAGGAGCTTCTCGATGCGGAACTGGTGCAGGAGATGCCGGGCCTCGTCCTGGCTCACGCCCTCGCGCACCGTGATGAGCCGGTCCTTGGTCATCAGCTCCGAGACCTTCTGGCCTGGATTGCTGGCAAAGCGCACGTCGCGGTTGGTGAGGATGCCCACGAGCTTGCCCTTGGCCCCGCCGGGGCCGCGCTCGACCACCGGAATCCCTGAGATGCCGTGATGCTTCATCATGGCCAGGGCATCGGCCAGGGTCTCGTCCGGGTGGATCGTGATGGGGTTCATCACCATGCCGGACTCGTAGCGCTTCACCAGGCGCACCTGCTCGGCCTGGGCCTCGGGCTCGAGATTGCGGTGGATCACGCCCAAGCCGCCGTTCTGGGCCATGGCGATGGCCATGCGGGCTTCCGTCACCGTGTCCATGGCGGAGGCGATGATCGGCATATTGAGGCGGATGGTCTTGGTCAGCTTGGTGGCGACGTCCACGTCGCCGGGCAGGACTTCGGAGCGGCCGGGCCGGAGCAGCACGTCATCGAAGGTCAGTCCCTCGATGATCTTATCGGCGAAAACTGAGGCCATGACCAACTCCTTTGGGGGTGCGCGAATGAGAAAATAACGCTTTGGCGAGTTGGCACGGGTCCGTAGCACGGGGTTTCGTTTTCGCAAAGGGTTCAGAGCCGCATCCCCAGAAGATCTGCATTGCGCCGTTTGAGCCTTTGCATCGGGGTTACACAGCGCTATGTCCGGCGGGCATGCGTCAATCCCGCCTTCTCCCGCTGATCATCGCGACGGCCCTGTTCATGGAGAACATGGATTCGACCGTGATCTCCACCTCCCTGCCGATGATCGCGCAGGACCTGGGAACGGAGGCGATCGCCCTCAAGCTGGCGCTGACCTCCTATCTCGTGAGCCTTGCCATCTTCATCCCGATCTCCGGATGGATGGCGGACAAATACGGGGCGCGGACGATCTTCACGGCCGCCATCGGCGTGTTCATGGCGGGCTCGCTCGCCTGTGCCTGGGCCAATTCCCTCGAATGGTTCGTGTTCTCCCGCTTCGTCCAGGGCGCCGGCGGGGCCATGATGGTGCCGGTCGGGCGCCTCGTGCTCCTGCGCAGCGTGGCCCGCAGCGAGGTGGTGCAGGCGCTGGCGACCCTGACGATCCCGGCGCTGATCGGCCCCATCGTCGGGCCGCCGCTCGGGGGCTTCATCACCGAGTACTTCCACTGGCGCTGGATCTTCTTCATCAACATCCCCATCGGGATCATCGGCATCGTGTGTGCTTTGAGGTTCGTCCCGAACATCAGGGAAGACGACACGCCGCCTCTGGATCTCATCGGCTTCCTGCTGACCGGGGTGGGTTTCTCCCTGCTGATGCTCGGTTTCTCCACCACCGGGCAGCATCTCGTCCCGACACAGATCTCGCTCGGATGCATGGTGGTCGGCGCCGTCAGCCTGGTTCTCTACATTTTTCACGCCAAGCGCACGCCCTATCCGGTCCTGCATCTCAGCCTGCTCAAGGTGCCGACCTTTCGTGTCAGCGTCGTCGGCGGCTCGCTCTTTCGCATCGGCATCGGGGCGATTCCGTTCCTGCTGCCGCTGATGCTGCAGGTGGGCTTCGGCCTGGGTCCCCTGGCCTCCGGCTCCCTCACCTTCATTGCGGCCGTGGGTGCGCTGTTCATGAAGACCATGGCGAAGCGCATCCTCGAGGCGACGGGCTTTCGCCGGCTGCTGACCATCAACGCCTTCATCGGCGCGGCCTTCGTCGCCGCCAACGGGTTCTTCACGCCGGAGACCCCGCACTGGCTCATCATGATCGTCCTGCTGGTCGGCGGCTGCTTCCGCTCGCTCCAGTTCACCAGCCTGAACGCCATCGGCTATGCGGAAATTTCCAACCGCGAGATGAGCTATGCCACGAGCCTGGGCAGCGCCCTGCAGCAGGTCTCGCTCAGCATCGGCGTGGCCTTCGGCGCCCTGGTGCTGGAGACGGCCTCCACCTACGACGGAACGCCTGGGATCACGGCGGTCGACTTCGGGCCGGCCTTCTGGGCTGTCGCGGCCATCTCGGCCCTGTCCGGCTTCGTCTTCGTCCGCCTCTCGCCCAACGCCGGCGCCGAGATGTCGGGGCACCGAGCTGTCGAGAAGAAGCCCCCGGCTACGGGCCTCGGCGACGGCACTACAAATCTCGGTGAGGAGGTAGAACGGCGATAGGGTTGCTCTACCATGGCCTTAAGACCGCGCATCGTGCGGAAAAGTGGTCCCGGTTTTCCGCTAAGAACGATGCGCTAGCACAGGGAGAAGCATCGGATTGGTCCCAAAAGTGGATTCCACTTTTGGGTCCGATGCTTGAGGAGGCCAACATGGATCAGCGCATCATCGACCTCTACGACGACTTCACCCATGGCGGCATGAGCCGCCGCTCCTTCCTCGACAAGCTCGCGGCGCTCGCCGGCAGCGCGGCCGGCGCGGCGGCCATCCTGCCAATCCTGCAGAACAACTACGCCCACGCTCAGACCGTGCCGGAAACCGATCCGCGGATCACGACGGAGATTGTGGACATTCCCGGCGGGCAGCCCGGCCTCAAGGGTTATCTGGCGAAGCCGAAGGATGCTTCGGCCAAGCTCCCGACCGTGATCGTCATTCACGAGAACCGGGGCCTCAACCCGCACATCAAGGACGTGACCCGCCGCATGGCCACGGAAGGCTTCATTGCGCTCGGCGTCGACTACCTCTCGCCCATGGGCGGCACGCCCGCCGACGAGGACAAGGGCCGCGAGATGATCGGCCAGTTGAAGCAGCCCGACGTGATCGCCAACGGCAAGGCGGCCCTGGCCTATCTGGAGGGCCTGCCGGACAGCAACGGCAATGTCGGGGCCATCGGCTTCTGCTGGGGCGGCGGCGCGGTCAACAATCTCGCGGTCAACGAACCGAAGCTCGATGCCGGCGTGGCCTATTACGGCGGCCAGCCTAGACCTGAGGACGTGCCGAAGATCGAAGCAGCCATGATGATGCATTACGGCGGGCTCGACGAGCGCATCAATGCGGGCATCCCGGCCTACGAGGCGGCCCTGAAGCAGGCGGGCAAGACCTACGAGATCCACATGTACGAAGGCGCCAACCACGCCTTCAACAACGACACCAACGCAGCCCGTTACGACAAGGACGCGGCGGA
The DNA here is from genome assembly GCF_016427565.1 of Microvirga splendida. Taxonomy (GTDB): domain Bacteria; phylum Pseudomonadota; class Alphaproteobacteria; order Rhizobiales; family Beijerinckiaceae; genus Microvirga; species Microvirga splendida. Next base: position 19,171 of record NZ_JAELXT010000028.1, read on the forward strand.
CCTCGCGTGGCAGCGCACGGTGGCGTTCTTGAAGAAGAATTTGACTTAAACCGGTGAAACACTGTCGTTCCGGGCTCCGCTGCGCGGCCCCGGAACGACAGTGGAGGCGTCTATCAATCCTCGAACGCGTCCACCTGCACGCGCTTGCCGATCATGAACGCATCGGCCACGAGGCGGAACGGGGCGTCGTCGACCTCGGAATGGCCGATGGTCAAGAGCGCGTCGAAGCGGCGGTAGATGCCCTGATATTCCGCCGGCTCCTCCTGCACCATCAGCCGCCCGTTGAGCTCAAGGCAGCTGCCGCCATGGGTGAGCTTCAGGGTCAGGCCGGCCTCGGTCTCGACCTCGATGTCCCAGGTCTGCGGGCCGGTCTGGCGCCAGTCGAACACGGCCTGGAGGTCGCCCTGCCCGTGGCTCATGGAGAAGGTGAGGTTCGCGGCGATCGGCGCATCCCGGTTGGCCGGGAATTCCAGGCTCGACGACCTGATGAAGACCGGCTCCGGCATGATGCGGGTCACGATGGAGAGCGCGTTGATGCCGGGATCGAACACCCCGAAGCCGCCCGCCTCCCAGATCCATTGCTGGCCCGGATGCCAGTGCCGCACATCCTCCTTCCAGGTCACCTGAAGGCGCTTGATCGACCAGCCGGCGAGCGCCTTCTTGGCCTCCTCGACGGCCTTGTTGTACTGGGCGTGCCAGGTGGTGAAGACCACCTTGCCGATCTTTGCCGCAAGCGCCCGAAGATCCTCAAGCTCGCTCAAGGTCGCGGCCGGGGGCTTTTCCAGCAGCACGCTCTTGCCGGCGAGCAACGCCTCGCGGGCGATCTGATGCCGGACCTGCGGCGGCGTGCAGATGGAGACAGCATCCAGGTCCGGCAGCTTCAGCAGCTCGCGGTAGTCCTGGAACGTGTATTTCGCGTCCTCGTGCGAGAGCCCGCGCGTGCTCGACACGGCGAGAAGCTCGAAATCCGGGTTAGCCCTGATCACGGGCAGATGCTGATCCTGCGCGATCTTGCCCAGGCCGATGATCCCGATGCGGTGCACTGCCATGGTCGTGGCTCCCTGTTATCCGAGGCTTGAGTGGAAGCCGTGAGGCTTTAAGGCGTTTCGTCCGCCCGTCCCCGGAAACCGGTCGCCATCACATAGAGTTCCGCCGAATCGGCCCGGCTCGCCGCCGGCTTCACGTGGCGCACCACGGCGAAGTCGCGCTTGAGGTCGGCCAGAAGCTGGTTTTCCGTGCCGCCCTGGAACACCTTGGCGATGAACGCGCCGCCGGGCGCCAGGATCTCGCGGGCGAAGTAGATCGCCGCCTCCGCGAGGCCGATGATGCGCAGGTGATCGGTCTTCTTGTGGCCGGTGGTGTTGGCCGCCATGTCGGACATGACCACGTCGGCGGGGCCGCCCAGCATCTCGATCAGCCGGCCGGGAGCGCTCTCGTCCAGGAAGTCGAGCTCGATGAACTCGACGCCGGGCATGGGATCGATGGGCAGGAGGTCGATGCCCACCACCTTGCCCTTCGCCCCCACCACCTTGGCGGCGATCTGCGACCAGCCGCCCGGCGCGGCGCCGAGATCGACCACCCGCTGGCCCGGCTTCAGGATGCGGTACTTCTCGTCGATCTCAAGCAGCTTGTAGGCCGCACGCGAGCGGTAGCCCTCGCGCTTGGCACGGGCGACGTAAGGATCGTTGAGCTGGCGCTCCAGCCATTTCTGCGAAGAGAGGGACCGCTTGTTGGCGGTCTTCACGCGCTGCTTGAGATTGCGGACACCCGAACCGGACCCCGCGCTGGACTTGGCACTCACCGCGGACTGCCCCCTCGCCACACAGAATCCTCTCGCATCATGTTCATCAGAATTCCTTCGCGCAGTCCGCGATCCGCGATGCGCAGGCGCTCCGACGGGAAAGCCCGGCGGATCGCTTCCAAAATGGCGCAGCCGGCGAGAACCAAATCGGCCCGTTCCTTGCCGATGCAGGGGTTCTCGGCCCGCTGCCTGAAGTCCGAATGCAGCAGACGATCCATCACTGTCGAGATCTCGCCGTTGCGCATCCACATCCCGTCGACCCGGCGCCGGTCGTAGCGCGCGAGCCCCAGGTGAATGCCTCCGACCGTGGTGACGGTTCCCGAGGTCCCGAGCAGATGGAAGTTGTGTGCGCGTCCGGCCTGAGCCGCCACGAGGGCGAAATCCATGAGAAGCTCGGACACCTCCTCGACCATGCCCTCGAAAATCTCGGGCGTGACGTCGATGCCGCCGTGGCGCTCGGCCAGGGTCACCACGCCGACGGGCAGCGAATCCCAGGCGCGGATGCGCTTGCACGGATCGGCGAAGGCATGGGGTGCCCGACCGTCGAGCCAGGCGATCTCCGTGGAGCCGCCGCCGATGTCGAACACGATGACCGACTGCGCCTTGGGATCGACCAGGGACGCGCAGCCTGTGACGGCAAGGTAGGCCTCCGTCTTGCGGTCGACGATCTCGAGGTCGAGGTCGAGTTCATCCCGCACGCGCTCGATGAAGGCGGGGCCGTTCTCGGCGAGTCGGCACGCTTCGGTCGCTACGAGACGTGCCCGCTTCACGTCCTTCGCGGCCATCTTCTCGCGGCAGACGCGCAGGGCATCAAGGGTGCGCTCGATGGCGCCGTCGCTCAACCGGTTGCCGAGGCCGAGCCCCTCGCCCAGACGCACGATGCGCGAGAAGGCATCCACGACCCGGAAGCCGAAATGCGCAGGCTCCGCAATGAGAAGGCGGCAATTGTTCGTGCCGAGGTCGAGCGCCGCATAGCTTCTGGAGAAACGTCGCCTTTCCGTCTGCGCAGGACGCTCGACAGTCAGGGAAGCGCCGTTCGCCGACCCGTTGAGCGGGGCGGCAAGCCGGTCTCCTGCATCTGCTGTCACGTCGATCTTGACGGTCAAAACCAATTCCCCGCGGCACTCTCAACGCGTGCCTGTTTGATCAAGAGAGTAACCATCGCCCTACCGTCCTGCCAAGGGCAGGTCCCGCAGAATATGGTTTTGCCTCCAAGGAGGTACTATAAGGACAAGCCCCGGAAGCGCTCCGTGAGACCGCTCAGGACATTGGCTCCCACGTTGGCGATGGCCACCCGCAGGTGCCCTTCCTGGCCGGGGCCGAAATAGCTTCCCGGCAGGCACAGAACGCCCCTTTGCGTCGCCAGCGCTTCCGCGACCTGCTGCGCCCTGGCCCCGGCAAACGGCTGGCGGACATAGGCGAAATAGGCGCCGACCGACTCGATTGTCCACTCCGGCAGCGGCGCGAGCGCGTCCTGAAAAACCTGTGCACGCCGGTTGATTTCGGCCCGGTTGTCCTCGCGCCAGTCGCGAAGGGAATCGATGGCCCATGGAAGCGCGCCCTGAGACGTGCGCGGGGCGCAGATCTGGATGCAGTCGAGAATCTTGGCCGCCTGCTCGATGAGCCCGGCATCCGCCGTGATCGCGCCGGTGCGGTGGCCGGGGATCGCGTAGGATTTCGAGAACGAGTAGAGCTGGATCACCGTGTCGCGCCAGTTCTCATCCGTGAACAGCCCATGGGCGCGATTCATGCCGGCCGGCAGGAAATCCCGGTAAGTCTCGTCGATCACGAGATAAATGCCGCGCCGGCGGCAGAGCTGCGCGAAGCCCTCGATGACATGGGCCGGGTAGACGGCGCCTGTCGGGTTGTTGGGCGTGACCAGAACGATGGCCCTGACCTTTTCGTCGATCAGCGCCTCCGCATCCTCGATGCGCGGCACGAATCCGTTCTCCGCCCGGCACGGCAGCGGGCGCGGCTCGATGCCGAGCATATCGAGGCTCATCTGGTGATTGAAGTACCAGGGGGTGGGCAGCAGCACCGCTTCGCCCCGGTGGGCAAGCAGCATCATGGCGGCGAAGAAAGCCATGTTGCAGCCGGCCGTCACGGCCGTGTCTTCCGGCTCGATCCGGCCCTCGTAGAGGCGCGACAGCTCGGCCGCGTAGGCCTGCCTCAGGGGCGCATCGCCGTTGATCGGGCCATATTGCGAGCCCGCCGGAGAGCCCGCGATGGCAGCCATCCGCTCCAGCAACTCGGCATGAGGGGCGTTGCCCGGCACGGCCTGGGAGAGGTTGATCAGCGGCCCATGCGACCCGTCATAGCGCCCGACCCAGGCCTGCGCCTCCGGGATCGGCGGGCTGCCCACATCGGCGACCAGGGGGTTGATGGGATTTAAAAGGCCGCGGCTCATGAAACGATTCTGCTCTTGATATGGAAAAGGCAGGAAACCCGGTGAGCCTTCACCGAAAGTCCCTGCCCTTCAAGGTGCTGATAACGCCTGCCGTCATGGCCGCACTTGTTGCGGCCATCCACGTCTTAGGAACCACAGCGGATTAAAGACGTAAATACCCGGCACAAGGCCGGGCATGACGGGAGAGGATCTTAATCCTTCGCGCGCTCCACGTAGGAGCCGTCTTCCGTCATGATCACCACGCGGGTGCCGGCCTGGATGTGGGGCGGCACCAGGGTGCGCACGCCGTTGGACAGCATGGCGGGCTTGTAGGACGAGGAGGCCGTCTGGCCCTTCACAACCGGCTCGGTCTCGGTGATCTCAAGGGTCACGCGGGCGGGCAGCTCGATGGCGATGGCGATGCCGTTATGGATCGAGAGCATCACGGCCATGCCTTCCTGGAGATAGGCCTTCTGATCGCCGATGATGTCCTCCGGGACCACGACCTGATCGTAGTTCTCCGGGTTCATGAAGTGGTAGCCCTCGCCATCCTGATAGAGGAAGGTGTGCTCACGGTCCTCGACGAAGGCGCGCTCGACCTGCTCGGTGGTGCGGTAGCGCTCGGAGACCTTCACGCCGTCGGAGATGCGGCGCATGTCGAGCTGGGTGACCGGGGTGCCCTTGCCGGGGTGGATGTTCTGAGCGGTGAGGACCACATACAGCTTGCCGTCCATATCGACGACGTTGCCTTTGCGGAGCGTAGAGGCGATGACCTTCACGAGAAGCTTTCCTTGTGACAGATAAGGGCGCGTCGTGAGGGTCGGGTCGTCCAGCCCCCAGTGGCACCGAGAAACGGTTTTCCGAGCCGCAAGTAGCCTATCTTGGCGCAAATCGCCAGTCCGACCTCACCGAGCCCTTTGGAATGGATCAGCCCGTGCCCGCTCCCTCCCCCTGGTGGACGCCCCATGTCCACGCCGATCGTCGCCCCTTCCTGGTGGGCCGCAACCGGATCCAGGCGGCCCTGCGCGGCTTCTTCGCGGCCAGGGATTTCGTGGAGGTCGACACGGCCACGCTCCAGACCTCGCCGGGCAACGAGGCTCATCTCCATGCGTTCGCCACGGAGGCCATCGGCCCTGACGGCACAAGAGCGCCCCTCTACCTTCACACCTCGCCGGAATTCGCCTGCAAGAAGCTGCTGGCGGCCGGCGAGACCCGGATTGCGTGCTTCGCCCATGTCTACCGCAACCGGGAGCGCGGCCCCCTGCACCACCCGGAATTCACTATGCTCGAATGGTACCGGGCAGGCGAGAGCTATGAGACGCTGATGAAGGATTGCGGGGAGATTCTGGGACTCGCCGCCGAGACGGCCGGCACCCGCACCCTCGCCTGGCGTGGCCGCGAGACTGATCCCTTCAAGGAACCGGAGCGCCTGAGCGTAGCCGAGGCCTTCGAGCGCTTTGCCGCCATCGACCTCCTCGCCTCCATCGACCGCAGCGGCGAAACCGACCGGGAGCAGTTGGCCGCCAGCCTGAAGGCGGCGGGCCTGCGGGTGGCCGGAGACGACACCTGGGCCGATCTCTTCAGCCGGGTCATCGTGGAGCGGGTGGAGCCGAATCTCGGCCTCGGCCGCGCCACGATCCTGGACGAGTACCCGGTCGCGGAAGCGGCCCTCGCCCGCCCGACCGCCCGCGACCCGCGTGTGGCCGAACGGTTCGAGCTCTATGCCTGCGGGGTGGAACTCGCCAACGCCTTCGGCGAACTGACGGACGCGGCCGAGCAGCGCCGCCGCTTCGAAGGAGAGATGGCCGAGAAGATGCGGGTCTATGGAGAAAGCTACCCTGTGGACGAGGATTTCCTGGCGGCGCTAAGCCATATGCCCGAGGCCAGCGGCATTGCGCTGGGCTTCGACCGGCTGGTGATGCTCGCCACCGGCGCCTCCCGCATCGAACAGGTGCTCTGGGCGCCCGTGCCGGAGACCGGCCGATGAACGCAATTCGCCCCCTGCGCACCCCGGCCGAGCTGGCGGAAGCCGGTCTCGTGGCACCCGATGAACTGGCCCGGATCGAGGCGGTGGCGCAACGCTACGCCGTCGCGATCAGCCCCGCCATGGCCGCACTCATCGACCCGAACGACCCGAACGATCCCATCGCCCGCCAGTTCGTGCCCGATGCAGCCGAACTGACAACCACCCCCGAGGAGCGGGACGACCCCATCGGCGACCTGGCGCATAGCCCGGTCGAGGGCATCGTCCACCGCTATCCCGACCGGGTCCTGCTCAAGGCCGTGCATGTCTGCCCGGTCTATTGCCGCTTCTGCTTCCGCCGCGAGATGGTGGGCCCGCAGGGGCTCGGCACGCTGTCGCCCGAGGCCATGGACAAGGCCTTCGCCTATATCGCCGGTCATCCGGAGATCTGGGAAGTGATCCTCACCGGGGGCGACCCGCTGGTGCTGTCCCCGCGCCGCCTCGCCGAGATCATGCAGCGGCTCTCTGCCATCGACCATGTGAAGATCGTCCGCTTCCACACCCGCGTGCCCGTGGTGGAGCCGGAGCGGGTGGACGAGGCGCTGATCGCGGCCCTCAAATGCAGCGGCAAGACAGCCTATGTGGCGCTTCACGCCAACCACCCGCGCGAGCTGACGCCGGAGGCGCGAGCCGCCTGCGCGCGCCTTGTGGATTCAGGCATCGTGATGATCAGCCAGTCGGTGCTGCTCAAGGGCGTCAATGACGATGCCGACACGCTCGCCGCCCTCATGCGCGCCTTCGTGGAAACGCGGATCAAGCCCTATTACCTGCACCATCCCGATCTTGCGCCGGGCACGAGCCATTTCCGCCTCTCCATCGAGGAAGGCCGCGCCCTGGTGGCCTCCTTACGCGGGCGGATCTCCGGCCTGTGCCAGCCCACCTACATCCTCGACATTCCTGGCGGGCACGGGAAGGCGGTGATCGGCCCGGACGCCATCCGGGAGAACGGCGGCTGCCATACGGTGTCGGATTTCAGGGGCGGCGAGCACGTCTACCCGCCAGGGGGTGAAGGCTAGTCGAAGCCCGGCTTGCCGCTGCGCCCCTTCTTGATGTCCGACCGGCGGCCTTTCGCCTCCAGCCTGCGCTTCTTGGACGCCAGCGTCGGCCGCGTCGGCCGGCGGGGCTTGGGCCGTTCGGTGGCCTGGCGGACCAATTCCACGAGGCGCTCCACCGCATCCTCGCGGTTGCGCTCCTGCGAGCGGAAGCGCTGGGCCGTGATGATCAGCACGCCGTCATTGGTCAGGCGGCTGCCGGCGAGCCGCTCCAGCTTTTCCTTCACGTAGTCCGGCAGCGAGGGCGAGTTGCGCACGTCGAAGCGCAGCTGGACGGCCGTCTCCACCTTGTTGACGTTCTGCCCGCCAGGGCCTGAGGCGCGGATGAAGCTTTCCTGCAGTTCGCCTTCATCGAGCGCAATGGAGTTCGTGACCTGGATCATGGGGCCTCTGGCGGAACGCGAACAAAGACAAGTGGAGTATCGCGACCGAAATCCAATGCAAGCTTATCCGGCGCTTGTCGATGGCGGCGTTCCCGCTTAAGCGCTTCATGCACGCCGCTTTTGCCGGACTGTCCGCTCCTCCCGCTCCGGATTCCCATGTCCGCCGTCCTCGCCAGCCTGATCCCGACCTTCCTGATCATTGCGACCGGCTGGCTGTGCCGGGCCACGGGGTTCGTCGGCGAGCAGCAATGGGCCGGGATGGAGCGCGTCACCTATGTGATCTTCTTTCCGGCGCTGATCATCGACACCCTGTCGCGGGCCGACCTCTCCTCCGTGCCGGTCCTCGGCGTCGGGGGCGCTCTCGTGGGCGCGATCCTCGCCATGGCGGTGCTGGTGCTCGCCCTGCGCCCCCTGCTGGAGCGCCATTTCGCCATCGACGGCCCGAGCTTCACGTCGATCTTCCAGGGCGCGACGCGCTGGAACACCTTCGTGGGGCTGGCCGTCGCCGGCATCCTGTTCGGCCAGCGCGGCATCGCGCTGATCGCGGTGGCCATCGCCGCCATGGTGCCGCTGCTCAACCTGCTCGCCTTCTATGTGTTCATCCGCTTTGCCGGCCAGCCCCGGCGCAGCCCTGTCGACATCCTGCGCTCCTTCGTGACCAACCCGTTCATCTGGTCCTGCGCGGTGGGGCTTGCCCTCAATCTCCTGGCCCCGCCGCTGCCGAAGCCGATGGCGGCCTATATCGAGGTCATGGGCCGGGCGGCGCTGGCAGCCGGCCTCCTGATCGTCGGCGCGGGCCTCGATATCCGGCGCCTCGCCCGTCCCGGCCTGCCCCACGCATTGTCTGCGGGCCTCAAGCTCGTCCTCCTGCCTGTGATGGCCGGAACCCTCGCGGGGTTCATGGGCGTCACCGGCAGCGACATGACGGTGACCATCATCGCCGCCTCCGTGCCCTCCGCCAGCGCGGCCTACGTGCTGGCGCGCCAGATGGGAGGCAATGCCGGGCTCATGGCGGAGATCCTGACGCTGCAGACCCTGCTCGCCCTGCTCTCCATGCCGGTGCTCATCTCCCTCCTCGGTTGAGGCCCGGCAGCAATCCCGCAATCACAAGTATAATGCACCGGCTTGTCTTATTGGCGGTTGTGCTGCTAACTAGGACAATTGCAACAGTGAGACAGCGTCATCCCTCATGACCAAAGCCCTGCGCCCCTCCGGAGAAGCCCCGGCCGCGAAAGACGTTTCGGGCGCTGAGGACCGCCCTCGCCCCGCCAGCGGGATGAACCCGGCGGAAACGGCCCAGTACGTGGCCGAGTTCTCGGCGGAGCTGGCCTATCTCGCCCGCAAGGCCAACCTCGATCTCTTGGCCTACCTTCTCGACATGGCCCGGCTGGAAGCCATCCGGACGGTGCAGTCCGGTAGCAAGGACGACTAGCGCATCGTTCGGACCCAAAGGGCCGAACCATGCGCAGCTTTGGATTGAGCGTCGGATGGAACCCAAAAGTGCAGATCCACTTTTGGGTCCGAAGCTCTAGGGCCCGATCAACGACACCACGTTGCCGCCGTGACGCTCGAGCCGCCCGGCGATCTCGAGTTCGAGCAGCGCCGTCTGGACCGAGCGGATCGACAGGCCGGATTGCCGGACGAGATCGTCGATGGCCACCGGCGACGGGCCGAGGAACGTGATCAGGTCGGCCCGGCCCTCCTCCGCCTCGTCCTCGATCCCGGCATCGGGCATGACGGGCCGCACCGGGGCGCGGGCGATGTCGGGCAGGTCCAATTCGTCCCAGAGCTCCTCCGACCCAAGGGCGTGATGCGGCTCCTCGGCGCTCCGGTCGAGGCGCGGGCCGGAGGCGATGAGAGGCTCCAGCACGCCGGTGACATGCTCGACGCCGGCGCAGAGATTCGCCCCATCGCGGATGAGGTCGTTGGTGCCCTCGGCGCGCGGATCGAGAGGCGAGCCGGGAACGGCAAAGACCTCGCGCCCCTGCTCCAGGGCGAACCGCGCGGTGATGAGCGAGCCGGAGCGGCGCGCCGCTTCCACCACCACGACACCGTAGGACAGGCCGGAGACGATACGGTTGCGGCGCGGGAAGTCGCGCCCGCGCGGCTCCCAGCCCATGGGCATCTCGGAGATCACAGCCCCGCCCTGGTCGAGGATCGCTTGGAGCAGCGGCTCGTTCTGGGCCGGGTAGATCCGGTCGTGCCCGCCGGCGAGCACGGCCACCGTGCCGGTCGCGAGCGTCGCCTTGTGAGCCCTCGTGTCGATGCCCCGCGCCAGCCCCGATATGATGACGTAGCCCGCATCGCCCAGTTGACGGGAGAGGCGCTCGGTGAAGGTCAGGCCGGACGCAGACGCGTTGCGCGAGCCCACGATGGCGACGGAGGGCTTGGCCAGCACCGCAGCATTGCCGCGAAGCGCAATGAGCGGCGGAGCCGTGTCGATGGCCTGAAGGGTCTTGGGGTAGTCGGGCTCGCCCATGGCGATGAAGCGCACGCCGAGGCGCGCAGCCGCGGCCATCTCCTTCTCGGCCTCGGCCCGGCTGCAAACTTTAAGCAGCAGGCGCCCGCCGCGACGGGCGAGATCCGGCAGGGCGTCGAGCGCGGCCGCCGCGCCGCCATACTGGTTGATCAGGGCGCGGAAGGTGCGCGGGCCCACGTTTTCCGAGCGGATGAGGCGAAGCCAGTCGAGACGCTGCTCATCCGTCAGGATCATGGGATCATCCCTTCTGCCCGATCTTGCCCTCGGTCCCGTCGAGGAGACGGCTGATGTTCTGGCCGTGCTTCCACCACAGGAGCGCCACGAGGATCACCGCCATGCCGGCCATGCCGGGCTCGCCCAGGAGCCAGAGCACAATCGGAGTCGCGGCGCTGGCGATGAGGGCCGAGAGCGAGGAGTACTTGGACGCGAAGGCGACCCCGAGCCAGATCGCGCAGAAGATCAGCGCCGCCAGGGGCTTGAGGCCGATCAGCACGCCGATGAAGGTGGCCACGCCCTTGCCGCCCTTGAACCCGAGCCAGACCGGAAAGAGGTGCCCGAGGAAGGCGCCGAGAGCGGCCATGGTTGCGAATTGCGGCCCCCATTGCGCAGCGATCAGCACCGCCGCGGTGCCCTTCAGGGCATCGGCAACGAGCGTTGCGGCCGCAAGACCCTTGTGTCCGGTCCGCAGCACGTTGGTGGCGCCGATATTGCCGGACCCGATCTTCCGCACGTCGCCAAGGCCCGCCATGCGGGTGAAGATCAACCCGAATGGGATCGAGCCCAGGAGATAGCCGAAAAGCAGGGCTGCCAGCAGGTACAGGAGATTGGCCTCGTCAGACATTCACTTCTCGTTACATCGTTTCGCGTTGAAAAACCACCCGGCCCGCAACCATCGTGACGGTCACCTGGCCTTCGAGACGCGCTTCGTCGAAGGGCGTGTTCTTGGACAGGGACTTGAGCTGGCGCTTGTCGAGCACGTAGGGCGCGTCCGGATCAAACACGATCAGGTCGGCCGGAGCCCCGACGGCCAGCCGGCCTCCCGGCAAGCCCAAGATTTCCGCAGGCTTCGTCGACAGGGCCCGCAGAAGCTTCGGCAGGGAAATGCGGTCCGAATGGACGAGGCGCAAGGCGGCCGAAAGCAGGGTCTCGAGCCCCACGGCCCCGTCGGCAGCCTCGGCAAACGGCAGTCGCTTGGTCTCCACATCCTGTGGATTGTGGTCCGACACGATCACGTCGACGGTGCCGTCCGCCAGCGCCTCGATCATCGCCTGCCGGTCGTCCTCGTGCCGCAGCGGCGGCGAGAGCTTCAGGAAGGTGCGGTAGTCGCCGATGTCGTTCTCGTTGAGCGCCAGGTGGTTGATGGACACGCCGCAGGTGACGGGCAGCCCCCTCGCCTTGGCAGCCCGCACGATCTCGGCCGAATCGGCGCAGGAGATCATCGCCGCGTGGTATCGCCCGCCGGTGAGGCGCACGAGGCGGATGTCGCGCTCCAGCATCACGGTCTCGGCCTCGCGCGGAATGCCGGGAAGCCCCAGACGGGAGGCGAACTCGCCCTCGTTCATCACACCCTGGCCGACGAGATCGGGATCCTCCACGTGGTGGATGATGAGCGCGTCGAAGTCGCGGGCATAGGTGAGCGCCCGGCGCATCACCTGGGCGTTGGTGACCGGGCGCGCCCCGTCCGTGAACGCGATGGCGCCGGCCTCCTTCAGGCGGCCGATCTCCGCCATCTCGGCGCCCTGCAATCCCTTGGTCAGCGCCGCCGCCGGGCGGATGTTGACCATGGAGGTGTCGCGGGCGCGGCGCACGATGAAGTCGATCACCGCCGGGTCGTCGAGAACCGGGCTCGTGTCCGGCATGGACACGACGGTGGTGACGCCGCCAGCGGCAGCCGCCTCGCCGGCGCTCTTCAGGGTCTCGCGATAAGGACCGCCGGGCTCGCCGATGAAGGCGCGCATGTCGATGAGGCCGGGGGCCAGCACCTGACCGCCGCAATCGACCACCTGCGCGTCGGCGGCCTGTTTCAGCTGCGGCCCGAGATCCTGGATCACGCCGTCGCGCACCAGCACGCCGCCGCGCTCCTCGCGCCCGCTGGCGGGATCGATGAGGCGGGCGTTCTTGAAGAGGATGGGTTGGTTGCTCATGACGCCTCTCACCGGTTCGGCAGATGGCTCGCCAGAGCCTCCAGCACCGCCATGCGCACGGCGACGCCCATTTCGACCTGTTCGCGGATGAGCGACTGCGCGCCGTCCGCCACGTCGGAGGAAATCTCCACGCCCCGGTTCATGGGGCCGGGATGCATCACGAGGGCGTCGGGCTTGGCGAAGCCGAGCTTCTCCTGGTCGAGGCCGTAGAAGCGGAAATATTCTTTCACGGACGGTACGAAGGAGCCGTTCATGCGCTCGCGCTGGAGGCGCAGCATCATGACGATGTCAGCATCCTTCAGTCCCTGCTCCATGCTGGTGAAGGTCTCGAAGCCGAGCCGGGCGATGCCGGGCGGCAGCAGGGTCGTGGGCGCCACGAGCCGCACCCGGGCGCCCATGGCGGCGAGCAGGATCATGTTGGAGCGCGCCACCCGCGAATGCAGGATGTCGCCGCAGATCGCGACGGTCAGGCCTTCGATGCGGCCTTTGTTGCGGCGGATGGTGAGCGCGTCGAGGAGCGCCTGGGTCGGATGCTCGTGCGCGCCGTCGCCGGCATTCACCACCGAGCAGTCCACCTTCTGGGCCAGCAGATGCACGGCGCCCGCCGCGTGGTGGCGCACGACAATGATGTCCGGCCGCATGGCGTTGAGGGTCACGGCCGTGTCGATCAGGGTCTCGCCCTTCTTCACCGAGGACGAGGCCACGGACATGTTCATCACGTCGGCGCCGAGCCGCTTGCCGGCGATCTCGAACGACGATTGCGTGCGGGTCGAGGCCTCGAAGAAGAGGTTGATCTGGGTCCGGCCCCGGAGGGTCGACTTCCGCTTCTCGATCTGCCGGCTCACCTCGACCTGTTCGTCGGCAAGGTCCAGCAGCGCCTGAATGTCCAAGGGAGACAGCCCCTCGATGCCGAGGAGGTGCCGGTGGGGAAAAACGGATCGGGGGGCGTCTGTCATCTTAAAGCGATGGCTATAGGCGCTCCGGGAAACGGCGGCAAGCAGGCTCCCTACGCGATCGGCCGCTCCGCGCTAGTATATACAAGGGATTGTGTTGCGGGATCGCCGGCCATGCCCTCGTTCGAGACCCATGACGTTCTCAACCAGACCCCACCTTTCGGCGACGTGAACCTCGTCGCAACCAACCGGTCCTTGCTCGATGCCCTCGAGGCCTGCGGCGTCGACCCGCAGGCGGAGGGGCTGATCGCCTTCGGGACAGCCTGGGGTTCGGCGGAGCGGCTCGACATCGGACGGCTCGCCAACGAGAACCCGCCGCTTCTGCGCACCCATGATGCTCGGGGCTACCGAATCGACGTGGTCGAGTTCCACCCGGCCTACCACGTGCTCATGCGCGCCAGCATGGAGGACGGCCTCCACGCCTCGACGTGGGACGAGCCGAGTTCGGGCCACTCCCATGCGACCCGTGCCGCACAGATCTACACCGCGGCCGGCGTCGAGAGCGGACATGTCTGCCCGGTCACCATGACGCATGCGTCGGTAGCGGCGCTCGCGGCCTCGCCGAACCGGCTCGCCGAGTGGCTGCCGAAGATCCGCTCGCGGGATTACGATTCCCGCTTCATCCCGTTCTGGGAAAAGACGGCCGTGACCCTGGGCATGGGCATGACCGAGAAGCAGGGCGGTACGGATGTCCGCGCCAACACCACCCAGGCTGTGTCGAAGGCCGGAGATGAATATGTGCTCACCGGCCACAAATGGTTCCTCTCAGCCCCCATGTGCGACGCATTCCTGGTGCTGGCCCAGGCGCCGGGCGGGCTCACGTGTTTCCTAGCCCCACGCTTCCGGCCTGACGGCACCCTCAATGCCCTTCGCCTGCAGCGGCTCAAGGACAAGCTCGGCAACCGCTCGAACGCCTCGTCGGAGGTGGAATTCCACGAGGCTTTTGCCTGGAGAATCGGCGAGGAGGGCCGCGGGGTGCGCACCATCATCGAGATGGTACAGCTGACCCGCCTCGACTGCGCCGTGGCGTCCGCCGGCCTCGCGCGGATGGGTCTGACGCTTGCCATGCATCATGCCCGGCATCGCAGCGTATTCCAGAGGAAGCTGATCGACCAGCCTGCCATGCGCATGGTGCTGGCCGATCTGGCGCTGGAGACCGAAGCCATGACGGCTTTAGCCCTGCGGGCCGCCCGCAGCTTCGACCGGCAGCCGAAGGACGACCGGCAGGCGGCCTATGCCCGGCTCGTCACGCCTGCGGCCAAGTTCGGCATCTGCAAGGCGGCTCCGCGCCTGCTCTATGAGGCCATGGAGTGCCTCGGCGGCAACGGCTATGTGGAGGAGAGCGCCCTGCCCCGCCTTTACCGGGAGGCGCCGGTCAATGCGATCTGGGAGGGCTCGGGCAATGTGATCGCCCTCGACATCCTGCGCGCGGAGACCCGGGAGCCGGAGGTCGCCACCGCCGTGCTGGAGAGCCTGATGGCCGATATCCGGGATCTTCCGGGTGCCTCGGAAGCGGCACGGGATCTCGTCATGGCGCTCCACTCGCCCGACGCCGAGGCCCGAGCCCGGTTCATCGCCGAAAGGCTGTTCCTGGTCGCGGCGACAGCGGCCCTGGTCCGCTCTGCGCCGCCTGCCATAACCGAAGCCTATGCCCTCACCCGCCTCGCCAACCCGGCCCGGATGATCGGCGCCAACGACCTTGGACCAGCCGTGAATCCCTTGCTGGAGAGAGCATTCGTGGCCATATGAGGAAGGCACGGACAAGTCCGATTTGACTTGTCGGCCATCATCAACCACTTATTCCCGCCCTGCGCCGGTCAGGGGCTGACCGGTGTGTATCGCCCTGGCAGCAGGGCGTTCGCCTGCTCCCGCTTTTAGGAAGTCGTCCATGAAAGTCCTCGTCGTCGAGTCGCCTGCGAAGGCCAAGACGATCAACAAGTATCTCGGCAAGGATTACGAGGTCCTGGCCTCCTTCGGGCATATCCGCGATCTGCCCGCCAAGGACGGTTCGGTCGACCCGGATGCCGATTTCCGCATGATCTGGACGCTCGAGGACCGGGGCTCGAAGCGGGTCACCGACATCGCCAAGGCGATCAAGGGGGCCGAGAAGCTCATCCTGGCCACCGACCCGGACCGCGAGGGCGAGGCGATCTCCTGGCACGTTCTGGAGGCCCTGCGCGAAAAGAGGGTGCTGAAGGACCTGCCGGTCGAGCGCGTGACCTTCAACGCCATCACCAAGGATGCCGTCCAGGCGGCCCTGCGCCAGCCGCGCCAGATCGATCAGGCGCTGGTCGATGCGTACCTCGCCCGCCGGGCGCTGGACTATCTCGTGGGCTTCACCCTCTCGCCCGTGCTGTGGAGAAAGCTCCCCGGCGCCCGTTCGGCCGGTCGCGTGCAGTCGGTGGCGTTGCGCCTCGTCTGCGACCGGGAACTCGAGATCGAGACCTTCAAGCCCAGGGAATACTGGTCCCTGATCGCCACGCTCGCCACCAAGGACGGCGGCGTGTTCGACGCCCGCCTCGTGGGCGCCGACGGCAAGAAGATCACACGCCTCGACATCGGCAACGGCAAGGATGCGGAAGCCTTCAAGAAGGACCTGGAGCTCGCGACCTTCTCGGTGGCGAACATCGAGGCCAAGCCGGCCAAGCGCCACCCCTACCCGCCCTTCACCACCTCGACCCTGCAGCAGGAGGCCTCGCGCAAGCTGGGGCTGGCTCCCGCCCAGACCATGCGCATCGCGCAGCGCCTTTACGAGGGCGTGGACATCGGCGGCGAGACGGTGGGCATCATCACCTATATGCGAACCGACGGCGTCGACATGGCGCCGGAGGCCGTGCAGGACGCCCGCAGGGTGATCGGCAAGGAATACGGCGACCGCTACGTGCCGGGCGCGCCGCGCAAGTATACGACCAAGGCCAAGAACGCCCAGGAGGCCCACGAGGCGGTGCGCCCGACGGACATGAGCCGCCTGCCGAAATATGTGGCCAAGTACCTGGAGCCCGAGCAGGCCCGCCTCTACGACCTGATCTGGACCCGCACCATCGCGAGCCAGATGGAATCAGCCGAGCTGGAGCGCACCACAGCCGACATCACGGCCCAGGTGGGTCCGCGCAAGCTCGACATGCGCGCCACCGGCCAGGTGATCAAGTTCGACGGCTTCCTCACGCTCTACAACGAGAGCAAGGACGACGAGGCGGACGAGGACGAGGGCCGCCTGCCCCCGATGAAGACGGGCGATTCCCTGGAGCGCCGCCGCATCGCCGCGAGCCAGCACTTCACCGAGCCGCCGCCGCGCTATTCGGAAGCCTCGCTGGTCAAGCGCATGGAAGAGCTCGGCATCGGCCGGCCCTCCACTTATGCCGCCGTGCTCCAGACCCTGCGCGACCGCGAATACGTCAAGATCGAGAAGAAGCGGCTCGTCCCCGAGGACAAGGGCCGCATCGTCACCGCCTTCCTGGAGAGCTTCTTCCGCCGCTACGTGGAATACGATTTCACCGCGGACCTGGAGGAGCAGCTCGACCGGGTCTCGAACAACGAGATCGACTGGAAGCAGGTGATGCGCGAGTTCTGGCAACACTTCTCGGCCGCCATCGGCGAGACCAAGGAGCTGCGCACCACGGAGGTGCTCGACGCGCTCAACGAACTGCTGGGCCCGCACATCTTCCCGGACAGGGGCGACGGCTCCAACCCGCGCACCTGCCCGACCTGCGGCACCGGCCAGCTCTCGCTCAAGCTCGGCAAGTTCGGCTCCTTCATCGGCTGCTCGAACTACCCCGAGTGCAAGTTTACCCGCCAGCTTGCGGCCACCGGCATCGACGGCGATGGCGACGGCTCGTCCGAGAACGGCGGCCAGCCCGGCGTGAAGGTGCTGGGGGAGGACCCGGAGACCGGGCTCCAGGTGACCCTGCGCGACGGCCGTTTCGGCCCCTTCGTGCAGCTCGGCGAGGGCGAGAAGCCCAAGCGGTCGTCCCTGCCCAAGGGCCTGTCCCCGGCCCAGGTCGATCTGGAGAAGGCCCTCAAGCTGCTGGCGCTGCCGCGCCAGGTGGCGGTCCACCCGGAATCGGGTGAGCCGATCCTGGCGAGCATCGGCCGCTACGGGCCTTACGTGCAGCACGGCAAGACCTATGCCAATCTGGGCGCGGGCGACGACGTGCTGGAGATCGGCGCGAACCGGGCCATCGACCTGATCGTCACCAAGGAAAGCGGCGGAGGCGGCGCCCGCCGCGGCGCAGCTGATCCGGGCCGCCCTCTGGGCGAGGATCCGGAATCGGGCATGTCCATCGTGGTGAAGGCCGGCCGCTTCGGCCCCTACGTGACGGACGGCGAGACCAACGCCACTCTGCCCCGGGCCATGGCGGCTGAGGCCGTCACGCTGGACGACGCGGTCGAGCTTCTGAAGGCGCGCCGGGCTGCCGGCCCGTCGAAGAAGCCTGCCCGCGGCCGCAAGGCTCCGGCCAAGAAAGCCCCTGCCAAGAAAGCCCCTGCCAAGAAGGCTGCCGCCAAGGCGCCTGCGGCGAAGAAAGCGGCAGCGAAGAAGAGCACCGCCAAGAAGCCGGCTGCGAAGAAGGCTGCCGCCAAGAAAACCGCCAAGGCAGGCTGACCGCCATGGAGCAGTGGGCGTTCTGGCTCTGGGAGGAGTACAGCGACCAGATCGAGATCTCGCTGCGGCTCCTGGGAGCGGCCCTTGCCGGCATGGCGGTGGGGATCAACCGGGACATC
The DNA here is from genome assembly GCF_016427565.1 of Microvirga splendida. Taxonomy (GTDB): domain Bacteria; phylum Pseudomonadota; class Alphaproteobacteria; order Rhizobiales; family Beijerinckiaceae; genus Microvirga; species Microvirga splendida. The sequence goes on from NZ_JAELXT010000028.1 coordinate 37,111, forward strand.
CACAACAAGCCGATCGGGATGCGGACCCTGGCCCTCGTGTCCCTCGGCTCGGCCATCGTGATCCTGTCCGGCTCGATCTATGAGGGTCTGCATTTCGGGCAGGATGCGGTCAGCCGCGTCGTGCAGGGCATCCTGACGGGCCTAGGGTTCCTCGGGGCCGGCGTGATCCTGCGGGATCGCAACCATATGCAGGTCCACGGCCTGACGACGGCCGCCACCGTCTGGATCGCCGCCAGTCTCGGTGTGACGGCGGGGCTGGGTGCCTGGTTCATTACCGTGGCGGGCACGCTGGCTACGCTGTTCCTGCTGACCTACGGCAAGAGCCTCGAGGATCGGCTTGTCCGCTTCTTCGGAGGGAATCCGGAGGCTGAGGATAAGTTAGAAGAGTAGGCTGAGCCCCAGCACGGCGACGGCGGCCATGCCGAGCCAGATCAGGCTCGATCCGTAAGAGCGCGGCGCAACCGGGGTCGTATCGGGCTCGTCGAACGCGAAGGCCTCGCCCGCATTGCGCGCGGCGCGGTCGAGGTGAAGCTTCTTTGCCGGTGCCAAAGTCGTCCGCGTCGCCACGTCCATATCTCCCGTTAAGCTCATGCTTAACCATTCAACGTGAATAGAATTTAAACAGTTCCGGGTGACAGGCGTAAGACAGTCTTTAGGGGGAGTTCGTTGGTAACCTTTACAGGGTAACGTGCCGCACACTTTTACCGTCCGTCACTGAAAATCATCTTCACGTTTCCGTTTTGTTCTCGTATAAAAACGGGATGAGAAATAGTGTAAAGAAGCGCGAATCATCATCCCGGACCAAGGTCCCAATGACAGACAACGACGATCTCTTCGGGGGCGCTGCGGCCAAGCGCGCCGCGCCTGCCACGGCCCGAAACGCGGCCGTCAAGGTCTCCCGCCAGGCGCCTGCCCAGGGCACGCCAGGCGAGGACGGCTATGACGCGTCGGCCATCGAGGTGCTGGAGGGGCTGGAGCCCGTCCGCCGCCGGCCGGGCATGTATATCGGCGGCACGGACGAGAAGGCCCTGCACCACCTCTTCGCCGAGGTGATCGACAACTCCATGGACGAGGCGGTCGCGGGCCACGCGACCTTCATCGAGGTGGAGCTGGAGGAAGGCGGCTGGCTCTCCGTGACCGACAACGGGCGCGGCATCCCGGTCGATCCGCACCCCAAGTTCCCGAAGAAGTCGGCGCTCGAGGTCATCATGACCACCCTGCACGCGGGCGGCAAGTTCGACTCCAAAGTCTACGAGACCTCAGGCGGCCTGCACGGCGTCGGCGTCTCGGTGGTGAATGCCCTGTCCGAGATCCTCGAGGTCGAGGTCGCCCGCGGCCAGACCCTCTACCGGCAGGTCTTCTCCCGCGGCATCCCGCAGGGCAAGATCGAGACCGTGGGCCGCGTGCTCAACCGGCGCGGCACCAGGGTGCGCTTCAAGCCCGACTGGCAGATCTTCGGCAAGGAGGCCCATTTCCAGCCCCGCCGCCTGTTCAAGATGGCCCGCTCCAAGGCCTACCTGTTCGGCGGCGTCGAGATCCGCTGGAAATGCGCGCCGTCGCTGGTCGAGGGCGTCACCAACGTTCCGGCAGAGGCGACCTTCAAGTTCCCGAACGGGCTGAAGGACTACCTGCTCCACGACATCGAGGGCAAGGAGCTGGTCACGGACCAGATCTTCTCCGGCAAGATCACCAAGCCCGGCAGCCACGGCTCGCTGGAATGGGCGGTCGCCTGGATGACGAACGAGGACGGGTTCTCGACCTCGTACTGCAACACGGTGCCCACACCTGAAGGCGGCACCCACGAGAACGGCCTGCGCATCGCCCTGCTCCGCGGCCTGCGCGAGCACGCCGAGCGCGTGAACCAGTCGAAGCGGATGGCGGCGGTGACCACCGACGACGTGATGGCCACCTGCGCGTCCATGCTGTCGGTGTTCATCCGCGAGCCGGAATTCCAGGGCCAGACCAAGGACAAGCTCGCCACCGTCGAGGCCGGCCGCATTGTCGAGAACTCGATCCGCGACACCTTCGACCACTGGCTCGCCGCCTCGCCGCAGCAGGCCAACAAGCTGCTCGACTGGGTGATCGACCGGGCCGAGGAGCGCCTGCGCCGCCGCCAGGAGAAGGAGGTCGCCCGCAAGACCGCAACCCGCAAGCTGCGCCTGCCCGGCAAGCTGGCGGACTGCTCCAATGCCGGCGCCAAGGGCTCCGAGCTCTTCCTGGTCGAGGGCGACTCGGCCGGCGGCTCCGCCAAGCAGGCCCGCGACCGCGCCTCTCAGGCCGTGCTGCCCCTGCGCGGAAAAATCCTGAACGTGGCCTCGGCCGGAAAGGACAAGCTGCACCAGAACCAGCAGATCTCCGATCTCGTCCAGGCGCTCGGCTGCGGCCAGGGCTCCCAGTTCCGCGAGGCGGACCTCCGCTACGAAAAGGTCGTCATCATGACCGACGCGGACGTGGACGGCGCCCACATCGCCACCCTGCTGATCACGTTCTTCTACCGGCAGATGCCGAAGCTCATCGACAACGGGCACCTGTATCTCGCCGTCCCGCCGCTCTACCGGCTGACGCAAGGGGCGAAATCGGCCTATGCCCGCGACGAGGCCGACCGCGAGCGCCTCATGAAGACCGTGTTCAAGGGCAGCGGCAAGGTCGAGATCAGCCGCTTCAAGGGCCTCGGCGAAATGCTGCCGGGCCAGCTCAAGGAGACCACCATGGACCCGAAGAAGCGCCTGCTTCTGAAGGTGGTGGTGGCCGACGAGGAGCGGCCCGAGGCCAGCGACGTGGTGGAGCGCCTGATGGGCAACAAGCCCGAAGCCCGCTTCGCCTTCATCCAGGAACGCGCCGCCTTCGCCGACGAGGCGGACCTGGATATCTAGTCGGAGGGCACGCGACCTGTCCCTACTCTGCCTCGTGTCGGTGATGCCGCTTCGGCAAAGCGCGTGGCTTTCCTGGTCGGGATGGCCGGGACAAGCCCGGCCGTGACAGCGGGTTCGGCGACTCCAAAAACTTTTTCAAAAAATCTTCGCACCAGCTGGAACCATCCCGCCTCAGGCACGTTGAACAAGCTCACCGGCTCATTCTGCCCCCACGGGCCGGTCCCTCAAAGGCTCCCTCGCGGAGCCTTATTTTTTGCCTGAACGGGTTTCGGGCCGATGGATCTCTTGGCCCGGCCCGAGCGTCATCCTAGACGCGGGCCGCCCTGACTAGCCGCGGCCAAGCTCGCGTGCGACAAGACCCCGTCACCAGAACGAGTTCCTCCCTTGGTCAAACCCTCCAAAGCCGAACCCAGGTCCCATCTCCCCTCCCGCGAGGAGGTCGTCTCCTTCGTCACCCATGCCCAGGGCAAGGTGGGCAAGCGGGAGATCGCCCATCACTTCAACATCAAGGGCAGCGACCGGATCTGGCTCAAGCAGATCCTCAAGGACCTGGAGATCGAGGGCGTCTTCGACCGCAGGGGCAAGACCGTCCACAAAGCCGGCCAGCTGCCGCCGGTGGTGCTCGCCGACATCACCAGGCGGGACCGGGACGGCGAGCTCATTGCGGTGCCGACCGAGTGGGACGAGGAGCACGGCGCGATCCCGACGATCATCCTCGTGTCGCCGCGCAAGCCGCGCCCCGGCATGCCGGTGGCAGGCGTCGGCGACCGGGCGCTGCTTCGGGTCGATCCGCTGAAGCCCGGAGATATCCACCGCTATTCGGGACGCGTCACCAAGATCATCGCCAAGAAGCAGGCCCAGGTGCTCGGCATCTTCCGCAGCCTGCCGGAAGGCGGCGGACGGCTGATCCCGGTCGACAAGAAGGCGCGCGATCAGGAACTGCAGATCCGCCCCGGCGACGAGGGCGAGGCGCAGGACGGCGACCTGATTGCGGTCTCGGTGATCAAGCACGGCCGCTTCGGCCTGCCGACCGCGAAGGTGAAGGAGCGCCTCGGCTCCGTGAAATCCGAGAAGGCCGTGAGCCTCATCGCGATCTTCGCCCACAACATCCCCAACGAGTTCCCGAAGGCGGTGCTGGACGAGGCCGCGGCCGCGAAGCCCGCCACCCTGGACGGCCGCGAGGATTGGCGCGCCCTGCCCCTCGTGACCATCGACCCGCCGGACGCCAAGGACCACGACGATGCCGTCCACGCGGTGCCGGACGAGGACCCGAACAATGCCGGCGGCTTCATCGTTACCGTGGCGATTGCCGACGTGTCGGCCTATGTGCGCCCCGGCTCCGCCATGGATGGGCAAGCGCAGGAGCGCGGCAACTCCGTCTACTTCCCCGACCGGGTCGTGCCCATGCTGCCGGAGCGGATCTCCAACGACCTCTGCTCCTTAAGGCCGCGGGAGGACCGCCCCGCCCTTGCGGTCCGCATGGTGATCGGCCCCGACGGGCGAAAGATCCGCCACAGCTTCCACCGGGTGATGATGCGCTCGGCCGAGAAGCTCTCCTACAGCCAAGCGCAGGCTGCCATCGACGGCCGCCCGGACGAGGTCACGACGCCGATCCTCGGCACGATCCTGAAGCCTCTCTGGGCTGCCTACGAGTTGGTCAAGAAGGCCCGCGACATCCGCGAGCCGCTCTTCCTCGACCTTCCCGAGCGCAAGATCGTGCTGAAACCCGACGGCACCGTGGACCGGGTCTTCGTGCCCGAGCGGCTGGAGGCCCACAAGCTGATCGAGGAATTCATGATCCTCGCCAACGTGGCGGCGGCGGAAGCCCTGGAGCAGGCGCAGTCCGAGCTGATCTACCGGGTCCATGACGAACCGTCGCTCGAAAAGATGCGCTCGTTGAGCGAAGTGCTGGCCTCCATCGGCCTCAAGATCCCCGGACAGGGGCCGATCAAGCCGGAGCTGTTCAACCGCATCCTGCGCAGCGTCGACGGCTCGGAGCACCAGCTCTTCATCAACGAGGTGGTGCTGCGCTCCCAGTCCCAGGCCGAGTATTCGGCGGAGAATTACGGCCATTTCGGTCTGAATCTCCGACGCTACGCTCACTTCACCTCCCCCATCCGGCGCTATGCGGACCTCATCGTCCACCGGGCGCTCGTCTCGGCCCTGAAGCTCGGCAAGGACGGCCTGCCCGAGGGCACCACCCGGGCGGAGCTTATCGAGATCAGCGCCAAGATCTCGGCCGCCGAGAGGCGGGCCATGGCGGCGGAGCGTGAGACAATCGACCGCCTGATCGCGCACTTCCTCGCGGACCGGATCGGGGCCACATTCGACGGGCAGATCTCGGGGGTGTCGAAGGCGGGTCTCTTCATCAAGCTGCACGAGACAGGCGCGGACGGATTCGTTCCGGCTGCCACTATCGGCAACGACTACTACCGCTACGACGAGACGACCCACTCGATGCGCGGCGAGGATACCGGCGAGACCTACCGCCTCGGCGACAAGGTGGAGGTGAAGCTGGTGGAGGCGGCGCCCGTGGCGGGGGCGCTTCGCTTCGAGTTGCTCACCAAAGGGCGGGTCACCGCCAGGACCGGCGGCGGCCGGAAGGGCGGCAAGCGGCCGGCCCGCCGGGCCAAGGCGGCGGAAGCCGCCCGTTCCCCGACCCGGGTGAAGGTCAAGCGGCGCGGGCGCGCCTGACAAGAAGGATAAGGCATGTCTTTGTCGATCAAGACCGCAGCGGACGCGGACGAGGTGAAGGTCGTTCCCGCCATGCGGCGCGGCTTCCTGAACCGCTGCCCGGCCTGCAACAGGGGCCGGCTGTTCGGTCGCTTTCTCAAGGTCGCCGACCATTGCGAATCCTGCGGGACGGAGTTCCACCACCACCGCGCCGACGACCTGCCGCCTTATCTGGTGATCTTCATCGTCGGCCACCTGATCGGCTACGGGATCCTCATGGCCGAGACCAGGCTCGAGGTGCCGATGTGGGTGCATCTGGCAATCTGGCCTGCGCTGACCCTGGTCCTGTGCCTCGCGTTGCTCCAGCCGGTGAAAGGCGCTGTCGTGGGGCTGCAATACGCGCTAGGTATGCATGGCTTCGGGGCCGCCCGGGCCGAGACACACGCCGACGAGGACATTGCACGTGACGGATATCGAAACCCTGGCGAAGATGGATCGCCTCGTTTCCGCTGAGACCAACCCGAAGGCCCCTGCTCTCCGCCCCGTCGACGCCGCGACCCTCATCATCATCGACCGCAAGGCGAAAACCCCGAAGGTCCTCATGGGCAAGCGCCATGCGGGCCTCAAGTTCATGCCGGGCAAGTTCGTGTTTCCCGGCGGGCGCATCGAGGCGGGCGACCGCTCCATGACCGTGACGGGCGCGCTCCACCCCCGCGCCGAGCAGGCCCTCATGGCCCGCGTCACCCGCCCGTCGACCCAGCGCAGCCGAGCCCTGGCACTCGCCGCCATCCGCGAGACCTTCGAGGAGACGGGCCTGATGCTCGGCACAAAGGAGTACGGCAGCCCGGAGCGTGCCCCCGCCGGCACCGCCTGGGCGGCGTTTCAGGAGCGGGGCGTCCATCCCGACCTCGAATCCCTGCACTTCATCGGCCGGGCCATCACGCCGCCGAAGCGCGTGAGGCGCTTCGACACCCGATTCTTCGCCGTGGACCGCACAGCCATCGCGGACGAGGTCGAGGGAATCATCAGCCCCGAGGCCGAGCTCGTGGAGCTGGCCTGGGTCACCATCGCTCAGGCCAAGACCCTGGACCTGCCGCCCATCACCACCGTGATCCTCGGCGAGTTGGAAGCCCGGATCGCCGCCGGGTTCGCCCATCAGCTTCCGGTCCCCTTCTTCCACCAGCAGCGCGGCCGTTTCGTGAGGGAACTGCTGTAGGGCTTTCAGGGGCAGGAATTACACCTCCACCCTGCCCTGCGCCCTTGACTGGCCGGCGATAATCGGGCATGGGAACCGCACGATTTTCCGGCCGGGTTCGCCCGGCCTTTGCGTTTCGGCGATGCCCTGGGGCCACCCGAACCGTCGAACCGAACAAGAGGTCCTGAACCATGGCCAAAGCCGCAACGATCAAAGTGAAGCTCGTCTCCACCGCCGACACGGGCTATTTCTACGTGACGAAGAAGAACTCGCGCACGATGACCGAGAAGATGTCGTTCAAGAAGTACGACCCGGTCGCGAAGAAGCACGTCGAGTTCAAGGAAGCCAAGATTAAGTAATGACTTTCAGCAGATCTGCTCAGATAAAAACCGCCCTTTCGGGCGGTTTTTTCTTTTGTGCTCTAAACGAAAACAGACCAATTGGGCTGCTCCGCTATGATCAGCGGCTCGAGCGGGTGTCTTCCCAGCGGCGGATCCGATCCATCTCGCGGTTATGACGGCGGAGCGAGCCGGTAACGACCACATCCCCGCGAGTGGTCCGATAGTAAGCCGGACGATCACGATTCCGGTACACGACGCGGGTGCGATAGCGCGGCTCGCGGTAGACGACACGGGTCGCCACGCGAGGCTGACGATAAACCACGCGCGGCTGGCGGTAGACGACACGGGTCCGGTAGACCGGCGCCGGCCGGTACACCACCCGCGTCACGGGAGCCGAATAATAGCCATAGCCGTAGGCCGGATAAGCCGCCGGGTAGCTGTAGGCCGGATAGGCCGCAGGGTAACCGTAGCCGTAGCTGTAGGTGGTGCGGTAGCCGTAGGCCGGAGCGGCGTACGGAGAATAGCCGTAGCCGTAGGCAGGATAGGCATAGGACGGAGTGGCCGCCGCGGTAAGCAGGCCGCCGAGAAGAGCGCCGCCGATCAGGCCGGCGGCAATGGCGCCGCCCCGATTATGACGATGCCGGGCTTCCGCCGTTCCGACGCTTCCGGCAGCGATGATGGCAACACTCGCCAGCAATGCTAACTTCTTCATGGTCAACCTCGTGAGAAGTGGCAAATACTCTTCGATGGAAGATCAATTCAGCACCTGAAGAATGGTTCGCAGCTTGGCTGCCGCACGCTCATCTTTTCTTGTAAAAACAAGGGTTTCTGAAGATTTGTTCAGAATTGCTCCCGCGAAAATGCAACAGCAGCTGGCGCACCCACGAGTTTGAGCCGCTCACCGCGCATAGACCTGCGAGCGCGGGAAGATGGTGTTTCCGGCCACCACCTGGGCGATCACGCTGGCGATCTTGTCCCCGCCCTTCGCCGAGGGCTCGATGGGGTTGGCGTAGTCGTCCGGCTCGTCGCAGATGAGGCGCAGGTCGATCAGCGGGAGCCTGCGGGCAAAGGCTTCGCGGGTGATGACGTCGTTGAAGATCGACAAGGCCGTCACCACGAGGCGCTGCTCCTGGGGATCGGGGAAGCGGGCATCGTAGATCGTGCAGACAGCGGTCGGCAGGCGGCGCTCGAGCACCGCGTCCAGCATGGCGCGGTAGCTGCGGGCGAACTCGTCCTGCACGGCGGCGAACCGGCCGATCACCGCGGCGACGGAGCGGGCCTCCTCGCGCAGGATGCCGCTGCTGCGCAGGGCGTCGTTGCCGCCGGCGCTCACGACGAGATGGCTCGCCTCCGAAGGCAGCCGGGAGAGCTGGCTCAGGACCCCGGTCGCGACGGCGCCGTCGACCGCCCGGAGAGTGGCCGTCCAGCCCTGCGGGAGCTTGGCCTGGACCTGCTTCACCACATCGGGCTCGCCGCGCCGCACATAGGCGCCGTTGTCGAAGATGCTGTCGCCGAGCAGAACCACGTGGGTCATCGGTCTCTCCCGAGGAGCCGGTTCAGGGTTGGGACGAGATGGGTGGTCAGATACGGCTTGGCGACGAACTCAGCCCCCGTCGGCACGGGGCCCGAGGTGGCGTCGGAGTGGCCCGACATCATCACCACCGCGAGGTCCGGCCAGCGCCTGCGCGCCAGACCGGCCAGCTCGTGCCCGTCGATCCTGCCGGGAAGGTGGGCGTCAGCCACGAGTCCATGTACGACAGGCGAGGCTTCGAGATGCTTCAGGGCCTCGTCCGCATCCGCCGCTTCCACGACCCTGAAGGAGGCCTCCCGCAGATGGCGGGCGGCGGCCTGCCGGATGGTCGGCTCCTCATCCACCAGAACGATGACCGGCTCTTGGTCCTGCGAAGGCATCGGCACATCCCTCGTTGTCGGCGGCATCGAAGCCGTGCCGCAACAACTGGGGCAAAGCGGTGCTTGTTCCCCTGCGGTCACGCGGAACGCCGCCTCCGAGGCGGACGTTGATTCTTGGCCCGGTCACGGGGCCAAGGAGAGATCCGATGATCGAGACACTCAGGATATCCTTGCTGACGATGACGCTCACGGCCTGGAGCACCATCGCCATGGCCCAGGTAACGCCCGGCGGGGTCGCGCCCGCTCCGCCAGGCGCCGCTCCCGTCGAGCCCGCCGGCGAAGGCTTGGACTGGCTCTGGATTATCGTCGCTGTGGTCGTCGTCGCGGCCCTGCTGTTCTATTTCCTCGGGCGCGGCCGCAACACGCGAGTCTGACGCAGAACGGGCCGGCCTCGGGTCAGGCTGGCGGCTTGCCGTCAGCCTGAAGGAACTGCCGAAAGTTCTCCAGCCAGGATGCCAGCCACAGCTCGAGGGCCGTCTTGGCGGCCTGCTCCGTCGGCCCGTAGCCCCAGGCATCCTCCTGCAGGGGCGTCGACCAGATCCAGAACCGGTTGCTGCCGTCATAGGCCACGCTGCCCACCTCGACGGACCCGACGAAGCCCACATGGCGGTTGAGCGGCACGCCGGCCACCCGATCCTGCCGCCATTCGATCCTGCTCATGGGCCGCCGATTCCTCTCGTCGATGCTCGGCGAACTAGAGCGCGCAGGGCCCCGCACAAGGCTGCCCCTCGCGGAACAGGGACGCGCCAATGACGTTGGCGAGAAGACCTCGAGGGAGAGATCCGATGGAAGGCGGCGCCATTTGGCTGATCACGATCGGCACGATCATCGTGCTGTCCGCCGTTATTGTCGGTGTCGCCACGCTGCTCCGTCGCCGGCGCCGCTCCTTCAAACGATAGCCCCCGAAAGGACGCGATCTTGAAGCTCGAACTCATTCACAAATGGGCCTGCCCCTACTCGGCCCGCGTCCGCGACTTCATCGACGAGCGCGGATTGCAGGACCGGATCGCATTCCTGGAGATCAACGAGACGGAGGGCGCGAAGGACAGGCTCGCGCAGCTGACCGGAAAGACCCAGGTGCCATGCCTCGTGGTCGACGGAGAACCGATCCTGGAAAGCCGGGACATCATCCAGTGGCTCGACACCAACCTCGGCGGTCCACAGGGTACGACCGGGGCTTGAGCGCGTCGCGATGCGTTTCCTCTCCACCCGCATCCATGGCGTGATCGACTACCTCTGGGGCGTTGCGTTGATAGCGAGCCCGTGGCTCTTCGGCTTTGGGGACGTGCCGGCCGCCACATGGGTGGCCATCGTGTTCGGCGCGGGGGCGATGCTGTATTCCGCCGTGACAGCCTATGAGCTCGGCCTCCTGAAGATCCTGCCGATGCCGATGCACCTGATCCTCGACGGGCTCGGCGGGATCGTGCTGGCGGCCTCCCCGTTCCTGTTCGGCTTTGCCGACCGGGTGCTCTGGCCGCACGTTCTCTTCGGCCTGTTCTCCGTTGCCGCGTGCCTTGTCACACATCGCGAACCGATGCTGGCGACAGGCCGCCGGGAACCGGCCTGAATACCCAGAAAGCTTCGTTGACGGGCCAACCCTTGAGGCGCAGCATCACGGTGCCACAAGGGAGGCGGCCATGTTCGAGAGCATCGTCCAGGCGAGTGAGGCCCATCGCGAAAGCGCCCACCGGATGGTGGGATCCCTCAGGATGGCCCTGAAGGGCTGCCCGGAATGCGGCACCTCACAGATGATCGCATCCCCCAGCCTGGGCACCTGTGACGATTGCGGATCGGACCTCGTGGTCCTGCCGCGCGAATAGACTTTCCAGTCACGGCTTGCCCGCACCGAAAAGAGGACTTGGATCGCACCAAAGAGCTTGCGGGGAGTTGATTTGCCTGTGGCGCGAAAATCCAGGTCCGCACCGATGTGGTTTCTCACCCTCGTCCTAGGCGCCGCGCTGCTCTATGCGGCCCTGGTGCTCGTCACGGCTCTGTTTCAGACCAGAATGCTGTTCCCGGCCCGGATGGCAGCCTCCAATCGCCCTCTGCTGCCGTTATCCGCCGAGCGGCTTGAGCTGACGACGCCCGATGGCGAGCGTCTCGTCGGAACGCGGCTTGGGAACGCGTCCGGCACAAAGCCTCTCCTGCTGGGCTTCGGCGGCAATGCCTGGAATGCGGATGCGGTCGCGCTCACCCTGCACGGCCTCTTTCCCGATCATGAGGTAATCGCCTTCCATTATCGCGGCTATCCGCCGAGCAGCGGAGAGCCCAGCGCGAAAGCGCTGTTCGCGGATGCGCTGACGATCGTCGATCACTTGCAGCAGGATCGCTCACGCCCCGTCGTTGCCGTCGGCTTCAGCATCGGCAGCGGTGTCGCGGCCTATCTGGCCCACCAGCGAGAGGTCGCAGGCCTGATCCTGGTCACGCCGTTCGACTCGCTGAAAGCCCTGGCGCGCGAGCACTTCTCCTGGGCGCCGACGAGCCTTCTCCTGCGCCACCATATGCCGACCATCGATCTGGTGAAGGACCGGCCGACGCCCACGGCGCTGATCGCGGCCGGGCGCGACTCTATCGTGCCGGCGCGGCGAAGCGAGCCCTTGCGGAGCGCCGTTCCCAATCTCGTTCTGGATCGCACCATCACGGATGCGGGGCACAACGATCTCTATCAACGTCCCGCTTTCGCGGTCGCGATGCGCGAGGCAGTGGCTGCCTTCGAAGCCACTGCCTCGCGCTGAGAACTCACCCCTCGTAGAGCGGCACCAACTCCATTTCCGGCACCAGCACCAGCCCCTTGTCGGTGATCCGGATTTCCGGGATCACCGAGAGCGGGATCAGGTTGAATCCCATATAGGCGATTTTGCAGCCGGCCTTCTCCCAGGCAGCTTTCAGCGCACGCGTTTCCTCGGCCACTTCCGTCACGCGCTTGTCGGAGAGAAGGCCTGCGATGGGCAGCGGCACCATGGCGACGACCTTGCCCTGATCGACCACGCAGACGCCGCCTTGGCTCTCGATGAGTGTCTCGAGCGCCACGCGCATGTCGGCCTCGTTGGTGCCGGCCACGATCACGTTGTGGGAGTCATGCCCGACACTGCTTGCGACCGCGCCGCTCTTCAGGCCGAAATCCTTGAGCAGGCCGTGCGCCACGCCGCTGCCGCCCGTGCGGCCGTGCCGCTCGATGACGGTGACGAAGGTGAGGTCGTTCTTGGAGAGCAGAGCGTCCCAGCTCTCTTCCTTCTGCAGTTGCACCTTGTCGTGGAACAGCACGATGCCCGGCAGCGCCACGCGGATCACGTTGGCCGTGCAGGCCTCATTCGGCAGGTCCGGGATCAGCTTCGGCACGTTCGGGATGTGAACCGTGCGGTAGGCCTCGTCCGGATAGCGGTAGCGGTTCGAGAGCGCCCGGTCGAGCACGGGCGTGATCTTCTTCCCCTCGACCACGAGTTCGCCGCCATACCAGGTGTTCTGCACCTCGAGGTCGTCGTTGAGCAGCACGAGATCGGCGCGGCGTCCGCCGCCGAGGCCGCCGATCTCGCCCTCCATGGCGAAGCGCGTTGCAGGATGGAGCGAACCCATGCTCCAGGCCTGCTCGCGGCTCATGCCGGCGCGGCGCGCCTCGCGTGTGACCCAGTCCATGCCGAACAGCATGAGGTCGTCCGCGTCGCGGTCGTCGGTGCAGACGCAGATGCGCTTGTGCGAGGAGCCGAGCTCCGTGATGGTCTTGATGGCTTCCGGCAGCGAGTGCCACGGCGTTGTCGGCGGTCCGCCGCGCAGGAAGATCCAGATGCCGGCATCGAGCAGGTCGTCGGCGATATCCCGGTCGATGGCCTCGTGCGTATCGGTGACGCCGCTTGCCGCGTATGCCGCCACGAAGTCGCGGCCGTAGATGTGGCCCGAGACCGGCTTACCGCGCTCCAGGGCGGCCGCGAGGATCGCGTGGCTGCGCTCGTCGCCCATGGTCACGGGCACGAAATCCATCTTCTCGCCCAGCGCCGCCGCTTCCGGCCAGCGGTCGAAGAGAGCCGCGATCTTCTGGGGCGTCAGGTCGCCGCCTGCCGTTTCGAGATCCGGCGACGTGGCCGGCACCGTGCTCGGGACGGTGAGGAAGATGGACAGCGGCGCATGGCGCGCATCCTCCAGCATCATCTCGATGCCGGCGGCATCCATCACATTGCCGATCTCGTGGCTGTCGCAGAAGATCGTCGTAGTCCCGTTGAGCAAAGCCGCCTCCGCATAGGCGCAGGCCGTGATCATGCTGCTCTCGATATGGATGTGCGGGTCCACCAGCCCAGGCGCGATGATGCCGCCCCTGGCGTCGTAGACCCGGCCCGGCGCTCCATGGGCCTGACGGTGCGCCCCCGCCGGTTTGACGGCCGCGATCCGCCCGCCGGCGATCCAGACCTCCCGCTCCGGGGCGATGCGCTCGCTGTAGGTCGACAGCACCCGGGCGCCGGTGATCACGAGATCGGCCGGGGTACGGCCCGAGGCAACGTCGGCCAGGCGCCGGGTCATGGTGGACAGGGGGGCGACGGAAAAGCGGGTCAACGCGGTCTTGGGCGGCAGCGAAGGTGTGCGATGGTCCATGATCCCTCATCCCGTTTGAACGTGTCCCGCCCAGCGTAGCAGGGCTGAACCGGGACCGCATCTCGGATTGTCCGGCCAAGTATTGCCCTAAGGGCATATTTCCTTACGGCCAAGCTTGGCTTAAACAGGAAAGCAGCTGATTCGTCTGGAGAAACAGAGGGTTCGACCGAAACGTCTGCACGGAACGCTGGCCAAAACAAAAGGCGCCTTGCGGCGCCTTGATGGAGAAGTTGGTGGCCAGCTGGGAGCAGCGTTGAGGAGGCAACGATCTGCTCCCAGGCTGGCCGAGCCTACGAAGTCCCAGGAGATGCGGCGGACCTGTTCATCCGTAGGGCATTTCTTCCGCTCATGGCGGAAACTATGGCTGAACGTATAGGAAACATGGGGCGTTGCAAGCGCCCATGTGGCCAAAAAGCGGCATTTTCCAAAAATATTTAAAGCCAAGTTCTCTCAAGGAGATGAATCGGCTTGCTGAAGCTTCGGATTGACCCTGGCTAAGGATCAACCCCGGGATTGCCCAAGTCATGCGGGCTTGCCATCTGCCTCAAGGTAAGTCTTCACGGTGGCGATGAACTTGGCGACCGAGATGGGCTTCGACATATAGGCTTCGCAGCCGCCCTCCCTGATCCTCTCCTCGTCGCCTTTCATGGCGAAAGCCGTGATGGCGATGACGGGAATCGACTTGAGCTCTTCATCGGCCTTGAGCCAGCGGGTCACCTCGAGGCCGGAGACCTCGGGAAGCTGGATGTCCATGAGGATCAGGTCCGGCTTGTGAGCCCGGGCCAGCTCCATGGCCTCGATGCCGTGGCTGGTCTTGAGGGTCGCATAGCCGTGGGCCTCGAGGAGATCGTTGAAGAGCTTCATGTTGAGTTCGTTGTCCTCAACGATGAGCACGGTCTTCTTCATTGGCGCTATCCCCGGGCCCAAAACGCACTTCACCGGCCCAAAATTTTCGTCTGATGATATAGTTAGGTCTAAACCTGTTGATGAAATGCAAACCGACAACATGAACACTCCCTTAAAAAGAGTTACCCGCGAGGAAGCCGAAAATGTCGCAGTGGGGGCATTTGGCTTCATCACGAGCGATGAGGAGCGCCTGGGGCGCTTCCTGGCCGTCTCGGGCTTGGGACCGGACACGATCCGCTCCGCCGCCTCGTCGCCCGGCTTCTTTGCCGGGATTCTGGACTACGTGGTCTCCGACGAGCCGCTGCTGATCGCGCTCGCCAAGGAGATGAACACCAAGCCTGAGCGCATCATGGGGGCCCACTGGACCCTCTCGCCCTCCGAGTTCGAGTAGCCCTGTCCTTCCATGAGCCAGGTGCCCTTCTGTCGTGACTGCCTGACGCTTTCCGCCACTCCCCTGGCGCAACGCTGCACGGCCTGCGGGTCCCCTCGCCTGTTGCGGCACGAGGAGCGGGACACCCTGTCCATCGCCCATGTGGATTGCGACGCCTTCTTCGCCGCGGTGGAAAAGCGGGACGACCCGAGCCTCGCCGACAAGCCAGTGATCATCGGCGGCGGCAAGCGCGGGGTCGTCTCCACCGCCTGCTACGTGGCGCGCACCTTTGGCGTGCGCTCCGCCATGCCCATGTTCCAGGCCCTGAAGCTC
This sequence comes from Microvirga splendida, assembly GCF_016427565.1. GTDB lineage: Bacteria > Pseudomonadota > Alphaproteobacteria > Rhizobiales > Beijerinckiaceae > Microvirga > Microvirga splendida. Next base: position 52,294 of record NZ_JAELXT010000028.1, read on the forward strand.
TGCCCGCATGCGACGGTCATCAAGCCGAACGGCGAGAAGTACAGCAAGGCGGGCCGGGAGGTGCGCCAGCTCATGCTGGAGCTGACGCCGCTGGTGGAGCCGGTCTCCATCGATGAGGCCTTCCTCGACCTCACCGGCACGGAGCGGCTGCACCACGGCAGCCCTGCCCTGACGCTCGCGCGCTTCGCCCGCAAGGTCGAGAACGAGATCGGGATCTCGATCTCGGTCGGGCTGTCCTACAACAAGTTCTTGGCCAAGATCGCCTCCGACCTGCGCAAGCCGCGGGGCTTCTCGATCATCGGCCGCGAGGAGGCTGCCGACTTCCTGGCCGACAAGCCGGTGGGAATCATTCCCGGCATCGGCGGCTCGGCCCAAGCCCGGCTCGCGAAAGTGGGCGTGACGCAGATCGCGCACCTGCGGACCGTGGAGCTGAAGACCCTGTTCGAGGCGCTCGGCCGCGACTCGCAGCGCCTGTCCCGGCTCGCCTGGGGCGAGGACAACAGGGCCGTGACGCCGGAGCGGGAGACCAAGAGCATCTCGGCGGAAACCACCTTCGAGACGGATCTGCGCTCCTTCGACGATCTCGAGCCGATCCTCTGGCGGCTTTCCGAGAAGGTCTCGCGCCGCCTCAAGAAGGCGGGCCTGGCCGGGCGCAGCGTGACCCTGAAGCTCAAGGACAAGGACTTCCGGCTCCTCACCCGCACCCGGTCCGGGCTGGCCCCGACCCAGCTCGCCGCCCGGCTGTTCGACCCGGCGCGGCAGCTTCTCAAGGCCTCCTGCGACGGCACGGCTTTCCGCCTCATCGGCATCGGCGCCGCCGACCTGTGCGATGCGGCCGATGCGGACAAGGGCGACCTGGCGGACCAGTCCGTGGTGCGGCAGGCCCATATGGAGGCCGCGATCGACAAGATCCGCGACAAGTTCGGCGCGGGCGCCCTGCAGAAGGGGATCGTGCTGCGAAAGCCTTAAAAGCAGGCTAGCGCCCGCAGTCGCTCGGCTTCTGGATGCCGAGGCTCTTCAGCTCGCCCTTGAGGGCGAAGTCGCCGTAATCAAGCTTGAGGTCGCGGCTGATGCCGTTCTCGAACAGCTCGAAGGAAATGGTGTAGACCGGCGTCCGGTCGCCCTTGCCCTCCTCGAAGTAGCTGATGGTGACCGGCCAGCGCGCGAGGGAAGCGAGATCGTCCTTGCGGACGGCCTCCTCCAGCGACGCGAGGGCGGCGCCCGGCTCGATCTTGCGGCCGATCAGCCCGAGGGTATCGTAAACCTTGTCGCCCTTGTTGGAGCCGTCATAGACCCTGACCGACAGGGTCGTGTCGCCCCGGCGCCCAGCCTCGATGAGGCGCTTGAGGTGCTCGGTCGGAAACACGGTCTCGCCGGTGGACTCGAATGCCGCCTTCTTCGGCTGCTTCAGGTCCACGTTGAGCCGGCCCTCCGGGGAGATCTTGGCGTCGCCGTCGACCTCGCTGTCCTTGATCATGCCCTGGCGGAACGACGTGGACTTGAAATGCATGGAGCGACCGTCGCCGGTCTCATAGGTGGCGGTCTGGACGTCCATGGTGTTGGGGCCGGACTCGCTGCTGTTGAGGATTGTCACCTGCCGGTACTTGAGGGTGTATCCGTCACAGGCATCGCCGCCGAACTCCATGGCGATGCGCCCGCGGGCACTCTCGACCCCGTTGGAGCCGCCGGCCCGCAGGAGCGAGAGGTCGTAGACGGCCCGATGGGGCGCGAGTTGAACCGGAGCCTTCACCGTCTCCGCAAGAGCCGGCATCATCAAGGCGATGGACAGGCCCGAGGCCGCAACGAACAAACGCATATCTTCTCCCGACGCAACGGCAGCCAAGATAGGCCGCTCCTGCCCACAGGGCAATGTTCCCGCTTGCGTCCTTCCGGCTCATCCGCCACTACTCCGTCCGGATGATGTCACACCCATCGAGGCTTGAAATGAGCACAGTCGACAAGAAACTTCAGGAACTTGGGATCACCCTGCCGACCCCGGCGGCACCGGTGGCGAATTACGTGCCGTTCGTCAGAACCGGCAACCTCATCATCATCTCCGGGCAGCTCTGCCTCGGGCTCGACGGCAAGATGGCCGATGCCCACAAGGGCAAGGTCGGCGCCGAGGTCTCGCCCGAGGTCGGCCAGGAGGCCGCGCGGCTCTGCGCCATCAATCTTCTCGCCCAGCTGAAGGCGGCGGTCGGCGACCTCGACAAGGTCACCCGCTGCGTTCGCCTCGGCGGCTTCATCAATGCGGTGCCGACCTTCGCGGCGCTCGCCCCCGTCATGAACGGCGCCTCGGACCTGATGGTCCAGGTGCTGGGCGATGCCGGCCGCCATGCCCGCTCCACCGTCGGCGTCGCGGAGCTGCCCCTCGATGCCTGCGTCGAGGTCGAAGGGATGTTCGAAGTCCAATGAGCATTCCAGGCTGGCTCGTCGCGAAGCCCATCGCCCACCGCGGCCTTCACAACAAGTCGGAGGGGGTCATCGAGAACACGGTCTCGGCCGCACAAGCCGCCATCGCGCGCGGCTTTCCCATCGAGCTCGACGTTCAGCTGACCGCCGACGACGAGGCCATCGTCTTCCACGATTTCGAGCTTGAGCGTCTCACCGCCGAGAGCGGGCTGGTCGCCGAGCGCAAGCTCTCCGACCTGACGCGGATCGACATCACCGGGGCGAAGGGCGGAGACGCAATTCCTTCCTTCAAGGATTATCTCGGCATCATCGCCGGGCGCACGCCGCTGGTCGTCGAGATCAAGAGCCGGTTCAACGGCGACATGCGGCTGACGAAGCGGGTGGTGGAGATCCTCAAGGATTACAACGGTCCCTTCGTCATCAAGTCCTTCGATCCGGACATCGTGGCCCATCTGCGCGAGCATGCGCCGCACATCACGCGCGGCTTCATCGGCGAGCTGGAATATGCGTCCAAGGCCGACAGCTCCCTGACGGACGAGCAGAAGCACCGGATGGCCAACCTGCTGCATTTCGCCGAGACGCAGCCGCACTTCCTGTCCTGGCGGGTGAAGGACCTCCCCTGCGCCTCGACCCATCTCAGCAGGCTCCTCGGGAACCTGCCCGTCATGACCTGGACCGTGCGCACCCCCGAGGACCGCGCCCGCGCCGAGAGGCATGCGGACCAGATGGTGTTCGAGGGCTTCATTCCCTGACCGTCGAATGCATTAGCATCGCCTGGAGGGCAACGACAGGCGATGCCTTTAATGAAGATTGGTCAAAATGAAGTAAGACCAGAAATTAAGACAAGCATAAAGAGCAACTAAAATTGCCATTCCTTTGTAGCTCTTGACCCATACTCTCAGTATGACATTCGCATAAAGGACGATCAGCGCCAGGATGATTTGAGGCGCAAGAAGTAAAGCTCCAAGGCTCCACCTCAGGAAGGTACCAACCCCTGGATCTGATGCCATGTGGGAGTGATAGAAGCCAAAGTACCCGATGATCAACGTGAGACCGGAGAAGAGAACGGTTGTCACTCTTAAGTTGATGAATGTCGAAGCGGGCGCTCTTGTAAGACGCCCTATAAGATAAGAGATCGCAGCGGCAGCAATTGTCTGAGAAAACATGTATTCTGACGAAAAGTGTTCAATAGCTTCCCATGCTGACATGTTGACCATCGTACTGATATTTATGAGCCCTCAAGCAGCCTCGGGACAGCGCCGCTTTATAACACATTTATGCCCCTGCAGCATAGCTTCATGGGGTCTGGGCATTACGTCTTGCTCTCGGTGCTCTCAGTGATTAGCTCTTGAGGAGCGAGTGGCGAGATCCTTCCATCCGGTGAGCTTCCAAGTCAAAATCGCCCAAGGCCTGAAGGCGGTGCCTGCCGCCCAGTGGGATGCCTGTGCCCTCGGCACCGCATCCGGCGACGACGATCCCTTCAATCCATTCGTGTCTCACGCCTTCCTGTCCGCCCTGGAGGATTCCGGCTGCGTCGGGGCGAAGACCGGCTGGGCGCCGCTGCATGTCCTCGTCGAGGACGAGACCGAGACGATCCTGGGCGCCGCGCCCTGCTATCTCAAGTCCCATTCCATGGGCGAGTACGTGTTCGACCATTCCTGGGCCGATGCCTATACCCGGGCCGGCGGGCGCTACTATCCCAAGCTCCAGGTGGCGGTGCCGTTCACGCCCGCCACCGGCCCTCGCCTCCTCGTGCCGAACGGCCCCCGGGCTGCGGAGATCCGCTCCACCCTCGTCGCCGGCCTGCGGGCGCTTCGGGACCAGGCCGGCGCCTCGTCCATCCATGCGACGTTCCTGCAGCAGGACGATCTCGACGCGTTCGCCGCGCAGGATTTCCTGCGGCGGGACGACCAGCAGTTCCACTGGTTCAACGAGGGCTACGGCAGCTTCGACGATTTCCTGGCGGCGCTTGCCTCCCGCAAACGCAAGGCGATCCGGCGCGAGCGGCGCGATGCGCTTGGCCCCGGCATCACGGTCGAGTGGGTGACGGGCAAGGACATCACGGAGGCGCATTGGGACGCCTTCTTCGCCTTCTACATGGATACCGGCTCCCGCAAATGGGGCCGCCCCTATCTCAACCGCCTCTTCTTCTCGCTCATCGGCGAGCGGATGGCCGAGCGGGTGCTGCTCGTCATGGCCAAACGGGAGGGCCGCTACATTGCGGGCGCCATCAACTTCATCGGCGACAGGCGTCTCTATGGGCGCAACTGGGGCTGCATCGAGGACCACCCGTTCCTGCATTTCGAAGTCTGCTACTACCAGGCTATGGAGTTCGCCATCGCCCGTGGGCTCGACCGGGTCGAGGCGGGAGCGCAAGGGGAGCACAAGCTGGCGCGCGGCTACAGGCCCGTGCTGACCTCATCGGCCCATGACATCGCCGATCCCGGACTGCGCCACGCGGTGGAGGCCTATCTCGACCAGGAGCGCCGCTATGTGACGGAGGCCGCAGAGGAGCTGGCCGAGGCCACGCCGTTCCGGCACGCGGAGGACTAGGCTCAGGACTCGTTAATTGAGGTAGAAGGCCACTGAGGCAGCGATGCAGATGGCCGAGAAGAAGGTGTGGGCG
>NZ_JAELXT010000029.1 GCF_016427565.1 Microvirga splendida
CATCCTGGCCAATGCACTCTTGCGAGATCAGCGAAACTGGTCCCCAAAACCCGCTTGATCAAGACGGATACTCTAGCGTCATCAACCTGAGACAGGTCCATGCGATGCCCCGGTGATTCCAAGGGGGACCTCGCATGGACACGCTCACCGACACCACAATTCCGGCCCGCGATGCACACTTTCATAACAATTGGCGTCGCACCCTGGAGCCGATGCAGAGGGGAACCCACGTGACCGGTCTGATGCAAGGAAAGCGCGGCCTCATCATGGGCGTCGCGAACGACCATTCCATCGCCTGGGGCATCGCCAAGGCCCTGTCGCAGCACGGGGCGGAGCTCGCCTTCACCTACCAGGGCGAGGCGCTGGGCAAGCGCGTGACCCCGCTGGCGCAGTCGCTCGGCTCCAACCTGGTCATTCCCTGCGACGTGGAGGATCTCGCCTCCGTGGACGCGGTGTTCGACACCCTCGACAAGCAGTGGGACGGGCTGGACTTCGTGGTCCACGCCATCGGCTTCTCCGACAAGTCGCAGCTCAAGGGCCCTTACGTGGACGTCACCACCCGGGAGAACTTCTCCCGCACCATGGTGATCTCCTGCTTCTCCTTCACGGAGATCGCCCAGCGCGCGGCCAAGCGCATGAAGAAGGGCGGCTCGCTCCTGACGCTGACCTATGGCGGCTCCACCCGGGTCATGCCGAACTACAACGTGATGGGCGTGGCCAAGGCGGCCCTCGAGGCCAGCGTGCGCTACATCGCCAACGATCTCGGCCCCGAGGGCATCCGCTGCAACGCCATCTCGGCCGGCCCTGTGCGGACGCTCGCGGGCGCGGGCATCGCCGATGCGCGCCTCATGTTCACCTACCAGAAGGCCCATTCGCCCCTGCGCCAGAACATCACCATCGAGGACGTGGGCGGCTCGGCCCTCTACCTGCTCTCCGACCTCTCCGGCGGCGTGACGGGCGAGATCCACTACGTGGATTCCGGCTACAACATCATCTCCATGCCACGCCCCGAGGTGCTCAAGGCCCAGGACGCCGCCGGCGTAACGGGCGAGGAAGGCTAGTCCTTCACCTCGTCGTAGGACAGGGCCCATCCCGAGCCGGTGAAGCAGCACCGTCCGGGCGGGGCGGGTTCGCGCCAGATCAGGCTGCGCACGAATTCCATCCCGCCGCCCTCGAAGGCGGCCTGCAGCGCCTGCCGCTCCTCTCCCGGCTGCGCCAGCTGCCCTTCCGCGCAGACGAAGGACACGTGGCCGAGCCATTGCACGGCAAGGCCATCCCTCTTGCGTGTCACGCACAGTCCCGCGCCGTAAAGCGAGTGCCTCCCTCCCCCCGGGCTCGGCTTCGGCTGGGGAACGCCGAGGGGAAAGATGAGCCGGCCGTCGAGATTGAGGCGCTCGATCCACGCCTCGGCCGGTCGCCCGACGGCGAAATTCACGTAAACGGCATCCACATCCTCGCGCGGCCATTCGGCGCCGTCGCCCTGGACGACGGTGACATTGGGCAGGTCCGCCAGATTGTCCCGGGCGCGCTCGGCGAGAACGGGATCGAACTCGACGGCGAGCACATGCCCGCTTGCGCCGACAAGATGGGCCAGCAGCGCCGTGTAGTAGCCGGTTCCCGCACCGATATGAGCCACGCGCGCACCCTCGCGCAGGGACAGAACATGCAGGCAGCGGGCATGAAGGGACGGGCTGCCGTTGTTGACGCCCTTGTCGGACGCGAGGGCGAAGAGCACATCCTGATAGAGCACCGCCGGGTCGTGCGATGCGACGGTCTCGTAGCCTCTTAGCCCGCGCGACATCAGCCACGGCGGCGCGCCGAGGAAGCGTTCGCGTGGAACGACAGCAATCGCCTCCTCGAGCCTGGGGTCGTCTGCGATGCCTGAGAGCGTGAGAATCTGCTTGGCGTAGGCGCGTCGAATCACGGCCAGTTCGGTCTGGCTGAAAACGGAACTCATCGGGCATTCCTCGTCTGTCGCGGCGATTGTCGGCGCAAGCGGGGCCAAGTGCAAAGCTTAAGTGCAACTGAGTAGCCGATGGTCGTGTCAGGCCCGGTCTTCACGAGTGTGCGAGACGGCGGAGCTTGGCCTTGCCATCGCCATGATCGGCCGGCACGAGGGGCCTCCCTCCAGACGAGTCGCCCTGCATGATCCTCTCGCGCCGCACCCTTCTCGCCGGTCTTGCCGCCTCGAGCGCCGGACTTCCCGCCTTCGCGCAATCCGCCCCGGAGCCGCAGCTCGTTCCCATCGAGCTGGTGGAGGATACGCTCGCCCTGCCCTCCGCCGTGCGCCTCGGCCACAAGCACGGCGACGTGATCATGATCGAGTATTTCGACTACAACTGCCCGTGGTGCAAACGCTCGGCCGGGGACTTGGCGGCCCTGCTGAAGGCGGAGCCGGACCTCTCCTACGTGCTGGTGAATTTCGCCGTGCTCGGCGTGCCCTCGGTGACGGCCCACAAGGCGGCGCTCGCCTATCTCCAGCTCCACGGCCCCGAACGCTACCTCGACCTGCATCTCGCCCTGTTCCGCCTGCGCGGCACGGTGGACGGCAACCGGGTGCTCTCGGAGGCCGAGCGCCTCGGCGGCGACCGTGCGCGCCTGGAGGATGCCGCCAATGCCGAGCGCACCGCGCAGTGGATGAAGGACACGCTCAAGATCGGCGATTCCCTTGGCTTCGTCGCCACCCCGTCCTTCCTGGTCGCCACGCAATCCTACGCGGGCGGCATGACGCTTGCTCAGAAGCGCGAGGCGATTGCGCAGGCGAGGGGCTGATCGATCATTTCGCTAATACGCTCTCCGGTGTCATTCCCGGCCGGAGCGTCAGTGGAGGGGAAGGGAATCCACACAACCCCTCCACCCTATGGATCCCCTTCCCTCGCTACGCTTGGCCTGAGGATGACACAGCGCAGCACATTTTCAGCAGGCGTTAAGGGGAAAGTTGCACGAGACGAAGCGAACCGGCTAAGCCTCAGGGCGCATGTCGCTCATCCGCTCCTCCCTTCTGGTCGGCCTCGGCTCCGTCGCGTCGCGCATCCTCGGCTTCGCGCGCGACGTGCTGTTCGCGCAGGCCCTGGGCGCAGGTCCGGTGGCGGATGCGTTTCTGGCGGCCTTCCGCCTGCCGAACCTCGTGCGCCGCATTCTCGGCGAGGGCGGGCTCAACCCGGTGCTCGTGCCGGCCTTGAGCCGCGTGGAAGTGGACGAAGGAGCCAAGCTGGCGGGCGATGCGCTTAGCGCCTTCGCCCTTGCGCTGCTGGCGCTCACGGGACTGGTGGAGATCGGCGCGGGCCTCATTGCCCTCCTCCTCGCGCCGGGCCTGCACGATGATGGTGGGACGCTGGCGCTGGTCGCGCTCTACACCCGCCTGTCCTTTCCCATCGTGATCTGCGTGACGCTCGCGTCCATGGCTGCTGCCGTTCTCAACTGGCGCGGGCGCTTTACCGCAACGGCGCTTGCACCTCTTGCCGTCAATGGCGGGCTGATCCTGACGCTCGTCGCACTCGAGAGCGGCTTCGATCTTCCTCTGGCCCAAAAGGCCGCATGGCTTGCCGCCGCGTCGAGCCTCGCCGGGCTGGTCCAGCTCGGCATCGTGGCCGCAGCGCTCCTGCAGGGCAGGCCGCGCCTCATCCATTTTCGCCGACCGCGCCGGTCGCCTTTCCTGAAGAGCCTGCTGGCGGCCGGGCTTCCCGTGCTCGCCGCCAGCGGCGCGGTGCAGATCTACTTTCTGGCCGCCACCCAGATCGCATCCTTTTGGCCCTCCGGGATCTCCTGGCTCTACTATGCCGAGCGGGTGATGCAGCTGCCGCTGGGCCTCATGGCGGGTTTGAGCGCGAGCCTCCTCCTGCCGGAACTTGCCCGGCGCCATCAGGCAGGTGAACGCCAGGCCCTCGTGACGGCGCAGAACCGGGCGTTGGAGGTGGCGCTGCTGCTCGCCCTGCCGGCCGCCGCCGCCCTGTTCATCCTCGCCCGCCCCATCAGCACGGTTCTGTTCGAGCGTGGCGCCTTCGCGTCCGCGGATGCCGAGGGCACCGCCCTGGTGCTCATGGCCCTGAGCTTAGGGATGCCCTTCGCCACATTGGCGAAGGTTTTGAGCCAGACCCTCTTCGCCTGCGGTTCGCTGCGCGCCGCCCTTGCCGCGGCGGGCCTCGGCCTCATCGTGACGATTGCCTCCTCCCTCCTCCTCGCCTGGCCTTTCGGCTCGACCGGGATCGCCCTGGGCGTCAGCCTCGGCTGCCTCGCACATGCGGGCGCGGTGATCCTGGGGCTGCACCGATTCGGCCTCTGGTCGCCCGGCCGCCGGAGCCTGAGCCGCCTGGTACGCACGGCGGTCGCCACCCTCGTCATGAGCCTGGGTCTCCTGGGCGCCGGAAGCGCCCTGCCCGGGACGGATGCCTCCGTGCTGGCGGCGCTCTGCCTCGGCGGCCTGGCCCTCTATGCGCTCGCCGCCCTTGCGACCGGCGCCGTCACCCGCGACGATTGGGCCTCTCTCACGAAAAAACCGTGAGGGCCCTTGCATCGCGGCGCGGCCCTGTCATAACCCGCGCCGCAGAGTAGCACTGGAAAGGGCTGGGGCAGCGCGCGGGTCATCCGGCTCGCCTGCGCGCCCCGTGGGAGTTCAAGGCGATGGCGCAGTTCAAGGAGCTGGTGTTCTCGGGCGTTCAGCCCACCGGAAACCTTCATCTCGGGAATTATCTCGGCGCCATCAAGCGCTTCGTGGCCATGCAGGAGACGCACGACTGCATCTATTGCGTCGTGGATATGCACGCGATCACGGTGCCGCAGAACCCCGCCGACCTCACCCGCCAGATCCGGGAAGTGACGGCAGCCTTCCTCGCCGCCGGCATCGACCCGAAGCGCCACATCGTCTTCAACCAGTCCCAGGTGCCCCAGCACGCGGAGCTCGCCTGGGTGTTCAACTGCGTCGCGCGGCTGGGCTGGCTCAACCGCATGACCCAGTTCAAGGACAAGGCCGGCAAGGACCGGGAGAACGCGTCTGTCGGCCTCTACGCCTATCCGAGCCTGATGGCGGCCGACATCCTGGTCTATCGCGCCACCCACGTGCCGGTGGGCGAGGATCAGAAGCAGCATCTGGAGCTGACCCGCGACATCGCCCAGAAGTTCAACAACGACTGGGCCGAGTCGATTGCCGCGCACGGCTTCGGCGATGCCTTCTTCCCGCTCACCGAGCCGATGATCCAGGGCCCGGCCACCCGTGTCATGTCGCTGCGCGACGGCTCGAAGAAGATGTCGAAGTCGGACCCGTCCGACTACTCGCGCATCAACCTCACGGACGATGCCGACACCATCGCCCAGAAGGTGCGCAAGGCGAAGACCGATCCCGAGCCGCTGCCTTCCGAGGTCGAGGGCCTGAAGGCCCGGCCCGAGGCCGAGAACCTCGTGGCGATCTACGCGGCGCTGATGGACATCACCCCGGAAGAGGTGCTGCGCCAGCATGGCGGCGCGCAGTTCTCCGGCTTCAAGGCGGCGCTCGTGGACGTGGCGGTGACGAGGCTCTCGCCGGTCGCCGACGAGATGCGCCGCCTCATGGCCGATCCCGGCCACATCGATGCGGTGCTGGCGGACGGCTCGGCCCGCGCCCGCGCTCTTGCGTCCGTCACCATGGATGCGGTCAAGGACATCGTGGGTTTCGTGCGCTCCCGCTAATCGCATGCGCTGTTTAAAAGAGCGGCATGCGACCGGCTTGCCCTTGACGCAAAGGCAGGGCAGCATCCGGGTTCATCAGGAGAGCGTGCCGTGAGCGACAAGCGCCGATCCTACGAATCGGGCCACCGCCCGAAATTCATGGTGGTGGTCGACAAGACCCCGGAATGCGCCCGGGCGGTGCACTTCGCCTCCCGCCGCGCGGCCCGCACGGGCGCCAGCATGGTAATGCTCGCGGTGGTCGACCCGCCCGACGATTTCGAGTGGATCGGCGTGGGCGAGGCCATGATCGAGGAGGCGAGCGAGGAGGCCCAGAAGCTCCTCGATGCCGCCGCCCGCGAGGCCCGCAACGCGGCGGGCGTGGAGCCCGAGCAGACCATCCGCGTCGGCAGCCGGTCCGACGAGATCATGAAGCTCATCCAGGAGGACGAGGACATCTCCTTCCTGGTGCTCGGCGCCGGCAGCGGCAAGGAGGGCCCAGGCCCGCTGGTCTCGACCCTGGGCGGGCGCGCCGCCGCCTCCTTTCCGGTCCCCATCGTCATCGTGCCCGGCGGATTGTCGGACGAGGAGATCGACGCGCTCGCAGGGTGATCCCGATGCTTGATTCCGGCTACTGCCCCTGGCCGAGGGAATAGCCGGGGGTGCCGTCAAAGGTGAAGAGGTGCTCCGTCTTCACGAACTCCACCCCGGCCGAGGCCAGGCGGCCGAGAAGCTGCGCCAGGGTGGCCTTGTTGGGCATCTTGCCCGGATGCGCCTCGAAGCGGCAACGCCAATGGTCCGTGCAGAAGGTTTCGGGCAGGCCCTCGGGCCACACCTTCACGCCGCGGTTGGTGATCAGCTTCAGCGCCACGAGGCCGTCCTCGGCGCCCTTCAGGCGCGCGGCCAGGTCGTCCGGCGTGCCGCGCCATTCCACGAACACATCGATGCCGACAAGCTCCTTGCGGGCAGGCGCCTTGCGCTCGTAGGCCGGGATCGGGATCGCGCCCTGCGACGCGTCGTAATGCGCGGGCTTGAGCCTCTTCGGGCTCTCGCCGACCCGGTCGATCACCGCGTCCGCGAAGGCCTGCGTCCCCACCTGCTTCGTGGACCCGGCCGGGGTGTAGATGTCGGCCGTGTGGATGCCGTCCTCGATGGTGGTGAGCCAGGCATTGTGCAGGCGCTGCGCGGCCTCCGCCTGGCCCACATGCTGCAGCATCATCACGCCGGCGAGGATGAGCCCCGACGGGTTCGCGATGCCCTGGCCGGCAATGTCGGGCGCGGAGCCGTGGATCGCCTCGAACATCGCCCCATGGGCGCCGATATTGGCGGAGCCCGCGAGGCCAACCGAGCCTGCGACCTCGGCTGCAATGTCGGAGACGATGTCGCCGTAGAGGTTGGGCGTCACGATCACGTCGAAGCGCTCGGGCGAATCGGCCAGCCGCGCCGCGCCGATATCGATGATCATGTGCCGCTTCTCGATCTCGGGATACTCGGCCCCGATCTCGTCGAACACCTTGTGGAAGAGCCCATCCGTCAGCTTCATGATGTTGTCCTTCGTGAAGCAGGTGACGCTCCGGCGGCCGGAGGCGCGGGCATAGTCGAAGGCATAGCGCACGATGCGCTCGGTGCCGGGCCGGGAGATCAGCTTGAGGCACTGGTAGACCTCGTCGGTCTGCCGGTGCTCGATGCCGGCATAGAGATCCTCCTCGTTCTCCCGCACGATGACCACGTCCATGGCCGGGTGCTTCGTCGCCACGAAAGGCGCATAGGCCTGGGTCGGGCGCACATTGGCGAAGAGGCCGAGCCCCTTGCGGATCGTCACGTTCAGGCTCTTGAAGCCGCCGCCCTGCGGGGTGGTGATCGGCGCCTTGAAGAACAGCCCCGTGCGCCGCAGGCTGTCCCAGGCCTCGGGCGCGATGCCGGCGGAGAGACCCCGGCGGTAGACCTTCTCGCCGATCTCGATCTCCTCGATGGCAAGCTTTGCTCCGGCGGCCTCAAGGACGCGCAGGGCCGCATCCATGATCTCCGGTCCGACGCCGTCGCCGTGGGCGACGGTGACCGGCGTGGCCGTGGGGAGGGTGACGAAGGTCCGGGTTCCGGGGTGAAAGTTCATGATGATCTCCGCGTTGGTGCCAAGACCATGAGGGAGACCTCACCTTTGTTGAAATAAATAATAAATCTTGTTATCATTGTATTTCGCAATGGTGATGTCATGCTGCCGCGTCTCGACTTCGATCTCCTGCGGACCTTCGTGACCGTCGCGGAAACCGGGAACCTGACCCGGGCCGGGGAGCGGCTGCTGCTGAGCCAGCCGACGGTGAGCCTCCAGATCAAGCGCCTCGAGGAACAGCTCGGCTGCGCCCTGATGGAGCGCACCCCGCGCAGCCTGTCCCTCACCTCCGAGGGCGAGACCCTGCTGTCCTATGCCCGTCGCATCCTGTCCCTCACCGACGAGGCGGTGGCGCGTCTGGTCGAGCCCACCATGCAGGGCCTGGTGCGGCTGGGAACGCCGGAGGATTTCGCCACCACCCACCTATCCGGGGTGCTGGCCCGGTTCGCGGAGGCCCACCCGAACGTGGCCCTGGAGGTGACCACCGACCTCACCCTCAACCTCATCGAGCGCTTCAAGGAGGGCGAGTTCGACCTCGTCCTCATCAAGCGTGAGCCCATGGGGCCGACCGATGGGGTGCGGGTCTGGCGCGAGCCCCTGGTCTGGGCCTCGACCCGGCCCGATCCCTTCGAGCGAGGCGGGCCGCTCCCGCTCGTGGTCTCGCCGCACCCTTGCGTCTATCGCAAGCGGGCAACCCATGCCCTCGACCGGGCGGGGCGGCCCTGGCGGATCGCCTACACGTCCACGTCCCTGGCGGGCGCCCAGGCCGCCGTGCGGGCGGGCCTGGGGCTGACGGTCCTGCCCAAGGAGATGGTGCCGGAGGATTTCTTCATCATCGACACGGCGGCCGGCGCGCCCGACCTGTCCGACACCGAGATCGCTCTGATGAGGGTGCCGAGCCTGTCCATCCCGGCCGAGCGCCTGGCTGACCACATGGTCAGATCCCTGGAGCGGCGGGAAGGAACGGGGTCGTCACGGGCTTGGAATTCTCATAAGACGATCCACATTTCCGAGTGAACCTGTTAGAACCATTCTAAGACCCACACTCGGCCGGCCTTGAACCGGCGCAGAGGACAAATGACGATGTTTATTCAGACCGAAGCCACACCCAATCCCGCCACCCTGAAGTTCCTGCCCGGCCGCGTGGTCATGCCGGAGGGCACGTTCGAGGCCAAGACTCCCGAGCAGGGCGAAGTCTCGCCCCTGGCCGAGCGGCTCTTTGCCGTGCCGGGCGTCACCGGCGTCTTCTTCGGCTACGACTTCGTCACCGTGACGAAGGCCGATGGCGAGTGGCAGCACCTGAAGCCGGCGATCCTCGGCGCGATCATGGAGCATTTCATGACCGGCGCGCCGCTCTTCGCCAACGGCTTCGGCGCCAGCCAGGAGGACGGCGAGGAGTTCTTCGACGATGCGGACGCGGCCACCGTCGAGACCATCAAGGAGCTGCTCGACACCCGCATCCGCCCGGCAGTGGCGGGCGACGGCGGCGACATCACCTTCCGGGGCTTCAAGGACGGCACGGTCTATCTCGTGATGAAGGGCGCCTGCTCGGGCTGCCCGTCCTCGACCGCAACGCTTCGCCACGGTATCCAGAACCTGCTGCGCCACTTCCTCCCCGATGTGCGCGAGGTGCAGGCGGTCTAGGGGCCGCTCGGTTCAGGCCCGAGGCGGCGACAATCGAAGCGCGACCCTCCTGGGCCGCGCTTTTTTGTTTGGCCTGAGCCAGGACCGGCCCGGGCCGGCCCGACCCGGCCTCTCGAGGCCGCGCCGTGTCAAAATTCCGGGCAATCGACAAACCGGGTTTCCACTCCTCCCGGTCATGCTCTAAAGAAACGCCACGACCTGACGGAGACGAACGTTGCGCGTTCTTGCCATCGATACCGCCCTCGGCGCCTGCTCGGCCTGCATCGTTCAGGCCGGGGAGACCGTGCCGCTGGCCGCCGAGACCATTCCCATGGAGCGCGGCCACGCGGAGGCGCTGATGCCGCTCCTCGACCGGCTCTCCGCCCAGGTGGACGGCGGCTTCGAGAGCCTCGACCGGGTCGCGGTGACGGTCGGGCCAGGCAGCTATACGGGCCTGCGGGTCGGCATCAGCGCCGCCCGCGGCATCGGCCTTGCGGCCGGCATTCCGGTCGTGGGCGTGGCGACGCTCTCGGCCTATCTCGCCCCGCTGATGGTGGGCGACCGGCGCGGGCTTTGCACCGCCGCCATCGACGCCAAGCACGGCCATCTCTACATCCAGGCCGTCGCGCCGGGCGGACGGGCGATCATCCCGCCGGGACTGATGACCTATCGCGACGCGATCCGGCTTCTCGGCTCCGGCCCGATCATCGTGTCCGGCTCGGCCGCCCCCATGCTGGCCGCGGAGGCCCGGATGCAGGGGGTCGAGGCCCATATCGGCGACGTCTCCGGGTTTGCCGACATCGCCTGGGTGGCGCGCCTCGGGGCGCTGGCCGACCCGGCCCAGGCCCTGCCGAAGCCGCTCTATCTGCGCGATCCCGATGCCAAGCCGCAGGACGGCGCGCGGATTGCCCGGCAGTAAGAATCACTCCCAGTGAGCATCCTCGGCCGGCTCATCCCCCCGCCCGCTCCCCGTTTCGAGCCCGTGGGCACCGAGGCCGCCGCGCGGCTCGCGGCGATCCACGCCTCGGCCTTCCCGCGCCCCTGGGGCACGCTCGATTTCGAGCGCATGCTCGGGGAACGCGGCGTCATGGCCGACGGGCTCTTCCTCGGACGGTCCACGAAGCCGTCGGGCTTCGTCCTGTCGCGGATCGTGCTGGACGAGGCGGAGATCATCACGGTGGCCGTTGCCCCCGAAGCGCGCGGCAAGGGCCATGCGCGCCCGCTGCTGGCGCATCACCTCGACGCGCTCTCCCGCCGCGGCGTCGCCCGCGTGCATCTGGAGGTCGAGGAGGGCAATGCGCCCGCCATCGCCCTCTACCGCCGCGCAGGATTCGGCGAGACCGGGCGGCGCGAGGGCTACTACCGGAAGGCCGACGGCACGAAGGCTTCCGCGCTCACCATGGCGCTGGACCTATAGCCCGCTTCGCTTCTGTCCCCTATAAGCCTGCGTGAGCGCATCGTGCGGAAAAGTGGACCCGGTTTTCCGCCCGAACGATGCGCAAGTTATAAAGCTGAGCATCGGACGGGTCCCAAAAGTGGTCTCCACTTTTGGGTCCGAGGCTCAAGGAGCGTTTTCATCTTGGCCACACGCAACAGCACATCCGCCAGAACGCGCCGGTCGGACGCCATCGAGCGCGCCTGCCGCGAGAAGGGCCTGCGCATGACGGGCCAGCGCCGGATCATCGCGCAGGTGCTCGATTCGGCCGAGGACCACCCCGACGTGGTGGAACTGCATCGCCGCGCCGCGGAAGTGGACGATCGGATCTCGCTCTCCACGGTCTACCGGACCGTAAAGCTGTTCGAGACGGAGGGCATTCTCGAGCGGCTCGACTTCCGCGACGGTCGCTCGCGCTACGAGCAGGCGGCCCGCGAGCATCACGACCACCTGATCAATCTCGAGACCGGGGACGTGATCGAGTTCCGCTCCGAGGAGATCGAGGCGCTGCAGAACGAGATCGCCCGGCGGCTCGGCTACAAGGTGGTCTATCACCGGCTCGAGCTCTACGCGGTGCCGCTGGACAAGGACGACGCGTGACAAAAATCGCCGTTGTCTTGAGGCTCCTGGTGCTGGGCCTGTGCAGCCTCGTGCTCGTGCCCCTGCAGATGCTGGCCCTCCGCCTCGGCTGGTCGGCCACCCTGCACGTGCTGCCGGTGTGGTTTCATCGGGCGCTCCTGAAAATCTTCAACGTGCGCGTGATCGAGCGCGGCACCCCGCCGGGCCGGGCGGCCACCATCGTGGTGTCGAATCACGTCTCCTGGCTCGACATTCCGGTGATCGGATCGCTGCACCCGCTCTCGTTCATCGCGAAATCCGAGATCGAGGGCTGGCCCGTGGTGGGCTTCATGGCGACGCTCCAGCGCTCCGTGTTCATCGACCGCCAGCGCCGCAAGGCCACCGCCGAGGTGAACGATGCGCTCGCCCACCGGCTGGTGAAGGGCGAGGTGATCGTGCTGTTTGCCGAAGGCACCACGAGCGATGGCAACCGGCTCCTGCCCTTTCGCTCCTCCCTGGTGGGCGCGGCCCAGACGGCGCTCATGCACGACAGCGTCGAGCGCGTGCTCCTCCAGCCGCTTGCCATCACCTACACCCACCGCCACGGCCTGCCCGTGACCCGGCGCGACCGGCCTTTCATCGCCTGGTACGGCGACATGGATCTCGCGCCCCATCTCAAGATGTTCATCCGGGGCATTCCCCTCGACGTGGTGGTGACCTGGGGCGAGCCGATGCCCTTCAACGGCAGCCGCAAGCAGGCAACCGCCTTCGCCGAGGCCGAGGTGCGGCGGGCGTTGAGGGCGGCGTAAGTCGTCTCGATTAGGGCCGCATTGCCTCGGCGGCGGCCTGCACCCTCGCCTCGTCCAGCAGCCAGGCGCGAAAGGCCGCCAGCGCCGGCCGGTCGGCGGTCGCCTCGGGGCAGACGACGTAGTAGCGGTAGGCGCCCTTCACCTGATGCGGGAAGGGCTGCACCAGACGGCCCGCCTTGAGATAATCGCCGATCAGGACGCTGGTCGCGAGCGCTACACCCTGCCCGGAGGCCGCCGCCTGGAGGCAGAGATAAGTGTGGCTGAAGCGCGGGCCGCGCGACGTGTCGATGCCGTCAACGCCCAGGGTCTTCAGCCAGGTGTCCCAGGTGGTGTAGTCCGGTACGCCGCTTGCGGCCTCATGGATGAGCATATGGTGACGCAGGTCGGCGGGTTCCCTCAAGGGCCGATCCGGATGGCTGAGCAGGGCCGCGCTGCACACGGCGAAGAAGACCTCCTCCATCAGCAGGTCCGTGCGCAGGCCCGGATAGTCGCCGCGGCCGAAGCGGATCGCGATGTCCACGTCCTCGCGGGCGAAATCGGTCAGCTGCATCGAGACCGAAACCCGGACGTCGAATTCCGGATGGCGCTGCTGGAAGGAGCCGAGCCGGGGAATGAGCCAGTTCGAGGCGAGGCTCGGCATGGCGCTCACCGTGATCACATGCGAAGCCTCCGGCCGCAGGGCCTGGGCGGTGGCCTCGTCGAGCCGATCGAGGATATCGGAGAGCGAGGCGGCATAGCGCTCGCCCAAGGGCGTCAGCACCACGCCACGGCTCGGCTGGCGCAGGAAGAGCGGTCGCCCGAGCCAGGCTTCCAGCGCTTTCACCTGCTGGCCCACGGCGCTCGCCGTGACGGCGATCTCGTCGCCCGCCTTCTCGAAATTGAGGTGGCGGGCCGCGGCCTCGAAGGCGCGCAGGGCATTGAGGGGCGGCAGACGGCGGCGGGACATGGGAACCCTTGAGGTGCTTTGCCCAAGTTATACTTGGGCAAGACGCAAGAACTTCTCGTTTGCTTGCAGCCTATCACGGGAGCACATTTGTCTCCAGTGAAACGCCATCGAAGGAGAACCGTCATGGCGACCGGATATGCCACAGCAAATCTTGGGTTCCACACCACCCGCCGCGAGAGCAGGAACACGCTGATGGATCTGCTTCTGCGCTATGAGGCCTGGCTCGACCGGCGCAGGACCTCCAGGATCCTGTACGAGCTCGACGATCATGCGCTGCATGATATCGGCTTGTCGCGGGCCGACGTGGAGGGCTTGAATGAGGCCTCCTGGCAGGACCACCTGCCGCCGCCCATGAGCCGATAACCCCAACCCGGAAGGCACCCCGATGAAGCTCTATTCCGGCCCCTTGAGCCTCTTCTCCCGTAAAGTGGAGATCGCCCTTTACGAGAAGGGGCTCGCCTTCGAGCGCGTCGGGGTCACCTTCAGCCAGACGAAGGGCTATTCGCCCAAGCACCCCGAGGTGCTGGCGATCAACCCCAAGGGACAGGTCCCGGTTCTCGTCGACGGGGACCTGTCCCTCTACGATTCGACCGTGACCGTCGAGTACCTGGAGGACGCCCATCCGGAACCCGCCCTCTACCCGAAGGCTCCCAGGGAGCGCGCCCGCTGCCGCCTGATCGAGGTCTTCGCCGACGAGGTGATGCTGGCGCCGTTGCGCTTCCTCATGCACCGGACCGAACCGAAGCCGGACGACCCGGAGCGCTGGGAGGCCAAGGAGCTGAAGGCCCGCGAGGCCGAGCCTGCACTCGCCGGCCATTTCGCTGCGCTCGACCGGATGCTTCAGGGGCGGGACTACCTCTGCGGCGCCTTCTCGGCGGCGGACATCGCCGTGTTCATGACCGTGTTCTGGACCCGGCGCCTGGGCGGGCCTTCATTCAGAGGGCATGAGAACCTGGCCGGCTGGTACGATCGGCTGAGCCACCGGCCAGCCTTCGCTAAGGTCGTTTCCGAAATCCTCACAGCGGACGCGGAATTGTCGGCCCCGGTCGAGGGTGCGTTCCGGGAGTAAAGGCTTGGTGTCATTCCCGGCCGGAGCGCAGCGGAGGGGAAGGGAATCCACTCACACGCACACACCGCCATGGATCCCCTTCCCTCGCCTGCGGCTCACCGAGGATGACACAGGGCGCCGAAATCCTTGAGCCAAACGGCCGCTATTCTCTTGCGTGATGAAAAGGCTTAAAAGGGCGCTCGATTTTTAACCCGACAGGCCGACCTCGTGAAAAAAGTCTTCGTCAAATCCTATGGCTGCCAGATGAACGTCTATGACGCCGAGCGCATGGCCGACATGCTGGCGTCCGAGGGCTACAGCGAAACCAAAGCCATGGAGGAGGCGGACCTCGTCATCCTCAACACCTGCCACATCCGCGAGAAGGCCGCCGAGAAGGTCTATTCCGAGCTCGGCCGCGTGCGCGAGCTGAAGCAGGAGCGGCAGGCTCAGGGCCAGGAGACCAAGGTCGTGGTGGCCGGCTGCGTCGCCCAGGCCGAGGGCAAGGAGATCCTGCGCCGGGCGCCCGCCGTCGACGTGGTGGTGGGCCCGCAGAACTACCACAACCTGCCGAGCCTGCTGAAGAAGCCGCGCTCCGAGCGCGTGGTCGACACGGAGTTCCCGGTCGAGGACAAGTTCGACCACCTGCCCAAGCCGTCGAAGGCCGCCATCCGGAACCGGGGCGTATCGGCGTTCCTCACCATCCAGGAAGGCTGCGACAAGTTCTGTACCTTCTGCGTGGTGCCCTACACCCGCGGCGCCGAGGTCTCGCGCCCTGTCGCGAAGATTGTGGACGAGGCCCTGCGGCTCGCCGATGCGGGCGTGCGCGAGCTGACGCTGATCGGGCAGAACGTGAACGCCTATCACGGCGAGGGGCCGGACGGCTCCGTGTGGTCGCTCGGCCGCCTGCTGCATCGCCTCGCCGAGATCCCCGGCATCGCACGGCTGCGCTACACCACCAGCCACCCGCGCGACATGGACGACGAGCTGATCGAAGCCCACCGCGACCTGCCGGCTCTGATGCCCTACCTGCACCTGCCGGTGCAGTCCGGCTCCGACCGCATTCTCGACGCCATGAACCGCAAGCATACGGGTGACGAGTACCGCCGCCTGATCGAGCGCATCCGCAAGGCCCAGCCGAACCTGGCGCTCTCCTCCGACTTCATCGTCGGCTTCCCCGGCGAGACGGATGCGGAGTTCGAGGAGACCATGCGGCTCGTGTCGGATGTGGGCTTCGCCAGTTCCTTCTCATTCAAGTACAGCCCCCGCCCCGGCACGCCCGCAGCCGATATCGAGACGCAAGTTGCCGAGGCCGTGAAGGCCGAGCGTCTGGCGCGGCTGCAGAACCTGCTGGAAATGCAGCGGCAGGCCTTCAACCACGGAACCGTGGGCCAGACCCTCAACGTTCTCTTGGAGAAGCCGGGTCGTCACCCGGGCCAGATGGCAGGCAAGTCGCCTTATCTGCAGCCTGTGCAGTTCGAGAGCGACCGCCACGCCGTCGGCGAGATCGTGACGGTGCGGATTGTTCAGGCAGGCTCGAACAGCCTGTTCGGGGAAGTTTCCGAGCCCGGCAGCCAGGCCGCGGCCTAGATCCTTCCCCATCGAGACCCCATATCCGTCCGTCGCAGCACTGGCGGCGGATCATCAGAGGAGAGGCATTTGAGCCCAGCGGACAACGCGACCGCACGAGCACAAAAGGGACGTAACCCCACCAGCTTGCATCCCGGCGTCGTCGAAGAGGCCGAAATCATCCTCACCTTCGACGACAACCGCCTCGCCAGCCTCGTTTTCGGACAATACGACCAGAACCTGGCCCATCTCGAGCGCCGACTCGACGTGACCGCCATCGCCAACGGCAACCGCGTCACTGTGAAGGGCACGCCGGAAGCCTCCGAGATGGCGCGGCGCGTGCTCGAAGGGCTCTACGAGCGCGCCCGCCAGGGCGGAGGGCTCGGGACCGGCGATGTGGACGGCGCCATCGAGGAGAGCACCCTCCAGGGCAGCCTCTTTCCGGCGGCCGAGGAACAGCCGGCCGCGGGCCTCACGGCCTTCGACCAGATCTCCACCCGTCGGCGCGGGCCGGTGCGCGCCCGCAACGCCTCGCAGAACACCTATATCAAGGCGTTGAAAACCAACGAGCTCGTCTTTGCCGAGGGCCCTGCGGGCACCGGCAAGACCTGGCTTGCCGTGGGCTATGCGGTGTCGCTGCTCGAAGCGGGGCAGGTCGACCGCCTGATCATCTCGCGGCCTGCCGTGGAAGCGGGCGAGCGCCTGGGCTTCCTGCCCGGCGACATGCGCGAGAAGGTCGATCCGTACCTGCGCCCGATCTACGACGCGCTCTACGACTTCATGGAAGCGCGCCATGTGGACCGGGGCCTGCAGACCGGCATGATCGAGATCGCGCCACTGGCCTTCATGCGTGGGCGCACGCTCACCAATGCCCTGGTGCTGCTGGATGAAGCCCAGAACACCACCACGATGCAGATGAAGATGTTCCTGACTCGTCTCGGCGAGGGCTCGCGCATGATCATCACCGGCGACCCGACGCAGATCGACCTGCCGCCGGGCCAGAAATCGGGTCTCGTGGAGGCCGTGCGCATCCTGGACGGGGTGGAGGGCATCACCCGGGTGACCTTCAAGGAAGCGGACGTGGTGCGCCACGATCTCGTGCGCCGCATCGTGACCGCCTACGACAAGGCCGCCCGCGAAGCCCCGCCGGAGCCCCCGCGCCAGGATTACCGGGACCGCAGGCCGTGATCACCCTCGACATCATGATCGAGGCGGGCGACTGGGACCGCCTTAAGGACGCCGAGGCCCTGGCCCAGAAGGCCGCCGAGGCGGCGCTCGCCGTCACCTACGAGGCGGATGAGGCGTTCGAGGCGAGCGTCATGCTCACCGACGACGCCCAGATCCGGGAATTGAACCGCACCTGGCGGGACAAGGACAAGCCCACCAACGTGCTGTCCTTCCCGGCGCCGGAGCAGCCAGGCGCCGCTGGCCCTCGCCATTTGGGCGATATTGCTTTAGCGTACGAAACCCTGGTGCGTGAATCCGAGGAGGAATCCAAGGAGCTTGCGCATCATTTCGCCCATTTGATCGTCCATGGAGTTCTGCACCTCCTCGGCTACGACCACGAGGTTGAAGCGGAGGCGGACATCATGGAAGGTCTCGAGGTCAAGGCGCTCGCCACCCTTGGCATCGCCGACCCCTATCGCGATATGGCAGCATAACGGCTGACAGCCCACGGCAATGAACGAAGATCGAAGTCGTCACGAACGCCCCGTCCGAGCTTTATCGGACGATGAAGACCCGCGAGAACATTGGTATGACCGTGTTCTGACCCGGTTGGGCCTGAAACCCCGGGATTCCATCCGCCACGATCTTGAGGACGCCCTCGCGGAAACCGTCGAGGACACGGACTTCTCGCCCCAGGAGCGGGCGATGCTCAAGAACGTGCTCTCCTTCCACCGCATCCGGGTGGAGGACGTCATGGTGCCCCGCGCCGACATCGTGGCGGTGGCGGCCGACACCAACCTCGGCGAGCTGCTCAGCCTCTTCCGCACGGCCGGCCATTCCCGCCTGCCGGTCTATGGCGAGACCCTGGACGACCCCAAGGGCATGGTCCACATCCGGGACTTTCTCGATTTCATCGCCATGCGGGCCGACGGCGGTGCGTCCGAGTCGGGCGCAGGCGACGAGACCCGTCCGCCGAGCCTCGGCCAGATCGACCTGTCGATGACCCTCGCCTCCGCCAATATCCTGCGCCCGGTTCTTTTCGTGCCGCGCTCCATGCCGGCCATCGACCTTCTGGTGCGGATGCAGGCGACCCGCACCCACATGGCCCTGGTGATCGACGAGTACGGCGGCACCGACGGCCTCGTGTCCATCGAGGATCTCGTCGAGATGGTGGTGGGCGATATCGAGGACGAGCACGACGAGGATGAAACCCTCACCATCGTCGGGGCGGCCGACGGCACCTACATCGCCGATGCCCGCGCGAGCCTCGACGAGGTCAAGGAGACGCTCGGCGTCGACCTCACCGAGGAGGAGGGCGCCGAGGACATCGACACTATCGGCGGCTTCATCGTGACGCTGGCCGGGCGCGTGCCGTCCCGCAGCGAGGTCATCGTGGGCCCGGCCGGGCTCGAATTCGAGGTTCTGGACGCCGACCCGCGACGCGTGAAGCGGCTTCGCATCCTGCGCCGCACAATGGCCTCGACGGAAGTGGAGATCACCGAGGGCCAGCCGGTCGCCGCGCGCCCTGAAAGCGCTGCCGCCGAATGATGCGCCTGGCAAAGCGCGATGCCTTGACGGAGACGTCGGGCATCGCAGGGATCCTGCCGGGGTTTGCCGCGTTCGGCTCCCACGCGCGCGGATGGCGCCGCTGGCTCGCGGCCTTCGCGGCCGGGGCCGTCGGCGCCCTCGCCATGCCGCCCTTCGGGTTTCTGCCGGCGCTCGTCCTGTCCCTTGCCCCCGCGATCTGGCTCCTTGACGGCACCGTGAAGGAGGGCCCGTCCCGCTGGGCTCCGCTGAAGACCGCGGCCCTGCTCGGCTGGTTCTGGGGCTTCGGCACTTTCGTCGCCGGGCTCTGGTGGCTCGGCGCCGCCTTCCTGGTGGAGGCCGACCAGTTCGCCTGGGCGATGCCCTTCGGCGTTTTGGGCCTGCCGGCCCTCCTCGCCTTCTTCCCGGCCTTCGGCTTCGCGCTGGCCCGCCTGCTCTGGCTGCCAGACGCCCGGCGCATCCTGGCCTTCGCCCTCGGGTTGACGATCAGCGAGATCCTGCGCGGGCATCTCTTCACCGGTTTTCCCTGGAACAGTCCCGGCATGGCGCTCGGCCAGAACCTCTGGCTGATGCAGGCCGCCTCCCTGGTCGGCCTCTACGGCCTCACCTTCCTGAGCCTTTGCATGGGAGCGGCCCCCGCCGTCCTGCTCACCGGCCGCACGATTCGCGCACGCTGGATGGCGCCGGCTCTGGCGGCGATGATGCTCCTCGGCATGGCGAGCTTCGGCTTCTGGCGGGTGCCGTCGGAAGCGTCCGCCACCGTCCCTGAGGTGCGCCTGCGCATCATGCAGCCGAACCTGCCCCAGGACGCCAAGTTCAACCCGCGCAACCGCGACGCCATCATGCGGCGCTACCTGTCCCTGAGCGCGCGGCCAACCCGTGACGGGACCGCACCGACCCACCTCATCTGGCCGGAATCCGCATTCCCGTTCCTGCTCCACCGCGACCCCGCCTCGCTGGCTCAGATCGGAGCGCTCCTGGAGCCCGGCTCCGTCCTGATCACGGGCGCGGCCCGCATGGACGAGCCGCTGCCCGGCGAAGCGGCGGGCAAGTTCTACAACTCCATCCAGGTGATCGACGACCGGGGCACGATCCTTGGCTCCTACGACAAGGTGCATCTGGTGCCGTTCGGCGAGTACGTGCCGAAGGTGCTCGATGCCTTGATCCGTGCGGTGGGCCTGCGCCAGTTCGTGCATATTCCGGGCGGATTCGAGCCGGCCGAGAAGCGCATGACGCTCGCCATCCCGGGCCTGCCGCCGGTGGCTGCGACGATCTGCTACGAGGCGATTTTTTCTGGAGAAGTCTTAGGTGACGGCCCCCGGCCCGATCTCATCCTGAACGTGACCAACGATGCGTGGTTCGGCGACACGCCCGGCCCCTACCAGCATTTTGCGCAGGCGCGCCTGCGGGCGGTCGAGGAGGGCCTGCCCCTGGTGCGGGCCGCCAATACGGGAATCTCGGCGGTCGTCGATCCTTTCGGCCGCGTCGTGGAGAGAATTCCACTATCAGTTGAAGGTATAGCAGATTCTTCGCTTCCAGTTGCGGAACCTGCCACTGTTTATCACCGATGGGGTAGGTTTCCTTTGACGGCCACGCTTCTGATCTGCTTTATGGCCTTGATTGTACGTCGCGGGCATCGAAGATCTTTTCCCTAATCAGACCATGCCCTTACGCTACATCGTTCCTGGGAAGGAAGTGGGGCCAAATGAAGAAGTCGACGGGCTCTATCGATAAGGAAGTCGGAAGCCGCGTGCGCATGCGCCGCGTGTCCATCGGCATGAGCCAGGAGAAGCTTGGCGACATGCTGGGACTGACCTTCCAGCAGGTTCAGAAATACGAAAAGGGCATGAACCGGATCAGCGTGGCTCGTCTGATCGAGATCGCCAAGATCCTGGGCGTCGACATCCATTTCTTCCTCAACGGCGTCACGAGCATCACATCCACCCCCGGCTTTGCGGAAGAGACCCCGCCCACCTACGTGGCCGACATGATGTCCACCCCGGAGGGTCTGCAGCTGGTCCGGAACTTCGCCGGGATCACAAACCCCAAGGTCCGCAAGAGCATCGTCCAGCTCGTCGCTTCGCTGGCAGCCCAGGACGAAGCGGAACGTTCGTCATAAAGAACACGTTCGCTTGACCTTTCCTTAAGCGTGCGGCATGAGCATGGTTTCAGACCTGCGGGAACCCGTGGGCCCTGCTTTTCCATCGCCTGAAGGAATTCCGTCGTGCGGCGTTCGAGCTATCTTTTCACCAGTGAGTCGGTCTCCGAGGGGCACCCGGACAAGGTTTGCGACCGGATTTCCGATGCCGTCGTCGACGCCTATCTGGGCGCCGAGCCGGAGGCCCGCGTGGCCTGCGAGACTCTTGCCACCACCAACCGTGTGGTCATCGCCGGCGAGGTGCGCGGTCCCGACTCCATCACCAAGGACAAGGTGATCCAGCTCGCCCGCGACGCCATCAAGGACATCGGCTACGAGCAGGACGGCTTCCACTGGAAGAACGCCGAGATCGACGTGTACCTGCACGCCCAATCGGCTCACATCGCCCAGGGCGTCGATGCGTCCGGCAACAAGGACGAGGGCGCAGGCGACCAGGGCATCATGTTCGGCTATGCCTGCACCGAGACGCCCGACCTGATGCCGGCGCCGATCTACTACGCCCACAAGATCCTCGAGAACCTGACCGCCGCCCGCAAGGGCCGGGTGGGCGATGCCGTGAAGCTCGGCCCCGACGCCAAGAGCCAGGTGACTGTGCGCTACGAGAACGGCAAGCCCGTCTCGGCCACCCAGATCGTTCTCTCCACGCAGCACCTCGACGAGAGCCTCTCCTCCGAGGATGTGCGCGCCATCGTCGAACCGCATATCCGCCAGACCCTGCCCGAGGGCTGGATCTCGCCCGACACCATCTGGCACGTGAACCCCACCGGCAAGTTCGTGATCGGCGGCCCGGACGGCGATTGCGGCCTCACCGGCCGCAAGATCATCGTCGACACCTATGGCGGTGCCGCTCCCCACGGCGGCGGCGCCTTCTCCGGCAAGGACCCGACCAAGGTGGACCGCTCGGCCGCTTATGCCGCGCGCTACCTCGCCAAGAACGTAGTCGCCGCAGGCCTTGCCGCGAACTGCACCCTGCAGCTCTCCTATGCCATCGGCGTGGCCAAGCCCCTGTCGATCTATGTGGACCTGCACGGCACCGGCACGGTGGACGAGGGCAAGCTCGAAGCCGTCCTCATGGACGCCATGGACCTCTCGCCCCGCGGCATCCGCACGCATCTCGGCCTCAACCGTCCGATCTATGCCCGCACCTCGGCCTATGGCCATTTCGGCCGCAAGCCCGACCAGGATGGCGGCTTCTCCTGGGAGCGCACGGACCTTGCCGATCGCCTGAAGGCGGCGTTCCGCTAAGGGCTGTTCGAGCAGGCCGGGGCATCCCGGCCCTACTGAGACTCACGATAAAGAGCCGGTTCCCCGTGAGGAGGACCGGCTCTCAATGTATTATCCGCCGCGATCAGCACCGGCCATTCGAGCCAGTCATTCCGTCTTCAGGAGCATCTGTCCCAT
The DNA here is from genome assembly GCF_016427565.1 of Microvirga splendida. GTDB lineage: Bacteria > Pseudomonadota > Alphaproteobacteria > Rhizobiales > Beijerinckiaceae > Microvirga > Microvirga splendida. The sequence goes on from NZ_JAELXT010000029.1 coordinate 22,004, forward strand.
GAGCGAAGCCTCGGAACGCGCCGGCGCCTTCTTCGGGCGCCGGAAAGGCAAGAAGCTTCGCGCCGGACAGGACGATCTCGTCCAGAACCTGCTGCCGGCAATTCGCGTCGTCCCGGGCCGCGATATTCCCGGCCAGTTTCCGAACCCTCAGGCGCGGGAAGCCTGGCTCGAGATCGGCTTCGGCGGCGGTGAGCATCTCGCCGCCCAGGCCCGCGCCCATCGCGACATCAACATCGTCGGCTGCGAGCCCTTCGTGAACGGCATGGCGAAGCTTCTCGCCGTGGTCGAGCAGGAACACCTCGACAATGTCCGGGTCTGGGACGACGACGTCACCGACCTGCTGCCGACCCTGCCCGACGCCTCGTTCGACCGGGTCTACATTCTCTATCCCGATCCCTGGCCCAAGCGCCGGCAGCGCAAGCGTCGCCTCGTCTCCGACGAGAATCTGGAGATGCTCGCCCGCGTGATGAAGCTGGGCGCCGAGCTGCGCTTTGCCAGCGACATCGACGACTATATCGGCTGGGTGCTCGCCCGCGCCTTGCGCTCCCCGCATTTCCGCTGGACCGCGACGCGCGCCGACGACTGGCGGGTTCCTTACGAGGGCTGGCCGGGCACCCGCTACGAGGCCAAGGCGATCCGCGAGGGCCGCGTGCCGAGCTATCTGACCCTCATCCGCGTCTGATTCAAACCGCAGCCGGGACCACGCGCTCGTCGCTCACCACTGCGCCGTCGACGAGGTGGATGCGCCGGTCAACGCGGGCCGCAATGTCCATGTCGTGCGTCACCGCGATCACCGTCTTGCCGCGCTTCTTCACGAGGTCGCGCAGGATCTGGAACACCTGCTCGGAGCTCTTGCTGTCGAGACTGCCGGTCGGCTCGTCCGCCAGGAGGACATGGGGATCGTTGGCCAGCGCCCGCGCCACGGCCACCCGCTGGCGCTGACCGCCGGAGAGCTGGTCGGGCCGCTTGTCGAGATGGCCGGCCAGGCCAAGCTCCTCCAGCAGGCTCGCGGCGCGATCGCGCATCTCGGAGGAGGTCAGGCGGCCCGCCTTGCGCATGGGCAGCTTCACGTTCTCCAGCACCGAGAATTCCGGCAGCAGGAAGTGGAACTGGAACACGAAGCCCAGCATCTCAAGCCGCAGGCGGGCAAGGGCATCGTCGTCCAGGGACGACGTATCCTGCCCGGCGATCCTTAAAGTCCCGCTCGTCGGGCGGTCGAGCAGGCCGAGGAGATAGAGGAGCGACGACTTGCCGGAGCCGGACGGGCCGGTGATGGCGATGAACTCCCGCTCGCCCACGCTCAGCGACACGTCCCGCACCAGCGTCACCGGCACGGTGGCGGGCAGGATGCGCGTGAGATGTTCGGCCTCCATGAGCAGACTCATGTGGCCCCCCGGATGATGTCGACCGGATTGAGCCGCGCCGCCTGCCGGGCCGGAAGGTAGCCGGCGACGCCCGACGAGATCAGCGCGAAGGCCGACGCGATGGCGTAGTGCCAGGGGCTCCAGAACAGCGGCAGCCGGGTCATCTCGCGGCCGACGCCGGCGCCCGAAAGCTTGAACTCCACCTGCGACAGGGCAAAGCACAGGAGAAAGCCGATGAGCCAGCCGACCAGGGAGCCGGCCACCCCTAAGGCCAGCCCCTCGATCAGGAACAGCCGCCGCATGTTGCCTTGGGTGAAGCCCAGCGACTTCAGGATCGCGATGTCGCGCGCCTTCTCGTGGGTGATGGTGGAGATGATGTTGAAGATGCCGAAGCCCGCCACCAGCAGGATCGCGCCCACCACCGTGTACATGACCACGTTGCGCACCACGAGGGCTTCCAGAAGCGACTCGTTCGCCTCCTGCCAGGGCACCGCCTTGTAGCCGAGCTCGGCCTCCGCCTGGCGGGCGACGCGGGGCGCCGCTTCGGGATCGTCGAGCTGAAGGCGGATGTCGTTGATAGCGTTGGGGCGCTCGGACAGGATCTGCGCGCTCTTCAGGAGCACATAGGTTTCGCCCTCGTCGCGGGCATTGTTGCCGGTGTGGAACTGCCCGACGATGCGAAAGCCCCGGGATTGTCCCGTCGGGGCGACCACCTGGATCGTGGTGCCCGTGGAGGCGCCGATCCGCCGCGCGAGGCTGTCGCCGACCACGATGTTGTTGCCGCCGGCGCGCAGGGCATCGAAGCTGCCCTCCACGAAATCGCCAGCCACTGACGAGACCCGCGCCTCGGTCTCCGGATCGATCCCGATAACGGCCACCCCCACGTCGCGGCCTGCATAGCGGATCACGCCCTGCGTGCGCAGGCTCTGGGCCATGCGGCCGGGCACCCAGGAGCGTAAGGAAGCGGTGGCGGCCGCCGGGTTGAGGATGCCGCGCCGGTCCTCCTTTGGGCGCAGGCCCTCGAACTGGGCGGCGGCGAACAAGTCCTCGGCCGGCTGCCGGCGCGCGGTGCGGCGCTCGTCGGTGATCTGCACATGGGGCATGGTGTCGACGAGCTGGGCGATGAAGTCCTTTTCCGTCCCCTGCATCAGCGCCGCCATGGCGATGGAAAAGCCGACCCCGAGCGCCACGCCGAAGATCGCCACGACGGTCTGGCGGCCGCGTCCGGCGATGTGGGTCAGGGCCAGTTCGAGGATGAGGCGCACGCTTACCCCCGCTTTTCCGAAACCTTCGTCCCGTCGGCGAGATCGTCCGGGAAGGGAGCGATCACCCGGTCGGTGTCGTTCAATCCCTCCAGAACCTGCGTATGGCCGGTCCCGCGGATCCCGGCCTTCACGTCCCGCCGCCTCGCCACGCCGCCCTCCACCACGAAAAGGCTGCCGCCGCGAAGGGCATTGCTGGGAACGAGGAGAGCCTCGGAGGCGACGCGGACGATCACGTTCACCTCCACGGTCATGCCGATCCGCAAGGGCGTATCCTCCGGCAGGGACAGGTGGATCCGGTAGGTCTTGGCCACCGGATCGCCCTTCGGGGTGATCGAATCGACCTGCGCTTCCAGCACCTGGTCGGGAAAGGCATCGGCCTTGAGGACGGCGCGCTGGCCGACGGCCACGCGTGGAATGTCCTCCTCGTTCACGTCGGCCTCCACCTGCAGCGGCTTGGGCTCGCCGACCCAGAACAGGACCGTGCCGGGCTCGGCCACCTCCCCCACCTCGCCGTCCTGGCGCAGGACCACGCCGCTCACCGGCGCCCGCAGGACATAGGACTCGAGCCGCGTCTCCTGGCCGGCGATGAGGGCTTCGATCTGCCCCAGTTCGCTGCGGGCCCGGTCCAGCGCCTGCTCGCTCGCCACCCGGCGCTCCATGAGGGCCGTGATCCGCTCGTATTCGGTCTGGGTGAATTTCTGCCGCGCCCGCAATTCCGCCAGCGCCGCCTCGGGCTGGCGGCTGTCGAGGCGGGCCAGCACGGCCCCGCGCTCCACCGCCTCGCCCTCGCAATTGCACAGCTCGATGATCCGCTCGCGCAGCAGCGGCGTCACCTTGGCCCAGGTGCGGGGCTCGACGATGCCCGTGGCATAGACGATCTCGGCGGCCTCGCCGCGCCGGGGCGACACGAGGGCGACCTCCTGCGGCCGGCTGAAGCGCCAAGTGGCCGCTCCCGCTGCCAGCAGCAGCGCCAGGAGAATGAGGAGGCGGGACAGCTTCAAGGAACGGCTCCCAAAAACACAGGTTCCTCTATCATAAGCGAAGCCGGGCGGCGATTGAGGAACTTTCCGGAGGTGCCTTGACCCTGTCGCAGGGCCTGCCCCGATGGCTCTATGGAGGACCCTTGCTTTTTTGGGCTTGAATCGCTATAAGTTGCACGTCAGCTCTGGTTGCAGCGTCAAGCTGCTGGTCAAGAGTGGGCCCCGCCGGGTCCGCTCTTTTTTATTGCCTGAATGCCGGAGCGTGCGGAGAGCCATGACCAACGAACGCGACAAGCGGCTGATTACCGAGAACGGCGTCGCCGCCCGAGTGGCGGCCATCGTCGAGCCCGTGATCGAAGATCTGGGCTTCAATCTCGTGCGGGTGCGGGTCACCCCCACGAACGGGTGCACCGTGCAGATCATGGCCGAGAGGCCGGACGGCACCATGTCGGTGAGCGATTGCGAGACCGTGAGCCGGGCGATTTCGCCGGTGCTCGACCTCGAGGATCCCATCGACACGGCCTACTACCTCGAGATCTCCTCGCCGGGGATCGACCGGCCGCTCGTGCGCGAGAGCGATTTCAAGCGCTGGACCGGCTACGACGCGAAGATCGAGATGGCCGTGCCTCTGGAAGGCCGCAAGCGTTTCCGGGGATTTCTCCGGGGCGTTGAGAACGGAAAGCTCGTTGTCGAGTTGCCGGACGTGAAGGAGGGCCTCGACCCCATCGCGCGCCTGCCTCTGACGGATCTGGGCGAGGCGCACCTCGTTCTGACTGACGACCTCATCCGTGAATCGCTGCGCCGGGGAACGGCGCCGACCACGGACGACCTTGATGAAGACACGGATGTGGTGGATGCGCCCGATGAGCCGCAGGACCCGTCCAACGACGCATGATCCGGTGAAGTGGATGCCGGTTCACCGGTAAGATCATGCGCGAACCAAAGGAATAGGAGCGGGAGGCCGTACGGCATCCTGCTCTGAGACGAAACCGAATTAAGGAGCGACCTCGATGGCTATCAGTGCCAACAGGCTTGAACTCTTGCAGATCGCCGATGCGGTCGCCCGCGAGAAGGTGATCGACAAGCAGATCGTCCTCGACGCCATGGCGGACGCCATCGCCAAAGCGGCCCGGTCGCGCTACGGCGCCGAGACCGACATCCACGCGACGATCGACCCGAAGACCGGCGAGTTGCGCCTGTCGCGGCATCTTCTCGTGGTCGAGGACGGCGCGGTGGAGAACGACTCCCGCGAGATCACCCAGGCCGAGGCCCGCACCCGCCACAACCCGGCGGCCCAGGTGGGCGACGTGATCGCCGACACCCTGCCGCCCTTCGATTTCGGCCGCATCGCGGCGCAATCGGCCAAGCAGGTGATCGTCCAGAAGGTGCGCGACGCCGAGCGCGACCGCCAGTACCAGGAATACAAGGACCGCATCGGCGAGATCGTCAACGGCGCGGTCAAGCGCGTCGAGTACGGCAACGTGATCGTCGATCTCGGCCGTGGCGAGGCGATCATCCGCCGCGACGAGCTGATCCCCCGCGAGACCTTCCGCCCCGGCGACCGCATCCGCGCCTATCTCTTCGACGTGCGCCGCGAGGCCCGCGGGCCGCAGATCTTCCTGTCCCGCACCCACCCGCAGTTCATGGCGAAGCTCTTCGCATCCGAAGTGCCGGAGATCTATGACGGCATCGTCACGGTCCAGGCCGTGGCCCGCGACCCGGGCTCCCGCGCCAAGATCGCCGTGATCTCGCGCGATTCCTCCATCGACCCGGTCGGCGCCTGCGTCGGCATGCGCGGCTCCCGCGTCCAGGCGGTGGTGGGCGAGCTCCAGGGCGAAAAGATCGACATCATCCCCTGGTCCCCGGATCAGGCGACCTTCATCGTCAACGCGCTCCAGCCGGCCGAGGTGGTCAAGGTGGTGCTCGACGAGGAGGCCGACCGCATCGAGGTGGTGGTGCCCGACGACCAGCTGTCGCTCGCCATCGGCCGCCGCGGCCAGAACGTGCGTCTGGCCTCGCAGCTCACCGGCTGGGACATCGACATCCTGACCGAGGCCGAGGAGTCCGAGCGCCGCCAGAAGGAATTCGCCGAGCGCACCGAGCTGTTCATGAACGCGCTGGACGTGGACGAGGTCGTGGGCCAGCTCCTGGCTTCGGAAGGCTTCCGGTCCGTCGAGGAAATCGCCTATGTGGATGCCGGTGAAGTGGCTGCCATCGAGGGCTTCGACGAGGACACGGCCGCCGAGATCCAGAGCCGCGCGCAGGAATATCTCGCCCGCATCGAGGCCGAGAACGACGCCCGCCGCCAGGAACTGGGCGTCTCCGACGACCTGAAGGAGATCGACGGCGTCACCACCGCCATGATGGTGGCTCTCGGCGAGAACGACATCAAGAACGTCGAGGATCTGGCCGGCTGCGCCACCGACGATCTCGTCGGCTGGACGGAGGGCCGCGGCCCCGAGGCCACCCGCTACAAGGGGGCCCTGGACGGCTTCGACGTGTCCCGTGCGGATGCGGAGAACATGATCATGGCCGCCCGCGTGAAGGCGGGCTGGATCGAGCAGCCGGAAGAGATCGTTGAGACCGAGGGATCGGCCGAAGAGGCCGAGACCGAGGCTCAGCCCTCTTAACGGCAATGGTTAGCGCATCGTGCGGAAAAGTGGTCCCGGTTTTCCGCGCCCAACGATGCGCAGGGAAAGGAAATGAGCATCGGATTGGACCCAAAAGTGGTGTCCACTTTTGGGTCCGATGCTCGGAGCGAGGTCAGCATTCGTGCCGCGGCATGAACCGGAGCGCACCTGCATCGTCACCCGCGAGGCCCAGGGCCCCGCGGGACTGATCCGCTTTGTCCTCGGGCCCGACCACCAGGTCGTGCCCGATCTCAGGCACAAGCTGCCGGGCCGCGGCGTCTGGGTCACGGCCCGCGCCAGCATGGTGGAAGAGGCGGCCAAACGTCGCCTCTTTTCCCGCGCCTTCAAGACCGAGGCCAAGGTTCCGGAGACCCTGGCCCAGGATATCGAGCGCCTTCTCCGGGACGATCTCCGTCAGGGCCTGGCGCTGGCCAACAAGGCGGGATCGGTGATCACCGGCTTCCACAAAGTCGAGTCGGCCATCACGGATAAGCCCATCGTTGCCCTTATTCATGCCGCAGAGGCGGCCGAAGATGGGCGAAGAAAATTGGCGAACCCGTTGCGAAAACGCCTCGGCGAGGCAATATCTAGCTTTCCGGTCATCCAAGAATTGTCGAATGACGAATTGGATTTGGCATTAGGCCGGTCACATGTGATACATGCTGCCCTCGTCGCGGGCGCTGGGAGCGACGGCTTTCTGAACCGCTGGCATCGTTACCGCCTCTTTCGCGGCATCGGCGCCGATCAAACTGGCCTCGAAAACGAGACCGGCGAACCCAAGACTATGAAACCCGCAGGAACTGAGGCGGAATGACCGATACGAAAAACCAGGGCGACAAGACTCTTCATGTGTCGTCCAAGACGCTTTCTCTGAAGCGCCCCGTCGAACAGGGCGTGGTGCGCCAAAGCTTCTCCCATGGCCGGTCCAAGTCGGTGGTGGTCGAGACGGTGAAGCGTCGCCCTGCTGTCGGCCCCGGTAGTGGGGCCAAGGACGAAAAGCCCGCGCCGCAACAGGCAGCGGCCCCTGCGGCTGCGCCCAAGCCAGCCGCTCCGACGCCGAAGCCGGCGGCCCCCGCCCAGGGCGGACGTCCGCAGCGTTCCGCTCCCAATACGCCCCGCTCCGGCGGCATGGTGCTGCAGACGCTCTCCGAGCAGGAGCGCGATGCCCGCATGAACGCGCTCGTCGATGCGCGCCGCCGTGACGAGGAAGACCGCAAGAGACAGGCCGAAGAGGCAGACCGCCGCGCCGAGCGCGAAGCTGCCGAGGCCAAGGATCGCGAAGCCGCCGAGGCCCGCAAGCGCGAGGAAGACGAGCGCCGCCGTCAGGACGAGGAGCGCAAGCGCCGCGCCGAGGACGAGGCTCGCCGCCGCCTGGGCGAGGAGGCTCCCCGTCAGGCTGCAGGCTCCGCTCCGGCAGCCCGCACCGGCGCCCCGCGCCCGGAGGGTGGCCGCTTCGACGGTCCTCGCCCGGATCGCCCCCGTTCGGATGGCCCGCGTCCCGCCGGCGCCCGTTCCGACGGCCCGCGCACCGGCGCTCCCCGTTCGGACGGTCCGCGTTCCGGCGGCTTCAGCCGCCCCGGCGTCGGCACCACCGGCGGCCGTCCGCCGAGCCTGAACCACATGGCGCGCCCGGCTGCGCCGGTCGTGCCCGATCCGGAAACGGCAAAGCCCCATGCCCGCACGGCTCCCCCGGCTGCCGCCCGCGCTGCCGTGGTGGATGACGAGGAGGGCGCACGCACCATCCGCCGTCCGGGCGTCGCGGCCAAGCCCGCGGCCCTGCCGAAGACCCCCAAGGCGGCTCCCGGCGAGGAGAAGCGCCGCGGCCGTCTGACCCTGGCCAACGCGACCTCGGGCGAGGAAGAGCGCACCCGCTCGCTCGCCGCCTTCCGGCGCCGCAACCAGCGTCTCATGGGCCACCGTCAGGTGGAGCAGAAGGAAAAGATCGCCCGCGAGGTGACGATTCCGGAGACGATCACCATCCAGGAGCTCGCCAACCGCATGTCGGAGCGCGCCGTGGACGTGATCAAGTTCCTGATGAAGCAGGGCGAGATGCACAAGATCACCGACGTGATCGATGCCGATACCGCGCAGCTCGTCGCGGAAGAGCTCGGCCACACGGTGAAGCGCGTTGCCGAATCGGACGTCGAGGAAGGCCTGTTCGACACGCCGGACGTGGACGAGAACCTCGAGTCCCGCCCGCCGGTCGTGACCATCATGGGCCACGTCGACCACGGCAAGACCTCGCTGCTCGACGCGATCCGCAAGACCAACGTGGTGTCCGGCGAAGCCGGTGGCATCACGCAGCATATCGGCGCCTATCAGGTGACCTCGCCGCTCGGCGGCAAGATCACCTTCATCGATACGCCCGGCCACGCGGCCTTCACGGCCATGCGCGCCCGCGGCGCCAAGGTGACGGACATCGTGGTGCTGGTGGTGGCGGCCGATGACGGCGTCATGCCGCAGACCATCGAGGCGATCAACCACGCGCAGGCGGCCGGCGTGCCCCTGATCGTGGCGATCAACAAGGTGGACAAGCCCGACGCCAACCCGCAGCGGGTGCGCACCGAGCTGCTGCAGCACTCCATCGTGGTCGAATCCATGGGCGGCGAAACCCTCGAGTTCGAGGTGTCGGCCAAGACCGGCGACGGGCTTGAGAGCCTGCTCGAGGGCCTTCAGCTCCAGGCCGAAATCCTCGACCTCAAGGCCAATGCCGAGCGCTCGGCGGAAGGCACCGTCATCGAGGCCAAGCTCGACCGCGGCCGCGGTCCCGTGGCCACCGTTCTCGTGCAGCGCGGAACGCTCCGCACCGGCGACATCGTCGTGGCCGGCGCCGAGTGGGGCCGCGTGCGTGCCCTGATCAACGATCTCGGCGCCAACGTGAAGGAGGCAGGTCCCTCCGTCCCGGTGGAGGTTCTGGGCTTCAACGGCACGCCCGAGGCCGGCGACCGCGTCGCGGTGGTCGAGTCCGAGGCCCGCGCCCGCGAGGTCACCGAGTACCGCACCCGCCAGAAGCGCGAGCGCCAGGCGGCCCGCATGGGCTCCGCCGGACGCACGCTGGCCGACATGATGCGCGACCTCAAGGCCGGAGCCGGCCGCAAGGAGTTCCCGCTCGTGGTCCGCTCCGACGTGCAGGGCTCGGCGGAAGCCATCGTCGGCGCCCTGGAAAAGGTCGGCAACGAGGAAGTGGCCGCCCGCATCGTCCAGGCCGGCGTCGGCGGCATCTCGGAATCCGATGTCACCCTGGCGGAAGCCTCGGGCGCCATCATCCTCGCCTTCAACGTGCGTGCCCACAAGGAAGCGCGCGAGGCGGCCGAGCGCGCCGGCATCGAGATCCGCTACTACAACATCATCTACGACCTCGTGGATGACGTGAAGGCGGCGATGTCCGGCCTGCTGGCTCCGACGCTCCGCGAGGAGCGGCTCGGCGAGGCGCAGATCCTCGAGGTGTTCAACGTGTCGAAGGTCGGCAAGATCGCCGGCTGCCGCGTCCTCGACGGCGTGGTCCAGCGCGGCGCCCATGTCCGCCTGATCCGCGACAACGTGGTCATCCACGAAGGCAGGCTCTCGCAGCTCAAGCGCTTCAAGGACGATGCCCGCGAGGTCACGTCCGGCCAGGAATGCGGTATGTCCTTCGAGAACTACCAGGACATGCGCGTCGGCGACCTCATCGAGTGCTACCGCGTGGAAGAGGTGAAGCGGTCGCTCTAAGCCGCTTCTGATCTTCTCACCATCTGGAACATCTCTCATGGTCGGGTCATTCCCGGCCATGATCCCTTTTGAACCGTCCGGTCCAACCCCGGAGATGAAAAATGGCCAAACGTTTCGAACAAACCACCGGACCCTCCCAGCGCCAGCAGCGCGTGGCCGAACTCGTGCGCCATGCGCTCGCCGAGGTCCTCTCCCGCGGCGACCTGCAGGACGACGTGCTGACGAAAAACGTCATCACGATTCCCGAAGTGCGCATGTCGCCGGATCTCAAGCTCGCCACCGCCTACATCATGCCCCTCGGCGGCAAGGATGAGGAAGCGGTGCTCAAGGCCTTGGAGAAGAACAAGAAGCACCTGCGCCAGGAGGTCGCCCGCCGGGTGAACCTGAAATTCGCCCCCGACCTGCGCTTCCGCCGCGACGAGAGCTTCGACGAGGCCGCACGGATCGATGCGCTCCTGCGCACCGAGCGGGTGGCCCGCGACACGGGCAGATCCAGCCTCGACATTTCCGACGACGACAGCGAGCAGGATTCATGAGCGACGAACGCCCGCAGCGGAGGCCCCACGGGGACCGACCGAAGAAGCGCGACGTCAATGGATGGATCATCCTCGACAAGGGCGTCGGCATGACCTCGACCCATGCGGTCGCGGTGGTCAAGCGCGGCCTCTCGGCCAAGAAGGCCGGGCACGCCGGCACCCTCGACCCGCTCGCCTCCGGCATCCTGCCGATCGCTCTCGGCGAGGCGACCAAGACCGTGCCCTTCGTCATGGACGGGCGTAAATCCTACGTGTTCACCGTCGCCTGGGGCGCTGAGACCACCACGGACGACACAGAGGGCGAGGTGGTCGAGCGCACGGACAGGCTGCCGGAGCCGGGCGAGATCGAGGCGTTCCTGCCCCGTTTCACCGGCCAGGTGCAGCAGGTGCCGCCGCGCTTTTCCGCCATCAAGATCGCGGGCGAGCGCGCCTACGACCTCGCCCGCGACGGCGAGGTGGTGGAGCTTCAGCCGCGCACGGTCGAGATCGACCGACTTGCCCTCATCCACCATGACGGCAACCGCTCGGTGATCGAGGCCGATTGCGGCAAGGGAACCTACGTGAGGGCCATCGCCCGTGACCTCGGCCGGGCGCTCGGCTGCCTCGGCCATATCGCGGCGCTCAGGCGCACCCGCGTCGGTCCGTTCACGGAGCATGACGCCGTGACGGTCGACGATGTCGCCACCGCTCCCGAGGCCCTGCGGCCGGTGGAGACGGCGCTCAGCGAAATTCCGTCGATTGCCGTCAGCCGCGACATGGCCGGCCGCCTCATGCGCGGCCAGTCCATCATCCTGCGCGGCCGCGAGGCGCCGCTGTCCGGCAAGGTCTATGCCACCTGCAACGGCGTGCTCATCGCCGTCGGCGACGTGGAGCGCGGCGAACTCGTGCCGCACCGGGTGTTCAACCTGGGGGGTTGATCCATCCTCACCACTGTCATTCCGGGGCGGCCATAGGCCGAGCCCGGAATGACAGTGAGAAGCGTTTCAGAGACGGCAATGGCCGGGACGAGCCCGGCCATGACGTTCATGAATTGCGCTGGACCTTACCGGTCGGCCTTCTGGCCCTGCGCCGAGCGCATTAGGAATTTCTGGGTGATCGGCTCGATCATGTCGTAAACCGCCTGGGCGGTCTTTTCCTCTTCGCGCAGGCTCTCCTGGAGCGCCGGGATGAACTTCTGGTTCCCGGACGCCTCGGCCATGACGATCAGGGACTTGTAGGTCGCGATCTCGAAGTTCTCGAAGGCGTGGTTGGCGAAGGTGTTCTTCAGAACCTCGTCGGCCATCGGCATATGGCCGGCCGCCGCCAGGTTGGCCATGAACTGGGTGGCCATGTCCTTCAGGATCGAGCGGTCGGCGCCGAAACTGTGCAGGGCCTCGTCGAGGCGGCGGATCTGGCCTTCCGTCTCCTTGATGTGCCTGCGCAGGAGGTCCGACATTTCCGGATAGTTCTCGAAGCGCTCGACCTGCCGCTCCATGAGCTGAATGGCTTGCTTCTCAAGGGCGTGGGCGTTTTCCAGGCCCGTGATGAAGATGTTCCGGATGTCCTCCGAGGACGTAAGGTCGGCCATGCCTGTGGTGGCGCTCATGATGTCAGCTTCCTCTCTTGGGGTCTCTGGTTCACCAACCGTAACCTGGAAAACTAGTTCCGCCGGGAGCGGCCCAATCGGCGCATCTTATTGCTCCGCTTGAGAAAAACGATTTCACTGGCACTCGGGCGCATTTCGTGTATGGTGCGCCATCTTTTTGAAGGCGTATGCCCCGAAAGACGCGTCCGAGTTCGGACCGCGCTGGACGACATCCCGGCCCGGCCCTTCCGGATGCCCCGGACCCGAAGCCCTGAGGGCCAAGGTCTCCTTACAAAACCAACCTGAAAGGACTGACGATGTCGATTACGGCTGAGCGCAAGAACACGCTCGTGAAGGAATTCGCCCAGAAGGCTGGCGATACCGGCTCCCCCGAGGTGCAGGTCGCCATTCTGACCGAGCGGATCAACAACCTGACCGGTCACTTCAAGACCCACAACAAGGATAACCACTCCCGTCGTGGCCTCCTGAAGATGGTGTCGGCACGCCGTTCGCTTCTCGACTACCTGAAGAAGAAGGACGAGAGCCGCTACCGCACGCTGATCGAGAAGCTCGGCATCCGCCGCTAAGCTTTTCACCGACTTCCGTCCGGAGCCCGGCTCCGGACGGCCTCTACACCGGTCAAGACCAGACGGTCCCGGTGTACTCTCAAGGAGGCGGCAGACGCGATGACCATGGCAGGATCGCAAGAGACTTGTGCAGGCGGATCGAACCCGCCGCGGAGTCTCTTGCCGTCTTGCTCATGGCATCGAGCCCCCGCCCCGACTGTCATGAAAGACTGAACGCATGTTCGATACTCAACGCGAAGAACTGATCTGGGCCGGCCGCAAGCTCGTGCTCGAAACGGGCAAGATGGCCCGCCAGGCCGACGGCGCCGTCGTCGCCACCTACGGTGAGACCACCGTCCTCGCCACCGTCGTCTCGGCCAAGGAGCCGAAGGCCGGTGTCGACTTCTTCCCGCTCACGGTGAACTACCAGGAGCGCACCTATGCCGCCGGCCGCATCCCGGGCGGCTACTTCAAGCGCGAAGGCCGTCCGACCGAGAAGGAGACCCTGGTCTCCCGCCTCATCGACCGCCCGATCCGCCCCCTCTTCGTCGAAGGCTACAAGAACGACACTCAGGTGGTCGTGACCGTGCTCTCGCACGATCTCGAGAACGATCCTGACATCGTCGGCATGGTGGCGGCTTCCGCCGCTCTCACCCTCTCGGGCGTTCCCTTCATGGGTCCTGTGGGCGCCGCCCGCGTCGGCTACATCGGCGGCCAGTACAAGCTGAACCCGCCGCTGCAGGAGATGGACCAGACCTCCCTCGACCTCGTGGTCGCCGGCACCGCCGACGCCGTGCTCATGGTCGAGTCCGAGGCGAAGGAACTGGCCGAGGACGTGATGCTCGGTGCCGTGATGTTCGGCCACAAGCACTTCCAGCCGGTGATCGAGGCCATCATCCGCCTCGCCGAGAAGGCCGCCAAGGAGCCGCGCGACTACCAGCCGGCCGATATGTCCGAGGTCGAGCAGGCCGTTCTGGCGATCGCCGAAAAGGACCTGCGCGAGGCCTACAAGATCACCAAGAAGCAGGACCGCTACGCTGCCGTCGACGCCGTGAAGGCGAAGGTGATGGCCGAGCTTCTCCCCGCCGACGGCGAACCCAAGTTCGAGCCCGAGAAGGTCAAGGCGGCCTTCAAGGAAGTGCAGGCCAAGGTTGTGCGCTGGAACATTCTCGACACCGGCTCCCGCATCGACGGCCGCGACCTCAAGACCGTTCGCCAGATCGTCTCCGAGGTCGGCGTTCTGCCCCGCACCCACGGCTCGGCCGTGTTCACCCGCGGCGAAACGCAGGCTCTCGTGGTGGCGACGCTCGGCACCGGCGAGGACGAGCAGTTCATCGACCAGCTCGAGGGCACCCGCAAGGAAACCTTCCTGCTGCACTACAACTTCCCGCCCTATTCCGTCGGCGAGACGGGCCGCATGGGCTCGCCCGGCCGCCGCGAAATCGGCCACGGCAAGCTCGCCTGGCGCGCCATCCACCCGATGCTGCCGGCCGCTCACGACTTCCCCTACACGATCCGCGTCGTCAGCGAGATCACCGAGTCGAACGGCTCCTCGTCGATGGCTTCCGTCTGCGGCGCTTCGCTGGCGCTGATGGATGCGGGCGTGCCCCTGCGCCGTCCGGTGGCGGGCATCGCCATGGGCCTCATCCTCGAGGGTGAGCGCTATGCGGTCCTGTCCGACATTCTCGGCGACGAGGATCACCTCGGCGATATGGACTTCAAGGTGGCCGGTACCGAGCAGGGCATCACCTCGCTCCAGATGGACATCAAGATCGCCGGCATCACGGAAGAGATCATGCGCGTCGCGCTGGACCAGGCTCAGGCCGGCCGCACGCACATCCTCGCCGAGATGAACAAGGCGCTCACCGCACCGCGCGCCGAGCTCGGCGAGCATGCTCCGCGCATCGAGACCATGCAGATCCCGGTCGACAAGATCCGCGAAGTCATCGGTTCGGGCGGCAAGGTCATCCGCGAGATCGTGGAGAAGACCGGCGCCAAGATCGACATCAACGACGACGGCCTCATCAAGATCGCGTCGGCCGACGGCAAGTCGATCAAGGCGGCCTACAACTGGATCCGCTCCATCGTGGCCGAGCCCGAGATCAACACGATCTACGAGGGCACGGTGGTGAAGGTGATGGAATTCGGCGCCTTCGTGAACTTCTTCGGTTCCCGCGACGGCCTCGTCCACATCTCGGAGCTTGCCAAGAACCGCGTCGGCAAGGTCACGGACGTGGTCAAAGAAGGCGACAAGGTGAAGGTGAAGTTCCTCGGCATGGACGAGCGCGGCAAGGTCCGTCTGTCCATGAAGGTGGTCAACCAGGAGACTGGCGAAGACATCACCGAGCAGCTCAAGGCCGAACGCGACGCCGAGCGCGCCCAGCGCGACCAGCAGAAGGCTGCCGGCGAGTAATTCGCTTCACAGAACTGGAAACGGAAAGGGCGGCTAAAGCCGCCCTTTCTTTTTACTTATTTGGCTTCGTCGGCCGACGTTCTGTGACAGTTGTCTTCGGGTTGGATTTGACAGTCTTTGAACTGACAAAGCGCCCTGAGACCGCGCTACGATGAACAGTCACCGTCTTCTTACTCATAGCCGCCTCCCTGCTGAACCATGACAAGTGCCAGTGGATGACGCTTGCCTGACTTCACTTCGGAAATACGGCCCTGATTGAAGCCGAAATACGCAGCAATATCGTGTTGGAACTCGCCGCGAAGAAGCCGCCGATGAATTTCGACAGCCTCATCAAATGTGGGAATGCGGCTCCCACTGCGCCTTTTGCTCATTTTCACCTCCGTGATTGAGCGGAGCGCAGTCGTGAACCAATGCTCAGAATTTGAGTTGACACTGGAGTCCACATGGACTCTCAATGCACAACGCAAACCACCACGTTTGCATCAGCCGCCCCACGACTGCTATCGCTGGGCTAGGGCTTCCGAACCGCTCAGAGGTACCAGCTCTGGGCGGTTCTTCTTATCCTTACCTAGATTCGTATTTTCGATACGAGCCCTACGTCAAGAACTTGTCTTCCACTAAGTAGTTCCATGTGCAGAGTTGTGCATGATATTGGGAAACGTGGGTAGCTGCGGAAATTCCTATAAACCTTTGAGATATAAGCCGAAAAATCTCAATTCGCATCTGACGAAGAAGATTTAGGCCTGTTAGTTACTCACTATATATCCACAGAATGCACATACAGTTGTGAATAACAGTCAGCGCTTTTCCGCGAATCAGAAACCGCTAGACCACCTCTAATTTATTAGCGAACTTCTACCCAAGGCATCGAATAACTATACAAAATGTATATCACTACTGTTTAGAAAACTAAGGCCTTAACTTAGCTTTTGGCTCCACTAAACGTTTTGAAATTACACCTGAGCAACAGCAGCTATAATCACCTTCAGGATCACCGCCCCAAACTCCCCGCTTCCGGAATGATCCAGCTCCCCAAGGGCGCTGCGCGGCCGCGGATGGAGACGATCTGGCGGTTGCGGTCGGAGAGGTCGAGGCCGGCCAGGGTGGCGAGGTCTTCGGAGATCACCAGTTCCACGTCGAGTTCCTTGGCCAGCCCCTCCAGGCGGCTCGCTGCGTTGATGGTGTCGCCCACCGCCGTCAGGCTCGTGGCCTGGCCGTAGCCCATCTGGCCGACGATGGCGGGGCCTGCGTGGAGGCTCATGGCGATCCTCAAGGGGTGCTCGAACTCGCTGGCGTAGTCTTCGTTGAGGCGGGCGAGCCCCGCCTTGATCCTGAGCGCCGCATCGAGCGCCTGCCGGGCCGCCTCCTGCGGGGTCGTGCGCAGGCCGAACAAGGCCAGAACCCCGTCGCCGATGAACTTGTCGATATAGCCGCCCGCATCCTCCACCGCCTCGCCCACAGCCTCGAAATAGCGGTTGAGAATGAACACCGTGTCGAAGGGCAGGCGCTTCTCGGTGAGGCTCGTGAAGCCGCGCAGGTCGCAGAACAGCACCGCGACCTCGCGCTCCTGCCCCTGGGCGCGCCCGGCGCGCACCAGGGCCGTCATGCCGTTGCGGCCCGTGGACAGGATCGGCACCACCGTGACGCTCCGGCTCGGGCGGAACTGGCAGGCGAGCCTCACATTGGGGCCGGCCTTGATGCGCGCCAGCGTGCCCCGCTCCTGGGCAGTCGGCGGCGGCTGGCCCTCGGCGCCCTCGATCACCCGCACCCGGCAGGTGGAGCAGCGGCCCCGTCCGCCGCAGACCGAGATGTGCGGAATCCCGGCGATGCGGCTTGCCTCCAGCACGCTGAAGCCTGCCGGCACGGTGGCGACCTGATCGTTGGGATACCGGATCTGGACCCGCCGCGACCACAGGTTTGCGCTGCGGATCAGCCGCGCTGCGAAGGTGGCCGCCAGCAATCCGCCGAAGACGGCATAGAGCCCTGGACCGACCAGGGGCAGCAGGTCGGAGGCGGGAGCCGCCCGGGTGGCGAACCGCTCCGGCGCCCCGGCGATCTCCTGGCCGGCCTCGGCAAAGCCGAGCAGGGCGAAAACGGGTCCGAGCACGGCCGCCGTGTACAGGAGCAGCGCGTAAGCGGGAAACCACGGCTTCGGGCGCAGCCAGAAATAGACGCCGAGGCATCCGTGGAGCCACGCGATGACCAGGGCTGCCGCCTGCCGGGCTCCGACCTCGGGGCTGAGAAGCCAGAGATTGCGCACCACCTCGGGATAGCCGGAATCGTGACCGGTCAAAGTCCACTCGATCCGGGTTCCCGTCACATGGCCGATCAGGAGAAAGGGCAGGCTCAGGCCTAAGATCAGCTGCGCCGCCTCGCGGACAGGCATGCGCAGGGTCCGGCGCCGATAAAGGGCCTGAAGCGCTAGCCCGAAGTGCAGCAGAAGGGAGCCGTAGAGGAGGGTTGTGCCGACCGGGTTGCGCCACAGGCGGTTGAACCAGGCGCGTCCGGCCTCCATCGCCTCGACCGAGACGAGGCCCAGGGCGTGGTTGCTGAAATGGGTCAGGAGAAAGGCTGCGAGCACGAGCCCCGAAGTGAGACGGATCTCCCGCCAGGGGATGCGAGGGCCGGGCGCCGCCGCTTCGGATGCCGGTCTTGTCTCGGTTTGCTTCATGGACGGTGACCGTTCGCGATCCTGCATCGGGGGCTTGCCTTGGCTATGCAGGTGCAGCCGCACGCGCCAATGTCAAATCACACTCCCTGGACGGGAACGGCAAACCGTTTATTCCCGGACGGACAGAACCCGGTCGCGAATCATGTCCCACACCATCACCAGCCTCGGCGAACTCGAAGCGCTCTACGGCGAGGTCAACAGGGCCTCGCTCCTGAAGGAGGCGGACCGGATCGTGCCGGAATACCGCGCCCTGATCGAAGCTTCCCCCTTCGCGGCTCTGGCCACACGGGGGCCTGAAGGGCTCGACTGCTCGCCCCGCGGCGACGGGCCGGGCTTCGTGCGTGTCTTAGACGACAAGACCCTGCTCCTGCCCGACCGGCGCGGCAACAACCGCATCGATTCGCTGCGCAACATCGTGCAGGACCCGGCCATCGCGCTGCTCTTCCTCATTCCCGGCATCGGCGAGACCTTAAGGGTGAACGGGCGCGCGGTGATTTCCGTCGATTCGGAATTGCTCGAGAGCTTTTCCATCGACGGCAAGGCGCCGAAATCGGTGATCGTGATCACGGTCGAGACGGTGTTCTTCCAATGCGCCCGCGCGATTCTGCGCTCGGAGCTGTGGAACCCGGCCCGCCACGTGCCGCGCGAGAGCCTGCCGAGCGCCGGGCAGATGCTGGCCGCGCTCACCAATAATGAGGCGGGCGGTGAGGCCTACGACCGGGCTTTGCCGGAGCGGCAGCGCACCACTCTCTATTGATGACTTGACCTTCGCTCCCCTGCCCCCGAAAAGGCAGGTCTCGTTTTCGTAAAGTGAGGCTCAAGGACAATCCATGACGATCCAGCGCATCAAGCCCGGCCCGCGCATGAGCGGCGCCGTCGTTCACGGCAACACCGTCTATCTCGCAGGCCAAGTCGCTCATGAGAGCGCAGGCAAGAGCGTCACCGAGCAGACGAAGGAAATCCTGTCCATCATCGACAGCCTGCTGGCTGAAGCCGGCACCGACAAGTCGAAGATCCTGATGGCCAACATCTGGATCACCGACATGGGCACGTTCCAGGAGATGAACGCCGTGTGGGATGCCTGGGTGTCTCCCGGCAACACCCCTGCCCGCGCGACCGTCGAGGCGAAGCTCGCGACCCCGGCCTTCAAGGTCGAGATCGCCGTCATCGCGGCGAAGTAAGGTCACCAAAAAAGAAGCGGGCCAGATGGCCCGCTTCGTCTATTTGATGCCGTGCCGTACTTACGGGCAGGGATGGCGCTGGCCATCGTAGCCCAGATAGGTGCCCGAACGCGGATCGTAGGACTTGAACCGCTGCGAGCAATAGGCGTGGTTCTGGTTATAAACCGGAGCGGCCTGAGCCTGCGACTGGGCGAGCGCGCCGCCGATGATGGCGCCGGTGGCGAGACCCAGAGCGCCGGCCGCCAGGGCATCGCCGCGGTCACGGCGGTAATAGCGACGGTCGCCGTAATAGCGGCGGTTCGGATAATAGCGACGCTCCACATAGCGCGGGCTGCCACGATAGACGCGGCGCTCCACCACGCGGGGGCTGCGATAGTAGCGGCGTTCCACATACTGCGAATAATCGGTGTTCACGCTGCCGTTCTGAATGGCCGCGACAAGCTCGTTGACAGGCGCGGTCTGCGCCTCGCCGGCGGAAGCCGGAGCGGCAAGGCCGAAGGTGCCGAGTGCGGCCGTGGCAGCCACAGCCATGAAGAATTTACGCATGGAATCACTCCTCCATTGTTGGGAGGCGAACGCGGAAGGGCGCATCTCGTTCCGAATTTCGGCAATTTCGGATTATCTTTCGCGGGACCGTGAGGAACGAAGATCGTCGGGCACGGCGTCTGGCCTAACCGGCGAAACCCGCCTTCCCTCAACCCTCCCCTGCCCGGTCGGGCAGAGATCCAGCACCGCGCAGCGGTGGCAGGCCGGGTTCTTGAAGAAGCAGCAACGCTGGCCGTGCAGCATCATGACCTCGTGGTGGTCATAGACCTGTTGCGCGTCCCACTCCTCCGGCAGAAGCGCTGCGAGCGCCGCATGGGACGGCCCGACCGCCGCCGACAACGGGATGAGGCCCGTGCGTTGGGCGACTCGATGATGGTGGCTGTCCACCGGAAGCGCCGCCTTGCGCAGCACCGAGAAGGACAGCACCGCCGCGCTCGTTTTCGGGCCGATGCCGGGGATGCTCTCGAGCCAGGCCCGCGCTTCCTCGACCGGCATGTCCTTCAAGAAGTCGAGCGAGAGGCTGCCGTGGCGCTCCTCGATGGCATGCAGCACCGCCTGCAGGCGCGGCGCCTTCTGGTCCGGCCAGGTCACGCCCTGGATCGTCGCCTCCACCTCGTCCGTCGGCGCATGCATCAGCGCACGCCAATCGGCATAGCGGACTCGGAGCGCCTTGAAGGCGCGGCCGGAATCCGCATTGCGGGTGCGATGGGACAGGAGCGAGGAGATCAGCTCGCTCAAGGGATCGAGGGTGTGGAAATACGGGATTGGGCAACCGTAGACCGCGCAGAGGCGCTCATGAAGGGCGAGCGCCTTCGCTTTCAGATCCTGCAGGTCCGGATTCATCCCGATGCAAGTCGCGAATCGGCAGGGTGGTTCCACGCCTTCGCGGCCATCCCTCCAACCTCATCCTGAGGAGCAGCCGTGAGGCTGCGTCTCGAAGGATCATCCAGTGCTCTCTGGATTCTCCTTCGAGACGGTCACTGACGTGACCTCCTCAGGATGAAGATTGTATTTCTTAAGACGTGGATGGCCGGCACAAGGCCGGCCATGACGTGAGAGGGTGTCATTCCCGGAAGGACACGTCAGCGGAGGGAAAGGGAATCCACCAGAACTGCTTCGCCATGGATCCCCTTCCCGCACTGCGTGCGCCGGGAATGACAGCGACACGTTACAGAATAAACCGGCTCAGGTCGGTGTTCTTCGCCAGTTCCTCCACCTCGCCGCGCACGTAGCCGGAATCGATGGTCACCGTTTCGCCGGAGCGGTCGGGCGCCGTGTAGGACACGTCGTCGAGCACCCGTTCCAGCACCGTCTGCAGGCGGCGCGCGCCGATGTTCTCGACGGTGTTGTTCACCTCGACGGCCACTTCGGCCAGCGCATCGATGGCATCGTCCGTGAAGACGAGATCGACGCCTTCCGTCTTCATCAGCGCGACGGATTGCTTGATGAGGCTCGCCTCCGTCTCCGTGAGGATGCGGCGGAAATCGTCGACCGTGAGCGGCGAGAGCTCGACGCGGATCGGCAGGCGGCCCTGCAGCTCCGGCAGCAGGTCGGACGGCTTCGACACGTGGAAGGCGCCGGATGCGATGAACAGGATGTGGTCCGTCTTCACCGACCCGTATTTCGTCGACACGGTGGTGCCCTCGATCAGCGGCAGCAGATCGCGCTGCACGCCCTCGCGCGACACGTCCGCGCCGGTGCGGCCCTCGCGGCCGCCGGCGATCTTGTCGATCTCGTCGAGGAACACGATGCCGTTGTTCTCCACCTGGCGCAGGGCTTCCTGCACGATGGCGTCCTGGTCGAGCATCTTGTCGGCTTCTTCCGTCACCAGCGGATCGTAGGCCTCCCGCACCGTGGTGCGCCGCGTCTTGGGCCGGCCGCCGCCGAAGGCCTTGCCGAACATGTCGGAGAGGTTGATCGCGCCGACAGATGCGCCCGGCATGCCGGGGATCTCGAACATCGGCATCCCCTGCCCTCCGCCCGATTGCAGCTCGATCTCGATCTCCTTGTCGTCGAGTTCGTTGGCGCGCAGCTTGCGGCGAAACGAGTCGCGGGTCGCGGCGCTCGCCGTCTGGCCGACGAGCGCATCGAGCACGCGCTCCTCGGCCGCCACATGGGCCTTGGCCTGCACCTGACGGCGGCGCTCCTCCTTCACCAGGCCGATGCCGATCTCCACGAGGTCGCGCACGATCTGCTCCACGTCGCGGCCCACATAGCCCACCTCCGTGAACTTGGTGGCCTCGACCTTGAGGAACGGCGCGCCCGCGAGCTTGGCGAGGCGGCGGGAGATCTCTGTCTTCCCGCAGCCCGTGGGGCCGATCATCAGGATGTTCTTGGGCGCCACCTCTTCGCGCAAGCTCCCTTCGAGCTGCTGACGGCGCCAGCGGTTGCGCAGGGCAATGGCGACCGCGCGCTTGGCGTCGTTCTGGCCGACGATGTAGCGGTCGAGTTCGGAAACGATTTCGCGGGGGGAAAAGGTGGTCATGTCTTTTGTCTTCCGGTGTCATCCCCGGCCGGAGGCAGCGAAAGCTGCTGGAGGGGAAGGGGATCCACAATCAAGGCGCTTCGTGTCTGGATCCCCTTCCCGGCCGCTTCGCGGCCGCCGGGGATGACACGGTGAGTTTTACGCAGCGTCCAACGTTTCGATCACGATGTTCGAATTGGTGTAGACGCAGATCTCGGCCGCAATGCCGAGCGACCGGCGCACGATGGCCTCCGGGTCGGTCTCGTATTCGGCGAGCGCTCTTGCTGCCGCGAGCGCATAATTGCCGCCGGACCCGATGGCCATGATGCCGTTTTCCGGCTCCAGCACGTCGCCGGCGCCGGAGAGCAGCAGGCCCACCTCCTTGTCGGCCACCAGCATCATGGCCTCCAGGCGGCGCAGGTAGCGGTCGGTGCGCCAGTCCTTGGTGAGCTCGACGCAGGCGCGGGTGAGCTGGCCGGGATATTGCTCGAGCTTGGCCTCGAGGCGTTCGAACAGGGTGAAGGCGTCGGCCGTCGAGCCGGCGAAGCCGCCGATCACGCTGCCCTTGGACAGGCGGCGGACTTTTTTCGCATTGCCCTTCACCACGGTCTGGCCGAGGCTGACCTGCCCGTCGCCGCCGATGACGACACGGCCTCCTCTCCTGACCATGAGGATCGTGGTGGCATGCATGCGGGGGGTGGCGTCTTCGGACAAGGCAGGGCTCCGGCAGGGCAAAGGACGGTCATCGGCAACTCGCGCCTCACAAGCCCACCAGAAGCCTCATCCTGAGGAGGACCGTCAGGTCCGTCTCGAAGGACGAGGCGTCTCCAGTGCTCTCTGGACCCTCCTTCGAGACGCAGCTTTCGGCTGCTCCTCAGGATGAGGGGGTGTTTGGTAGACGCCTGAGGCCTGACTTAATCACTGATCGGCCAAAAGCAACGCGGGTGGCGTTTCTCCCCGCAGCTTGCTAGAAGGCCTCGTCTCTTGTTCCGCAAAGGATTGTGATGATGCGCTCCGCGAGCGTTAGCCGTCGTACCGCCGAGACCGATATCGCCCTGTCGATTGCCCTCGATGGCACCGGCAAGGCCGAGATCTCCACCGGGGTCGGCTTCCTCGACCATATGCTCGAACTGTTCGCCCGACACGGTCACTTCGACCTGACCGTGAAGGTGACCGGCGACCTGCATGTGGACCAGCATCACACGACCGAGGACACCGGGATCGCGCTCGGTCAGGCCATCCTGAAGGCGCTTGGCGATAAAAAGGGCATCAGGCGCTATGCCGACATCCATCTGCCGATGGACGAGACCTTGACGCGCGTGGCGCTGGACATCTCGGGCCGCCCCTTCCTGGTGTTCCGGACCACCTTCCCCACGGAGAAGATCGGCGTTTTCGACACCGAGCTGGTGCGCGAGTTCTTCCAGGCGTTCGCCATCAATGCGGGCCTGACGCTCCATGTGGAGACGCTCTACGGCGAGAACAGCCACCACATCGCCGAGAGCTGCTTCAAGGGCGTGGCACGGGTCTTGCGTCAGGCCGTGGCACTGGACCCAAGGGAAGAGGGGCGCGTTCCCTCCACCAAGGGCACGCTCTAAGTCGATAACGCATCGTGCGGACCCAGCGGGCCGCGCCAGCGAAAAGTGGGCACCGGTTTTCCGCGCCAAACGATGCGCCATCTTAGGAATTGAGCATCGGATCAATCCCAAAAGTGGAGACCACTTTTGGGTCCGATGCTCGAAGAGACGCCTTTTCGGCCGGGACGATCATCGTCGCCTCACCGGACAAGGTCTGAGGAAACGTCGCAATGACCACCTATACCCTGCACCTCCCGCGCGATGCGCGGCCGGGTGATCCGAGCGCTTTGGACGAATCCGAACTCGTGAAGGATGCGTTCTCCTGGGGCGCCTTTATCTTCACCTTCCTGTGGTTCTTCGTTCATCGGCTGTGGCTCGCCGGCCTTGCCGTGCTGCTCGTCGTCCTCGCCTTCGGCGGCATCATGGCCGTGCTGGACGTGCATCCGCTCGCCGGCACCATTGCCCAGCTCCTGCTGCAGAGCCTGATCGGCCTCGAGGCCAACAGCCTCCGGCGCTGGACCCTGGCCCGTCGTGGCCGTCCCGCGGTCGATGCTGTGACGGCCGCCGACCATGACGAGGCGGAGGCCAAGGCCTTCGCCCGCTGGCTCGATCCCAGGTCCGCCCCCCTGCCCCGCAATCCGGCGCCGTCGCCGATCCTGTCCACCCCGAGGCGGTCCGAGCCGGTGATCGGCCTCTTCCCCGATGCGGAGCGTCCCCGGTGAGCGTCGTCATCATCGATTACGGGTCCGGCAACCTGCACTCCGCCGCCAAGGCTTTCGAGCGGGCGGCCCGGGAGGCGGAACTTGACCTGGCTATCACAGTCTCGTCCGACCCGAATATTGTCGCCAAGGCCGACCGGATCGTGCTGCCGGGCGTCGGCGCCTTCGCCGATTGCCGCCGCGGCCTCGATTCCGTGCCCGGCATGGTGGAGGTGCTGCAGCGCCGGGTCCATGAGGATCACCGCCCCTTCCTGGGGATCTGCGTCGGCATGCAGCTCATGGCGACCCGGGGCCTCGAGCACACCACGAGCTATGGCCTCGACTGGATCCATGGCGACGTGAAGACCATCGAGCCCAAGGATCCGAGCCTGAAGATCCCGCATATGGGCTGGAACACCCTGGAGCTGGCAAAGCCGCATCCGGTCCTCGACGGCATCCCCACCGGGCCGGACGGCCTGCACGCCTATTTCGTGCATTCCTACGCCCTGTCGCCGAACGATCCGGCCGACGTGGTCGCCACCACCGATTATGGCGGATCGGTCACGGCCATCGTCGGGCGCGACAATCTCGTCGGCACCCAGTTTCACCCCGAAAAGAGCCAGGCCCTCGGCCTCAAGCTCATCGCCAATTTCCTAAGGTGGCGCCCGTGATCCTTTATCCTGCCATCGACCTCAAAGAGGGCCGCTGCGTCCGCCTGATCCAAGGCGACATGGACCAGGCGACCGTGTTCAACGACTCCCCCGTCGATCAGGCCGCCACCTTCGAGACCCAGGGCTTCGAGTGGCTGCACGTGGTCGATCTCGACGGAGCCTTTGCCGGCAAGCCGATGAATGCCGCGGCCGTGGAGGATATCCTCAAGCGCATGAGCATTCCGGTGCAGCTCGGCGGCGGCATCCGCGACATGAAGACCGTCGAGGGCTGGCTCGCCAAGGGCGTATCCCGGGTGATCATCGGCACGGCGGCGGTGCGCGATCCGGACTTCGTGCGCGAGGCGGCGCGCCTTCATCCGGGCAAGATTGCCGTGGGCATCGACGCCAAGGACGGGCTCGTCGCCGTGGAGGGCTGGGCCCAGACCTCGACCCTCTCGGCCGAAGAGCTCGGCCGCCGGTTCGAGGATGCCGGTGTGGCCGCCATCATCTACACGGACATCGCCCGCGACGGCATCCTGAAGGGCCTCAACTTCCCGATGACCTTAGGATTGGCCCGCGCCGTCTCGATCCCGGTGATCGCCTCGGGCGGCTTGGCCTCCATGGCCGATATCGAGCGCCTCACCCAACCCGACTGCGCCGTGCTCGACGGCGCCATCTCCGGCCGCGCGCTCTATGACGGACGCATTGATCCGGTTGAGGCGCTGGCGCTGTTGAAGAAAGTGCCCGCTTCATCCTCCCCTTGAGGGGGAGGGTCGACGCTGCGCGAGCATCGGCGGGGCAGGGTGGAAACGCCTCGTTCTGCCAGCCTCGCGCATCCACCCCATCCCGGACCTTGCGGTCCGACCTTCCCCCTCGAGGGGAAGGTGATTTAAGAGTGAACCATGCTGAAAGTGCGTCTCATCCCATGCCTCGACGTGAAGGACGGTCGCGTCGTGAAGGGCGTGCAGTTCCTCGATCTCGTCGATGCGGGCGACCCGGTCGAGGCCGCCAAGGCGTATGACGCGGCCGGCGCCGACGAGCTCTGCTTTCTCGACATCACCGCCAGCCACGAGGCGAGGGGGATCCTGCTCGACGTGGTGCAGCGCACGGCGGAGGCCTGCTTCATGCCGCTCACCGTGGGCGGGGGCGTGCGCACGGTGGAGGACATCCGCAACCTCCTGCTTGCCGGCGCCGACAAGGTCTCGATCAACACCGCCGCGGTGAAGAACCCGGATTTCGTGCGCGAGGCATCCGAAAAATTCGGCAACCAGTGCATCGTGGTGGCCATCGATGCGAAGAAGGTCTCAGGGGAGGGCGAACCTCCACGCTGGGAGATCTTCACCCATGGCGGCCGCACCGCCACCGGCATCGATGCCATCGCTTTCGCCAGGCAGGTGACCGACCTCGGGGCAGGGGAGCTTCTGGTCACCTCCATGGACCGGGACGGCACCAAGGGCGGCTATGACCTCGCCCTCGTGCGTGCCATCGCGGATGCGGTTTCGGTCCCCGTCATCGCCTCCGGCGGCGTCGGCAACCTCGACCACCTGGTCGACGGCGTGAGCAAAGGCCACGCCAGCGCCGTGCTCGCGGCCTCGATCTTTCATTTCGGCACCCACACCATCAGCGAGGCCAAGGGCTACATGGCCAGGGCCGGGCTGAAGATGCGGCTGGACGAGCCGGCTCATCCCTGATCGGACCGATCCATGCGCATCGCATGCCTGCACACCGCCGAGAGCAACATCGCCGTCTTCGAGGAGAGCTGCCGGAACGGGGATTTTCCGCTCCTGCAGCTCAGGCATGAGGTTCGGCCCGACCTTCTGGCCGAGGTCGAGGCGAGCGGGGGGCTGACCACGGCCATCGAGGAGAAGACCCTCGAGGCCCTGCTGGCCCTGTCGGTCGAAGCCGACGCCGTGCTCCTGACCTGCTCCAGCCTCGGGCCGGTGGTCGCCAGGGCCGCGGGATTGGCATCGAGCCCCATCCTGCGGGTGGACGAAGCCCTGGCCCGTGAAGCGGCGGAGAGCGGCGGGACAGTCGTCGCGCTCTGCGCCGTGACGACGACTCTCGAACCGACGCGCGCGCTGTTCGAATCCGCCGCGCAGGGGACGGGAGCGACCGTCGAGGTGAGGCTCGTCCCGGCCGCATGGGATCTGTTCAAGGCAGGGCAGAGGGACCGTTACCTGGTGCTGATCGCCGAGGCGGCGGACCACGCCTTCGGGGAAGGCGTTCAGACCGTCGCCCTGGCCCAGGCCTCGATGACCGGCGCCGCAGGGCTCTGCCGCAGGGGCCTGCCGCTGACAAGCCCGGGCGCCGGGCTGAAGGCAGCCCTTGCCATGGTGGGCAAAAGCGGTAAGGCAGCATGAGCAGGACGAACCCATAACCGCCTTCGGTCTCGCCCGCATCGTCGACGAGTGCGCCGCAGCCCCGGACAGATAAGGGATTTAGCCCATGACGATCTCCAACGAGGATGATCTGAACAAGCTGCGGGAGATCGGCAGGATCGTGGCCAATGCCCTCGAGGCCATGGCGGCGGCGCTCGAGCCGGGCATGACCACGGCGGAACTCGACTTGATCGGCCGCGGGCTGCTCGAGAAGGAGGGCGCCCGTTCAGGCCCGGAGCTCGTCTACGATTTTCCCGGCGCCACCTGCATCAGCGTGAACGAGGAGATCGCCCACGGCATTCCCGGATCGCGCCGGATCGAGGCGGGCGACCTCGTCAACATCGACATCTCGGCGGAAAAGAACGGCCTGTTCGCCGATACCGGCGCGTCCTTCGCGGTTCCGCCGATCACGAACGCGACCAAGCGGCTCTGTCGCGACGGGCGTCGCGCCCTATGGGTCGGATTGCGCCAGGTCGGGGCCGACAGGCCGCTGGCCGGCATCGGCCAGGCCATCGGGCAATTCGCCGAGAAGAACGGCTACACCCTCGTGCGCAACCTGGCGAGCCACGGCATCGGCCATTCCCTGCACGAGGAGCCGAAGGAGATCGCCACCTGGCCCGACCGCTCGGAGCGCCGGATCATGAACGAGGGTCTCGTCTTCACCGTGGAGCCCTTCCTGTCGCTGGGGGCGGAATGGGCCGAGGACGGCGACGATCCCTGGACCCTGTTCAGCGAGCCGCGCGCGCCCACGGTCCAATACGAACACACCGTCGTTGCCACCCGCAACGGTCCCCTTGTCGTCACCCTGCCGGGCTAGTTCACCCATGACCTCCTTCACCCTCAACGACCTCGCCCGCATCGTCGCCGAGCGCGCCGCAGCGCCGGCTTCCGAGTCCTACACGGCCAAGCTCATCGGCGGCG
The DNA here is from genome assembly GCF_016427565.1 of Microvirga splendida. Lineage (GTDB taxonomy): Bacteria > Pseudomonadota > Alphaproteobacteria > Rhizobiales > Beijerinckiaceae > Microvirga > Microvirga splendida. Next base: position 50,113 of record NZ_JAELXT010000029.1, read on the forward strand.
GCCCCGCCAAGGCGGCCAAGAAGCTCGGCGAGGAGGCGGTGGAAGCTGCCATCGCGGCCGTCGAGGGGGACCGCGAGAACCTCACGGCGGAAGCCGCCGATGTGCTGTATCATCTTTTGGTCGTGTTGCAGGGCGCCGATATTCCGCTAAGTGACGTTATGGCCGAACTGGAGCGCCGGACGGCGCAGTCAGGGCTTGCGGAAAAGGCCGCGCGCAAGCTCTAAACGAGAGGTGGTTCGCATGGACCAGCCCAACGTGGTTTCCACGCCCGAGACCGATGACGGGCTGTCGCCCTACCGGGTCTTCTCCCGCGACGAATGGGCGAAGCTGCGCGCCGATGCGCCGATGACGCTCACCGCCGACGAGGTGGTGCAGCTGCAATCCCTCAACGATCCGATCTCACTCGACGAGGTGGCGGCGATCTACCTGCCGCTCTCGCGCCTGCTCTCGCTCTACGTTGCGGCCACCCAGGGGCTGTTCAAGGCGACCCAGCGCTTCCTGCTCGCCGAGAACGACGCCAAGGTGCCCTACATCATCGGCGTGGCGGGCTCGGTGGCGGTGGGCAAGTCCACCACGGCCCGCGTGCTCAAGGCGCTGCTCGCCCGCTGGCCCAACACCCCGAAGGTGGACCTCGTCACCACGGACGGCTTTCTCCTGCCCAACGCCGAGCTGACGCGGCTCGGGCTCATGGAGCGCAAAGGTTTTCCGGAGAGCTACGACACCGGAAAGCTCCTGCACTTCCTGGCCGACATCAAGGCCGGCAAGCGCAACGTGAAGGCGCCGCTCTATTCCCACCTCGTCTATGATGTGGTGCCCGGCGAGGAGACGACGGTCGACCGGCCGGACATCCTCATCGTCGAGGGGCTCAACGTGCTCCAGCCGGCGCGCATGCCCAAGGACGGCACGGCCATCCCCTTCGTGTCCGACTTCTTCGACTTCTCGGTCTATATCGATGCCGACGAGGCCGACCTGCACCGCTGGTACGTGAACCGCTTCCTGCGCCTGCGCCACACGGCCTTCCGCGATCCGCTGTCCTACTTCCGGCGCTATGCGGAGCTGCCCGAGGCGGAGGCCATCGGCATCGCCGAGGGTCTGTGGAACCGCATCAACCTGCTGAACCTGCAGGAAAACATCGTGCCGACCCGCCAGCGGGCGAGCCTCATCCTGAAGAAGGGCGCGAGCCACCGGATCGAGACGGTGGCGCTGCGGCGGCTGTGAAACCGGCATGAAGCGCTTTGCCAAAGGGCTGATCGTTCTCAACATCCTGGCGCTGATCGTCACGGCGGCGGCCGTGTGGCTCCTCGACCGGCGCTCTGCCGTCGAGATGTTCGATGTCGCCTCCTATGTGGCGTTGGGCATGGGCGCGCTCGGAGGCCTCATGGTCTTCGGCTCGACCAGAGGGGTGAGCGCCTCCACGGTGATGGCCGCCAGCGCGGCCGATCAGCCGAGCTGGATCATGGATGCGCTGTGGGGCGACAAGATTTCCAGCCTATCGACGGGAGCCCTGTTCGTCATGGGCGGCATCTCATGGCTTGGGATTGCGTGGCTGCTGAGCAGTCTGTGAGGCCTCACCCGTCCCGAAGCGCAGCATTAATACGTTGATCGTTGTAGATGATATGCTCGGCCAGCCGGAAAACTTCCTTCATGTCGGGATGGTGCAAAGCTTCTTCTCTGCTGACGAGTGTTCCTAGAAACTTCGTTTCTTCTGTCGCCCAATCCTTAGCGATGCCGTGCTCGACCGGATCGAGGATCATGAATTGGGGAAAGCCGCCGGTTACACGGCAGCGCAAAGCGATCAGATGGCGCGGGTGGTGCGACATGCCTTCGCCCCATCCGCCGACGCTGATGATGACGTCCAAACCCTGCTCTTGAATGTGCCCTTCCGTCCAAACGGCGAAATAGACCGCGCAAGCCCATCCCTGCCGATCCACGAAGCCGTTCACTCTGATCGTGCGGCGCCCACAGCAATCGCAGAGGATAGCCTGTTCGTTTTCCCCTGGATCGATCGAGACAGGACCCTCCGGGATTTCGACCGGAAACCAGGAGGAGATAGGATGGCTGTTCATGAGGCCGCACCTCTGACGTTCTATTGAACTTAATATCATATCAAAGAAGAGCGAGTTAATATCACTGCCAACCTTCAGCGATCATAGGCGTTGTGCCTGCGGACGATCGGAGGATGCATGCCTACGCAGCCCGTTGACGAAAAGCTCAAGCGCAGCGCCGAGCACGCGAAGGAGGCGGCCGTCCAGACCCAGGAAGCCGCCGAGCAGACCCAGGAGGCTGCGGAAAACACACAGCAGGCGGCGCACCACACGCAGGCCGCGGCCACGACCACGGCCGTCGCCAGCGTGCAGATGAAGGACAGCGCCGACCGGCGCACGGAACTGGCCGCCAACCGCACGCTCTTCGCCGCCGAGCGAACCTATGCCGCCTGGGTGCGCACGGGCCTGACCGCCCTTGCCGCCGGGATCGGCGCGAAGAAGCTTCTGGAGGGCGTGGTGCCGGACTGGCTGATCATCTCCACCGGCTCCATCCTGATCCTGTTCAGCGCCTTCTGCTTCGCGTCCGCCGTCTGGCGCCAGCTCTTCACCGGCGCCCGGCCACCGCAACCGGACGTGCAGCGGATTCCGCCCATCCTGCTCGTTGGCTTCAACGGTTTTCTCGCGCTCGTGTCTCTGGCAGCGCTGTTCGGGCTGTGGTTCGGGCGGACGGGTGGGTGAGGTCGCAGGAACCTCGACATTGTCATCCCCGCGCAGGCGGGGATCCATAAACACGATGCCTCAAGAAGGGTCATGAGCGTCACGCCGCTTCCTGGAGCGTTAGCGTTTATGGATTCCGGGCTCCGCTCGCGGCCCCGGAATGACAGCGATCCTTACCCCAGCAAACCCTGCTGCTCGGCCATCTCCTTGAGGCTGGTCTGCGGGCGGGCGCCGAGATGGCTGATGATCTCGGCCGCCGCGAGGCCGCCGAGGCGGGCGCAGTCGGTGAGGTCGAGGTTTTTCACGAGGCCTGCGAGGAAGCCCGAGGCGAAGAGGTCGCCGGCGCCGGTGGTGTCGACCACGCGCTCCACGGGGAAGGCCGGCACGGCCCTGGTCTCGCCGCGGCTGACGATCAGCGCGCCGTCGGCCGAGCGGGTGATGGCGCCGAGCACGTTCTCCTCGCGCAGCGCCGCGAGCGCGGTGTCGGCATCCGACGTGCCGTAGAGGCTCTGCAGCTCGTGGATGTTGGCGAAGAGGATGTCGAGGCTGCCGTCGCGCATGAGGCCGAGGAACTCGTCGCGATAGCGGTCGACGCAGAAGGCGTCGGAGAGCGTCAGCGCCACCTTGTTGCCGGCCTCATGGGCGATCTTCACCGCCTTGCGGAAGGCCTCTTTGGCGGCCGGCGGATCCCAGAGATAACCTTCGAGATAGACGATGCTGGACGCGCGCACCGTGTCCGGGTTCACGTCGTCGGGGGTGAGGTTCTGGCAGGCGCCGAGATAGGTGTTCATGGTGCGCTCACCGTCGGGCGTCACCAGGATGAAGCTGCGGGCGGTGGCCGGGCCGTCCTGTGCCGGCGTCACGTCGTAATGGACGTCGATGGCCTTGAGATCGTGGGCGAAGAGCTTGCCCGTCTCGTCGTTCTTCACCTTGCCGATGAAGCCCGCCTTCACGCCGAAGGAGGCCACGCCCGCCGCCGTGTTGGCGCCGGACCCGCCCGACACGATGATCGCCGGGCCCATGTCGTCGTAGAGCTCTTCCGCCCGCGCCTCGTCGATGAGCTGCATGGCGCCCTTGTGGACCTTCTTCTGCAGCAGGAAGGCCTCGTCCGTATGGGCGAGCACGTCAACGATGGCGTTGCCGAGGGTGAGAACGTCGATGCGGGTCTGGGACATAGGCCACCGGGTTTGTGAAGGACGGGGCGCTTTCGCATCCGGGGCAGGGGAGGTCAAGGGTTCGCCAGGCTCTTGCGTGAGAACTCCGCCGGCAACTGTAATTTATAATGTAACAAGCCTAATCCGGTGATATGCGTAACGGGCGGTGCGGGCTGGATCATCGGGGAGTGCCATGCCCGATGCCGCTTCCCTGTGCACTCGCGACAAGGAGCCTACCCGTGTCTGCAACCGCCGTTCTTTCCGCGATCGTCGGAGCCTTGCTGATCGGTGCGATCAGTCCCGGTCCGAGCTTCGTCCTGGTCTCGCGCATTGCCATCACGTCGTCCCGCCTTGACGGCCTTGCCGCTGCCCTCGGCATGGGCCTCGGCGGTGCGGCTTTCGGTAATGGGATGGTCCGGCCGTGCTTCTGCCCCGCTTGTTCGTAAGCTGTGGGGTTTCGAGCCACGCAAGGAGCAC
>NZ_JAELXT010000002.1 GCF_016427565.1 Microvirga splendida
CGCGCCCCTCTGAGGAGCAGATCTACGCAACCTTATAGCTAAGATTGAGGTCGTTGTCAAGAACAAAATGAGAACATTGATCCTGATGGGCAGGGCCATCCCCTCACCGTCATGGCCTGGCTTGTCCCGGCCATCCACGTCTTACCGCACGCAAAGACGTGGATCCCCAGACCAAGTCCGGGGATGACGCGGAGGGTGATTACGGACGGCCGTCCGTGAATTGAACGAGGTCCCAGAGATTGCCATAGAGATCCCTGAACACGGCAACGATGCCGTAATCCGCCTGCTTGGGTTCCCGGACGAATGCGATGCCGGCTTCGAGCATGGCGGCATGGTCGCGCCAGAAATCGTATGTCCGCAGAAACAGGAAAACGCGGCCGCCGGCCTGGTTGCCGATGAAGGTCTCCTGATGAGCATTGGACGCGCGGGCCAGCAGCAGCGATGCGCTGCCGCTCCCCTGTGGCCTGACGACGACCCAGCGCTTGTCCTGCTCCGGCTGGTATGTGTCCTGGACCAGTTCGAACCGGAGCTTGTTCACATAGAAGTCGATGGCCTCGTCGTAGTCCCGGACCACAAGGGCGATATGGGCGATGCCTTGATTCACGGCGGTCTCCTGCGTGGTCGGATGAGGCGGTCGTCCCGCATAAGGGAAAATTTCCTTGGGGCTGACGACCGACCTTAGGCCACGCGGATCCGATCCGTACAGGTCATGAGCGTCTGGGGCGCTCAGCGATAAGGGTAGCAGCGGCTTCGCTCGAGGGTGAGGCCGAGATGCTCGCCGAGCTTGGCGATGGCGTCCCCATGCGCAGGGTACGGATCGCGGTTCTCGGGGCCCACGATGATGATCCTGAAGGTCGGGTCGAGCCTGCCGGCCGGCGGCAGCATGGCCGTCACGAGCGCCTGCCCTTCCCCGTCGCGCAGGGTCAGGAACAGCGGCATGGTGCGCTGGATGTGATCCTTGAGGCCGATGTTCTGCTCGACGAAGGGGCTCGACGCCGACCGGTAGCTCTGCACGGCCGCGTCCCAGGCCTGCCGGAAGTGCTTCTCGACCGCATGCTGCATGGCATCGGACTCGAGCGCAGCCTCGCCTTCGGTCTCAATGCGAAACCACGTCGTCGATCCCGGAGCGTCGCAGATGTATTGCATATCCGACAACGCGGGAGCGCCTGGATGGTTGTGCGGCTCTACGCCCTCACACCCAGCGGTGCTGACGTCCGTCGATCACGAGCACCCGACCCTGCCAGATGTCCATGCTGGCGGCCTGCCGGGAGTTGACCCCGCAGGCGATGGCGAGGAAGGCGCGGGCGACGCCGCCATGGGCCACCACCACCGTGTCGCGGGTGAGGTCGTCGAGAACGGGGCGAATGCGGTCGACCAGCATGGCGTAGCTCTCGCCGCCGCCGGGCGGGGCGTAGTGCCACTTGTCCTGCTCGCGCAGCGCCGCCAGAGCCGGCTCCGCCTTGCGGACCTCCTTCCAGGTCATGCCTTCCCACACGCCGAAGGTCAGCTCCACGAGGCGCTCGTCCAGCCGGTAGGATTCCGGGTGCAGCCCCAGGCTTCCCCGCAGGATCTCCATGGTCTCGCGGGTGCGGGCCATGGGGCTCGCCACATAGGCGAGGTCTTCCACGTGGGGCGCGAGGGCCTTCAGCTTGCGGCCGGCCTCCTCGGCCTGGACGCGGCCCACATCGTTGAGCGGAATGTCCTTCTGGCCCTGGAGCCTGCCTTCGAGGTTCCAGTCCGTCTCGCCATGGCGAATGAAGTAGATCGTGGGGCGGGACGGGGTCACGGCGGGTTCCGGCTACGCGTTGACTTAAGGCTCAGTCTTTGTCCAGGGAGAGGTCCGGGGCTTCCGGGTTCTTCATGCCGACCACGTGGTAGCCCGCATCCACATGCAGGATCTCGCCGGTCATGCCGCGGGACATGTCGGACACGAGATAGGCGGCGGTCTCGCCCACCTCCTCGATGGTGACCGTGCGGCGCAGCGGCGAGTTGTACTCGTTCCACTTCAGAATATAGCGGAAGTCGCCGATGCCCGAGGCGGCCAGCGTCTTGATCGGGCCCGCCGAGATGGCGTTGACGCGGATGTTCTTGGGGCCGAGATCGGCCGCCAGATAGCGCACCGAAGCCTCGAGCGCGGCCTTCGCCACGCCCATGACGTTGTAGTGCGGCATCCACTTCTCGGCGCCGTAATAGGTGAGCGTGAGCAGCGAGCCGCCCTCGTTCATCAGCTTCTCGGCCCGCTGGGCGATGGCCGTGAAGGAATAGCAGGAGATCAGCAGCGACTTGGTGAAGTTGCCCTCCGAGGTCTCCACATAGCGGCCGGTGAGCTCGTCCTTGTCCGAGAAGGCGATGCAGTGGACCACGAAGTCGATGGAGCCCCAGAGGCGCTTCACCTCGTCGAAGACCGCGTCGATGGTGGCGCCGTCCGTCACGTCGCAATGGCCGACAACATGGGCATCCAGCTCCTTCGCCAGGGGCTCGACGCGCTTCTTCAAGGCTTCGCCCTGATAGGTGAAGGCGAGTTCCGCCCCGTGCTGGCGGGCCGCCTGCGCAATGCCCCAGGCGATCGAACGGTTGTTCGCCACGCCCATGATCAAGCCGCGCTTGCCGGCCAGAATGCCGGGAGCCTTAGTCTCCGCCATGGTTCACCTAGATCGTCGCTGGATAGTTTAAATAAGAACGGCCTCTTTAACCGACCCGTCGCCCACGGGGAAGCCCTCTTGGGAACCGTTTCGCAATCCGGGTGCTTTGGGGCCGCCCCTCCGAACCTTCACCGCGTCATCACCGGCCTTGTGCCGGTGATCTCGATGGATCGGGATGGCCGGGACGAGCCCGGCCATGACGTGGTGGGTGTCATTCCCGGCCGGAGCGCAGCGGAGGGGAAGGGAATCCATAACGCAAAGCCTGGGAGTGGATCCCCTTCCCGGCCCTGCGGGCCGCCGGGGATGACACCGGCGTCGGCAGATCTACTTCGCCTTGGCCGAAAGGCGCCTGCGGGCGTAGTCCATCAGGTCCTCGTCTACAACCTCGGGCAGCCTGATCTCCGTGGTCACGAAGAGGTCGCCGGGGCCGGTCTTGCCCGGCAGGCCCTTGCCGCGCAGGCGGAAGGTGCGGCCGGAATTGGTGAGCGGCGGGATCTTCATCTCCACCGAGCCGGTGAGCGTCGGCACGCGCACGGACCCGCCCAGGACGGCCTCCTCGATCTCGACCGGCAGCCGCAGCCGCAGGTTGGAGCCCTCCGGCGTGAACCGCTCATGGGGCGCGAACGCGATGGTCAGCAGCGCGTCGCCCGGATCGATGCCGGGGGCGCCCTGCCCTAAGCCGCGCAGGCGGATCACCTGGCCGTCGGCGACGCCTTTGGGGATGACCACGTCCACGTCGCGGCCGGTGGGGAGCCTGAGCCGCTTCTTCGCCTCGGCCGCGACCTCCTCAAGGGTGACCGTGAGCGTCGCCTCGACGTCCTCGCCTTTCTGGGACCGGGGACGGCCGCGGGCCTGACGCGGGCTCTCGGCCCCCTGCTGCCGGAACGCGCTCTCGAAGATCTGGGAGAAGAAATCCTCGCCCGGATCGGCCCCGAAACCTCCCCTGTTGCTGCGCCGCCCGCCGAAGGGATTGCCGCCGCCGAACCCGGCGAAACCCTCAGCCCCGCCCCGGCCGCCGCCGAAACCCTCGAAGCCGGAGAAGCGCGGCTTGCCCTCGGCGTCGATCTCGCCCCGGTCGAACTGCGCCCGCTTGGCGGCATCGCCGAGGATCTCGTAGGCCGAGTTGGCCTCCGCGAACTTGTCCTTGGCCTTGGGATCGTCCTTGTTGCTGTCCGGGTGGTAGGTCTTGGCGAGCTTGCGGAACGCCTTCTTGATGTCCGCTTCGCTCGCAGAGCGGGACACGCCGAGAACGTCGTAGGGGTTGCGCATGGTGAATCCTGAACCGTCGGATTAGGAGCATGAAAGCTCAACGGAGTTGACGGTCATATGGGCGAAGTGTTGCCCCTTTGCAACGCCTGAACCGATGCGGCTAGACCTTGGCCGTGCCTTTCGCCGGCTTGACGTCCTTGAGGGTCCACTCGCCGCCGGAAGGCCGGCAGGCGGTGCCCTGCAGGGCGCTCGCGGTCGGGCCGCTCAGATGGGCCGAGAAGCTGCGGCAGATCTCGTCGTTCTTCACGAAGGGGGCTCCCATGGGCGTGAAGGTGCCCTTCCGGCTGGTCGCCGGGTTGTCCCACGAGACCTGGGTGCCGGGTCCCTGCGGGTCGAGGGCGACGGCCAGCGCCGCCTTGGCCCGTCGCCAATCCTCCTCGTCCAGATCGGCCGGGAGGGTGATGTCGCTCTTGGGGCCGATGGCGCCCGTCGCCTTGGGCCCGTCCTCGTCCAGGGCCGACAATCCAAGGGACATGCCGCAGGCGCTCGTCGACAGGGCGAGCAGGCCCACGACCAGGATTTTCATGGCTTCGCCAGCGAAGCCATCTGATCTATAACGGCGCGGATTGATCCACGTCACGCGTTGGGTCCCCCAGAACCAAAAGTCACAGAACGAGATAAAACAGTGAGCGGGTTAATAACTGGTGACTTCACTGAATCGGACGAGCCCTTCGGTCTCTTCCAGGCCTGGATGAAGGAGGCGGAAGCCTCGGAACCGAACGACCCCAACGCCATGGCGCTCGCCACCGTGGACGAGACCGGGCTGCCGAACGTGCGCATGGTGCTGCTGAAAGGGTTCGATGAGAACGGCTTCGTGTTCTACACCAACACGGAATCCAACAAGGGCCGCGAGCTTCTGGGCCAGGGGAAGGCCGCGCTCGTGCTGCATTGGAAGAGCCTTCGCCGTCAGGTGCGCGCCCGCGGCCCTGTGACGCTGGTGAGCGACCAGGAGGCCGACGCCTATTTCCAGAGCCGCCCCCGCGACAGCCGCATCGGCGCCTGGGCGAGCCAGCAGTCGCGCCCCCTGGAGAGCCGCTTCGCCCTCGAGAAGGCGGTCGCCCTGAACACCGCCAAATTCGCCGTGGGCGAAATCCCGCGCCCGCCCCACTGGACGGGCTTCCGCATCGCCCCGACGACAATCGAGTTCTGGCAGGACAAGCCGTTCCGTCTGCACGACCGGGTGGTGTTCAGCCGCGACGGCGACGGCTGGCGGAAGGTGCGGCTCTACCCGTGACCGATATTCTTGGCCGTAGACCCTGACCCTGAACAGGTCTAAGGGTCGGCACCCTCGCACGAGAGATTTTTATGTCCTCTTCGCCCAGCAATTCCCGCCGCATCATGCTGCTCACCGGCGCCAGCCGCGGGATCGGGCATGCCACGGTCAAGCGCTTCTCCGCGGCCGGGTGGCGGGTCATCACCTGCTCGCGCCACGGCTTTCCCGAGAACTGCCCGTGGGAGATGGGGCCGGAGGATCACCTGCAGGTCGATCTCGCCGATGCTGAAGACACCCGCCGCGCCATCGCGGAGGTGAAGGAGCGGCTCGCCGCCGAGGGCGGCTGCCTGCACGCACTGGTCAACAATGCGGGCATCTCGCCCAAGGGCGAAGGCGGCGCGCGGATGGGCACCCTCGACACCCGCTACGAGGACTGGCTGCGGGTGTTCCAGGTGAACTTCTTCGCCTCAATCATGCTGGCCCGCGGCCTGCAGGACGAGCTCACCAAGGCCAAGGGCTCGGTGGTCAACGTCACCTCCATCGCGGGCTCGCGCGTCCATCCCTTCGCGGGCGCGGCCTATGCCACGTCCAAGGCGGCGCTCGCCTCGCTCACCCGCGAGATGGCGGGCGATTTCGGGCCGCTGGGCGTGCGCGTGAACGCGATCTCGCCTGGCGAGATCGACACCGCGATCCTGTCCCCGGGCACGGAGAAGATCGTCGAGCAGATCCCCATGCGGCGCCTCGGCACGCCGGACGAGGTGGCCAAGGCCATCTACTTCCTCTGCACGGATGCGAGTTCCTACGTGAACGGCGCGGAGCTGCACATCAACGGCGGCCAGCACGTCTGAAGGCGATCCATGCCCCGACGCCGGATGCGGAGCCTTTTCATCGCGTCGCTGATGATCGGCTCCGTGACGGGAGCGTCAAGCCAGGAAGGCCCTGACAGAACCCCCTTTGCCGACCCGGACATGCACCCCTCCTATCGGGCGCAATGCCATGAGGTGCGGGAGCTGACCGAGGGGCGCGAGACTGGCGAGACCCGCGTGGATTTCAGCGTCACGGGCCCCCTCGCCTACGTGCATTTCGACGGGACGCTGGCCTATCTCGGCCTGTGCGGCACCGCGCCCGCCCCGAAGGTGCTCTGCGTCACCTACCAGACCAACGACATGAAGGTCGGCGACGTGGTGACGGTGGCTGGCGGCTACAGCCGCCCGAACCCGGACTTCATCGTCCTCGATCCGTGCTTGGCTCAGCGGCCGGACGAGATGGGGCAGTAGGGAGCATCACACCGCCCGCGTGGACCAAGCTATGATCCATCACGACGGCAGACCGGGCTGCCCTCAGCTCCTGGCCAGGGAGGGGCTGATGGAATGCCCTTCCCTAACTGCGGAGCTATTAGTCGCATCGAGCACGGTCCACCCGCAGCTGGGCATGTCATCGCCTTTGGCACAAGCCAGCGCCCCGGAGCGGCTTTCCACCCACACATTCGTGGCTTTCGGAAGGATCGTGCAGCGATTCTGGGCGGTTTCCGATTTGACCTGTGCTATCCAAGCGCTGTTGTTGCCGCGCAGCTCATACAGGCGGTTTGCCGTGTCCGCTGTCGAGCAAAGGACGTGAAGTCTATGCAACGTAACGCGTTCAGCCTGTGCGGCTGCGGGAGTCGCTGCAAGAGCCAGGACGAGAACTAGGCTTTTCATGCGTGGTACCTTTCCTGTGATTGAAACCAGCTGTGTCGGGCTGCCTCGTTCAGGAAACGCATAAGACAAGTTTCCCGATGCATACGCCAAAAGAGGGATGCAACCGGTTCCCTGTGATTCTCGGCCTGATTACTGCAGGTTCAGGCCTGACGCCCTTCATGAGAAAGCAATGCAGCGCCGCAGCAATTAAGCGCTCATCATCTGCTGCCCTACCCTCCCTAAGATCTACTCCCGTGACAGCACAACCGCTCCTTGGGACGATCCCTCGAAAAGGCCCCCTCGATTAAGCCGCCGTTAATCGGATCAGGCGGAGACTCAGGGATCATCTGGAGGAAACCAGAATGGTTTCCGCTTCCCGTTCCAAGGCTACGGTCCTTGTTGTCGATGATGATGCGCTCACCCGCGAACTCCTGACTCAACTGCTTTGTGCAGGCGGCTTCGATGTCATCGCTGTACCGGCGGGAGATCGGGCCTTGCTGGCCCTTTGCCACTTAGGCGAAGAGATCGACTGGCTTGTGAGCAAGGTCAGCCTGCCTGGGCTCGTCTGCGGATGGATCCTCGCTGACGAGTACCACGAGCATCACCCCAACCGGCCTGCGCTTCTGCTCTCGGATCTGGACCCGGCGGAGAAGCCGTCTGCACACGCGGTCTTCATTCCGCCGCAAGCGCCCATGAGAGTCCTCGAGGTGCTGCAGGCTCTGAAGAGCTCTGAACCCGCTCACGTGCTCCCGTTCCCGATAACAAAGGCAGCATGACTTAATCCCGCGACACCAACGCGATCTCCGAACTCACCGCCCTGCCATCCTCCGAAATTGCCCTCTCAAGCCGCGAAGCTCGCGTGCTAGCTTCGCCTGGTCGGCTTCGGATGCCATGAAAACCAAGAGGCGAGATGATGGAGCAGGGTTCGGGAGACAGGGCACTCGTCCGGCGGGCTGGCGAAGGCACCGACAATCAGGCCTTCGATCTGCCCCGCACCTTCCTGGTTCGCTCCGATGAATCCAAGGGGGCCTTTTCCCACTGGATTGAAAAGGTCCCGGCCGGGGCCGGTCCGCCGATGCATGTGCATCACAGGGAGCAGGAGCTGTTCCGCGTCCTCGCCGGCCAATTCCGCTTCTGGTGCATGGGAGAGGCTCAGGACCTGACCGACGGTGACACCGTCCTGATCCCGAAGGGTGCTCCGCATACCTTCAAGAATATCGGTCCCGGCGAGGGGCAACTGCTGATCACCCTGACCCCTGGCGATGGGGATGGCTTCTTCATCGAGGTCGACAGGCTCGGTCTCCACCCGTCGCGGGATATGCCTCGCATCGTGGAAATCGCAGGCCGCTACGGTCTCGAGTTCGTCGGACCACCTCCCGCGTGAGGGAGGGACAGTGGCAGGATCACTTCAGGACTTGCTGCTGGCCCGCGCTCCATTGGAGTTGTGGATACCGTCCACCGGCAAAGCCACTGGCGAAAATGCCTATTGCAGCAAAGCTCACGGCACAGAATACCGTGAAGGCCAGCACGAAGGCTGCCCCTTGTCTCTGCATCCGCCATAAGGACGGGACGAACGGAGCCAAAAGCAGCGATCCAAAGATCACGAGCAGCAGGAAGAAGGCCTGGAGATCCGGGTCGCTGTAGATGAGATCGACCTGCACGCCCTTTTCGCGTGGCGGCTCACCCAGGAAGAATCGAGCCAGTACCTCGAACATCACGCTGCCCCCAAGCGGGGTTCTTTGGGTTTGCTGTCAAAACCGACAGATGTGCACCAGGACCACCCCCGTTGGTCCTAACGCTAGCCTTACCATGCGGAAAGATTGCAACGCATCTAGCACGGTCGCTTAAAACTTGGCCATATGCTCGTTAGTTGAACGCAACCCGCACAACATCGATGTGGCGCTGCTTTGACGCCCTTCGCCATCGGGCGCACGGCCGGAGGCGCCGGCGCAATGGAGCCGATCACGCCGCTTCCGCAGGCCAAGCCCCCACATAGCGCGATTGCGGGCGGATGATGCGGCCGGTACGGGTCTGCTCGATGGCGTGGGCCACCCAGCCCGCCGAGCGGCCGGCGGCGAAGAGCGGCGTGAAGCCCTCGCGCGGGACGCCCAAGGCATCAAGCAGGATGGCGGTGTAGAACTCCACATTGGTGTCGAGCCGGCGTCCGGGCTTGCGGCGCTCCAGCACCTTGAGGGCCGTAGCTTCGACGGCCTCCGCGAAGGCGATGCGGTTGCTCTTTCCCTTCAGCCGCCCGACGGCGGCCATGAGCACGTCCGCCCGCGGGTCGCGCACCTTGTAGATGCGGTGGCCGAAGCCCATGAGGCGCTCGCCACGGGCGATGGCATCGTCGAGCCAGGCCTCCGCATGGTCGATGGAGCCGATGGCATCCAGCATGTCGAGCACCGGGCCGGGTGCCCCGCCATGGAGCGGACCCTTGAGGGCGCAGAGCCCCGCCACCACCGATGACAGGATGCCGGCTTGCGTCGAGGCGACCACCCGGGCCGTGAAGGTGGAGGCGTTGAGCCCGTGGTCGATGACGGTCACGAGATAGGTGTCGAGGCCCCGCGCCTCCTCGGCCGAGACCGGCGCGCCGCGCATCATGCGCAAGATATCCGCCGCGTGACCCAGCAGGGAATCGGGGGCGACCGGCGCGAGGCCCCGGGCGCCCCGCACCGCCATGGCGGCCGCGACGCCTGCGGCTCCGACAGCCAGAGCCGCATGGTCCCGCTCCGCATCGGGCAGGCTCGCGAGCAGCAGGCGCATGCCCTCCACGGGCGTGAGGCCGGCAAGCTGGGGGCTGAGAGGCGCGAGATGGGCATAAGCCCTCTGCCGGGCTGCGCTCAACAGGGCCTTCGGGTCGGAGGCGGCGTCGGGGATAAGGCCGTCCCAGAGCATCGCCGTCACGTCCTCGAAACTCACCCGACCGGCCAACTCCTCGAGGTCGTGCCCGGCGATGATCAGGCGGCCCGCCTCGCCATCCACATGGCTCAAGCTGGTTTCTGCCGCCACCACGTCGTCCAATCCGATCGTCATGAATGCTCTCCTTCGTTGCAGGGAGCATCGCGCCGGGCTTGCGGAAGCGTCAATCTTGAATCAACATATCAACATATGGGCACCGCAACCCTTGATCTCACCTCCGCCGAAGAGGCCTCGTCCCGCCTCGGCATCAGCCGGGCGAGCCTCTACGCCTATGTGAGCCGCGGCCTGATCCGGTCGTTTTCATCGCCGCACGATCCGCGCCAGCGGCTCTACGCCCTGGACGACGTGGAGGCCCTGTTGGAGCGTAAAGCACGCTTCCGCCGACCGGCGGTTGCGGCCGCTACGGCCCTCGACTGGGGCCTGCCCGTGCTGGAGACGAGCATCACCCAGATCCGCGACGGGCGGCTGTTCTATCGCGGGCAGGACGCCGTGGCGCTGGCGCGCGCCGCCACCCTCGAGGACGTTGCCCGCCTCCTGATCGGTGCCCTGGACAGGGAGGCGTTTCACCGGCCCTCCCGGATCCCCGCCCCTCCCGCCAGACCGGCCTTCGGGCCGCATGCTTTCGTGGCGCAGGCCGTCCGGCTCCTGTCCGAGCCGGCCGCGCGGGAAACCCGGGCGGCCGAGGTGGCGGCGATCCTGCGCCTCGTCACAATGGCGGGCAGCGGGGCCGATCCCGCCGCCGAGCCCCTGCACCGGCACCTAGCCCAGGCCTGGGCGGTTCCGCCCCAGGCGGCCGAGGCGATCCGGCGGGCGCTGGTTCTGTGCGCCGATCACGAACTCAGCTCATCGGCCTTTGCCGTGCGGGTCACGGCCTCGACCGGCGCATCCCTGCGCAACGCGGTGATCGCGGGCCTCGCGGCCCTGAGCGGCCCCTATCACGGGGGCATGACCGAGCGCGTTCGCGCCTTCCTGAACGCGCCCACGACGATGCCCCCGCCCGGGTTCCGGCACCGCCTGTATCCGGACGGCGATCCCCGGGCCCGGGCCCTGCTGGAGAACGTGCCCCTGCTCGCCTCGGATGCCACGACCCTGCGGGCTCTGGCGGATGCCTCGGGCGGCTCGCATCGAGCATCGGACCCAAAAGTGGAATCCACTTTTGGGACTCATCCGATGCTCAATTCCTTGAGCAGCGCATCGTTCAGCGCGGAAAACCGGGACCACTTTTCGGCACGATGCGCTAGCATCGACGTGGCGCTCGTCATGATGGAGCGGGCCTATGGACTGCCGGTGGGCGCCGCCTTTACGCTCTTTGCCATCGGCCGCACGGCCGGGTGGCTCGCCCATGCCATCGAGCAGCGGGGCCAGATGGCCCTCATCCGCCCACGGGCGCGCTATGTCGCGGCCCAGGAAAAGCATTCTTCATGACGAGCGACCGCTTCTATCCCGTCCGCCCGGTTCTCGCCGCCTCCGTGGCGGTGATCCGCGAGGGGCGCATCCTTCTCGCCGCCCGGGGCAAGCCGCCGAGCGAGGGGCTGTTCTCCCTGCCGGGCGGCATGGTGGAGACCGGCGAGACCCTGGCGGAAGCAGCCCTGCGGGAACTTCGCGAGGAGGTGGGGGTTGAGGCCAAGCTTATCGGCCTGATCGCCCCGGTCGAATTCATTGAAAGGGACGAGAAAGGCCATATAAGGCATCATGTCGTCATCGCCGCCCATGCGGCCCGCTGGGCTTCGGGCGAACCCCAGACAGGTCCGGAAGCAAAGGAAATCCGTTGGATCACGGAACGGGACATCGCCGATCTGCCGCTGACGGCAGGGCTCGCCGGCATTCTGGAGCAGGCCTTCATGATCGCCCGAGAGGAGTCCGCGCCTTGAGGCATGCCGGCCTGATCCTTGCCGCCTCCACGATGCTGATGGCCCTGCCCCAGCCGGCCGCGGCCCAGGGCTTCTTCGAGCGTCTGTTCGGCCCTCCCCCGGGCCAGCAGCCGGGCGTGCCGCCGCAATACCGGCCGCAGCCTCAGTACCGTCCCCAGCCGCAGTACCGCCCGCAGCCTGCCCCTCAGCAGCCGCAGCAACGCCGGCCGCAATCGCAGCGCCCGGCCGCTCAGCCGCAGCAGCAGGCGCCCCAGCAGCAGGCGGAGCCCGCCCCGGTGGTCGAGCCGCCGCCCGCTCCCTACGAGAAGGAGCTGCTGCGGCTGGCCGAGATCATGGGGTCGCTGGCCATGCTGCGCCCCCTCTGCAGCGCGCCCGATGCCGCCGAATGGAACCGACGCATGCAGATTCTGCTCGAGGCCGAGGGCACCACTCCGGGGAGGAAAGAGCGCCTCGCCGGCGCCTACAACAAGGGCTACCAGGCCTATGCCCTCACCTACCGGGTCTGCACGGCGTCCGCCCAGGAGGCCTCGCTGCGCTTCCTGGCCGAGGGCGAGCAGCTCGCCCGCAACATCACCGGGCGCTACGGCGGGTAGACGAAAGCGCCTCTCCGACGGGGTGTTGCAGCCGCGCCTCTTATCCACATTATTTCGACCGATACCCCCTCGCGTTAACCTCCTTGCAAGGTGATGCTGGCGGCGGGTCGGCGCGATGTCTAAGACTAATTCAACCGAACTCGCGCGCCGCCCCTCAAGGGGCCTGGATCATGAACGACAACGACGTCCTTCTCGACGAATCGCCCGACCTCAGCGCCCTCAAGCAGGCGGCCCTGAGCTATGTGACCGAGGCTTTCGCCGAGGCCGAGCTCGACGGGCTCGACGGCGACTGCATGGCCCAGGCCGCCCTCTTCGCAGCCTTCACCGAGCTCGTTGCCACCTATGGCGAGGATGCCGTTGCAGAATACGCCGCCACCCTGCCGGACAAGATCCGCACGGGCGCGTTTTCGATGGCGATGTCGTTGAAGCATTGAGCACGGTTTCCGCCGATCAGCTTGTATCCCCGTAGCCTCATCCTGAGGAGCGTAGCGTCTCGAAGGACGAGGCGTCTCCAGAGACCACTGGATCCTCCTTCGAGACGCCGCTGCGCGGCTCCTCAGGATGAGGCTCCGTTGTTTGTCTTAGAGGTGCACAAATGGACGGCTGCTGGTTCTATATCCTGCGCTGTGCCGACGGAAGCTACTACACCGGCACGAGCCGGTCGGAGGATTTGGAAACGCGCGTCAGTCAGCACAACCAGGGCATCTTTGGCGGCTATACGGCGAAGCGACGGCCCGTTGCCCTCGTCTACTCAATCCAGTTCGGCAGCATCACCGATGCGATTGCCTACGAGAGACAGGTCAAAGGATGGTCGAGAGCCAAGAAAGAAGCCTTGATCAGAGGCGATTTCGACGCTCTTCAAAGCCTGTCGAAAAGCCGTCGCTCGGGCCTCAAGGCGGGTGAAGCGGACCAGACTTAGACATCCAAACATTACAAACTCAACCTCATCCTGCGGAGCCTGCGGAGCAGGCGTCTCGAAGGATGGTCCAGTGGTCTCTGGAGACGCCTCGTCCTTCGAGACGGATTGCTCCGCAATCCTCCTCAGGATGAGGCTGTGGTATTGTCGCTGACCTTCCGGGCTCGTGGTAGAAGGTCTGCTTTAGCCTTTTGAGTCAGCCACTCGACAAGCTCCAATGGAATATTCTCGCGGTAGGCCGTGAACACCATGTCGTTGCTTTGATCTGAATAGAAGACATCAGCTACGGCATGCTCTCCTTCATCGGTCATTTCTCTAATTTCGAGATACATGCCATCAGCGATGACATCGCTGCAAAGTAGACTGGTGTAGCGTCTATCACGGATCTCTATAGCCATCGTGCACCTCCGCCTTAGGAGTTAAACGTCTCCTCGAACCGCACCACCTCGCCCTGCGCCGGCGTCTCCAGCGCGCCGTCCCACATCACCACGTTGCCGCGCACGACCGTGCCGACGGGCCAGCCGGTGACTTGTCTGCCGTCATAGGGCGTCCACTGCGATTTCGAGGCGATCCAGTCGTTGCGGATGGTCTCGATGCGCTTGAGGTCGGCCACGGTGAAATCCGCGTCGTAGCCCACGGCGATGCGGCCCTTGCCGGCGATGCCGAACAGGCGCTTGGGGCCGGCGCTCGTCATGTCGACGAAGCGCTCGAGCGTCAGCCTGCTTGCATTCACGTGATCGAGCATGATCGGAACCAGCGTCTGCACGCCGGTCATGCCGGAGGGCGTGTTGGGATACGTCTTATCCTTCTCCTCGCGGGTGTGCGGCGCGTGGTCGGAGCCGAGGATGTCGGCGATGCCCTCATCGAGCCCCTGCCAGAGCGCGGCGCGGTGGAGTTCGTCGCGCACGGGCGGGTTCATCTGGATGTAGGTGCCGAGGCGCTCGTAATCCTCCGGACCCGCCAGGGTCAGGTGATGTGGCGTCACCTCCACCGACACGAGATCCTTGTGCTCCCTCAACAGCGCCATCTCTTCCGCCGTGGTGATGTGGAGCACGTGGATGCGCGCGCCGGTGTCCCGCGCGATGCGCACGAGGCGCTGCGTGCAGGCGAGCGCCACTTCGGCCGAGCGCCACACCGGATGCGAGCTTGGATCGCCCTCGACGCGCAGATCCTTGCGCGCCCGCAGCATCGCCTCGTCCTCGGAATGGAAGGCGGCGCGGCGGCGGGTGCGGCGGAGGATGTTGGCGATGCCCTCGTCGTCCTCCACCAGCAGCGAGCCGGTGGACGAGCCCATGAACACCTTGATGCCGGCAGCCCCCGGCAGGCGCTCCAGCTCCGGCACGGCAGCGGCATTCTCGTGCGTGCCGCCGACCCAGAAGGCGAAGTCGCAATGCATGCGGTGGTGGCCGCGCCGCACCTTGTCGGCGAGGGTCTCGGGCGTCGTGGTCTGCGGGTCGGTGTTGGGCATCTCGAACACGGTCGTGACGCCGCCCATGACGGCCGCGCGCGAGCCCGATTCGAGATCCTCCTTGTGATCGAGGCCGGGCTCGCGGAAATGCACCTGGGTGTCGATCACGCCCGGCAGGATGTGCAGGCCCCGGCAATCGACCTCGCGCGCGGCGGAGGCCTGCGACAGGTCGCCGATGGCGGCGATCTTTCCGCCGCGCACGCCGACATCGCGCTCCGCGCGCCCGTCGTGGTTCACCACGATGCCGCCTTTGAGGATCAGGTCGAAGGTCTGGGGCATGGCAATCTCATCCCTTGAGGCCGCTGCGGAAGGGGCATATGTCAAGTTCGACACAGAGAGCAACTGGAGCGGGGCATATGCCGTCAGTCCATCTGGCCGACCGGGGCGTGGTAAGGGTTTCGGGCGAGGACGCCAAGACTTTTCTCGACAACCTCATCACCTGCGACCTGGACCGGATCTCTCCGCAAGCCGCGCGCTTCGGCGCCCTGCTGACGCCCCAGGGCAAGATCCTGTTCGACTTCCTGGTCTTCCAGGCGCCCGAAGAGATCGGCGGCGCCTACTACCTCGACGTGCTGAAGGTCTACGCGCCCGATCTCGCCAAGCGCCTCGGCTTCTACAAGCTGCGGGCGAAGGTGGCCGTCGAGGACCTGTCCGATTCTCTCGGCCTTGTGGCCGGGTGGGACGCACCGCGGCCGGATGACGAGGCAGGGCTGGTCGTGGAAGACCCGCGGGTGCCGGCGCTCGGATGGCGCGCCATCGTGGCGGCCGAGGACGTTGCGGAGTTCGCCGGCGATCCGGCCGAGGCGTATCACGCCCACCGCATCGCGCTCGGCGTGCCGGAGGGCGGGCGCGACTTCCTGTTCGGGGACGCCTTCCCGCATGAAGCCCTGATGGACCAGCTGAACGGGGTCGATTTCGACAAGGGCTGCTATGTGGGCCAGGAGGTGGTCTCCCGCATGCAGCATCGGGGCACGGCCCGCACCCGGATCGTGCCGGCCCTCTACGAGGGCGGCTTCGCGGCGGATCTCGGCGTCGAGGTCACGGCCGGAGACAAGCTTCTCGGCAAGACCGGCACCGGCGCCGGTGGGCGCGGGCTCCTGATGATCCGCCTCGACCGGGCGGAGGACGCCCTCAGGGCCGGCGAGGCGATCAGGGCCGGGGGCATTCCCGTGACGCTGGAAAAGCCGTCCTGGATGGGGTTTGCCGTTCCGGGAGAGAAAGGCACTGTTTCCTGAGCTGGCAAAAAAGCCTAGCTTGCGACGGAACGAAGCCCTCACGAAAACGTTACGGGTAATCGACTTGGGAGCGGCCCGACGCAAGAGCCGCCCCGGGTCTGCTGGGGAATCCTGATGAACGCCATGCAAGGGACCGGCTCGACGTCGCAGGAAGGACGCTTTCAGCTCCTGGTCGACGCGGTCACCGATTATGCCATCTACATGCTCGATCCCAAGGGCATCGTCTCCAGCTGGAATGCTGGCGCCCAGCGATTCAAGGGCTATACCCAGGACGAGATCCTGGGCGAGCATTTCTCCCGGTTCTATACGGACGAGGATAAAGCCACCGAGCTGCCCCGGCGGGCGCTGGAGACGGCAATCCGCGAGGGCAAGTTCGAGGCCGAGGGCTGGCGCCTGCGCAAGGACGGCACGCGCTTCTGGGCCCATGTGGTCATCGACCCGATCCGCGATTCCGGCGGCACCCTGATCGGCTTCGCCAAGATCACCCGCGATCTGACTGAGCGGAAGAGAGATCAGGAAGCCCTGAGGGAAAGCGAGCAGCGCTTCAGCCTCCTGGTCCAGGGCGTCACCGACTACGCCATCTACATGCTTGATCCGCAGGGCTGCGTGACCAACTGGAACGCCGGCGCGCAGCGCATCAAGGGCTACACGCAGGACGAGATCCTGGGCGAGCACTTCTCCCGCTTCTACACCGACGAGGACAAGGCGACCGAGCTGCCGCGGCGCGCCCTGGAAACCGCAGCGCGCGAAGGCAGGTTCGAATCTGAGGGCTGGCGCCTGCGCAAGGATGGAACCCGGTTCTGGGCGAGCGTCGTCATCGACCGGATCCGGAACGACCTGGGCGAGATCATCGGCTTTGCCAAGATCACCCGCGACATCACCGAGCGCCGGCAGGCGCAGGAGGCCCTGGCTCAGGCTCAGGCAGCCCTGTTCCAGTCGCAGAAGATGGAGGCCGTCGGGCAGCTCACGGGCGGGGTGGCGCACGACTTCAATAATCTGCTGACGATCATCGTCAACAGCCTGGATCTTCTCACCCGCAACGCCCGCGATGCGCGCGACATGCGGCTGATCGAGAGCGCCCAGCGCGCGGCCGAACGCGGCGCGAAGCTGACGCAGCAGCTGCTGGCCTTTTCCCGCCGTCAGCCCCTTCAGCCGGCCCTGCACAATCCGAACACCCTGATCGGCGGCTTCGAGGCGATCCTGCGCCGGGCCTGCGGCGAGCTCATCAAGCTGCAGCTTGCGCTTGCCCCACACATTCGGTCGATCTCGGTCGACGCGCCGCAATTCGAGGCGGCCCTCCTCAATCTCATCGTCAATGCCCGCGATGCGATGCCGAGCGGCGGGTCGCTGAGGATCGCGACCGGCAATGTGACCGTGGGCGAGAACGATCCGGCTCTCGCCGACTTGAAACCCGGCCCCTACGTCTCGGTCACGGTGACGGACACCGGCTCGGGCATGGCGCCCGAGGTTCTCGACCGCGTCTTCGAGCCTTTCTTCACCACCAAGGAGATCGGCAAGGGCACGGGCCTGGGGTTGAGCCAGGTCTATGGCTTCGTCACCCAGTCGGGCGGGCACGTGAAGGTGGACAGCGCTCCCGACCGAGGAACGACGATCACCATGCTGCTGCCGGCTCAGAGTAGCGGGAGCGAGGCCGTGGAGGACGAGGACGGAACGGAACGTCCGGCCCAGGACACCGCCGGCACCGTGCTGATCGTCGAGGACGAGCCCGCCGTGCTGGAAGTGGCGAGCGACATCTTCGACAGCCTCGGCTACGATGTGCTGACCGCCACCCATGCCCAGGAGGCCGTGGCGGTTCTGGAAAGCGATGCCGCCATCGACGTGATGTTCAGCGACGTGATCATGCCCAACGGCATGAACGGTGTCGAACTCTCCCGCAAGGCCCGCGAGATGCGCCCTCACCTCAAGATCCTATTGGCGTCGGGCTATCCCATGTCGGCCCTTCCCTCCGAGGGCTTGGGCGAAGGCGTCTCCTTCATCAGCAAGCCGTACCGCTGGACGGAGCTTGCCGACAAGCTGCGGATGCTCCGCTCCTGAGAACCAGCGCTATCGCCGTGCGTAATGGACCGCATCGGCAATTTTGATTGGTGCCGGCAAAGGCTTCCCGCTAGCATCCCGGCCGAAATCAATCCGGGAATGCCATGTATCAGCCGCCCCACTTCCGTGAGGACAATCTCGAGGTTCAGCACGCCCTCATCAGGGCCCATCCGCTCGGGCTCCTGGTGACCCTGGGCGGCGCGGGGCTCGTGGCCAATCCCATTCCCTTCGCGCTCGACGGCTCGGCGCCGCCTCTGGGAACCCTCAGGGCCCACCTCTCGCGGGCGAACGGCCAGTGGCAGGATTTCGACCCTGACGTCGAAGCCCTCGTGGTCTTCCAGGGGCCGGAGACCTACATCACCCCATCCTGGTATGCGGCCAAGCGCGAGCACGGCAAGGTCGTGCCGACCTGGAACTACGCCATCGTTCAGGCCTATGGCCGCATGCGCGTGGTCGACGATCCGGACTGGCTCCTCCGGCAGATCACCGCCGTCACCGACGTGCAGGAGGCTGCCCGACCGGAGCCCTGGACGGTCGGCGATGCGCCGGCGCCCTTCGTGGCGGCGCAGCTCAAGGGAATCATCGGCGTGGAGATCGAGATCACCCGGATCGAGGGCAAGTGGAAGGTGAGCCAGAACCGTTCGGAGGCCGACCGCCAGGGCGTGGCGGCGGGCCTGCGCCTCGGGCAGGACGATGCCTCGCGGCACATGGCGGATCTGGTCGATGCACGAGGAGCCCTGCGCGGTGGCGGACGCTCCGCATCCTGAGTGACTGGTTCATAAAGGACCGGCAGCCCTCCTCACGTCATCACCGGCCTTGTGCCGGTGATCCCGATGCGGTGAGGTGCTGCTCTTTTCGGCATCGGGATGGCCGGGACTGATCCCCGGATCAAGTCCGGGGACGGCCATGACGGAAACCGAGGCGTATTCCTCTTCATGAGCAAGCCTCTCACGATGAGAACAGAGGTTGATGGGGCCTGCTCCTGACGTCGGAAGCGCATCTTCCCGTTTCCCCACACTCCCGCTACACAGGCTGCATGAGCGACGGACTGATCCTGCACCCCGACAACAAAACCCGCTGCTGGTGGCCCGGCACCGACCCCCTCTACGTGGACTACCACGACACCGAATGGGGCGTGCCCGAATACGACGACAGGGCGCTGTTCGAAAAGCTCATTCTCGACGGCTTTCAGGCGGGCCTGTCGTGGATCACGATCCTGCGCAAGCGCGAGAACTTTCGCCGCGCCTTCGCGGGCTTCGACCCGGCCGTGATCGCCCGGTTCGATCAGGCGCAGGTGGAGGCGCTGATGCTCGACCCCGGCATCGTGCGCAACCGCGCCAAGATCGAGGCGACGATTGCCGGCGCCCGCGCCTGGCTCGTCATTCAGGAGCGCGGCGGCTTCTCGCGCTTCCTGTGGGATTTCGTCGACGGCAGGCCGTTGCAGCCGAATCTCAAAACCCGCAAGGATGTGCCGACCGAGACCGAGGTGTCCCGCAGGATCTCGAAGGCGTTGAAGGCGGAAGGCTTCAACTTCGTCGGGCCCACCATCGTCTATGCCTTCATGCAGGCCGTGGGCATGACGAACGACCATCTCACCGGCTGCTATCGCCACGCCGAGTGCGCGGCGCTGGCCGAGACCCGCTGATGGCAAAGGAACCCCGCGTCTGGCAGCGGATGCTTTCCGGCCGCCGCCTCAACCTGCTTGACCCGTCGCCCCTCGACGTGGAGCTCGACGACATCGCCCATGGCCTTGCCCGCGTGGCGCGATGGAACGGTCAGACGGCAGGCGGGCACATCTTCTCCGTTGCGCAGCATTCGCTGCTCGTCGAGGCGATTGCCATTCATCTCGATCCGGCCATGTCCCGCGAGTGGCGCCTGGCGGTGCTCCTGCACGACGCGCCCGAATACGTGATCGGGGACATCATCTCGCCGTTCAAGGCGGTGATCGGCGATGCCTACAAGTCCATCGAGGCGGGCCTGCTGGCTGCCATCCACCTGCATTTCGGCCTGCCCGCGCAGCCAAGCGCCGCCCTCAAGCGCTTCATCAAGCAGGCGGACCGGCAGGCGGCCTTCCTCGAGGCGACGCACCTTGCGGGCTTTTCCCGCGAAGAGGCGATCAAGCTGTTCGGCCGCCCCGAGCCCCTGCCCCGCCCGGTGCTGGCCCTTCTGGAGCCCTGGCCGGTGGCGCAGGCCGAGGAGCGCTACCACGAGAAGGTGACGGCGGCGCTAGCGGGTTGAAACGCAAGATCAAGCATAGCGCATCCCCTCTCCCGGGCGGGAGAGGGGCAGGGGTGAGGGCGTGGCGCTGGACCAGCCAAGCGCTGCCATCTCCGCTGCAGAACGCCACCCGCAGCACCTCCTCCGGCACCGGCCTTCCCTCACCCCAACCCTCTCCCACACGGGAGAGGGAGCATCGTGCTCACCGTCTCCATCCGAATCGTGTAGGACGAGCCGGACTCAATGAACTCAAGATCCATGCCAACTCTGCACGTCTGCTCCCTCTCCCGCCTGCACGACACCGTGGCCGAGACCCGTGCCAGCCACGTGGTGAGCCTGCTCGGAGCCGGTGCCGAGGTGCCGCGCCTCACCGGGGTTGCGGCGGAGCGGCATCTCTTCATCGGCGTCAGCGACATCGTGGAGCCGCGCGAGGGATACGTGCTCGCGGGCGCGGAGCATATGGAGCAACTGCTCGCCTTCGTCGGCGCCTGGGGCCGGGAGAGCCCTCTCGTGCTCCATTGCTGGGCCGGGATCAGCCGCTCGACCGCGGCCGCCTATATCGCGGCCTGCGCCCTGGCGCCGGAGCGGGACGAGGCCTCCATCGCCCTGAGCCTTCGCGCAGCCGCCCCCAGCGCCACCCCGAACGCCCGGTTCGTCGCGCTCGCCGACGATCTTCTCGGCCGCCGGGGCCGGATGGTCGATGCGATCCGGTCGATCGGGCGCGGAGCCGACGCTATGGAGGGCACGCCCTTCATGTTACAGCTTAACGGTCGCTAACCGATTCCGCCCGGACGGTCAGCCTGTCGCGAACACTGAGGCCGTCCCTTGGAGATCCCCTTCCTCGTCCTGCTGGCCCTCAGCATTCCGGTCTGTGCCATCGCGGGCCTTGTTCTCGGCCTCTCGGCCCGCAGCAAGCTGACGCTCCTGCAGGGACGCGTCGCGACCCTGGAGAGCGAGTTGCGGCTGGCCCGGGCACAGGCGGGACCGGCAACCTCCCCGGCGGAGCAGCAGGACCCAGCACCCGTGCCGGAAGCTCCTGCCACAGAGGCTCCGGCACCGGACTTGCTCCCGGAGCCGGAAGCCGAGGCGCCGCAGTCGGCCGGATCGGTCCCGGCCATTCAGCCGCCAGCCCCGCAGCCAGCTCCTCGGGGCCGGGACTTCGAAGAAACTCTCGGCTCTCGCTGGGCCGTCTGGGTCGGCGGCGTGGCTCTCGCCCTCGGGGGCATCTTCCTCGTCCGCTACTCCATCGAGCAGAACCTGCTGAGCCCTGCCACCCGGATCGCGCTCGGCGGACTCTTCGCCCTCGCGCTCATCGGAGCCGGCGAATGGCTGCGCCGGCGGGAGAGCAGCATCGCCCTGCCCGGCGTTCCCGACGCGAACGTGCCCAGCATCCTGACGGCGGCGGGAACCTGCGGGGCCTTTGCGGCCGCCTATGCGGCCTACGCACTCTACGGCCTGATCGGCCCGGCCGCCGCCTTCGTAACCTTGGGCCTGATCGCGGTCCTCACCATGGTCGCGTCCACCCTGCACGGCCCGGTCCTGGCCGCTCTCGGCCTACTCGGCGCCATGGGAAGCCCGCTCCTCGTCTCGTCGGACGAGCCCCAGCCCTGGGCGCTCGTGATCTACCTCGCCTTCGTGGTGCTGCCCGCCTACGGGGTCGCGCGCCTGCGCCTGTGGCGCTGGCTGGCGCTCGCGGCGGCAATCGGCGTGCTGATCTGGACGCTCCTGATCTTCATCCTGGACGCGCAGGATGCCCTGCCGGCCATGATGCATCTGGTGCTCCAGGCCGGCCTGGCAGCCCTCTTCCTGGTGGTTCTGCCTTACCGTGCAATCCCCGATGCCGAGAGCGGGATCGACCGGGCCGCCAGTGGCGTCCTCTTGGCCTTCGCGGTGGCCGCTGTCGCGGTGTCGGGCACGGTTGCGGCGGGCGACGGGCGCGCGGTCTTCGTTGCCGCCATCGCGCTCGTCCTGCTGGCGACGGGCATCCGCTTCGCCCCGGCGGCCCCGGCTGCCGCCTGGGCGGCCCTGACCACGTTCGGCGCTCTCCTGATCTGGCCCATCCGGGCCGATCTCGGCGGGGTTCCTGAAAACCTCTTCTACCAGAGCGGCGATCTCTTCGCCGTGCGGCCGTACGCGCTCGAAGTCTATCTCGGCCTCGCGCTCCTTGCTTCCGCGGCCATCGCCGGCGGCGCCCTCGTCCGGCTGGCGCGCTCACCGGACCTACGCCTCTCTGCGGCCGCCTGGTACGCGGGAGCCGCCACCATCGGCCCGCTTCTGGCTCTCGTGGCGGCCTATTGGCGGGTTGCAGCCCTGGAGCGGAGCCTGTCCTTTGCCCTCATCGCCGGCGGACTGGCCTTGGCCTTCATCGCCGCCACCCGCTGGCTCAGCCGCCGGGACGGCGTGGAAGGCGCTCCGATCCGGCTGGCCCTCGGGGCCGCGGCCTCGGCCGCTCTGGCGGCGCTTGCCCTCGGCCTGACCTTCGCCTTCGACAAGGGCATGCTGACGGTGGCCTTCGCCCTGACGGCCTTAGGCACGGCCTGGGTTTCCGAGCGGACGAGCCTGCCCGCCCTGCGCTACGCCGTCGGCGCCATCGGGTTGATCGTCCTGGGGCGGCTGATCGCCAACCCGACCATCGTGGACGGCGATCCCGGCCCGATCCTGATCAACTGGCTGCTCTGGGGCTACGGCGTCCCAGCCGTGGCGTTTCTCGCGGCGAGCCGGCTGCTGGAGCGCTCCGGCCGCGACAGGATCGTCCAACTGACCGAGAGCCTGGGCATCGTCTTTGCGGCCTTTCTGGTTTTCTTCGAGATCCGCCATGCCCTCCGGGCCGGAGATCCGATGGCACTCACGACGGATCTCCTTGAGGTTGGACTGATCGCAACGGAGAGCCTCGTCTTCGCCATCCTCCTGACGCGCCTGGACCTGAGGCGCGGAGACCCGGTCTATCGCTGGGGCTCGCTCATCTTCAAGGCTCTGTCCCTGACGCTTTGCGCCGGAGGACTCCTCCTCGTCGAGAACCCGCTGCTGACGGACGATGCAATCTTGGGCGGGCCGGTGTTCAATGCCCTGACCCTGGCCTATCTGCTGCCCTCCCTTCTGGCCGCAGGACTGGCTCTTGTCGAGCGGCGGGCCCGCCCCCGCTTCTACAGCCTGTCCTCGGCGATCTTGAGCCTGCTCCTGTTCTCCGCCTATGTGGGTCTGGAGATCCGGCGGCTCTTTGCCGGGCCGGAGCTGGCCCTCTGGCGCGGCTTCACCCAGGGCGAGCAATGGGCCTACTCGGTTGCCCTGCTGGTCACGGGCATCCTGCTCCTCGGCCTGGGTCTCATCCGCAACAACCGCTTTGCGCGTCTCGCCTCGGCGGCCTATCTCGTGCTGGCGGTGCTGAAGGTGTTCATCGTCGACCTGGCCAATCTGGAGGGCGTCATGCGCGCCCTGTCATTTATTGCCCTCGGCCTTGTTCTCATCGGCATCGGTCTCGTCTATCAGAGACTCCTCGCCCATCGACCCGGCAATGCCGCAATCCCAGTGTGATATTG
Source organism: Microvirga splendida (assembly GCF_016427565.1). Taxonomy (GTDB): domain Bacteria; phylum Pseudomonadota; class Alphaproteobacteria; order Rhizobiales; family Beijerinckiaceae; genus Microvirga; species Microvirga splendida. The sequence continues at coordinate 23,611 of NZ_JAELXT010000002.1, forward strand.
CCCCAAGCAGATAATTTGACGGACAGCCGCATGACCGACACCGCCTCCATCAAGACCCTCCCCTTCGAGAAGGCCCTGGCCGAGCTCGAGGAGATCGTGCGGCGCCTCGAGCGCGGCGACGTGCCCCTGGAGGATTCGATTGCGATCTATGAGCGCGGCGAGGCCCTGAAGAAGCATTGCGAGCAACTGCTGAAGAAGGCCGAGGCCCGGATCGAGAAGATCACCATCGGGCCCGATGGCGCCGCCTCGGGCACGGCCCCGCTGGACGTGGATAACTAAGTCAGCGAAGGATCAGGCGGCGCGGCTCCGCTCGATGGCCGCGTCGACCTCCCGGAGCACGGCATCGGGATCGATGGCGAAGGCCTGCTTCTGTCCCTCGGCTCCGCCGGTCACCGGCTCGTAGTCGGCCCCGGCCTCGGCGGCCCAATGCAGGCCGGTGCTCTTGCGCCCGTTCTGCGCCATCAGCTCGATGAGCAGAGGCTGGCGCTGGGCCCAGAGGATGTTGGCAAGGCCCGCCCCGTGGACTCCCATGACGATCTGAGCTTCGCCGAACCACTGCATCTGCTCGTGGTGGTTCGACCAGGATGCCTGGACGATCTGGAACCCGCGCTGGCGCAGCCCCTCCATGAGGGCGGCTTCCCCATCCACCCGGCGCAGGCGCGTCTCGCCCCGGGTGAGGTAGATCCGTGGTGCAGGCTCGGGGAGCTTGCGCTCCCGGTATGCGGCCTCGAAGACCGAGCGGGCGAACCCGATCGCCTCGGGCGTCGCGAAAAGCCTCTCGATGTTGCTGCAATGGGTGCGCGCGTAGAGGTAGGAATCCGCCTCGATCCGCTCCCAGGGCGCGAGCCTCACATGGTCGATGGAGAGGCCCTTGCGGCGCAGGCCCTCGATGAAGCTCATGACCAGCGGATTGACCGAGCGTGCCGTGGCCAGGGTGAGGGTTTCGCCTGGAGCCACCGCGCCCCTGTCGAGCGCATGGCACAGGGGCATCAGGACATCGGTGAGCAGATGGCCGTAATGGGAGTAAGGGGGGATCGCGGCAACGATCCCGCCCACCCGGCGCGTCCGGAACGCGGCAGGAGCCGGATGGGCGAAGTTCCAGTTGCTGTCCGCATTCGTGTCGAACGACAGCTGCCGTCCCGTGGCCGCATCGACGGGCGTCAGAGTGTGGCCCGGAACCAGGATGTCTGAGAGCAGGGCAACCACCCGGTGAGCGGAGTTCTGGTCCGTGAACCGGCAGGCTGGCTTCATCACGTCGACATTGTGCTGGCTGACGAAGCCGCGCTGCCGGTCGTAGCGGCTCTGCATCAGGCGGAACGGGTGAACGCTGTCCTCGAGGAGCCTGACCTTGCGCTCATCAGGCCAGCCGAAATCGGGGAAGAACGAGACGGCCTTCCGCAGCATCGGACTGGAGCCCGTGAGCCCCTTCATGACGCGGAACGCGATGGGCTTCAGGTCGAAGGCCCGGCGAAGGGCGGTATGGTGTCGGGCCATCGCGATCCGCTAAATCCGCTGGGCGACGCCTGGCATGGACCGCGCAGGCACCGCCTTGACGTTGAACGAGAACCTATCGCGCGCCAAGACGAGCAGGATAGGGAACCACATGAAGAGGTAGTGCGTGTTGAAGAACGCGAAGGGATTCGGCAGGTCGGCCCCCATATAGCCGAACGTGAAGATGAGCGAAGCCAAGCCGAAGAAGCGCAGGGTATCGTCCGTCCCGCGGCTCAGGCACCGGGCATAGCCTGCAGCCATGAGGGCGGATGCTGCAAGCCCGACGAGGCCGAAATACAGGGCAATGCCGAAAAGCCCGTTATGGGCATGGCTCAGCCACTCATAGGGAAACCGGAAGTCCGGTCCGCTGCCCAGGATGGGATGACGCTCGATCTGGTCGCGAACCAGTTCCCATACCGCATTGCGGTTTGAGGGACGGCACCAATCAGTCTCGCTGCCGCAGATCATGGCCTTGATGCTCGGCTCGAAGACGACGAGGCCCGTCACGAGAAGCCAGCACGCCAGGCAGACCGCGAGCACGATGAGCATGCCGCGCCGGTCGATCAGGACGGCGAGCGGCAAGGCCAGGCCAAGGGCAACGAGCGGCCCGCGGCTTTGGGTCAGCAGGAGGGCGGCCACCAATGGCACCGCCAGCATCAGGAGGATGGCCGTGCTCCTCCGGCTCCTGCCCTCCTCGTCCATCCACAGGGCGACCGTGGCGATCAGGGCACTGGCGAGCGCTCCCGCACCGGGAATGGGATTGCCGCCCCGTCCGAGGGGGATCATGCGGTCCAGGATATCGGGTTCTCTCAGAACATGAACGACGATCGACAGGAAGGCGCTGGCCGCGCCGACGCCCGCAATGATCCAGAGGATTCGTCTGGTGCTCAGGACCTGGGACGTCTGCGCGACGAACAGGAAGAACGCGGCCAGCAATCCGATCTTGAGAAAGTCGGAGCCCGGCCGCGGCATGTCCCCGAACAGGGCGCCAGCTGCCTGCCACGCCAGCAGGAAGCCGAGCGAGAGCCAGAGCCACAGGTTTTTCCGGAACGTCTCCGCGGCCACCCCGCTGGCGAATGCCAGCCCCGCGCCGAGGAAGATGGGGGAAACGGAGAGACCCGGAGCCTTGCCGCCCCTGGCGAAGAAGATGGCAACGACGAACAGGACGAAAGCCGCCACGCTCCACACATGAACGCGGCCATGCTCCGCAACCTGCTTGCGGATCAGGGAGGCCGGCGAGGTCAGGCGTGAAAGGTCGAAGGTCATAGAAGCCGGCGGACTCTGCCCGTGTAGGAGGCAGGAACAATATTTCGGGAACGCTCGCCGTCTACCATTTCGATTCCGCGTTTTCAACCAAGTGTGATCCGGTGGCGGCCGGAAAGGAAAGACGCAGAGGCTTTCGAACCTCAACGGGCGCCTGGCCCCTTGGAAAGCATGCGCTCCCTTATCGGAGTCTGGCAGGATTGAGGAATTTGCCGGCTCCGTTCACGCACGGTGCGACAGGTTGCCTCGACCTGGGCGGGTGGGTGACCCGTCTGCCCGCAGGGATGGGACAAGGTTTCCGATTTGACCCTCCCCCGTTAAGCCCCTATCTCCTTTGTCTGACCTCCGGTCGAAGCTTGGCGAGTAAAACGTTGTCCACACCCCTCCTCGACACCCTCAAGACCCCCGACGATCTGCGCCAGCTGCCCGAGAGCCAGCTCCGCCAGGTGGCGGATGAGCTGCGGACGGAGACGATCAGCGCGGTTTCCGTCACGGGCGGACACCTCGGAGCGGGACTGGGCGTGGTCGAGCTCACGGTGGCGCTGCACTACGTCTTCGACACCCCCCGCGACCGGCTGATCTGGGACGTGGGCCACCAGGCCTATCCCCATAAGATCCTGACCGGACGGCGCGACCGGATCCGGACGCTCCGCCAGGCGGACGGCCTGTCGGGCTTCACCAAGCGCCAGGAGAGCGAATACGACCCCTTCGGCGCGGCCCATTCCTCCACGTCGATCTCGGCGGGCCTCGGCATGGCCGTGGCGCGGGATCTCGAGGGCGGCAAGAACAACGTGATCGCCGTGATCGGCGACGGCGCCATGTCGGCCGGCATGGCCTATGAGGCCATGAACAATGCCGGCGCCATGCATTCGCGCCTCATCGTCATCCTCAACGACAACGACATGTCGATTGCGCCGCCCACCGGCGCCATGTCGTCCTATCTCGCTCGCCTCGTCTCCGGCGGCGCCTATCGGGGCCTGCGCGAGACCGCCAAGCAGCTGGCCAGGAAGCTCCCGAAGTTCATCTACGAGAAGGCACAGCGCGCCGAGGAATTCGCCCGCGGCTTCTGGACCGGCGGCACCATGTTCGAGGAGCTGGGCTTCTATTATGTGGGCCCCATCGACGGCCACAACCTCGACCACCTGCTGCCGATCCTGAAGAACGTGCGCGATTCCGAGACCGGCCCGATCCTCGTCCACGTGGTGACGAAGAAGGGCAAGGGCTATGCGCCCGCCGAGGAAGCGGCCGACAAGTACCACGGCGTCGTCACCTTCGACGTGGTGACGGGCGCCCAGACCAAGGCGAAGGCCAATGCGCCCGCCTACACCAGGGTCTTCGGCGAGAGCCTGATCGCGGAGGCGCGGCGCGACGACAAGATCGTGGCCGTCACGGCCGCCATGCCCACCGGCACGGGCGTCGATCTCTTCGGCAAGGAATTCCCGACCCGCACCTTCGATGTCGGCATCGCCGAGCAGCATGCGGTGACGTTCGCGGCCGGCATGGCCACGGAAGGCTACAAGCCGTTCTGCGCCATCTATTCCACCTTCCTGCAGCGCGCCTACGACCAGGTCGTGCACGACGTGGCGATCCAGAACCTGCCCGTGCGCTTCGCCCTCGACCGAGCCGGCCTCGTCGGCGCGGACGGGCCGACCCATGCGGGATCCTTCGACATCGCCTATCTCGGCTGCCTGCCGAACATGGTGGTGATGGCGGCGGCCGACGAGGCGGAACTCGTCCACATGGTGGCGACCGCCGCAGCCTACGATGCAGGCCCCATCGCCTTCCGCTATCCGCGCGGCGAAGGCGTGGGCGTCGACATGCCCGAACAGGGCGTGCCGCTCGCCATCGGCAAAGGCCGTGTGGTGAAGGAAGGCAGCCGCATCGCCCTCCTGTCCCTCGGCACGCGCCTTGGCGAGGCCCTGAAGGCGGCCGAAGAGCTGGAGGCGCGCGGCCTCTCCACCACGGTGGCCGATGCCCGCTTTGCCAAGCCCCTCGACGAGGAGCTGATCCTGCGCCTTGCCCGCGACCACGAGGTGCTGATCACCATCGAGGAAGGCTCCGTCGGCGGCTTCGGCTCCTATGTGCTCCAGCTCCTCGCGGACAAGGGAGCGCTGGACCGTGGCACCCTGAAAGTGCGCTCCACGGTCCTGCCCGACACCTACCAGGACCAGGACAAGCCGGAGCGCATGTATGCCAAGGCCGGACTCGACGCGGCCGGCATCGTGACGCGGGTGTTCGAGGCGCTCGGGAAGGAAGAGACCCGCAAGGTGCGGGCGTAATCGCCTGAGTCTCCCATGACCCGCAAGCGCGCCGATGTGGTTCTGGTCGAGCGCGGCTTCTTCGCAAGCCGCGCCCGGGCCCAGGAGGCGATTTCCGCCGGTCTCGTCACCGTGAACGGCGCAGTGATCAAGAAGGCATCGGATGCGGTCCCAGCGGAGGCCGTGATCACGGCCGAGCAGCCGCATCCTTACGTCTCCCGCGGCGGGGTGAAGCTCGCGGCCGCGCTCGATGCTTTCCGCATCGACCCCAAGGACAAGATCTGCCTCGATGTCGGGGCCTCCACGGGAGGCTTCACGGACGTGCTGCTCACGCGCGGCGCCGCGCATGTGTATGCGGTGGATGTCGGCCACGGCCAGCTCCATCCCACCATCGCCGGCCATGCGCGCGTGACCAATCTGGAAGGGACGGATGCCCGCGCGCTGAACGACGAGCTCGTTCCGCAGAAGGCGGATCTTCTCGTCTCCGACGTGAGCTTCATCTCGCTCAAGCTCGTTCTGCCGGCGGCTGTCGCCCTGCTGAAGCCGCGCGCCGAACTGGCCGTGCTCGTGAAGCCGCAATTCGAGGCCGGGCGCGATCACGTGAAGAAGGGCATCGTGCGCGATGAGGCCGTGCATCGCGCGGTCTGCGAGGATATGACGGCCTTCGTCGCGTCGCTCGGTTTCGAGGTTATCGGGCTCGTCCCCTCGCCCATCGAGGGCGGGGACGGAAACCGTGAGTTTTTGTTGGGAGCCCGCCTTGGCTGAACAGGTCATCATCAAGCGCCTCGGCGCGAAAGCCGACGGCGTTGCGGACACGGAATCCGGCCCGGTCTTCGTGCCGAAGGTGCTGCCGGGCGAGAACGTGACGGTGGAGCGCGACGGATCGCACGCGCGGCTTGTGAGCGTCGATGTTCCTTCGCCCGAGCGCGAGACGCCGTTCTGCCCTTACTTCGATGCGTGCGGCGGCTGCGCCACGCAGCATATGCAGCACGGCTTCTATCAGACCTGGAAGCAGGAGATCCTCGCATACACCCTGCGGCAGGCGCGGATCGAGGCGCCCATCGCGCCGCTGGTGGATGCCCATGGCGAGGGCCGCCGGCGCGTGACGCTGCACGTGCGCTTTCCCGACCGCGCCATGCATGTGGGCTACATGGCCCCGCGCAGCCACCAAATCGTCGAGATCGCCTTCTGTCCCATCGCGGAGCCCGGCCTGAAGGAGCAGGCGCCAGGCATCGCCCGCGCGATCGGCGAGCATCTCAAGGGCCCGCGCAAGCCGCTCGACATCCAGATCACGCAGACGCAGACCGGGTTCGACGTGGATGTGCGCGGTCACGGACCGATGAAGGATGCGGAACGCCTGAGCCTCATCGACCTTGCGAGCAGGCTCGATCTCTCGCGCCTGTCGATCCACGGCGACGTGGTCGTCGAGCGCCGCCCGCCCGCGATCCTCATGGGCCGCGCCTCCGTGGTGCCGCCAGCCGGCTCGTTCCTGCAGGCGACGCGCCTCGGCGAGGAGGTTCTCGCCGGACTCGTGACGGAGGCCTGCGCGAAGGCCAAGCGCGTGGCCGATCTGTTTGCCGGATCGGGACCCTTCTCCATGCGCCTTGCGGAGAAGGCGGAGGTGCATGCGGTCGAGTTCGACAAGGGTTCGATGGCGGCGCTCGACAAGGCGTTCCGCGCCACGCCGGGTCTTCGCCGGATCTCGACGGAAGCGCGCGATCTCTTCCGCCGGCCGCTGCTCACGCCGGAACTGAACGCCTTCGACGCAGTGGTGCTCGATCCGCCTCGCGCCGGTGCGGAGGCACAGGTGAAGCAGATCGCCGTGTCGAAGGTCCCGCTCGTGGTCAGCGTCTCCTGCGACCCGGCCACCTTCGCCCGCGATGCGGCCATCCTGATCGCCAGCGGCTACCGGCTGGAGCGCGTGGTTCCCGTCGATCAGTTCAAGCACTCGCCGCATCTCGAAGTCGTCGGCATCCTGCGCCGGGATGTTGCGAAGAAGCGGCGGTAATTGGGAGTATCATTCCCGGCCGGAGCGCAGCGGAGGGGAAGGGAATCCATAGCACTGAGCGTGTGGGTGGATCCCCTTCCCTCGCCTGCGGCTCCCCGGGGATGACATCAACGGGACAGACTAAAACAAGCTCCCCTGCTCGTCCTCGTCGCTGGAGAGCGGCTTCTTGGCCTTGGGCTTCGTCGCCTTGACCGGCGCGGGCTCCGGCTTTGACAGAGGCTCCAGCAGTCCCGGATCGTCGTTCTCCACCTTGTTGACGCGGCTCGAGACCGGCACCATGTCGAGCCACTCGTCCGGGCATGGCCGCACGAGGCGCATCACGTCGGCGCGCTCGTCGCGCACGTCGAGCCAGGCTCCGATGTCATCGGGCGACAGGATCACCGGCATGCGGTCGTGCACGGCGGACAGGGTGCCGTTGGCGTCCGTGGTGACGATGGCGGCGGTGTCGATCTCAGCCCCGTCCGGGCTGCTGTAGGTTTCCCACAATCCGGCAAGAGGCATCGGCCTGCGGTCGCGCGGGCGGATCAGGAACGGTGTTTTCTCACGCCCCTCCCGCCGCCACTCGTAGAAACCGTCCGCGAGAAAGATGCAGCGGCGGCGCTTCAGGGCATTCCTGAAGGTCGGCTTCGTCTCCAGCGTTTCGCCCCGGGCATTGATGACCAGCGGAAAGTCCTTCGGGTCCTTGACCCAGGACGGCAGGAAGCCCCAGCGCACCAGCATGAAACGCCGCTCGCCCCGATCCTCCAGCACGATGGGCACCGGCTGGGTGGGCGCCACGTTGTAGCGCGCAGGAAAGTTCGGTTGCTCCGAATAGCCGTAGAACTCCCGGTAGGTGTCGGGAGGCAGGGTGATCGCATAGCGCCCGCACATGGCGGTTTCTCCAAAGGTTTATCCTTCTCGACCTCATCCTGAGGAGCAGACGCAGTCTGCGTCTCGAAGGATCGTCCAGAGGGCACTGGAAACGCCCTGATCCTTCGAGACGGTCACTGACGCGACCTCCTCAGGATGAGGGCTCATGTAGAGTTTTTCTCAAAACCTCACAGCCAGCGCTTCCAGCGGAAGAAGAGGTAGGGCAGCGCGGCGGCAAGAACGATGAGTCCTATCGCCCATAGATAGCCGTAGTCCCACTGGAGTTCCGGCATGATCTCGAAGTTCATGCCGTAGACGGACGAGACCAGGGTCGGCGGCAGGAAGATCACGGACATGACCGAGAAGATCTTGATGATGTCGTTCTGCTCGATGGTGACGAGGCCGAGCGTGGCGTCGAGCAGGAACTGGATCTTGTTGGAGAGAAACGTCGCGTGCTCCTCGATGGACTGCACGTCGCGCAGGGCCGTGCGCCACTCCGCCTGGTAGCCCGCGGTCTTCTGCGGCCGGGGCATGCTGGCCGAGAGGAACAGCAGCATGCGCTCCACCGACACCATGCTCTCGCGCACATTGGAGATGATGTCGCCCTTGCGGCCGATGGATTTCAGGGCAGCGCGGTAGGACGCCGCGCGCTTGGCCCCCTGTCGCTCGTTCTCGAAAATCGCCTGCGACAGGCGGTCGATGCGCGAACCCACGGTGCCGAGAATTTCGGCCGCGCGGTCGATGATGGTCTCCACGAGCCCGTCGAGCACGGCCTCCGGCTGATGCCGGCACCCTCCGGGCTTCCCGGCACGGGCCATGAACATGCTGAACGAGCGCGGCTCGCCGTAGCGCACGGTCACGAGCGCCTTCTCAGTGAGGATGAACGACACGTCGATGAGCTTCGGCGTGTCGGTCTCGGAGCTGCACAGGACGCGCACGGTCATGTAGCGCGCGTTGTTCTCGTGGTAGAGGATCTCGGACGGCTCGATATCGGCCATCTCCTCCCGGGTCGGGATCTCGATGTTGAGATGGGCCTCGACGAGCTTGTCCTCCTCGCGAGTCGGTTCGATCAGGTCGATCCACAGGGCATCGCCGGGAATGGGCGTTCCCGGCGGCAGGACGTAGCGGTCGAGGGACTGACCTGCCAGTCCCGTCGCCTGTGTTGGCCTGTGGATCAAAATCATGCGCGTTCTCGCCCCTCGGCAATATGTATTTTCGGACCGGGAGGCCCTTGTCATCCCCGGCCGGAGCGTAGCGAAGGGGAAGGGGATCCACAATCATGCTCAGCGCTATGGATCCCCTTCCCTCGCCTAAAGGCTCGCCGGGGATGACACGGCGAGCGAGTGGATCAAGAGCCGAAGTGTTTGTCAGAGCGATGACAGAGGCGGCGTGTCGTCGGGCACAAAGAAGTCGGGTATCAGCGATTTGGATGGATCCACGCGGTACTTCTCGAAATCCGTCACGCCCTCACCGTGCAGAAAGACATCGTCGATGAGGAAGTGGCCCGAGAAACTTCTCGAGGGCTTCTGGAAGACCGCATAAGCCGCGTCAGCCAGGATCTCGGGCGTGCGGCTTGCCTGCACGATCTCATCCCCGCCGAGCATGTTCCTGACCGCACTCGTGGCGATGGTCGTCCTCGGCCAGAGGGCGTTCACCGCAATGCCCTTGGGCCGCAGCTCGCCAGCCAGTCCCAGCACGCAGATGCTCATCCCGTATTTCGCGAGCGAATACGCCACATGCGGCGCAAACCACTTCTCCTGCATGTCGAGCGGCGGCGAGAGCATGAGGATGTGCGGGTTCTCGGCTTTTTCGAGATGCGGAATGGCATACTTCGACACCATGAAGGTGCCGCGCGTGTTGATCTGGTGCATCAGATCGAAGCGCTTCATATCGGTGATCGAGGTGGGCGTCAGGCTGATGGCGCTCGCATTGTTGACCACGATGTCGAGGCCGCCGAAGGTCTCGACCGTGTTTGCGATCGCACCCTTCACCGCCTCCTCGTCGCGCACGTCGACCACCAGCGGCAGCGCCTTGCCGCCCGCCGCCTCGATCTCCTCGGCGGCCGTGTAGATCGTGCCGGGGAGCTTGGGATGCGGCTCGGCGGTCTTCGCCGCGATGACCACGTTTGCGCCGTCCTTCGCCGCGCGCAACCCGATGGCAAGGCCGATGCCCCGCGAGGCGCCGGTGATGAAGAGGGTTTTACCTTTAAGGCTCATGGGATCAGCTCGCGAGTGCCAGGGTTGCGTCCTGCAGGAAGCCTGCACCGTTCATCACCGTTTCCTCAAGCCCCTTCGCGCCGACGGCGATGTTTTCGGCAAAGAAGCGGCAGAGCGCGATGCGGCCGGCATGCGCCGGATCGCCATCGCCCGCAGAGGCCTGCGCATTGGCAGCCAGCGCCATCTCGGCGAGCGCCGCGCCGCCCTGCGCGAGGGCGAAGAGTCGAAGATACGGCGACGCCCCGGCCAGCGCCTCGCCTTGCGCGTTTGAGGACAGGGACTGCAGCATGTGGCTCGTCGCCCGGTCCAGGCTCTCGACCGCATCGCGCAGGCGCGGCGCGGTCGCGCCGAAGGCCGGCGTGCTCTCCTTCAGCAGGCGCGCGACGGTGGCGCGCATGGCAGCGATCTGCGCCCGCACGGTCTCGCCGCCGGAGAGCGGCAGCTTGCGGGTGACGAGGTCGATGGCCTGGATGCCGTTGGTGCCCTCGTAGATCGGCGCGATGCGCGCATCGCGGAAATGCTGCGCCGCGCCGGTCTCCTCGATGAAGCCCATGCCGCCATGCACCTGCACGCCGATGGAGGCCACCTCCATGCCGATATCGGTGGAGAAGGCCTTCGCCACCGGGGTCAGCAGCGAGGCGCGCTCATGCGCCTTCTTCCGTCGCGCAGGATCCTCCTCGAGATGCGCGCGGTCGATGGCTTCCGCGGTCATGTAGCAGATGGCGCGCGCGGCAGCGGTCAGTGCCTTCATGGTCAGCAGATTGCGCTGCACGTCCGGATGCACGGCGATGGGGCTCATGCCCTCGACCGCTCCAATGGCGCGACCCTGCTTGCGCTCGTTGGCGTAGCCGAGCGCCTGCTGGTAGGCGCGCTCGGCAATGGCCACGCCCTGCAGGCCGACCGCGAGGCGGGCGTTGTTCATCATCGTGAACATGCAATTGAGGCCGCGGTTTTCTTCTCCGACGAGCCAGCCGACCGCGCCGCCATTGTCGCCGAAGATCATGGTGCAGGTGGGCGAGGCATGGATGCCGAGCTTGTGCTCGATGGAATGGCAGCGCACGTCGTTGCGCGTGCCGTCAGGCAGGAACTTCGGCACGAGGAACAGCGAGATGCCGCGGGTGCCGGCCGGCGCATCCGGCAGGCGCGCGAGCACGAGATGAATGATGTTGTCGGTGAGGTCGTGCTCGCCGTAGGTGATGAAGATCTTTTGGCCGGTGACCTTGTACGTGCCGTCGCCCGCGGGCTCGGCGCGCGAGCGCAGGGCCGCGAGATCGGAGCCCGCGTGAGGCTCCGTGAGGTTCATGGTGGCGGTCCACTCGCCGGAGACGAGCTTTTCGAGGTAGCGGCCCTTAAGATCGTCGGAACCGTGCTGGACCAGCGCCTCGATGGCACCCATGGTGAGCACGGGTCCGATCCCGAAGGCCATGGAGGCGGCGTTCCACATCTCGACGCAGGCCGAGTTGAGGAGCGTCGGCAGCCCCTGTCCGCCATATTCCACCGGACCTGGAAGCGCGTTCCACCCAGCTTCCGACCACGCCTTGTAGGCCTCCTTCCAGCCGGGGGCCGTGGTCACGACGCCGTCCTTGAGGACCGCGCCATGCTTGTCGCCCTCGCGGTTGAGGGGCGCGATGACGTCGTTGGCGAAGCGGCCCGCCTCGTCCAGGATCGTCTCGGCCAGATCGACGGACAGGTCGCCATAAACCCCGTCGGCCACGGCGCGGTCGAGGCCGGCCACGTGCCTCATGGTGAAGACGATGTCCGGCACGGGCGCGCGATAGGTCATGGCAATTCCTCTCAGCAGGATGGGCTTTTGATGTTGACGCGCTTCGGTGCGCCGTTAAACCCCCCAGGAAGTTCAATGCTCCCCGGGCGAAGGATAGTTTAGACGTGAACGATCGCGGGTCAATGCGCCAAACGCAGCGTCTGACGGCCAATGAGGCCGGCCTTGCAGACGCGGCGGAGATCCTGCGGCGGGGCGGGCTCGTGGCCTTCCCGACGGAAACGGTCTACGGCCTCGGCGCCGACGCCACGGATGCACAGGCCGTCGCCGGCATCTATGCCGCCAAGGAGCGCCCGAGCTTCAACCCGCTGATCTCCCACCTGGACAGCTTCGAGTCCGCTCAAGAACAGGGCGTGTTCGACGAGACGGCCCGGCGCCTCGCCGAAGCCTTCTGGCCCGGGCCGCTGACCCTCGTGGTGCCGGTGGCGCCCGGCTGCACGATTTCGGACCTCGCCCGCGCCGGGCTCGACAGCGTGGGCCTGCGCGTGCCGGCCCATCCTCTCGCCCATGCGCTGCTGCAGAAGATCGGCCGCCCGGTCGCCGCGCCCTCGGCCAACCGTTCGGGGCGCGTGAGCCCCACGGATGCGGATCATGTGCTGGGCGATCTCGACGGGCGCATCGATGCGGTGCTCGACGGGGGACCGTCGCAGGTCGGCGTCGAATCGACCATCGTGGCGTGCATCAGTGGCACGCCCCGCCTGCTGCGGCCTGGCGGCATTCCCCGTGAGGCTATCGAGACGCTGATCGGGATGAGGCTGGAGGGCGGGCCGGAAGGCGGCAAGAGCCCGCTCGCGCCAGGAATGCTGGCGTCGCATTACGCGCCCCGCGCAAAGGTGCGCCTGAATGCGGCACGCGTCGAGGCGGATGAAGCGGTCCTGCTGTTCGGTGAGAAGGCTCCGGTGGGCACCGAGACGGCGCGTATCGCCCTGAACCTCAGCAAAAACGGCGACCTCGTGGAGGCCGCCGCTCATCTGTTTTCCTATCTGAGGCAGCTCGACGCCTCGGGGGCCGCGACCATTGCCGTGAGCCCGATCCCGGAGACGGGCTTGGGCGAGGCCATCACCGACCGCCTGAGGCGCGCTGCGGCGGAGCGGTAGTTCGTTCCCACGGACATACTGAAACACAGCGTGTCATCACCGGCCTTGTGCCGGTGATCTCGACTGGAAGAGTGCCGAGCCTCACAGCATCGGGATGGCCGGGACAAGCCCGGCCATGACGTGAGAGAGAGGCCTTACTTCGCGGCCAGCTTCGCGGCGATCTGGGCCACGTGACGGCCCTGGAAGCGGGCGCCGTCGAGGTCGATCTCGGTCGGCTGGCGCGAGCCGTCTCCGCCGGCGATCGTGGAGGCGCCGTAGGGCGAGCCGCCGCGGATCTGGTCGACGCCCGACTGCCCTGCGAAGGAGTAAGGCAGGCCGACCAACACCATGCCGTGGTGCAGGAGCACGGGCAGCGTGGTGAGGATGGTGGCTTCCTGACCGCCGTGCTGGGTGGCCGTGGAGGTGAAGACCGAGCCGACCTTGCCGATGAGCGCGCCCTTAGCCCAGAGGGCGCCGGTCTGGTCGAGGAAGTTCTTCATCTGGGCCGTCATGGTGCCGTAGCGGGTCGGCGTGCCGAAGATGATGGCGTCGTATTCGGGCAGCTCCTCGACCGTGGCGATGGGCGCCTTCTGGTCGGTCTTGTAGTGAGCCGCCTGGGCCACGGCCTCGGGCACGAGCTCCGGCACGCGCTTCACCACGACCTCGGCGCCGGCCTCGCGGGCGCCTTCGGCCGCCGCATAGGCCATCTGCTCGATATGCCCCCAGGACGAATAATACAGAACCAGAACCTTGGTCATTGGAACTCCGATGCATTGGATTGAGACGCAGGCCGGACCCTTCCCAAGCCCCTCTCGACGAGCGGCAGGACCCGCGCCGGTCTGCGATTGATGACGCTCAGGAGGATAAGCTTTCTTCCCTGCAAAACCAGTGCTAGATATGCAGGGGTTCTCTTGCGTGAATGCAAACCCATGGCCAAACAGCAGCATCTCGACTGGGACGATTTCCGGCTCGTGAAGATCATCGCAGAGGCCAATGGCCTCGCCGGCGCCGCCGAGCGCCTCGGGGTCAATCATTCGACGGTGTTCCGACGGCTCGGCCAGATGGAGGAGAGCCTCGGGGTCAAGCTCTTCGAGCGGCATCGGACCGGCTACGTGCTCACCACGGCCGGCGAGGAAATGATGGCGCTGGCCGAGCAGATGGACGAGAACGTCACCGCCTTCACCCGCAAGCTGGTGGGCCAGGCCGTCGCGCCCGCCGGTGAACTGCGCGTCACCACCAACGACACCCTGCTCGTCCACCTGCTGACGCCGATCTTCGCCCGCTTCATCACGGCATGCCCCGAGATGCGGCTCGACGTGGTTCTCGCCAACCAGGCCCTGAACCTGTCGAAGCGCGACGCGGACGTGGCGATCCGCGCGACCGACGACCCGCCCGAGACCCTGGTGGGACGGCGGGTGGCGACCATTGCCTGGGCGATCTATGGCCGGAAGGCGGACTTTCCCGATGTCCAGGGGCCGGAGGATGTCGCCCTGGCCGATCTCTTCGACCGGCACTGGGTTGCGCTGGGGGACAACCTGGCGACCCTGAAGGTCGCCCGCTTCGTGCGCGAGCACGTGGCTGCGGAGAACATCGTCTACAAGGTCAACACGGTGCTCGGCCTCTCCGAGGCGGTGGAGGCCGGAACGGGCATCGGCCCCCTGCCCTGCTTCATCGCCGATGCGAGCCCCAACCTCGTGCGGCTGTCGGACATCGATGCGAATTTCGCGGCCGGCCTGTGGCTCCTCACCCATCCGGACCTGCGCCAGTCCGCCCGGGTGCGGGCCTTCATGGACTTCATGGCCACCGAGATCGCCAAGCAGAAGAAGCGGATCGAAGGGGGCGGAGCCAAAGCCGCCGTGCTCAGCGAAGCGAGCTAACCGATCTCCACCACCACCCGGCCCTTGATCCGCCCGGCCACGATCTCGCGGCCTGCCTCCAGCACCCCGTCGAGCGGGATCGTCGTGGTCATGGCGGCGAGCTTGTCGTGATCGAGCTCGCGGGCGATGCGGCTCCAGGCTTCCAGCCGCAGCGCCTTGGGGGCCATCACCGAATCGACGCCGAGCAGGGACACGTTGCGCAGGATGAAGGGCGCGACGGTGCTGGGCAGGTCCATCCCGCCCGCAAGCCCGCAGGCCGCGACGGCGCCGCCATACTTCGTCATGGACAGGACATTGGCGAGCGTCGTGGACCCGACCGTGTCGACGCCCGCCGCCCAGCGCTCCTTGGCGAGCGGCTTTGCGGGACCGGCGAGTTCGCTGCGGTCGAGGATCTCGGACGCGCCGAGGCCCTTCAGGTAATCGGCTTCCTCGGGCCTCCCCGTGGAGGCGATCACGTGCCACCCCGCCTTGGCGAGGAGCGCCACCGCCACCGAGCCCACGCCGCCGACCGCGCCCGTGACGATGGCCGGACCGCGATCGGGATTCAGGCCGTGCCGCTCCAGGGCCATCAGGCAGAGCATCGCCGTATAGCCCGCCGTGCCGACCGCCATGGCCTGCTTGGCTGAAAGTCCTTCGGGCAGCGGGATGAGCCAGTCACCCTTCACGCGCACCTTCTCGGCATAGGCGCCCAGATGCGTCTCGCCCAGACCCCAGCCATTGAGCACGACGGCGTCGCCGGGCTTGAAATCGGAATTCGACGAGGCTTCCACCGTGCCCGCGAGATCGACGCCGGGGATCATCGGGAAGCGCCGCACCACCGGGGCCTTGCCGGTGAGCGCTAAGCCATCCTTGTAGTTCAGGGTCGAATGCGAGACGCGGACGGTCACGTCGCCGTCCATCAGATCCGCCTCGTCGAAGGCGCGGATGCCGACATTCTGACCGGCCTCCGTCTTGTCGATGACCATAGCCTTGAATGCGCTCATGCCGATTCCTCCCCGCACCCATTTGTGGCGCGGCGGAGGATCAGGGCAAGCGCCGAGGAATCATCCCTTCGCAGCACTGAGGGGCTTCAGATGCCTCATAAAGCCAACCTGAGCCTCATCCTGAGGAGCGTAGCGTCTCGAAGGACGAGGCGTCTCCAGCATGCACTGGACGCTCCTTCGAGACGCCGCTGCGCGGGTCCCCAGGATGAGGTGGGTTGGTGGTTAGATGCTCTTATTCCGCCGGCTGCAGGGCCGGAGCGCGATCGACCGGCTGCTCCTTGATCGGCAGGTTGATCAGGGCCGACAGAAGGCCGAGCAGGACGGAGAGCCACCAGACCATGCTGTAATTGCCGTTGATCTCGTAGAGCAGGCCGCCGAGCCACACGCCGAGGAAGCCGCCGACTTGGTGCGAGAAAAACGCGAAGCCGTAGAGCATGGCCATGTAGCGCGTGCCGAACATCAGCATCACGAGGGAGGACGTGGGCGGCACGGTGGAGAGCCACAGCAGCCCGATGGAGATGCCGAACAGGATCGACGTCACGGGCGTGGCCGGGATCAGGATGAAGGCGGCAATGGCCACCGAGCGGCCGAGATAGATCCAGGCGAGCAGCCAGCGCTTCGACATGCGGGTGGAAAGCCAGCCCGAGCCCAGGGAGCCCGCCGCATTGGCAAGGCCGATCACGGCGAGCGTCCAGCCGCCGACGGCGGCCGAGAGCCCCGCATCCTTCAGGTAGGCCGGCAGATGCACGGTGATGAAGGCGAGCTGGAAGCCACAGGTAAAGAAGCCGAGCACGAGCAGCACATAGGAGCGATGCTTGAAGGCCTCCGACAGGGCCTGGGCGATGGACTGGTTCGGAGCCGCCGCCGGCCCGGACTGCGCCGTATCGCCGGTGGGCCGGGTCGCAAGCGCCAGCGCCAGGGGCATGACGATGAGCACGCTACCGGCGAAGACCAGAAGGGTGTGCTGCCAGCCGAAGGACTCGATCAGCACGTTGCCGATAGGCGGGAACAGGAACTGGCCGAAGGAGCCCGCCGCTGTGCCCGCCCCGAAGGCCATGGGGCGCCACTTCTCCGGCAGGATCTTGCCGAAGGCGCCGAGCACCAGGTTGAACGAGCAGCCGGAGAGGCCGAACCCGATGAGCACGCCGGCGCCGATATGCAGGACGCCGGGCGTGGTCGCATAGGCCATGACCACGAGGCCAAGGGCATAGAGCAGAGCGCCCACGCAGAGCACCCGGAAGGCGCCGAACCGGTCCGCCACCGCGCCGGCGAAGGGCTGGCCGACGCCCCAGAGGAGGTTCTGGATCGCGATGGCGAAGCCGAAGGTGTCCCGGCCCCAGCCGTATTCCGTGATCATCGGAAGCTGGAACAGCCCCGCGGAGGCCCGGGGCCCGAACGTGATCAGGGCGATGAGGCAGCCGCAGACGACGATGATTTCCGGGGAGACGCGGGGGCGGACGGTCGATGCAGGCATGGGCATGGCCTCAAGGCACGAAACGGAGACGGCACCCTAGCCCGAGTCGGGCATCAGCAGAATTGAAAGTTTGTCGCGTTTGGTATGACGCTTTGTGATGGATGAGCGCTCGCCGATCCTTCAGTCCAGGCTTCAGATGACGATGATATCGGCCGCAGTCATCTTGGCCTTGTTCGACAGTATGGCGATCTCGACCGCCCGGGCTTTTCCCGACCCATCGGCATCGTAGTACAGGATGCCTTTGGACTTGTTGTAGACGAGATAATCGTCCCCATCGCCGGCCTTGCTGCCAATCTCGAAGTGCTTGCTCTTCAGAGGCCCGCTTTTACCGA
This sequence comes from Microvirga splendida, assembly GCF_016427565.1. Classification (GTDB taxonomy): domain Bacteria; phylum Pseudomonadota; class Alphaproteobacteria; order Rhizobiales; family Beijerinckiaceae; genus Microvirga; species Microvirga splendida. The sequence goes on from NZ_JAELXT010000002.1 coordinate 41,218, forward strand.
TCTTCTTGAAGACGGAGTTCTCCAGGCGGATGGCGTCATAGCGGGCATTGAAGTCGGAGATCCGATCCAGGTTGGATGCCTTGCTGGGCTTGGTATTGAAGACGAACGCGTCGCTGCCGGTGCCACCGCTCAGGATGTCGTTTCCCACACCGCCCATGAGGATGTCGTTTCCGGAACCACCGTACAGGCTGTCCTTTCCGCCATTGCCCTTGAGCGTATTGGCTGCGCCGTTGCCGGTGAGCTTGTCGTTGGAGCGACCGCCCGTGGCGTTCTCGATCACCACGCCGTTCGCAATCGTGAAACCGCCGGCGACGCCCGACTCGCGGGAGACGAACCCTCCCGCGTTACGGTCGCCGGTCCGCAAGGTCGCGGCCCTCAGGTCGATCTGCACACCGGCCGATGCATTGGCGGCCGTGATCGTGTCCGTCCCACCCGCATCCCAGAGACAGAACCACCCCTGTTCCTCGGTGAACAGGTTCCATGTCGGCAGGGTGTAGACGTTTTTCCCCGCACCCGTCGCCATGTTCTTTCCATACAGAGCCTGCAGGGCCGCGATATCGAAGGCGCCGAGCCCAGCCTGGTTGCCATAGGTGACGTCGTAGCCGGCCCGATCCCAGCCGGTATTGTACGACATGACCGTCCAGATCCCCTGGTTCAGGCCGTAGGTGCCGGTCGGAGACGCGTCGGTGACACCGGGGAACGTGGTTCCTCCCGCGTCCCCGCCATCGTGCGGATGCGCCAGTCCCAGGCCATGCCCCAGTTCATGCAGCACGGTGTTGAGGCCGTCGCCACCGAAATGCATGTTTCTCCATGAGGTGGTGGAGGGGTCGAAATATCCCCAGGCCTGGTCGCCGCTGGGCAGTTCGTGGATGCCGAGCGCGTCGCCGCCGATCGTCGTCTTCCACCAGACGATATCGGCCGCGCCTGCTGAACTGGCGAGCTCGAATCGGAGGCCGCAGACGCTCTCGTAGACGGCGGTTGCGTAGTCGAACACGTCCTTCTCAGCGGCGGTCCAGTTCTGCGCCTGGGCCGCACTGGTCAGGACCTCGCTCGACCCGTGGCGGGCGCTGGCTTCCGCGAAGTCGCCGCTCCGGCCGAAATAGACCTTGATCGGCTCAGCGGTCGTGTCCCAGGCCTTTCCACCCCAGATCAGGGAATCCACAAAGACATTCCCGTAGCCGGAGCCCGGCACAGCGTTTCGGATCGTCGCCATTATTCACCCGTCTCGAGACCGCGAGCCTCAAGCCTTTACGACTCTCTGCCGTTTCTCCTAGTGCCGAAACGCACAGGCGAGGGATTTTCTCAGGTCTGTCCCGGCTTGAGCTTGTAGAAGATATGACGGCCGATCACGTCCATCTTCTTCAGGCGGCGCGACCAGGAGGGGCGGACGTAGTCAGCATGGTAGTGCGTCGCCCCGCCCACATCGGCCAGATAGGTCCTGCCTTCGAGCACGGCGCTCGCCACCTGCCTGGCCCGGTCCCAGGACTCGGTGTCGCGGATGCGAAGCGCCTTGCCCTCGCAGGCGAAGGTGAACTGGCAGGCAAGATGGCGGTGGCGGTTCTGGTAGACCACGCCGCAGATGGACGAGGGATAAAGCCCGCTCTTGACGCGGTTCAGCACCACCTGGGCCACCGCCGCCTGACCTTCCACGGGCTCGCTGCGCGCCTCGAAATAGACCGCCTCGGCCAGGCAGCGCTGTTCCTTGCTCGTGTTGTCGGGATCGATCAGGTCGGCATAGCGCGGGCGGTCGGGATCGTCGCTCTTCGGCAGGATCGTCACGTCGCCCCGGTCGAGGCGCGGCGACTGCAGGGACACGGGAGCGGCGGCGATCTCCATGGGGGTGGCATCGACGGGCGCGGGCGTGGCCGAGGACAGGGTGACGGCGCGCTTCACCATGGGCGTGGTCGGGCTTGCCGAGGCTCCGGTCGAGCCCGCCGCCGCGGCCGCCGGCGACTGCACCGAGGTGGCCTGCCGGGTCGTGGTGTATTCGGGCGCCTGCCAGGGCTCGAAGGCCTGCTCCATCTCGAATTCTTCGAGTTGGCCTTCCATGAGCACGGTCGGCGGCAGGAGGTCCTCGTCGCGGCTGTAGAGCAGACGGGCGCTGCCGGCCTGGTTGAGCACGGGGCGGAGCTGCTTGGCCCGGCGGGAGAGGGTCGCGTGCGGGGGGACCAGCGGGTTGCCCTTCATGGAGCGGTTGATGACGGCATCGGGACCCGCATCGGCCTTGCGGTCGGCCTTTAGGGGCTCGGAATCGGCCGTCTCGTCCGGCAGGTCATAGCGCGGCAGGGAGCGGAGGATGTCGCGCTCGATCCCGAGCTTTCCGTCGGCGATGGAGGCGCCGGTCGGCGGCACGAGCGCGGTATCGACAAGGCGGGCGGCGGAGCTGCGCGGGGCGAAGCTCACGCCGGAATGGAGGTCGTTGCTGGCCGAGGCGGTGAACGAGATCAGCAGGCCGGTCGCCAGCGCCCAGGGAGCCGTGGTGGCGCAGATCCATTTCACCCGAGACCGTCGATATGGAAGACGCACGCGCAACACCCTGCAAAAACTAAGCACAATCCGGAGCATCCAGCAGGAGGGCTCCGATGGCTTAAAGTTATCGCGGGTTAAGGTTGATGGGTGGTTAAGGCGGGATTGGCCCTACCCGGCCGCACCTGCGGCAGCCTGACGCTTATCGGCCAGACGCCGCAAGGCATCGGCGGTTTCCGCGTCGGCGGGGAAGAAGGCCTCGATGGCGAGTTCCGACAGGGTCACGTCCACCGGCGTGCCGAAGATCGTGATGGTGCTGAACAGGGTCAGCACGCCCTCTTCCGTCAAGAGCTGGAGCGGCACGACGATGCCGGCATAATCGTGGCTCTCCTTGGGAGCGCGTGCCGCCGCATCGGGCGTCGGATAGGCGCGCAGTTCATCGACGAAACTGGCCAGGACCGCGTCGCCGGTCGCGTCCACCTGCCGCTGCAGGCGATGGACCAGATGGCTGCGCCACTCGGTGAAGTTGACGATGCGGCGGGCGAGGCCTGCCGGATGAATGCTCAGGCGCAGCACGTTCACCGGGGGCTTCATCAGCGCCGGGTCCACATCGCCGATGAGCGACACGAGAGCGTCGTTGGCGGAAACCAGCGACCAGTGCCGGTCGACGGCGAGCGCCGGATAGGGATCGTGCCCCTTGAGCACGAGATCGACCGCCTGACGCATGCCCGCCAGCGCCGGATCGTCCAGGGAGCGCTCCGAATAGACCGGCGCGTAGCCGGCCGAGACCAGCATGATGTTGCGCTCGCGCAGGGGCATGTCGAGTTTTTCCGCCAGCAGCAGCACCATCTCGCGGCTCGGCTGCGAGCGGCCGGTCTCGAGGAAGCTCAGGTGCCGCGTGGAGATCTCGGCCTCCAACGCCAGATCCATCTGGCTCATGCGCCGGCGCTGGCGCCATTCACGAAGATAGTCGCCCACAGGCAGGGTGCTGTTCACGGGTGCGGTCGTGGTTCTCATGAGCGCACCATAACGCGAGGCAGGCCGGTGTTCCATGACCTCCGAGGTAATCGACGGCGCTCCCTCCCGGCGCAATCCTGCCTTCACGGTTGAGGCCTTCAATCGCTGAACCACAGGAGACAGCCATGATGAACATCCACTCCTCCCCGCTTCTTCGCCAAGCTCTCGTGGCCGACGCCGCCACCAGCGCCGCCTTCGGGCTGCTGATGCTGATCGGTGCTGGGCCGTTGAGCGGCGTGCTCGGGCTGCCAGAGATGCTGCTGCGTGTCGCAGGTCTCATCCTCCTGCCTTACGCCGGCTTCATCGGCTGGCTCGGCGTACGCGAGACGATCCACAAGTCCGTCGCCTGGGCGGTAGTGCTGGGCAACGCGCTATGGGTCGCCGACAGCCTCTTGCTCCTGGTGAGCGGCTGGGTTGCGCCGACGAGCGCCGGCTATGCCTTCGTGATCGCCCAGGCGCTGGTGGTGCTGATGTATGCCGAGTTTCAATACGTGGGATTGCGGCGGTCGCAGGAAGCCGTGGCGTGAGACGCCGAGCAACCACTCGTCATCCCGGACGGCGTCAGCCGATCCGGGATGACGATACAGGTCAGCCCCTCGCATCCCGTCCGTTGAACGGGATCGGCGTGATCTCCGACAATTCCACCGTCTCAAGACAGCGCACGTTGATCGCCGCCGTCGCCTCACCGGTGGGTTGCTTGCCTTCGCCGAAGGTGGCCGTGCCGCAGGTGGAGCAGAAGCGGTGCTGGATCGTGTGCGTGTTGAAGGTGTAGGTGGCAAGATCCTCCTCGCCGCGGATCACGTTCAGGGCGCTGCGTGGCACGAAGGTCAGGAGATAGCCCTTGCGGCGGCAGATCGAGCAGTTGCACTCGATCACCTGCGCGAGATCCGTCTCGACCTCGTACGCGACCTTGCCGCAATGGCACGAGCCCGTGTGAAGCGCCATCTCTTCCCCCTTCGCTTTTACTGTGCCATCGCCACCATGACCGTGACGATGAGCCCTGCGCCGAGCACTGCGATGAAGCGGTCGCCCATGGTGAGCGGCTCCGCCCTGCCCTGCGCGGCCATCTGGCCGATGATCATATCGAGCACAAGGGACACGGCGAAGGGCCATGCGGCTGGCGGCACGACCAGTTCCTGCAGATGCGGCCGTGGCGCCACGACGAGGCCGATCACGATGCCGGAGAGCAGCACCGTGGCGATGTAGAGCAGGCGCCCGCGCGACAGGGACATCGGCATCACGCCTGACTCGCGGCTTTGGCGCCGAGCGCCGCTTGGGCTGCCGCAAGGCGCGCGATCGGCACGCGGTAGGGCGAGCAGGACACGTAGTCGAGCCCAGTTGACTCGCAGAAGTGGATCGACGCCGGATCGCCGCCGTGCTCGCCGCAGATCCCGAGCTTGATGTCGGCGCGGGTCTTCTTGCCGCGTTCCACCGCGAGCTTCACCAGTTCGCCCACGCCTTCCTGATCGATGGTCACGAACGGATCGGCCGGCAGCAGGCCCTTTTGCGTGTAGGGCCCCAGGAACGAGGCCGCGTCGTCGCGTGAGATGCCGAGCGTGGTCTGGGTCAGATCGTTGGTGCCGAAGGAGAAGAACTCCGCCGATTCCGCAATTTCGCCGGCGCGCAGGGCCGCGCGCGGCAGCTCGATCATCGTGCCGACCTGATACTCGATGGCGACGCCGCTTTCCGCCTTCACGGCTTCCGCCATGGCGACGATGCGCTCCTTCACCAGATCGAGCTCCGGCTTCGTCATCACGAGCGGCACCATAATCTCGGGCACCACGGGCTGGCCGGTCGTCTTGCCGGCCTCGACCGCCGCCTCGAAGATGGCGCGTGCCTGCATCTCGGCGATTTCCGGATAGGCCACCGCCAGGCGGCAGCCGCGGAAGCCGAGCATCGGGTTGAACTCGTGCAGCTCGCGGGCGCGGTGCCGGAGCTTGTCGATGGGCGCATTCATCGACTTCGCCACTTCCTGCATCTCTTCTTCCGAGTGCGGCAGGAACTCGTGCAGCGGCGGATCGAGCAGGCGGATCGTGACGGGCAGGCCGCTCATGATCGAGAACAGTTCGGCAAAGTCCTTGCGCTGCATGGGCAGCAGCTTGGAGAGCGCGGCGCGGCGGCCCGCCTCGTCGTCGGAGAGGATCATCTCGCGCACAGCCACGATGCGGTCGCCCTCGAAGAACATGTGCTCCGTGCGGCAGAGTCCGATGCCCTCGGCACCGAAATTGCGCGCGGTCTTGGCGTCGAGCGGCGTTTCCGCATTGGCGCGCACCTTCATGCGGCGCACCTTGTCGGCCCAGCCCATCAGGGTGGCGAACTCGCCCGACAGCTCGGGCTCCAGCATCTTCACCTGGCCCAGCAGCACCTGGCCGTTGGAGCCGTCGATGGTGATGATCTCGCCCTTCCTGAGAGTCTGGCCGGCGACCGTGAGGGTCTGGGTGGCATAATCCACGCGGATCTGGCCCGCGCCCGACACGCAGGGCTTGCCCATGCCGCGGGCGACCACCGCCGCGTGGGAGGTCATGCCGCCACGGGTGGTGAGAATGCCTTCCGCCGCATGCATGCCGTGGATGTCCTCAGGCGAGGTCTCGACGCGCACGAGAATGACCTTGTGGCCCGCCTTCTTGGCGGCCTCCGCGTCGTCCGAGTTGAACACGATCGCACCCGAGGCCGCGCCCGGCGAAGCCGGCAGGCCGGTGGCCAGGATCTTGCGCTCGGCCTTGGGGTCGATGGTGGGGTGCAGCAGCTGGTCGAGGGCTGCGGGCTCCACGCGGGTGACGGCCTCCTCCTGCGTGATCAGGCCCTCGGACGCCAGCTCCACGGCGATGCGGAGCGCGGCCTTCGCCGTGCGCTTGCCGTTGCGGGTCTGGAGCATCCAGAGCTTGCCGGTCTCCACCGTGAATTCCATGTCCTGCATGTCACGGTAGTGCTTTTCCAGGATGCCGTAGATGCGCACCAGCTCGTTGTAGGCGTCGGGCATGGCGCGTTCCATGGAGGGCTTGTCGGAGCCCGATGCGACGCGCGCCTTCTCGGTGATGTCCTGCGGGGTGCGGATGCCCGCCACCACGTCCTCGCCCTGGGCGTTGATGAGGAACTCGCCGTAGAGCTCGCTCTCGCCGGTGGAGGGGTTGCGGGTGAAGGCGACGCCCGTGGCCGAGGTCTCGCCCATGTTGCCGAACACCATGGCCTGCACGTTCACGGCCGTGCCCCAGCTCGCCGGAATGCCGTGCAGCTCGCGGTACTTGATGGCGCGGTTGTTCATCCAGGAGCCGAACACGGCCCCGATGGCGCCCCAGAGCTGCGCCTCGGGCTCCTGCGGGAAGGGCTTTCCGAGCTCCTTCTCGACCAGCGCCTTGTAGCGCGGGAGAATGGCCTTCCAGTCCTGGGCGGTCATGTCCGTGTCGAGCGAGTAGCCCTTGCGGTCCTTGTACTCGTCGAGGATCTCCTCGAAGTGGTGGTGCTCGATGCCCAGCACCACGTTGGAATACATGGTGATGAACCGGCGATAGGAGTCATAAGCGAAGCGCTCGTCGCCCGCGCCCCTGGCCAGGGCCTCGACGGTCACGTCGTTGAGACCGAGGTTCAGCACCGTGTCCATCATGCCGGGCATCGAGGCCCGGGCGCCGGAGCGGACGGAGACCAGAAGCGGGTTCTCGGGATCGCCGAAGGTGCGGCCGGTGAGCTTGCCGACGAAGTCCAGGGCCTTCTCGACCTGGGTCTTCAGTTCCTCCGGATAGGCGCGGCCGTGGTCGTAGTAATAGGTGCAGAGTTCCGTCGTGATGGTGAAGCCCGGGGGCACCGGCAACCCTAAGTTGGACATCTCGGCGAGATTGGCCCCCTTGCCGCCCAGCAGGTTCTTCATCCCCGCCTGGCCTTCGGCCCGACCGTCCCCGAAGGTATAGACCCACTGCGTCATCACTCGATCCCTTGGCTTAAGAAACGCCCTGCTGCCGCGCAGGTGTTGGCTTGAAACATGTGGAACCCAAACGCAAGCTGAACAGCCACGGTTCCGGGAAAATTCAGGGGGTGGACGCTGCCCTCCCCGTCATCCCCGGACTTGTTCCGGGGATCTACGTCTTGAACCCGGCCCAAAGCGTGGATGGCCGGGACGAGCCCGGCCATGACGCTGAGAACAAACAAAAATGGCCGGGACATGCCCGGCCACCGTAATCGTCCATGAACTCGGGATCAAACCCGGTAGCGCCCGTTGCGCTTCACGTAGACCGTGGTGCCCACGGGCACCCGCTCGTAGAGGTCGGCCACATCCTCGTTGAGCATGCGCACGCAGCCCGAGGAGACCTGCTCGCCGATGCTCCAGGGCTCGTTGGTGCCGTGGATGCGGAAGAGCGTGTCGGCGCCGTTCTGGTGCAGGTAGAGGGCGCGGGCGCCGAGCGGGTTGTCGAGGCCGGCTTCCATGTAGCGCGGGAGGTCCGGCTTGATGCCGACCATGGTCTTGGTGGGCGACCAGGCGGGCCAGACGCCCTTGCGGCCGACGGACGCGACGCCGCGCCAGGAGAAGCCCTGCTTGCCGACGCCGACGCCGTAGCGGATCGCCTTGCCCTCGGGCTGGACGAGATAGAGCATGCGCTCGTCGATATCGACCACGATGGAGCCCGGCTTCTCAGGGCCCTTGTACTCCACCGTCTGGCGGGCATACTTCGGGTCCATCTTGCGGCGGTCGACCAGCGGGATGTTGTGCGGCTGATCCGGGATCGAGCCCACATACCAGTTGTCGTCGTCCGCCGTGGCGACGGGCTGTTGGGCGGTCTGGCAGGCAGCCAGAGGCACGCTCAGGAGAGCGGCGATCAGGAGGCGTCGAATCATCATCGGTCTTCTGAACTGAATCGGTTGTCGCCTACCTAGGGCCTCATGGGCCGATTGGCTGTGCCTCCCAGGCAACACCTTAACCCGAATTAACCGGCGAGAGCTGGCCCATGCGCTTGGCGCAACCCTCACTGTTTGCCGGGTCCCGATTACCCCTCGATCCGGGAGAAATCCGCCACCGTGCGGGTCGCCTCGCGGATGCTGTTGAGGAGCCGCAGGCGGTTGGCCCGAAGCGCCGGATCCTCCGCGTTCACCGTCACCTTGTCGAAGAAGGCGTCCACGGGCTGGCGCAGGCGGGACAGGGCCCGCATTGCGCCCTCGAAATCCTCCGCCTCGACGGCGGCGGCCTCGCGTTTCGCTCCATCGAGCACCACAGCCAGGGCTTTTTCCTCGATCTGGCCCTGATCGTTGACGATCTGGAGATCGGGCGCCTCGTTGTAGGCCCACCCGTCCTTCTTCTCCTCGATCCGCAGGATATTGGCCGCGCGGCGATAACCGGCGAGCAGGTTCTTGCCGTCCTCGGTGTCGAGGAAGCGACCGAGCGCCTCCACGCGGCGGACGATCATGAGCAGGTCATCCCACAACGAATGTGCTGCCGTACCGACCGTCGCATCGATGAGATCGTGACGAATACCTCTGTCGCGGAGGCTTACCTTGAGGCGGTCGAAGAAGAATTCCTGAACCAAATCGAGCAGGATCAATTCAGCCTTCTCAGGATCGCCCTCACCGGCATGACCTTGGGCGGTCAGGATGCCCAATGATTGTTTTGCAACGTCGTAAAGCTTGAGGCGCAGGTTGTTCTCCAGCACCAACCGGATCACACCCAACGCCGCACGACGCAGCGCATATGGATCCTTCGATCCAGTCGGTTTCTCATCAATCGCCCAGAAGCCAACGAGGGTATCAATCTTGTCGGCAAGCGCCACAGCAATCGAGACCGGATCGGTGGGCACGCGGTCAGAGGGACCGAGCGGCTTGTAGTGCTCCTCGATGGCGGCGGCGACGGAGGTGTGCTCGCCCTGCAGCGTCGCGTAGTAGCGGCCCATGAGGCCCTGCAGCTCGGGGAACTCGCCCACCATCTCGGTGACGAGATCGGCCTTGGCGAGACGGGCTGCGCGCTCTGCGAGTTCGGGATCGGCGCCGACGATGAGAGCCAGTTCCTTAGCCAGCGCCGCGATGCGCTCCACGCGCTCGTATTGCGTGCCGAGCTTCTCGTGGAACACGATGGATTTCAGCTTCTCCAGTCTTTCTTCCAGCTTCACCTGCTGGTCCGTCTTCCAGAAGAAGTTGGCATCGGAGAGGCGCGCGCGCACCACGCGCTCGTTGCCGCCGACAATCGTCTTGCCGCCGTCGCTGGCGATGAGATTGGACGTCAGCAGGAATTTGTTGGCGAGCTTGCCGGTGTTGGGATCGCGCAGCACGAAGCATTTCTGGTTCGCCCGGATCGTGGTGCGGATCACCTCCGGGGGGATGTCGAGAAACGCCTCATCGAAGGAGCCCATGAGCACCACGGGCCATTCCACGAGGCCCGCAACCTCTTCCAGCAGACCTTCGTCCTCGACGAGTTCGAGCCCCTGCGCGAAGGCGAGATCCTTGGCGTCGTGCAGGATCATGTCCTTGCGGCGGTCGGTGTCGATCACGACCTTGGCGCGCTCGAGCGCCGGCGCGTAATCGTCGAAGCGCTTCACGCGGATCTCGCCCGGCGCGAGGAAGCGGTGGCCCTTCGTGACGTCGCCCGAGCCGATCCCGTCCACATCGAAGCGCACCACCTCCGGGTCCTCGGTCTCAGGACCGAAGGTGCACACGATGGAATGGAGCGGACGCACCCAGCGGAGCGAGCCCGGCTCGCGGGAGGCCGCGCCCCAGCGCATGGATTTCGGCCAGGGGAAATTCTTGACGATGCCGGGCAGGATCTCCGCCAGCACGTCCGGCGTCGAGCGGCCGGGCTTCTCGATGACGGCGACGTAGAACTCGCCCTTCTTCGGATCGCTCTCGATCTTCGCCTGGTCGATGGAGGCGAGTCCCGCCCCTTTCAGGAAGCCCTGGATGGCCGCATCGGGCGAGCCGACGCGCGGGCCCTTGCGCTCCTCGCACACGTCCTGCCCCTTCACGGGCAGGCCCGCGACGTGCAGCGCGAGCCGCCGCGGCGTCGCAAAGGCCTTGGCGCCCTCGTAGAGGAAGCCGCGCTCCACGAGCGCATCGGTGACGAGCTTCCTCAGATCCTCCGCGGCACGGCGCTGCATGCGGGCCGGGATTTCTTCGGAAAAGAGTTCGAGGAGGAGATCGGGCATGGGAGAACTTTTTGATCAGAGAAGAGGGAGGTGGAAGAGTGCCGCGGTCAAGCCGCCACGCCTCCGCCCTCGGTCTTCAGCCATGCGGCGCCGCAGGCTTTCGCCAGTTCGCGGACGCGCAGGATGTAGCTCTGGCGCTCGGTGACGGAGATCACGCCGCGGGCATCGAGCAGGTTGAACATGTGGCTGGCCTTGATGCACTGGTCGTAGGCCGGCAGGGCCATCAGGTGGCGCTGGTCGTTGGCGTCAGCCTCCGGCTCGCCGGCTTCCAGGTATTTGCGGCAGGCCGCCTCCGCGTCGCGGAAGTGCCGGAACAGCATCTCGGTATCGGCATGCTCGAAGTTGTGGCGGGAATATTCCTGCTCGGCCTGCAGGAACACGTCGCCGTAGGTGACCTTCTCGACGCCCTCGAGCCCGTTGAAGTTGAGGTCGTAGATCGACTCCACACCCTGCAGGTACATGGCGAGACGCTCGAGCCCGTAGGTCAGCTCGCCCGCAACCGGCGAGCACTCGAAGCCCGCCACCTGCTGGAAATAGGTGAACTGCGACACCTCCATGCCGTCGCACCAGCATTCCCACCCGAGGCCCCAGGCGCCGAGCGTCGGGCTCTCCCAGTCGTCCTCGACGAAGCGGATGTCGTGGAGGGCGGTGTCGATGCCGATGGCCTTGAGCGAGCCGAGATAGAGCTCCTGCAGGTTCGGCGGGTTCGGCTTCAGGATCACCTGGAACTGGTAATAGTGCTGGAGCCGGTTCGGGTTCTCGCCGTAGCGCCCGTCCTTGGGGCGGCGGGAGGGCTGCACATAGGCCGCACGCCAGGACTTGGGACCGAGCGCCCGCAGGGTGGTGGCCGGGTGGAAGGTGCCGGCACCCATCTCCATGTCGTAGGGCTGAAGGATCAGGCAGCCCTGTTCGGCCCAATAGCGCTGGAGCGTGAGGATCAGGCCCTGGAAAGAGCGCGCAGGGTTCATATGCGCGGGTTCGCTCATACTAAAGCATCCAATCAATGCGAAATCAGGCGAACCCTTGGGATGACGGGCGGCTCAAGTCAAGCGTTGGGCTGCCCCCGGTGTCATTCCCGGAAGGACGCGCAGCGGAGGGGAAGGGAATCCATGGCGCAGCGCGTGAGACTGGATCCCCTTCCCTCGCCTGCGGCTCGCCGGGGATGACACTAAAGCCCCAGCCGTGCCCAGGCAGCCCTCTCTTCCAGGACACCGACGATCTCACCGGGGTCGATGAGGCTGATGTCGCCGATGGGGCGGCGGCCGAGCAGTCGCCCCAGCAGCGGCGAGCGGGCGGGCTCGATCATGCGGAACCGCACCTTGTCGCCGAAGCGCCGGCGCATGACGGAGCGGATGTCGCCCAGTCCGTCCACGAGGCCGAGATCGACCGCCTCCGCCCCGACCCAGAATGCGCCGGAGAAGAGATCGTCGTAGGAATCGTTGAGCTTTTCGCCCCGGCGGGTGCGGACGAGATCGACGAAGACATCATGGATCTTCACCTGGAGCCCCTTCAGGCGGATCACGTCATCCGGGTTCTCGGGCCGGAACGGATCGAGCATGGCCTTGCTCTTGCCGGCGGTATGCACCCGCCGCTCGATGCCGAGGCGCTCGATCAACTCATGGAAGCCGAAGCTCGCGGAAACCACCCCGATGGAGCCCACGATGGAGGCCGGATCGGCATAGATCTCGTCCGCCGCGCAGGCGATCATGTAGCCGCCGGAGGCCGCTGCATCCTCCACGAAGGCGATGACGGGAAGCTTCTTCTCCTCGGAGAGGGTGCGGATCCGCCGGAAGATCAGGTGCGATTGCGCCGCCGAGCCGCCCGGCGAATTGATCACCAGGGCCACCGCCTTGGCGCCCGGCACGGAGAAGGCGCGCTCCAGGAGCGGCGCCACGCTCGCCATGGCGAGCCCTGCCCGAAACGGCATCACGGCACCGATCGGGCCGGACAGGCGCACCACGGGCACGACCGGATGCGAGTAGGCGCGGTACTTGGCCGGAAGGAGAAACTGAAGGCGAGCGGGGAGCATGGAGGAGAAGGATGTTTGAGCCATAGCGTCTATGTAGGGTGCACGGCCCGGCTTCCCAAGATGAACGTCCCGTTAGGGAATTCGTCGGAGTTCGTTCAGGTGCGAACGCCTAAAACCTCACCATGGAGAACAGCCCTGCCCCGACGCCGGGCAGAGGTGAGGAGAAAACAATGCGTAAGCTGATGTTCGGCCTTCTTGGCCTTGCGACCCTCGGGCTAGGTGCCTTCTCGGCGCAACCGGTCGAGGCCCAGCCCTATTATCGGGATTACGGTTACGGGTATCGTCCCGTGATCGAGCGCCGCTATGTCCGCCCCCGTCCGGTGATCAGCGTCCAGATCGGCACTCCCTACCGGGCCTACCGCCCCTACCGGGCTTACCGTCCTGCCCCGATCTACCGCCCGGTCCGCACGGTTCGGCGCTGCTGGGTCGAGCGCCGGCGGGTGTGGACCAATTACGGCTGGACCCGTCGTCCGGTCGAGGTCTGCCGCACGGTGCAGCGCCCCGTCCGAAGGCATGTCTATCGCTACTGACCCTAAGGGCGCCGAAAGGCGCCCTTTTTCATAGGAGATCGGTCTCGCCCCGGTGCAGCGCCTCGGCTTCCGGCGTGAAGCGCCCATCGGGGCCGTTCAGAATCAGGGGCGGCAGGATGCTCATCGGCGCCCGGCTGCCCTTGATCCCACGGAGCAGGAGCCGAATCGCGGGCCTGTCGGCGGATGGGTGAACGAAGCAAAGCTCCATCCCGCCTAGCCATTTACCCAGGATCTCCAGGCACTCGGCTGTCCGGTCGGCCCTGTGAATCAGCGCCAGCCGTCCCTTGGGCTTGAGCAGCCCCGTGCAGGCCTTGAGCCACGCCTCCAGGCCGCCCGCCGGGAGGGCATGAGCCGCCGCCCGGCCGAGGTCCGGCGAGATCCGGGCCTGCCCCTCCTCCAGGAAAGGCGGGTTGGTCAGGACGAGGTCTGCGCTCTCCGGACTGAGGCCCGCGGCTTGGCGTGAGGCCTTGTCGAGCACGTCCGCAACCGCGACCTCGCCCTGAATCCCGTTGTCCCGGAGGTTGCGGCGGCAGAGTTCGGTGAGATCCGGATCGCGCTCCACGAAGACGAGACGGGCATCCTTCTCCCGGGCGGCGACCATCAGCCCGACCGCCCCGGTGGCGGCGCCGACGTCCACGACCCCGTCCCCGGGCCTCACGGGAGCAGCGGCGGCGAGCAGCACCGCATCGGTGCCGGCACGGTGGCCCCGGACGGGCTGAACCAGGCGCACGCGCCCGCCGAGCAGTAAATCCTGCGTGACCTCAAGCATGCCGCAGCTCGGTCTCCAGCCCCGCATCGGTGATCAGGCGGCGGGCCTGCGCCGCGTGATCCTCAGGCACAAGGATCCGGCGCGGGAAGACGCCGATCATGCCCTCCAGGGCGCTCATGTGCGTATCCGCCACCAGAACGGGGATATTGGCGTTTTCCAAGAGAGATTGTAGGAAGCCGACCAGAACGAGATCGCTGCTTCGGACGATTTCGACCATCGGCCTGAGACCCTTTCCTCTGCGGTAAGCGTTTGCATTGCAGCATGGAAAGTGCCATGCCAGTTCATATTCCTACCGGCTTTTCCCGCCGGCAACCCGGGTCGTGACAGTGGGCGTCGTCGTTCCGTTCGAAGACAAGCATCCCGAGAAGAATGCGAGCATCGAGAAGCTCGTGTCCCTTGTGGCCTCCGATATGGAACGGGTCAATGCGATGATCCTGTCGCGCACGGGCTCCGAGGTCACGATGATCCCGGAGGTGGCGAACCACCTCATCTCCTCGGGCGGCAAGCGCCTGCGCCCCATGCTGACGCTGGCCACGGCGGGCCTCTCCGGCTACCAGGGCGACGGGCATGTGAAGCTCGCGGCCTCCGTGGAGTTCATGCACACCGCCACCCTCCTCCACGACGACGTGGTGGACGAGAGCGACATGCGCCGGGGCAGGATCGCGGCCCGCATCAAGTGGGGCAACGAGGCCAGCGTGCTGGTCGGCGACTTCCTGCTCGGCCAGGCCTTCCGCATGATGGTGGAGGTGGGCTCGCTCCGGGCGCTGGACATCCTCTCCGCCGCCGCGACCGTGATCGCCGAGGGCGAGGTGATGCAGCTCGCCGCCGCCAAGAACACCGAGACGACGGAAGACGAGTATCTGGCCGTGATCCGCGGCAAGACCGCGGAGCTGTTCGCCGCCGCCTGCGAGGTCGGCCCCGTGATCGCCGGACGCCCCAAGGCCGAGCAGGCCGCCTGCCGCTCCTATGGAATGAATCTCGGCATCGCCTTCCAGCTCGTGGACGATGCCCTCGATTACGGCGGCAAGGCCGCAACCCTGGGCAAGAACGTGGGCGACGATTTCCGCGAGGGCAAGATCACCCTTCCCGTGGTTCTTTCGTTCCGTCGCGGCACGGACGAGGAGCGCGCCTTCTGGAAACGGGTGCTCGAGCAGGGCGAAATCGAAGACGCCGACCTGGAGAAGGCTGTGGCGATCATGCGCCGCCACCGGGCTCTCGAGGACACGGTCGAGCGCGCCCGCCATTACGGCGCCATGGCCCGCGACGCGCTGGCGCTGTTCCCGTCGAGCCCCATGAAGCAGGCGCTGCTCGACACGGTCGATTTCTGCATCGCCCGCGCCCACTGATCTGAACGCGTCATGGCCGGCCTTGTGCCGGCCATCCCGATCCTGAAAAGCACTGTGCCTCATCGCGTCGGGATCACCGGCACAAGGCCGGTGATGACGCGCGGTTGGATTACCGCAGGCTCGTCGCCTTGACCCACCAGTGCGGGCGCAGGCTGCGAATCTGTCGAGCCCCTTCGGCGGCGGCTTCGCAATCGTCATAGAGCCCGAACACCGTCGCGCCCGAGCCGGACATGCGCGCCAAGCGGCAGCAATCCGTCTCGGCGATCAGGCCGAGCGCCTCGCCGATCAGCGGCTGGACCTTGAGGGCGGGCGGTTCGAGATCGTTGCGGGCCTTGTTCAGCAGGGTGAGAAGCGCGTCCGGCGAGGATGCTTCATGAGCGGGATGGGCTGCAACGGACAGTCCCTGCCCCGGCTGCAGGCCCAGGGCCTTGAACACGGCCGGCGTCTCCACCGGCACACGCGGGTTCACCAGCACGCCGAAGAGGCGCGGCAGGATCAGCGCAGGTCCCAGTTCCTCCCCCGCCCCCCGCATCATGCGGGCTCTCGGCTCCAGGCAGACCGGCACATCGGCTCCGGTGAGCCGGGCGGCCTCCCTCACGGCTGGGTGCGAAACCGGCAAGCCATTGAGGCGGGCCAGAAGCCGCAGGGCGGCGGCGGCATCCGATGACCCGCCGCCGATCCCGGCCGCTACGGGCAGGCGCTTCGTGAGATGAAAGGTGCCGACCTTCAGGCCGTCCACGCGATCCGCGAGAAGGCGGGCCGCCTTCATGACGAGGTTGTCGGCATCGCTCCCCGCGAGTGGGGCCGTCGGGCCGTCCACATGGAGCGCCAGCCCGGTGCCGGGCTCGAGCCGGAGATCGTCGCCCGTTCCGGCGAAGGCCACAAGGCTTTCCAGGTCGTGATAGCCGTCGGCCCGGCGCCCGAGCACATGGAGCGTCAGGTTGATCTTGGCGGGCGCACGGGTGGCGAGCGGCTGGGGCATGGCGCCTCCATGCCTGAGTGCGGGGCGGATGGGAAGAGTGTCTGGCAGCACGTCCATCGCCTTACCCCTCATCCTGAGGAGCAGACGCAGTCTGCGTCTCGAAGGAGGCTCCAGTGCTCTCTGGACGATCCTTCGAGACGCCGCTGATGCGGCTCCTCAGGATGAGGCTACGGGGACGTGGTTCAAAATAGAAATGGCCGGGACGAGCCCGGCCATGACGTGAAACATAGAGCTTGGTGAGCTTTACCCGCCATTCTGCTTGGGCGCCTCGGCCTGAGGCGCCGGCGTATTCTCCGCCGCGGCCGGCTTCGGCTCCTCTTCGAGGCCGTTGTCGATCTTCTTGAGGATCTTCACCAGTTCCTCGTGCTCCGGATCCGAGTTCTTGGCGTGATCCCACTGGAACTTCGCCTCGAGCTTGCGGCCGACCTTCCAGTAGGCGTCGCCCAGGTGGTCGTTGATGGTCGCGTCGCCCGGCTTCAGCTCGACGGCCTTTTCCAGCTCGCGCACGGCATCCTCATAGCGGCCCATGCGGTAATAGGCCCAGCCCAGCGAATCGATGATCATGCCGTCGCGGGGTGCGAGCTCCACCGCCTTGGTGAGCATCTTGAACGCCTCGTCGATGTTCAAATTACGATCGACCCAGGAATAGGCGAGGTAGTTCATCACCTGCGCCCGGGCGGCGTTCAGGTTCTCCGGAACGAGTTCCAGGGCCTTCTTCAGATCGGCCTCGGCCTTGTCCCACTGCTTCGAGCGCTCATAGGACGAGCCACGGTAGAAGAACAGGAGCCAGTGACCGCGCTCGAGCTGGCCGATGAGGTTGATGGCCTTGGTGTAGGTTTCCGCGGCTTCCTCGAACTTCTTGCGCGAACGCTGCACGTTGCCCAGCGCCATGACCACATCCACGTCCTCGGGATGCTCCTTCATGAGCTTCTCGAGGTAGGTGCTGGCATCCTCGCCACGGCCCATCAGTTCGTAGTTGTGCCCGATGGAGATATCGGCGCTCGTGCGGATGGGCGAATCCTTGGGGATCCGCGCAAAGACCGCGTTGGCGTTGTCGTACTGCTTGAGGCGCTCGTAGACGTCGCCGAGGGTGACGAGGGCCAGCGCATGATCCGGCTTGAGCTCCAGGCCGAGGCGCAGATAGATGATGGCCGTCAGCTCGTCGCCCTGGGAATTGCCGACGACGCCGAGGCCGTAGAGCAGCTCCGCCGCGCCTTCCTGCGCATTGGTGACGAGCGGCATGAGGGGCTTGCCCTCCTCCAGCGTCTTGATGGCGGTGCGCACGATGGGGTGGCGCGGCGCCACCTCGTCGAAGGCCCGGTAGATCTTCAGGGCCTCGTCCTTGCGACCGCGCTTGGCGAGGAAGCGGCCATAGGCGTCCACCACCTGCAGGGTGTTGCGCTCGCCCTCATAGGCCGCCTTGAAGCGCTTCTCCGCCTCGGCCGTATTGCCGGTCACGTCGGCGATGAGAGCTGCATGGTACTCGCGGAATTGATCGAAGGCCCGCTCGTTCTTGAGCTTGTCGACAGTCGCGAGCGCCTGCTTGCCATCCTTGGAGCCCGCCTGGGTCCAGGCGGTGAGAAGCGTTGCCGTGAGATCCGCCTGGCGGCCGCGGATGCTCTTCGAGAGCCTGTTCCGGGCGTCGGCATATTTCTGGTTCTTAATAGCGCGGACGCCGAGCGCGAACTGGGCCAGGTTGTTCGACCCGTCCCGGGCCGAGAGGCGCTCCGCCGCCCGAACCGCGTCCGGCATGGAGCCATTGGCCAGGAAGGCCACGAAAGCCCGCTCCAGAAGCTCCAGGTTGCGGGGATCATCCTGGATGGCCTGCCGGAAGAAGAGGGTCGCGGCCTCCGTATCCCGCGCGGAACCCGCCACATAGGCCGAGAGGAAATTGCCCTCGAGGCTCTGGGCCGGCTGCAGAATGTCGTCCTCGGCGGCATTCGCCACGGCAGCGGGGGACACCAGCACGGTGGCGGCCAGCAACATCAGGGCAGTCAAGCCCTTGCGGGACTTATGAAATTTCAAGGTGGGCACGAAGCGCGGCTCCAATCATCGCAGCATCTCATCGGAGGGAGATGTGCGCCAAATCAGGCCGGAGAATGGCGCCTCCCTCTAAGAGCCGCAAGGGGACAATTGACGCTGGGGCGTAAAAGCCTCGTGAGGGGGGTGGGATATGGCGGAAACGAGAGAGCCGTCATCCCGGGGCTGCGCAGCAGAACCCGGGATCGCTGGACGAGAGTGGCGCCTTGTTCTGCAAGCGATCCCGGATCGCCTGCGGCGTCCGGGATGACGGCTGAAGGGGCAAACCCTCACATATTGACGTAGTTGGGCCCGCCGCCGCCTTCGGGGGTCGTCCAGACGATGTTCTGGTTCGGGTCCTTGATGTCGCAGGTCTTGCAGTGGACGCAGTTCTGGGCGTTGATCTGGAAGCGCACGCCCCCCTCGCCCTCGACCCATTCATAGACGCCCGCCGGGCAGTAGCGCTGCGAGGGGCCGCCATAGACGTCGTGCTCGGAGGCCTTCTGCAGGCCCATGTCCCTGACCTTGAGGTGAGCCGGCTGGTCCTCCTCGTGGTTGGTGTTGGACAGGAACACCGAGGACAGCCGGTCGAAGGTCAGGACCCCGTCGGGCCTGTCGTACTTGATCGGCTTCACCTGATCGAGCGGCAGCAGGCACTCGTGGTCCGGCTTGCCGTGGCTCATGGTGCCGAAGGGCGACCAGTTGAAGATCTCGGTCAGCCACATGTCGAGGCCGCCCAGCGCCACGCCGGCCGTGGTGCCGTATTTCGACCAGAGCGGCTTCACGTTGCGCACGCGCTTGAGGTCGTAGCCGATGGGCGAGGAGCGCCAGGCCTCCTCGTAGGATGCGACCTCGTCATGGGCCCGGCCAGCCTGCAGGGCGGCGAAGAGATGGTCGGCGCAGAGCATGCCGGACAGGATGGCGTTGTGGCTGCCCTTGATGCGCGGCACGTTCACGAAGCCCGCCGAGTCGCCCACGAGGCAGCCGCCCGGGAACGACA
Organism: Microvirga splendida; assembly: GCF_016427565.1. Taxonomy (GTDB): domain Bacteria; phylum Pseudomonadota; class Alphaproteobacteria; order Rhizobiales; family Beijerinckiaceae; genus Microvirga; species Microvirga splendida. Next base: position 60,491 of record NZ_JAELXT010000002.1, read on the forward strand.
GGCGCGGCACCGACTGCCAGCCGCCCTCCATGATGGCGCGCGCCCCGTAGCCGATGCGCTTTGCGCCCTCGAACACGTCGCGCACCATCGGGTGCGTCTTGAAGCGCTGGAACTCGTCGAAGGGCGACAGGGTCGGGTTCTTGTAGTTGAGGTGCACCACGAAGCCGACGGACACGAGGTTGTCGTCGAAGTGGTAGAGCCAGGAGCCGCCGCCGGAATTGTTGGGCAGCGGCCAGCCCATGGAATGGCGCACGAGGCCCGGACGGAAGTGCTCAGGCTTGACCTGCCACAGCTCCTTGATGCCGATGCCGTATTTCTGGTGATCGCGGCCCTGATTGAGGCCGAAGCGCTCGACCATCTGCTTCGTCAGGTTGCCACGGGCGCCCTCGCCGAAGATCGTGTACTTGGCGCGCAGCTCCATGCCGCGGGTGAAGTTGGCGTTGGGCTCGCCGTTGCGGCTGATGCCCATATCGCCGGTGGCGACGCCCACCACCTTGCCGTCCTCGATCAACACTTCCGCGGCCGGGAAGCCGGGATAGATCTCGACGCCGAGCTCCTCCGCCTTGCGGCCGAGATAGCGGGCGACGTTGCCCAGCGAGCCGACGAAGTTGCCGTGGTTGTTCATGAGCTTGGGCATGAACATGTTGGGCAGCTTCACGCCGCCGGCATGGCCCAGATACATGAACTCGTCGGCCGTGACTTCCGTCTTGAGCGGCCGATCCGGATCCGAGCGCCACTCCGGCAGGAGGCCGTCGAGGCCGATCGGGTCGATCACCGCGCCGGACAGGATATGCGCCCCGACCTCGGAGCCCTTCTCGACCACGACCACGGAAATGTCGGCGCCTGCCTCGGCGGCCTGCTGCTTGAGCCGGATGGCGGTGGCGAGCCCTGCAGGACCCGCGCCCACGACGACGACGTCGAACTCCATCGATTCACGGGCGGGCAGATCAGCCATGGGCTTCCTCCTGATACGCAGCTTCGGTGCTTGAGAAGACAGATGGTTTAGATATGAACAATCCGCCCAGTTTCTCAAGTCATTCTCATCGAGACATTGTCCTAACTTCATTGAGGCAAGGCGGAAAGTTCTCTTTCCGCATAAGGTTATGCCGAAATCCAATGATCATCATCGGATTTGAGAGGGAATCCGTAAGCTCAAGGAGGCGGGGCAATCGCCGCAGTGGACAGGACCGTCCCGAGTTGTTCAACCAGGGTGAGAGGTTTACAAAGGATCATGCAGGATCGTCCGTCCACCCATCCGGTGTTCTACACGCTGTTCGACACATCCATCGGCCCCTGCGGGCTGGCTTGGCACGAGCGCGGCGTGATCGGCTTTCAGCTCCCCGAGGACGATGCTTCCAAGACCCGCAGCCGCATCGCTAGGCGCTTCCCTGGAATCGTCGAGGCCCCGCCCCCGCCGGACATCCAGCGCATCGTCGCCGATGTGACGGCTCTGCTGCAGGGTGAAGCGCGCGACCTATCCGCCGTGCCGCTGGACATGGAAGCCGTGTCCGAGTTCGACCGCCGCGTCTACGAAGTTGCCCGCAGCATTCCACCGGGCCGCGTGCTGACCTACGGCGACGTTGCCTCCCGCCTCGGCATCGACAATGCCCGGGCCATCGGCCAATCCCTCGGGCGCAATCCGTTTGCCGTGATCGTGCCCTGCCACCGGGTCGTTGCGGCGGACGGCAGGCTCGGCGGCTTCTCGGCCGGTGGCGGCGCCACGACCAAGCGCCGCCTCCTCGCCATCGAGGACGCCCGGCGCGACGAGACCCCGACCCTGTTCGACCTGATCTCGTAAGCCCCCAAGAACCCTTGGGTTCTTTGTGAGCCTGAGTTGTCCACAGCCCCCGGAATGCTTACATACGGCTCATGCAGGATCTCCCCTCCGATCGCGACGCTCTCCAGGCGCTCCTCGACTTTCATGTCGAGGCGGGGGTCGATCTCGCGCTCGACGAGACCCCGCACGACCGCTTCGCGGAACGCAAGCCCGAGGTTGCCAAGCCTCAGCCTCCCAAAGCCTCTCCAGCCCAGCCGGCGCCCTCCCCCCGCGCTTTGCCGAAGGCCGCCGCAAGCGCGCCCGAGGAGGTTGCCGGCATGGCCCGCGAGCAGGCCCGTCATGCGCAGTCGCTGGAGGAACTCGAGGCGATCCTGGCCGGCTTCGACGGCTGCGCCCTGAAGTTCTCCGCCAAGAACCTGGCCTTCGCGGACGGCAACCCGGAAGGCCGCGTGATGCTGGTGGGAGAAGCTCCCGGGGCGGATGAGGACCGGATCGGCAAGCCCTTCATGGGCCGCTCCGGCCAGTTGCTCGACCGGATGCTCGCCACCATCGGGCTCGACCGCTCCCAGGTTTATGTCGCCAACATCGTGCCCTGGCGACCGCCGGGCAACCGCACGCCGACGCCCCAGGAAATCGCCATCTGCAAGCCTTTCATCGCGCGGCAGATTGAACTGGCGAGCCCTGAATTCGTGCTCTGCCTCGGCGGCCCCGCCGCCCAGAACCTGCTCGGCATCAAGGAGGGAATCCTGCGCAGCCGCGGCCGCTGGTTCACCTACAAGACCGAGGACGGGCGCGAGATCAAAGCTCTGCCGACCCTGCACCCGGCCTATCTCCTGCGCCAGCCCCTGCAGAAGCGCCTCGGCTGGCGCGATTTCCAAGCCCTCAAGCGGGCTCTGGACGGCCGCGAGTAAGGCGCCCTTTCGGAACCGGTTCATATGCTTACGCCTTAAGCCCCTGCGGTATCCCGTGCTGCGGCTGGAAGGTGATTCATGCGCTGGGACAACTTTCGAACCTCGTCCAATGTTGAAGACCGTCGCGGCATGGGCATGGCGGGCGGCGGCGGGCTCGGAATAGGAGCGATCGTCATCCTCGGCCTCGTGGGCTGGGCGCTCGGCATCGACCCCCGCTTGCTGATCGGCGGCGCCGAGATGATCGCGGGCGGCGGCTCCGGCTACCAGCAGCAGCAGGGCCGCCAGGGCACGCCCCAGGATGAGATGGGCCGCTTCGTCGCCGCCGTGCTCGGCAACACGGAAGACGTCTGGAACACGGTGCTGCCCCAGCAGGCGAACCGACAATACCAGGAGCCCAAGCTCGTGCTGTTCTCCGGCGCCACCCGGTCCGGCTGCGGCGGCGCGCAATCGGCCATGGGGCCGTTCTACTGCCCGCTCGACCAGACCGTCTATATTGACCTGTCCTTCTTCGAGGAGATGCAGAGCCGCTTCCGCGCCGGCGGCGACTTCGCCTATGCCTATGTGCTCGCCCACGAGGTCGGCCACCATGTGGAGAACGTCCTCGGCATCCTGCCCCGCGTCCAGGAGCGCCAGCAGCAGGTCAGCCGGACGGAGGCCAACCAGCTCTCCGTTCGCGTCGAGCTGATGGCCGATTGCCTTGCCGGCGTGTGGGCGCACCACTCCAACCAGCGTTGGCAGTCCCTCGAGCAGGGCGACATCGAGGAGGCGATCCGCGCGGCGGAAGCCATCGGCGACGACCGGCTCCAGAAGCAGTCGCAAGGCCGCGTGGTCCCCGACAGCTTCACCCACGGCTCCTCCGAGCAGCGCATGCGCTGGCTCACGACAGGGCTGAAGACGGGCCAGGTCCAGGCCTGCGACACGTTCCGGGCGAGCCGGCTTTAGGAGCATCAACAAAGCTCTCACGGACGGACCGAGAGCTGCGAGGGCGACGTGCGAATCGCCCTCCAGGACATTCTCTTGAACAACGCGCCTTAGTGAAGTTGAGCCGGCGATGAGAACGGCTTTGTGGCGTCCACCACGAACAGCGCGAGCTCTTTCAACTCGGCGGAGCCGGTGCTCGACACTTCCATCGGCACATCACCTGCATGACCAACCAGGGTCTGGCCGGCGGAGACGCGTGCCACACCCTGCGGGGTCTTTTGCGTCAATTCTCCCGCGAGCACGTAGAACGCCTCCGACCCTGGATGGGTGTGCACGGATGTGACACTGCCCGGAGGGCCGCCTGCCTCGTTGACGCGGAGAAGATACTGCGGAGCATCGATCCTTGGGAGCGGCCCGATCTCGGCAACTCGCTTGCCGCCTTTCGAGGCTTCTCCTGCGCGGCCCAGCTCGAAGAGCCAAACCTTGCCTTCGTGCTCGGCCACCAATCCCAGGGGGCCTGCAGCCGCCTGTGCCTGTTCCTTACTATCGAAGGTTTCGATGCGCCAGAACAGGTCGCCTGCCGGCAACTCCGTCACCTTCTTCTCAACAAGCGGCTTGACGGAGAAGGCTTGCTGCGCGGCTGCCAGCGAGGGCAGGAGCAACACCCCTGAGACCAATGCTGCGATGAGCTTGCGTTTCATCATACAACCTCTCCAAGATTGGACGTGCTGCGGCACGAGTTCACGGACGTCCGTTAGGGACCCGGTCGACTAAGTTGTACGCAATCATCCCGGTCGCGTTTCGACGACGACCTGACGCTTCTCACGATGCGCCTTTTGAGCCTGAAAATCCAGGTGAAATACGTTGCGACAGGCTCTAGGCTCCTGCATTGCTGACGCCGAATGCCTCCTTGAAGAACAGGCCCTCCCCATGCCCGGTATCGACGACGCTCTCCCTTTCGTTCCTCTCGGCATTGCCGTGCTGACGGTCTCCGACACGCGCTCGCTGGAGGAGGACAAGTCCGGCGCCACGCTGGCCGAGCGTCTGACCAAGGCCGGCCACCGGCTTGCCGACCGCGCCATCGTAACCGACGACGTGGAGGCGATCCGCGGAAAGGTGCAGGGCTGGGTCGCCGATCCCGCCATCGACGTGGTCATCACCACGGGCGGCACGGGCTTCACCGGGCGCGACGTGACGCCGGAGGCCATCGAGCCGCTGTTCGACAAGCGGATGGAGGGTTTCTCCGCCATCTTCCACCGCATCTCCTACGACAAGATCGGCACCTCGACGATCCAGTCGCGGGCCACCGCCGGCGTGATCGGCACCACCTTCGTGTTCGTGCTGCCCGGCTCGCCCGGCGCCTGCAAGGACGCTTGGGACGGCATCCTGGCCAATCAGCTCGATTACCGGCACCGGCCGTGCAACTTCGTCGAGATCATGCCGCGCCTCGACGAGCACCTGAAGCGGGGCAAACTGCAGGCCTAGAAGCCTCAACCGAAAACGGGATCGCGCTCGATGGTGGCGGAGAGCCGCACAGGCATGCGGGCTCTCTCCTCGTTCAGCAGCACCCGGCGGTGAACCAGGTCGCCGGCGCGCACCCGCGCATCCGCGAACAGGTTGGTGAGCGCACGCGCCACCCCGGCCCGCCGCCGCCGCATCCTTGCAAGCCCCTGCTCCGGCTTCGACAGGGCGACGAAGCGGTCGAGCACCCGGATCCAGCCCTCCTGCGGGATGTCGCCGTCATCGAGGCACAGGAGCCAGTCGCGCCGCGCCGCCCGCGCGCCCTCGGCCCACGAGCCGCGCTCGGCCATCACCAGGGTAGCGCCGGCGGCATCCGCCACCTTCGCCAGGGTGTCGCCCTGCCTGTCGACGAGGATGACGGCATCGCCGACCAGACCCTCGGCCACGGCCGGGACAAGGGCGCTCAGAGTAGCGGCCAGGGCTTCTGGCCCATGGGAAACGCGAACGAGAACGGTAATCATCTGAACACTATAGCGCCTCCTTGCCGCCCCGTCGCCAGGGGATTATCGCAAGCCGCCTCTTGATTTTGTTCCTGTTTTGTTCCTAAACTTGGAGCATCCAGTCACAGATTCGCTCGAGGCCGCCATGAGTGTTCGCGCCAAAGACCATGCCGGCGATCCCCTCCGCTCCAGGCCCGTGAAGCGCACGCCCCTGGAGGCGGCCGAGGCCGCCCGCCGCCGCATGGACGACCCGGCCTACCGGGTCGAAGTGGACCGCCGCCGGGGCCGCGGGGCAGCGGCCAACCCGTCGGGCCGCTACGAACCGGCCCAGCGCGAGGCCTTCGACGACGGCTGGGAGATCGACGAGGAGCTTCCGACCCTGCCCACCGAGGTGATCGTCGAGAAGGCGCGCACCATCATCACCCGCAACGACTCGCCCGACATCCTGTTCGAGAAATCGATCAACCCCTATCGCGGCTGCGATCACGGCTGCTCCTATTGTTTTGCGCGGCCCACCCACGCCTATCAGGGCCTGTCCTCGGGCCTCGATTTCGAGACCAAGATCTTCGCCAAGCCCAATGCGGCGGAGCTTCTGGAGAAGGAGCTGCGGGGCTCGAAGTACCAGCCGGCTCCCATCGCGCTCGGCTCCAACACCGATCCCTACCAGCCGGTGGAGCGGCGCTTCCGCATCACGCGCTCCATTCTGGAGGTGCTGAACCGGACGAACCATCCTGTCGCCATCGTGACCAAATCGGCCTTGGTCACCCGCGACATCGACATCCTGGGCCCCATGGCCGAACGGCAGCTCGCAAAGGTGGCGATCTCGGTCACGACCCTCGACCCGAAGCTCGCCCGCCGCATGGAGCCCCGCGCAGCCACCCCGGCCAAGCGGCTGGAAACAATTCGTAAGCTCACCGAGGCCGGCATTCCCGTGACGGTGCTGGTCGCCCCCATCATTCCGGCGATCAACGATCACGAGATCGAGGCCATCCTGAAGGCCTGCGCGGAGGCCGGCGCCGGGGAAGCCGGCTACGTGCTCCTGCGCCTGCCGCACGACCTGAAGGACCTGATGCGCGACTGGCTCGTCGACCACTACCCGGACAAGCTCAACCACGTTTTCACCCTGCTGCAGGAGGCCCGCGGCGGCAAGGATTACGATGCGAACTGGAGCACCCGCCAATCCGGCATCGGTCCCTATGCCTGGATGCTCGGCCGGAGGTTCGAGACGGCGGCCGAGCGGCTCGGGCTCAACAAGCGCAGCCTTCGCCTGCGCACGGACCTGTTCAACGTGCCGCCGAAGGAGACGGGGCAGTTGAGCCTGTTTTGAGTGACCGCCCGCGCTTCAAGGTACTCTCTACGTCATGGCCGGGCTTGTCCCGGCCATCCACGTCTTGAGCCGGGTTGAAGACGTGGATCCCCGGAACAAGTCCGGGGATGACGGTGCGGGTATCCAAACCGGCGGCATCATGTGCGGATGACAAAGCCGCCGCCTTCCCGCTTTGATCCCCTCCATGACCGCCCTGATTCGCCCCTCCAAAACCTCTGGCCTCGGCCTTGCCCGCGAGCTTTCCGCACGCGCTGAGGGCTACACCTGCATCGCAGGCCTCGACGAGGTCGGGCGCGGGCCTCTCGCGGGGCCGGTGGTGTCGGCGGCGGTGGTGCTCGATCTCGACAACGTTCCTCAGGGCTTGGCCGATTCGAAGGCGCTCACGGCGGCCAGGCGCGAGGCGCTGTTCGCCGAGATCCTGGCAACGTCAAAGGTGGGTATCTCATCCATCTCGCATCGGGAGATCGACGCCATCAACATCCGGCAGGCCTCGCTGCTGGCCATGTGCCGGGCGCTCGCGGCGCTCCCCTGCACGCCGGACATCGCCTTCGTCGACGGCAACGATCCGCCCGGCCTTCCCTGCGCGACGGAAGCGGTCATCAAGGGTGATTCGAGCATCGCGTCCATCGCCGCGGCGTCGATTGTCGCGAAAGTCATCCGCGACCGGATGATGGCGCGGCTCGGGAACGCTTATCCTGCCTATGGTTTTGCCAGCAACGCAGGCTACAGCACCAGGGCGCATCTCACGGCGGTGGCGAGCGAGGGGCCCTGCCCGTTTCATCGCATGAGTTTCTCGCCCTTGCGCCAAGGGTTACTGGACCTGTAACCTCCCTTAACGCTGATTAACTAAAAAGCTCAATATTTTCAAAGCGTAGGCAAGATTTGCCGATCCAAAATATTTGGATTTTTCCGCGTTTGGAAACCTCCTCTTTACCCTATCCGATCATGATCCTGAGTGTCAGTTGCGTAACCGGTGATCACCCATGGGTACCTCGCGTACCGGGGCTGCCGGCGCCGCCTCCCGGATCCATGTCTCGCGTACCGGGCGGTCTGCGCCGGCACCTCGGACGGGGCGTAAAACGCCCCTCTCCGTCCTGCCGCAAACTCTTCCTCTCAATGAGATACTTCTCGGCGACTGCATCGCCAATCTTGAGAAGCTTCCCCCTGAGAGCGTGGATGTGGTCTTCGCGGATCCGCCTTACAATCTCCAGCTCGAACAGGCGCTCACGCGTCCTGACCAGAGCCTCGTCGACGCGGTCGACGACGACTGGGACAAATTCGCGAGCTTTGCCGACTACGACGCGTTCACCCGCGCCTGGCTGCTTGCCGTGCGCCGCGTGATGAAGAAGAACGCGACCCTGTGGGTCATCGGCTCCTACCACAACATCTTCCGCGTGGGCTCGGCTCTGCAGGACCTGAACTTCTGGATCCTGAACGACATCGTGTGGCGCAAGGCTAACCCGATGCCGAACTTCAAGGGCCGCCGCTTCACCAATGCGCACGAGACCATGATCTGGGCCTCGAAGAGCGCAGAGTCGAAGGGCTACACCTTCCATTACGATGCGCTGAAAGCCGGCAACGAAGACGTGCAGATGCGCTCGGACTGGTTCATCCCGATCTGCACCGGTGATGAGCGCCTGAAGGACGCGCAGGGGCGCAAGGTGCACCCGACGCAGAAGCCCGAGTCGCTGCTCGCCCGGATCCTGCTCTCGTCCTCCAATCCGGGCGATGTGGTGCTCGATCCCTTCTTCGGCTCCGGCACCACGGGCGCGGTCGCCAAGATGCTCGGCCGCAACTTCATCGGCCTCGAGCGCGATTCGACCTATGCCAAGGCGGCGCGCAAGCGCATCGACGCGGTCGAGCCTCTCTCCGACGTGTCGATTGCCGCAGCCCCCGAGAAGCGCACGGAAGTGCGCGTGCCCTTCCTCTCGCTCATCGAGGCGGGCCTCGTGAAGGCCGGCGAGACGCTGGTGGACGAGCGCCGCCGCCACAAGGCGGTGGTGCGCGCCGACGGCACGCTCGCGCTCGGCGCCATCGTGGGATCGATCCACAAGATTGGCGCTCTGACGCAGGGCTTCCCCTCCTGCAACGGCTGGACCTTCTGGAATGTCGAGCGCGGCGGAAAGCTGGTCTCCATCGACGAGTTCCGCGCCAAGGTGCGGGCGGAGATGGCGGCCTGAGGGCTTGCATCGGGATCGCAAATCCGTGATAGGGCCAGCCACGTGCTGGCCCTTTTCGTTTCCTGCACTAACCTTCCGTCACAGAGGCGTCATCCAAGACCGCTAGCGCGGGGAAAGCCTTACCAAAAGCGAGGACCTGCCCCGTGTCGATGAAGCGAATCATTCTCCCCATGCTTGTTGCCCTCGTGCCCGCCTTGGCGCAGGCGCAAGGTCTTTCGGGCAACCTGGTGCTCTATACGAGCCAGCCCAACACTGACGCACAGCAGACCATCGATGCCTTCAAGGCGAAGCATCCGGGCGTCAACGTCACCTTCGTGCGCGACGGCACCCCGAAGATCCTCGCCAAGCTGAGCGCCGAGTTCGAGGCCGGCCAGCCCCAGGCCGACGTGCTGCTGATCGCCGACAGCGTCACCATGGAGGGCCTCAAGAAGGAAGGCCGCCTGCTGGCGCACGAGAAGGCCGATACCTCCGCCTATCCGGCCGGCACGCACGACCCGCAGAAGTTCTGGTTCGCCACCAAGCTGATCACCACGGGCATCGCCTACAACACGAAGGCGGGGTTCAAGCCGAATTCGTGGGCGGATCTCACCAAGCCCGAGGTCAAGGGCCAGCTCGTCATGCCGAGCCCCCTCACCTCCGGCGCCGCCCTCATCCATGCCGCGACGCTCACGGGCAATCTCGAAGGCGGCTGGAAGTACTACGAGGCCCTGAAGGACAACGAGGCGGTGGCCGGCGGCGGCAATGGCGACGTGCTCAAGCAGGTGGCCGGCGGCCAGAAGCTCTACGGCGTCATCGTCGACTTCATGCCGATCCGCGAAAAGGCCAAGGGCGCACCGATCGAGTTCGTGTTCCCGAAGGAGGGCGTCTCCGCCGTGTCCGAGCCCATCGCGATCCTCAAGACCACGAAGAATGCCGACGCGGCGCGCGCCTTCGTCGACTTCCTGCTCTCGAAGGAGGGCCAGGAGCTGGCCCTGAAGCAGGGCTACATCGCAGCCCACCCGGCCGTTGCGCTGCCGGCCGGCTACCCGTCCCGCGACCAGATCAAGGTGATGGGCTTCGATGCCGCCAAGGCGCTGGCCAATGAGACCGAGAACAAGGCGACCTTCGCCGACATCTTCGGCCAGTGAGACATCGCACGCACGCCAAGTCATTTCTGGAGCGGGGAGGTCTCGGCCTCCTCGCTCCCGTCGCTTTGGCGGTCGTCGCCTTCGATCTTCTGCCCGCCGGCCGTCTGCTGCTCACGGCCCTCGCACCCGGCGGCGTCTTCGATCCCGACAAGGCATTCTCGGCGCTTGCCAGCCGGTCGGCCGTCAGAGCCACCTGGGCGACGCTGGAGACCGCCTTCTTCTCCACCCTGCTGGCGCTCCCCCTCGGCACCCTCATGGCGCTCGTGCTGGGCGTCACCGATATCCGCAGGCGTCAGGTCGCATCGTTCCTGTTCGTCCTCTCGCTGATGATCTCGCCCCAGGTGATCGCGCTCGCCTTCCTGCACCTTGCCGGCCCTGCCTCGCCCATCCTCAACACCTTGGGTCTCACGCCGGAAGCAGGCAGCGCCAACCCGATGATGGGGCGCCTCGGCATCATCATCGTGCTCGGGCTGCACCACGCGCCCCTCGTCTATGTGATCATCAGCGCAGGCCTGAAGCGCATTCCGCTTGCCGTGGTCGAGGCGGCGCGCATGGACGGTTCGCCGCCGCTTAAGATCGTCACCGATCACCTCCTGCCGCTGCTGCGGCCGCATCTCATGAGCGCGGGCCTGCTCGCCTTCGTGGCCGGCATCGGCAATTTCGGCATTCCCGCGCTGCTGGGCGCGCCGGTGAACTATCTCACCCTTCCGGTGCTGATCTACCGCCGCCTGTCGAGCTTTGGAACCGGCATCCTCGGCGACGTGGCGGCCCTTGGGCTTCTCGTCGCGGTCATCGCCATCGTGTGCGTGGCGGCAAGCCAGCTCCTGACGCGTCGCGGAGAGGTGCTCCTGGACGAGGATGCGCCACTCCAGCCGTTCTGGAATCTAGGTCGCGCCGGCGCGGTAGTGGAGGCCTTCGTCATTGCAGTGATCGCCGTCACGCTGGTGCTGCCGATGCTGTCGCTGTTCGCCGCGGCCCTCGTGCCGTCCTACGGCATGCCTCTCACGCTTTCCACGATCACCCTCGACAACTTCGTCGAGGTGCTGGCACGGCAGGACGTCACCATCCGGGCCTTCCTCAACTCGCTGCTCTATGCAGGCGGCGCAGCCTGCCTGCTGGCCGCCATCGCGGTCCCGATGGCCTATGGCCTGGTGAGGTTGATGGGGCGGGCGAGGATCCCGTTCATCGCCCTGCTCGAAATCTCCTATGTGCTCCCCGGCATCGTGCTGGCCATCGCCTGCATCCTGCTGTTCCTGAAGCCGCTGCCGCTCGTCGGCGTCTCGCTCTATGCCACCCCGTGGATCATCGTGTTCGCCTATCTCGCGCGCTTCCTGCCCGTGGTACTCAAGCCCGTGCTCGCCGGCATGACCCAGGTCGACATGGCGCAGGAGGAGGCCGCGGCGCTCGACGGCGCGCGCCTCACGCGGCGGCTCGTCGACGTCATCCTGCCCTCGCTGCTTCCGGCCGCGGTCGCGGGCGGCCTGATGGCGTTCCTGCTCGCCTTCAGCGAACTTACCGTCTCGGCCCTGCTCTGGTCGGCCGGCACGGAGACCATTGGGGTGGTGCTCTACAACCTCGAAGAGGCGGGGCTCGCGAGCCAGGCCTCCGCTGTCGCCATCGTCATCGTGGCCGTCGTCACGCTCGCGATGCTCGGGCTGAATGTGCTGCGCCGGCATCTCCCGGCGGGCACCCTGCCCTGGCATTGCGAGGCGGAAGGCGCGGCGTTCGCCAACCGCGAGGGGAACCGGACCGCCATTCGTGCGGAACCGATCGGGCGGATCGAGCCGAGGCCGGCCCTGAGCACCTGAGGTGGCGGCATCATGGCCGGGCTGCCCCGGCCATGATGCGCTTTCAGAGCATCACCGCGCGGACAGCCATTGCAGCAGTTCCGCGTCGAAGAGAGCGCGCTCCTCGAATTGCGGCGTGTGACTGCTCTTGTCGAACACGCGAACGGTCAGGTCCTTGAACCGCCCGCGATACGGCTCCCATGTGGCGTAGGGCGCGACGAGATAATCGTGGCGACCGAGCCCGAGGAACACCGGCGCGTCGAGACGGTCCAGCCCCTGCGCGATGTCGATGTCGCGGAAGGCCTCGCCCCAGAGATGGTCGAAGACCGGCATGTTCACATGCACGCCATCCCACAGGGGCGCGGCGTCGAAGGTGTGATCGTACCAGCTTCGCGCACCCATCTTCACGCAGAAGGTGACGAAGCGCCTGTCGGGTGCGGCTTCGATCGCCGCCGGCAGGCCGGCGAAATCGGCATCGAGCTTCGCCTTGCGCTCGGGACAGACGGATTCCTGCCAGGACTGTTCCGTGGCCGCCTGATGCGCGGCGCTGTGGCTCGGCCCCGTTGCGATCATCACCACGTGGGAGACGTGTTGCGGATAACGCTTGGCATATTCCAGCGCCATGTATCCATGGCCGGAATGGCCGACGATGATCACCGTCTCCAGGCCGAGATGCCGGCGCACGAGATCGATGTCGTCGAGTACGACATCGAGCGTGTAGTCGGATGCAGTGTATGCGCCCGTCGGCTGCGCGAAGCCGCGATGATCGACGAAGACGAGTTTCAGGGATTGCCGCAAATCCTGCGAGAAGACCCGCGGGTAATAGACTGCGCTGCCGATGACGAGGGCGGGCGTTCCCTCGCCCTCGATGCAATAGGCCAGTTCGAACGGGCCCGAGTGAAGTGTTCCGCGCAGAACGGCGCGATTGCTGTCAGACATGATGATTCCTTCATCCATGCGTGATGATCCGGCCGAGACAGATGTTTCGGCGCCAAAAGACGCGGCTCCTCGGCCACGATGTTTTGTCGGATAGCGTCGCTAACGGATGAGGCGCACGGTGAATGTCCTTCGCTGTCGGGCGGCCCTTTTCGCTCAAACGAGCCGGTTTGTGAAGGCCCTGGCCCTCCCTCAAAACTGAAGAGGTCCCCCACGCGCCTGTCGGGCTGCGGGGCAACGTGCCCTGGGCAATGGTGTGGACACCTTCCAAGGCTGGAACATTCCCCTATGCCGAACCCGGTTCAGCGCTTTAGCATCCTCACATGGCTCCTTCGTCTCTCGATCCCTTCCGCCTCGCCCTCACCGAACCGTCCTGGGACGACCTTCGGATCTTTCTCGCCGTGGTGGCTCATGGATCGATGAACAGCGCCGCCAAGGCGCTCGGCCAGAGCCAGCCGACTATCGCGCGGCGGATCAAGGTGCTGGAGGAAATCTTCGGGCTCACCCTGTTCCAGCGTGGCCCCAACAATCTCGAATTGACGGAAGCAGGCCACGCCGTCCTCGAGGCCGCCACTCCCATGGGCGAGGCCGCCGCCATCGTGTCGCGCACCGCCGCAGCCTACCGGCCCGATCCCGACGCTCCCGTGCGCGTGACGGCAACTGCCTCGGTCACGATGTTCCTGTCGCTGCATTCGGCGGAGCTGCATGAGGCGGCCGCTCCCGTGGAGATCGCCTATATTCCGACGAGGCAAAGGCTCGATCTCGCCTCCGGCGAAGCCGATATCGGCCTGCGCATGCGCAACCTGCCGGAGGGCACGGACGATCTCGTGGCGCGCAGGATCGGCCAGATCGCCTTCGCCATCTATGCCCGCGACGAAAACCCCAAAGCCGTCATCGCGCCGCCGGAGGACCCGACCCTGTCGCGGCAGGCCGCCTATGTGGCCGAGTTCGCGCAAGGCCGCACCATCGCGGCGCGCATCGGCGACATGCCGATCCGCTACCAGGCGGCGAAAGCGGGCCTGGGCGCCGCCTTCCTCCCGTGCTGGCTCGGCGATTCCGATCCCGATCTCGTCCAGGTCATGAAGCCCGAGGGCGACCTGATCGAAGACGTCTTCCTCGTCATGCACCGCCGCAGCCGGAACCGCCCGAATGTGACGCGGGTGGCGAACGCGCTGGCGGCTTTGTTCAAGCGGAATCAGAAGGCGCTGGTGGGAGGCTAACGCTTCACAGAGCTCAACCTCATCCTGAGGAGGTCGCATAGCGACCGTCTCGAAGGAGGCTCCAGCGGATACTGGAGACGCCTCGTGCCCGGACAAAGTCCGGGACCTCGAGACGGTGCTGACGCACCTCCTCAGGATGAGGCTGTGGGTGAGCCTTGCGGGTGGCCTAGGCGCCCTTCGTTGCCTTCTGCCCCGACGCTTTGACCTTCGCCCCCGGCAACTCCCCCAGCGCATGCACCAGCACCTTCTTCATGGCGCCGGGCAACGCTTCTTCATGCAATTGCAAGCGCGGGGTCCAGCGCATGTCGTCCGGAGCGGGCGTGCCCCTGGCGACCTTGGCAAAGAGCACCGTCAGCTCCAGGGGGAAATGGGTGAAGACGTGGCGCACAATGCCCGGCAGGCGCTGCCACCGGGCTTCGATGGGCGCGTCGAGCACGGCGCGGGAGGGCTCGTAATCCGGCATCCATTCGCTCGTCGGCGGCTCCACCATGCCGCCGAGGAGACCTGTGGGCGGGCGGGTGCGCAGCAGGATCGTGTCGTCGGCCCGCAGCACCACAAAGGCCGCGCCCTTGCGCAACTGCCCGGCTTCCTTCTTCTGCTTTTTCGGAAAGGTCTCCTGCAGGCCCTCGGCTCGGGCGCGGCAGGGCACCATCCAGGGGCACAGCGCGCAGGCCGGGCGCTTGGGGGTGCAGATGGTGGCGCCGAGATCCATCACCGCTTGGGCGAAGTCGCCCGGCCGGTCCTCCGGCACCAGCTCTTCCGTGAGCGAGCGGATCAGGGGCTTCGCTTTCGGCAGCGGCTCCTCGACCATGTAGAGGCGGGACATGACCCGCTCCACGTTGCCGTCCACCGCCGCAGCCTTCTCGTTGAAGGCGATGGCCGCCACGGCCGCCGCCGTATAGGCGCCGATGCCGGGAAGCTTGAGAAGATCGGCCTCCGTCGCGGGGAACCGGCCGCCGTGTTTCTCCACAACCGCCTTGGCGCAGGCATGGAGGTTGCGGGCGCGGGAGTAGTAGCCGAGACCGGCCCAGGCCTGCATCACGGCCTCGGAGGGTGCATCGGCCAGGGCCTCCACGGTGGGGAAGCGCTCCAGGAACTTCAGGTAATAGGGTTTGACCGCCGCGACCGTGGTCTGCTGCAGCATGATCTCGGAGAGCCAAACGCGGTAAGGGTTTGCGGTCTCGGCGGGCTTGGCGCGCCACGGCAGATCGCGCCGGTGACGGTCGTACCAGGCGAGAAGATCCTGCGGGTCGGGCTTGGTCGCGCTCGAAGCGGGCGTTAACATGAGATTTGGAATAGCGTTCTAAACCGGATATTCCAACGCGGCTTTTGGACATTCAACATGAGACGACCGCGGCCTCTCGCCCGCCCCCTCGCCGAGTTTCTCGACGTCTGTCTGTCCCCCAGCTTGGCGGCGCAGGGCTTTGCCACCTCCGACATCATCATGGCCTGGCCCGAGATCGTCGGTGAGCGGATGGCTGCCTTCACCCAGCCGCTCAAGATCGAATGGAAGCGCAAGAGCCCCCATGCCGATCCGGAAGCGCGGCCGGGCCCGGCGACCCTGGTGATCCGGGTGGAGAGCGCCTTCGCCCTCGAGCTCCAGCACATGGCCCCGACCGTCATCGACCGGGTGAACACCTATTACGGCTGGCGCTGCATCGGGAAGATCGTGCTGAAACAAGGGCCCGTGCGGCGGGTTGAGAAGAAGCGCCCGGCCGTTCCCGTCCTGACCGCCGCAGACCGGGAGAAGGTCGACCGGGCGGTCCAGCCCATCGAGGAGGAGGGCCTGAAGGCCGCCCTCGACCGGCTGGGCCAGGCGATCGTCAGCTCCGGTTCACGCACGAAAGCGTGAGATGACCGGAACTTGCCTCTTGAGGCAAGGCATTCTACCGCAGACCGAAATCTCTTCAGGAGTTCCCTTACGATGATCACCCGGCGTCAAACGCTTCAGCTTCTCGGAACCGCGGCCGTCACCGCGTACCTCGCGACCAGCCTGCCGGCCCTTGCCCAGAACGTGTCCACATCCGATCTCGCGGTCCAGGGGCCGCTGGGCGACGTGGCCCTGGGCCCGGAAGACGCCAAGGTGACGATCATCGAGTACGCCTCGCTCACCTGCTCCCACTGCGCCACCTTCCACAAGAACACCTGGCCGGAGCTGAAGAAGCGCTACATCGACACCGGCAAGGTGCGGTTCATCCTGCGCGAGTTCCCGCTCGATCCGCTGGCCACCGCCGGCTTCATGCTCGCCCGCTGCGACGGAAACGACAAATATTACCCGATCACCGACCTGCTCTTCGAGCAGCAGCGGAACTGGGCCTTTGTGGAAAAGCCCCTCGACGCCCTGCGCGGCCTGATGCGCCAGGCCGGTTTTTCACAGGAAAAATTTGATGCTTGCCTCAAGGACCAGAAACTATATGACGCAGTCAACGCGGTGAAGAACCGGGGTATGGAGCAGTTCCGTGTGGACTCCACGCCCACTTTCTTCATCAATGGCCAGCGTCATCCTGGAAGCCTGTCGATCGATGAGATTGAAAAGGTCATCAAGCCGATCCTCGGAGAATAATCTCCGTCATCCTGCCCTGTCCGGGCGGGACGGGAAGGCGCGTCCATGAAGCTGACGCGCCTTCGCATTGCAGGCTTCAAGACATTCGTCGAGCCCACCGACTTCCTGATCGAGCCGGGCCTGACCGGCGTTGTCGGGCCGAACGGCTGCGGCAAGTCCAACCTCGTCGAGGCCCTGCGCTGGGTCATGGGGGAGAACTCCTTCAAGAACATGCGCGCCACGGGGATGGACGACGTCATCTTCTCCGGCTCCGGCGGCCGTCCGGCCCGCAACTGGGCCGAGGTGATGCTCACCATCGACAATGCCGAGCGCACGGCGCCCGCCGCCTTCAACGACACGGACCTCCTTGAAATCTCCCGCAAGATCGAGCGCGAGGAAGGCTCGACCTACCGGGTCAACGGCAAGGAAGTGCGCGCCCGCGACGTCCAGATCCTCTTCGCCGACGCCGCCACCGGCTCCCGCTCTCCCGCTCTGGTTCGCCAGGGCCAGATCAGCGAGATCATCTCGGCCAAGCCCCAGGCCCGCCGCCGCATCCTCGAAGACGCCGCCGGCATCGCGGGCCTGCATGCCCGCCGTCACGAGGCGGAGCTGCGGCTGAAAGCCGCCGAGGACAATCTGGTTCGCGTCGAGGACGTGACCCGCGAGCTGGAAAGCCAGATCGAGAGCCTGAAGCGCCAGGGCCGGCAAGCCTCCCGCTACAAGAACCTCTCGGCCGAGATCCGCCGCCTCGAAGCTCTGATGTACGCCATCAGCTTCTCGGAGGCGCGGGATCAGGCGGCCACCGCCGAACGCCAGGTCGCGGACGCCCTCAAGGCCGTGGCCGATGCCACCGAGGAGCAGACCCGCGCGGCCACCGCCCAGGCGGTCGCGGCCCATGCCCTGCCCGGCCTGCGCCAGGAGGAGGCCGCCGCCGCGGCCGCCCTGCAGCGCCTGACCCACGCCCGCAACGAGCTCGAATCGGAGGAGCGCCGCTCCAAGGACCGCGTCACCGAGCTCGAGCGCCATATCGGCGACCTCAACCGCGACCTCGCCCGCGAGGCCGCCCAGCGCACCGACGCCGAGGCCACCATCGAGCGCCTCCAGTCCGAGGCCGCCGAGATCGCGCTCACCACCGACGGGGCGGACGATGCCCGCGCCGAGGCCGAGGAACGCCTTCATACCGCCGAGGCCGAGCTGCACGAGGCCGAAGCATCTTTAAGCGCCCTTCAGGCCCAGACCTCCGACCTCAATGCCCGCCGCGCCGCCCTGGAGCGTGCCGTGCGCGAAGAAATGGAACGCGCCGCCCGGTTCCGGTCCGAGAAGGAGCGGCTGGAGCGCGAGATTGCAGCCCTCACCGGCACGACCGAGGACGGCCCCTCCCTCGACGATCTCCGCGAGGAGATGGCGATGGCCGAGGACAGCGCCGGGTCCGCCGAAGAGGCCGTGATCGAGGCGCGGGAAACCCTGTCGATGGCCCGCGAGGCCGAGAACCGCCTGCGCCAGCCCCTCAACGAGGCCGAGCGCAAGGCGCAGCGGCTCGAAACCGAGGCGCTGACCCTGGCCAAGCTCGTGACCTCCGCCACCGGCGACCTGTGGCCTCCGGCCCTCGACCAGATCACGGTCGAGAAGGGTTACGAGACGGCGCTCGGCGCAGCCCTCGGCGACGATCTCGAAGCCTCGACCAATCCTTCCGCTCCCTCCCATTGGGAGATGACCGGTGCCGGCGCGGGAGACCCTTCCCTGCCGGACGGCGTCCGGTCGCTCGCCGATCTCGCCCGCGCTCCGGCCGAGCTGCAGCGCCGCCTGCGCCAGATCGGCGTGGTCAGCCGGGCCGACGGCCTGCGCCTGCGCCCGCTCCTCAAGCCCGGCCAGCGGCTGGTCTCGCAGGAAGGCGACGTGTGGCGCTGGGACGGCTTCACCAATGCCGCGGAAGCGCCCTCCCCGGCGGCCCGCCGCCTGGCGGAAAAGAACCGCCTCGGCGACCTGGAGCGCGAGGCGGCGGAAGCCCGCGAGGAGGCCGAGCACCTGCGGCATGAGGCGGAAGCGGCCCTCGAGGCCGTCCGCCAGGCAGCGTCCCACGAAATGCAGGCCATCGAGGCCGCGCGTCAGGCCCGTCAGGCCCTCGATGCCGCCAGGACCCGTCTGACGGCTGTCGAGCGCAAGGAAGCCGAACTCGGCCAGCGCCGCTCGGCCCTGCAGGAAGGCCTCGCCCGCCTCGGGGAGAGCGAGACGGAAGCTCTGGAGCGCGTCGAGGATGCCCAAGGAGCCCTGCAGGACCTCGCTCCCGCGCCGGATCTGGAAAGCCGTCTGCTCGAAGAGCGCACCCGCGTGGCCGAGCGCCGGGCCGCCGCCTCCGAGGCGCGCGCCGCCTTGCAATCGCTCATGCACGAATCCGAGCTGCGCCGCCGCCGGCAGGAAGCTCTCGCGGCCGATATCCGCCTGTGGACCGAGCGCGTCGCCCGCGCCGCCAGGGCCTTCGAAGATCTGGGCGAGCGCCTCGAGCGGGCCCAGGACGAGCACCAGCGCCTGCTGGAGGCTCCCGACACCTATCTCCAGCGCCGCCGCGCCCTCATTGCGGAAGTCGAAGAGGCCGAGGCGAGGCGCAAGGAAGCCGCCGACCGTCTGGCCGATGCGGAGACCGGCCTCGCCGAGACCGACCGCACCGCCCGCTCGGCCCTTGAGGCGCTCTCGGCCGCCCGCGAATCCCGCGCCGGCTCCCAGGCCCGTCATGAAGCCGCCGTGGCGCGCCTAGCCGAGATCACCCGCACCATCGCGGAGAATCTCGAAACGACCCCGGCCGGGCTGATCGAGCTCGCCGGCCTCAAGGAGGCGACCGAGCTTCCCCCGCATGCGGAGATCGAATCGAAGCTCCATTCGCTCAAGAACGACCGGGAACGCCTCGGCGCCGTGAACCTGCGCGCCGACGAGGAGCTGACCGAGCTCGAAACCAAGTACAACAACATCGCCGGCGAGCGGGACGACCTCGTCGAGGCCATCAAGCGCTTGCGCCAGGCCATCGGCAGCCTCAACCGCGAGGGCCGCGAGCGGTTGCTGGCCGCCTTCGACGTGGTGAACGACCATTTCAAGCGCCTCTTCACCACCCTGTTCGGCGGCGGCACGGCCGAGCTGACCCTGGTCGATTCGGACGATCCGCTCGAAGCCGGCCTCGAAATCCTCGCCCGTCCGCCCGGCAAGAAGCCCCAGAGCATGACCCTGCTCTCCGGCGGCGAGCAGGCGCTAACCGCCACGGCGCTGATCTTCGCCGTGTTCCTCACGAACCCATCGCCGATCTGCGTGCTGGACGAGGTGGACGCGCCCCTCGACGACGCCAATGTGGAGCGCTACTGCGCTCTGCTCGAGGACATGGCCCGCCAGACCGAGACCCGCTTCGTGGTCATCACCCACAACCCGATCACCATGGCCCGGATGGACCGCCTGTTCGGCGTCACCATGGCCGAGCGCGGCGTCTCCCAACTGGTCTCCGTCGACCTCCAGAGCGCCGAGCGCATTCTTGAGGTAGCCTAGCGCATCGTGCGGAAAAGTGGGTCCGGTTTTCCGCACCGAACGATGCGCCAGCTAAAGGAAAAGGCATCGAATGGATCCCAAAAGTGGATTCCACTTTTGGGTCCGATGCCGTAAGGTTTTGAAGGCCCGCCACGCTTCGGCCCCAAAAACATGTGCGCTTTCCGCCTCAGGCTGCGGGAAAACTACGTTAGCCCAGCAATTCCAATAACTTACATCTTTTCAGACTGTTCTTGACAGGGGTGCACCCCGCTCATATGGTGCGCCCGGCTTTCGGGGCTGGTTTTCCAGGCATTTTCCCGCAACGCTTCACAGGAGATCGCAATGGCGGACCCTCACGAGCGGAACGGTGGAGATGAGCGGGAACCGAGCAGCGCCGATGATGCCGACCTGTCAGCGAGACTGAAGTCGCTCGATGCACGGATCTCTCAAGCATCCGTTCAACGAGCCGAGTCGGAACCTCGCGCCCGCCCGACGTCCAATTCCACTGCTCTTGGCCAAGCCTTCCGGCTCTCGGCCGAATTCGTTGCAGGAGTTGCGGCCGGCGGGATCCTGGGTTGGATCGTCGACTACCTGTTCGGATCTTCCCCTTGGGGTCTGATCGTTTGTCTGATACTCGGCTTCTGCGCCGGGATGCTCAATCTGATGCGAGCAGCCGGGGTGGTCAAACCCGCCCGGTATGAAGACAAGCGCTGACGGACCTCGACTTCGAACGCCGCACGGCATTGGCAACAACGAACTTTTGAGAGCGGATCATGGCGAGCCCGATCGAACAATTCCAGATCAAGCCCCTTATTCCGGTCATCAACTTCACCAATTCGTCCGCCTTCATGATCGGCGCTGCCGCCGTGATCGTGGGCGGCCTCCTGTACGCCACACGCAACCGCGCCGTCGTTCCGGGCCGCGCCCAGTCGGTCGCCGAGGTGCTGCACGATTTCGTGGCGAACACGCTCGTCGATGCCACCGGCAAGGAGGGGATGAAGTTCTTCCCCCTCGTGTTCTCGCTCTTCATGTTCGTGCTGACGGCCAACCTGCTCGGCATGATCCCGGGCTTCTTCACGGTCACCAGCCACATCATCGTCACCTTCGCGCTCGCCATGCTGGTGATCGGCACCGTGGTGATCTACGGCTTCGTCAAGCACGGTACCCACTTCCTCGGCCTCTTCGTGCCGTCGGGCGTGCCGGCTTGGCTCCTGCCCTTCATCGTGGTGATCGAGCTCATCTCTTTCCTATCCCGCCCGATTTCGCTGTCCCTGCGTCTCTTCGCGAACATGCTCGCGGGACACATCGCGCTGAAGGTTTTCGCAGGCTTCGTGGTCAGCCTTCTGGCGGCCGGCGGCGCCCTGACGATCCTCGCTCCGCTGCCGCTCCTCATGGCGGTTGCTCTCATGGCGCTCGAGTTCCTCGTCGCCGCCCTGCAGGCCTACGTCTTCACGGTGTTGACCTGCATCTACCTGAACGACGCGCTGCACCCGGGGCACTAGGTCTGCGCTGAGTTAACCTTCCCTCCCGATCACAGTATATCCCCAAGGAGATCACAATGGATCCGATCGCTTTCAAGTTCCTCGGCGCGGGCCTCGCCTGCATTGGCATGGGCCTCGCCGCCATGGGCGTCGGCAACATCTTCGGCAACTTCCTCTCGGGCGCCCTGCGCAACCCGTCGGCGGCCGACAGCCAGTTCGCCCGCGCCTTCATCGGTGCGGCGCTCGCGGAAGGTCTCGGCATCTTCTGCCTCGTCGTCGCTCTCGTTCTGCTCTTCACCTAATCTCAAGACGGTGATCGGGAGGCTGAGGCGCGCTTGACGCGCTTCGTCTCAACAGGGGTGACGGCGGATTGAACCGCCGTCATTCATGTTTGTAGGATGGTACTTTAGGATCTGCTCATGGCTCAGGCTCAAACGACCAACGCCACAACGGAGGCCCACGGCGGCGCTCACGAAGACGTCGGGTTCCCGCCCTTCGCGACGGAGACGTTCGGCGGTCAGCTCCTCTGGCTGGCGATCACCTTCGTGGTGCTCTACACGCTGCTCTCCCGGCTGGTCCTCCCGCGCCTGAGCGGTATCATCGAAAACCGCCGTGCGATGATCGCCAGCGATCTCGACGACGCGGCCGCCATGAAATCCCGCGCGGAAGAAGCAGGCTCCGCCTACGAGAAGTCGCTGGCCGAAGCCAAGGGCCGCGCTCAGGCCCTGGCCCAGGAAACCCGCGCCAAGCTCTCGGCCGAGAGCGACGCCAAGCGCAAGGCGCTCGAGGCCGACCTCAACCAGCGCCTCGCCGAGGCCGAGGCGACGATCTCGTCCAAGAAGTCCGAGGCCATGAGCCACGTGGACGCCATCGCGCGCGACACGGCTTCCGCCATCATCGAGCGCCTCACCGGCAAGGCCCCTGCCCCGCAGAAGGTCGAAGCCGCTCTCAACCAGATCAAGGCCTGATCGGGAGACCCGCATGTTAGAGAACACCACTTTCTGGGTTGCGGTCGCCTTCTTCATCTTCTGGGGCCTGATGTTCTATCTCGGCGTTCCGGGCAAGGTGATGAACCAGCTCGATTCCCGCGGCAAGCGCATTGCCGATGAGCTGGCCGAGGCCAAGCGCCTGCGCCAGGATGCCGAACGGCTCCTCAAGGAGTACGAGTCCAAGCGCGCCGCCGCCGAGCGCGAGGCCGCCGACATCGTCTCCACCGCTCGCGCCGAGGCCGAGCGCCTCGCCGCCGAGGCCCAGGAGAAGATGGCCGACTTCGTGAAGCGCCGCACGGCCACCGCCGAGGCGAAGATCGCCCAGGCCGAGGCCCAGGCCTCCGCGGAAGTGCGCGCCGCCGCCGTCGACGCCGCCATCAAGGCATCCGAGCGCGTCCTGCGCGACGAGATCACCGGCGCCACCGCCGCCTCGCTCGTCACGTCTAGCCTCAACGACGTGCGCACGAAGCTGCAGTAAGGCTTTTCGCACAGATTAGGATCTCAAAGGCCGCCCCCAAGGCGGCCTTTTTGCTGGAGAGCATCCTGGAAACCCAACCATGCTTCTGATCTTCGACTGCGACGGCGTCCTGGTGGATTCCGAAGTGCTGAGCTGTCGGATCGACGCGGAGATCCTGACCGAGATGGGCGTGCCCTACACGGCCGAGGACATCGCGCGCCAGTTCGTCGGGGTGAGCCTGAAAGATCAGATCGCCCGTATCGAGGCAGAGCGCGGCTGCACGATCCCGGCCGATTTCAGCAAACGGCTCAACCACGCCCTGTTCGAGCGTTTCGAGACGGAACTTCAGCCGGTTCCCGGCGTCCGAGAGGCGATTCTCTCACTGCCCTACCCGCGCTGCGTAGCCTCCTCCTCCACACCCGAGCGGATTGCTCTGTCGCTGCGCGTCACAGGATTGTCGGACCTGTTCGAGCACGTTTTCAGCGCCACTGAAGTAGCCTGCGGCAAGCCGGCGCCGGACCTGTTCCTCCACGCCGCCGCGCAGATGGGTGCGAACCCGCGCGATTGCGTGGTGATCGAGGATTCGAGCGCAGGCGTTCAGGCGGCGATTGCCGCCGGCATGCGCGTGATCGGCTTCATTGGCGGCGGACATTGCGGGCCTGAGCACCGGGAGAAGCTGCGGGCGGCTGGGGCGCCCGTGGTGATCGAGCGGATGTCCGAGCTTCCAGAGATCATACAACAGTTGATCTCTCCGCATCCCTGAGCGCACGGCGAAGCCTGCTACCTGGCTTCCTCACTGAAGCCAGTTCGAAGCTACTCCCCAGCCCCTGCAGCTTGCTGCTTCTCGGGGTCGAGCGAAGTATCTGCCAAGAACAAGTCGGGACGAACCTGCCGCATCCGCTCCCCGAGAGGAGTCGCGAGGGTCCGTGAATACTCAATCGTGATATGGTGTGTATCGCGATAGACCAAGACGTTGCCACCTACCGGCAAGCACACTTGGCCGTCGCAGAATCTGTCGGTGAGATCGATGAAGCTGACCGTCTTGAGCTTTTCCCTAAGGTTGGACGTGGGATCGATCTCATTGAAATGCTGCCGAAACGGCACGCCGCATCGTTTGATGTCGTTGGGATAGGTCTCCACGCATTCGAGAACCCCTGCTTTCATCTTGGGATTATCTCGGATCGCAATCACCGTTATGCCGTTCTCAGCCAACCGCTGCCATTGCTTCACATAACCATCAGGCACGTACTCGCCGGCCCCGTCCGGTGTCCTCATGCGCCGAGTGGATGTGGTGAATACAGCATCCGGCCGAAGCTTCTGCAGCACGTCATGAACGTCTTTGTTCCATTGCACACACGATGGATTGCCGCCCCTGTTCGGGATGAATGGGCAAGCGCTCTTGGTGATCGCAACGATCTGCCACTTTTGCTCGAAGGCCAGCTTCTCAAGAGCCGGGAGCCAATGTTCTGCATGAGAACCACCGACGAGAGCGATGGTCTTGCGGGGTTTTTCCTTGAGGCCGTAGGTGCATGTCAGCACCTCGGCTTTCTTTTCGTTCTGCTGGCAGCGGTTTGGATGCTTGCGTTTCACAGCGGCAGGAGCTGGATATACGGGCACATTCGGCCTTACGGCTGTAGCAACTGCCATGGGGATGGCTCCGCCGGGATAATCCCTGTTCCTGTGCTCGAGGGTCTGACGCTCACGCTCTGCTGTGGTCTCGTTCAGAACGAGCCATGAAGCGGATAGAAAGAGCACTGGCATGGCCAGTGCGGCTCCCATGGCGTGGATGTGCCAAGCCTTCCTCTTCCCGACCGACGAGCGGTGGATCGGCTGCTCCAGCCAGCGGGCGGTCACATAGGCCCCGAACAGCGCGATTGCGATCACGGCCAATCCGCCCCAAAGGCCAAGCTTCTTTTGGTGCGTGATCAGCAGAGCAAAAATCAGAACCGGCCAGTGCCAGAGGTAGAACGAGAACGAGATCTCTCCCAAGGCCACAAGCGGCCGCGCCGCCAGGATTCGATCGGCGCCAAAGCGCGTCCGGCCGCCGCCCGACAGAAGCACCAGCGCCGCGCCCAGGGTCGGCCACAGCGCGACATAGCCGGGATAATGAGCAGAGACCGGAATGACGAAGCCGCAGCTCACCACCGCGGCCAATCCCACCCATCCGGCGATCTCGCGCAACCGTTCCGGCAGTTGCACATGGGGAAGGGCAACGGCGAGAATTCCGCCCAGGGCGAATTCCCAGACCCGTGCCAGAGTATTGAAGTAGGTGGGCGATGGGTCGAGGCGGGTCTGCACTATCGAATAGGCCAGAGAGCCCAGGAACACGGCCGCGAGGGCAACAAGATAGGCGTAAGCTCCGGTGCGCAGCCTGCGGGCGGCAAGGGCTACACCCAGCAGCAGGAAGGGCCACACGGCGTAGAACTGCACCTGCACCGACAGCGCCCAGAACTGCTGAACGGGGCTGGGCGCCTCGTCACGGGCAAGGTAGTCGACCGAGTTCATCATGAGCTTGACGTTCTCAAGATGAAGGGCGCTGTAGATCACCTCGGACAGAAAGCCTGCCTGCCGAGATTGGGGCATCCACAACAGGGCGGCGAGCAGGGTCAGGGCGAGAACGGCATAGGCCATGGGCGCGATGCGCTTGGCGATGCGCCCCCAGAAGGCGACGACGTCGATGGTCTGGCTTCTCTGAACTTCCTTGTAGAGGGAGCCGGTGATCAGGAAGCCCGAGACGACGAAGAACACGTCTACGCCGCCGGAGACGCGCCCGCCCCAGATGTGGAAGCAGGCAACGAGCAAAGCTCCGATCGTGCGAAGTCCCTGGATTTCAGGACGAAAAGTGGAGCGTGCGGAGGCGGTCATCTGCATTCTTATCCTGGCCGTGCTCAAGCACGACTCATGTCCATTCGAAGCCTGGACCTGAGTAGCGCAAGCTTCCCCCCACTTCTAGAAAGCCCATGCGCATTCGTCCCCCTCCATTTAGAGGGGAAGCTTATGATCCAGGAGGACCAATTGCCGCTAGGTCATGCCGTTTGACCGAAGCCCTCCCGCATCGATGCGGGAGGGCTTCGGTCGTCTACTCCGCCGCTTCCGCCACCGGCGCGGGCGGCGTCCATTTGAGGATAGGGCTGCGGGCGGCGCGGGTCTCGTCGAGGCGGCGGCGGGGGGCGTGGTAGGGGGCGCCGGTGAAGCGCTCCTTGTCGCCGTTCTTGGCCGCCATGGCGAGGTCGCGCAGCATCGCGACGAAGAGGTCCAGCGACGCCTTCGATTCGGATTCTGTCGGCTCGATGAGCATGGCCCCATGCACCACCAGCGGGAAGTACATGGTCATCGGGTGGTAGCCCTCGTCGATCATGGCCTTGGCCACGTCTAGCGTGGTCACGCCCGTGTCCTTGAGCCACGCGTCGTCGAACAGCACCTCGTGCATGCAGGGCTTGTTGCCGAAGGGCAGCGACATGAGATCGGCGAGGCCCGCGCGGATGTAGTTGGCGTTGAGCACCGCATCCTCGGAGGCCTGCTTCATGCCGTCCGAACCATGCGAGAGCATGTAGGACAGAGCGCGCACATACATGCCCATCTGGCCGTGGAAGGCAGTCATGCGGCCAAAGGGGGCGGCAGTGCCGCCGGCCTCATTGTTTTGCTCAACCAGTTCGAAGCTGCCATCCTTCACCCGCACGAACGGCACCGGCGCGAAGGGCGCCAAGCGCTCGGAGAGCACCACCGGGCCGGAGCCCGGGCCGCCGCCGCCATGCGGCGTCGAGAAGGTCTTGTGCAGGTTGATGTGCATGGCATCGACGCCGAGATCGCCGGGCTTCGCCTTGCCCACGATGGCGTTGAAGTTCGCGCCGTCGCAGTAGAAGTACGCGCCCGCGTCGTGGATCGCCTTGGCGATCTCCGCCACCTGCGGCTCGAAGAGCCCGCAGGTGTTGGGGTTCGTGAGCATGATGGCCGCCACGTCGGGACCGAGACGCTCCTTGACGTCCTCCACATGCACCCAGCCGTCCTCGCGGGCCGGAACCGGCTTCACCTTGAAGCCGATCAGCGCCGCGGTCGCCGGGTTCGTGCCGTGCGCGGAATCCGGCACAAGCACCACATTGCGGGTCTTGCCCTCGCCCTTGGCCTCGATGGCGGCCTTGATCGCCATCATGCCGCAGAGCTCGCCATGGGCGCCGGCCTTCGGCGAGAGCGCCACGGCGGTCATGTTGGTGAGCGTGACCAGATAGCGGCCGAGCTCGTTCATGAGCTCCAGCGCGCCCTGCACGGTGGAGACCGGCTGCAGCGGGTGCACGTCCGAGAAGCCCGGCAGGCGCGCCATGCGCTCGTTGAGACGCGCATTGTGCTTCATCGTGCAGGAGCCGAGCGGGAAGAGACCTGTGTCGATGCCGTAGTTCTGCTGGCTCAGGCGTACGTAGTGGCGCATGGTCTCAGGCTCGGACAGGCCCGGCAGTCCGATGGCCTCCTTGCGCTCGAGCCCGCCGAGGCGCGGCTTGAAATCCTCCGGCTCGTCGAGATCGACGCCGGTGGTGTCATAGCGGCCGATCTCGAACAGCAGCGGCTCGATCTGCGCCAGCGCCTTGTTGCCGGTAAAGGTCGGATGCTCGGTGGTGCCCGCTTGGCCGGCGGAAGAGGGACGTCCCTGGCGGTTCAACATCACAGAACCTCCTTCAAGGCGGCCGCGAGAGCCGCGCGATCATCATCGGTGTTCACTTCGGTCGAAGCGACGAGGAGCAGATTGTCGAGGCCGGCGCCGGGCAGGAGGCGCGACACGGGAACGCCCGCAAGCACGCCCTTCTCGGCAAGACGCTCCACCACTTCGTCCGCGGGCTTTGCGAGCCTCAACGTGAACTCGTTGAAGAACGTCTTGTTGAGAACCTCGACGCCCTTCACGGAAGCCAGCTGGTCGGCGAGCTTCACCGCATTGGCATGGTTGATGCGGGCGAGGCGCGAAAGGCCCGCTTCGCCGAGCAGCGTCATGTGAATGGTGAAGGCGAGCGAGCAGAGGCCCGAATTGGTGCAGATGTTCGAGGTCGCCTTGTCGCGGCGGATGTGCTGCTCGCGGGTCGAGAGCGTGAGCACGAAGCCGCGGTTGCTGTCCGCATCCACCGTCTCGCCGCAGAGGCGGCCCGGCATCTGGCGCAGATATTTCGACTGGGTGGCGAAGAGGCCCACATAAGGCCCGCCGAAGTTCAGCGCGTTGCCGATGGACTGGCCCTCGCCCACCACGATGTCGGCACCCTGGCTGCCGGGCGACTTCACCAGGCCGAGCGACACGGCCTCCGTGAACACGGCAATCAGCAGCGCGCCATGCTGGTGCGCCTTGTCGGCGATGGGCTTCAGGTCGCGCAGGTTGCCGAACACGTCCGGCGACTGCACGACCACGCAGGACACGCTGTCGTCGATCTGGGACAGGACGTCCTCGGTGCCGCCCACGTCGGGCGCCATGGTGACGACGTCGTCGCTCGACATCTCCGAGAGAGTCCGCACCACATCGGCATAATGCGGATGCAGGCCGCCCGAGAGCACCGCCTTGCGGCGCTTGGTGACGCGGTGCGCCATGAGCACCGCTTCGCCCGTGCCGGTCGAGCCGTCATACATGGAGGCATTCGCCACCTCCATGCCGGTGAGCGCGGCAACCTGAGTCTGGAACTCGAAGAGGTACTGCAGCGTCCCTTGCGCGATCTCCGGCTGATACGGCGTGTAGCTCGTCAGGAACTCGGAGCGCTGGATCAGGTGATCGACGGTGGCCGGCACATGGTGCTTGTAGGCGCCGGCGCCGACGAAGAACGGCACGGATGAGGCCGAGATGTTCTTCGCGGACATGCGGGAGAGGATGCGCTCCACCTCCAGTTCGCCCTTGCGACGCGGCAGGTCCACCGGCTCCCTGAGGAGCAGGCTTTTCGGTACGTCGGCGAACAAGTCGTCAACAGTGTTGACGCCAATCCGCGCGAGCATCTCGCTGCGGTCGGTATCGGATAGAGGCAAATAGCGCATCGGCAATGAACCTTTGAGATAGATTTAGTGCGAAGGAACGCCTGCCACGACAATCTCCGTACGGACGGAATTGGCGATGTAGCATTCCTCATGGGCGAGATGGTGCATCTCGGCGATCTGCTCAGATGTCGGGATCTTGTCGCCGGAGAACTCGATCACCGGGTTCAGCGTGACCTTGGAAACGAAAAGCTTGCCCTTTTCGTTCGGGGTCATGATCCCAAGAGCGTGGTCCTTATAGCTGTCGACGACAAAGCGCTTCTTTGCGGCGACCCAAAGGAACGTCAGCATGTGGCAGCTCGACACCGTCGCGACGAAGGCCTCCTCGGGATCGACCGCGTCCTCCCGAGACAAGGGCGGCGCTACAACCGAAGGCGATGCCGATGCCAGCACCTCGATTCCGCAATCGAACGACCAATAATGTCCGCGGCTGTAGCGGTTGTCCGAGAAGGTTGCGCCATCGCGGCTCCAGCGGACGGTAGCTGTATATTCGTGTGACATGGTGCCCCCCTTGCTATGATCGCTGTCTTCAGCTGATAGACTTCACGAATTCCCCGTACTGCTCTTCGGTCATGAGACCGTCGAGCTCGCTCTCGTTCGTGAGGCGAATCTTCATGAACCAGCCGCGGCCGGCCGGATCCTCGTTGACGGTGCCAGGAGAAGCTTCGAGCTCGCTGTTAACCTCGACCACCTCGCCGGAGACGGGCGCATAGACTTCGCTTGCCGCCTTCACGCTCTCGACGACAGCCGCCTCGTCGCCCTTCGACAGGGTCTTGCCGACGCTCGGCAGTTCCACGAACACCACGTCGCCGAGCTGGCCTTGGGCGTAGTCGGAAATGCCCACGATACCGGCATCTCCCTCGATGCGGATGTATTCGTGATCCTTGGTGTAGCGCGTAGTCATGGTGAATTCCCTCTTTTGAATGTCAGCGCTTGTAGCGATGGGGGGCGAACGGCATGGCCGCGACCTTGGCCGGCAGCGGCTTGCCGCGAACGATGAGATGAAGGTCGGTGCCCACGGCCGACACATCCTTCGAGACATAGCCCATGGCGACCGGGCCGTTGACCGTGGGGCCGAAGCCGCCGGAGGTCACGATGCCGACCTCGCGTCCGTCGGGCGTGGTGATGACGGAGCCCTCACGGGCGGGAGCGCGGCCTTCCGGCTTGATGCCCACGCGAACACGTGCAGCCCCGTCCTTGATCTCGCGCTGAATGCGCTCGGCACCGGGGAATCCCCCCTCCTCGCGGCGGCGCTTTTGAATCGACCAGATCAGGCCCGCCTCGATGGGCGACGTGGTGGTGTCGATGTCATGGCCGTAGAGGCACAGGCCTGCCTCGAGCCGCAGCGAGTCGCGCGCACCGAGGCCGATGGGCTTCACTTCCGGGTCGGCGAGGAGCGCACGCCAGAGTGCGGCGGCATCGTCCGCTTTGACCGAAATCTCGAAGCCATCCTCACCCGTGTAGCCCGAACGGGAAACATGACAGCGCAAGCCGGCAATCTCGAACCAGCCGGACATCATGAAACTGAGGGAAGCCGCGTTGCTGCCCAGACGCGTCAGAACGCCCTCGGCGGCAGGCCCTTGGAGGGCGAGGAGAGCCCGGTCCTCGCCGCGCACGAGCGTCACCCCATGCGGCAGCCGCGCCTGGATATGAGCGTAATCCGCCTCTTTCATCGAGGCGTTGACGACGAGATAGATGTAGCCCTCCTCCTCGTCGGTGGTGGGACGCGTCACCATGAGGTCGTCGAGGATGCCGCCGTTCTCATCCAAAAGCTGCGAATAGCGCTGCTGCCCCGGCTTGAGGTTCACGATGTCGGCCGGGATCAGCGCTTCGAGAGCGCGGGCGGTGGTTTCGTGATCCGGGCCACCAAGGGCCGCCTGCCCCATGTGGGAGACATCGAACAGCCCCGCGTGCTCGCGGGTCCAGTTGTGTTCGGTGAGGATGCCCGCGGGGTACTGCACCGGCATGTCATAGCCGGCGAAGGGCACCATGCGGGCACCGCAGGCCACATGCTCGGCATGAAGCGGGGTTTTCAGGAGCGGCTCGTCGCTGCGGGCTGGCTCGGCCATCGGTTTCCTCAAAGGTGCGCGTTCCATCGAGCCTTGCGGCCCGTTGCTCTGCGCCCCCTCTGTCCCGAGACCTGAGAGATTTCCCTGAAGAGCCGAAGCTCCAGGTTACGCCCGTCGGTGGACGACGCTTTCAAACGTCGCCGCTTTCCAGAGTGCCAGCTCCCGCGCGGTCCTTTGGCCTGAGCGTTTCCGGGGCGGTTGCGCCTTCGGCGCCGGACTCATGGTCCGGTCTCTTCCGCGGGGATCATCGGCTGGCCTAAGCTCTGAAGAGGAATTGATCTTCTGTCAACAAAGCAAGGCAGGCCTGTTCACCCTTTAATTGACGCCACGCCCGTGAGGCACCATCTTAGGGGCCATCTGTCACAGAAGGGGAGAAGCGCGGCCAGATCGGTCAGCAGCTCCTGGCATCTTGCTCGAACTGATCATCGCTCTCGCTCTCGTCGCCCTCAACGGCGTCTTTGCCCTCTCCGAACTCGCCATCGTTTCCGCCCGCAGGCCCCGTCTCAAGGCCATGGCCGAGCAGGGCCGCTCCGGCGCCAGCACGGCCCTGACCCTCATGGAGGATTCGGGCCGGTTCCTGTCCACGGTCCAGATCGGCATCACCCTGGTGGGCATCCTGGCCGGCGCCTTTTCGGGCGCGGCTCTCGGCGGCAGGCTGAGGGACATCTTCCTGGCCCAGGGCATGCCCGAAGGCGCAGCCGAGCCCCTCGGCTACGGGATCGTGATCGGCCTCATCACCTACCTGTCCATCGTGATCGGCGAGCTGGTGCCCAAGCAGTTGGCCCTGCGCCACCCGGAGGGCATCGCCTGCGCCATGGCCCCGGCGATGCTGGTGGTCTCGAAAATCGCCGCCCCGGCGGTGTGGCTTCTCAACGCCTCGACCACCCTGATCTTCAGCCTCTTCGGCAACAAGTCCGAGGGTTCCTCGACCGTGACCGAAGAGGAGATCAAGATGCTCGTCGGCGAGGCCGAGAGCGCCGGCGTGATCGAGGAGGAGGAGCGCCGGATGATCTCGGGCGTGCTGCGCCTCGGGGACCGGACGGTGCGCGGCCTCATGACGCCCCGCACGGACGTGGACTGGATCGATCTCGAGGATGACGAGGAGACGATCCGCGCCCTGCTGATCGAAACCCCGCATTCGCGCCTGCCGGTGAGCGAAGGCACCCCCGACAACGTGATCGGCGTCGTCCAGTCGCGCGAACTCCTGGCCGCCTTGCTGTCGGGCCAGCCGCTCGACCTGCGCCAGCACGTGCAGCCGGCCCCGGTCATCCCCGACACCCTCTACGCCCTGGACGCCCTGGCGATCCTGCGCGACGCGGAGGTGCCCATGGCGCTCGTCCATGACGAATACGGCCATTTCGAAGGAGTCGTGACCCCGGCCGACGCCCTGGAGGCCATCGTCGGCGCCTTCCGGTCAGACGGCGAGGCGCCAGACCCTGACGCCGTCCGCCGCGAGGACGGCTCCTGGCTGCTCGCGGGCTCGATGCCGGTGGACGAAATGGCCGAGATCCTCGGGGTGACCCTGCCCGAGGCCCGCAGCTACCACACGGTGGGGGGCCTGGTGATCAGCGAATTGCAGCACCTGCCGACCACGGGCGAGCACGTGGAGACCATGGGCTGGCGCTTCGAGGTGATCGACCTCGACGAGCGGCGCATCGACAAGGTGCTGGCAGCGCCCCTCAACCAGAGAGCGGGCGCGGCCGTTCTTTATTGAGCTTCAGAGCATCGTGCGGACCCAGAGGGCCGCACTCAGCGATGCTCTTATCCAAGAAGACTGAATCGGATTCGACCCCAAAAGTGCAAGTCCACTTTTGGGTCCGATGCTTTAGCCCCGCCGGCCCGCGGCGGCACCGAGGCCGACCTCGATCTCGAAGCTGTTCACGGACGCGGCCGGAATCAGGATGCCCTCTTCGACGATCGAAACCGTCGTCTGGGTCTGGCCGGCCGGAATGGCGGCCGCGACCCGGCGGGAGCGGCTGGCGAAGACGGTGGAGCCGTCCTTGACCACGATCTGGACCGGCACGTCGTAGCGGCCCGGCGATCCGCCGACGCCGAGGAGCGCCCGAGCCTCGACGCCGACCCGCACGAGGGTGGAGCCGTCCGGCTGGCCGATGCATTCGCGGGCGAGATCACCCAGGGTGATCTGGCTGCGGATGGCGCCCGCCTCGCCGCTGCCCCGAACCTGGATGACCGCGCCGCCGTCGGCGACGTCGACCGTCGGGCAGTACACGTCCCGGGTCTCGGCGGCCTGAGCCGGCGTCTGGGTCGCGCCGGCGGTGAGCAGCATGTCGCCCATTCCGAAGCCGCCCTCGCCCGGCGCTCCGCAGCCCGCCAGGGCCGAGATCCCCAGCACGGCAAACGCCCATCCGGCCCCGCGGTTGAATTCCTTCTTCATCACTGTCCCCCCACCCTCTTCTTATGGATTACGGAAGGGCATCGAACCCGGCCGCGAACCCGTTCAGGGACACCGGAATGCCGATCCCCTCCTCGGGCGTCTGGAAGACGATGAAGGTAGCCTGCTGGCCGGTCTTCATCTGATTGATCAGGTTGTCCTCCATGACCACCTCGGCGACGCAGCCCGATGCCAGACAGCGCACGAATCCCGCGCGGCCGATATCCGTCTGGTCGATCTTCAGGCCGAGTCCCGATGGCAACAGAATACCCAGAGGCGCCACCACGCGCAGGAGGCGGCTTTTGCCGTCGGCGGTTTTCAACATGATAATCACGAGGGTGACGTTGGGGCGGTCCTCCGCCACCACGTTCTGCACCAGGGCGCATTGCTCGGCCGTGGCCCCCGGGGGCGTCTCGCAGCGCATCTGCCAGTCGCCGAAGGTGTTCTTGACCATCCCTTGAGCGCCCGCGGCGCTGGCGCCGAGCAGGGCCGCCAGCCCCAGGACAGCGGCCGCGCCGTGGCGAACCCATTGCGATGCGCCCATCGGTTTCTCCATTCCGTAAACCCGCGAGGGGTCGCGGCGTGTCGCCGCTCCGACTCCAACTTTGGCCCCGTTGGGACCATGTCAGGGGGCGCAATGTCAAGCGAGAGGGGCGAATTGAGGGACCGAAATACCTTTTGGCGGTTATGACGCATAAATTGCGACGACTGCACCGTTGCGCTTGGGACAATCCTGTGGTCTTTGACGCAGATCAAAGGTGATGGCGCAAGCCGGGCGCCGCTATTCGCACGCCCGCGCCTTCCCCGATGCTTTCATGGCCCTGTGCCATCACATCTTTAGGAGCTTTGGAACGCCGATGCGGATCGAGACTGGACGTCGATCGGTGACCGCCCTCTCC
The DNA here is from genome assembly GCF_016427565.1 of Microvirga splendida. Taxonomy (GTDB): domain Bacteria; phylum Pseudomonadota; class Alphaproteobacteria; order Rhizobiales; family Beijerinckiaceae; genus Microvirga; species Microvirga splendida. The sequence goes on from NZ_JAELXT010000002.1 coordinate 94,962, forward strand.
ACGGCAGCGGTCGCACTTGTGTTGGGCATAAGTGAGGCATGGGCCGCCGCCGGGCAGCCCTCCCCATGGGAAACCGGCATGCAGGAGATGGTGACCGAGTTGGGACAGAGCGTGTCCAACTTCCACACCTACCTTGTTTGGCTGATCACCGCGATCTGCCTCTTCGTGCTGGCCCTGATCCTCGTGATCATCGCCCGGTTCAACGAGAAGAAGAACCCGGTCCCCAACAAGACCACCCACAACACCCTCCTCGAGGTTGCCTGGACCATCATTCCGGTCCTGATCCTCGTGGCGATCGCCATTCCGTCCTTCCGCCTCCTGCGCGAGCAGCTTGTGCCGCCCCAGGCGGACCTGGTGGTGAAGGCGACCGGCTATTCCTGGTACTGGGGCTACGAGTACCCGGCAGATCAGGGCGGCTTCAAGTTCGACTCGAACATGATCGCCGAGGTCAAGGACCTGAAGCCCGACCAGCCGCGCTTGCTCGGCGCCGACAACGCGATGGTCGTGCCCGTGGGCAAGGTCGTGCGGGTCCAGGTGACCTCGGCCGACGTGATGCATGCCTTCGCCCTGCCGTCCTTCGCCCTCAAGATCGATGCCATTCCCGGCCGCCTGAACGAAACCTGGTTCAAGGCCGAACGGGAAGGCGTGTATTACGGCCAATGCTCGGAGCTCTGCGGCAACGGCCATCCCTACATGCCGATCGAGATCCGCGTCGTGAGCGAGCAGCAATATGCCGCCTGGCTGGCCGAGGCGAAGCAGCGCTATGCTTCCACGGACGGCTCCGCTCCGGTCAAGTTCGCGACCGCTCAGTAATCTGAATAAGGACCACAGAGGTCTATCATGGCACATGCAGCTGATGCCGCTCACGCGGATCACCACGATCACCTTCCGAGCTTCTGGCGCCGGTGGTTCTACTCCACGAACCACAAGGACATCGGAACGCTCTACCTCATCTTCGGCTTCACGGCCGGCATTATCGGCGGCCTCCTCTCCATCGGCATGCGCCTGGAGCTCCAGGATCCGGGCCTCCAGTACTTCTCCAATCCGCAGGCCTATAACGTCTTCGTGACGGGCCACGGCCTCATCATGGTGTTCTTCATGGTGATGCCCACCCTCATCGGCGGCTTCGGCAACTGGTTCATCCCGATCATGATCGGCGCGCCGGACATGGCCTTCCCGCGGATGAACAACATCTCGTTCTGGCTCACCGTCTCGGCCTTCGGCCTGATGCTCCTCTCGCTCTTCGTCGAGGGCGCTCCGGGCTCGCTGGGCTTCGGCGGCGGCTGGACCGTGTATCCGCCGCTCTCGACCGTCGGCCACCCGGGCCCGGCGCTCGACTTCGGCATCCTGGCCCTGCACCTTGCCGGTGCGGCCTCGATCCTCGGCGCGATCAACTTCATCACGACGATCCTGAACATGCGCGCTCCGGGCATGACGCTGCACAAGATGCCGCTGTTTGCCTGGTCGATGCTCGTCACCGCGTTCCTGCTGCTCCTGTCGCTGCCGGTTCTCGCGGGCGCGATCACGATGCTGCTCACCGACCGCAACTTCGGCACGACCTTCTTCGATCCGTCGGGCGGCGGCGATCCGGTGCTCTATCAGCACCTGTTCTGGTTCTTCGGCCACCCCGAAGTGTACATCATGATCCTGCCGGCCTTCGGCATCGTGTCCCACATCATCTCCACCTTCTCCAAGAAGCCGATCTTCGGCTATCTCGGCATGGCCTACGCCATGGTGGCGATCGGCGTGGTCGGCTTCGTCGTGTGGGCGCACCACATGTACACCGTCGGCCTCTCGCTCCAGACCCAGGCCTACTTCGTGTTCGCCACCATGGTGATCGCGGTGCCCACGGGCGTGAAGATCTTCTCGTGGATCGCCACCATGTGGGGCGGCTCCATCCGCTTCACGGCGGCCATGCAGTGGGCGATCGGCTTCGTGTTCCTGTTCACGGTCGGCGGCGTCACCGGCGTGGTGCTGGCGAACGCCCCCGTGGACCGCTACATGCACGACACCTACTACGTGGTGGCGCACTTCCACTACGTGCTGTCGCTCGGCGCAGTCTTCGTGATCTTCGCGGGCATGTACTACTGGTTCCCGAAGATCACCGGCTACGTGATGCCCGAGTGGATCGGCAAGCTGCACTTCTGGGTCGCCTTCATCGGCTCCAACGTGCTGTTCTTCCCGATGCACTTCCTCGGCCTCTCCGGCATGCCGCGCCGCTATGCGGATTACCCGGATGCCTTCGCGGGCTGGAACCTGGTGTCGTCCATCGGCGCGTACGTGTTCTTCGCCGGTCTCTTCATCTTCATGTTCGGCGTGGTCTATGCCTTCGTCCGCAAGGAAAAGGCTGCCGCGAACCCGTGGGGTGAAGGTGCAACGACGCTGGAGTGGACCCTGTCCTCCCCGCCCCCGTTCCACCAGTTCGAGACCCTGCCCCGCGTCGTCGACACGGGCCACTAACCAGAAGCGAGCCGGGCGGCTTCACGCCGCCCGCTCCTCCCCAGAGGGCTTGGGTTTTCACAAGCCTTCCGGCGAGGAGCCGACCACCCGGAGGCCTTTTCGGCCTCGTCCCGGCATTTCGGAATTTTGTTATGAGCAGCATGTCGAACGCCCTGACCGAAGCCCACGTCGAAAGCCTCCCCACGGCAGGCGTTTCCCAGGGAGACGTGTCCGACTTCTTCGCCCTCCTGAAGCCGCGCGTGATGTTTCTCGTGGTGTTCACGGCGCTCGTCGGCATGGTCGTCAGCCCCTCCAGCGTCCACCCCATCGTGGCCTTCGTGTCGCTCCTGATGATCGCCGTCGGCGGCGGCGCGTCCGGCTGCCTGAACATGTGGTGGGATGCGGATATCGACGCGGTCATGACCCGCACCCGCAAGCGCCCGATCCCGGCCGGCAAGATCGAGCCCGGCGAGGCGCTGGCCTTCGGCGTGACCCTCTCCGCCGGCTCGGTCATCATCCTCGGCCTCGTCAGCAACTGGCTCGCCGCGGGGCTGCTCGCGTTCACGATCTTCTTCTACGTGGTGGTCTATTCCATGTGGCTGAAGCGTTCGACGCCGCAGAACATCGTCATCGGCGGCGCGGCGGGCGCCCTCCCCCCGATCGTGGCTCAGGCGGCCGTCACCGGCCATGTGGCATGGGACAGTGTCATTCTGTTCGCCATCATCTTCATGTGGACGCCGCCCCATTTCTGGGCGCTCGCTCTCGTGAAGTCGGGCGATTACGAGCGCGCCGGCATCCCGATGATGCCGAACGTGGCGGGCCCCGATTCCACCCGCTTCCAGATCCTCGCCTACACGATCCTCCTGGCTCCCTTAGGGCTAGCCCCGGTGGTTCTCGGCTTCGGCGGCCTGGCCTATGCCATCATATCGCTCATCGGCGGCTTCGGCATGCTGGCGCTGGCCGTGCAGGTCTACCGCCTGCGCGAGGGCGAGCCGGCCATGCGGGTCGCCCAGCAGCTGTTCGGCTTCTCGATCTTGTACCTCTTCCTGCTGTTCGCGACCCTGCTCGTCGAGCACGGCTTCGGCTTCTTCCGGCCGGTGTTCGGGTAACTCGCGATGGCAAGACCCAACCCTCCCGTCCGCCTGACTCCCGAGGAACAGAAGCGACGCCGCCAGCGCTCCATGGCGCTGGCACTGGCGCTCGGCATCTTCTGCATCCTGCTGTTCGCCGTCACCCTGGCGAAGCTCGGGCCGGGCATCATGCAACGCCCATTGTGAGGATCGACATGGCCGCGACATCCGATCACCAGCGCAAGATGAACCGCACGGCCATCGCCTGCGTCGGCATCGTCGTGGGCATGGTCGGCCTCGCCTATGCGTCCGTTCCCCTCTACGACCTTTTCTGCAAGGTCACGGGCTTCGGCGGCACACCGATCGCCGTCGACAGCAACAGCTCGCAGGTGATGGACCGGACGATCTCCGTCCGCTTCGACTCCAATGTGGCGCCCGGGCTGAACTGGCGCTTCTCGCCGGAGAAGCCCGAGGTCAGGGTCAAGCTCGGCGAGACCACGACGGTCCTCTACAAGGTCACCAACACCGGCGACAAGCCGAGCACGGGCATCGCAACCTACAACGTGCAGCCCGACCTCGCCGGCACCTACTTTTCCAAGCTCGAATGCTTCTGCTTCACCGAGCAGACCCTGCAGCCGGGCGAAACCCTGGAATCTGCGGTCGTCTTCTACGTCGATCCCCGCCTCGCGCAGGATCGCGACGTGAAGGACCTGTCATCCATCACCCTCTCCTACACCTACTTCCCCTCCAAGGGGGGCAAGCCGGTGGCGGAGGTGACATCATCCACCACACCCATCTCGCAATAAGACACGTGACAAGCTGGGCGGAAACGTCCTAAAGCGAGTTCACCTTCGAGGTACGGAGACGACACGAAATGGCCGAGGCCCACGCCAAGAACCACGATTACCACATCCTTGAACCGAGCCCGTGGCCGCTCATCGGCGCGGTCAGCGCCTTCCTGATGGCGACCGGCTTCGTGACCTGGTGGAGGGACATGCACATCGCCGGCCTGGATATCGGCGGCTTCATCTTCGGCGCGGGCATCATCGGCGTGCTCTACACGATGCTGTCCTGGTGGACCGACGTGGTGAAGGAAGCCAATACCGGCTCGCACACCCGCGTCGTTCAGCTTCACCACCGCTACGGCATGATCATGTTCATCGCCTCCGAGGTGATGTTCTTCGCCGCCTGGTTCTGGGCCTATTTCGACGCCGCTCTCTATGCCAACGACCCGCAGCTCTACTCGCGCGTCGAGGCGCTCGGCGGCGTGTGGCCTCCGCGGGGCATCGAGACCTTCGATCCGTGGCACCTGCCGCTCCTCAACACGCTGATCCTGCTCACGTCCGGCACCACGGTCACCTGGGCGCACCATGCGCTCCTGCACAATGACCGCCAGGGCCTGAAGGCCGGTCTGTGGCTCACGGTGATCCTGGGCGCCCTGTTCAGCTGCGTGCAGGTCTATGAGTACACCCACGCGGCCTTCGGCTTCAGCGGCAACATCTACGGCGCCACCTTCTTCATGGCGACCGGCTTCCACGGCTTCCACGTGCTCATCGGCACGATCTTCCTGGCCGTCTGCCTCCTGCGCGCCTATCGCGGCGACTTCACGCCCCAGCAGCATCTCGGCTTCGAGTTCGCCGCCTGGTACTGGCACTTCGTCGACGTGGTGTGGCTCTTCCTCTTCGCCGCCATCTACGTGTGGGGCTACGGCGGAAGCGGCGCCGGCCACTAAGCCGCTCGTCAAACAGCAAATCGGCAGGGGCGGCTTCACGGCCGCCCTTCGCATTTTGGGGCTCCCGTCCCCATCTGTCGGTGACCCGCACCGGCCCAACCGGAGAAAAGCCGTGGCTCACGATCCGTCCACCCCCTCGCCCATCTCGACAGGCCTCAAGGGGCTGTGCCCCCGCTGCGGCAAGGGGCATGTGTTCAAGGGCTTCCTCACGGTTCAGCCGAAATGCGAGGTCTGCGGCCTCGACCTCGCCTTCACCGACACGGGCGATGGCCCGGCGTTCTTCGTCATGTCCTTCGTGGGCATCGTGGTGGTGGCCCTGGCGCTGTGGGCCGAGTTCACCTACGAGCCGCCGATCTGGCTCCATCTCGTCATGTGGACGGCGCTCAGCATCGTCCTGAGCCTCCTGCTGGTGCGGCCGCTCAAGGGCGTTCTGATGAACCTGCAATATCACCACAAGGCCGAGGAAGGGCGCTTCGAGAAGTGACCGCCTTCCGCCTGCACAAGGGTCGATCCCTCCTCGTTCCGGGCCTCGCGGCTCTGGTGGCGCTTGCCATCCTGATCGGCCTGGGCACCTGGCAGCTCCAGCGCAAGGCCTGGAAGGAAAGCCTGATCGCCCAGATCGAGACCCGCGCCTACGGCGAGCCCGGCGCCATCCTGCCGGAAGCGGAGTGGCCCACCTGGCGCGCCGACCAGGACGAGTTCCGGAAGGTGCGGGTGACCGGCACCTTCCTCCACGCGTTCGAGGCCCCGGTCTACGGCCTTGCCCGCGGCGAGCGGCAGGGGGCACCGATCCAGGGCTATTACCTGATCACGCCCCTCAAGCTCGCATCGGGCGCCATCGTGATGGTCAACCGCGGCTTCGTGCCGACGGACCTGCGCGATCCGGCCACCCGCCCCGAGAGCCAGCCCCAGGGCGAGGTCACGGTCACCGGCCTCGTGCGGGCGCCGGAGATCCGCAATCCCTTCACGCCCAACGACGACCCGGCCGGCAACCGATGGTTCGCCCGCGATCCCCAAGCCATGGCGGCGGCCCGCAATCTCGAGCGCGTCGCCCCGTTCCTGATCGACGCGGATGCGAGCCCGAACCCGGGCGGCTGGCCCCGGGGCGGGCAGACGCCCCTGACCCTGCCGAACAACCACCTGCAATACGCGGTCACCTGGTACGGCATCGCCCTCACCCTGGTCGGCGTCTTCGTGGCCTTCGCCTGGCGGCGTCTGAAGGAGCCGGACTCAGGGGTGCTGAAATAGAAAGAACAGGCCGAAGCCGAGGATGATCAGCCCGGCGCTCACCACCTTGGCGGGGAACAGCCATTTCAGGAGCGTCTGCGTCTCCGCCCGGTGCCCCGCCTTCTCGGCGCGGCTCATCCGCTCCCTGGCCTTGAACTGCTCGGCATAGAGCGAGGTCGTCATGGAATGGCTGACCGCCCCGTCCTTCTCCAGCTCGATGCGCTGGGCCATGAGCCCGATGATGAGGCCGAGAACGCCCAGGCCGATGAAGCCCGCGAGCAGGAAAGCCCCTATCACGACGCCCGCCAGCACACCCACCAGAATGGGAAGCAGGATCCAGTCGATCCGTGTCATGCGCATAAGTCCGGTCCTCTTCGTGGAAGGTGAGCTTGGCTTCCGGCCCTGTCTATTATACCATAGCTTCCATGTTCACGCTTCTCACGACCGTAGCCCATCTCACTATGCGCCTTGCAGGGCGTAGGGGAGAGGCTTTGCGCGTCTAGGACAAGCGTCGAGCATTCCCCGAAAGCCCTGCGGAGACGAGCAGGGCTTCTTGAAGGGTTCGGTTCGCCTCCGCCTCATCCAGAGGAGAGCGATATGAGCCTTCAGCCTGAAATTCACCCACCCAGTTCCGCCGACGACATCGTCATCCGCGCGGCGCGCCCCGGTGACTGCGAAGGCATCGCGGCGCTGGGCAACATGCCCGGCTATCGCTGGGGCACCCTGCGCCTGCCCTACCAGACACCCGAAGCGACCCGGAAGTGGCTCGAGGGGATCAACCCGGCCAACAATGTCAGCCTCGTGGTGGAGAAGGACGGCCGGATCATCGGCAACGGCGGCTTCGAGCGCCTCCAGGGGCGACGCGCCCATGTGGCCTATCTCGGCATGGGCCTGCACGACGATTTCCATGGCCGTGGCATCGGCTCCCGGCTGCTGCGCGAGATCATCACCATCGCCGACGATTGGCTCAACCTGAGGCGCATCGAACTGACGGTCTATGTGGACAACGCCCCGGCCATCGCGCTCTACAAGCGCAACGGTTTCGAGACCGAGGGCACGCACAGGGATTTCGCCTTCCGGGGCGGCGCCTTCGTCGATGCCTACGCGATGGCCCGTGTAAAAGCCTGATCTCTGCGACCGGATGCGGCTTGCCGTGTCCGGTCCATGACCATAATGTCCGGCCGAATTTCCAGGAGATCGACATTGCTCCATGTCTCGACCCGGGGGGAAGCCCCTGCGCTCGGCTTCACTGACGCCCTGCTGACCGGCCTCGCCCGGGACGGCGGCCTCTATCTGCCGCAAAGCTGGCCGAGCTTGACCGCCGAGACGATCAGCGGCTTCGCCGGCAAGCCCTATGCCGAGGTGGCGAAGGCCGTGCTCGGCCCCCTCGTCGACGGCGAGATTCCGGAAGACCAGCTCGGCCGCATGATCGACGAGTCCTACGCCTCGTTCCGTCACGCGGCGGTCTGCCCGCTCACCCAGCTCGGCGACAACCTGTTCGTGCTCGAGCTCTTCCACGGCCCCACGCTCGCCTTCAAGGACGTGGCCATGCAGCTGCTCGGGCGGCTGATGGATCACGTGCTGAAAGCCCGCGGCGCCCGCGCGACCATCGTGGGCGCGACCTCGGGCGACACGGGCAGCGCTGCGGTCGAGGCGTTCAAGGGTCTCGACCAGGTCGACATCTTCATCCTCTACCCGCACGGCCGCGTGTCGGACGTGCAGCGCCGGCAGATGACGGCAGTGGCCTCGCCCAACGTCCATGCGCTCGCGGTGGAAGGCACCTTCGATGACTGTCAGAACATGGTGAAGGCCATGTTCAACCATGCCCGCTTCCGCGACGAGCTGCAGCTCTCGGGCGTCAACTCCATCAACTGGGCCCGCGTGGCGGCTCAAGCCGTCTACTACTTCACCGCCGCCGTGGCGCTGGGCGCGCCTCACCGCCCCGTGTCGTTCTCCGTGCCTACCGGCAATTTCGGCGACATCCTCGCCGGTTGGGTCGCCAAGCGCATGGGGCTGCCCATCGAGCGGCTGATGATCGGCACCAACGCCAACGACATCCTGGCCCGCACCCTCGGCTCGGGGTCCTACGAGATCAAGGGCGTGCATCCCACGACCTCGCCCTCCATGGACATCCAGATCTCGTCCAATTTCGAGCGCCTGCTGTTCGAGGCCTATGGCCGCAATGACGAGGTGGTCCGCCGTCTCATGGCAAGCCTCAACCAGTCCCGCGCCTTCCTCATCGACGCGGAGCCGCTCGCCCGCATCCGCGAGGAGTTTGCGGCCGAGGCCGTGAACGAGGACAATGTGATCGCCGAGATGGCCGAGACCTATCGCAGCACCGGCTATGTGCTCGACCCGCACAGCGCCGTCGGCACCCGCGCCGGCCGCGCCCTGTTGAAGCAGAACCCGGAAACGCCCGTCGTGGCCCTGTCCACAGCCCATCCAGCCAAGTTCCCGGATGCGGTCGAGCGCGCGACGGGCCTGCGCCCCGCACTTCCGCCGCACATGGCTGATCTGATGGAGCGCAAGGAGAGCTTCACGATTCTTCCCAACGACCAGGCTGCGGTCGAGCGCTTCATCCGCGAGCGCGCGCGGGCTGTCAAAGGCGCTGCCGCATGAACCAGCACTTCGTCCGCGAGAAGCGGATCGACATCACCACCCTGTCCAACGGCCTGATGGTCGCCACAGAGCGGATGCCCGAGATCGCCACCGCGACGCTCGGCGTCTGGGTCGGCACCGGCTCGCGCCACGAGCAGCCGCACGAGCACGGCCTGTCGCATCTGATCGAGCACATGGCGTTCAAGGGCACGGCGCGGCGCTCCGCCCGCCAGATCGCCGAGGACATCGAGAATGTGGGCGGCGACATCAACGCGGCGACCAGCGTCGAATACACAAGCTACACGGCGCGGGTTCTCGGCGAGAACGTGGACGTTGCCCTCGACGTGCTCGGCGACATCCTCATCCACTCGGCTTTTGAGGCGGGCGAGCTCGCCCGCGAGAAGGGCGTGATCCTGCAGGAATACGCCGCCGTCGAAGACACGCCCGACGATCTCATCTACGACGCCTTCATGGAAACCGCCTTCGCGGGCCAGGCGGTCGGCCGCCCGATCCTCGGCACGCCGGAGACCATCAAGAGCTTCGACGAGGCGACGATCCGCGCCTTCATGGCGCGGGAATACACGCCGGGCAAGATGGTGCTGGCCGCCGCAGGCGACGTGGAGCATGCCCGCATCGTCGATCTGGCCGAGCGCCTGTTCGGCGCCATGCCGACTGTTCCGGCGCGCCAGCCCGAGTCCGGGCGTTACACGGGAGGCGAGCGTCGCATCTCCCGCAAGCTCGAACAGGCGAACCTCGTGCTCGGCCTGCCCGGCCTCTCGTTCAAGGATCCGAACTACTACGCGGCCCACCTCTTCGCCCACATGCTCGGCGGCGGCCTGACCTCGCGGCTCTGGCACGAGGTGCGCGAGACCCGCGGCCTCGCCTATTCCATCGATTCCTTCCACTGGCCCTTCTCCGATTGCGGCCTCTTCGGCGTCGGGGCCGGAACGGCGGGTGCGGACGTGCGCGAGCTGATGGACGTGACGCTCGCCTGCATGGTCCAGGCGACGCAGGACATCAGCGAGATCGAGCTGATCCGCGCCAAGGCGCAGATGAAGGTGGCCCTGCTCACCGCCCTGGAGACCCCCGGCGGCCGCATCGAACGCGTCGCCCGCCAGCTCCTGTCCTGGGGCCGTGTGGTCGGCAGCGACGAGATCGTCCGCAAGGTCGATGCCCTCGAGGTCGAGCATGTGCGCGAGGCGGGCCGCTCCCTGTTGCAGGGTGCGCCCACCCTGGCGGCGATCGGGCCGATCAAGGGGCTGCCGTCCCTGGAGAGCATCGCGTCCGGGCTTCGCAGCTGATTCTTTCCGCCGCATCTGCCCTTAGGGCATACCGGATCGTCCTCAATCCCGCCGCAAACGGGCCCCATGGCCCGTTCCAAGAACAACAATGAGTCCTGCGGACAAGTGGGGGCCTTTTCAGCCTTCGCCTTGCTCTCAAGCCTCCTGACCGGTACCAATCCTGTTCCATTGTTTTAGTACCGGACGAAAGACCGAAGCATTGCGGATCGTATCTTTCGCCATAGCGCTTCTTCTGGCGACGTTCTTAGGAGCCGCTTGGCCGGCAACCGGCTGGGCCGTGGAATCCGTGCGCGTCGACCCCAAGATGAAGGCCATCGACCTCACCCCGGCCATCGAGCGCTACAACTCGGACGGGGACGAGATCCGTATTTCCACCGCCCCCGGGCGCGACGGCATCGTCCGCCGCATCGCCGTAAAGGCACGCGAGGCCGGCACCCGGCCGGACTGGATGGTCTTCGCGCTCACCAACGACACCGACGAGCAGATCGAGCGCCTCTTGGTCGCCCCGCACTTCCGTCTGACGGATTCCGGCGTGATCTGGCCCGATCTCGGCGCAACCCGCATCGCGGCGATCACCGCGAGCCAGGGCATCCGGCCCGAGCGCGACGACGGCGAGGACGCCGACCTCTTCCTCATCACCCTCGATCCCGGCACCACCGTCACCTTCGTGGCGGAGCTGCGCTCCGAGAACCTGCCCCAGGTCCATCTGTGGGATGCGGATGCCTACAAGGACCGGGTCAACGGCCTCACCCTCTACAAGGGCATCATCATCGGCATCGCGGGGCTGCTCGCCCTGTTCCTCACCATCGTGTTCGTGGTGAAGGGCGCCCTGATCTTCCCGGCGGCGGCGGCACTGGCCTGGGCGGTGCTGGCCTATGCCTGCATCGATTTCGGCTTCTTCCAGCGCGTCTTCCCGATCACGGAGGCCACCGAGCAGATCTACCGCGCCGGCGCCGAGGCGGTGCTCGCGGCAACGCTCCTCGTCTTCCTCTTCGCCTATCTCAACCTCAACCGCTGGCACGTGCGCTACAGCCACGTCACGGCGTTCTGGCTCCTGTTCCTCGGGGGCCTCATGGCGCTCGCCATCGTCGATCCTCCCATGGCCTCGGGTGTGGCCCGCATGTCCATCGCCGCGGTGGCCGGCATCGGCTTCGTGCTCGTGATCCATCTGGCGACGCACGGCTACGACCGCGCCGTGATGCTCGTTCCCACATGGCTGCTCCTGGTGGCCTGGGTCACGGCGGCGAGCTTCACCGTGGTCGGCCAGCTCTCCTCGGACCTCGTCCCCCCTGCCCTGGTCGGCGGCCTCGTGCTGGTCGTCATGCTCATCGGCTTCACGGTCATGCAGCATGCCTTCGCCGGCGGCGGCTTCGCCCGCGGCTTCGTCAACGACACCGAGCGCCGGGCGCTGGCGCTCACGGGGGCCGGCGACATCGTGTTCGACTGGGACGTGGTCTCCGACAACATCTTCGTCAGCCCCGAGGTCGAGCATCAGCTCGGGCTCAAGCGCGGCGCCCTGGAAGGCCCGGCCTCCGCCTGGCTCGACCTGATCCACCCCTTCGACAAGGATCGCTACCGGCTTGCACTCGACGCCGTCATCGAGCAGCGCCGCGGCCGCCTGTCCCAGGATTTCCGCCTGCGCTCCTCGACCGGCGCGCACCATTGGTTCCGTCTCAAGGCTCGCCCGGTGATCGGCTCCGACGGCGAGGTGCTGCGTATCGTCGGCACGCTTGCGGACGTGATGGACAGCAAGACCGCCGAGGAGCGCCTGCTGCACGACGCGGTGCACGACAACCTGACGAGCCTGCCGAACCGGCAGCTCTTCTACGACAGGCTGGAAGCGGCCCTGACCTATGCCAGCCAGGACGATTCCCTTCGCCCGACCGTCGTCGTCATCGACATCGACAAGCTGAAGGACGCCAATGCCACGGCCGGTTATGCGGCCGGCGACTCGATCCTGCTGACCCTGTCGCGCCGCCTCAGCCGCCTGCTGAAGCCCCAGGACACGCTGGCGCGCATTTCGGGCGACGAATTCGCGATCATCCTGCTCTCCGAGCGGGAGACCGACCGCATCATCTCCTTCGCCGACATGGTCCGGCGCGTGGTCACGACGCCGTTCACCTATTCGGAGCGCGAGTTCTTCCTCACCGCCTCCATCGGCATCGCGCTGCACGATCCGCAGATCGCCGCACGGCGCGAGGAGGTGCTGCGCAACGCCGAGATCGCCATGGCCCATGCACGGCGCAACGGCGGCGACCGAATCGAGGTGTTCCGGCCCACCATGCGGTCCGACCGCAGCGATCATTTCACAATGGAAACCGACCTGCGCCATGCCCTCGAACGGGGCGAGATGAAGGTGCTGTTCAAGCCCATCGTGCGGCTGGAGGACCGGACCATCGCGGGCTTCGAGTCGATGCTGCGCTGGGATCACCCGCGCCTCGGACGCGTCGGCCCCGAGGACTTCATGTCGATTGCCGAGGAAACCGGCCTCATCGTCAAGCTGAGCGTGTTCCTGCTCGAGCAGACCGGTCGCGAGCTTGCCGCCTGGCAGAACGCTCTCGAGGTGGAGCCGCCGATCTTCGCCAGCGTGAACATGTCGAGCCACCACCTGCTGCGGCACGACCTGCTGCAGGACGTGAAGACGGTGATCGCCCGCTCCGGCGTCATTCCCGGCACGCTCAAGATCGAGATGACGGAAAGTCTCGTGATGGAGAACCCGGAATACTCGGCGCAGATGCTCTCGCGCCTGCGTGACCTCGGCGCCGGCCTGTCGCTCGACGATTTCGGAACAGGCTATTCCGCCCTCTCCTACCTGCAGCGCTTCCCCTTCGACACGATCAAGGTGGACGAGTCCTTCGTGCGCCAGATGGCGGCGGGCAAGCCTGTCATCCTGCGCTCCATCGTCAAGATGGCGCACGAGCTCGGAATGGAGATCGTGGCGGAAGGCGCGGAGAGCGAATCCGAGGCAATCGAACTCTACCAGCTCGGCTGCGAATATGCCCAGGGTGCCGTCTTCGGCGAGCCCATGTCGACGCTCCAGGCGCGTCAGCTCGTGGGGGCTGCTCCCGCGGCGGCCTGACCGGTCCGCCGCGCCTGATCAGGCATGGCCGGCTTCCATGGACAGCATGGCCGGCTCGATGCCGATCCGGCGCAGGGCCATCTCGTAGCGCAGGTCCGCCGCCGTGTTGAAGACGAGTTCCGCATCGGCCGGGCAGTTGAGCCAGCCGTTGGCCTGCATCTCCGTCTCGAGCTGGCCCGCACCCCAGCCGGCATAGCCCAGCGCCAGCACCGCGTTCTCGGGTCCGCGACCGGCCGCGATGGCGCGCAGGATGTCGATGGTGGCCGTCAGGCAGATGCTGTCGTCGATGGGCAGGGTCGACTGGGCGAGGTGGAAATCCGGCGAGTGCAGGACGAAGCCGCGGCTCGTCTCCACCGGTCCCCCGACGAGCACCTGCATGGTCTCCACCTTCTGCGGCAGGCGGATGCGTTCCACCTCGGGCAGGATCTCCAGCTGAACCAGCAGATCGGGCATGGTCACGTTGGCGGCAGGCCGGTTGAGGATGATGCCCATCGCCCCTTCCGACGAATGGGCGCAGATGAAGATGACGGCCCGGGCGAAACGTTCGTCCATCATCCCCGGCATCGCCACGAGAAGCTGCCCGTCGAGGTACGTTGAATCAGTGCCGTATGGTGAAATGTGAGAGCCCATATCCTACAATCTGCCTTGCCGGGCTCACCTACCCGATCACAGGATCGTGGATGGCAGACCCGAGAATAAACGCATAAGGGAAGTGCCTCAGGGAGGCGTCAGTTCCATGGCATCCATGTTCCGCGCCGCTTCGGTTGCGTTTTTTTGTGTTTTGTCCGTCGCCGCAGCCGTCGCGCAACCCGTCACGCCTTCCGCCTCGACCCAAGGGTTCCATTCCCGTGCCCGCCTGATCGACGGAGGGCGGCAGGGAGAGCATTGGCTCGCCGGGGTCGAGATCACCCTCGACCAGGGCTTCAAGACCTACTGGCGCAATCCGGGCGATTCAGGCCTGCCGCCCCGGTTCGACTGGTCGGGATCGGAGAACGTGGCCGGCACTGAAGTCCGCTGGCCGGCCCCCAAGCGGCATGAAGATGCAGCCGGGGTGGCCTATGTCTACGGCAAAAAAGCCGTGCTTCCCATCCTCGTGACGCCCAAGGACCCCGCAAAGCCGGTCAAGCTTGTCCTGGCTCTGGAATACGGGGTCTGCAAGGACATCTGCATCCCGGCCCATGCGGATCTCACCCTGGACCTGACCGGCGCGGATTCCGAGCGCAAGACCATCGAGGCGGCCCTGGCCAAGGTTCCGCAGCCTCAGCCCCTGGCAGCGCAGGCCGAGTTGTCGGTTCTCTCCATCACTCCTCTCGCTCAGGACAAGCCTGCCTATGCGGTCACCGTCCGCGCTCCGTCCGGCCAGACGCCCGCTCTCTTCGCAGAGGGACCGGACAACTGGTTCTTCTCCGTCTCCCATCCGGCCGAAGGCGACCGCTTCACCGTGACCGTGGAGGAGAAGCCGAAGGACGCATCGGGCCCCGTCCCCGTTCGCCTGACGCTGGTGGCCGGGGACAAGGCCATCGAGACGGAAGTCAGCCTCGACGCGCCCGGCCAGCCGCGCTAGGGATAAGGCACTCAACGGCATAGCTTTGGAGAACCTGCCCATGCCCATCCAGGTCGGCGAACGTCTGCCCCAGGTCACCTTCCGCGTCATGACCCCCGACGGCCCTGTGGCCAAGACCACGGACGATCTCTTCAAGGGCCGCAAGGTGGTTCTCGTCGCCGTTCCCGGCGCCTTCACCCCCACCTGCCACCGCAACCACCTGCCCGGCTATGTGCAGAAGCGGGACGAGATCCTGGCCAAGGGCGTCGATGCCATCCTGGTGACCTCGGTCAACGACGTCTTCGTGCTCGACGCCTGGGGCAAGTCCTCGGAGGCCGAGGGCATCGAGTTCATCTCCGACGGCAATGCGGATTTCGCCAAGGCCATCGGCCTGTCCATGGACGGTGCGGGCTTCGGCCTCGGCACCCGCTCCCAGCGCTATTCCATGGTGGTCGAGGACGGCGTGGTGAAGGCCCTGAACGTGGAGGATGCCCCCTCCAAGGCGCAGCATTCCGGCGCCGAGAACCTCCTCAAGGATCTCTGATCCTCTAAGGAATTGACCGAAGAATCCCCTCCGTCGTCATCACCGGCCTCGTGCCGGTGATCCCGATTGCCTGAAGCGCCGCGCTTTCCTGATCGGGATGGCCGGGACAAGCCCGGCCATGACATGGGAGGGATGCCCCGATCTCTGTAAAGTCGGAGGGCTAGACGCTGGCCCTCCGGCCGTTCTTCTTGAACGGCTGCATCGCCGCGACCGCAAGTTCGTCAACGCGGATATTGACCGGGTCGTCCGCGTGGCCCTTCACCCAGTGCCAGGCGACGTCGTGGCGGGCGGCTGCCTCGTCGAGCTCCCGCCACAGGTCCTCGTTCTTCACCGGCTTGTTGTCGGCCGTACGCCAGCCGCGCCGCTTCCAGTTGTGCATCCACTGGGTGATGCCCTGGCGGACATACTGGGAATCCGTGAAAAGATCGACCGCGCAGGGCCGCTTGAGGGCGTTGAGCCCCTCGATGGCGGCCCTGATTTCCATGCGGTTGTTGGTGGTGTGTGCCTCCCCGCCGGAAACCTCTTTCTCGCTCCCGTTGAAGAACAGGATCGCCCCCCAGCCGCCTGGCCCGGGATTACCCGAGCAGGCGCCGTCCGTGTAGATCATCACGCGCTTGGTATCACTCATGCTTCAAGTCCGTATTCGCGCGCGTGTTTCACATGCCGGTGAAAATTGAGCTTGCGGTCGTATTCCAGAGGATCCTTAGGCTTCACCAGCGCGCCCGGCGGCACGTTGAGCCAGTCCACCAGCCGGGTCAGCATGAAGCGCATGGCCGAGCCGCGGCAGAGAACCGGCAGCGCCTCTATCTCGTCCGCATCGAGGCGGCGAACCGCTTGGTATCCCGCGAGCATGGCCCGGCCCTTGGTGAGATTGAACGAGCCGTCGATCTCGAAGCACCAGGCGTTCAGGCAGATGGCGACATCGTAGGCGAAGGCATCCGTGCAGGCGAAATAGAAGTCGATCAGCCCTGACACCTCTGAGCCGATGAAGAATACGTTGTCGGTGAACAGATCCGCGTGGATGATGCCGCTGGGCAGACCGCGCGGCCAGGAAGCCCCCAAGCTTGCCAGCTCCCGGTGGGTCCGCTCCGCGAGGCCCTGCGAGACCGTATCGGCCTGAGCCTCGGCCTGGGCGAAAAGCGGCGCCCAGGCCTCGAGCGAGAGCGCATTGGGCCGGTGCCCGTCAAAGTCCCGGCCCGCCAGGTGCAGCTTCGCCAGCGCGCCGCCAAGGGCTCCGCAATGCTGGGCCGTGGGACGGCGAACCGCGATACCCTCCAGAAACGTGATGATCACGGCTGGCCGCCCGGCAACCCGGCCCAGGGACTCGCCCCGGCGGTTGTTCACCGGCAGCGGACAGTTCAGACCCTTCTGCGCCAGATGCTGCATGAGGCCGAGAAAGAAGGGCAGATCGGCCTCCCGCACCCGCTTCTCGTAGAGCGTCAGGATGTAGGAGCCCTTGGTGGTGTGGAGGAAATAGTTGGTGTTCTCCACGCCCTCGGCGATGCCCTTGTAGGACAGTACGGTGCCGATGTCGTAGGTTTCGAGGAAGGCCGAGAGCTCCTCGTCGCTGACTTCCGTATAGACCGCCACCGTTTACTCCGCCGCCTGCTCACGCAACTCGCGCGGCAAAGGAAAGAACACGCTCTCATCCGCCGTGGACACGCTCTCCACATTCACCTCGTAGCGCGCCGCGAAGGCGTCGATGATCTCCTCCACGAGGATCTCGGGCGCCGAGGCGCCGGCCGTGATGCCGAGGCTCCGGATGCTGCCGAACAGCGACCAGTCGATGTCTTCCGCGCGCAGGATCAGGCGGACCAAGGGGCAGCCCTCCCGCTCGGCCACTTCCCGCAGGCGCTGGGAGTTGGAGGAATTGGGCGAGCCCACCACGATCATGGCATCGACCTGCGGGGCCACCCGCTTGACCGCGCCCTGCCGGTTGGTGGTGGCGTAGCAGATGTCCTCCTTGTGCGGCCCGACGATGGCGGGGAAGCGCGCTTTCAGGGCATCCACCATGTCCTGGGTGTCGTCGACGGAGAGGGTCGTCTGCGTCACGAAGGCGAGGTTGTCGGCATCCGCCGGCTGGAGCCGGGCGATGTCGTCCACGGTCTCCACCAGGGTGACGGCCCCGTCAGGCAGCTGGCCCATGGTGCCGATCACCTCGGGATGGCCGGCATGGCCGATCAGGATGATGTGTCGGCCGCGCTTGTGATGGACCTGCGCCTCCCGGTGGACCTTGGTCACCAGGGGGCAGGTGGCGTCGATGGCGAAGAGGTTGCGGGCCTGGGCCGCCTCAGGCACCGATTTGGCGACCCCGTGGGCCGAGAAGATGACCGGCGCCTGCGTGTCCGGCACCTCGTCGAGTTCCCGGACGAAGACCGCGCCCTTCCGCTTCAGGTTTTCCACCACGTATTTGTTGTGCACGATCTCATGGCGCACATAAACCGGCGCACCGTGGATCGCCAGCGCCTTCTCGACCGCATCGATGGCACGAACGACCCCGGCGCAGAAGCCGCGTGGGGCACAGAGCAGAATGTCGAGGGGTGGCTTCGTCATGATGAGGCGATGTGGCGAGACGAGACCCTTCCTGTCAAGCGGGAGCGACGCTTATTCGCGGCGAGGCTGATCCCTGCTCCGTGTCATTCCCGGCCGCAGCGCAGCGGAAGGGAAGGGAATCCATAGCACTGAGCCTGATCGTGGATCCCCTTCCCTCGCCTGCGGCTCGCCGGGGATGACACCTGGGCCCCCCTCTCCCACGCGGGAGGGGGAGCAGCACGTGCGGTGAGGCACAGGACAGGGCCGGCCCTCGTCAATAAACGCTCGCACCTCAGCCCAAGAATCCCTAGAAAGGTGGAGCAGCTTCTCACCTCCCCTGATCCCCATGGCATCCACCGCGTCTCACGTCAGCTTTCTTCCGCCCATCCTGACCTTCTGCGCGGCCGCTGTCGTGGCCGTTCCGGTGTTCCGGCTGATCGGCCTGAGCGCGGTGCTGGGCTATCTCGCGGCCGGGGTCGCCATCGGGCCGTCGGGCCTGAGCCTGGTGGAGGATCCGCAGACGATTGCGACTGTGGCCGAACTCGGGGTGGTGCTTCTGCTCTTCATTATCGGGCTCGAGCTGAAGATCTCCCACCTGTGGGAGATGAAGCGGGATATCTTCGGGCTCGGCTTTGCCCAGCTGGCCATCACGGCGATCCTGCTCGGCTCTGCGGCCATGGCCATCGGATTCTCGCCGCAGGCCTCCTTCGTCACGGGAGTGGCCGTCGCCCTCTCGGCCACCGCCATCGCCCTCCAGATGCTGGGCGAGCGCAACGATCTGCCGACTCCTTACGGCCAGCGCTCCTTCGCGATCCTGCTGTTTCAGGACCTGTCCGTGGTTCCGCTCCTGGCGATTCTGCCCCTGCTCGCCTCGCGGGTCGGCGACCAGGGATCCCTCACGGACAGCCTTCTGGCGGTCGGCGTGGCGCTGCTCGGGATCGCCGCCGTGGTGCTGATCGGCCGCTACGGGCTCAATCCCTTCTTCCGCATCCTCGCCCGCAGCGGCGCCCGCGAGGTGATGACCGCATCGGCCCTGCTCGTGGTACTCGGCGCCGCCCTCCTCATGCAGGAGGTCGGACTGTCCATGGCCATGGGCGCCTTCCTGGCAGGCCTGCTGCTGGCCGAGTCCAATTTCCGTCACCAGCTGGAAGCCGACATCGAGCCCTTCCGCGGCATGCTGCTGGGCCTGTTCTTCATGAGTGTGGGCATGTCGATCGACCTTGCCCTCGTTCAGGAGCAGTGGGTGATGCTCGCCCTCGCGGCGCCTGTCGTTCTCATAGGCAAAACCTTCATCGTCACCGTCCTATCGCGGCTGTTCGGCGCGAGCTGGCGCGACGGTCTGCGCTCGGGCACGCTCTTGTGCACGGCGGGTGAATTCGCCTTCGTGCTGATCCCGGTCGCGGCGGGTCTCGGCCTCATGGCGCCGGCGGAAGCGCAGCCGCTCACGGCCTTGGCCGCCATCACCATGCTGCTGGGGCCGCTCCTGTCGACCCTCGTCGAGAGGCTTCTCCGGAACCGGCACGGGAGCGCGGACGAGCCGGACCTGCATGGGCTCCATGCCCCCGAGGGCGAACTCGAAAGCCGGGTGCTCGTGATCGGCTTCGGCCGGTTCGGGCAGATCGTCAATCAGGTCCTGCTCGCGCAGGGGATCCACGCGACGGTGATCGACCGGAATGTGGAGCGCATCCGCGACGCCGGACGCTTCGGTCTTCAGGTCTATTACGGTGACGGCACGCGGCTCGACGTGCTCCGCGCCGCGGGCGCCGAGAAGGCCGAGATGATCTGCGTCTGCATCGACGATCAGGACGCGATGATGAAGATCATCGAGATGATCCACGAGAACTTCCAGAATGCGCGCAGCTTCGTGCGCGCCTACGACCGCATTCACGCCATCGAGCTCATGAACCGGGATGTGGATTATCAGATCCGCGAGGTCTTCGAATCCGCCGTGGTGTTCGGGCGTGCCGCGCTGGAGGAGCTCGGAACGGATCCTGAGTTGGCCGCCCAGGCGGCCAACGATGTCCGCAAGCGCGACATTGCCCGCCTCGTCCTGCAAAGGGAGGTCGGCACCATGGGCGGAGCGGAACTCATGGTGGGCTCCAAGATTGCTCCCGAGCCGCTCACGGCGCCCGCCGGCAAGGCGAGAGCGCTCAGCCCTGAGACGCGCGACATCCTGGGCGAAGGGGTCATCTGATGGACGCAAGTCCTTCGACAGAAGAACTGGGCCGGAAGGCCGACACGCCGCGCTTCGTCGTCGGTTCCACCATGCGCCATGTGCTCGTGATGACGGGAACCGGCGCGGCCGGGCTTGTGGCGATCTTCATCGTCGATCTGGTGTCGCTCCTCTACATCTCCTGGCTCAACGACCCGAGCATGACGGCCGGCGTCGGCCTCGCCACGGTGGTGATGTTCTTCACCATCTCGATCAATGTGGGCCTGATGATCCCCATCGGGGCGCTCGTCTCGCGTGCGCTCGGCGCGCGCCGGCCCGACGACGCGCGGCGCCTGGCCACATCGTGCAGCATTCTCATGACGGCGATCGCCGCCGCTGTCAGCATCGTCGTTCTGCTCATGCTCCCCGTCATCCTGAAAGCGCTGGGAGGTCATGACCGAACCTACGACGTTGCCCTGAGCTTTCTCTGGATCGCCCTGCCGACCAATGCCGTGATGGCGCTCGGCATGGGGCTCTCCACCGTCCTGCGCGCGGCGGGCGACGCCAAGCGGAGCATGTATGCCACGCTGTCCATCGCCATCGTGACGGTCGCTCTCGATCCGATCCTGATCTTCGGCCTCGATCTTCAGTCGGACGGCGCGGCGGTCGCGATCAGCATCGCGCGCTTCGTCATGGCCTATGTGAGTTTCCGCTATGTCACTCGCATCCACAACCTGCTGGCCGTCCCCAGGTTGAGCGGCCTGCTGCACGATGCGCGCCCCTTTCTGGCCATCGCGATCCCGGCCATTCTGACGAATATCGCGGCTCCTGCGGCGAACGCCTTCTTCACGGGCGTGGTCGCCCGGTTCGGCGACGAGATCATCGCGGCCTCCGCCATCATCGACCGGGTTACGCCGGTGGCTTTCGCCGGCCTGTTCGCGCTTGCCGGCGCCATCGGTCCGGTGCTGGGGCAGAACTGGGGTGCGCAGCGTTACGACCGCATGAAGCAGATCCTGAAGGATTCCCTCACCATCACGGTGGTCTATGTGGCTTTCGTCTGGCTCATCCTGTTCCTGGTGCAGGTGCCGCTGACCCGGGCCTTCAACGCTCCCGAGCGGACGGCCGAGCTCGTGCAGTTCTTCTGCCAGCTCAGCGGCTTCATCTGGTTCTTCATCGGCCTCGTCCTGGTGTCGAACGCCTCGTTCAACAACCTGGGCTATCCCCTGCTGTCGACCTTCTTCAACTGGGGCCGCGCAACGCTCGGCATGATCCCGTTCGCCTATTTCGGCGCCCAGATGGCAGGCCCGAAGGGAGCCCTCGTGGGGATCGGACTCGGCTCCGTCGCGTTCGGTATTGCGGCGGTCTTTACGGCGTTCTGGACAATCCGGCGCCTGGAGAGGCAAGCTGTCCCGCTCCCCTGACATTCAGGGGCAGGCGTCTCGTTGCTGAGGAGGCTGCGATGTTCAACTGGTTCGATCTGATGCGCCAGGCCCAGACCAGTGCAGCCCTGGACGCGCTCGCGCGGCAGTTCGGGCTTTCCGGCGATCAGCCGCAGCGGACCATGGCGGCCTTCATGCCGGCTTTCGCCATGGGGCTCCAGCACGCCATGTCCTCGAGCGATCCGGCCCGCGTGCTTCAATCCATGATGGGAGGGGCGTATCAGAATTTCTGGCAGGCCGCCGGCAATCCCTTCACCCCGCAGGCGCAGCAGGAAGGCCGCAAGCTGCTCGACCAGATCTTCGGCTCCGACGAGGTCAGCCGGCGCGTGGCGCACCAGGCCGCAAGCTATGCAGGCATCAACGCCGACACCATGCAACAGCTGCTGCCGGTGCTCGCCGGGATCCTGGCAGGAGGCACATCCCAGTGGATGATGGCCCATGCCCAGGCCTTTCAAAATTTCGCACCCCCGAAGGACCCTCAGCCGGCCCCGTCGGGACCAGCCAATCCGTGGGCCGACCTGTGGGTGAACTGGATGAAGGCGGCCTCTCCCGAGCAGAAGCCGAGCAATCCCTTCGAGGAAATGTTCGCCGGCTTCTTCCAGATGCCTCCGCCGGCAGAGCCGCCGAAGCCGGAGCCCCCCTCCTCGTCCACCTCGCTCGACGACATGATGGAAAAAGGACGCGAGATGCAGATGCAGTATCTCGCGTCCCTTCAGTCGATTTTCTCCGACGTCGGCAAGACCGACGATAGGACGTCTTAAGCGCAGCGCTTGGCCTGCGTCACCATCGGCACGATCGGTCGAATGGACCTTGCCGAATGATCGACCTTCTCGCTCCGGGAGTGCCGCTCCGCACTTCGGATCAACACCCAGGACGGGTTGCGGATAAGCGGCTCGGACAGAGCGCTCGACACGTCGCTGCGGGTGAGCCCGATATCCTTGAGCATGCGGTCGTCGAACTCGGCCAGGTGCTTGATCTCGCCGCGGTGCCGGAGGGCTCTGGAGAGATCCGCGAGGGAACGGGCGAACTGCCCCAGAGCGGACATGCCGGTGAAGGTCATTCGGGTTGGCATCGACTTGTTCATCGCTGATCTCCTGCTCTCTCGGTTCGGGGGCTTGGCAGGCGAGTGGAATGTGCCAATCGTCTGCCAATGACTTTCTGAGAGCGACTGCCAGAGACCTCTCAATCAAGTCATTGATGCTGCGTGTCTTTTCAATTTCATGAGGGATGTTTTACCAGATGCGTTTCATCACTTGAAACGATTGTTTGAGATATGTATCATCAACCGTATTGATGATGAGGTTTGCGCCATGCACCTGCTCGACATTGACCAGCTGAGAACGTTCGTCGCCATTGCCGATACCGGGTCGTTCACCCGCGCGGCGGAGATCGTGCACAAGACGCAGAGCGCGGTGTCCATGCAGATGAAGCGCCTGGAGGACCGGGTCGGCAAGGCGATCTTCGAGCGCGACGGGCGCCTGTCGAAGCTCACCGACGAGGGCGAGCGCCTGCTGGACTATGCCCGCCGGATCGTGCGGCTCAACGCCGAGTGCATCGCGTCCTTCAACGACAACGAGCTCACCGGCCGTGTGCGCCTCGGCCTCCCCGACGATTACGCCGACCGCTACCTGCCGGAGATCCTGGCGCGCTTCTCGCGCTCCAACCCGAAGGCCGAGGTGACGGTGATGTGCGAGCCGACGCCGCAGCTCGTCGAGCGGGTGCAGCACGGCGATCTGGATCTGGCGATCATCACCCATGTGGATCGGCGCGGGCCGTCCGAGATCGTGCGCATCGAGCAGCTTCTGTGGGTCACGTCGTCCCGCCACGGGGTACACGAGGAGACCCCGATCCCGCTGGCGCTCGGCCGCCCCAACTGCGACTGGCGCCACTCGGCCACGGAAGCGCTGGAGAGCGCCGACCGGCCCTTCCGCATCGCCTATGTGAGCTGGCATTCCACGGCCGTGGGCGCGGCCGTGCTGGCGGGTCTTGCGGTCTCGGTGCTGCCGGAAAGCGCCGTGCGCCCCGGCATGCGGATCCTCGGGCCGTCCGACGGCTTCCCGGCCCTGCCCTCGTGCAAGATCGGCCTCATCCGCGCCCGCGGCGAGGAGAACCCGCTGGCGGATGCGCTCGGCTTCCACATCAAGCAGTCGCTGGACAACCTCGGCTCCACCCGCAATGTGCAGCCGATCGCGGCGGAATGATCAGGCTTTCGCAGCCGGCCGCCGCAGCACCAGCACGTTGCCGACGAGCGCCAGCACGACGCCGATGACGGCGAGCGGCGTCCACACATAGCCCTCGATCAGGGTCGAGACCGTGAGCGCCACGATGGGAAACAGCACCGTGGCGTAGCCCGCCCGCGCGGCCCCGAGACGCCGCAGCAGGGTCAGGTACGACATGAAGGCCAGCACCGACGCGCCGACCGCGAGATAGACGAGCGAGCCCACGTACTTCACCGTCGGCTCGATGATGAATTCGTTGCCGCGCACGAGGTTCATCGCCAGCAGCACCGCGCAGCCATAGGTCATGCCCCAGGCGGTGGCCGACAGAAGCGGCACGCCCCGGCGCTGCACCATGGTCGAGATCATGTTGCCCGAGCAGAAGAACAGAGTGCCCATCACGCAAAGCGCCAGCCCCTGCAGGGCCGCCGCGTTGAAGCCCGCGCCCGTGATCTCCGGCCAGAACAGGAACACGATGCCTGCCACCCCGATCACGCCGCCCGCCGCCACCCTGGCCTCCGGCCGCTGCCGGAAGACCACGAACCCGAGCACCAGGTTGAACACGGAGGCGAGCGAGAACACCACCGAGAGCAGGCCGGACGGGATGCTCAAGCCCCCGTAATAGAACGAGATGAAGTTGAACGAGAACAGGCAGCACCCCACCGCCGCGAAGCGCAGGTGGTCGGCAGCCGCAAAGCGCACCTTGTGCCCCGTGGCCAGCACCCAGGCCCACATGAGCACGGCGGCCAACAGGAAGCGCCACAGCACCGACATCTCCGGCGCCACGACCCCGAGCTGCGCCCGGATGCCGATCCAGCTCACGCCCCACAGGAACACGGTGGCGGCGTAAAGGCCGAGGGTCGAGCCGTCGATCCCGCTCGGGCTCTGGGCGGGCATGGCGGCGGTGGCGTGGCTCATGGGGCAAATGTCCTCTTCAGGACCACCCGGATACGCCCTGCGAGACATCAGGACAAATGATGATATCTGATCGTTCTCCGTTGGAACGGTGATGAAACGTTCCAAGGCGCCGCCCTGGAACGCCCCCTAGAATGGGCTGAAACGCCCTGGAACGGCTTGGAACGCTCCAAATAGGGCGTTCCAGGGCCCCTTTCTCCAAGTTTTTCCGCCTTGTCATTCCCGGCCGGAGCGCAGCGGAGGGGAAGGGAATCCACGGCGCCGAGGGTGAGGTGGATCCCCTTCCCGGCCTCATGGCCGCCGGGGACGACACCAAGAAGCTCTCCTCGCCAACCTTGACCATGGCCTCATGCCTCCTATATTGTTCGCGTTTTGTTCTAGTTTCTTGCGACGAGCCGATTGCCATGACCATAGACGCCACCCCCTCCCCCTCGAGCCCCGACCAGCCTGCCACCTCAGCCATCCGTGAGAAGCTGCCGCCGGAGCGGATCGCCCTCATGCGCGACTGGGTGGAATGCACCACCAAGTCCTTCAAACGCATCGGTGAGGCGCTCGGGGTCTCGGCCTCCACCGTGTCGCGCTATGCGGCGGAGGGCGAGTGGAAGCGTCCGCCGGGAGCGGCGCTCCCCTCCCGCCCGGCGCGGCCCAATCCGGCGCCGGAACGCCGGCGCAACCCCGTGCGCCCTGCGACGGGCGAGCGGCGCCAGGAGCTTACGGACAAGCTCTGGCGCCTCGCCGAGCGCCACGCGGAGGCGCTGGAGCACCAGCCCATCGCCCAGGCCCAGCGCGCCCTCCAGCCGCTCGCCCGCCTCACCCGGACGCTGGGCGAGATGGACAAGCACGCCCACCCGCCCTTAGCCCCAGGGCAATACGAGATCGACAACCAACCCCGCCGCAGCCTGCACGAGCTGCGCGACGAACTCGCCGTCCATCTGGAGCGCATCGAGCGCGAGGAGCGGGAGTATGATGAGCGCTATCGCTGGACGTTCGAGAATGGCGGGGGAATATGAGGAGAAATCGAGGATCAGGGAAGGACCGTCAAAGCACCTTTCAACATCCTCATCCGGGGCGACCGTCAACCCGGAGCTGACCTTAACGTCTTCGGTTCCGCGTAGGACAAGCTGTCGTGTGCTGCATTAGCCCCGCGCTCAAGGTGATCCGAAGATTAACTGTATCGGCGCAATTCCGGGATTAGCCGGTATGGTATTGTTGACTTGCCTCCCGGATCGGCGAAGCTAAGACTATAGACACGATATCGTGGTGGATTGAGGAGGCGAGCGATGAGCACCCCCTCAAGGCATGAGGCCCTTCCACCGGGCCGGTGAGAGTCCGGCATTTTCAGGTCTGTCAGCACAGACTGATTTTTTCCCATACGTTCCAAGTAGAATACTAAAGATATTCAAGGCCATAAGAAGAACAATCTGGCATAGGGCGGTCCGTAACATCATGCCGGCCACCCTCATGCGATGGGTGGCAAAATTGCGCAACGAAGATTTCTCAATCAACCGGGCGGGTCCGAATGTCTCAAGCGGGGCTCTGCCACTGATCGCGTTGATCACCCTGACAGCCCTCTGCCTTGCAGCATTGGCCGTGTATTGGGCAGTCCGTCAGAGTGATGCAGCCGCCATTGAGCGCCAGGTGGAGATGACGGAACGGAGTGTTCAAGGCATCCTGCGCGAGCTTTCGCTGCAACAGGAGGTCGTAGCCGTTTGGGACGACCCGGTCCTCCAGCTCAGCAAGATGCCTTTGGACGCACAGTGGCTGGATGAGAATCTCGGCTCCTGGCTCACCCGCACCTATGGGCATGATCAGGTCTACATTCTGAACGCTCAGGATGAGCCCGTCTTTGCCGCTGCCGATGGCGCTCCGGTCGAACCACGCACCTTCAGCAAGATCGAACGGGAGCTTGGAATCCATCTTGCGGAACTGCGGGAGACGCAAGCACCGCTTCATCAGGATTCCACCGGGTCCGCGCAGGACGGGAAGCATCTGACCTCAGGACGGGCAGTGTACGATGCCCATCTCCTGAAGCTGACAGGCCGGCCCGCAGCTGTCAGCGCCATGAAAATCGTTCCTCATACGGATGAGATCACACAGCAGTCCGGGAGCGAGTTCATTCTGGTCAGTGTTCGCTTTCTCGATGGTATATTCCTCCAGCGACTCTCCGAGAAAAACCTCATCGAGGGACTGCACTTCTCATCGACAGAGTACAAAGCGGGCGCTGAGGTCTCAGTTCTGCTCAACTCCGATGCGGGAGGCCGCATCGGCTACTTCGTCTGGACGCCTGAGACACCAGGCACCAAGATCCTCGGCATCATTGGACCGGCCGGCGCTCTGTTCAGCGTGCTCATTCTTGTTCTGATGGGGCTGCTTCTTGGCTGGCTTTCACGCGCGATGTCGGCTCTTCAAACCATGGTCGTCGAACTCCGCGCCAGCGAGGCCCAGGCTCAGCACCTTGCCTTCCACGATGTGCTCACGGGCTTGCCGAACCGGGCTTTGTTCGACGATCGTCTTGATCAGGCCCTGGCCCGCACCCAGCGCGGTGAAAAAGTCTCCGTGCTGATGCTGGACCTGGACCGCTTCAAACATGTGAACGACACATTGGGACATCACGCCGGCGACAGTCTCATCCGGGAGCTGGCAGGACGGCTGTCGAAGCTCCTGAGGAGCAGCGACACGGTTGCACGCCTGGGGGGAGACGAGTTCGCTATCGTGCAGACAGGGATTGCAGGCGACGAGGATATCGACGCTCTGTGCATCCGCATTCTTGCAGCTGTTCGCGAGCCCTTTGATGTTCTTGACCATCAAGCTTTCGTGGGCGTGAGCATCGGCATCGCTGTAGCGCCCGATGCAGGCTCCGACCGTGTTGAGATCATGCGAAAAGCCGACATTGCCCTCTATCGCGCCAAAGCAGAAGGTCGAGGCTGCTACCGCCTGTTCACGGCTGAGATGGACGAGACTGTCAAGGTACGTGGAACCATTGAGGAGGAACTCCGAGCCGCTTTGATGTCGGGAGAAGGACTGGAGGTCGCTTATCAGCCTCAAGTCGCGGGAGCAGGCAAGCCTATCGTGGGCCTCGAGGCACTGGTGCGCTGGCGCCACCCTACACGAGGAGTGATTCTGCCCGATCAGTTCATCCCGGTTGCCGAACAAACAGGCCTGATCTCGCAGCTGGGAGAATGGGTTCTGCGGGAGGCTTGTGCAACATCGCGCCACTGGCCCAATCTGTTCGTCTCGGTCAACCTGTCACCGGTCCAATTCCGCATTGATGGCTTTGCAGAGCGCGTGATGGAGGTTGCCCGCGAGACCGGCGCGGATCCTGGAAAGATTGAGCTCGAGATCACCGAGGGTGTCCTCCTCGACGACGGAGGTCAAACGGCTCAGACGTTGAGGAAGTTGCGGGCGGCAGGTTTCAGGATCGCGCTCGATGACTTTGGAACCGGCTACTCGAGTCTTGGCTATCTGCACCGCTACGAAGTGGACAAGATCAAGATTGATCGCTCCTTCGTGAGCAGTTTGGGACGGGAAGAGAGCGCGGCGGCAATCATCAATGCAATCGTCGCCCTGGGCCAGGCAATGAACCTGACAGTCACGGCCGAAGGGGTCGAAACCAAGGAACAGGAACATTTCCTGCGCAGTGCCGGCTGTGACGAACTGCAGGGCTATCGGTACTTCAAAGCCCTTTCCAAGGAGCAGGTCGCACGTTTTCTCGATCACGCGCCACAACCTGAACGGAGAGGCGCTCTTACGGTTGCATCCTCAACGATCTGAGAGCAGGATTGAGGGAGAAGCTGTACGTCGGTTGGCGCCCTCGCGGATGCTATAAGGAATGGATCACGTCCAGCCTGATGACCGCTGGCGGCATAGACCTGAAGGCAAACCTATGCCCTGCTGCTTCTTCAACATGGATACCGGCGAGGACGTCCACGCCGCTCCCACAGGGCGGGACCGCGCAACGCAGATCAGACCTGCGAGATAATGATGGCCCCCAGTTCTACTTCTAGTTCTACCAGGCCTGTGGATATGTGTGAATAAAGCACCTCATCGGCGGAACGGTAAGCGTTCCGGTGATGGGTCATGTTGTGTGCGCAGGCTTCCCCTCCCCGGCCCAGGACCAGGGCAACGTGGAGCTTCCGCGCTGGATGGCGCCCAATCCGGCCTTCACGTTTCTCTTCAAGGTGGGCGGCCACTCGATGATCAAGGCGCGGATCTTTCCCGGCGACGGGCTCGTCGTCGACCGCAGCATCACGCCAGCGAACCGCCACATCGTCGTGAGGGCATCGACGGGGAGCGCAGCGTCGAGCGGCTGCTGCTGAAAGTCGGTCGCGTCCGCCCCCGTCATTCTTTGACCATTTTCCTGTTCACCTTGGCTTCGCGATTCACTCCACCGTTGCAGCCTCGAACGTTGAAAGGATCATCGTGACTCGGAATCCAGAAAGACGCGCCGCCACAACTCGCAACCTCATGATCACCGGCCTCACCGTCGCGGCCGTCGCCGGTTGGGGCGCCTATGCGTATTCGGCGCTCTCGTCCATGCAGCTCGAACAACGGCTGAACGGGCAAGCGGCCGCCCTTCAGGATTATCAGGCGCAGTTTCTGCAGCAGCGCCGGAAAGCCGAGGAGGGAGCGCGCGAGATCGCGAGGCTTCAGGAGCAGCTCGTGGCGGTGCGAGGCGACAACGAGCGTCTCGCTTTGAGCGCCAAGGAGACCGAGGCAACGCTTGCGACGGCCGAGGCACAACTGGCATCGCTCCAGAAGCTCCACGGGCCTCCGGCCCTCGGCAATGCGCCGGCCTTGCGCGGCATCACGCCCGTGCCCGCGAAGCAGGATATCCTGGTCGCGCAGGAGACGCTCACGCGGCTCGGATTCGGCGACCTCGAAGCCGATGGCGTCATGGGGCCGAGCACACGGCAGGCGATCGAGGCGTTTCAGCGGGTGGCTGGGCTGACCGTGACCGGCGAGCTCCACGGCCTGACGCTGCAATCCCTCATGAGATCCGCAAAAGTCGTCGCGGCGCAGAACGCGCGGGCCGAGCCGCTCCCCGAGTGACGGCCGGCCGCCGAGGGAAGACGCTCGCCAGGCTCACAGTTTCGTGAACCTGCGGTAAGCCCCTGTGCATTCTGCGGGATCCTCGATGGCTTACGGCTGCGAGAGCGGCCGACGCGACGCAGTTAACCCTCAGGTAACCTCGTCTTGGAAGGTTGCGGGCTCCGCAACCCGCAAGGCGAGTATCCTGTAGATGAAGGTTTTGAGCACGGCTGTCGCATTCGTTGTCCTCTCGAGCACCTGTGCCTTTGCACAGACGCCACGAATGGTCGCATCGCGCGACAGCTGGAGCGCCTGGAAGGGTTACGAGGACAAATCGACGATCTGCTACGTGTTTTCCGACGCTTCGTCGAAGAAGCCGGAGCACCTCGATCATGGTCGCGTGAGCCTGTTCGTGCGCCGGCTCAAGAGCGGCCAGACTCGCACCGAAGCCAGCCTGCAGGCCGGCTATCGCTTCGCACCGGCGGCGATCCGTATCGCGGTGGACGGCAAGAGCTTCACCATGATCCCGCGCGGGAACTACGCCTGGCTGCGCCGCGCCGAGCGCGAGGCCGAGTTCGCCCACGCGCTCGAGAAGGGGCGTGTGGCAACCGTCGAGGCAACCTCGAGGCGCGGCAACAGGACCACCTACACCTTCTCGCTCAAGGGCTTCACCGCCGCCATGAAGAGCACCCGCAAGGGATGCCGGTGACCATGTCGGCCTTCGGCCTGCGGATCGTCCCCGTCATCCTGCTCTGCCTGTGGGGCGCGGCATCGACGGATGCCTTTGCCGGATCCGGCCATTCCGCCGAGCCGATGCCTCTGCGGTTCGCATCGCTCAAGCGGGACAAAGTCAATGTGCGGGTCGGGCCCGGCACGCAATATCCGATCCGCTGGATCTATCAGCGCAAGGGCCTGCCGGTCGAGATCATCGCCGCATTCGGCAACTGGCGCCGCATCAGGGGCAGCGACAGCGCCGAGGGCTGGGTTCATGCGGCGCTTCTCTCCGCGAGAAGAACCGCTCTCGCGGCTCCATGGAGCACGGTCAGCGTCGATCTGCGATCGCGTCCGAGCGGCCGAGCGGCCGTCGCCGCGCGGCTTCAGCCCCGGGTGCTCGTGCGTGTGAAAAGCTGCGACCGCCTGTGGTGCATTGTGGATGTTCCCGGGCATGACGTGGAGGGCTACGTTCGGCAGGAGAAGCTCTGGGGCGTCTACCCGGACGAGCTGATCGGAGGCTCTGCGTGGCGATCCAAGCGCGCGTGGCACTCGAACCTCGCGCGGACCCGGATGGCCACGTCCGTGCAGAGCGGATCCACCTTTCCGGGCCCGATGGCGCTGTCATATCCCAAGGAGGCATCGGGCCCGAAAGGGCATTCCACCTTCGGGTCCCATCCGATGCTCTAGCGTGGAGGAGGGCCGGGCTTGCCAAGCGAGCCGCGGGGCGGCAATCTCCCGCTCAACACAACATTCAGCGGGTGGTTGCCGGAGCATCAGTTCGTCGGGCGCCAGGACAAGGGAAGCGGCCAGTCATGATCATGAACGGTGAGAACGCCGGTGCCGGCGAGAAGGACGAGGTCGCTTCGCATGGGTCCAGGATGGGGCTTCTCAGCCGCCGGTCGTTTCTGGCCGGCTCGGCCGCCAGCGTCGGGGCGCTGGGGCTCGCCGGCTGCGTGACCTCCGACGGCATGAGCCTCGCCGAGGCGAGGCAGGTCTACGGGCCGGTGCCCGACGAAAAGTTCCCGATTCCGGCGATCGACGTGAGCAAGGTCGACCCGAAATATTTCCGCAAGACCGTCCGCTACGACACCAAGGAGGCGCCGGGCACCATCATCGTCGATCCCGGCAACTACTACGTCTATCGCATCGAGGAGGACGGGAACGCCACCCGCTATGGGGCCAATGTGGGCCGCGACGGGTTCCGCTGGAGCGGGGACGCCTATGTGGGGCGCAAGAGCGAATGGGCGACCTGGACCCCGCCCGCGGCGATGATCAAGCGCCAGCCCGAGGCGGCCAAATGGGCCCGCGGCATGCCGGGCGGCCTCGACAACCCGCTCGGCGCGCGCACGCTCCATCTCTATCAGAACGGCGCCTACACGCTCTACACGATCTATGCCAGCCTCGACGCGGAATCGATCGGCAACGGCATCACCAGCGGCTGCGTCGGCCTGCTCACGCAGGACATGATGCACCTCTACGACCGCACGCCGGTCAAGACGAAGGTGATCGTCCTGCCGGCTTGAAGCATCGCCAGGCCCGGCGGCCCGTTTCCCCTGGCGCTGCCGACCGGCGCGCCAGTTCAGGCCATTGCTTGGCTCCTGCGGTCCTCCAGCCGATCCACGCCGCGTCCGCGCATATAGGCCTGGGGGCTGCAGCCCATCTCGGTGCGGAACGCGTACACGAAGGCCGATGTGGAGCCGTAGCCGAGCTCCAGGGCCGTGCGGGTGACGTCGAGGCCGCCGCCCATGAGCTCGATGGCCTTGAACAGCCGCAGGCGGCGGCGCCAGGAGCGCAGGCTCATGCCCAGCTCCCCCTCGAAGCGGCGGGTGAGGGTTCGCTCCGACATGCCGAGGTGCCGGCCCCACGCCTCCGGCCCGCGCGGGTCGGCCGGGTCCGCATAGAGCGCCTCGCACAGGGCCGACAGGCCGGAGCCCCCGCGCGGCCACGGCAGCGCGCCCGGGAGGGCTTTCGCGCGCCGGAGCTGGTCGAGGATCAGGCCCGTCACGCGGCCGGCATAGCCGTCCCCATCCTCCTCGCCCTCGATGGCGGTCGCTTCGACGATCAGCGCCTTCAGCAGCGGGGTGACGCCGAACACGGTCGGGCTCGCCGGCAGGCCGCGCCCCGCCTCGTCGGCGATCCAGAGGCTGCGGAACTCCGCCCCGAGCAGGGATCCGGCCCGATGGCGCAGGCCCGTCGGCAGCCACACCGCCTGCTCCGGCGAGATCACGAAGGAATGCCCCTCCACGGCCACCGTGAGCACGCCCGAGATGGCATACACCATCTGGTGCCAGCGATGGGCGTGCTCCGGGAAGGAGTGGCGCGCCGGGATCGACTGCGCCCGCACGGTGATCGGCCGGGGCGGGCATAGGCCGGGCGGCGCCTGGATCGTCTCCCACGTCATGTCGGCCTCCAGTTTGGCGGATATTCTACATCGTTTGGCAGAGCGTCAAAATACGGACAGAAGGCAATCGCGTACAGATGGTTCGATCCTGCGCCCATGCGACCGACCCCAGACCGAGGAACCCGCCATGACCCGCTTCGACAGCCGTGGCCTGCCGCTCTCGACCACGTCCGACCTCGCGGCGGAACGCTATCGGCATGGAATCGACCTGCTCCTCTCGGCCTGGCCCGGGGCGGCGGAGGTTCTGGAGGAGGCCATCGCGGCCGATCCCACCTTCGCCCTCGCCCATGCGGCCCGCGCCCGCCTGCACGCGATCCGGTCCGAACTGGCGAAGGCCAAGGCGCGGATCGCCACCGCGGAAGAGATCGTCGCCCGGCACGGCACCGAGCGGGAGCGCAGCCATGTGGCCGTGCTGTCGCTGGCGATCCACGGCCAATCCGCAATGGCCCTGGAGCGGGCGCTCGCCCATGCGGACACCTGGCCGCGGGACGTGCTGGTCCTGTCGCTGCCGCTCGGCGCCTTCGGGCTCTTCGCCTTCTCCGGGATGGCGAATCACGATCAAGCCCGCGTGGACCTGTGCGAGCGCCACGCCCGACATTTTGACGCGGACGACTGGTGGTTCCTCACCTACCGGGGCTGGTCGCATGCCGAGAACGGCAACGTGGCGCACGGCCGGGCGCTCACGCAGCGCGGCTACGACCTGCGCCGGAACAATGCCAATGCGGCGCACGCGCTCTCGCACGCCCTATACGAGGGCGGCGCGCACGATGAGGCGGAGAGGCTGATCGCCGACTGGCTGCCGGGCTACGACCGCACGGGCGTCCTCCACGGCCACATCGCCTGGCACTCGGCGCTGGGCGCCCTGGAGCGGGGCGATCCGGAGGGGGCGCTGGCGATCTATGCCGAACACATCCAGCCCTCGGCAACGGCCGGGATGCCGGTCAATGTGGTGAGCGACACCGCGTCCTTCCTGTGGCGGCTCAAGGCCTACGGGCACAATGTGCCTACGGGACTTTGGGAGGACGCAGCGGCTTATTCCGAAAACTACTTCCAGAAGGCCGGCTTCGCCTTTGCCGACGTGCACATGGCGCTTCTCGCGGCGGCGACCGGCGACAAGGCTGCGGTCGAAGAGCGCGTGAAGGCCCAGATGGCGTTGATCGAGTCGGGCGCCCTCCCCGCAGGACCGGTGGTGCCGGCGATCTGCCGCGCGGCTCTCGCCTTCGCGGACGAGGACTACGCGGCCTGCGCGCGCATCCTGGAGCCGGTCGCGGCGGAAGTCGTGCGCATCGGCGGCAGCGGCGCCCAGCGCGAGATGGTCGAGGACATGCTGCTTCTCGCTTTGATGCGCAGCGGCGAGGCCGTGAAGGCGGGCCAACTGCTCGACCGTCGTCTGCACCGCCGCCCGTCGTCGCGCGACACGCGCTGGCAAGGCCTGCTCGCCGCCTGAGGATCCCGATGTCACATGCCGATGCCAACGCCGCGATGACGGTCGTGCCTGCAATCCGCTCCGGGACTGCCGATGTCTGGAGGCTCGCGGTCGCGCAGGCGCTCGCAGGCGCCAACTCGGCGGTCATCTATGCGACGGGCGCCATCGTCGGCAGCATGCTCGCCCCGAGCCAAGCGCTGGCGACCCTGCCGATCTCCCTCTTCGTGGTGGGCATGGCGGCCTGCACCCTGCCGGCGGGCGTCATCGCCCGCCGCCACGGCCGCCGCGCCGCGTTCCTGACGGGGACGGGATGCGGCGTCCTCACCGGGCTGCTGGCGGCGCTCGCAATGGTGCTCGGCTCGTTCTGGCTGTTCTGCGCCGCAACGTTCTTCGGCGGGGCCTATGCCGCCGTGGTCCTGTCGTTCCGCTTCGCCGCCGCGGATTGCGTTCCGGCGGAGCGGCGCCCGCGTGCCCTGTCGGCCGTCATGGCCGGCGGGGTGTTTGCCGGAATCATCGGGCCGCAGCTCGTCACCCACACCATGGACCTGTGGCAGCCCTACCTGTTCGCCGCGACCTTCCTGGCGCAGGCCGCCGTCGCGGCCGTGTCGGCTCTCGTCCTGTTCGGCGTGCGGGTGCCGATGCCGACCGCAGCCGAAGTGGCGGGCGGCCGTCCGCTCGGAGCCATCGTGCGCCAGCCTCGCTTCATCACGGCGGTGATCTGCGGCGTTGTCTCCTATACGCTGATGAACTTCATCATGACGGCGGCGCCGCTCGCGATGCGCCTGTGCGGCCTGTCGCACGAATCCTCCAACCTCGGCCTGCAATGGCACATCATCGCCATGTATGCTCCCGGCTTCTTCACGGGACGGCTGATCACGCGCTTCGGCGCGCCCCGCATCGTGGCCGCCGGACTGGCGCTCACGGCAATCTCTGCCGCCATCGGGCTGACGGGCGCGGACGTGGCGCATTTCTGGCTGACCCTGATCCTGCTCGGGCTAGGCTGGAACTTCGGCTTCGTCGGCGCCTCGGCGCTCGTGCTCGAATGCCACCGTCCCGAGGAACGCACGCGGGTGCAGTCGCTCAACGACTTCCTGGTGTTCGGCACGATGGCTCTAGGGTCGTTCTCGTCCGGAAGCCTGCTGACGGCCTACGGCTGGAACACGGTCCTGTGGGTGTCGTTCCTGCCCCTCGCGGCGGCCGTGGCGGCCCTGGCCGTCACGGCGTCGTCCCGCTCCGGTCATGCGGCTGGATGAGATCGCATCTGCGTGCGGCACGGGATCTGACGGACACGCCGGAAGGCCCCGCAGCGATCAGACGGCGTGTGCGTGCGGCGGGCTCACGCGAAGCCAGCATTCACGCTCGGCACGGCCCCTCACAGGAGGCCGCTGGAGACACCGGCCACGCCAGGCGGGCCCGCGGCCCTTTCGCCGGGCTGCCCTCCGTCGGAGCCGGACCGGCGGATGAGCGTGTGGAGGCGGGTGAGGTTGATCGGGAGAAGAACGAGATGGAGGGCGAGCACGGGTATGAACAGGCCCATGGCGCCATATCCGATGAAGCAGACATTGGCCGCAATCGCCAGGATGCGCATCGGCAGCATCGCTTGCTGGGCGAAGGTCGCCAGTGTCAGGATTGAGGCGGCATAGCCAAAGATGTCGATCCAGCCCAGGGTCATGGTGAGCACTCCATGATGGGTTCATCCTCGCTTCAGCTCGGGTGCCGGCCGGCCGCATTCACGGGCGCATTGGCGAAATCCCTGCGCCCGAGCGGCGGCAAGGGGCCGTCGAGCCCGTTGCGCATCATCCGGAACGTCGCGCGCTTCCACGCCGTCATGCCGACGATGGCGATGCAGCACATCGTGTTGGCTGCGAAGACGGCCGTCATGCGCCAGTCGCTCAGCACAAACACCGCATAAGCGACGGTGGAAAGATTGGATACGCCGAAGAGAACCCATGTTGCGCATGAAATGGCCGATGCGCCTTGCGTGTCGCGGCCGATCTTCACCATCTGCGGAAAATAGGCGAAGACACGGGCCGTGTTGCATGCGGTGAACAGCACCAGAGCCACATCGGTGAGAGTGAAGGCCATGATCAATCTGCATGATTGGTGCTGAAGGGGCAGTAGAACGCGACCTCGTTCCGGGTCTGCAGGATCTTCTGAGCGACATCGTCGAGCCTTGCGGCGCCGAAGCGCTCGTACAGGGAGGCCGCCGTGACGCGCGGCTCCGACACGTAACTGCGCCCGACCAGGTGGAGAGCGGCAACGCCCGCGTCGGGTCCGAACTTGCTCTCGAAATACAGGCCCCTGCACCTGCAGCCCGTCAGGTCGACCTCGGAGATCGCCTGACACTCAGCATCGGTGTCGAACTTTGCATCGGATGCATGGGCTGCGGGAAATCCCAGGCACAGGACAATCGCGGCGGCAATAGCGGTGCGTTCCATAGGACCGTCTCCTCTTGGTTCGAGCACAGGCACGCGGCAACCGACCGGGGTTGCTGACGGAGGGCGCAACTTCGCCTTCTCCGTCCACGGGAGTTGCTGCGAATCATCGATACGCGGGACTCAACAGCCTGCCGATCAGGTGCAGGCGAGACGCATGCTCACGTCACTGTCTTCACGCATCATGATGAACGGAGTGGCGCCTCGTGCCATCCTCCATTCAGGGGAAACGAAAGAGTTTTCCTGCAAGGGCCGAGCGCCGGCATCAGAGCGATCCGAGAATGCGTTCGAGATCCCTCAGGTTCACCGCCCCGGTCTTGGCAAGAATGGCGTCGACCTGGGTCTTGATCGTGGTGGCGCGAAGCCCGCGGGCCGTTGCGACGGCCTCCTTCGTCACGCCGCCATACAGCGCGCGGGCGACCTCCGCCTCATTGGCCGTCAAGCCGAACAGCTCCCGAAGCAATGCGGCTGCGGGCGGATCCTTCGCGGCCGCCAGGTCGCGGAGCAGAACGAGTGCGCGCCCCGGCACGCGCCCGGCCGGAGCCGCATCGGCGCCTGCAAGGCGGCACGGCAGGGGCGAGACGAACACCGCCACGGCACTCATGCGGGTCTGGTTCCAGGCGCGCATGACACCGCCCGCCGCGCCACGCAGGGACGTTGCCCTGATGAGATCGGCAAGCCTCGCATTCTCCTCCGCGTGGCAGGCGATCAACGTCAGCCGGCGTCCTCGTGCGGAGCCCCGCGACTGAACCAGCTGGATCCCGCCTTGCGAGGCGGCAATGGCCTCGGCCGAGAGGTTGGCAAGCACCACCTGCGCGTCCGCATCGACCACCACCGCTCCCACCGGGAGCCCGTCGAGCGCCGCCCGGGACGCCTCCGCCGCAGCCTGGGTGGGACGCAGCTGATGGCGCAGCTGCAGGGCGCGCTTGAGATGCGGCAGAACCGCCTGTACGCGGCGCGCATCCTCGCCGTCGAAGGCGGACATGCCGTCCGGTCGATGAAGGCCGATGGGCATCACCCCCGCGGCGCCCAGGTGGACGACCGTTCCCACCACATAGCGCAGGCCGAGTTGGCGGCCGAAATCGTTGTAGAACTCGCTGCGGAGGAACTCGCTGTCGGGCACGAGATGCCCGCTGGTCCACACTTTGGGAATCCGGTCGGGAGGCGTGTTGACGATCGCCTTGGCCGCACGGTTGGTCCACAGATCCACGGACCGGTAGTGCTGCTGGTAGGCTGCCACGGCCGCAGGCGGGATTTCGGCGTGATAGAGAATCTCGCTGGATCCCGTGCTGAAGTCGCCAGCCATCAGGGAGGCGCTTCTCGCGTTCACCAGACTTTCGAGGCCCCGCCCCACGGCGGTCCACGAAGTGCCCCCGCTCGCTGCATCGTAAATGACGTCCGTCAACGCCAACAGCTGCTCCGACATGGTGCACGCTCCACGTCTTCAACGCCCCCGATGCGGCCGGTGTTGTCTGCTGTTGGCCTCCCAAGCGCCACAGGTCAGCTTAGCATAAAACGACCGGGACGCTTCCTCCATTTGGGGGATATGGCCGGCCGAGGCACCGAAGCGGCGGTCCTGTCATCGTCCGAGAGGTCGAAGCGCCGGGGACACCGACCGAGATGTCCGCCGTCCCCTCAACGCCTCGCCATGACGATGTACAGCCCCGGCACCGGACGGCCTGCTTCGAGCCGAATGGTGCTCTCCACGGTCTCCAGGATCGTGAAGTCGGAGGCCGCTGCCTCGAGATGGGCGAGGGAATGAGCGAAGCGGCCGGAGGGCTGGAGGATGACGCCGTCTCCGGCGGCGAGCTCGATGCTGAGCGCAAACAGCCCGCCCGGCACCAGGGCGCCGGCGGCAGCCCGCATGAGGGGCGCAAGATCGCCGAAATAGATCAGCGAATCCGCCGCGAAGACGAGATCGAAGCGGTGTTGCGCGGCCTCCAGATAGGCCACGGCCTCCGCCTTGACGAGCTCGCCGTATCCGCCGCGCTTCTGCGCCTGGGCCAGCATGCCCGAGGACAGATCGACGCCGATCAGATGGTCGCCGAGCGGCTGCAGGTCTGCGGCGGCGAGACCCGTGCCGCAGCCGAGATCCAGCATGCGTGCGAACCCGCTGCGGTGCCCGGCCACGAGCTTCGCCATCTCGCGCGGGGCATTGTACTGCAGGGTCTCCACGAGCCTGCTGTCGAACTGGGGCGCAAACTGGTCGAAGGTGTGTTCGATATAGTCCGTGGGAGCGGCCTTCATGCTCCGCCCGAGGACGGCATCGAGCAGGTAGCGCCGGACCGGATCGTCGGGCTGCTCGGCGAGCCGCATCCGGCCGATTTCGGCAGCGGCTTCAAGATGACCGGAGGCGCTGAGCACGGAAAAGGCATCGCGCGCGATGATATCGAGATCCTCGCGGTCCTCGCCGGCGATGGCAGCGTAGTCGCGAAGCGCTTCCCGGACGCGGCCTTCGATCATGGCCTGGAACGTCAGGGCGCGGGCCCGCTTCTGCCGTGTCGGCGGATCGAGCTCCAAGGTCAGCCGGGCGGCCTCGTCGAAGGCGCGCGCGCAGGCGGCGAAATCGCACACGATGAAGGACAGATGGCCGAGGGCGAAATGCGCCAGGCCGTTGACGGGATCGAGCTCGACGGATGCGCGCACCGCGTCGAGCGCTTCCTGGTAGTGCTTCTTCCTGAACAGCAGCAGGCCGAGCCCGAGATGGGCTGCGGACGCCTTCGGATCCAGCGCGATGGTGCAGCGGTAGGCCTCCTCGGCCGTCTCGGCGGCGTCGAGCCGGTCCGCGATGCTGGCAAGGGCCTGCCAGGATGGGGCGCTGTTCCGATCGAGATCGAGGGACGTCCGGATCGCCGTCAGGGCCTGCTCGTCGCGGTCTGAGGCGCTATAGACGCTCGCCAGGTCGCGCCAGAGGTTGGGATCCTCCGGCGCAAGGGAGAGCGCGGCCTCGAAGGTCCGGGCGGCGGTGTCGAACCGTCCGTTCTCCCAGTGCATGAGACCGAGCTTGCGCAGCGCAGGCGCCGGATGCCCGAACCGTTCGACGATGCGGCCGAAATCCGGCAGGCTCGCCTGCAGGCTGGCCACCAGGGCCATGGTGACGCCGATGTCGGGGAGATGGATGTTCGTCATGGTCGGGATCCGCGTGCCTTGTGCCTGAGGTCAGGCCACCTGGTGCAGGGATAACCGAGCAGGCTTTGCTGGGCCTTGCCGCCCGATGGGAACGCGGAAGCGGGACGGCTGAGCGATGGGTTATGAGCTTGCCAACGTGTCGATCCGTGCGGCGACGGCTGCGTCGAATGTTTCGCTGAACGTCTCGTACGAGAACGGCTTCATGAGCACGCGCTCGTGCCGATAGCACGCGGGGACGATGCTGGGATCGTAGCCCGTCACGAAGATGAACGGGATGCCGCGTTGGCGCAGGACATCGGCCACGGGATAGACCACGAGGCCCGCCACATTGACGTCGAGGATCGCAAGGTCGAGATCCCCTTCGAGTGCGAGGGCGATCGCCTGTTCGAATGTCGCGGCAGGGCCGATGACCTGCCCGCCGCAATCGCACACCATGTCCTCGATCAGCATCGACACCAGGGTCTCGTCCTCGACGACGAGAACGCGGGGGCTGCGGAAGGTCTGCATGGGCTCTCTCCCGATGGTGTGAACGTGATGCGTGGATGCCTGCATGTGAGCCCGACTGCGTTGGATGGATCGTGATGGATGGCGCGTCCTGCCGCCGGACGGCGGCAGGACGTCGAGAGTGTTACGGCTGTGCGGCCTGGATCTCACGGGCTTCGTCGAGAATCTGATCGAACACCGCGGATTCAGGATCGATCTCGAGCCCGAGCCTTTCGTTGAGCACCTTGACGGGCTCTTCCGGCACGCCCGGCTTCGACAGAGCAGCCAAAGCGGTTGCGGCTGCGGTGATCTCGGCGTCGGTGATCTCGTCCTCGACATCCGTGCCGAGCGTCAGCGCCTTCTCGTAGGTCGCGATCAGCCCGACCGTCGAGTTCGGAGCGGCATGCAGCCGGGCCGTCGCCGAGGCATTCACAGCGTTCATGCGGCCGAGCTTGGCGGTGTCGAGCCCGATGGTCTTGGCGCTGGAGGCTGCCTTTTTCGCGTCGGACGAAACTTTCGTCCCGGCCTCTCTGGCATCGCGCTTGGTATCCCGGGTGCTGCGCGCCTGCTCGGCCCTCGCCTGCCCCTTCGCGGAAGCGTCGCTCGGACCGGAGCTGCGGCCGCTGCGCTCGCTGCCGCCGCCACGGGAATTCTCGGCTCCGCCGCCGCGTGACTCGCCGCCGGACTTTCCACCGGAGCCGCCGCCATGGCCGCCAGAGTTGCCGCCACTGCCACCGCCACCGGAGTTGCCGCCGCCGTTGCCGCTTCCGCCGCCCCCGCCCTGACCGCCACCATTGCCGCCGCCACCGCCATTGCCGCCACCGCCGCCGTTTCCACCGCCGTTGCCGCCTCCATTGCCTCCGCCGTTACCACCGCCGTCGCCGCCTTTGGCCTGGGCCTGGGATTGGTCGAGCTTGAGCGAGGTCAGATCGAGCGACAGCGGCTGCAGGCTGACGGCGAGGCCGAGAGCAAGCGCCGAAACGGTCAGAGCAAGACGTCGTGTCATAAGGTTTCCTTCCAAAATGGACGAGAGCTGGTGAGCCCCTTGGCCGAAAAATTATGTGAGAAATTTTCCCACGTCAACCCGAACGTGGGATTGCTTCCCACGGGCGGTCGGGCTATTTGGATGTCATGTCCGGCGACGCCCCCCGCTCTCTTGAACCAGCCAAGCTGCATGCGCCCCTCGCGCGCCTGCTGCGCCCCCTCGTGCGGCTCCTGATCCGGAGCGGGATCACGTTTCCCATGCTGGCGGAGCTGCTGCGCGAGCTTTACGTGAACGTCGCCGAGTACGACTTCGCCCTTCAGGGGAAGGAGCAGACGGACAGCCGCGTCAGCCTGCTGACCGGCATCCACCGCAAGGAGGTGCGCCGGCTGCGGGGCGCGGGCGCCCCGGTCAACACGGTGCCGGCAACGGTCTCGCAGACGAGCCGCATCCTGGCCCGCTGGCTCGCGGACCCGGACTTCACCGGCCCCGACGGGCGACCCCTGCCCCTCCCCCGCACGGCCGAGATGCCGCAGCCGTCCTTCGAGCGCCTCGTCGCCTCGGTCACACGCGACGTGCGGCCCCGCGCCGTGCTGGACGAGTGGGTCGACCGCAAGCTGGTGGTGCTGGACGCCGAGGATCGCGCCGTCCTGGCCGAGGCGGCCTACGTGCCCCGCGGCGGAGACGACCAGCAGCTCTACTATCTGGGCCGCAACCTGCACGACCACATTGCCGCCGCGGTCGCGAATGTGGAAGCCGGGTCGCCGCCCTTCCTGGAACGAGCCGTCCATTACGACGGGCTGACGAAGGAACTGGCCGAGCAGCTGCAGCGGCGCTCCCGCGACGTGGCCATGGAGGCTCTGCACACCCTCAACCGTGAAGCCCACGCCGCCAGCGACAACGCTCCCGCAGGTCAATGGCGCTGGAATTTCGGCGTTTACGTCTATTCCGAAGAGGTCGTGCCGCCATCCGCGACCGCGACATCCACCGACACCACCGACACGGGAGCCAAGCCGTGAGACATCACGCCGCCGCTTCGCTCGCACGAACCCATGCGCTCTGGCTCGTGGCGCTGGTTCTGCTGGTCGCCTCGCTCTCCCTGGCATGGGGCCAGCAGCAGGGGCAGGACCGCGGCATCGGCGGCACCGGAGTCGTGTTCGACGATCAGGACGGCGACCGGGGCATTGGCGGCACCGGCATGATGGGCCGCATCCGCGGCTTCGGCAGCATCATCGTCAACGGTCAGCATGTGAACTACGCGCCCGACGTGCCGGTGCGGATCGACGGGCAGCCCCGGACAGCGGCCGACCTCAAGATCGGTCAGGTGGTCCGGGTGGTTGCCGAGAACCGCAACGGCGTGCTGGCGACCCGACAGATCGATGTGACCAGCGAGGTGGTCGGCCCGGTCGACACGACAGGCAGGACGACTCTGACCGTGCTCGGTCAGACCGTCTCCACGCAGGCCTTGGGCACCTCAGGCCAGTGGCGGCGTGGCGAGCGCGTGGCGGTGTTCGGCCTGCGGCGGCCGGACGGCACCATCGTTGCGAGCCTGATCGAGCGGCGGGATGGCGGGCCCGACCGGATCGCCGGCCAGGTGACCCGAGCGCGCAACGGCAGCCTCGGGATCGGGCGATTGAAGCTCGCCGGGGTGGATCCTGCCCTCGCCGGCACCCGGGCCGTGCTCGAAGGCTCCTATGCCAACGGCACGCTCCAGGTGACCCGGACGGCCCGGGAACGGGATCTCCTGGGGGCGAATATCCGGCGCTTCTCCATCGAGGCCTATGTCGAGCGGACACGGAATGGCTTGCGCCTCGGATCGGGGCTCGAGGTGACAGGCCGCCCCTCATCGACCCTGCCGGTCGGGTCCTATGCCCCGGCGGTGGTCACCGTCGTGACGGATCAGAGGGGCCGTCTCGGCATCGAGGGGGTGTCTCTCGAAGGAAAACCAACCTCATCGCGCGGATCAAACCAAGGGGTCGATAGCGGCAATTCCCGCAACACGCCGGCCGATGCCCGGGGACGCGGGCCCGGACCGCGCGATGCGCATCCGGGATCCGGCTCGTCCCGCCAGGACGCCTCGCCCGGCGGCGGTCGTGGGCGCGACGGCCAGGGCGGATCATCCGGGAATCCATCGGGCGGAAGCGGCAGCAGCGGCCATGGCAATAGCGGCGGCGGCAACCAGGGCGGAGGCCGCGGCGGCGACCACGGCGGCGGACCCGGTGGTTCCGGCGGCTCCGGTGCAGGCGGCGGAGGCGGCAATGGCAATGGCAACGGCGGCGGGAACGGAGGCGGCCAGGGCGGGGGCGGCAATGGCGGAGGCAACGGGGGCGGCGGCCACGGCGGTGGCGGCGGAGGAAGGCGCTGACAGGATCGGCATGAAGGCCAAGTCTGCGCGCTGCGGATCAGGCCTGTGAGGCGGCCCCAGCACCGGCTCGCCAGCAGGCGAATGAATGTTCAAGCCCTCAGGGCAATGCCGTCGAGCAGGTAATCGAGGCCTTTCCGGAACGCGCCGTCCGGGTCGTCGTCCAGCTAGTGCTTGCGGGCCTGCACCAAGTAGACGGGGACCGTCGTCTCTCCGAGAGCCTTGCAAGCTTCCAGGCGATGCAGCCCCTCCACCAGGACAAAGCGTTTGCCGTCGGGCCGCACAAGGATGGGCGCTTGCTGCCCCTTTTCGATGATGCTCTCCGCCAGAGCTGCAACCTTCTGCAGATCCAGGGTCTGCCGGCGCTGCACAGGCACATAGACATCCTGGATCTCGATGATCTGCTTTTTCATCATCTCTGCTGCTCCTGGTCCAAGGCTCGTGTCGGTGGATGCTGTCTTTCTAAACCATCGGACGTGAAATCGATTTCACGTCCGATGGTTTAAGCTTTTGGCCTGGAGCATCTTTTCACGCAAAACCGGTTCCCACTTTTGCGTTCGATGCTCTAGCTTCGCGCCTGCGAGGCAGCTGAGCCCCCTGGCTTGGCGGCAATCCAGATCGTGTGTCTTGCGCCGCCGCCCGTTCGCTTGGCGCGGGCACCGACTTCGTCCACGCTAAATCCCACCTTGCGCAGGCGCTGGGTGAATGCTCTGTTCGGTGCGGATGACCACACGGCCAAGACGCCGCCCGGCGTCAGCGCCGACCGGGCGTAGCCCAGCCCTTGGAAGTCATAGAGGCTGTCATTGGCCCTGCTCGTCAGGCCTTCTGGCCCATTGTCGACATCGAGCAGAATAGCATCGTAGGCAGACCGGCTCGATCGTATCAAACGCCCGACATCTCCTTCATGGATGCTGACGCGGGGATCGTTGAGGCTGTCGCCGAACACTTCGGCCATCGGACCTCGCGCCCATGCCACAACAGCCGGGAGGAGTTCGGCCACGGTCACCTGAGCGTCGGAGCCCAGTTCGGCAAGTGCCGCGCGCAGCGTAAAGCCCATCCCCAGTCCGCCGATCAGGATCTTTGGTCGCTCACGCCCCTGTATGCGCAGGCATGACAGTTTAGCGAGCGCCTCCTCGGAGCCGCTCA
This sequence comes from Microvirga splendida, assembly GCF_016427565.1. Lineage (GTDB taxonomy): Bacteria > Pseudomonadota > Alphaproteobacteria > Rhizobiales > Beijerinckiaceae > Microvirga > Microvirga splendida. The sequence goes on from NZ_JAELXT010000002.1 coordinate 139,855, forward strand.
GACGGCTGTTCATCAGCTCGTTGCTGCCCAGCATGATGGAGAACTCGGTCCCACGCTTCTTGAGACGCAGTTCGCCCCCGTCACCAGGGATTTTCGCCGTGTCGAGTAAGACCCAGGGGATCATGAAGTGCTCTTCGTACGATGGTGGTTTTCTCGTCCTGGCACATGCACGGTAGAATGCACTTGCCGGGAATGGTCAGACGATCAACGCACGCTCCCACATGCGTTCGGTCACCGCGTCAAGTTCTCCTGAACGAGCAATGCTTCGAGGCGGGCCATTCGGCGGTCGGAACGCGAGGCTCCTATCGCTTGCCGCCGGGCGGCTTCGCCGGCGTCCCGCTTTTACCCTGGTTCGCGAAGGGCGAGGTCGGGATTGCATCCTTGGGCTTTTCCTTCTTCGGCTTCTTTGCTTCGCGATTACCGCGCTGTTCGCCTCTGGCCATGGCCCGTCTCCGTTATTCGTTCGCGGGGGAGATCATCTCAGTCGTCGGTCGTCTTGTCGAGCAGATGGTCGAAGTCGGCCATGACGCGGTCGATCAGCTTGCGGCGGCGCAGATCGCTTGCATCCAGGCTCTGTGCGAAGAGGCCCAGCAGGTAGCGTGCCTTCTCGACCGCCTCGTGCCAATCGCTGGCTGGCGCGGCTGCCAACAGGTCTTCGAGTTCTGCCTGTCTCGTGCGCAGCGCTTGCTGGTCGGCTTCGACCTCGGACCGCAGACGTCGAAGATCGGTTGCCTTCTGAGCCGCCATGCCGCGATGAGCATCGAGATTGGTTGGTTGATCAGCCATCATCTGTTCCTCCGCGTGGGTTACGTTCCTGTTCCTGATGGGTCGATTCCTTAAGCGCGTTCGATCAGCAGGCGAGACAGCATCTTGGCCACGCGCTCGTTCTGTCCAACGGGTTCAGGCGTCACGCCATGCCATTCATGCGCTCGAAGTGCCCACCCGACATCCGACACGCTGCCGAGGGGCTCATGCGGCCAGGCAGGCTCGCCCGTCGGCGTCAGGATCATAAATTGCCGCGAGGCCTTCATGCCCACGCGAGCGACGTACAGGATCTCGTCGCCCCGTCGCAGCAGCGCGACCGGCTCGTAGATCTGCGATCCCTGGAAGAAGGCTTCGCCGCTGGTCAAACCTCGGATATCCGCGCTGTGATCTCGCCTTCGCGCACGGCGCGCTCGCCGAAGCCGGAGGACTTGATGCGGTAGGAGAATTCACCAGTGTGGTCGGCCGGCATGAGGCGGGTCACCTCGTAGATGCCGCTCGCGCTTGCGCGCTTATCCGAGATCCGCGGATGGGTGATGCGGACGATCTGATTAACCCGGTACTTATGGGACATTCTCTTCTCCTGAAAATTCAGTTGTCGTTGGGCCGGGCAGAACGGTCAGCGGAGACCGCGTGTCTGCCGGTACAAATGAAAAAGCCGCTCCCACGCGGGAGCGGCTTCAAGGCTTAGCGGCGCAGGTCTGTAGCCTGCCCCCACCATCAGCGGTTAGGCCATCTCGATGTTGTTGACGGCAACCTTGCCCGAACGGCGATCCTCGGCGGTGTCGAAGGAGACCTTCTGGCCTTCAACGAGACCGCGTATGCCGGCGCGCTCGAGAGCGGTGGCGTGAACGAACACGTCCTTGCTGCCATCGTTCGGCTGGATGAAGCCGAAGCCCTTCATGTCGTTGTAGAACTTTACTGTGCCCGTAATCATTGGGGTAACCTTTCGCGGTTTTTGCAGATGCACGTGAGGGGAGAGCGCGCAGAAGCGCGACCTCAACTCGGTTCGTCGATGTAATGGTAAGAAAGTCCGAACGTGCGCCTGGAAAGACCAAAAGCGAAACGACCCGATTGTCCGGCCAAAATCCGATAATGATTATATAGATCTTTTCCTGACCAATAGCAAGCTCTGCCGGTCATCTATATTATTCTAGACGAAAACTCGAATATGGCTTTCCGAGACCCCGGCGAGCGAAACCGATTGCGAACTGCCATCGACCCCATGCTGTTCGAAGTCGAAGCCGTGGCCATGCTGGACTTGCGCAAGCATAGATCAGGCCGTTCAGGTTGCCGAATCCGCCTGAGAACGTGTAAGAGCCTGCCCTCGCAGCGATGAAAGTCGGCCCATGCAAGGAAAGGCAACCGTTGAAAACCAGCCGCTCGCCGGACGTCGCGAGTGGATCGGGCTCTGCGTTCTGTCGGTCGCCTGCCTGATCTACTCGATGGATCTCTCGGTGCTCTTTCTGGCGATGCCCGCCATCGTGGCGGATCTCGACCCGTCGGCATCCGAACTGCTCTGGATCAACGACATCTACGGCTTCATGGTTGCGGGCTTTCTCGTGACCATGGGCACTCTCGGCGACAGGGTCGGCCGCAGGCGCGTACTGCTCATCGGCGCCTTCGCTTTCGGCGTAGCCTCCGCGCTTGCCGCGTTCTCGAGCACGGCTCAGCAGCTCATCGTGGCGCGCGCGCTGCTCGGCATCGCCGGCGCGACCATCGCTCCTTCCACCCTCTCTCTGGTGGTCAACCTCTTCTCGAACGAACACGAGCGGAACCGGGCGATCAGCATCTGGGGCACGGCCTTCGCCTTGGGCGGACTGGTGGGTCCTCTCATCGGTGGGGTGCTGCTGCAATATTTCCATTGGGGCTCAGTGTTCCTGATCAACATCCCGATCATGCTCGGCCTGCTGATCGCCGCGCCCTTCCTGCTGCCGGAATATAAGAACGAGGGCGGCGAAAGGCTCGATCTCCTCAGCGTGGCTTTGTCGCTCGGAACCGTGCTGCCTGTCATCTACGGCTTCAAGCACATGGCGGCCGACGGCTTCGCGCCGCGCCAACTGGTGGCCATCGCGGCCGGCCTATTGATCGGCGTACTGTTCGTGCGCCGCCAGAAGAGCCTCGCGCATCCGTTGATCGATCTGCGCCTGTTCCGCATCCCTGCCTTTACCGCCTCGCTGATCGTCAATCTGGCCGGCGTTTTCTTCGTGTTCGGCGTGTTCCTGTTCCAGAACCTGTTTCTGCAACTGGTTCTCGGCCTGTCGCCGCTGGAGGCGGCTCTGTGGTCCGTACCGTCCGCGCTGGTCTTCACGATCATGTCGTTTCAGTCGCACCGGTTCACCAACCGGCTCGGGCCGGTCAAGACCGTGCTCCTCGGCCTGCTCGTCAATGCCGCCGGCGTCTCCGTGATGGCAGCAGCAGCCTATGCCGAGAGCCTGATCGGCGTTCTCGGTGCGAGCATGCTGGTCGGTCTCGGCTTCGTGCCGGTCATCCTCACCACGACGGGCCTGATCGTCGGAACCGCACCGCCGGAGCAGGCGGGCTCGGCCTCCGCGATCTCCGAGACGAGCGCGGAGTTCGGTGGAGCGCTCGGCGTCGCTCTGCTGGGAAGTCTCGGAACGCTCGTCTATCGCATGAGCATGGATGGCGTGGATCTGAGCGGGCTGAACGCCGCGCAGCAGCTCGCCGTCTCCGCCACGCTCGCCGGCGCAGTCGAAACTGCGAAGGCCATGGGAGACACCACGCCCGTCTGGCTGGAAGCAGCCCGGAGCGGATTCTCGCTGGGTTTTGCAGCCTGTTGCGCTCTCGCCGCGGTCACGCTGCTCGGCCTGGCCCTTCTCGCCCACAGGATCTATTCCAGCGCCCACATCGACGAGAACGCCGCGGTGCAGCACTAAAGCATCCGTGAGCTGACGGGATTGGGAGACGACATCACAGATCCGCTTCGACATCCTTGAGGAGCTTCTCGCGCCTGCGGCGGGACCGGATCTGCTCCGTCCCGACGGCATGGCCCCTCAGGAGCACCCGGCCCGGTTGCCTGACCACGTCGAACCGGCGCATCGCCCCGGCGAGGATGTCCTCGGAGCCATGCACCGCGATCACCTTGAGCTCGAAGGCCACGAGTTTATCCCAGTCGTCCGGCACGACATCGCCTCCAAGCCCCTCGCCTCCTCGCAGCACGGGCTCGATGAGACTCCGGAACGATCCGATGTCGACGAAATGCCCCGCCTGCAGGGGGCCCTGCTTGGTTGCGAGCGTTTGATCCGAGCGCCCCTCCTGCAGCTCGGTGACCGGGCGGCTCCAGCGCCCCTCGGTCGTCTCGACGGTACCGATGAGGCTCTCGATGTAGATCGCCTCGGCGCTCATGTTGCTGATCAGGCATCGGGCCTCGAGCCCTGACCCGGCGCCGCGATTGATCAGGATGCTCGGCCTCTTCTGGCGGCGATAGCTGCTCACGAACACGTGCAGGTAGGCGACCCACACGAGCAGCATTGCGATATTCGCCAGGGCGCTGATGACTTGATGATGGTTCGCGATCCAGTCCCACATGAAAGTTTTCCGTCATTGCGAGGGAGGATCGAGCTCATGCTCCGGGGCGCCGTGGACAAGCTGCGTTGCCGGCGATTGGACGAGCAGGAGATAACGTTCGAACTGAACGAGCACGTCGGTGATGATCTGGTCGCGGCTCAAGCCCATGATGTCGTAGCCGCGGCCGCCGCTGGAGAAGTAGGTGCGGGCCTCGTATCGATAATCGGGTTTGTCCGTGACGAGCGGGGAGAAGGTGGCGACGGGCTGGGCGCTGGGGCTGACGCCGTAGACGAAATCGCGGACGCCTTCCGCGGGCGAGCGCAGGGCAAGGGCACCGCCGTCCTCCTCGAGCACATGGGTGGCGCGGCCGCGCGAGCTCAGCTCCCTGGCGACCTGATCGAGCGCCGGATGCACCTGGGTGGCGATGAACGCGCCGACTTCGCTTGCAGTCGGCGCATGCAGGATGAGGGCGAGACGGCGCTGCCAGGTGAGCCCGGTGGCAGGGTTCGCCGTGGGGACATGCTGCCGGCCGGCGTGGGCCTGCTGCTGGGCGAGATCCGCGCGCATGCCGATCACCAGCGACCAGACGAGAGCCAGCATGACGAAAGTGAAAGGCAGGGCGCTGGCTACGGTAGCCGATTGCAGGGCTCCAAGCCCCCCGGCAAGGAGCAGGCTGGCCGCGACAAGGCCCTCGATGACGCACCAGAAGATACGCTGCCCGGTGGTGGTCTGGGTCTCGCCGCCTGCGGCGATGGAATCGACGACCAGCGATCCGGAGTCCGCGGACGTAATGAAGAAGATCCCGACCAGCAGCACGGCCAAGGTCGAGGTGAGGCCCGAAAACGGCAGATACTGAAAGAAGTTGAAGAGACCGACCGATACGTCGTCGGCGATGGCCGCGCCCAGCGCGCCGGCCGCCGCGCCGGTGTCGACGAAGATCGCGGTGTTGCCGAAGACGGTCATCCAGAAGAAGGTGAAGCCGGCCGGGATGAACAGCACGGCGGTCACGAACTCGCGCACCGTGCGGCCGCGCGAGATGCGGGCGATGAACATGCCGACAAACGGCGACCAGGAAATCCACCAGGCCCAGTAGAAGAGCGTCCAGGCGTCGATCCAGGGCGTCGGCTGATAGGCATAGATGTTGAAGGTCCGCAGCACCAGCGAGTCGAGATAGAGTCCCAGATTCTGCACGAAGTCACGGAAGAGCTGCGCCGTCGGCCCGACCAGCAGGACGAAGATCATCAGCAGGATGGCCACGATCAGATTGGTTTCCGAGAGGATGCGCACGCCCTTGTCGAGGCCGGTGACAACGGAAATCGTCGCCAGTGCGATGATGACCGCGATGAGCGGCAGCTGGACTTCGAGGCCGATAGGGATGCCGAGAAGATAGTTGAGGCCGGCGTTGATCTGCGAGACTCCGATGCCCAGCGAGGTAGCGATGCCGAAGATCGTTCCGACAATGGCGAAGATATCGACGGCATGACCGATGGGGCCGTTGATGCGCTCCTTGAGGAGCGGATAGAGCCCCGAACGGATTGTGAGCGGCAGATTATAGCGATAGCCGAAATACGCCAGCGACAGGCCGACCACCGCATAGATGGCCCAGGCGTGAATCCCCCAATGAAAGAAAGTGACCGCCATCGCCTCACGCATCGCCGCGATGGAGCGCGGTTCGGCCGTCGGCGGTGCCATGAAATGGGTCATCGGCTCGCCCACGGCGTAGAACATGAGGCCAATCCCCATGCCGGCGGCGAAAAGCATGGCGATCCACGAGACGAACTTGAAGTCGGGAGTGGACTCGTCCGGTCCGAGCTTCAGCCGGCCGTAGCGGCCCAGGCAGAGGAGCAGCACGGTCACAAGGAAGATGCCGACAGCCAGAAGATAGAGCCATCCGAAGCTGTTGAGAATGGTGGCCTGCACGGCACCGAAGACCTCCCCGGCACGGTCCGGGAAGACGATTCCCAAGGCGAGGAAGATGCCGATCACGGCGACGGCGCCGAAGAAGACCGGAGGATTGATGATGAAGCGTTTGAACATGCGGCCTCTTTGGATGCTCAGTCGCCAGCCGCGGCCCGTACTGGAGCAGGCGGCGTCGCTTCCGCAGCGCCCACGTCCTGATCGAGAGCATCGTTGAGCGCAGCCCGCTGGGTCCGCGCTCAACGATGCTCTCACTTATCGAAGAAGCATCTGATCAATCCCAAAAGTGCAGATCCACTTTTGGGTCCGATGCTTTGGGATAGAAGACCGTGAAGGGGGAAGAGTTCCGGCGAGGCCCGGCTGCATGCGGATTTCGATTGCCGGAAGCACGCAGCATGGCACAGTGCGTTTGAGCGCTCGAACCTGCGACCGGGAGCGGCTCTGGATCGATGGGTGCCCTGTGGCCTCCACACGGAACCCATCCCCTCCATCGCGCTTGGCTCTCATCCACTCAAGCTTCAGGAACACCCATGCCCCGCTATTTCTTCAACGTGCAGATCGGCCAGGACATCCTTCCGGACCCCGATGGGCAGGAGCTGCGCGATGCGGATCAGGCCTGGGAGGTGGCGCAGGCGATGGCGCGGAATCTGATGGGCACCGCGTTCGAGCGTCCCGTCAACTGGGCCTCCGCGCTGATCGAGGTGAAGGACGAGCAGGATGAGATCGTCCTGGAATTTCCCTTCCTCGAGGCCGTGCCGTTCAAGCCGACCTCCCATTGAGACCTGACAGAGTCTCGCGCCGCTCATCCCGAAGAGAACTCACGCGCAAGGCCGCGTCGTGCTACAATGCTCCGCCTCACCGTGACACGGAGGAGAGTCATGAAACGGTCTCTCGTGGTGTTGGGACTTCTCGCGGCAGGCGCCTTTCTCATCCCGGACGGTGCGGCCGCCCAGCGCGGCGGGCCTGGGTTTCGGGGCGGCGCACCGAGTTTCCGGAGCGGCGGCGGAGCGATGGTTCCCCGGATCGGAATGGCGGGCCCACGCGGCTTCGCCGGCCCTGCTCTGGCGGGACGGCCAGCCTTCCGTGGAGGCGCCGTCGGCCTTCGTCCCGGAGGCTTTCGTCCAGCCCTTGCCCCCGGCTTCCGCGGTTATGGTCGGGTGGTCGACGTGGTCCCGCGCTATGATCGCGGCTGGCGCTATCCCTATTACGGCGGCTATTATCGCACAGGCTGGGGCTATCCGTCTTTTGGCGGAGCCCTGCTCGCCGGCCTGACCCTCGGGGCGCTGAGCTACCCCTATTACGGCTACGGATACGGCACTCCCTATCTCTATGCGGGAGCGGTCTACGGTGAGGAATGCTACTGGGCCCGACGCCGGGTCATCGACCCGTGGGGCCGGGTTGTCCGCCGCCTCGTTCAGGTCTGCACGTATTGAGCGAGGCCCGCGTCGGCCGAGCCGGCGCAGGCCTTGGGAGTCCTGCTCCCGCGCTCACACGATGAACAGGTAGCTCATGTCGGCCGCGCTGCCGGCGCCGCGCAGCACCACGCCCGTCTCGAAGCGGTTGTCGTTGTTCAGGTCGGACAGCAGGTAGCCCTGGTCGGCCGTCGGGTTATACAGGAACACATGGGCGATGCTGGCGCTCGTGAACGTGCTCTCGGCCTGGGCGGCGGCAGTCGCGATCGAGGTGGCGCCGGTGGCGGCCTCGCGATAATTCGTCGACGTGCCCCGGATGCTCATGTCGATCCAGTCCGCGGCCCGGTTCCAGTCGGCGATGGTGTCGGCGCTCGTCGTCCTGATGCCGGAGGAGCCGCGGCTGAACACGAACACGTCGACGCCCGTGCCTCCCACGAGCCAGTCCCGCCCGCTGCCGCCGTCGAGCCAGTCGTCGCTGGAGCCTCCGTTCAGGTAGTCGAGGCCCGAGCCGCCATAGAGGTCGTCGTAGCCGGATCCGCCGTAGAGATCGTCGTTGCCGGACTGGCCGAGCAGGATGTCGTAGCCGCTGCCGCCGACGAGACGATCGTGCCCGGACCCGCCGTACAGATCGTCGTCGCCCGTGCCGCCATTGATGTAGTCGTCGCCGGCGCCGCCGAAGACGATGTCGTAGCCCCAGCCGGCGAAGATGTCGTCGTCGCCGTCATAGCCGAAGATGTCGTCATCGTCGCCGAAGCCGTAGATCAGGTCGCCGGAATTGGTGCCGTCGATGAGGTTCGGCCAGTCGTCGCCATACAGAATTGCCATGGTTTCCTCCGCAGAGCAGCCCCCTTTTCGCCTCGGTCAACCTGATGGCCCGCGACGCGGACAACGGACATCACCTCTCGCATCCGCCGCCGTGCGCCTGCTCTTGACCCCTCGGTCCGAGAGGAGGTCTCCGCTACCGCATGAGGCTTCGAATCCTGCACGGCGCCGGACCCGTCTCGGGCTCAGGTCAGTACGAACTGCCAGTATAATTGATCTTCGCAGACTTGTCCGAGGCTGCGTGTGCCGTTCACGCCTTCTGCGACGATTGCGCGGGCGAAAATAGGGGTTAGCTTTTCCGCGCCGAAGAACGCTCTACGAGGTCTGCATGAACAGCGCCGCCTTGACCAGGCGGTCGGGGCCGAGATCCTCCTGGGCATCGAGAGCCAGGAGCTCCGCCAGGCGCGTGCGGGCTCGGTTGATGCGGCTCTTGATCGTGCCGAGATTGGTGCCGCAGATCTGGGCCGCCTCCTCGTAGGACACGCCCTCGGCCCCCACCAGCAGCAGCGCCTCGCGCTGCTCGATGCTGAGCTTGGCGAGCGCCGTCTGCATGTCGCTGAAGTCCAGGCGCGCACCCTGCTCGGGCATGACCGCCAGCTTGCCGGCCAGTGCGCCCTCCGGGTCGTTCACCTCCCGGCGGCTCTTGCGCATGTCCGTGTAGAACTGGTTGCGCAGGATGGTGAAGAGCCACGCCTGCATGCTCGTGCCGGGCTGGAACTTGTCCAGGTTCTCGAGCCCGCGCAGCAGGGCCGCCTGCACGAGGTCGTCCGCATAGGTGACGTTGCCGGTGAGCGAGATGGCGAAGGCGCGCAGGTGCGGGATCGCCTCCAGCATCGCCTGACGGACGGGATCCTCACTCGCCATCGCGGTCTTTCCCCTTCCCGTCCAGCTGCGCCAGGAGCTGGACGAAGCGGTTGGGCACCGGCTCGCTCATGAGCTGGGCGTAGAAGGCCTGGAGCTGCTCGCCCAGGAAGGTCGCCACATGGGGCGGCAGGCTCGGCTCCGGGCCCGGATCGCCGCTGACGTTCAGGAGGTTTTCGAGCGCGTCCGGCTCGTCCAGTACGGTGCCGTCTTTGGGTTTTTCCTTGGACACGCTCACTTCTCCAGATCCCACCGGACCGCTCCCGCATGCCTGCGGCCCGCAAGGGATACCTTGCCCTTACCCGAGGCAGGGAGCTCTGCCATTAACTTAGGATAACCGTGGGCGCAGCCGCAGGACCAGGCGCAAGCTTTGCTTTTTTCCCTAACGGAAGCGCAATCCCGTCAAAAGTTAACGGAATAACCACAACTCCGGGCGGAATGTGGCGCTGATCGTCGCTCACAGGCTCACCGGACTCATCGTGCCCGCCTCCCTGCTCATCGTCCTCAGCATCGTTGTCGCGGCGGCCGTCATCGTGGGGGCCGTGCTCCTGCTGGTGCGGGGCTACACCGACGATCTCTCACGCGCCGAGGGAGACCTGGCGAACCTCGCGCTGACCCTCCAGGAGCGGACGGACGGCATCCTCCAGTCCATCGAGGGCGTCCTGCGCGACCTGGTGGACCGCATCCCGCAGGCGAGCCTGCGGGTGAGCGAGTTCGACGGCTTCGCCGCGTCGCAGGCCACGAAGGCGGTTCTGGTCGGCGCTTCCTGCACCCTGCCCCAGATCGTGCGCATCGACCTCGTCAACGCCCGCGGGCGGCTCGTCGGCACGTCGAACCCGCGCCCGATGTCCGATCCCATCTACCTGACGGGCTCATCCTACTACCAGGCCCTCTCGACGGATGCGTCGCTCACCTCTTACTTAAGCGAGCCGATGCGGATCCGCACCACGGGCAAGAAGGTGCTGTCGCTCGCGCGCAGGATCGACGACACCGAAGGAAACCTCCTCGGCATCGCAGTCTCCACCATCGATCTCGACCATTTCGAGACGCTCTACAAGGAGCACCTGCGCAAGCCCTCGTCGGCCGTCACGCTCTACCGGCGCGACGGCACCGTTCTGGCGCACAGCCCACATTCCGAGCGGGCGCTGGGCCGCAAGATCTGGAAGCCCGACACGCCGCTGCAGCGGATGATTGCCAAGAACAGCCCGACGCTCATCCGCGACGTGAGCTGGATCGACCGTCAGGAGCGGTTGTTCGCGCTTCATCCGCTGGCCCATCATCCGGCCGGCATCGCGGTCAGCCGCACCGTGGCGGAGCTCATGGCCGGGCAGCGCCTGGAGGCGCGCGTGATCGGGTTCATGGCCTACATCATGGGCGTCGCCGTCGATACCGCGAGCCTCCTGGGCCTGCGGCATGTGAGAACCGGGATCTTAAGGGCCGCGAGCGAGAGCTACCTGTCGCGCCACGACGTGCTGACCCGGCTGCCCAACAGGCCGTTCTTCATCGAGGAACTGAGGCGGACATACCTCGCCTCGCAGCGGGCCGGCACGGACTTCGCCCTGCACCTGATCGACCTCAACCGGTTCAAAGACATCAACGACAACCACGGCCACGGCGCCGGCGACGAGATCATCCTGGCGGTGGCGCGGCGCCTGCGCGAGCGCCTGCGCAAGGGCGACTTCATCGCCCGCATCGGCGGCGACGAGTTCGCCATCATCCAAAGGCCCGTCAGGGGCCGGCAGCAGGTCACGGATGTGGTCCAGGCGATCCAGGCCGCGATGAAGACCCCGTGCACTGTCGGGAGCACGGAGATCGATGTCGGGCTGTCCATCGGAGTCGCGCTTGCGTCCTCCGACGGCAAGACCTCGACCGAACTCATGCGGGCCGCCGACGTGGCGCTCTTCGCGGCGAAGTCCGACCCGGACGGGAGCTATCGCTTCTACGACCCCAACATCCAGGATTCCCGCGCAGAACGCCGCGCACTCGAGGAGGCCCTCAGGAGCGCCCTGGACAAGCGGGAGTTCGAGCTGTTCTACCAGCCGATCCTCGATCTCGGGACGAACCGGATGTGGGGCTGCGAGGCGCTGGTGCGCTGGAAGCACGCCACGAAGGGCATGATCCCGCCCCTGCAGTTCATCCCGACCGCCGAGGAATCGGGGCTCATCGGGCCGATCGGCGACTGGATCCTCGAAGAGGCCTGCGCGACGGCCATGACCTGGAACCTCCCGCTGAAGGTCGCGGTCAATCTCTCGCCGGTGCAGTTCAAGCGCCGCGACGTCTATGCCAGCGTCACGAAGGCCCTGACCCTCTCCGGCCTGCCGGCCCAGCGGCTGGTGCTGGAGATCACGGAATCCGTCAAGCTCACCGAGGAGGCGACCGCGTCCCTCAGGCGGCTCAAGACCCTGGGCGTCGGGATCTCGCTCGACGATTTCGGCACCGGCTATGCGTCGATGAGCTATCTCAGGAGCTTTCCCTTCGACAAGATCAAGATCGACCAGTCCTTCGTGCGCGGCATGATGGAATCCTCGGGCAGCCGCGCGATCATCAAGGCCACCATCGGGCTCGCCAATGACCTCAGGATGAGCACGACCGCGGAAGGCGTCGAAACGCAGGAGCAGCTCAATGCGCTGCGCGTGGCCGGCGCCTCGCAGGCTCAAGGCTACCTGATCGCCAAGCCGATGCCCCGCGAAGCCCTCGAGGCTTTCATGACCGAGATTCAAAACCCTCAGCAGACCGCGCGGGCCGTCGCCTGACGCGGCGCCCGGTTTCAGGCCGCCTCAGGCCATGAATGCTGCCGCTCGGCTTCGAGAAGCTGCTCGGCCCTGCGGGTGAACTCGTTGCCGGGCAGGCCCGGCTGGATCGGGTCGAGATAGGAGACCGAGATGGTCCCTCCCCGCTTGACGGGCCGGTCCACGCCCCAGAAGTGTCCCGAGTTCAAGGCGACGGGAAGAACCACCCGGTCGAGCTTCGCGTAGAGGATCTCGACGCCGCGCTTGAACGCGACGGGCTCGGAGACGGACTTTCGGGTGCCTTCCGGGAAGATCAGCACGGAACGGCCCTGGGCCAGCGCGGCGCGGCTCTCGTCCACCATCTTCCGTACGGCCTTCGTGCCGCTCTCCCGGTCGATCAGGATCATCGGCGACTTGCGCAGGAACCAGGAGAAGACCGGGATGCTCAGCAGTTCCTGCTTCGCGACGATCGCCACGTCCGGAAAGAGCGCCAGGAACGCCAGGGTTTCCCAGGTCGATTGATGATTGGCGACGATCAGGCAGGGCTCGTCGGGGATATTGTGAAGGCCGCGCTCCGTATAGCTCAGGCCGACGATCCGCTTCAGGCCGGCGAGAATGCCCCGCGCCCACAGCCGCGACGCCACGCGCACGGCCCGTTCCGGGGAGCCGCACAGCCACAGCACGGCGAGCACGGGCGCGAAGAGGCCGGTCCAGAGAGCAAGATAGAGATCGAAGAGCTTCGAGCGGAAGAGCTGCATGGCCATGAAATGCTTCGGATGAATCAACGTTTGCTGCGCATCACGCTCTGCCGCGATGCCGGCTCGCGATCAACAAAAAACGAAGCGGCGCATGATCACATGCGCCGCTGCAAGGATGATAACGGAGAGGTGTTCTGGAGATGTTACTCTGCAGCCTCGGTGCGAGGCGCAGCGCTCGGTGCCGCCATCGGGCGGCGGGCGCCGGCGGCGCCCGGACGGGGCTTCGGCTTGGGCGCCGCAATCAGCCCTTCGCGGATCGCCTGCTTGCGGGCGGCCTTGCGGTTGCGCCGGACGGCCTCGGCCTTCTCGCGGGTCTTTCGCTCGGAGGGCTTCTCATAGGCCTTGCGCGCCTTCATCTCGCGGAAGATGCCTTCGCGCTGCATCTTCTTCTTGAGAACCCGGAGGGCTTGATCGACGTTGTTGTCGCGTACCAGAACCTGCAATGGATGTCCTCTCTACGTGTTGGTGTGTTGCTCCGCCTCGACTTGCGCCTGGCGGATCGATCAATGACGTTTGTGGGCGGGCGCCCGGAGCATCGTGCGGACCCTGAGGGCCGCGTCAGCGATACTCTCTATCAATCCGATGCATCAGGCGCTTCGGATCTCGCCTTCGCGGACAGCTCTCTCGATCATGCCCGACTTGATCCGGTACGAGACTTCTCCCGTCTGGTCGGCCGGCATGAGCCGCACGACCTCGTAGACGGTGCCGGCATTCGTCCGTGTATCGGAGAATCCGGCCTGCGTCATCCGAACCATCTGTCGAATCTTGAACTTGTGAGACATCGCTCGATCTCCTCTTCCGTATCGGCGGGATCGGACGCGACCGTCGGACCCGGCGAGCCAAGGTGCTCCTTGGCCAGGGTTCTACTTGCGGGCCTTGCGGGCCGCATAGCGGGCGTCGCGGGCTGCCTTGCGCTCGGCTTCGAGCCTTGCGTCCTCGACGATCTTTTCGGCCGCCATCCGCGCATCCTGCTCCGCCTGCAGCTCTTCCTGCTTCGCCTGCTCGGCCGCGCGGGCCTCGCGCTCGGCTGTCATGCGGGCATCGTCGGCGAGGCGCTTGGCTTCGCGCTCGGCGAGACGAGCATCGCGCGCGGCGCTCACGGAAGCCCGGGCAGCCCGCCGCTCCGCAACCGCCGGATCGTCAAGTCCCGGACGCTGCCGGAACTTTTCCGCCATGGCCTGCTTCGCGTTCTTGGCCGCATTGAGCCGCTCGCCGAAATTCTGATGCTTCATTCCGCTCATTGATCCTTTTTTGCCTCGCCGAATGCGGGGCCGATTACCGGACGCGCCGGATGCTTGTGATGTCGCCGCCCGGGAGAGTGCCCTGCTCCTGCTGGGCGCGTGCAATCAGCCCGACAGCGCGGGGATCGCTGGCCTTGCCCGGATTGTCGACCCAGAGATAGGCCCTGCGGGCGTCGGCATAGTCCACCACGAACATCACGGATTTCGCAGCAGTCGCTTTTCGAAAGGTGTTCATTGTGTCCTCGCCGGTTTCGCCATCGTAGACGATGGCATTGCAAAAAGCAGAAGCCGCCCCACGCGGGAGCGGCTTCGTCGTTCAGGCGCTGTATGAGGCGCCCGTCATTCTTTAGGCCGTCTGGATGTTGTTCACGGCAACCTTGCCGGAACGACGATCTTCGGCGGTGTCGAAGGACACCTTCTGGCCTTCACGCAGGCCGCGGATGCCGGCACGCTCGAGAGCGGTAGCGTGGACGAAAACGTCCTTCTCGCCGTTGTCGGGCTGGATGAAGCCGAAGCCTTTTTGATCGTTGTAGAACTTAACAGTGCCTGTCATCATGGCAGTATTCCTTGGAGTTTATGCATTAGTGCACGTGAGCTCGAAGGCGTGCGGAAGCACGACCTCGGGCTCGGGTTCGTCGAAGTTTGGGAAGAGCGTCTGAACGTGCGCCTGGCATGCCAAGGCGTAACGGCCCGATTGTCCGGCCAAAGGTCGATGATCCTGATGTAGGGCGTCCAACCCGCAAATACAAGGCGCCATTTCGAGAAAGTGCCGAAATCCCTCTGAGCGTTGTTCTTCGATGAAGGCCGATTTGCCTGGGAAAACCACGCAATAATCGCGGCTTCGCCCCAGGTTTTACTTTCCTCAACCGTAGCGTTTCACCAGATTTCGGGAAGTTTTATCTTGCCATCAGGCGGTGGATGCCCCATATGGATCCCATCCAACCGAGATGTTCGGCCTGCTCTCCCTAGCTCGTGATCGAGCCGCCGAGCCTGCTTCCCGTTCCCATCGTTTGCCACATTCGGCCCTTCCGGGCGGATTTTACCTGTCGGTGCGCTGCGCCGACCGTTTCACTCATAGAAGAAGCCGTCAGGGCCCTGCCCGATGCGGCCACAGGATGATTATGTCGACTGCCATTCACGTTCAAACTGCCAAGACCCCTCCCCAGCACGCCAAGGTCCGCGTGCAGCCCAAGGCTGCCCCGAAGCCGCAATCCTCCGGGCTGTCCCGGGAGGAAATCCGCCAGATCGTCCTCGAGATGATCGGCTGAGCACTCCTGAGACCCCGGAACCGGCCGTCTATGCTCCCCCGTCCGATTGGTGTACGGGACGGAGCCGCGCCCTGAAGCATCGGACCCAAAAGTGGATTTGCATTTTTGGGGTCCATCCGATGCTTCCTTCTTGGAACAGAGCATCGTGTGGACCGGACCCAGCGGGCCGCGCTAGCGAACACCGGATCCACTTTTCCGCACGATGCTCTAGATCAGGGTAGCGATCAGGACAGCCGGATGACGAGGTTGCTGTGAGAGTTATCGTCTGCGGTGCCGGACAGGTCGGTTCGACCATTGCCCGGCACCTCGCCTCCGAGGGCATCGATGTCACGGTCATCGATTCCTCGCCCGAACAGGCCCGCCGGGTCGACGAGAGCTACGACGTCCGCGGCATGGTGGGCCACGCCTCCCATCCCGAAGTCCTCGAACGGGCGGGCGCGCGCGATGCCGACATGCTCATCGCGGTGACCCGCTCCGACGAGGTCAACATGGTTGCCTGCCAGGTGGCCTATTCCCTCTTCAACATTCCCCGCCGCATCGCCCGCGTCCGCCACAGCGGCTACCTGGAGCGCAAGCACCGCGGTCTCTATGCCCAAGACCAGATGCCGATCGACGTGATCATCTCGCCCGAGATCGAGGTCGCCAGCGGCATCGAGCGCCGCTTCCGCACGCCGGGTGCGTTCGACACGGTGCCGCTCGCCGAGGGCCGGGTGCAGTTGCTCGGCATCCACTGCAACTCGGGAGCCTGCTCCCTCCTCGGGCGCCCCTTGAGCGAGTTGAAGACCTGCCTGCCCGATGCGGGCCTCGTGGTGATGGCGGTCGTGCGCAACGGTCAGGCGTTCGTGCCTCACGGGAGCGACCGGATCGAGGCGGGCGACGACGTCTACGTGGTGACCGAGACTGGCCAGGCGGATCGGATCATGCGCTTCTTCGGGCACGAGGAGGAGGTCGCACGCCGCGTGATCATCGTCGGCGGCGGCAATGTGGGCCTGAACCTCGCCAACCGGCTGGCCCATTCCGCGCCGGGCACCTCCCTGCGGGTGATCGAGAGCTCCCGCGAGCGGGCCGAGTTCATCTCGCAGGAGCTCGGCGACAGCGCCGTGGTGCTGCACGGGGATGCCCTCGACAAGGAAACCCTGACCGAGGCGAACGTCCAGGCCGCCGAGACGATCATCGCGGTCACCAACGACGACGAGACCAACATCTTCGCCTCGGTACTGGCCAAGCGGGCGGGCTGCGCCCGCGCCATCACCCTGGTCAACAAATCCTCCTACGAACCCCTCCTGCCGACGCTGGGCATCGACACGGTGGTGGCCCCGAACGCGATCACGATCTCCAGCATCCTGCGCCACGTGCGCCATCGGTCCGTCTCGGCCCTGTACACCCTGCGCGAGGAGTTCGGCGAGGTGATCGAAGCGACGGCCCAGGCCGGTTCCCGCCTGGTGCGCGGCAGCATCCGCGAGGTCGAGGTTCCGCCGGGGATGCTGATCGGCGCCATCGTGCGCGACGACAAGGTCATCATTCCCACCTCCTCGACGACGATCGAGGCGGGAGACCGGGTGATCGCCCTCGTCACCTACCGGGCCCTGCGCAAGGCCGAGGCCCTGCTCGCCGGACCGCACCGGGACGAGCCATGAAGGCAACAGCCTCCCAATCGCTGCATGAGCGGCTGTCGCTCGGCCCATGGTCGCCGCCGCATCTGCGCCCGGTGCTGCACATCGTCGGGCGCATGCTGCTTGCGCTTGCGACCGCCATGCTGCTGCCGGCCATCGCCGACCTCGCGGCGGATAATCCCGACTGGCGGGCGTTCCTGCTCGGCAGCGGCGTGACCTTCGCGTGCGCGGCGGCGCTCACCTACCTGACCCGCTGCAAGCTGTCCGGCGGGCTCACGCTCCGCCAGGCCTTCGTGCTCACGCCCCTGGCCTGGACGGCCATCGCCCTGTTCGGCGCGCTGCCTCTCTACATCTCCGACTATGCGCAGCTGCGGGACAACTTCACGAACGCGTTCTTCGAGTCCATGTCCGGCCTCACCACCACGGGCTCCACGGTGATCGTCGGCCTCGACGCGGCGCCTCCGGGAATCCTGCTGTGGCGGGCTCTGCTGCAATGGCTCGGCGGCATCGGCATCGTGGGCGTGGCCATCGCCATCCTGCCGGCCCTCGGGGTCGGCGGCATGCAGCTCTTCCGCACGGAATCGTCCGACCGCTCCGAGAAGGTGATGCCGCGCGTGCGCGAGATCGCAACCGCCATCGGGCTGGTCTATCTCGGCCTCACGGTCATGTGCGGCGTTCTCTACTGGCTCGCCGGGATGACGCCGTTCGAGGCGCTGGTGCATGGGCTCACCACGCTCTCCACGGGAGGGTTCTCGACCTCCGACAGCTCGATGGGGAATTTCGGACCGGCGGCGCAATGGGTCGGGACGGTCTTCATGCTGGCGGGCGGCATCCCGTTCGTTCTCTACGTGCGGATCGTCCGGCGCGAGCGCGACATCCTGCGCAACACGCAGGTGCAGGCCTATCTCGGGTTCCTGCTGGCGATGAGCCTCGGGCTTGCCGCCTGGCTGGCGCTGTCGGGTCGCTACGGCGTAGAGGAGGCGCTGCGGCTCGCAGCCTTCAACGTCGTCTCGGTGGTGACCACCACGGGCTTTGCCACCACCGACTACAGCCTGTGGGGGAATGCGGCCATCGGCATCTTCTTCGGCCTCACATTCGTGGGCGGATGCACGGGCTCGACCTCGGGCGGCATCAAGATTTTCCGCTTCGAGGTGATGGTCACGGTGCTGCGCAGCTACCTGCGCCAGCTCATCTATCCGAAAGGCGTCTTCCGGCGCATGTATGCCGGGCGGCTGCTGCCGGAGGACGTGGTCGCCTCGGTGGTGGTGTTCTTCGCGTTCTTCTTCGCCTGCTACAGCGCCGTCACCATTCTCCTGATGGCCCTCGACCTCGACTTCCTGACGAGCGCGAGCGCGGCCGTGACGGCCCTGGCCAATGTGGGACCGGGCCTCGGGCCGACCATCGGGCCTGCGGGCAACTTCGCCACCATCCCGGATGCGGCCAAATGGGTTCTGGCCTTCGGCATGCTCCTGGGACGGCTGGAGCTGTTCACCGTGCTGGTGCTGTTCTTCCCGCAGTTCTGGCGCGGGTAACAGGAGCGGCGCTCAGGCGATCAGCGCCGCGGGGCCTTCTTGGCGGCTTCCTCCATGCCGCGAGGGTTCTTCTTCACCCCCTCCCGGAGCACCTTCGCGGCGGCGTCCTGCTCCTGCCTGGGAGAGGCAGAGACCGGCGCGGTGTCCCCGCGGGCTTCCAGACCCTGGCCGTCGGGCTTTTGGCTACCCGCCTTGGCGGCCGATTTCAGGGAGCGCAGGGCCTCGGGCTGTTGACCATCCTGCATGCGGTTGGGCATCGGGCGAACTCCTTCAAGGCGGCCTCATCGCCGCCTCACAAGGCAATTCCCGTCCCGCCCGGGCGTTCCATCCCGGCAGCCTGCCCCTCGCCCCGCTCCTTCGCGAAGGCTTCCTCCGTCAAATCCGCATTGCGCGCCCGTCCGCCCATGGGCCAATAGGGCATGCGCGATCCGTCCCTGTGGCTCATTCTCTCGGTCGGCCTGACCTTCTTCCTTGCCGGCATCGTCAAGGGCGTCACCGGCATGGGCCTGCCGACGGTGGCCATGGGGGTGCTGGGCACGCTCATGACGCCGGTGACGGCGGCCGCCCTGCTGATCGTGCCGTCCTTCGTCACCAATGTCTGGCAGTTGGCCACCGGCCCGAGCTTCACGGCGCTGATCCGGCGCCTGTGGCCGATGATGCTGGGCATCGTGGTCGGCACGGTGGCCGGCTCGTTCGTTCTGGCCGATGGGAACACGCGATGGACCACGGCGGGCTTAGGGTTCGCCCTCGTCGTTTATGCCGGCTTCACCCTGCTGGCGCGGCAGCTCTCCGTTCCGCCCCGTCTGGAGAATTGGCTGTCGCCCCTGGTGGGGCTGACGACGGGTGCCGTCACCGGAGGCACCGGTGTCTTCGTCATCCCGGCCGTTCCGTATCTTCAGGCCCTCGGGTTGCGCAAGGACGACCTGATCCAGGCCCTCGGCTTGTCCTTTACCGTATCGACCATCGCGCTTGCGGCCGGGCTGGGATGGCGCGGAGCGTTCCAGCTCGATGGCCTCCTCCTGTCGTCGCTCGCCATCGCGCCCGCGCTCATTGGCATGTGGCTGGGCCAGCGCGTCAGGCGCAGGGTCAGCCCCGAAACATTCCGGCGATGGTTCCTCATCGGCCTGCTGCTTCTCGGGGCTGAGCTCGTGCTGAAATCGGTTCTCGCGGCCTGAAGGCCGACCGTTGGATACGCTGTTGGGAGTACCTCGAATTCCCCGCATTCGCGGTAACTCCCAGGGGGAATCGCGGTTGCCGCGCGTGAAAAACAAAGGTTAGTCTGAAAGGCAGGGTCGCTTGCAAAGAGCGGTGCCGAGCCAAAGAACGAAGGTCGTCTGCCCGAAGATCATCAAACAACAAGAACAGCGGCACGCCGCGTGCCGGCTTGTGCTGGAGCAAACTCCAGCGGGAGGATCGTGTGCGTGGTCACGAGGGCAAGATCGATGGGTATGAGCTCAAGAGTTTCCTGCGCATCGAGCATGGTCTTGCGCGGCAGTTCACGCTGGTGGCGGCCGCCGCGCTGATCGCCGCCATGATCGTTCTCGGCACGTGGGTTTCGAAGAAGATCGAAACCGGCGTCTCCGAAATCGCCGGCGCCTCGGCGGCCCTTTACATCAACACCTTCCTCACCCCGCACCTGCAGGACCTCGCCCATGGCGACACCCTGTCGGAAGCGAGCATCCACGCGCTCAACGAAACGATGATCCAGCCCGCCATCCGGGCCCACGTGTTGAGGATCAAGATCTGGAAGCAGGACGGCCACATCATCTACAGCGACGACAGGAATCTCATCGGCAAGCGGTTTCCTCCAAGCCCGCACCAGATGGCCGCCTGGTCCGGCGCCGTGGCCACGGAGGTCGATCATCTCCACCATGAGGAGAACGAGGGAGAGCGCGCCATCGACACCCCCATGCTGGAGGTCTATGCCCCGGTCCGCGACATCCGCAGCGGAGAGGTGATCGCGGTGCTTGAATTCTACGAGGATGCTCAGGCGCTGAAGGAGCAGCTCTCCGCTGCTCACTGGCAGAGCTGGGCGGTGGCGGCCCTGGTTGCCGTCGCGATCATCGGCGCTCTGTTTTCCATCGTGTCGGAAGGCAGCAGGGCCATCGATCATATGCGAGGCTCGCTGTCGCACCGGATCCTACAGCTCAAGGAGCTGTTGCGGCAGAACGAGGTTCTGCGCGCGCGGGTCGAGCGTTCGGGGCGGCATTTGGACGATGGCGATGCAGGCTTCATGCCGCGTGTCGCCTTGAACCTGCGCGATGGTCCCGCCCAGTCCATCAGCTTCGCGCTCATGCGGCTGAACAATGTGGGGCGTGATGCCCCGGACGGAGCGGAGCTGCAGGCCGTTCGGGGCGCCCTCTCGACGGCGCTATGCGACATCTGGGACATCTGTGCAGGGCTTCAGCTGCCCGAGGTCAGCAACCTGTCGCCTGCCGACGCGGTTCGGAAGGTCGCGAGGGATCACGAGCAGAAATCACGCATGAATGTGGACTGCAGGATCGACATCCCGAGGCCCTGTGCGATCCCCGCCTTCATCAAGGTCTGCGCATCCCGGTTTGTTCAGGTCTGCCTGGACAGCACGGACCGGGACGACACGATCAGAAACGCAACCATTTCGGCACGCTCGGATTCCGCGGCGTTTCATATCGATATGACGGCCGACGCTCCGGCTTCCGGCGACCTGGAGGACATCGAGAACGCCCTCCGGCTCGGCCTGTCCGGGCTTTGGGACCAGATCGAGAGCATCGGCGGCACGATTGCCGTGGAGGCGCAATCGGGTGGGACAATGCGACTGAAAGCTTGGCTGCCGTTGGTGCAGAACGGCAGCCGAATGAGGTGATCGGAACGGAAAGGAAGCGCGTTAGGAGCGCTCTTCCCAGACCTTCGCCAATTCGACGATGGTCTTCACCGCCTTGTCCATGTCCTGGCTCGAGACGAATTCCAGCGGGGAATGGAAGGCATGGCCGCCGGCGAAGATGTTGGCGCAGGGCAGGCCCATGAAGGACAGGCGCGAGCCGTCTGTGCCGCCGCGGATGCTCTCGCGCCGAGGCTCCATGCCGGCGCGCCTGACCGCCTCCACGGCATGCTCGATGATCTCCGGGTGCCGGTCGAGCACCTCCTTCATGTTGCGGTACTGCTCCTTGACCGTGAAGGTGTAGCTGGAGCCCGGATAGTTCTCCATCACGTCCCGCGTGATCTTCTCCAGCAGCGCCTCTTTCGTCTTGAGGCCCTCCTCCGTGAAGTCGCGGATGATGAAGCTCAGATTCGCCTTCTCCATCACGCCCGAAGCGCCGGTCGGATGAATGAAGCCGTCGCGGCCCTTCGTGGTCTCGGGCGCCATGTCCCTCGGCAGGCGCGCGACGATGTCGCCCGCGATCCTGATGGCGTTCTCCATCCGGCCGTAGGCGAGGCCCGGGTGGATCGCCACGCCCTTGATGGCGATCTCCACCGCGTCCGCCGAGAAGGTTTCGTCCTCGATGCTTCCGGCGGCTCCGCCGTCCATGGTGTAGCCGAAATCGGCCCCGAGCTTCTTCAGGTCGACCTTGTCGACCCCGCGGCCAATCTCCTCGTCCGTGGTGAACAGGATGCGGATCGTGCCGTGCTTGATGTCCGGGTTGTTGATCAGGAACTCGGCGGCCGCCACGATTTCAGCGATGCCGGCCTTGTCGTCGGCGCCGAGCAGCGTGGTGCCGTCCGACGTGACGATGTCGTGGCCGATCATGTCCTTCAGGACCGGATGGTCGGCGACGCGGATGATCCGGGTGGAATCGCCCGGCAGCCGGATGTCGCCGCCCTGGTAGTTGCGGACGATCTGCGGCTTGACGTTCGTGCCGGAGAAGTCCGGCGCCGTATCCATGTGCGCGCAGATGCAGATGACCGGAACACTGTTCTTCGGGGTGTTCGACGGAATGGTGCCGTAGACGTAGCCGTGCTCGTCGAGATGCGCGTCGGTGACGCCGATGGACAGGAGCTCATCGACCAGCAGGCGGCCGAGATCTTTTTGCTTCTCGGTGGAGGGCTGGGTTTTGGAGGAGGCGTCGGACTGGGTATCGATGACGACGTAACGGAGGAAACGGTCGGTAACGCTGACGGCCATGAATTGTCATCCATATCGCGAAGGGACGTGGACTTGTAGCCGGGAAAGGACGCCGCGTGAATGGGGTGCCGGGAAATCGACGGGATGGCTGCCCCAGGCCGAAGGGATGCTACGGCCCGGGGCTTCCCGACATCATGTCTTCATGCGGCCTTCACGTCCGTGAGGAAGCTCTGAACCTCGCGGCTGAGGTCGCTGGAGTGGCGCGCCAGCTCCTGGGCGGCCCCGAGCACACGGCTTGCGGCCGTGCCCGTCTGCTCGGCCCCCTGCCTCACGTCGAGGATGCTGCCGCTCACGGACGCGGTGCCCCGCGCGGCCTCCTGCACGTTGCGGGCGATCTCGCCGGTCGCGGCTCCCTGCTCCTCGATGGCCGCGGCGATCGCCACGGAGGTTTCGGACATCTGCCCAATGGTGCTGCCGATGTTCTGGATCGCGCTCACCGCCTCCCGGGTCGCCTGCTGGATCTCGACGATCTGAGCCGAGATCTCCTCCGTGGCCTTGGTGGTCTGGTTCGCCAGCTCCTTCACCTCGGAGGCCACGACCGCGAAGCCCTTGCCGGCCTCGCCGGCGCGGGCCGCCTCGATGGTGGCGTTGAGCGCCAAGAGGTTCGTCTGCCCCGCGATGGTGTTGATGAGCGCGATGACCGCGCCGATCTTCTCCGCCGTGCTGGCGAGCGCCTGAACGGTGACGTCCGTGCGCCGCGTCTCCTCGACAGCCGCGCCTGCGACCTTCGCCGACTGGGAGATCTGGGCTGCGATCTCACGGGTGGAGATGGACAGCTCCTCGGTCGCCGCAGCCACGGTCTGCACGTTCAGGGATGCCTGCTCGGCCGCCGTCGCAACGGTCTGGGACTGCACGTTGGTCTGCTCGGCGGTGGACGCCATGGTCTGGGCGGTGCCCTCCATCTCGAACGCTGCGGTCGAGAGGGTCTGGGTGAGGGCCGCGACATTGGCTTCGAACTGGCGTGTCAGCTGGTCGAGACGCTGGGCGCGGCGCGCCTGCGCATCGGCACCGACCGCGTGGATCTTGTCCGCCTCGTCCTTGGCGATCAGCGTATCCCTGAACACCTCGACCGCATGGGCCATGGCGCCCAGTTCGTCGCTGCGATCGCGCGCCGGCACATTGATCTGCCGCTCGCCTTCTGCAAGGGCCCGCATGACTCCTCCGAGGGCGAGGATGGGCTTGGTCACGCTGCGGCCGATGAAGGTTGCCACCACGCCGATCACCAGGACGATGACGGCGACGCCGGACAGGAGCTTCAGGGCGGTGCCCCACACCTTGGCGGCGGTGTCGTCCGTATAGACGCCCGAGCCGATGATCCAGCCCCAGGGTTTGAACCCCTTCACGTAGGAGATCTTGCCGACGGGCTCCTGCGCACCGGGCTTGGGCCACAGGTACGGCACGAAGCCGGCGCCGCTCTCCTTCACCTTGTCGACGAAGGCCACGAACAGGCGCAGGCCCGTGGGATCCTTGTTCTCCGTCAGGTCGACGCCGACGAGTTCGGGCTTGATGGGATGCATCACCATCTTGGGATGCATGTCGTTGATCCAGAAATATTCCTGGGTGTCGTAGCGCAGAACCCTGATCGCATCGGCGGCCGCCTTCTGGGCGGCCTCGCGGGTCATGCGGCCGGCGCGCTCCTCCGCCTCGTAATGCGCGAGAATGCCATAGGCCGACTCGACCACATGCTGCGTCTTGACCATCTGCGCCTCGGTGATCTCCCCGCGCAGGTGAAACAGTGCAACGGCGATGATCGCAGCGATGCCGACCAGGGCCGTCAGTGTAATGGAGTGGATTTTTGTCCCGATACCGAATTTCATGCGCATGCAGTCCCCCAGAATCTGCAATTCTCTTGTTTATGGTGATGTTCTGCCCAATCCGACGCGGAAGAACCTTCCGTCAGCTTCATCTGAATTCTTGCGGGAGCAGAGAAAGCTATCAGTTAGCGTTTTTGGTTAAGAAGTCGTTCATGCGGCGCGGAACAGCGCACGTTTCAGCCAAAAACCTCATGTGGCCCCTGCCCTCGTCACGACGCTCTATGGACCCGCACCGGCTGTTTCGCCTAGGCTGACGGCTCTTCCGGATAGACGGGCCGGCCCCACGGCCCTGGAGGTTTCGATGAAGCGATCCGAGACAGTCATCATCAGCTGCGCGATCACCGGGTCGATCCATACGCCCAGCATGTCGCCCTATCTCCCGGTCACGCCGCAGCAGATCGCCGAGAGCGCCATCGGGGCGGCGGAGGCCGGGGCCGCGATCCTTCACCTGCACGCGCGCGATCCTGAGACCGGCCGGCCGACGCAGAGCCCGGAGGTGTTCCGGCAGTTCCTGCCGGCCATCAAGGACGGCACCAACGCCATCGTGAACATCACCACGGGCGGCGGTCTCGGCATGTCGCTTGACGAGCGCCTCGCGGCGGCGAAATGGGCGCAGCCCGAACTCGCCTCCATGAACATGGGATCATTCAACTTCAACATCTCCGGCGCGGGAGGACGCATCGAGACGTTCAGGAACGACTGGGAGAAGCCCTATCTGGAGATGACCAAGGACTTCATCCTGTCCAACACCTTCACGCAGATCGAGCGCGGGATGACGGAACTCGGCGCGCTCGGCACGCGCTTCGAGTTCGAGTGCTACGATGTGGGCCACCTCTACAACCTTGCCCATTTCGCAGACCGCGGGCTCGTAAAGCCGCCCTTCTTCGTGCAGGCGATCTTCGGGATCCTCGGCGGCATCGGCCCGGAGCCCGAGAACCTCATGCACATGAAGGCGACGGCCGACCGCCTGTTCGGGAACGACTACTACCTCTCGATCCTCGCCGCCGGCCGCCACCAGCTGCCGTTCGTGACCATGGGGGCCATCCTCGGCGGCCACGTGCGCGTGGGTCTCGAGGACAATCTCTACCTCTCCAAGGGGGAACTCGCGCCGTCCAACGCCGATCTGGTCCGCAAGATCCGCCGCATCCTCGAGGAACTCTCCCTCACCATCGCCACGCCGGACGACGCGCGCCGCATGCTGCAGACCAAGGGGCCGGAGAACACCGCCTTCTGAATCCTCAAGGAACTCGCCCGGCCGACGGGCTACCGCCGAAGAGCCCGCGGCCCTGCAATCCCTCAGGGCCCCTCGCCGCCTCCGCAATGCGCCATGGGCGCCGGGTTTCCAATCCTACGCGGGCATGCCTAAGATGGACTCCCGAAAACAGGGAGGAAACAATGAAGAGACGTTACGTTCTCAGCGCTCTGGCCGCTGTGGCCATGGCAGGTGCCGCGCAGGCGCAGACTTCCGTCAAGCTGGGCGTCCTGAACGACCGGTCGGGCGTCTATTCCGACCTTACCGGCGAAGGATCGGTGATCGCGGCCCGCATGGCCGCCGAAGACTTCAAGGCGGCCGAAAAAGGCATCAAAGTCGATATCGTCGCGGCGGACCACCAGAACAAGCCCGACATCGGCGCCAGCATCGCGCGGCAATGGTACGACCAGGAGGGCGTCGACGTCATTCTCGACGTTCCGACCTCCTCGGTGGCGCTCGCCGTGAGCGGCATCGCCCGCGAGAAGAACAAGATCCTGATCAATTCCGGCGGCGGCACCTCGGATCTCACCGGCTCCCAGTGCTCGCCCAACACCGTTCACTGGACCTACGACACTTGGGCGCTGGCGAACGGCACCGGCAGCGCCATGGTGAAGCGCGGCGGCGACACCTGGTTCTTCGTCACGGCGGACTACGCCTTCGGCCACGCCCTCGAGCGGGATACCACGGCCCTGGTCACGAAGGCGGGCGGCAAGGTCCTCGGCACGGTCCGGCATCCGTTCCCGGGCCAAGACTTCGCATCGTTCCTGCTGCAGGCGCAGTCCTCGGGCGCCAAGGTGATCGGGCTTGCCAATGCGGGCGGCGACTTCACCAACACCATGAAGCAGGCGGCGGAGTTCGGCATCGTCCAGGGCGGCCAGAGCCTCGCCGGGCTCCTCGTGTTCATCACCGACGTTCACTCCCTCGGCCTTCCGGTGGCGCAAGGGCTCGTGATGACCGAAGCGTTCTACTGGGACCAGAACGACCAGACCCGCGCCTGGTCGAAGCGCTTCGCCGAGCGGAACGGCGGCAAGATGCCCACCATGGTGCATGCGGGCGTCTATGCCGGCGCGCTCCACTACCTCAAGGCCGTCGAGGCCCTGAAGGGCAAGGACACCGCGCAGGTGATGGCCAAGATGAAGGAGATGCCCACGGACGATCCGCTGTTCGGCAAGGGCATGATCCGTCAGGACGGCCGCAAGATCCACGACATGTACCTGTTCGAGGTCAAGAAGCCGGCCGAGTCCAAGGGTCCGTGGGATCTCTACAAGCAGCTCGCCACGATCCCGGCCGACCAGGCCTTCCGGCCTCTCAACGAAGGCGGCTGCCCTCTCGTGAAGGGCTGATCGCAACCGACGCCGACAGGGCCGGATTCACCGGCCCTGTTTCCTTGACGGATCGACGACGGAAAGAAGCAGCGATGGATCTCGACATTCAGGGTTTGCGCGTTCTGGTGACGGCGGGAGCTGCCGGCATCGGTCTGGAGATCGCCAGAAGCTTCGTGCGCGAGGGCTCGAAGGTGCATGTCTGCGATGTCGACGACGCGGCGCTCGCCTCTCTCCTGACGAGCGACCCCGATCTCACGCAATCCCGCGCCGATGTCGCGAGCCGGTCGGATGTGAGCCGCCTTTTCGACGAGGCCCTGCAAGGGCTCGGCGGCCTCGATGTGCTCGTGAACAATGCCGGCATCGCCGGGCCGACCGCGCGGGTGGACGAGGTCGATCCCGAGGATTGGGACCGAACGCTCAGCGTCAACATCACGGGTCAGTTCAACTGCGCCCGCCTCGCGGTCCGGCATCTGCGCGAGAGCGGGAACGCTTCGATCGTCAACCTCTCGTCGGCGGCCGGCCGCTTCGGCTTTCCGCTCCGCTCCCCCTACTCCGCCGCCAAATGGGCCACCGTGGGGTTCACGAAGACGCTTGCCATGGAGCTGGGGCCGCTCGGAATCCGGGTCAACGCCATCCTTCCGGGCGTGGTGGAGGGCGAGCGGATCCGCCGCGTGATCGGCAGCAAGGCCGCGGCGCGCGGGATCAGCTACGAGGAGATGGAGAACGAACTCCTCCGGCATGTCTCGTTGAGAACCGCCGTGACCCCGCAGCAGATCGCCGACCAGATCGTGTTCCTGTGCTCGCCGCGCGGCCGGACGATCTCAGGCCAGGCCATCGCCATCGACGGGGACACCCAGTCCCTCGCGTGACCGTGACCCGGCCTGCCTCCGGGATCTTCGATACGTCCAATCTCCTGCTTGCTTTATTCCCCGGGCGCCCGAGTATCATTGTTCAATCTGTCCCATAGGGCAGGCAAGAAGAACCATGGGAGGACCGACGATGCACCGCAGAACCCTCATCCTCGCCGCAGGCGCCGCCGCGCTTCTGGCGGCCGTCCCGGGCGCCCAGGCGCAGGAGGCCGTCAAGGTCGGCCTGATCCTGCCGCTGACCGGCCCCTTCACGGCCATCGGGCGCCAGGTCGAGACCGGCGCCAGGCTCTACATGCAGCAGCACGGCGACACGGTGGCCGGCAAGAAGATCGAGCTGATCGTAAAGGACGACGGTGGCGTGGCCGACGCGACGAAGCGGACGGCCCAGGAGCTCATCGTCAACGACAAGGTGGACGTGCTCGCCGGCTTCGGCCTCACGCCGCTTGCCCTCGCCACCGCGCCGCTCGCCACGCAGGCCAAGGTGCCGATGGTGGTGATGGCAGCGGGAACGGCGACGATCACGGAGGCCTCGCCCTTCATCGTGCGCACCAGCTTCACCCTGCCGCAGGCCACCGAGCCGATGGCCGATTGGGCCGCCAAGAACGGCATCAAGAAGGTGACGACCCTGGTGTCGGATTACGGCCCCGGCATCGATGCGGAGAAAGCCTTCACGGGTGTCTTCACCAAGGCGGGCGGCCAGGTCGAGAGCCTGCGGGTGCCGCTGGCCAACCCCGACTTCTCGCCCTTCCTGCAGAAGGTCGCCGACGCCAAGCCCGACGCCCTGTTCGTGTTCGTGCCCGCAGGCCAGGGCGCGCAGTTCATGAAGCAGTTCGTGGAGCGCGGCTTCGACAAGAGCGGCATCAAGCTGATCGGCCCCGGCGACGTCACGGACGACGAAGTGCTCAACAACATGGGCGATGTCGCTCTCGGTGCGATCACCACGCACCACTATTCGGCGGCGCACGACAGCCCCGAGAACAAGTCCTTCGTGGAGGCGTTCAAGAAGGCCAGCAACGGGACGCGCCCGAACTTCATGGGTGTGGGCGGCTATGACGGCATGCACCTGATCTACGAGGGCCTGAAGAAAACCAACGGCCAGGGCGGGCAGGCGCTGATCGACGCCATGAAAGGCATGAGCTGGACCAGCCCGCGCGGCCCGGTCTCCATCGACCCGCAGACCCGCGACATCGTCCAGAACATCTATGTGCGCAAGGTGGAGCGCAAGGACGGGGAGCTCTACAACGTGGAGTTCGCCACGATCCCGAACGTCAAGGACCCGGTGAAAGCCGCCAAGTCCAACTGACCTCACAACACGAGACGCGCCGCACCCTGAGTGCGGCGCTTTTCACGCCCTGGGGCTCTTCCGAACGCAACATGCCGGAGGACATGAGATGGACCGTTTCACCGGCGGCTGCCTGTGCGGCGATGTCCGCATCGTGGCGACGGGGCGCCCTTACCGGGTTGGCCTGTGTCACTGCCTCGACTGCCGCAAGCATCATGGGGCGCTGTTTCATGCCTCCGCGATCTTCCCGCAGGATGCGGTGACGATCGAGGGCGAGACGCGCGACTATGCCGGGCGGTTCTTCTGCCCCCGCTGCGGCTCGTCCGTGTTCTCACGCAGCGGGGACGAGATCGAGGTGAACCTGGGTTCGCTCGATGAGCCCGACCGGCTGGTGCCCACCTACGAACTCTGGACCATCCGCCGCGAATCCTGGCTGCCGCCGTTTCCCCTCGCGAAGCACTACGAGCGCAATCGCGACGGCACGAGCCGCTTCGAGGAATAGGTTAGCTGCAGCATCGGACCCAAAAGTGGATTTGCACTTTTGGGATTGATCCGATGCTTCTCCGTAGAGTGAGAGCATCGTTCTTGCGGACCCGGAGGGCCGCACGATGCTCTAAGCGAGCGGCGCATCCACGATGCAGACGACGCCGGTCGTCGGGAATGCGATTTGCGCCGTGCCGTCGAGGTCCTGCGAGAGGCTGCGCTCGATGAGCCGCGATCCGAAGCCCCGCCGCGACGGTGGCCGGACGGCGGGACCGCCGCTCTCCTCCCACTGGAGATGCAGGCGCGGCCCATCCGTGCCGGGCTGCACGCTCCAGGCGATGCCGATTGCGCCCGTCTCGTTGGACAGGGCCCCGTATTTCACCGCATTGGTCGCAAGCTCCTGCAGCGCCATGGCGAGCGCCAGGGCCATGCGGGGCGGCACGCGGACCCTCGGTCCTGCGAGGTGCAGGCGGTCCTCGCCGCGGCTCGAATAGGGCGCCACGGCCTGCTCGACGATGTCATACAGGTCGGCGCCCTCCCAGTTCTCGCGGGTGAGAACGTCATGGGCGCGCGACAGGGCGAACAGGCGGGCTTCGAGCGCCTCCCTGGCCTGCTGGGCGGATTCCGCGTTGCGCAAGGTCTGCGATGCCACCGACTGCACGGTGGCCAGCGTGTTCTTCACCCGGTGGTTCAGCTCGTTGATGAGAAGCTGCTGATGCTCCTGGGCGATCCGGCGGTCGTGGATGTCGATGGAGACGCCGAACCAGCGCACGATCTCAGCCGTGCGCGGATCGCAATAGGGCTCGGCCCGCACGAGGAACCAGCGATACTCCCCCTCCTTCGAGCGGATGCGGTGCTCGACCTCGAAGATGCCCTGGTTGCGAATAGCCTCTTCGAAGGCCTGCATCGTGACAGCCTGATCGTCGGAATGGACGAAGTCTGCGGCGACCTGGGCCGCACTGTCGGGCTTGTCGGTCGCGCCGGTATATTCGAACCATTGCCGGTTGAAGAACTCGGTCTGTCCTTCCGCATCGGTGACCCAGATGATCTGCGGCACCGCATCGGCCATGAGCCGCAGGCGCTCCTCGCTCTCCCGCAGACGGTCCTCGGCCTCCACCTGCTCGGTGACGTCGCCGTAGAACACCGCCAGGCCGTCGCCGACCGGATAGGCATGCATGTCGATCCAGCTCACCCGTCCGTGGGGCCAGACATAGCGGTGCTTCATGGTGACCGGGGCCTTGGTCTCCATGGCCTGCCTGAACATCTCGCCGAGAGCCGGATCGGCATCGGGATGGGCCTCCCAGTGGGTCTTGCCGATGACCTCATGCCTGGGCCGACCCTCCAGGCGCAGGGCTTCCGCATTCATGTCGATGATGCGGAAGTCCCGATCCATGAGCGCCAGGCTTTCGCCCATGCCGTCGAGCACGCCGCGCAGGCGGGTCTCGCTGTCGCGCAGGGCCGCCTCCATTGTCATCCGGCCGGTGGTCTCGACCACGATGGCGAGCACGCCCCCCGGCTGCCCAGACTCGTCGATCACGGGGCTGTAATCGAGGTTCATCCAGACCTGCTCGGGGACGCCCTTGCGGTAGAGGGTCAGCTCCTGATCCCGAAACGACAGGGTGCCGCCCGCCATGCCGACCTCCATGACGCGAGCGTTGAACGCCGCAACCTCCGGCCAGCCCTCCAGCACGTTCGAGCCGAGGAGCCGCGGATGGCGCCCCGCCGCGAACTCCGAATAGGGGCCGTTGTAGATCATCACCCCGTGCTCGCCCCACAGCAGAACCATGGGGATCGGCGAGCGGAGCATCAGCCCGACGGTGGTCTTGAGGCTCTGGGGCCAGCCGGAAATCGGCCCGATGGGCGTGGCGGCCCAGTCGTAGCGCCGGATCAGTTCCCCGGCCTCACCGCCGTCCCGGAGGAAATCGGGGTATGGTGGAGTTCTAGCGTCCATCGCCCTGCCCGTCTCTCTGAGCGACCCCGCTGTCCCGTGGCGCAGCTTGGCCGGAGCGACGGAAGGCGGCTCCCGTTCTCTCGGGGATCAGGGTTACGGGCCCTGGCGCGAAAGACAGGTCCAGAACTGTTCGAAAAGGCATGGGCTCTGTCTACGGCTGGCAACGGCGAGGCTTTCGGTCTGTTCTAGCACCCTGGTCGGCCGCGGCAATGGCCGGGCGGCGCGTCATCGACGCAAGGGTGCGGCTGCGGACTGGGCAGGAACAGGCCGCGCCGCGATGAAAACCGTGGCCATGCAGGGGTTCGGAAGGCGCGCTCGCCTACTGCACCGTGACTTGGTCCTTGATCTTCTCGAAGACCGTGCGGCGCAAAATCTTCTTCTTCACAAGATCGTCAACGGATCGATAGGGCCGCCCCCTGATGATGGCGCGGCCGAGGGCGCCCGCCCCTTTGAGGGCATTCAGCTGCTCGAAGGAGGCCCGGTTGAGATCGACCAGCTCGGCGGCAGGGCTCTCCGGGCGCACCGGCTCCGCGAGGCTTGCCTGCCTGGCGACGGCCCCGGTCATGTCGACGTCGGTGGGAAGGGCCGATGCAGCCGGTTCAGATGAGACGGAGGCCTGCTCGACGGCCAGCGGCGGCGGAGCGGCTGCCAATGGCGCAGGGTCGGCATCCCGTGGGCCGGAGGCGGGCACGTAAGACGCTTCCACCGTCGGGCCCGAGGCTGCGAGGGAGGCCTCGGAATCCGCATCGGCCACCTGCACGCGCTCGACCCGCTGCGGCAGTTCCACAATCTGCTGCTCGCCGGCCAGGATCTGCGGCGGCGCGGCAGTGATCATGCCGCCCGTGCGGGCGCCGCTGCCTGCGGAGAGCCACAGGGCCAGCGATCCGCCGGCCATGAGGCCGATCACCAGCAGCACGCGCATCGCCTGAAGGGCCGCGCTGTCATGTTGTTCGCGGGAAGTCCGGGTTCGTGACAGGTCGCCGATCTGCATGGGGTCCTCGCACCTTGTCTCGCGGTGGATGCTCCACTCTTGCCGAGCGTTCATGCGGCAGGCCGGGTTCGTCTCTGCGCATGCAGTGCTAGGGCTAGAGGCGGGATGTGGCGCAGGCGTGGCAATCTGCGTTGATCGGGCGCGATCAACGGAAATTCCGGATAGGTGCGCAGATTTTCTGCAGGATCACGCCTTTGCCAGTAACGTCATCACCTGTCGAAACGAGGCTCAGACCTTGCGCACGCGTGCAGGCGCGCCGAAATCGCATTCGAGGGCTGCGCGGTCCCAGCGCCCTGCAACGGCCGCAGCCTCGTAGGTGGCGGAGAGGAAATCGAGCAGCAGCGCATCGGGATCGGACGCTTGGCGCAGCACATCGTAACGCAGAATGAACTCGCCGAGACTGGGATCGAACTCCGCTCCCGGCGGCATGGCCGCGTCGCGAAAGCCCGGCGGCTCGGGATAGGCATAGGAATAGAACGCCGCGTGCGGATAGGCGTCGCTGCCGGGCCAGAAGCCGGCGCTCGAGACCTCGTGCGAGTAGGCTTCGCGGGTCACCTCATCCGGCAGGCCGGGCACGCCGCCGGGATGGAGCGGCGCCTCACGCCCGGAAAAGCGCGTGACCGCGAGATCGAAGCTGCCCCAGAAGAAATGCACCGGCGAGACCTTGCCCAGGAAGCCGCTGCGGAAGAGACGGAACACCCGGTCGGCCTGCACCAGCATGCGCCAGAAGCGATGGGCGGCATCCGCATCGTAGGATGCATGCTCGCGATCCTCCGAGAAGCGGATCGGATTCTGCACCTCGTTCGGCATCTCGTTGATCGACACTTTGATGCCGATGCCGTCGAGCAGGCTGAGAAGATCGGCGTAGAACGCCGCGACGCTCTGCGCCCGAAGCGGCAGCATGCGCTCGTCGCCGCGGCTGGTGCGCACGAGCAACCGATGAGCGATGAAGTCGAACTCGATCTCCAGGATCTCGCGGCCGACAGGCATGGGCGATGTGGTCAGGCCGCGCGCGGACACGTAAAGCGGCACATGCCAGCCGTGATTGAGCCAGGGCGTCAACGCAAGCCGGATCTTGCCGACGATCTGCGTCCAGAGCTGCAGGGTCGCGGCCGTGTCGCGCCAGGCGGGATAGGGGAGTTCGGGCCAGCCACCGTCATCCATGAAGCGCCTCCAGGCGGAGCGGGATCGCGAACGGCCAGTATAGAGGCAGGATCGCAGGCTGGGCAATGCAGCCTGCGATCCGATTGTTCAGGCAGCCGGGCGCAGGCCTGCGATGGCTGCCGGGATCTCGATGTCGACCTCCAGGGTCGACACGGAGGCGCCGCGGTCCATCTTGATCTGGACCTTGTCCTGCGGCACGGCCAGGTGCTTGGCGATCACGGCCATGATCTCCTCGCGCAGGATCGCCACGAGATCGGACTCGCCGCCGCCCACGATGGTGCGTTCATGCGCGAGCAGGACCTGGAGACGCTCGCGGGCGACCGGGGCGGATGTCGTGTTGCGCTTGAAGAAGTTGAAGAGGCTCATGCGGCCCTCCTTGCGAAAAGCTTGCTGAACAGACCGCGCTGCTTCTGGACCTCGACGGCCGTCTCGCCCTGCAGCTTGCGCACGGCTTCGAGATAGGCCCGCGCCGGCGCGGAGTTCGGGCTGCCGAGGGTGACCGGCGCGCCGAGGTTGGAGGAGCGCAGCACCTCGGTGCTTTCCGGGATGATGGCGAGGAGCGGGATCGACAGGATCTCAAGCACGTCCTCGACCTTCAGGATCTCGCCGCGCTGCGCGCGCGCCGCGTCGTAGCGGGTGAGCAGCAGGTGCTTTTCCACCTGCTCGCCCTTCTCCGCCTTCTCGGTCTTGGAATCGAGCATGCCGATGATGCGGTCGGAATCGCGGATGGACGACACTTCCGGATTGGTCACCACCACAGCCACGTCCGCGTGGCGCATGGCGAGCGTCGCGCCGCGCTCGATGCCGGCCGGGCTGTCGCAGATGATCCAGTCGAACTTCTCGCGCAGGCCCTCGATGACGCGGGCAACGCCCTCGTCGGTGAGGTTGTCCTTGTCGCGGGTCTGGGAGGCGGGCAGCAGCGAGAGCGTCTCGATGCGCTTGTCCTTGATCAGCGCCTGCTCGATCTTCGCATCGCCCTTGATGACGTTGATCAGGTCGTACACCACCCGCCGCTCGGCGCCCATGATCAGATCGAGGTTGCGCAGGCCGACATCGAAATCGATCATCGCCACCTTCTGCCCCGACTGCGCCAGCGCCGCACCGAGGGCCGCCGTCGAGGTCGTCTTGCCGACGCCTCCCTTGCCCGATGTCACCACAAGAACTTTTGCCATCCTTGGTCTCCTCACCCTTCAGAACTGTTGTTGCGACGGCATCACCAGCAGGTTCTCCGGAAAACCGTAGAACTTGGTCGGAGAGCGGAGGTGGATCGAGCTGTCGCGATTTTTACGCAACGGAATGAAATCTATTCGGCGCCCGTTATGGTTACCGGACGGTTAAGATTTTCGCCGGAGCATACGATTTTCGGTGAAAACAAAGGCTTTTCGCCGGGGAGCGTGCTCTCCCCGTACAACGAGGAGTGAGGATCTGCCCAAATGAAAGGGGCGCCCGCAGGCGCCCCTTTCGTGCTGATGACATTCCACGGTCAGTTTGCGGGAGCTTTCCAGCGGGAGCTGAACTTCGAGCCGACCTGCCAGCGCTTCACATCGCTCTCAGAGTCCTTGCACGGCAGAGTGATGGCATCCCGGAGGTAGGAAAATTCCGCATCGACGACTGCACCCATCAGGAAGCAGACCTCGTCCCGCCGTCCGAGCGGCTTGTTCTGCAGCACGAACTCGGCCCGAATGACGACTGCCTCCACCTTGCGCCTGTTCCAGTCCGCATCGCCGAAATCCTCGACCGAGTAGGACTTGGCCTCAAGCTCCCAGCGATCGCGGATCATCTGCTTGTAGGAGCGCACGAATGCCGGGAAAAGCTCGGCGGCCCCACCGAAGACTCCATCGCCGCGCTTGTCGCCGCTCGCCTTCACCTCGGCGATAAAGGTATCGACGACGCCGGCGATGCGATCCTGCGCCGCACGGGCGAAGGAGTGGTTACGGGATTGCAGATCGCGCTCGATGTTCTCGCGTTTGGCTGCCTCATCGAGGATTCGCTGTTTCAGGAGGGTGGCCTCCTGCTGCAGCGTCTTGCGGGCTTCTTCCTCCTTGGCCATGGCATTGGCCACCTCGGTAGCCTCGGCCTGGAGCACGGCCTTGATCTCCAGGGGGTCGATCCACATCGGTGCCACAACGTAGTCGAGACGTTCGCGCTTCATGGCTTTGACGATCTCCGCCAGATCCGTGGCGGCTGCATAGATCGCGTTGCACTTGCGGGTTTGGAAATCCGCGAACGCATCATCGAGCGAGGTCTTCGTGAAGGTGATGTCGTTCGTCGAAACGTTGAAGACGGTGCTCGTCTTTCCCAGAACGGCGATCCGATGCGCCTCGGGATCGTCCGGGACCGTCTGGCAGATGCGGGCCTGGCTCGGGTTGGTGAGCACGAGCCCGAAGCCGGAGCTCTTGCCGCTGAGGATTTGCGCCTCAAGCGTTGCGGAGCTCAGAACCTCGTCCTGCAACGCCCTCACGACCTCCGGGCCCGGAATAGACGCCAAGCGGCCGAAGGTCGTCTCCACCTTGCGCACGACGGTCGAGACGTAGCCCTGCGCCTGCGACAGGAGGCCGATGCGCTGGAAGACGATGACGTCGTATCGCTCCATGCCGTCGATCGGGCATGCCTCCTGGGCGATGCGAACGCCCTGGACATCCAGTTCCTGCCGCTGGATCTGGGCCATAGTCAGCCGCTCCAGATCCTTGATCCGCTCGACGCTGCGATCCTGGGCAAAGCAGATCGACGGGTTCCGGTCCTTGAAGACCAGATCGCCCTTGAGGCTCTTCACGATGCGGCCGGAAGCCGTGTTGTAGAGGAAGATCAGCTCCTCGTTGTCGCCATCGATCAGGAAGCGGGTGCGCTCTGTGATGCCGAGTTGTCGGGCAAGCGCCGTCTGGGGATCTTCCGAGGTCTTCGGCGTGTTCTTCTCGGTCCACGCGACCATTACCGACTCATAATCGTCCTTCAGGTTCTTCGTGTCGATGTAGCGGGAGAACTCGTTGTTGGCGCGGTTGAGGCCGTTGAGGCTCCGCTCCTTCAGGACTTTGGCGAACTGCTCGCCGAACTTGGTGAGGTCCGCCGTATGCGGAGACAGGATGTTGCCAGCCACATAGGATTCGATGAAGGCAACGTTCTTGCTCGCCTCCAAGGCCGCCTCTGAGATCCGGCGGTCGAGAGCCTGCTGCCGCTCGTCGGCGAGGCTCTTCATGAACACGCCGAACGTCGCGTCATCCTTGAAGAAAGCTTCGAGGCGCCTCCTGCCGTCCTTGGCAGCTTTCAGGTTCTGGGAATCCACGGCCGCCTTCGTGGAGACGGCGGTCTTCGCGATCTCGGCCAGGTTCGGCGGGCTTCCGCCTGCGGCGACCCTGTCCTTCAGGTACTGCGAGATGTCGTTCAGGAAATCCGCGATTTCCTGCATGTCCTTGCTCTGGCCCGATCCGCCGCCCGCCGCGGCTTCGGCCTCCGCCTGCTTGAAGCGGTTGTAGAATTCGACCGGAACCCGCTGCCAGTTCGCCGAAGCCGACGTCTTGCAGTAGTGATTGCCGTTATCGGCCTTCGCACAGGTGCGGAAGCCGTCGAGCGAGAATTCCTGGGCGAGGGAGGACGAGAGGAGGCCATAAAGGCCCCCTCCGATCAGCACCGCCGTCGCCAGGCGACGCGGAAGGCTTAAGCGCATTCGGTGCGTTCCTCGGTCGAGGGCTTACCCTGGAAGGTGATCGTCTCCTGGATGGTCCGGCAGGTCTTGCCGTCCGGCATCTTGTCGACCTTGGCAACCTTGATCGAGCCGGTTGCGTCCTTGCTCTTCCAGTTCGTGGTCGAGCCGGCCGGCTTCTTCGTGGCGGTGTTCACGGCCTGCTGGCGTTGGGCCTTCGACTGGGCATCCATGTTCGCGAGGATCTGGCCGAGAACCGCTCCGACGAGGGCGCCGGCGATGATGCCGCCCGCCTTGCCTTTGCCGACTGCCGCCCCGACGGCTGCGCCGCCGGCGCCGCCCAAGAGCGCGCCGAAAGGATTCTGCTGGGCATGAGCGGGAGCAACAGTCCCGAGCGCCAGCGAGAAAGCAATAAGAGATGTGGTGATGAGTTTACGCATACAGGCCCCCTTATGTGTTTTTGTGCCTGAATTCAGCCTACATCTTGCCACTTCTCCGACACAATAAGGAAAACCCGAGGTTGCACCGCTTTTCGTGCAAATGGTTCATGCCGCTATGCACAGACGGCCAGGGAGCGCCCTCAAGCACTCCCGACCTCAACGGATAGCGTCTTGTTCGTGGGGGCATTCGATCCCGAGCCGCTCGGCACCGAGGTTGGCGTTCACCTCAGGCGCCTGTGCCCAGTCACAAGCATGAAAAGGGCCTCACGGTGACCGTGAGGCCCCTGCAGCTCTTACCGTCCGTCTCTCTTCAGACCGCCCGTCTCCGCCCCACCGGTCTGGGCACCGCCGGTGCCGATGGCACCGGCCGAGGCGGCGGGGCCGCCGGCGGGCAGGGTTCCGCCCGGCTGGAGCGGCGTGGACAGGCCCGACGGAGCCTTGGGCGGGTTGGCCGAGGAGAACCAGTTGTCGTCGGACGGGCTGCCGCCGGCCGCCGGCGAGGATCCGCCGCCATGCAGCAGGGCGTCGTCCGCCTGGGCCTTGCCGCCCTGCCCCGTCTGGCCGCCCGTGCGGCCACCCGAGGATGCTGCCGATCCGGCTCCGGCATAGGTCCGCACCCCGGCGGCCCCCTGCCCCAT
This sequence comes from Microvirga splendida, assembly GCF_016427565.1. Classification (GTDB taxonomy): domain Bacteria; phylum Pseudomonadota; class Alphaproteobacteria; order Rhizobiales; family Beijerinckiaceae; genus Microvirga; species Microvirga splendida. Next base: position 178,243 of record NZ_JAELXT010000002.1, read on the forward strand.
GCCGCTGCGGCGCGAGCCTTCGAGGCTGCGGTCGATGACGCCGCTCTCGAGCGGGAACGGCGGCTGCGGACGGCGCTGGGCCGGGCGTATGGGCCGGCTGGTGGCCTGCGAGTTCGACCGGTTCATGCTCCACAGCAGGGCTCCGGCGCCGACGGCCATCATGCCGGCGAGCACGCCGAAGACGGTGCCCGTGGGCAGGCCGTAGCGGCTCGGCATCATGGATTGCGGCATGTGCCAGCGGCTGGCTTCGTAGGATGCGATGCGCTCGCGCTCATAATCCCGCTGCAGGCTCTTGAGCTCGCTCGGGGAGAGGACACCGCGGGCGACGATCATCACCCCGTTCTCCTCCAGTGTGAAAGCATGGCGGATGGAGCCGGTCAGGTCCTTGAAATCGACGGCCCAATCGTGGCTGTCCTTGTCCGGCCGCGCGGCCAGTTCGTCGAGCTGGCGCAGGATCTCGTCCTGCTTGTGCTCCAGGTCGGCCACATAGCCGGACGTCCGTTCATGGTCGGACAGGGCCGGGTAGAGCACGTTCTGCTGCGCCGCGATGTGCCGTTCCATCTCGTCCTGAAGATCGGCGAACAGCTCCGAGCGGCTGTTCGGGCCGCTGCCCGTCGCCCGCAGCACCTCCCGGCAGAGCTCCTCGATATTCGCGTGATCGTTCGTCACCATCTGCCATAGGTCCATGGAAGCCTCCTCTTGAGCCTTTGCCTGATGATGAACGGCTTGGGTGGACGGCTGTTCCGATGGAAGCGCCGCTTTAAGGGAATTCGGCCTGAAGGAGCCGCAGGGATTCGGTTCCTGCTGACAAGGGTCCCTCCCGGTTGCTATTGACAGTGCGGTACCGGACCAAATCCGCAGACGGCGATGGGTGTCCGGGAACGTGAGGAGCATAGCCAGCCCATGAACGCGCAAGCACAGCAGGACGCCCTTCGCTCCATCCCGCCGGGGCTACCCACTTATGACGACGTGCTGACAGCTGCGTGGCGCATCAAGGACGTCGCTCACCGCACGCCGGTTCTCACCTCCCGCACCGCCGACGCGCGCACGGGCGGCAAGCTGTTCTTCAAGGCAGAGAATTTTCAGCGCTCGGGCGCCTTCAAGTTCCGCGGCGCCTACAACGCCATCGCGCGGCTGTCGCCCGAGGCGAAGACGCGCGGCGTCGTGGCGTTCTCCTCCGGCAATCACGCTCAGGCCATCGCCTATGCCGGGCAGCTGCAGGGGGTGCCCACCGTCATCATCATGCCGCAGGATGCGCCGGCCATGAAGGTGGCGGCCACGAAGGGCTATGGCGGCGAGGTGGTCATGTACGACCGCTACACGGAGGACCGCGAGGCCATCGGGCGCCGGCTCTCGGCAGAACGCGGCCTCACCCTCATTCCTCCCTATGACCACGAGGACGTGATCGCCGGCCAGGGCACGGCCGCCAAGGAGCTGTTCGAGGAGGTGGGCTCCCTCGACATGCTCCTCGTCTGCACCGGCGGCGGCGGGCTGCTCGCGGGCTCGGCGCTTGCCGCAAAGGCGCTCTCGCCGGAGTGCCGAATCTACGGCGTCGAGCCGGAGGCGGGCAACGATGCGCAGCAATCGTTCCGCTCAGGCTCCATCGTCAGGATCCCCGTGCCGGCCACCATCGCCGACGGGGCGCAGACGACCTACATCGGAACCAAGACCTTCCCGATCATGCGTGCCCTCGTGGACGACATCCTCACCGTGTCGGACGCGCAGCTCGTCGACACCATGCGCTTCTTCGTGGAGCGCATGAAGATCGTCGTGGAACCCACGGGCTGCCTGTCGGCGGCTGCGGCGCTGAACGGGATCGTGCCGTGCGAGGGCAAGCGCGTCGGCATCATCATCAGCGGCGGCAACGTGGATCCAAAGGCGCTGGCGGGATTCTTGGCGGGGTAGTCCTCGCTATCGCTCCGGTGTCATTCCCGGCCGGAGCGCAGCGGGGGGGAAGGGAATCCATCGCACTGAGCGTGAGAATGGATCCCCTTCCCGGCCTGCGGCCGCCGGGGATGACACAACCCTCGTCATCCCCGGGCTTGTCCCGGGTATCCACGTCTTCATGGCGCCGTGGTTCAAAGACGTGGATGGCCGCAACAAGTGCGGCCATGACGGCGAGAGTGACATCTTACCGACCAACCCGCACCACCACCGCCATGCCGTCGTGATCGCCGGTGGTGAGCTTCGGGTCGTCGATGAGCGCGTTGCCGAGAGCGACGAAGCCGCTCACCTTGAAGGACGTGCTGCGATCGAGCCTCTGCGTAAAATCGTCTCGCGCCCGGTTGAACGAGCCGTATTGGTGCGGCGGATCGCGGAACGGATCGACCTCCTCGCGGCTGAAGGCGCCGGTGAACAGGTAGCCTTGTTCCAACGCATGCGGCCCGAAGATGCGGCCGTGATTGTTGCTCATCTCGAAGATGTCGTTGGAGAAGGCATCGTCCCTGCCCTGCGGCAGCTGTGCGTGGAGCTGCCCGCCGATGAAGCCCTGATAGCCGGCGGAATGTCCAAAGCGCACGGGATAACCGGCGCGGGCGGCGGCCGCGAGCAGGCGCGCCTTCGCGTCCTCCACGCTCGCGGCGCCCTTGTCGATGATGATGACGTTGATCGGCTCGCGCAGGTTCTTGCCGCGATAGATTTCGCCGAGCCAGTCGGACGGAACGCCCTTGGCGGTCAGCATCCACTTGCCGATGGCCGGCAGGCCTTCCGGCGTCGCGATATCGACGCCCTGCTGTGCCTGGGCCGGCGGCGCGGATGTCAGCACGGCGCAAAGGATGAGAAGGCACAAACGAATGCGTGTCATTCGCCTCTCCTGAAGCCACGCCTCAGGAGAGCACGATCAGGCGCTGTTGACTATGGCCCTCAGGTCGGGGCCTTGACCGCAACCACAGCGTAACGGTGCTGCGTGGCGCGCTCGATCCCCTTGAGCAGCGGCAGGTTCCTGGCTTGCTCGCGATGGATCGGCTTCAAGTTCCGGTCGATGATCGTGTGCGCGAAGCCCGCCTCGCGCAGAAGGGCCGCGACGTCCTGGGCCCGCGCGCCTTTCGAGAAATATACCCGCTTCAGGATGCGCTCATGGGTTTCGCGCATGGCATTCGGCGCATGCGGCGCGCCGGCAAGCCCCGGCACCAGCTTCTCGACGAGGCGGATCATGCGCCTGACCAGCGTGTCCGACACGAAGTCGCCATCGACGACGAGAAGCCGGCCGCCCGGCTTCAGGAGGGAATGCCACTCCCGGAACGCCGCCTTCGGGTCGACCAGCGTCCACACCAGATGGCGCGTGACGAGCACGTCGTAGCTGCCCGGCTGCTCCAGCGTCCGCTCGGCATCGCCCATCACGAAGCGGATGTCCGCGCCGCGACGCGCCGCCTTGGCGCGCGCCTGGTTGAGCATCGCCTCCGACCAGTCGAGGCCTGTGACGGCAAAGCCGAGGCCGTGCAGCAGATGCGAGATCACCCCCGTGCCGCTGGCGAGATCGAGCGCCCGGCGCCCCTCACCCGGGCCGAGATGGCGGGTGAACAGGTCGCGCCACGCCTGCCGCTCGCCTTCCGAGAAGATCTCATGCCCCACCTGCTCGTCGAAGGTGGCCGCGCGCGCCGACCAGTAGTCGCGGATCTCGTCCCGGAGCGTGTAGTTCGCGTTCATGAGAAGCCCATGGCAGAAGATGAATTCCGGCGCTCCTCTAGGGGCAGAATCAGAAGACGTCAAACTGGAATGATTGTAAACTGTAGAATAGAACGATTTTAAACTGCGTGTTTACTGTTTTTAATTAAAGTAATTCTAAAAGATAATTCTTGCATGACTATTTGATCGACCCTAGGAGAGGCCCGCTTTCTCAACACATGCGAGGCGCATGATGCAACTCTCCAAACTGGTATTCGGTGCCGCCCTGGCGCTCGTCGGGCTCCTGCCCGCTCCTTCCAACGCCGCCGACAAGATCACCGTGACGGACATCACCGGCCGCAAGGTCGAGGTGAAGGCTCCGGTCGAGAAGGTGATCCTCGGCGAAGGGCGGCAGATGTATTTCGTCGCCACCCTCGACACGGATGAGCCGTTCAAGCGCGTCGTCGGCTGGCGCGACGACCTGCAGAAGGCCGATCTCGATGGCTACAAGGATTATCTCGCCAAGTATCCGCAGATCGAGAAGATCCCGACCTTCGGCGGATTCAAGGAAGGCACCTTCGACGTCGAGCAGGCGGTTGCGCTCAAGCCCGACGTGATCCTCCTCAACATCGAGGCGAAGGCCGCCACCGACGACGCCAAGCTCATCGAGAAGCTCGCCAAGGTCGACATTCCGGTGGTGTTCGTCGACTTCCGCGAAAAGCCCTTCGAGAACACCGATGCCAGCATGCGCCTCATCGGCAAGCTGTTCGGCAAGGAAGCCCGCGCCGAGGAGTTCATCGCCTTCCGCAAAGCGCAGATCGACCTCGTGACCGAGCGCCTCGCCAAGGCCAATCCCGCAAAGCCCCTGGTGATGGTGGAACGCGCCGGCGGCTATTCGGACGATTGCTGCATGTCCTTCGGCAACGAGAACTTCGGCAAGTTCGTCGAGGTGGCCGGCGGCCGGAACCTCGCGGCCAAGATCATTCCTGGCACCTTCGGCGTCGTGAACCCCGAGCAGATCATTGCCAGCAATCCCGACCACGTGATCGTCACGGGCTCGAACTGGGAGCTCTACGTGCCCGGCGGCGCCTGGGTCGGCGTCGGCTCCGGAGCGGATAAGGCAAAGGCGAGAACCAAGCTCGCTGCCCTGATGAAGCGTCCGGCCTATACCGGCGTGAAGGCGGTGAAGGACAGCAAGGTCCACGCCATCTGGCACCAGTTCTACAACAGCCCGTACCAGTTCGTCGCCATCCAGGCGATGGCCAAGTGGCTGCACCCGGAGCTGTTCAAGGACGTGGATCCCGACGCCACCATGAAGACGCTCTACGAGCGCTTCCTGCCCGTGCCGTACAAGACCGGCTACTGGGTCTCCCTCTCCGACAAGGAATAGGCTCTTGGCCCACTCCCCTGCCATCGCCATGACCAAAGGACGCGGTGCCTACCGCGTCCTCGTGCAGCGCAAGAAGCTCGTGCTTCTTGCGCTTGCCGTCGTTCTCGTCCTCTCCGTCATCGCCGATCTGGGCCTGGGTCCGGCGCGCTATTCCATGCACGAGGTCGTGCTGGCGCTGATGGGCTCGCCGGACGTTTCGGAGCAGATCAGCGTCGTGATCTGGGATATCCGCATGCCGGTGGCGCTGATGGCGGTCGTGGTCGGCGCCGCGCTGTCGGCCGCGGGCGCTCAGATGCAGACGATCCTCAACAACCCGCTGGCCAGCCCCTTCACGCTCGGCATCTCGGCGGCCGCGAGCTTCGGCGCCTCCGTCGCCCTCGTGTTCGGCGTCGGCTTCCTGCCCTGGGCCATCGACTACGTGGTGTCGCTCAACGCGCTGATCATGGCCATGCTCGCCGCCCTGTTCATCCATTTCATGAGCCAGCGGCGCGGCGTGACGGTCGAGACCATCGTGCTGCTCGGCATCACCCTCGTCTTCACCTTCAATGCGCTTCTCGCGCTGGTGCAGTATCTCGCATCCGAGCAGGCGCTCACGGCCGTCGTGTTCTGGACCATGGGCAGCCTGACCCGCGCCACCTGGCCGAAGCTCGCCATCACCACGGCGGTGGTCGCGGTCTCGCTGCCGCTCTTCATGCGCCGGGCCTGGGCCCTCACGGCGCTGCGCCTCGGCGACGACAAGGCCGCGAGCTTCGGCGTCAACGTGCGCTGGCTGCGGCTCGAGACCATGATGATCATCAGCCTGCTCGCCGCCGTGCCCGTGGCCTTCGTCGGCACCATCGGGTTCATCGGGCTGGTGGGTCCGCACATCGCCCGCATGCTGGTGGGCGAGGATCAGCGCTACTTCCTGCCGGCTTCTGTCTTGTCGGGCGCGGCGATCCTGTCGCTCACCTCGGTCATCAGCAAGTCCATCGTGCCCGGCACCATCTTTCCCATCGGCATCATCACGGCGCTCGTGGGCGTGCCGTTCCTCTTCAGCCTGATCATGTCCACCCGGAGGCGCGCATGGTAGCGACCCTGCAACTGACCGATGTCGGCGTCCGCTACGGCAAGCAGGACGTGCTCGCCGGCGTCACCACGCCCGTTCTCAAGGGCGGCGAGGTCACGGCGGTGATCGGCCCGAACGCCGCCGGCAAGTCGAGCCTGTTCCGGCGCATCGCCGGCCTGCTCGACGGCCCCGGCGACATCCGCGTCGACAATGGCACATCGGGCGCGCAGGCGAGCCATGTCTGCTACATGCCGCAGGACACGTCGGTGAACACGGTTCTGACCGTCTACGAATCCGTCCTGCTCGCCCGCAAGCAGGGCGCGCCGCGGAAAGTCAGCGACGAGGATCTCCAGGAGGTCGACCGCGTGCTCTTCAGCCTGCGGATCGACCCCATCGCGTTCAAGGGCCTCAACGAGCTCAGCGGCGGTCAGCGGCAGCTGGTGTCCCTCGCCCAGGTGCTCGTGCGCGAGCCGAAGATCCTGCTGCTGGACGAGCCGACGAGCGCCCTCGACCTGCACCGGCAGGTGGAGGTGCTGGCGCTGATCCGCTCGCTTGCCCGCGAGCGCGAGATCTGCGTGGTGCTTGCCATCCACGATCTCAACCAGGTGCTGCGCGTGGCCGACCGGGTGATGGTGATCGATGCCGGCACCATGGTGTCCTGCGGCCCGGTGGAGGCGGTGATCACCCCGACGCTGCTGCAGAACATTTACCGCGTCGATGGGCGGATCGAGCGCTGCTCGCGCCTGTGCCCGCATGTGATCATCGACGGGCCGCTCGAACTTGCATGAGGGCAGCGGCAGGACGGGCCGGCACTGGATAGCCTCGCGCCAGCCCGACTGCCTATAGTCGGATCCTCTCGAATCATGGGATCCCGCGAATGAGTTCTGGAATGCCTGAGCGTCGGTCGGACGAGCGGTTTGCGACCGTCCTGGAAGGGCGGATCGCAGGTGCGAACGGTCAGGCCCCCATCGAATGCTTCGTCAGGGACCTGTCGCGATCCGGGGTGCGCCTGGTGATCGACGGTTCGGCAGACATCCCGGTGGAATTCGAGCTTCAGATCCCCGATGCCGGCGCCGCCGCCATGACACGGCTGGTGTGGACGGACGGCACCCATTACGGGGCGCAATTCACGGGTTGAAGAGCAGGCGCGATCAACGCTCTCTTCACCCCTTCATGCCAGAAGAATCCCCATGACCTATTCCCGCGACACCACAGCCATCTCCGAACTCACCGGCCAGCCCGTCAGCACCTGGTCCGAGGAATGGCGGATCGAAACCGAGGCCCGGACCCTGCTGAAGATGTCCAAGGCCGAGCGGGATGCCTTCTTCAACGGCCGGAAGGATGCGGACGGCAAGACCGTCGACCGCGGCGTGGTCGCCATCCGGGGGCTCAAGGCAGCGGAAGAGATCAAGGCGACCATGGAGCGGCTGCAGGAAGCTCGCGCAAAACGGAGCTGAGACAGGGCGGATGCTCAGACCCGCCTCAAGGGGCCATCATGAAGAAGTCCTTGTAGGTCAACCTCAGGTTCGCATCGATCTTGGCGAACTGGATGGCCGCTCGCGAACCAGTCCCGTCCGGATCGTAGTACAAGGCACCTGCAGCCCTGTCGTGGATGATGCGGTCGCTCGCATCGTGCGCGGCCGTTCCCACCCAAAAGGCGCTCGCCTTCATGTCCCGGTTGGCGCCGCCGGCACCCTTGAAGACGGCTGTCGACAGGACAATGGTGTCATACCTCGCGTTGAAATCGGTAATCCTGTCGACGTTGGATCGCGACGGCGCCCAATCGAACACGAAGCTGTCGCGGCCTCCATAACCGCTGAGAAGATCGCGGCCGGTGCCACCGACGATGAAATCGTCGCCGCTGCCGCCCCAGATGGAGTCGTTGCCGGCGCCGCCCCAAAGGAAATCTTTCCCGCGGTTGCCCTGAATCCAGTCGTTGCCGCCTAGTCCGATGAGCGATTCACCGCCGTCGGTGCCGTAAATCTTGTCGCTCCGCGCGGTTCCTAGCGTATCCCCTTTCGCGAAAATGATCGCCATGTTCGCTCCTCCTCATCAACTGAAACAATGTCCTTGTTGCCCGCCTCGCTCCTGAAGATCAAGCCGAGAAGGTCACATTATATCAGATATATCGTATAGGAAGCTATGAACGTGTGCCTACGCACATGTGTAGAGGGGGAGAATCTGCACAGACAACGGACCTCATTCCTAGATCTGGAAAGAAAAAGGGTCGCGCTCAGCCCTGTTATCGGCTGTGTTCGCGACCCTTTTGACCGTATTTGCCCCTACGGCGGGTCCGGAATAGTCCATAAAAATCGTGAGATCAAGGATTAATAGTTCGCAAATAAACGGTCATTCGCGTCAGAATAGCGCATCTGTTCTATTGACATACTAACTTGGCACCACGTTTCGTCACAATTTAGCCAGATTACTCTACGAATAGAGAGGTTCACGACCCTCATTTGCCCCTACGGGTCGGACCTTGGAGCGCCCCTCTCAGAGCGGGCGCTTCTTTTTTGGATCGGGCTTCTCCCCGCCGGCTCGCGGGATGCTTCTCGGACAACCCTCGACCCGCTCCGGACCCAAGACCATCGTCATTACGAGGCGCCCTGCGGGGCGAAGAAGCAGACGATGGCCCGGGTCGTCGGCTCCTCGCAAAGGTGGAACCTGGCATCGGGCGATACCTTGGCGTACTCGCGGCCGACGAGGCGCCCGTCCCAGAGCCGCCAGCCCTCGGCGGTTTGCGTCACCGTCTCGCCCCGGGCCTCGATGAGCTCGCGGCAATCGTGCTCGTCGCAGCACCATGGCGGATACCAGTCATGGGCGTAGGCCGCCCCGCCGAGAACGCAAGCCGATGCAAGGATAGCCAGAGCCTTTACAGGCATCATTCAGGACAAGCCTTTCCCGAGGATCCGGCCTCGACTGACGAGCTTGACCTTCATCTTGGGGCGGGCCCGATGGCGCGTCCAGCCCTGCCCCAACGGCAGGGCATCTTTGCTGCAGGCTTATCCCTGGCCCTTGAGATAGGGCTCGACCTTGCCCTTGAGCTTGATGGTCATCGGGTTGCCGAAGCGGTCCTTCGCGTTCCCGGCGGTGACCCGGACCCAGCCCTCGCTGACGCAATACTCGTCCACATTGGTCTTCTCGGCTCCGTTGAAGCGGATGCCGATCCCCTTCGCGAGAAGCTCCTCGTTGTAGAATGGGCTGTCCGGGTTCGAGGCCAGGCGGTCGGGAAGCGTGTCAGTCATACGAGGGTCTCTCCAATGGGGATCGTTCAGGGGCGGCAACCTACCGTCTCAGGGGCGGAAAGCCAATTCCAGCTGGAGCATCGTGCGGACCTAGCGGGCCGCGCCAGCGAGAAGTGGACCCGGTTCTCCGCCTCGAACGATGCTCTTAATCAAGGAAGAAGCATCGGGTTAGTCCCAAAAGTGCAAATCCACTTTTGGGTCCGATGCTTGTGCCGACGTGACAAGCCAGCCAGGATGTCCTACTTTCGTTGTACGCCCCTACGGCAGGACGATAATCCGCAGCGAAGCGGAAGCGATCAGGGAGAGAGAGACTTGTCGGCAGCGACAGACGGAATCCACACCGATTTTTCCGAAGGCATGAGCTATGGGGACTATCTCCAGCTCGACACCCTCCTCTCCGCCCAATCTCCCCTGACCCCTGAGCATGACGAGCTTCTCTTCATCACCATCCACCAGGTGATGGAGCTGTGGCTGAAGCTCCTGAACCGCGAGCTCGATACGGCCCTGGCCCATATCCGGGCCGACGAGCTCCAGCCCGCCTTCAAGTGCACGGCCCGCATCAACCGGATCCAGGAACAGCTGATCCAGGCTTGGACCGTGCTTTCCACCATGACGCCGTCGGACTACCTCAGCTTCCGGCCGGCGCTCGGCAAATCCTCGGGCTTCCAGTCCTGGCAGTACCGGCTCGTGGAGTTCAAGCTCGGGGCCAAGGACGCGGTGAAGATGGCCCCGCACCGGCACCGCAGCGACCTCGCCGAGCAGCTCGACGCCGCCTACCGGGCGCCGAGCCTGTACGACGAAGCCCTGCGCCTGCTCGCCCGCCGCGGCTACGCGGTTCCCGCCGAGGTGCTGGAGCGGGACGTGACGCAAGCTTACACGGCTCACCCGGGCGTCGAGGCGATCTGGGAGGAGATCTACCGCCACGCGGGCGAGCATTTCGATCTCTACGAGTTGGCCGAGGAGCTGGTCGATCTGGAGGACGCATTCCAGCAATGGCGTTTCCGGCACATGAAGACGGTCGAGCGCATCATCGGCATGCGCAGCGGCACCGGCGGCAGCAGCGGCGTCGGCTACCTGCGCAAGGCGCTGGAAAAATACTTCTTCCCTGAACTCTGGTCCGTTCGCGGCAAGCTCTAATCAGGTTGAGTGCATCATGCTTGATCTTCGCTCCCAGTTCTCCCGCTTCCTCGGCTCAGAGCCCGACCGCCTGCATTTCGCAGCCCACAGCCACCACCCCTGGCCCGACGTGACACGCGAGGCGCAGGTGCAGGCCTGGGACGATGCCGCCCGCCTCATGGACGGCAAGTGGGAGCACATCCTCGGGCCCGTGCTCGACGAGTTCCGCGGCCATGTGGCCGGGCATCTCAACCTGCCGGATCCTTCCACCATCGCGGTGGCGCCGAACACGCACGAGCTCCTGAAGCGCATTCTCTCCTGCTTCCCGGCCGACCGCCCCGTCCGCATTCTCACTTCCGATGGCGAGTTCCATTCCTTCACGCGCCAGATCGCGCGGTTGGAGGAGGAGCGCCTGGTCGAAGTCACCCGCGTGCCGGCCGAGCCCTTCACGACCTTCGAGGACCGCTTCCACTCCGTCGCGCAAGCGGGCTTCGATCTCGTCTTCGTCAGCCAGGTCTTCTTCAATTCGGGCTTCGCGCTGGACGGACGCCATCTTGCGGAGTGCAGCCGCGACGGCGCGATGATCGTGATCGACGGCTATCACGGCTTCATGGCGCGGCCGACGGATCTCGGCAGCATCGCGGACCGCGTGTTCTACATGGCCGGCGGCTACAAATACGCCATGGCCGGCGAAGGCGCGTGCTTCATGCACTGCCCGCCCGGCTGGGGCCTTCGCCCGCGCGACACCGGCTGGTACGCGGCCTTCGGCAATCTCACCAACGCGCAGAGCGGACAGGTGGGCTACAGCCAAGACGGCTGGCGCTTCATGGGCGCCACCTTCGATCCGTCCGGGCTCTACCGCTTCAACGCGGTCATGCGCTGGCTCGCGGACGAGGGCATCACGCCGGGCATCATCCACGCTCACGCCAAGGCCCTGCAGCAGCATTTCCTGCGCCGGGTCGGCAACTCGGCCCTGTTCGAGGACGCGGCGCTCGTGGTGCCGGCGGACGAGACGCGGCGCGGCAACTTCCTCACCTTCCAGACGCCCGCCGCGCAGGCCATCCACAACGACCTCAACGAGCTTCGCGTGGTCACCGACGTGCGAGGCCAGCGCCTGCGCTTGGGCTTCGGCATCTACCAGACCGAGGAAGAAGTGGACGATCTGGTGCGGCGCATCGACGAGGCAGGCGCGCTCGAATCCCTGCCTGTCGGCACCTCGTCGGCTGCGTAAAGCTTACAGCCCCACCATCTTCATGGCCGGTTCCGGATAGCGGGTGCCGGCGGCTGCGCCCGGCGGGATGATGCGGTCGATGCGCGCGAGATCCTCGTCCGTGAGCGACACGTCCATGGCCCCCACATTCTCTTCCAGGTATCGGCGGCGCTTGGTGCCGGGGATCGGCACGATGTCGTCGCCCTGCGCCAGCACCCAGGCGAGCGCGAGCTGCGAGGGTGCGCAGCCCTTCTCGCGCGCCATGGTCTCGATCTCGCGCACGAGGTCGAGGTTCTTCTGGAAATTCTCGCCTTGGAAGCGCGGCGAGTTGCGGCGGAAATCGTCTTCTGCCAGATCGTCCACGCTCCTGATCTGGCCGGTGAGAAAGCCGCGGCCGAGCGGCGAATAGGGTACGAAGCCGATGCCGAGTTCGCGCACGGTGGGCAGGATCTCGTCCTCCGGATCGCGGCTCCACAGCGAGTATTCGGTCTGCAACGCGGCGATCGGATGCACCGCATGGGCGCGGCGGATGGTCTGGGGACCGGCCTCCGAGAGGCCGAGGTAGCGCACCTTGCCCTGGCGCACGAGATCCGCCATGGCGCCCACCGTGTCCTCGATGGGCGTCTCGGGATCGACCCGGTGCTGGTAATAGAGATCGATCACGTCGACCTTGAGCCGCTTCAGGCTCGCCTCGCAGGCCTGGCGCACGTAATCGGGCTTGCCGCTGATGCCGAGGCGCTCGCCGTTGGGGCCGCGCACGTTGCCGAACTTGGTGGCGAGCACGACCTTGTCGCGCCGGTCCGCGATGGCGCGGCCGACCAGCTCCTCGTTGCGGCCGACGCCGTACATGTCGGCGGTGTCGAGGAAGGTGACGCCGAGCTCGATGGCGCGGTGGATCGTGGCGATGGACTCGGCCTCGTCGCCGTTGCCGTAGAACTCCGACATGCCCATGCAGCCGAGGCCGAGGGCGGATACCTGCAGTTGACCGAGCCGACGCTGCTGCATGGGAGATCTCCGTGTCCGACGTGAGGATGCCGCCGCGGCCGTGGCGGCGGATGGAGCATCAACTGGATTCGCTCGACCCGGTTTCAAGGGCGAGGAGCGTCAGCGACCCGTCGGGGCAGAGCGGTTGAAGAGAAGGGCGCCGGGATGATCGCGCATGGCCTCTTCCGTGCAGGCCTCAGGCCCCACACGGCCGCCGAGGGCCGGATATCGCCGCGCCAGCTCGTCGAGGGTCACGTTCTCCGCAATGCGGGGATGCGCGACACACAGGGCGCCATCCCTACCCCAAGCGGCCTCGAACGGCAGCGGATCCGTGGCTTCCGGGCGCTGGATGCCGAAGCGGTCGTAGACATCGACAAGCGTGCCGTCGCGGGTCGCAGGCCGGTCGTCGCCGCCGTAACCGGCGCGCATCATGTGAATGCAGGCGGCGTGCAGATCGGGCATCGGCACATCGGTGCGGGCATCCCAGGGCCGGTAGCCCATGAGGATGCACTTGCCTTGCGCGCCGCTCGTGCAGGTGAAGGCGATGCCGCCATCCTGCTGGACCGGCAAGCCCAACTGCCGGCCGCGGGCATCGGGCAGGCAGGCGTTGCGAAAGGTTTGCGCGACAGGGTCTTCGACCAGAAGCCGGTACAGCACCACGGGCCCACCGGGCACCCCGGCCTCCTCTTCGACAGAGTCGATCAGAACGTGGACGTCCTGCCCTCCCCGCTGGATGACAAGGCGAGCGCCCATCAGGTCCTGCCGCGCAAGCACGCGTCCGCCCTCGAGGTGGAGCTTGAACTCACCTTTGTCCGCCTCGAGACGGCCGCTCATCGCCTGCGCTGCGCCGGATGAGGCAAGAGCGAGGATCGCGCTGACGCTGAAGAGAAGGAGCGCATGCATGGCAGCCCTCATCGCAGGCCTCGGAGAGCCCTCGCCGAATGTCGGCGAGGGCTCTCCGTCTCGGCTTAGCGAAGCGTAACCTTCGAACCATCCTTCAGGATGATGCCGGTGGCCTGCCTATTCTGGCCGCCGACAACGCCCTCGCGGGCAGCGCCATTGAGATTGCGGCCATTAAGACTGCCGCCATTGAGATTGCGACCGTTCAGATTGCGCCCATTGAGCAGAACGCCGTTCAGGTTGCGCCCGTTCTCGGACACGCCGTTGAGATTCCGGCCGTTGAACGACAGGCCGGGCCGGGCATCGGCGTGCGAAGCGACGACGAGACCCGCCGTCAGCGCAGCGGTCAGGATGGTTAGAGACTTGATCATTGTGTTCACCTAAAGCCCCTTTGATTGAACATGTCCTTGCCGGCTCTTGTTTTGAAACAATATATTGGTAAATGACATGTCGATCTCAATGAACCTTGGGTTGAAAACTTTCCTCACGAAAAGGCCCTGTGTCCTAGCGCACATGCCCAAGGGTGAGGCCGCAGGGGTCTTAACCGGTGCTAAGGCCGTGCTATGCTTGAGGGATGCACTCGTCATCCATCACAATCCGCCGTCTCGGCCCGAAAGACGTTCCGGCTCTTCGTCGGCTGAACGCCTTGTTCGGACAAGCTTTTGAGGATCCTGAGACCTATACGGGCAATCAGCCTGAGGACGCCTACCTGGAGGGGTTGCTTGCGAAGGAGCACATTCTCGCCGTGGTGGCGCTGGCCGGCGAAGAGGTCCTAGGCGGGCTCGTGGCCTATGAACTCGACAAGTTCGAGCAGGCGCGGCGCGAAGTGTATATCTATGACCTTGCCGTTCATGCGGAGCATCGGCGGCAGGGCATCGCGACGGCTCTCATCGAGCATCTGCGCGGGATCGCCGCCGGGCGGGGCGCCTGGGTGATCTATGTGCAGGCGGATTACGGCGACGATCCGGCCATCGCGCTCTACGAGAAGCTCGGGACCCGTGAGGACGTGCTGCACTTCGACATTGCGACGGCGCCTGTGTCCCGCTGATCCGGATGCATCACGCTGCCTGCCCGGCGCACCAGCCCGACGACCAGGCCCACTGGAAATTGTAGCCGCCGAGCCAGCCGGTCACGTCCACCACCTCGCCGATGAAGTAGAGGCCCGGCACCGACTTCGCTTCCATGGTGCGGGATTCGAGCTCGCGGGTGTCGACGCCGCCCAGCGTCACCTCGGCGGTGCGGTAACCCTCCGAGCCCGCCGGCTTGAAGCGCCAGCGGTTCACCGCCTCCTCGACGGCGCGAAGCCGCTTGTCGGAATAATCCGCCAGGTTGGTCGGTCCCTTCTCGGCCTCGGCGATGAGCTGCGCCAGACGCTTGGGCAGGAACGTTGAGAGAGCCGTCTGCAGCGCCTGCCGTCCATTATGTGCGCGGGCAGCGCGCAGCTCCTCGAACAGGTTCACGCCCGGCAGCATGGACAGGGTGATCTCGTCGCCCTCGCGCCAATAGGAGGAGATCTGCAGGATGGAGGGGCCGCTCAAGCCGCGATGGGTGAAGAGCAGCGCCTCGGCGAACTGCGTCTTGCCGCAACCAGCCACCGCATCGACCGCAACGCCCGCCAGCGGTGTCAGCCGCTCCAGCAGATTCGGCTCCAGGGTCAGCGGCACGAGGGCCGGGCGCGTCTCGACAATCTTCAGCCCGAACTGCTGCGCGAGATCGTAGCCGAAGCCGGTGGCGCCCATCTTCGGAATGGACTTGCCGCCGCTCGCCACCACGAGGGACCGGCATTGCACCGCGCCGTGCGAGAGCCCGAGCGCAAACCCCTCAGGTGTTCTCTCGACGGATTGCACCGACGTGGACAGGCGCAGTTCCACGTTCGCCTGCCGCATTTCGTTCAGCAGCAGATCGACGATCTGCTTCGACGAACCGTCGCAGAAGAGCTGGCCCAGGGTCTTCTCGTGATAGGCGATGCCGTAGCGCTCCACGAGGGCGATGAAGTCACGCTGCGTGTAGCGGCGCAAAGCTGAAATGGCGAAGCTCGGGTTCTGCGAGATGAAGTTGGCCGGCCCTGCGTTGAGGTTGGTGAAGTTGCAGCGCCCGCCGCCGGAGATGCGGATCTTCTCGCCGGGCTTGGCCGCATGATCGACGATCAGCACGGAGCGCCCGCGCTTGCCGGCCTCCGCCGCACACATCATCCCGGCAGCACCCGCGCCGATCACCACAACGTCGAATTGATCCAAAGGAGGTTTCCCTGCCAGAGCGGGCCCGCAGGAGCAGGCTGTCCCGCCCGTGGCTAAGGGATCGCCGAGGATCTTGCAAGGCTCCGCCGCGGGACCCCGCGGCGGCTTGCGCCTCGGTCAGATGACGAAGAAGTCCTTGTGGGTCATGGCGAGCTTCTTCGACAGGGTGGCGATCTCCACCTGCTTGCTCTTGCCGGAGCCATCGGCGTCGTAGAACAGCACGCCCTTGTTCTTGTCGTAAACGACGTAGTCGTTCTTGTCCTTGGCCTTGGAGCCGACGGTGAAGAAGTCCTTCTTCAGCTGAACCGGCTTCTTCTCCGTGCCCTTCTTGCCGAGCTTGGAGAACACGGCGTTGTCGAGCCAGATCGAGTCGTCCTTGACCTTGAAATCGAGGATCTTGTCGAGGTTTGAGCTCTTGTTCGGCTTGGTGTCGAATATGAAGGCATCGCGGCCCGAGCCGCCCTTCAGGACATCCTTGCCAAGCTCGCCGCGGATCCTATCGTTGCCGTTGTCACCGGACAGCGTATCGCGGCCGTTACCGCCATAAATTTTGTCGTGGCCACCGGCGCCCTTAATCGTATCCGCTCCGGATCCACCGACCATCAGCTCCGAGCTTCCTGAACCTTCGATAGCCGTTCCGGGTGTTACCGGCGGACGGTATCCCGATGAAGTATATGTGCCGCTGGCGTCGGTGATCTTCTTGACACCATTCGATTGGAGTTCATGCCTCTCCAGGTCGGTGAAAGTCTTTCCCTCAAGGATGACCCAGATGTTCTTTCCGCCCTGACCGCTGATAATAGGTGCGAGCTTCCCGTCGCTAATCAGAAGAGTGGGTGCACTATCGGCAAAAGAAATCGTCTCGATATTGGATATTGCCTTCCCCCGCAGGTCGAGACTTGGTCCGTGAAGATGCAACGTGTCGCCCGCGGTAAAGAAGTCAGGCTTGCCTCCATCCAAGGCTGTGACCGCGGAGAGCGTCTGCGCATTGAACTCGAAGATTTCCTCGGCATCGCTCCCCTGCACCTTCTCGATACCGGTGAAGGCGCCGAGCTTGGAGAAATCATACCTGGCGCGATCCCAGGGCTGCGCATTCGGCATGGAGAACCTGAGCGTATCGAATCCGGCGCCGCCATCGAGAACATCGCCGACGCCGAGGTCATTCAATCCTGCAACAAAAACCTCGTTGGCGGCTGTTCCGCTCAATGAATCGAGGCCGGGGGTCAGGACCATCACGTTCGCCGCAGCAACGGTGACGTCAATCGTGGCGACGCCCTTTCGCATGCCGCCATCGGATGCGGTGACGAGGATCGTGCGGTGCGCAGCGAATGTCTGATCGGCGTTGATGTCCACATAGGTGAGGGATCGGACCAGCTTGTTGACCAGTTCCGGTGTCGCCCCGCTCATCAGCGCCACCGACAGATCCTCGCCGGGAGTATTGTAGATCGTTCCAATCTCGGTTCCATCGACGCTGATCCTGCTGCCGGCAAAGAGACCGTCCGACAGGCGCACTGCGCCTGTCGCGTCGATTCCGATGCTCTCGGTCGGGAGCTTCTGCCCCGCAATCCGAACCGACAGGGAGCTGATCACCCCGTCGTCATCGGTGACCGCCGCATCCGCGCCCGGATCAAGGAGTACGGATTGGCCCGGAAGGGTATGCACGGACGATCTGTTCAGGTTAGCAATGACCGGAGCCTCATTGATGCTCACCGCACCGTCGGCATAAGTAATCTTGTCGATGCCGTGGGCATGGAGAGCTTCGCGCTCTTCCAGGCTCAATGACACACCGTTCATGATGAGGTGGTCGTTCTGCCCGAAGCCATTGATCTTGAAAGCGGTGGCCTTGTCCGCAAGCGTCACGACGGAGTTGTCCGACAGCAGATTGATGCGGGCGAAGTTCAGAATTGCCTTCGCGCGGAGATCGAAATTCGTCCCCTCCAGCAGAAGGGAGTCATCGGACGAACCGGCGCCTCCGTCAATCGTTGCCACACCCAGCAACTGATCGTCGCGAAGCCAGATCGTCTCGCGATCTGATGTCGCGCGAATGATCTCGATGCCCGACAGAACGGAAAGATCCGATAGATCAAAATATCCTGAATAGTAATCGGACCGCAGATGAAGCGTATCGGTTCCCGCGCCTCCGTCGATGGTCCCAATCCATTGGTTGCCGCCAATAGAAGCCGTCAGCGTCAGAACATCGGCGGCGGCAGTACCGACAATATTGAGAGTAGTAGGACCTGAAAAACCAAAACTCATGGATCTAACAACCAATGCAGGTTACATGGCCGAAACTTGGCCATTCGTGAGAACCCCTCGGAAATGCCACAATATTGCAACCCTGTATAGGCATAGCCGGCCCAAAATCCATGGAGCAAAGGCGGGGTCAGTCCGGATTTTGATCTCGGCTCACCCTCCTCAGATTGAAGGAGATACCTGCGGGTCTACCCTTTTCCGTTCTTCATAGCCGCACGTCCCAACGCGACGGCGTGTCAGTTTGCCGCTCCTTTACGATACTTAGAACTATATACTTACTGTCATCTCATCACCTGCGTCTGTCCGATCTGAAGACAGAGCTGGGCCAGGAACTGCGGTTCGCCTCGGAGGATGAGATCGTCTATTTGTTCCGCGAGTGCGACCGTGGTGCCATTCCGCCCGTCGACACCTGCTCCGGAATTGATGCCCTCATTGACGATGACATGGAACGGAAGCAGGACATCTATCTCGAAAGCGGTGATCACGCCGTGCTCGTTCAGATCAGAGGTAGAAACTTCGCCCCCCCTTAACCCTCAGGCACAGCATGGATCGTTCAGCGAACCCATGTCCCGCGTGAAGCGAGAAGGCGTGCTGACAGAGCAACTCAGGACGAGCAGCTGACCGTCTCTGAAGTGGCCGGTTCGGCAGATGACGGGAACTGTGGTAGAGCTCTCCGCACTCAAGCTCCGAGCCTGCCTCGGCCTTTCCCTTTGCTCTGGGTAGTCGCTCCTCTCAATGCCCCATCTTGCCGAATACGGCGCCCTGTTCGCCGCTGCCTTCCTGTCGGCCACGATCTTCCCGTTTCAGTCGGAGGCCGTGCTGTTCACGATGCTTGTGGCCGATCGCTACACCTGGTGGGTGCTCATTCTCGTGGCGAGCGTAGGCAACATTCTGGGCTCGGTGGTGAATTGGTTCCTGGGCCGCTTCTTCGCCCATTTCGAGGATCGGCGCTGGTTTCCGGTAAAGCGCAGCCAAATGGTCAAGGCCGAAGCCTGGTATCACAAATACGGCCGGTGGACGCTGCTGCTCAGTTGGATGCCGGTTATCGGCGACCCGCTCACCATCGTGGCCGGGTTGCTGCGGGAGCCCCTGCGGGTGTTCATCCCGCTCGTGGCGCTCGCCAAGACCGGGCGTTACCTCGCCGTCGGAGCCCTGAGCCTGGGGTGGATCTAGGGGCCCTGCAGGCTCGACCAGATCTCTTCCAGGTGGCTCGGCTCGATCACGTCGCCGGATGCGGTGCGGATGACCGCGTGCATCCCGGCAGGCGCCTCGTTGGTCATGGCCCAATGAACCGCCTCCCGCAGGGAGCGGAATTCGATGATATCGCTGGGAGCGCCCTGGCTGCCATCCTGCGGCCCCAGGGGCTCGTATTGCAGATGAGCCGGAGCATCCAGATCGGTTTGCATCACCATGTCGCCGTCCTGCCCTTGTTCGAAGGATCCAGGCGGGACAACGCTTGCGGAGGCTGGGCCGTTTCAGCTTGGCTGCTAGAGCATCGTGCGGCCCGCTGGGTCCGAACGATGCTCTCATCCAAGAAGGAAGCATCGGATCAGATCCCAAAAGTGCAAGTCCACTTTTGGGTCCGATGCTTTAGCAATTACCTTGCGACAAAGCAGGCGTGACCACAAGGAATGGCAAATTTTCTTGCAAATTGCGCAATTTGAGTCGAACAAGGCGCCATAGAATTAGGGGAAACCATGCCAGCCTATCGCTCTCGCACCACCACCCACGGCCGCAACATGGCGGGCGCTCGCGGCCTCTGGCGGGCCACGGGCATGAAGGATTCCGACTTCGGCAAGCCGATCATCGCCGTGGTCAACTCCTTCACCCAGTTCGTGCCGGGCCACGTCCACCTCAAGGACCTGGGCCAGCTCGTGGCGCGGGAGATCGAGAAAGCCGGCGGCGTCGCCAAGGAGTTCAACACCATCGCGGTGGATGACGGCATCGCCATGGGCCATGACGGAATGCTCTACTCCCTGCCCTCCCGCGAGCTGATCGCGGATTCGGTCGAGTACATGGTCAACGCCCATTGCGCCGACGCCATGGTGTGCATCTCCAACTGCGACAAGATCACCCCCGGCATGCTGATGGCCGCCATGCGCCTCAACATCCCGGTGGTCTTCGTCTCTGGCGGCCCGATGGAGGCCGGCAAGGTGGTGCTCAACGGCGTGACCAAGAAGCTCGACCTGGTGGACGCCATGGTGGCGGCGGCCGACGACAAGATCGCCGACGAGGACATCAAGGCCATCGAGCGCGCCGCCTGCCCCACCTGCGGCTCGTGCTCGGGCATGTTCACGGCCAATTCCATGAACTGCCTCACCGAGGCGCTCGGCCTGTCGCTGCCGGGCAACGGCTCGACGCTGGCGACCCACGCCGACCGCAAGCGCCTCTTCGTGGAGGCCGGCCACCTGATCGTCGATCTCGCGCGCCGCTATTACGAGCAGGACGATGCGAGCGTTCTGCCGCGCTCCATCGCGTCGTTCGCCGCCTTCGAGAACGCCATGACGCTCGACATCGCCATGGGCGGGTCGAGCAACACGGTGCTGCACCTGCTGGCTGCCGCCCACGAGGCGGAAGTGGACTTCACCATGGCGGATATCGACCGCCTGTCGCGCCGGGTTCCGGTGCTGTGCAAGGTCGCGCCCGCCATTGCCAACGTGCACATGGAAGACGTGCACCGGGCCGGCGGCATCATGGGCATCTTAGGCGAGCTCGACCGCGCGGGGCTGCTCGACACCTCGGTGCCCACCGTTCATGCCGAGACCATGAAGGCGGCTCTCGACCGCTGGGACGTGCGGCGCACGAACAGCCACGCGGTGCACGAGTTCTTCAGCGCCGCGCCCGGCGGCGTGCCGACGCAAACCGCCTTCAGCCAGGCGAGCCGCTACGACAGCGTGGACACGGATCGTGCAGGCGGCGTAATCCGCGACGCGGAGCATGCGTTCTCGAAGGATGGGGGACTTGCGGTGCTCTCCGGCAACCTTGCGCTTGACGGCTGCATCGTGAAGACGGCGGGCGTCGACGAGAGCATCCTGGTGTTCTCGGGTCCCGCCATCGTGTTCGAGAGCCAGGACGATGCGGTGAGCGGCATCCTCAACGGCAAGGTGAAGGCCGGCGACGTGGTGGTCATCCGCTACGAGGGACCGCGCGGCGGCCCCGGCATGCAGGAGATGCTCTATCCCACGAGCTACCTGAAATCGAAGGGCCTCGGCAAAGCCTGCGCGCTCATCACCGACGGGCGCTTCTCGGGCGGCACCTCGGGCTTGTCCATCGGCCATGCCTCGCCGGAAGCCGCCGAAGGCGGCACCATCGGCCTCGTGCAGGACGGCGACCGGATCGAGATCGACATCCCGAACCGCAGCATCCGCCTGGCCGTGGGCGACGCGGAGCTGGAGCGCCGCCGCGCCGAGCAGCAGGCCAAGGGCTGGCAGCCGGCCCAGCCGCGCAAGCGCAAGGTCTCGGCGGCCCTCAAGGCCTATGCCATGCTGGCCACCAGCGCCGCCAAGGGCGCCGTGCGGCAGATCTGATCTGAGGGGAGCCCGGCAATGCCCGGGCTTCCTCAGCGCCTGGCATGTGCGAAAACGCACATGAACTTGGCTTTTTCTCTCAGGCAGGACCGCCGCCCTCCCTAAACGGGGAGTACCCCGAACATCCGCCCCTCCTACCTGGCGCCGTTACACAATAACGGTAGGGAGGAAGCGCCATGTCGTACCGAAGCGACACTGGGTCGATGGTTTCAATGCGCCGGAAGCGGCCGAGCGCCTGCTCGGCCGACATCACAATTCCATCTCTGAGCAGGCCATCGGCAACGAGCATTCTGGCCGTGAGCCTTGCCGCAGCGGCTTCCATTGGTTCGGCGCAGGCGGCCTGCACGTCGAGCGTCGCCAACGGCGTGACGCGCGTGGTGTGTTCGGGCGCGACGACGGATCACTACTGGGCACCCGAAAACACGATTGCCGCCGTCCAGGTGCAGGCCGGCACCGTGATGAACCTCAGCGAGGCAGCCATCCGCGTGAGGGCCGGAAGCACGGTCACTGTCGAGAGCGGCGCCACTATCACGGTGACCGGCGGCAATGCAGATCAAGCCTACAATGCCATCTATGCGGAAGGCGACGGCAGTACGATCACCAACAACGGCTCGGTCTCGACAACGCAGAATTCCGTTGACGGCCTCGAGGTTACTGGCAGCAGGAACACCCTCGTCAATACCGGCCGCGTATCGACCCAAGGGGTATCGTCGGAAGCCATTATCGCGCGCGGCAACAACAACATCCTGCGCAACAGCGGCACCCTGGAAACATCGGGCTCCTCCGCCCGCGGCATGATCGCGGAGGGCCACAACAACAGCTTCGTCAATTCGGGCACGATCCGCACCACGGGTGCCGGCGGCGAAGGCATCCGTGCGGATGGCGGCGGCACGGCGAACCCGGCCGATAACGTCACGATCTCCAACAGCGGCGCGATCAGCACGAGCGGCTACACGGCGGACGGGATCCGGCTGATCGGGAACGGCAGCACGATCACCAATGAAGGCACGATCACCGCGTCGGGGCTCGAGGGCCGCGGCATCAAGGTCGAGGGCAACGGCAACCGGGTCGAGAACCGCGGCACCGTGCAGGGCTCCGGCGACGACGGCGAGGGCCTCTACATCATCAGCAATGCCGGCCAGACCAATACGGTGATCAACCGGGACGGCGGCGCCATCGAGAGCCGTGACGAGGTGGCCGTGCGCGGCCGGCACGGGTCGGAGGCGGTCGAGAACTTCGGCACGATCCGCACGCAGGCCGCGCAGGGCATGGCCATCGACCTGGCCGGCGGCAACGATTCCCTCCTGATCGGCGCGAGCTCCAGGATCGAAGGCCATGTGCGCGCGGGATCGGGCACGGACACGTTCCGACTCGGCGGCCGGACGGATGCGGCTTTCGACATGCGCGAGATCGGCGCGAACGCCAAGTACCGCGATTTCGAGCGGTTCGAGAAGGTCGACACCTCCACCTGGACCACGAGGAACGACAACAACAGCGCCATGCCCTGGGCCGTGCGCGAGGGCACGCTCCTGGTGACCGGCAGCATGGGCGGATCGGACATGACCGTGCATGGCGGCGCCACGCTCGGCGGCACCGGCACGGTCGGCAGCATCGACGCGCTGCAGGGCAGCATCCTGTCCCCCGGCGTCGACGGGGCCACGAGCCGCGCGGGCGTCGGCGATATCCGCACCCTGAACGTCAGGGGCGACGTCACCATCGCAGCCGGCACCACCTATCGGGTCGATCTCAACAACGGCTTCCAGAGCGACCGGATCGTGGCCGACGGGCGCGCCACCATCCGGGGCGGCACGGTCGAGGTCCATGCGGAGCGGGCCACATACTCGCCGGGACGCTGGACGATCCTGACGGCGCGCCAGGGCGTGACAGGCCAATTCGCCGGTGTGGACGACCTGATCTTCTTCCAGCCGATCCTGACCAAGGACGCCAACAACGTCTATCTCGAGCTGCTGCCGAACGTGTTCGACCCTGCGCCTCCCGAGAACCCGCGGGATCCCCAGGATCCGGACCGGCCGAACCGCCCGAGGCCGGTTCCGCCGCTCCAGCCCGAGACCACGCCGCCGGTCACGATCCTGCACCACGAGAACCTGTTCCGCGCGGCCATCCTCTGCCGCCTGCGCTGCTCGTCCTCCGACGCCATGGGGGCGGTCCCGTCCTTCGTGGCGATCGATTCCGTGCCGGTTCAGTACACGGCGGATCTCCCCGGGCGGAATGCGCCGGTGGCCGAGGCTCCGGCCGCGCGGGGAACCGGCTGGGGCATGTGGGGCAAGGTGCTCGGCTCCTACGGACGCACCGACGCGACGCCGACCTCCGCCGCCATGGAGCGGAGCACGGGCGGCATCGTGGTCGGCGTGGACGGCGGGCTCGGCACACCCTATCGCCTCGGCATCGCGGCCGGGTATCTCGCCACGTCGTTCGACATTGATGCGGCGGCCGCTTCGGGCGAGGTCGACAGCTTCCATATCGGCGCCTACGGCTCCGCCGCCTTCGGAGACTGGAGCCTGCGCGGCGGCGTGGCTTACGCTCACCACGAGATCGCCCTCGCCCGCGGCACCGTGAATGGCCGCTTCCGCGGCGGCGAGACGGACACCTCGGCCGATTCGGTGCAGGTCTTCGGGGAGGTCGGCTACACGTTCCGGCTGTCGGACCGCGTGACCCTGGAGCCGTTCGTAGGCCTCGCCCACGTGCATGTGAGCAGCCACGACGTGGTGGAGAACGCCTCCCCGTTCCAGGCGACAGGCGAAGTCGCCGCGTTCGACACCACCTACTCCACCCTCGGGGCGCGGCTTGTCGCCACCATGCCCACGAGCGCCGGCGCCCTGACCTTCAAGGGCATGCTCGGCTGGCGCCACGCCTTCGGGGACGTGGCCCCGGAGGCGCGCTTCACCGTCGAGGGCTTCCCCACCCCGTTCCTCGTGGTGGGCGCTCCCATCGACCGGGACAGCCTCGTGGTGGAGGCCGGCCTGAACTGGCAGGTGAGCGAGAAGGTCACCGTCGGCCTCATGTACGACGGCGCCATCGGCGAGCGCGACCAGGAGCATACCCTGCGCGGCAGCTTGAGCGTGCGGTTCTGAAAGCTCGGCCGGGGCTGCGGCGGCTTCGTCCGCCGCAGCCAAAGGTCTCAGGGCGGCAATCCTGCCTTGACGAAACACTGTCTCCTGGAGTCCAGTCGGTCCTGTCAAATCAGCCTCAGGACTCCCGATGACACGCTTTCTATGGGCCGCCGGCCTGCTTCTGCTCACGGGTGCGGCCCAGGCCCAGGGCATGCCGGAAACCAGGCCGCTGCAGCTCACCGTCCGCCCATCAGGGGTCGAGCCGGAGGTCAACGAATCCATCGAGCGGCAGCAGAAGCTTCTCAGGCGCCTGGAGCGGAGCAACCACATGGTGCGCTCGATCTGCATCAATTGCGGGGACGAGTGGAAACACCAGATCTACGCCCCGTTCGACCCTTATGCGGCGCTCGGCCGTCCCGCCCAGCCGTCCGACGACGGCAGTAACTAAGTTTGCCAGCTGACCTTTGGCCGCGCCAGGATTGTGTTGAGAAGGTTTTCCGGAACCCCTATATCCAGGGAGGTCGAGGACGACCTCGATCCCGTGGCAAACGGTAGGGACGGCCCTGCCTATGACGGAGGTCCTGTCATGGCATGGACTTGGCTCACGCTTGCCGGATTGTTCGAGATCGGCTGGGCTATCGGCCTGAAATACACCGACGGCTTCACCCGGCCGGTCCCTTCCGTTCTGACGCTGCTGAGCATGGCGGTCAGCGTCCTTCTCCTCGGCCTCGCCCTCAAGACCCTGCCGGTCGGGACGGGCTATGCGGTCTGGACCGGGATCGGCACCGTTGGAACCGCCCTGCTGGGAATTCATTTGTTCGGCGAACCGGCAACCGTGATGCGTCTGGTCTGCATCGGCCTGATCGTCTCCGGGATCCTCGGCCTGAAGTTAGCCTCAGGCTAGCTTGGGCCGATATGATGGGGCCATCATGACCGCATTCGCTCAGACAAGGCCGAGATCCTCGGCACGAGGCCTCAGGGCCTTCGTGCTGGTGGTCTGCCTTGTGATCCTGGGCCTGGAGGGCTGGCGCTACTGGCACGACCGGGGGCACGAGTTCGACCGGATCCGGGCCGAGACCCTGAACCTCGCCAAATCCCTGACCCAGCACGCGCAGGACACTTTTGAGCTCGCGGACGCGCTCCTGGTGGATGTGGTGGACCGGGTCGAGACGCGCGGCACCGAGCCCGATGCACTCCTGCGGCTGGACGACTTCCTGGTCGACCGGGTTCAGCCCCTCCAGCGCATCAAGGCGCTGACGATCTTCGGCGAGGACGGCACTCTCCTGAGCAGCTCCCTGCCCGGACACCGCGGCCGCGTGAACATCCGGGACCTGGACCTGTTCAAGCACCACAGCACGGAAAGCAGCAGCAACTGGTTCGTGGGCCCGCTCATCCGCGACCCGCTCGGCGGCGATTGGGTGCTGACGATCTCGCGGCGCTTCAACAAGCCCGACGGCAGCTTCGGCGGCATCGCCCAAGCCAGCATTCCTCCCCGGTACTTCGGCAACTTCTTCGGCCGGTTCGACGTGGGATCGCAGGGCACGATCACGCTGATCCACAAGAACGGCACCATCGTATCGCGCTATCCCTATAACGAGCGTGCGGTCGGCACCAATATCCTGAACGACCCCCGGTTCAGCAATGCGAAGGGCTCCGGCAATTACGAATACGATTCACCCGTCGACGGGCTGACCCGCATCGGCGGCTATCAGCGCAACCACATCTTCCCCGTGGGCGTCGTTGCGGCCGTGGGGCGGGACGAGGCGCTCGCGCGATGGAACGAGGAATTCGTGTTCCGCAGCAGCATCATCGGCCTGCTCGTCCTCACCATCGGCTCCCTCGGATGGATCCTCGTCGGCGCCCTGCGGCGGCGGGAGGAGGCGGAGGCGGAGTTGGCCATTCTCGCCACCACGGACGGCCTGACGGGTCTCGCCAACCGACGAACCTTCGACAGGCAGCTCGAGGCGGAATGGCTGCGGGCCGCACGCCAGAAGACCCCCGTTTCCCTGCTCCTGATCGATGTGGATCAGTTCAAGGCCTACAACGACATTTACGGGCACCAGGCGGGCGACGAGTGTCTGCGCAATATCGCGAAAACCATCGCCGCCGTAGCGCGCCGCCCGGGAGATCTGGCGGCGCGCTACGGCGGCGAGGAACTGGCCATTCTCCTGCCGGGAGCCGATGAGGCGGACACCGCGGCCATTGCGGAGGACCTGCGTGCGAAGGTCGAAGCCCTTCGCGTGCGCCACGACGCCAATCCTCCCGCGCGCATTCTCACGGTCAGCATCGGCAGCGCCACCCGCACCCCGAGCCTCGACCGCTCCCGCATCGGCCCGGACGATCTGATCACCCTGGCCGACGCGGCCCTCTATCGTGCCAAGCAGAACGGGCGCAACTGCGTGGCGAGCGCGAAAGCCGCCTGATCAGGATCTCTCCGGTCAGGCGCTTTTGGATCAGAACACGTTTTCGTCGAAAGCCGGCTTCACCAAGCCGCCCCACGCGCCGTGATAGCGCTCCAGCAGGCGCTCGGCCTGCGTGCGGCCTGAAGCGACGATCTCCTCCGCATAGACGAGGTGCCGCGTCTCGTCGCGTCCGGCCTCGTCGAGACAGGCGCGGCGCTGGAGGCCGGCGCGGGACAGCGCCAGCGCGTCGCGGGCGACGTCCTGCACGGAGCGTCCTGCGATGGTCGCCTTCAGCGCCTGCCTGGGCACTTCGGCGCGCAGCTGCTGGCGCTGCTCGGCGCTCCACGCCTTCACGAGTTCCCAGGCGCCGTCGAGGGCGGTGTCGTCGTAGAGAAGGCCAGTCCAGAACGCCGAGAGCGCAACGATGTGCTCGAGATTGCCCACATCCGCGCCGCGCATCTCGAGATAGCGCTTGAGGCGCACTTCGGGGAACAGGGTGGAGACGTGGTTTGCCCAATCGGAGCGCGTGGCGCGCTCGCCCGGCAATTGTGCGAGCCTGCCGGCGAAGAGATCGCGGAAGGATGCGCCCGACACGTCGTGATAGGTCGAGTCGCGCTTGACGAAATACATCGGCACGTCGAGCGCCCAATCCACGTAACGCTCATAGCCGAAGCCTTCCTCGAAGGCGAAGGCCATCATGCCCGTGCGGTCGCGGTCCGTGTCGAGCCAGATGTTGGAGCGCATGGACAGGTAGCCGTTGGGCTTACCGTCGGTGAAGGGAGAGTTGGCGAAGATCGCCGTCGCGATGGGCTGCAGCGCCAGCGAGACGCGCAGCTTCTTCACCATGTCGGCCTCGGAGGCGTAGTCCATGTTCACCTGCACCGTGGAGGTGCGGTACATCATGTCGAGGCCGAGCGAACCCACCTTCGGCATGTAGTTCGTCATGATGCGGTAGCGGGCCTTGGGCATCACCGGCGTCTGGCCCCGAGTCCAGAGCGGGCTCATGCCGAGCGTGAGGAAACCAATGCCGAGCTGTTCGCCCACGGCCTTCACGTCGGCGAGGTGCTGCGCCGTCTCGCGGGCCGTGTCATGCAGGTTGGCGAGCGGAGCGCCGGACAATTCGAACTGCCCGCCGGGCTCCAGGGAGATCGCTCCTCCGCCTCCGTCATCGGCAAGGCCGATGGGGTGGCCGTCCTCCATAATGGGCGCCCAGCCGGTGCGCTCCTGCATGCCGTCCAGCAGCGCGCGGATGCCACGGCCGCCGTCATAGGGAACGGGGGAGAGATCGGCTCTGTAGAAGGGAACTTTTTCGTGCTCGGTGCCGAGCCGCCATGACTCGCGCGGCTTCTCGCCGGAGGCGATCCATTCCACGAGTTCCGACCGCGCACCGATGGGGGTCGTATCGGATACGTCCCGCGCCATGCATCACCTCATCAAAAAGCGCGTTCAAGGCGCGCCGACTTAAGCGTCGGACCTCAATAAGGGGCTTAACGCCAAGGTGCAATGCGGGACCCATGCACAAAACGATGAGCGCTCCAGCGCATCATGCGGGCCTAGCCACACGACAGGCCAGTGCAAGCATCGGGGGAAGCCCGAAAGCAGCCTCCCCTTTCAGGCCCGATGCTCCGGCACCCTCGTCAATGCCGGAACGCCGGCTCTCCCATGGTCTCGGCGCTGAGCCAGTCGACGACGCCGGCAAGCGCATCCCGGCTCGACAGGCCGCGGCCGACCGCTTCGGTGTAGAGCGTCAGCTGCTGGTCGGCGCTGGTGCCGCGGGCGACGATCCAGCGGGCGAGATCGAGCTCGCGCTGGCAGCCGAGCTCCCGGGCATCCTCGGCCACGAGATCGAGGGTCTCGTCGAGGATCTCGCGAACGGGCCTTGCCGTGCGGGTCTTCTCGTCGACGAAGCTGCCGTGGATGCCGTAGCGCTGGGCGCGCCAGCCGTTCTCCTCGTTGATGGCGCGCGAGGCGCCGGTCTGCCCGGCATTGAGCGCGGTATCGAGGCTCAGGCGGCGCACGAGGCAGCGGTAGAGCGCCGCGATCGCGATGGTGTCGTCGACGCGCGTGCAGCTGTCGGCCACGCGCAGCTCCAGGGTCGGGTGCTTCAGCGACGGCCGAATCACCCACCAGACATAGCTGGAATTCTCGATGGCGCGGGCAGCCACGAGCGTATCGATGTAGCGCTGATAATCCTGCTCGTTCTCGAACAGGTCCGGGAATCCCGTGCGCGGCAGTTCACGATAGGCGGCGAGCCGGTAGCCGAGCAGGCCTGTGCGCTGCGCCTGCCAGAAAGGTGACGAGGTGGACAGCGCCAGAAGCAGCGGCACGTAGGGCTGGATCCGGTTCATGATGTCCACGCGCTTGCTCAGGTCGGGCACTTCCACGTGAACATGCATGCCGCACAGCACGTTTCGGCTCCCGAGCATCTGCAGGTCGTGCATCACCTTGCCGTAGCGCGGCTGCGCCGTAGGGCGCACGCGCGACCATACGGCGAGCGGGTGGGTGCCCGAGGCCATGATGGACAGGTTGAAGTCACGGGCCACCGCGCCCACGGAAGCCCTCAGGCCGGCGAGCTGCGCGCGGGCCTCGGCGAGTTCCAGGGTGGGCTTCGTGGCGATCTCGAGCTGCGGCTCGAGCATCTCGGGCTGGATGTCCCCGGAAACCTGGTCCCGGCAGGCGGCGAAGAACTCCTTGATCCGCCCCTTGGCGATATCCCGTCTGGGCGCATCGTTGACGAAGTACTCTTCCTCGATGCCGAACTTGAAATCCCAGCTCATTTCCCTCGTGTCCTCTTTTATATTTTTCTAGAAATGACCCTCGCACCTGCGGATCGGCCTGCGGCGCTCGCCCAAACTCCGGCTCAATAGGGCCAGAATGGGGCGCTTCGGCGTGAAACTGCTAAGCTTTTGAAGCTAGAGGCGGATCGGCTTGTGTCGTCGTCGGGCGAGGAGGTCAGTTCCAATCGCCAAGCACGGACTGAACGATTGCCATTGCGGCCACAGCGGCTGTGTCGGCACGCAGGATTCGCGGTCCCAACGATACGCAAACACATCTTTCGTGGGCAGCGACAAGCGCTCTCTCCTGATCGGTGAACCCGCCTTCGGGGCCCACAATAACGACCAGACCAGCTTGATTGTTCCCAAGCTTGGCCAGAGCCTCGACCGGGTTGGCCACCGGCGCGTTCTCGTCGCAGAAGATCACCAGGCGGTCTTTCTCCAAGGTCTTGAGAAAGCGCTCCAAATTCTCTTCCTCGCGCACCTCGGGAATCGTCAGGATCCCGCATTGCTCGGCCGCCTCGACGGCATTGCTGCGCATCCGGTCGAGATTGACCCGGGAACTCTGGGTCCGCTGCGTCAGAACGGGCTGGAGGATCCCGGCTCCCATCTCCACCGCCTTCTGGACCATGTAGTCGAGACGGGCATGCTTGAGGGGGGCGAAGGCATAGATGATGTCGGGAGAAGCGGCCTGCTCGCGGACCTGCTCCATGCAGACGAGGTCCGCGGCCTTGCGCCCCTCCACCGAGACCTCGGCCCGCCACTCCCCGTCCTGCCCGTTGAAGATCAGGACGGAATCGCCGCTTTTCAGGCGCAGGACGTTCAGAAGATAGTTGGCCTGCCCCCGGTCGAGCTCGACCCTGGCGCCGGTCCGGAGAGGAGCGTCGACGAAGAGGCGGGGGGCGTTGAAGTCGTATCCGGCCATGGCAACCTTGAACTGAGCAGCCCATGCTGTATCAATTTCCTCTGCCCTCAGGGAGAGGGGGCGGCCGCTTTGGTCACGAGAAATTCAGGTGCGGCATGGCACAGCTTGAGCCTCGGGCGACCATTCGCCTCTTGGCCACAGGGCGCTTCACCTGTTAACAGAACGCAGGCGTGCGAGACGTCGCAAGCTTTTTGAGGGAATTTTGGGCATGACGCATATCCGTTCGCATCTTCTGGCTGCGTTTGCCGTTGCCGGCCTTTTCACGAGCGCTCCCGCCTTCGCGCAGGCGAGTGGCTGCCAGGAAGGGCAGAAGATCATGGCTGAGCGGCAAAGCCTGAGCGACCAGCTCGCCAAGCTCACCCAGAAGGGCAAGAAGCAGCTCGATGCGCGCTCTGCCTGCACGATCTTCACCAAGCTGTCAGCCAATGGCGAGGTCGTTCAGAAATGGATGACCGACAACAAGGATTGGTGCCAGATTCCCGACCAGGCCATCCAGGGTCTCGCGCAGCAGCACAAGCAGGTCCAGAAGGTCAGGGGCGAAGCCTGCCAGGCTGCCGCCAAGGTGGCCGAGATGGAAAAGCGCGCCAAGCAGCAGGCCCAGCAAGCCCAGCAGGGCGGCCTTGCCGGCAAGCTGGGCGGCGGCCTGACCGGGACCATGTCGATCCCGAAGGGCGCCCTCTGATCTAGCTCCCTGGCCGTTATGGAGCCCCGTGCCGCGCCGTCTCTGCCCGATGCCGTCAGGGGCCATTGGGCCGAGCGCTGGGCGCCGTCATCCCTGAAGCCCTACCTGCGGCTGGCCCGGATCGAGCGCCCCATCGGCTGGTGGCTGCTGCTGCTGCCCTGCTGGTGGTCGGCGGCGCTCGCGGCGCTTCACGCCGGTCGGCCCTGGCCCGATCCGCTCCATTGCGTGCTCTTCCTGATCGGGGCCGTGGCCATGCGCGGGGCGGGCTGCACCTATAACGACATCGTCGATCGGGACCTCGACACCCAGGTCGAGCGGACCCGCCAGCGCCCCCTCCCCTCGGGCCAGATCACCCTCAAGGGAGCCCTGGTCTTCCTTGCCCTCCAAGGCCTCGTGGGCCTTCTCGTCCTGCTCCAGTTCAACGGCTTCGCCATCGCCATGGGCTTCGCCTCCCTGGGCATCGTGGCGCTCTATCCGTTCATGAAGCGCTTCTTCTGGATGCCGCAGATCGTGCTGGGTCTCGCCTTCGCATGGGGCGCCCTGATGGGGTGGGCGGCCGCCTTCGGCTCCTTGAGCTGGGCGCCGGTCCTTCTCTATCTCGGCAGCATCGCTTGGGTGGTGGGCTACGACACCATCTATGCCCTGCAGGATATCGAGGACGACGAGGTCGTCGGGATCAAGTCCTCCGCCCGCTTCTTCGGCGAGCGCGTGACCCTCGGCGTCGGCATCTGCTACGCGCTGACGGTGATCTTCATCACCGGTGCCTTCGTGCAGGCCGGAGCGGGAGCCATCTCGTTCGCAGGCCTTGCCCTGTTCGCCCTTCATCTGGGCTGGCAGGTGGCCCGGATCGACCGGGGCGACGGCGCCGGGGCGCTGCGGCTCTTTCGCTCGAACCGTGATGCGGGCCTGATCCTGTTCGCGGCCATCACCCTCGACTGCCTGATCTAGACTTCTCAAGGTCATCTTAAGGCCTTGCCCTTATGGCTTCGGAAAAGGCGGGGCTCGGTGCGGTGGGATATGGTATCCCCTGCCGGGAAGCCCCATCTCAGGTTCGATGCTGACCCCCTCGCCCCAATCCCTGACCGCCCTGGCCCCGGCCGTGCGCGATGCCGCCCGCCGCGCGGGAGATCTGGCCCTGTCCTATTTCCGCGCCGGCGGGCAGACCGCTGCGAAGCTCTGGTACAAGGGCGGAAGCTCCCCGGTGACGGAGGCGGATATCGCCCTCGACACCTTTCTGAAGAACCACCTCGGCGAACTTCTGCCCCAGGCCGCCTGGCTCTCCGAGGAGACCGCCGACGACCCGGTGCGGCTCGGGCACAGCCTGGTCTGGATCGTCGATCCCATCGACGGCACCCGGGCCTTCGCCTCGGGCCACCCGGACTGGGCGGTGTCGATTGCCCTTGTGCGGGACGGCAAACCCATCCTCGGGGTCCTGCATGCCCCCGTCCATGACCGCCTCTATGAGGCCCGGCTCGGCGAAGGCGCCTGGAGCAACGGGGTGAGGCTGCATCTGCCCGAGGCGGAGACCCTTTCCGGCCCGGCCCGTGTGGCGGGCCCCAAGCCCCTCGTGGACCGGCTCGAGCGGCACATCGCCCCCGTCGAGCGCCTGCCCAAGGTCCCCTCGCTCGCCCTCAGGCTCGCCCGGGTGGCGGACGGCTCCATCGATATCGGCCTCGTCTCGGCCCATGCCCAGGACTGGGACATCGCCGCGGCCGACCTCATCCTGCAGGAGGCAGGCGGCCGCCTGACCGGGCTCGACGGAACGATCCCCATCTATAACAGGCCCGAGCCCTCGCACAGTGAGATGATTGCCGTTGCGTCACGGTTGCATCCTCGTGCTATTGGAGCCATGAGAGCCTGAAGAATCCCCGGCTCCTCAAGCCTTCATTGTCACAACACTCGTCAGAAGAGCCCTATCACCATGACCGACACGCCTGGCAAGCAGCTCCTGCATCTGGTTTTCGGCGGCGAGCTCACCAGCCTCGAAGCCACCGAGTTCAAGGACTTGTCCAACCTCGACATCGTCGGCGTCTTCCCGAACTACGCCTCGGCCCATGCGGCGTGGAAGGCCAAGGCGCAGGCGACCGTGGACAATGCGCAGATGCGCTACTTCATCGTTCATCTGCACCGTCTGCTGGATCCGCAGAACGGCTGATCCGGGGCACGATGGGTCTCGTCAAGCGCATCACCCGCTCCCGTGCGGTGCAGGAAGCCCTGGGCTTCCTCGTCGCAGGCTATCTCAAGCTCGTGCAGCGCACGAACCGGTTCGTCATGGAACCGGCGGATGCCTATGACCGGATCGACATGCCCGTGATTGCCGCCATGTGGCACGGGCAGCATTTCATGATCCATTTCGCCAAGCGGCCGCAGGACCGGGCGGCGAGCCTCGTGTCCCGCTCGGGCGACGGCGAGTTCAACGCCATCGCCCTGCGCCACCTCGGAGTCCGCGCCATCCGCGGCTCGGGCGCGCGCGGCCGCGACATCCGCAAGAAGGGCGGCGCCCAGGCCCTGCGGGCCATGCTGCGGGCGCTGGGCGAAGGCGAGATGGTGGTGATGACCGCCGACATTCCGAAGATTTCGCGCGTGTGCGGCTTAGGGATCGTCACCCTCGCCCAGATGTCCGGTCGGCCGATCGTGCCCGTCGCCGTGGTTACGAGCCGCCGCATCGACTTCAACAGCTGGGACCGGGCCAGCATCGGCCTGCCCTTCGGCCGGGGCGCCATCGTGCTGGGCGATCCCGTGTCGGTGCCGCGGGATGCGGACGAGCACGCCCTCGAGCGCCTGCGCCAGAATGTGGAGCGGGAGCTGGACCGGGTGCACGAGCGGGCCTATGCGCTCGTCGGCTCCAGGGATCCGGGGGCCAAGGCCAGCCCGATGCTTGTGGAAGGATCCCGGGCATGAGGCTGCCGTTCACCTTCCGAACCTACCGGACCGTCGTGTCCATCCTGGAGCCCGCCGTTCTTGGCCTCCTCTACTGGCGCCAGCGCAAGGGGCGCGAGGACAAGACCCGCCTCGGCGAGCGCCAGGGCCATCCCAGCCGGCAGAGGCCCAAGGGCCACCTGATCTGGGTTCATGGCGCCAGCATCGGCGAGACCCTGTCGCTCCTGCCGGTGGTGGAGCGCATGACGCAGCGCGGTCTCGCGGTTCTGGTGACCTCGGGAACCAGAACCTCGGCCGGGCTGATCGCCCGGCGGCTCCCGCCCGGCGCCGTGCATCAGTTTGTGCCGCTGGACGTGCCACGTTATATAAGGCGCTTCCTGGATCACTGGCAGCCGGACTTGGCCCTCATCGCTGAATCGGAAATCTGGCCCAACACGATTATGGCGCTCTCCGAGCGGGATATCCCGCTCGTCATGGTCAACGGCCGCATGTCGGACCGCTCGTACCAGCGCTGGCAGAAGATGCCCGGCATCATCCGTGGCCTGCTGGAGCGCTTCGCCCTCTGCCTGACCCAGACCGCCGAGGATGCGGAGCGGCTGGCCCGGCTCGGCGCGCCGCGCGTGGTCGTGACCGGTAACATCAAGTTCGACGCCGCCCCGCCGCCCGCCGATCCGCGCGTGGTGGCGCAGCTCTCGGGGCTGATTGCGGGCCGCCCGGTCTGGCTTGCCGCCAGCACCCACCCGGGTGAGGAAGGCGCCATCGTCGCCGTGCACCGGGCCCTGGCGAAACGTCACCCTCATCTCCTCACCATCATCGCCCCGCGCCATCCGCATCGGGGGGCCGAGGTCGCGGCCCTGGCCAATCAGGCGGGCCTGAGGGCCGGGCGCCGCTCGCAGGGCATCCACCCCGACCGGGCCACGGACGTTTACGTGGTCGATACGGTGGGCGAGATGGGGCTGTTCTACCGGCTCTCCCCCATCGTGCTCATGGGCGGAACCCTCGTGCCGGTCGGCGGGCACAACCCCATCGAGCCCGCCAAGCTGGGCGCCGCCATCCTGCATGGCCCGCATATCCATGCGGCCGTCGAGATCTACGAGGCGCTCGACCGGTCCCGCGGGGCCCTGATGGTGAAGGACAGCAGCAGCTTGGCGCGGGCGGTGAGCGAGATGCTCGGCAATGCCGCCCTGACCCGGGACATGGCCCGCGCCGGAGGCGACGCCGTGCAGGCGCTGGGCGGAGCCGTGGACCGCACCATGCAATCCGTCGAGCCTTTCATCGTGCAGGCCAAGATCGGAGCCCGCCGCTGATGCGGGCGCCGCGCTTCTGGTGGCACCCCTCCCCTTCGCTGCAAGCGAACCTGCTGCGCCCGGTCGCCCTGGCCTATGGTTCCGTTGCGGCAGGTCGGATGAGGCGGCGCGGCGAGCAGGTGGAGCTGCCCGTCATCTGCATCGGCAACTTCACGGCCGGCGGCGCCGGCAAGACGCCCACGGCCATTGCCGTTGCAACGATCCTGGATGCTGCGGGCGAGAATCCGATCTTCCTGTCCCGGGGCTACGGCGGCCGCCTCGCGGGTCCCGTCAGGGTCCTGCCGCAGCACGGGGCTGTGGATGTAGGCGACGAGCCCGTTCTCCTGTCCCGCACGGCCCGGGCCATCGTGTCCCGCTCCCGCCCCGCCGGAGCGCGGCTCGCCTACGAGATCGGCGCGACGGTGGTGGTCATGGACGATGGGCTCCAGAACCCGTCGCTGATCAAGGATTGCGCCATCGCGGTGGTCGATGGCGCCACCGGCATCGGCAACGGGCTGCCCCTGCCGGCAGGGCCGCTGCGGGCCCCCATGGAGGCGCAGTGGCCCCTGGTCGATGCCGTCGTGGTGATCGGGGACGGGGAGCCGGGGCGGCGGATCGCCCAGGAGGCGGACGAGCACGGCAAGCGCGTGTTCACGGCATCGCTCGAGCCGGCCCCGGAGACGGCCGAGGCGCTCAAGGGCCGGAGGGTCATGGCGTTTGCCGGCATCGGGCGTCCTGAGAAGTTCTTCGACACCCTGCATGCCTGCGGGGCCATCGTGGACGTGACGCATGCCTTTCCCGACCACCACCCCTTCAAGCCCGGCGAACTGGCGGCCCTGCGGCAGGAGGCGGAAGCTCTCAGGCTCCTGCCCGTCACGACGGAGAAGGATCTCGTGCGGATGGCCGACGCCGCGGCAGCCTGGCCCGAGCTGATGGCCGTGCCGGTGCGGCTGCGGATCGAGAACGAGACGGGCCTTCGCAACCTGCTCATGCGGCGCATCAACGAGCGGCGCCTGCGCATCGTGTGAGGGGGCAGCCTTATTTCGTGGGGACGGCTTGCCCGGTGACGCGCATCATCACCGCCTCGGGCGAGGCATAGGGCTCCTGGCGCTCGACGCTCCAGTACTTCAGCTCGTCCAAGGGGATCTCGGCCCCCGTCACCGCGCAGCGCACATAGGCTCCGGGCTTCACCACCCGGAGATTGCTGTCGAGATATTGCACGACGGCCTCGCCGCCGCTGCGTTCGAACTTGTTCAACATGACGGACATCGACGGAATGCGTTGCGCTTGACTCTCACATAAGGGCTGCGCCGGCGGATTGCCAATCTTAACTCAGAACAGGGCGCCCTGCTCCTCGGCGGCCACGACCCTCGGCTTCGCAGGTCTCGGCCGCGAGCCGATGCGCCCGCCCGTGGCATCGGCCTTGCCGTCGGCGAATTCGAGCACCAGCGCCTGGCCGTCCTGCACGGCCTCGGCGGAGTTCATGGGCCGCCCCTCCGCGTCGCGCACGAGGGCGAAGCCGCGCTTGAGCACGGATTTGTAGCTCAGGCTCTCGAAGAGCTTGGACACCGCCTCAAGCCGGTCGGCCTTGCGGGCGATCTGGCCCTGCAATGCAGGGACAAGCCGTTCGGCCACGCGCTGGGCCGTCTCGGAGGCCTGTGCCAGGCGCGTCCGCTCGGCCCGTAGAAGAGTCTGGCGGGAAACAGCAAGCCTTTCCCCGGTCTGCTTCAGCGTTTCACCCTTCAGCAGGATAGAGCGGCAGACCGCGTTGTGGGGGCGCAGCCCCACCGCATCGAGGCGGGCACGCATGCGGGCGACGTTCGCCACCGGAGACACATGGGCGAGCTGGCGCGCCAGCTTGAGCAGGCGCTCCTCGTGGCCGCGGGCATTGCAGGAGAGCGCCGGATAAAGCTTGGTGGCGGCCAGATCGAGCCGCTGGCGCTTGGGCGAGAACAAAGCCTCCGCGCTGGGCATGGCCCTGCTCGTGGCGCGCAGGTCCGACCGGCGCCGCTCGACGAGCCGCAGCGCCGCCTCCACATGGCGGCGGGAGAGGTCGTTGACGGCGGCCATGAGCTCGACGCGCACCGGCACCACCATCTCGGCCGCGCCCGTGGGCGTCGGGGCGCGAACGTCGGCAGCGTGGTCGATCAGCGTGGTATCGGTCTCGTGGCCGACCGCCGAGACGAGCGGGATGTCGCTCTCGGCGGCGGCGCGGACCACGATCTCCTCGTTGAAGCCCCACAGATCCTCGATGGACCCGCCGCCGCGGGCGACGATGAGCACATCGGGACGCGGGATCTTTCCGCCGGGCTCCAGGGCGTTGAAGCCACGAATGGCGGCGGCGACCTCCGCCGCGCAGGTCTCGCCCTGAACGCGCACGGGCCAGACCAGCACCCGGCGCGGAAAACGGTCCTCCAGCCGGTGGAGGATGTCGCGGATCACCGCGCCCGTCGGCGAGGTGACGACGCCGACCACCTGCGGCAGGAACGGCAGGCGCCGCTTGCGCTCGGGGGCGAAGAGCCCCTCCGCATTGAGCTTCCGGCGGCGCTCCTCCAGAAGCGCCATGAGCGCGCCGATGCCGGCGGGCTCCAGGCTCTCGACGACGATCTGGTACTTGGACGAGCCCGGGAAGGTGGTGATGCGCCCGGTGGCGATGACCTCCATCCCCTCCTCGGGCCGGATCCTCAGCTTGGAGAAGGCGCCCTTCCAGATCACCGCATCGATGCGGGCGTTCTGGTCCTTGATGCAGAAATAGGCGTGCCCCGACGAATGCGGCCCGCGATAGCCCGACACCTCGCCGCGCAGGCGCACATGGCCGAACGCATCCTCCAGGGTACGCTTGAGGGCGCCCGCAAGATCGGAGACCGACCATTCCTGGGCATTCGAAGGGGCTTTGTCTGCGAACATGAGGTGAACCTAATCCGCCCCCAGGGGGTCTGCCAAGGGCGCGGGCGCAACAGGCGGCGACAACGGCAACCTATCCCCTGTGCATTTCGCCGCGCCCTTCAAGCGAGGCTCTGCTGCGCAGTTTCAGGGTAGGCGAGCGGCCCCGGAGCCGCTAAGAGCCCAGGCATCGCAAGGGAGGCAAGGCCATGAACATTCTTCTCATCGGTTCCGGTGGACGGGAGCATGCCCTGGCCCGCAGCCTCCAGGCGAGCGCCCTGTGCGACAAGCTTCTCATTGCGCCCGGCAATCCCGGCACAGCGCAGCACGGCACCAATGTGGTGCTCGACGTGACGGACCATCCCGCCGTAATCGATTTCTGCCGGGTGATGAAGGTGGATTTCGTGGTGGTCGGGCCGGAGGCGCCCCTCGTGGCCGGCCTCGTGGATGACCTGAAGGCCGCGGGCATCAAGGCGTTCGGGCCGAGCAGGGCCGCCGCCCAGCTCGAAGGCTCCAAGGCCTTCACCAAGGACCTGTGCGCCGAGTTCAACATTCCCACCGCCGCCTACCGGCGCTTCACCGATGCGGAGACGGCGAAAGCCTACGTGCGCAGCTACGGCGTGCCGATCGTGGTCAAGGCGGACGGGCTGGCGGCCGGCAAGGGCGTCGTGGTGGCCCTGTCCTTCGAGGAGGCGGAAGGCGCCATCGACATGATGATCGGCGGCGGCCTGGGTGCGGCCGGGGCCGAGGTGGTGATCGAGGCCTTTCTCGAGGGCGAGGAGGCAAGCTTCTTCGCCCTGTGCGACGGCACCCGCGCCATCCCCTTCGGCACCGCCCAGGACCACAAGCGCGTGTTCGACGGCGACCGGGGCCCGAACACGGGCGGCATGGGGGCCTATTCCCCCGCCGCTGTGCTGACACCGGAGCTGCAGGCCCGCGTCATGCGCGAGATCGTCGAGCCGACCCTTGCGGGAATGCAGGCGCGGGGCACGCCCTACACGGGCATTCTCTATGCCGGGCTGATGCTCACGAAGGACGGGCCTCAGCTCATCGAATACAACGCCCGCCTCGGCGACCCGGAGACCCAGGTGCTGCTGCCGCGCCTGAAATCCGATCTCGTGACCGCCCTTCTCGCCGCCTGCGACGGGGACTTGAGCAGCATCTCCCTGCAATGGTCGGATGCGGCGGCGCTCACCGTCGTGATGGCCGCCGAGGGCTATCCGGGCACGGTCGAGAAGGGCTCCGAGATCAAGGGCATCGACCGGGCGGAAGAGCTTAGCGATGTCATCGTCTTCCATGCAGGCACGAAGCAGGACGGCGGCCGGATCCTCGCCAATGGCGGGCGGGTGCTCAACGTGACTGCGCTCGGCGCCACCATCGGCGAGGCCCAGAGGAAGGCCTACGAAGCCGTGGACCGGATCGAGTGGCCCGCAGGCTTCTGCCGCCGCGACATCGGCTGGCGGGCCGTGGAGCGTGAGCAGGGTCAGGAACTCCCCTACCCCTCTTGATCGATGACGTTACGTAAGCTTCTTCCCGTTAGGGTTGCATCTCATTTTCCACTGCTGGCTCATCAACTTTGTGAATCTGCGCTCTAGCTTATAATCAAGGCCATTCCACAACGCAGAGCGGCTATTCATGAGCGATGATCTCTTTCCCGGTTTCGAGAGCCACTGGATCGACACCGAGGTCGGGCGCATCTTCGCGCGCAGCAAGGGCAGCGGAAAGCCGCTGGTTCTGCTGCACGGATTCCCGCAGACGCATGCCATGTGGCACCATCTGGCGCCCACCCTCGCCGAAACCCACAAGGTCGTCTGCATGGACCTGCGCGGCTATGGCTGGTCCACGGCGCCGAGAGGCGACGCGAAGCACGAGACCTATTCCAAGCGCACCATGGGCCAGGACGTGATCGAGGTCATGGAGGCTCTGGGCCATGTGCACTTCGCCGTCGTCGGTCACGATCGCGGCGCGCGGGTCGGCTACCGTCTCGCCCTGGATCATCCCGGCCGCGTGGAGCGCCTCGCGCTGCTCGACATCCTGCCGACCTATCACGTGTGGGAGCAGATGCGCGCCGGCGCGATCCCGGAAGCGCACTGGGGCTATCTTTCTCAACCTCATCCGACGCCCGAGGAAGAGATCGGGCGCGATCCGATTCCGTATTTCGAAGGGCTGATGCGGAAATGGTCCGCCGCAGGCGATCTCGACGCCTTCGACCATCGGGCGCTGGAAGCCTATTGGCAGAGCTGCAACGAGCCGACCCGCATCCACGCCTTCTGCGAGGACTACCGGGCCGGCGCGACGCGGGACGTCGAAGCCGACGAAGCCGACCTTGCCGCCGGCAAGACGATCTCCTGCCCGACCTACGTGATCTGGAGCGACTTCTATCTCGTCAGCGGCCCTATCGGCCATGCCCAGAAGCCGCTCGAGATCTGGCGCCGGAGCTTCGCACCCAAGGCGGAGGGGATCGGCGTCACGTCGGGACACTTCGTGGCGGAAGAGAACCCGAGCGCGACACTGGAGGCCCTGCAGGCCTTCCTCAACAGCTGAGGCCTGCT
This sequence comes from Microvirga splendida, assembly GCF_016427565.1. Taxonomy (GTDB): domain Bacteria; phylum Pseudomonadota; class Alphaproteobacteria; order Rhizobiales; family Beijerinckiaceae; genus Microvirga; species Microvirga splendida. Next base: position 219,205 of record NZ_JAELXT010000002.1, read on the forward strand.
CGCTCCTGGCATCCTTGGCAGGAGGAACCTGAGGTGCAAGCGGCACGTTCACCGCTGCACACGGGATCCCATTCATGGCCAAGCACATTCCTGACCAGCCGCAGTCGCAGGAAACCTCATCCGACACTGAAGTCATTCCGATCACGGAAGAGGAACTGCACCTCGACAAGCGGACGGTGACGACGGGCAAGGTCCGCGTTCAAACAAGCGTCGACGTGGAGACGGAACTGGTCAAAGCCACGCTCGACGGCGAGGCCGTGGAAGTGACTCGCGTTCCCGTCGACCGCATCGTCGACCGCGCACCGGAGGTTCGCACCGAGAACGACGTGACGATCATTCCGGTCCTCGAGGAAGTTCTCGTCGTCGAGAAACGACTCGTCCTGAAGGAGGAACTGCACGTTCACAAGCGCAGGACCGTCGAGAACGTCGAGGTTCCGGTCGAGCTCCGCAAGCAGCATGCAACCATCGAGCGCTTGCCGGTCGACGACGATTCCAACTCATGAATTTGCCCCAACGTCATTGCATTGCTGGAACGAAGTCGGCGGGCAGCAATTGGTAGGTGAATGCGTCTGATGCCGCGGATGGTTGTTCGTCGATGCGGCACAGGCGTCCTGAAGCCCCTGTAACGCTTAGCAACCGCGCCGCTTTTGCCGGCCTCTGGAGATTTTGAGCAATGGCCAAAACTGTAACCTGCCTGTTCGGCAGCGACTCTCAAGCTTCCTCCGTCGTCCGTGAGCTGGAGCAATCAGGCATCTCGCAGGGCAAGATCTGCCTGTTCACCGCATCGGGCAGCAACCGCATGTGGGACGGCACGAGCGGCTACGACAACAGCTCGAGCGGATCGCATCACGACCGTGTCGAGAACTACCTTGTCACGAATGGCGTGCCTCGTGACGACGCCCGCGCCTATGCGGAAGGCGTGCGCCGCGGTCACGCGCTCATTGCGGTGCGCTGCGACGACGACGAGACCGACCGTGTGGTCGATATTCTCGACGACGACGATGTGCTCGATATCGACGAGCGCCAGAGCGCCTGGCGATCCGAAGGCTGGAGCCACCAGGGTTCGGGCGCTACGGATCTGGGCGCCACCGCGACGACGTCCGCCGGCATGCTGGGCGGCAGCGCCTTGAGCGGTCGCGACGACCTGTATGCCGAGGGCCGCGGCTCGGACCGCGACGAGGTCATCCCCGTCGCCGAGGAAGAACTGCATGTGGGCAAGCGCGAGGTCAGCCACGGCCGCGTCCGCATTCGCTCTCACGTGACCGAGCGTCCCGTGCAGGAGCAGGTCTCCCTGCGGGAAGAGCACGTGTCCGTCGAGCGCCGTCCGGTCGAGGGCACCATGCGCACCGGCTCGGCGAACAATGGCGACCTCTTCCGCGAGCGCTCCATCGAGATGGAGGAGCGCTCCGAGGAAGCCATGGTGTCGAAGGAAGCCCGCGTGGTCGAGGAAGTTGTGGTCCGCAAGGACGCCGACCGGCGCACGGAAACCGTCTCCGACACGGTGCGCAAGACCGAGGTGGAGGTCGACGACGAGCGCCGCAGCTCCGGCGTCCCGCGCACCGGCACCACGGACAAGAACCGCTAACCCTGGCTCCATGAGCTGAGGCAAAGCCCGGGGCATCGTGCCCCGGGTTTTTTGTGCCGTCGTTACCGCTTCCCCTCAAAGAACTCCCGCAGCAACGCTGCCGCCTCGCTCTCCCTGATGCCGCCGTAGACCTCCGGCGCGTGGTGGCAGGTGGGCTGGTCGAAGAAGCGCACGCCGTTGTCGACCGCCCCGCCCTTCGGGTCATGGGCCGCGTAATAGACCCGGCGGATGCGGGCGAAGGAAATGGCACCGGCGCACATGGTGCAGGGCTCCAGCGTCATGTAGAGGTCGCAGCCTGGGAGCCGCTCGTCGTCGAGGGCCTCGCAGGCCCGGCGGATCGCCAGCATCTCCGCATGGGCGGACGGATCGCGCAGCTCCCGCGGGCGGTTGCCCGCCGAGGCGACGATGCGCCCGTCCCTGACAATCACGGCACCCACCGGCACCTCCCCGCGCGCGGCCGCGGCGCGGGCCTCGTCGAAGGCCACGCTCATGGGGTCCTGTCCCGGATCAAGCGGCTTGTGATCGGCGTTGTCCATTGCGCTCGTGTTCCCTTGGCCCTCGCTTCTCTTGAGCACCTCTGCTATCAGGCTCCCATGACCGACAGCAACGACGATAATCGCAGGGGCCGTCCGCCGGGACGCTCCGACCGTGGCCGCCCTTCCTCCGGCGACCGCCCCCGCAAGCCCCGCGAAAGCGGCGAGCGCCCCTTCCGCGCCCGTGGCGACGATGACCGCCCGCGCAAGCCCCGTGATGCCGGGGACAAACCCTTCCGCAGCCGCGATGGGGACAAGCCTTTCCGCCCACGCCCTGCAGGCGACAAGCCGTTCCGCAGCCGTGACAATGACGAGCGCCCGCGCCGTTCCGAGGGCGGCGACAAGCCGTTTCGCGCCCGCAGCGCCGGGGACAAGCCGTTCCGCCCTCGCGGTGAAGGCGGCGACAAGCCCTTCCGTCCGCGACGCGACGAGGGCGACCGCCCCGCCCGGGGCCGTGGCGACGAGCGCCCGCGCCGTTTCGACCGCGCGAGCGAGGATCGCCCGCGCCGCAACGCCCGCGAGGAGCAGCCCGCTGTGCAGGCTGAGCCGCAGGAACCGGTCGAGGACCGCATCGCCAAGGTGATCGCCCGCGCGGGCATCGCCTCCCGCCGTGACGTGGAGGCGATGATCGCGGAAGGCCGCGTGACCCTCAACGGCAAGGTGCTGGACACCCCCGCGGTCAACGTGACCGCCGCCGACACGATCACCGTGGACGGCGAGCCCCTGCCAGCCAAGGAGCGCACCCGCCTGTGGCTCTTCCACAAGCCGCGCGGCCTCGTGACCACGGCGAAGGACCCGGAAGGCCGCCCCACCGTGTTCGACAACCTGCCCGAGGACCTGCCCCGCGTGGTGGCAATCGGGCGCCTCGACATCAACACGGAAGGGCTGCTGCTCCTCACCAATGACGGCGGGCTTGCCCGCGTCATCGCCCATCCCGACACGGGCTGGCTGCGCCGCTACAAGGTGCGCGCCCATGGCGAGATCAACCAGGCGGATCTCGACGGGCTCCGCAACGGCATCTCCATCGATGGCATCGATTACGGCCCCATCGAAGCGCGGCTCGACCGGCTGCAGGGCGACAACGCCTGGATCACCATGGGCCTGCGCGAAGGCAAGAACCGCGAGATCAAGCGGATCCTCGAGCATCTCGGCATGCAGGTGAACCGCCTGATCCGCATGTCCTTCGGGCCGTTCCAGCTCGGCGATCTCGAGGTCGGCCTTGTGGAAGAGGTGCGCACCAAGATCCTGAAGGACCAGCTCGGCGCGGCCTTGGCCGCGGAAGCGGGCGTCGATTTCGAAAGCCCCGTGCGCGAGCCCATCGCGCCCTTCGGCTCGACCAAGGAGCGCACGGAGCGGGACGAGCGCCCGGCCCGCGCCCCTCGCGGGCGTGACGAGGAGCGTCCGCGCCGCCGTCGCGACGATGACGAGCGGCCGTACCGCGCCCGCGACGGCGAACGTCGCGGCCGCGACGAGGAGGAGCCTGAAAAGCGTCCTTCCCGCCTCGACCCGAAGCGCAGCGTGTGGCGCGCCGGCGAGACCGACGAGGGTGCCCCGAGCAAGAAGATGCCCCGCCGCGGCGCCGATCCGCGCGAGGCCCGTGCCGCGGCCGGAGAGCGCCAGCGCGAGCGCATGGGCGCGATTACCTCCAAGGAAGGCCGCAAGGTCCGGGTGGAGCGCCTGGTGCGCCAGCCCGAGGCGGAGGAGGCTCCGGCCCCGCGCAGGGGCCGGGCTGCTGCCGGAGCCGAGGACCGTCCCCGTCGCCGTGACGACCGCGAGGCCGCGCCGCCGAGGCGCAGCCGCGAGGGCGCCCCTCGCCCGCCACGGCGCGATGACGACCGCCCGCGCCGCCCCGCCGGCGACAGGCCGTTCCGCGCCCGGGATGAGGGATCTGAGGATCGTCCCCGCAGGCCGCAGGGCGACCGCCCCTTCCGCTCTCGCGAGGGCGGCGATGATCGCCCCCGCAAGCCGCAGGGAGATCGCCCGTTCCGCGCTCGCGGCGACGATGACCGTCCCCGTCGCGGACCTCCGCGCGGCGATGGCCCGTCCCGTGGCGGGCCGAGAGGCGGCGCCGGCGGTGGGTTCAAAAGCGGCCCTCGTGGCGCGTCCAAGGGCGGAGCCTCGAAGGGCGGTTCCAAAGGCGGCCCGCGAGGTCGCCGCTAGGGTTGCGAGGAAACCCCAACCTCATCCTGAGGAGCCTGCGGAGCAGGCGTCTCGAAGGATGATCCAGAGAACGCTGGAGACGCCTCGTCCTTCGAGACGGCCCGATGGCCCCTCAGGATGAGGCTCTTGTTGAGTTTGTGAGACTCCATGAGGTTCAGACCATGAGAATCGTGGGCGGGCGCTGGCGCGGCCGCTCGCTCAAGGGGCCGAGCTCGGACGCCATCCGCCCGACCTCGGACCGCCTGCGCGAGACGCTCTTCAACATCCTCCAGCATTCCTATGACGACCCTATCGAGGGCGCGCGGGTGCTCGACCTGTTCGCCGGCACCGGCGCCCTGGGGCTGGAGGCGCTCTCGCGCGGCGCCGCCTTCGCGCTCTTCGTCGACGACGGCGCGCAGGCCCGCGGCATCATCCGCGAGAACGTAGAAGCCCTCGGCGCTGGCGGCGCCACCCGCCTCTTCCGCCGCGATGCGACGCGCATGGGCGAGGCCGCGCCCAATGCTCCCTTCTCGCTCGTGTTCTGCGACCCGCCCTACGGCCGTGACCTCGCGCCAAAAGCGCTCCGCTCCTGCGCCGAAGGCGGCTGGCTCGTGCCCGATGCGCTGGTGATCGTGGAAGAGGCGCAGGGCGTCGAAGTCTCATTGCCGGAACGCTTCGAGGAGATCGAGCGGCGGGATTATGGGGAGACCAAGGTGGTGTTCGGGCGGTTCAGGGGGTGAATGGTTTGCAGGCTTCCCTCATGATCGAGCGGCGCGAGGAGCACGCCGTCGAACAATTCCTGCAGCAAGCCAGACGGCTCCAGCTCCAAGCACGGTTGGAACGAGCCAGAGTTCGAAGCTGAGGCCGTTCAGCATCGAGAGCCAGAACGTCACGATCACGAGAAACAGGAAGATCATTGAGCCGACAAGCGACAGGATGATCCGAACAAAGAGACGGACGCGTCGGGACCGGTGGTTCAAGCGAAATGGCACAAGAGCAAATGCTCCAATGGCCGCGAAAACCGCAATCATCCCGACTCCGAAGATCGACTGACGTGCCAAGATCAAGTTGGCTGTCAGAATCTCGCGAGCGCCGGCTTCACGCATTGTGAAACCCCAGTTCTCGTCCCCGTCCTCCAGATCCCAATCGTCCGTTCTGTCACCATCCCGGACTTCAGGCTGCACCGGCCCTTGCCTGAAGGATCCGGGCTCGAGGTCATAGACACGCTCGTCCCACAGATCGACGATGAGGCACTCATGCTCGTCACTGCATGAGATCACAATGGAACGAGCTTTCGGACCCCTCGCCACAAGCCGCCCCTTCGCGTCGACGATAAGGGGGCGGACAGGATCGGTGAAGAAGATTCCGTCTCCATGAAGCAACCTCACCTCACCGATTTCATTATCGGCAAGGCGAATACGCTCGACCTGAGAGTAGTATGGCCGGTGCGCCAAAGCAGGCATCGAGGCGATCACGCAGCCTGCTATCGAAACGCACACAAGCAACACAAACCTCATCGATCACCTTTGCGAACAGCGAAGCTTATCCTGTCAACATGATGCAACGTTATCCAACCATCATCAAGAAGCTTGTCCTATCGCCGATTCTGCATAACATTGCGTCGCGGTGCCAACGGGCGCCTTTCTTTTTCGACTGCAGTGAGGGATCGCCATGGCCGAGCCGTTTCTTTGGGGATCCGCCTTCTCGCCTCCGTCCGTGATCGGTCTCCCGCGTATGACGCCGCTCAGCAACGGCACCTTTCTGATCCTGGGCAAGACCGGGAGATATCCCGATTTCACACTCACGGCCTGGATCTACAATGCGGATGGATCCTTGAAAGCCAGGCAGGACCTCGACGTTCCTGATCACGAGGTGCCGGGTGTCTATGGAGACTTGGAGATTCCTGCCATCGACCCGATGGCGGCGGAGCTGCCGGACGGTCGGATTGCGATCACCTGGACCGTGAATACGCCTAGTTCCGGGAACACCTACGTGGCCCCCTGGATGTGTATCTACAGTGCCGATCTGGCGCCGACGGGAGCACCGAAGCCGGTTTTCGATCCGGTCTCTGGCGCCAGGGACTATGCGGAGTCCATCATCGCCCTTGATGATGGAACATTGGTGGTCAGCGCCCGCAACGAGAAGGACGGCCACGCCTATTTGCGCGTGTTCAGCCCGGACGGGACGCGCTCGGCGGCCTTGGACTTGGGCTTGGCCGGCGGTTCTGCGCCGGGAGTTGCTCTGACGGACGTTACCGCCCTGGCCAACGGCAATGTCGCCGTGGTGGTGCGCGAAGGCACGTCGTCCCTCAAAGGCTACGTGCTCACGCCATCCGATGTCGGCAACCCAGCTTCACCACCGTATTTTGAGATCTCAACAAGCACATCAATCCAGAAGGAAGCGGTCAAGGTCACGGCTCTTCGAGGCGGCGGCTTCGTGGTGACTTGGATGGAGCAAGGCTCGGCTGAAGAACCTGCTTTTAATGCCTTCTTCAGAGTCTACAGGCCCGATGGTACGGCCTCCGATGTAAAGCCCGTGTCGCCTCTTGCACTTCCAGACCTTCTCTCCGCCGGACATTCCGACGTGCTGTCACTTCCAAGCGGCGGGTTTGCGGTCGCTTATGAGAAGGCAACAGAACTTGTCGGCGGCGTGCCAGGATTTGAGGTCCATCTTGCGATCTTCGACGAGCATGGCGCACGTGTGAGCGACGACCTCCGTGTCAGCCAAAAGGCAACAACTGCATCCATCTATCTGCACGAACTCCACCCCATGGCGGATGGACGCATTCTCGTTCGTCACTCGCAAGGCATCCAGATCGTCGATCCTCGCGGCGAAGCGGTTTCATTGAAAGGGACCGCCAGAGACGATCATTACATCGGCACCGCCTTCAACGACACTCTCGATGGCGGAGCTGGTTCCGATGTTCTAAATGGCGCGGGTGGAATCGACTTCGTGTCGTTTGCGAGTTCAAGCATCGGTGTAACGGCGAGCCTTTCAGGCGCCTCCGGCGACGGTGTCGGCGACACCTGGATCTCCATCGAGGGCATCATCGGCTCATCCTTCGGCGATGTCTTCACCGGCAACGGCTCCTCGATCCTGAAAGGCCGCAGCGGCGACGATACTTATCGTATCAAGGCGGGAGACATTCTCGAAGAATCCGCCCATGAGGGACGCGACACGGTGCTTGTCGGCGGCAGCTATAAACTGCGCGCGGATGCAGAGGTGGAGGTTCTGAGGCTCTTCGGCATCTCGTCAAAGACGAGAGCCAACCTCACCGGTTCGGAAACCGCCAACGAGATCGTCGGCCATGGGGGCAAGAACACCCTCAGGGGCTTGAGCGGCAATGACGTGCTGAAAGCTTTGTCCGGCAACGATACGCTCAAGGGCGATGCCGGTGCCGACAAGCTGCACGGCGGCTCTGGCAAGGACAAGCTCTACGGCGGCACAGGCAGGGACGTGTTCGTATTCGACACCAAGCCCAGCAAGAGCACCAATGTCGATCGGATTTACGACTTCAACCCGAAATACGACTCCATCCAGTTAGAGAACAAGATTTTCACGAAACTCGGCAAGGGCTCGACCAAGGGCTCGACCAAGGGCGTGAAATTCAAGAAGGACATGTTCGTGAAGGGCGATGCGGCCAAGGACAAGGAGGACCGCATCATCTACGACAACAAGACAGGCGCACTCTCTTACGACCAGGACGGCACCGGATCGAAGGCCCAGGTGAAGATTGCAACCTTGTCCAAGAACCTCAAGCTCTCCTATCACGACTTCTTCGTGATCTGAGCAATAGTGAAGGCTGCAGGCGTTTCCGCACTGTCATCCCGGGGCTGCGCAGCAGAGCCCGGGATCCATAGCCGCTGACGGTGCAGGATGAGGCATCCCGCTGCCGGTCCTCTTCTGACGCGTAGTGTTGATGGATCCCCGCCTGCGCGGGAATGACAGTGGCGGCACAAGAGCTCGCCAGCATCACCGTGTCAGCATTTGCCCTCCCTTTAAGCACCCTCTATACCGTCCTCTCCATCGTCGCGGAGGAAGGGCTCATCATGAAAGCGGTTCTCTTCGAGCAGTTCGGCCAGCCGCCGCGCGTGCAGAACGTGCCCGATCCTACGCCCGCTCCGGAAGGCGTCGTGATCAAGGTGGAGGCCACGGGTCTTTGCCGCAGCGACTGGCATGGCTGGATGGGGCACGATCCCGACGTGGTGCTGCCGCATGTGCCGGGGCACGAGCTCGCCGGCACGGTGCTCGCCACGGGCAAGCAGGTGACGCGCTGGAGGAAGGGCGACCGTGTCACCGTGCCGTTCGTCGGTGGATGCGGCCACTGCCATGAATGCAATTCCGGCAACCATCAGGTCTGCGAGCAGCAGTTCCAGCCGGGCTTCACCGCCTGGGGCTCGTTTGCGGAATATGTGGCGGTCGACTATGCCGACACGAACCTCGTCGCCCTGCCCGAGGAACTCGACTTCGCCACCGCGGCAAGCCTCGGCTGTCGCTTTGTCACGTCGTTTCGCGCCGTCGTCGACCAGGGCCGGGTGAAGCCCGGCGAGTGGGTGGCGGTTCATGGCTGCGGCGGCGTCGGGCTGTCGGCCATCATGATCGCAAGCGCCATGGGGGCGAACGTGATCGCCGTCGATCTGACCGACGAGAAGCTCGCCTTCGCGCGGGAGATGGGCGCTGTCGCGACCGTCAATGCCCGCGACGCCGCTGACGTGGTTGGCGCCGTGAAGGAGATCACCAGGGGCGGCGCCCATGTGTCCATCGATGCATTGGGCAGCCCCGCGACCTGCTTCAACTCCATCGCCAACCTGCGCCGGCGCGGGCGTCACGTGCAGATCGGGCTGATGCTGGGCGATCATGCCCGGGCAGTCGTGCCGATGGCGCAGGTCATCGCACATGAGCTCGAGATCTACGGCAGCCATGGCATGCAGGCCTTCCGGTATCAGGACATGATGGCGATGATCCGCACGGGCAAGCTCGCGCCGCAAAAGCTGGTCGGCAAGCACCTGAGCTTGGAGGAAGCGCCTGCCGCCCTCATGGCCATGGATCGCTTCGAAGGCCTCGGCATCAGCGTCGTCACACGGTTTTGAGAATAGCCGCACCGCATTGTTGAACGCGCTTGAAGCGCGCTATGTAAGTCGTCTGCCGCATTGCCGCGCTGGAGAGTTCGATGGCCTATCTGCCCGCCGAAAATCGCTACGAGTCGATGACCTACAACCGGTGCGGCCGCAGCGGGCTGCTGCTGCCGGCGATCTCGCTCGGGCTCTGGCACAATTTCGGCGAGGACAAGTCCGCCGCCACGGCGCGGGAGATCTGCCGCACGGCGTTCGATCTCGGCATCACGCATTTCGACCTCGCCAACAATTACGGCCCACCTCCGGGCTCGGCGGAAACCCTGTTCGGCGACATCCTGCGCCACGACTTCCACGGCCTGCGGGACGAGATGGTGATCTCCACCAAGGCGGGCTACCGCATGTGGCCGGGCCCCTATGGCGAGTGGGGCAGCCGCAAGTATCTTCTCTCCAGCCTCGACCAGAGCCTCAAGCGGATGGGGCTCGACTACGTGGACATCTTCTATTCCCACCGCTTCGATCCGGACACGCCGCTGGAGGAGACCATGATGGCGCTTGACTCCGCGGTGCGACAGGGCAAGGCGCTCTATGTGGGCCTCTCCTCCTACAACAGCCAGCGCACCCGCGAGGCCGTTGCGATCCTGCGCGAACTGAAGACGCCGTGCATCATCCACCAGCCGAGCTATTCTATGCTCAACCGCTGGATCGAGGAAGACGGGCTCCTCGACACCCTCGACGATCTCGGCATGGGCTCCATCGTGTTCTCGCCGCTGGCCCAGGGCATGCTGACGACGAAATATCTGAACGGCATTCCTGAGGAGAGCCGCGCCGCACAGGGCAAGTCCCTGCGCACCACCTTCCTGAACGAGGACAATCTCGCCCGCATCCGCGGCCTCAACGACATTGCCGAGCGGCGCGGGCAGAGTCTGGCCCAGATGGCGCTCGCCTGGGTGCTGCGCGGCGGGCGCGTGACCTCGGCGCTCATCGGCGCGAGCCGCCCCGAGCAGGTGGTCGATTGCGTGGGCGCGCTCAAGAACCTGTCCTTCACCCCCGAGGAGCTTGCCGAGATCGACCGTTTCGCCGGAGAGGGCAACCTGAACATCTGGGCCGCCTCGGCGGAGCGGAAGGGTCCATCGAGATAGGGCGGGCCGGAATCCCCAGACTCTTCGGGGATACCTCTTTCGAGGGACTTGAGAAGCCGGTTAACAAGTGGTTAATGCAAAGCTTCATTGGCCATCTGTCCCAGGTCTCTTCCATGGTCCCTGCCACCGCTACCGACAATCGCCGGAACGCCAGGCGCTTTCCTGCCCATCACCCGGCGCAGATCATGCTGGGACCCGACGCGATGATCCCCTGCACCGTGCGGGACATCTCGACCGGTGGTGCCAGGATCGCCCTGAAGCCGCAGATGGACCTGCCCGAGACTTTCGAATTGTTCATCGCAGCCCACGACCTGCAGGTCCGGCGGGCGCGGGTGTGCTGGCGCAGGGGCGACTTCGCCGGCATCGCGTTCAGCTCCGACGAGGCCGATGCCGCGATGAATGTGGAAGCGCCCCGGACGCTCACCTTCGAGGATTGCCTGGATCAAGCCGCCATGCCGGCCCATCTTGCGGCCAAACCGGCGCGCAAGAACCTCAAGCTCTGGCAGACGAGCGTCTGACCGTCACTTGAGCGCTTCCAACGGGGAGCGCTCGATCGAAAAACGCCTCAGCGGCGCCCGAACAGGCGTTCGATGTCCGTGAGCTTGAGCTCCACGTAAGTCGGCCGGCCGTGGTTGCACTGGCCCGACAGCGGCGTGGATTCCATCTCGCGCAGGAGCGCATTCATCTCCTCGGGCCGCATGCGGCGGCCCGCACGGATGGAGCCGTGGCACGACATGCGCGAGAGCACGGCATCGAGCCGCTCCTCGAGCGGGTTCGAGGACCCCTGCCCCCATTCCGCGAGCGCATCCGCCACATCCTGCACCAGCGCCTTGATGCGCCCGCCCGCGAGCGCGGACGGCACTTCGCGCACGAGAAGTGCACCATGCCCGAACGGCTCGACCACGAGGCCGAGGCCCTCCAGGGCAGCCGATTCCGCCAGCACCCGGTCCGCATCCACGGGATCGAGATCGACCACCTCGGGGATGAGCAGCAATTGCCGGGCGATGCCGGACGAGGCGCGCTCGCGCTTCAGCCGCTCGTAGACGAGGCGCTCATGCGCGGCGTGCTGATCGACGATGACGATGCCGTCCTGCGTCTGGGCCACGATATAGGTGCCGTGCAGCTGCGCACGGGCGGCGCCCAGCGGCGCGTCCCCTTCCCGAGATTCGGCCTCCTGCAACGTCGCGCGGCTGTCGGCGGAGGGTGCTGCAAGATCGGGCAGGCTCGCCTGCCGCTCGGCAAGGCCCGGAGCGGATGCATAGACTGGATCCGGCGCATCGAGCGGGGCCTGCCAATCGGCGAAGGCGCCGGTCGGACGGATCGGGTGCGTGCGCTGCGGATAGGCGGAGCGCATGGGCAGCGCGCCTTGCGGGCGCAGGCTTTCGAGCGTGCGCGTGCCGCCGGTGGACGAGGCCCGGAAGGCATGGCGGGTGATCGCCTCCTTGAGGGCCGCCACCACGAAGCCGCGCACGAAGGCGGGATCGCGGAAGCGCACTTCGGTCTTCGCCGGATGCACGTTCACGTCGACGCTGCGCGGATCGAGCTCGATCATGATTGCGAGCACCGGATGGCGGTCGGAGGCCATGACGTCCGCATAGGCGCCGCGCACGGCGCCGAGCAGCAGCTTGTCGCGCACGGGCCGCCCGTTGACCACGAAGTGGATCGCCGTGCCGGTGCCGCGGTGATAGGTCGGCAGGCTGGCAAAACCGGAAAGCCGCACGCCCTCGCGCTCCACGCCGATGGCCATGGCGTTCTCGTGGAACTCCGCGCCCAGCACCCGCGACAGGCGGCGCAGGAAGCCATGCTCGCCGGGCTCCTCCGGCGGATAGGTGAAGGCGGTGATGTGCTCGCCCGACAGGGTGAAGCGCACGGTGGGATGCGCGATGGCAAGGCGCTTGACGATCTCCGCCACGGCCTGCGCCTCCGAGCGGTCGCTCTTCAGGAATTTCAGGCGCGCGGGCGTGGCGGAAAACAGGTCCGTCACCTCGACGCGGGTGCCCTTGGGCGCGGGCGCGGGCCGCACCGGGCTCTTGATGCCCGCTTCCACCACGATGGCGCTGCCGGTCTCGGCTTCCGCTGTCCGCGACACGATGGACAGGCGCGCCACCGCGCCGATAGACGGCAGGGCCTCGCCGCGAAAGCCCAGGGTGTTGATGGCGAACAGGTCGCCGTCCGGTAGCTTCGAGGTCGCGTGGCGCTCGACCGCGAGTTCCAGATCCTCGGGCGTCATGCCCCTTCCGTCGTCGACGATGCGGATCAGGCGGCGCCCGCCCGCCTCCACGGTGATCTCGATGGAGCTGGCGCCCGCATCGACGGCGTTCTCGACCAGTTCCTTCACGGCCGCCGCCGGGCGCTCGACGACCTCGCCCGCAGCGATGCGGTCGACGAGGATGGGATCGAGGCGGCGGACGTGCATGAGGATCGCGGGTCTCAAGGATTCGATGAAGGGAAGATAGGCGTTGAAGGCGGCGGAAACCAGAATGCGCGACGTTATTCCCGTACCCCATTCGTCATCTCGGACGAAGCGCAGCGCAGATCCGGGATCGCGTGCAGGATGTGGTGAAAGTCTCCCTCTCCCTGAGGGGAGAGGTAAAAGGGAGCCACACTTGTCGAACGATCCCGGATCGCCTGTGGCGTCCGGGATGACGCCCAGAGCGCTACCCCTGCGCCAGGTACTGCTTCGCCAGGATCTTGCCCTCTTCCACGGCAGGCTGGTCGAACGGGTCGACCCCCAGGGCGTAGCCGGCCAGAATCGTCTCCAGCATGAAATGCATGAGCAGTTCGCCCACCGCGCGCTCGTCGAGCTTTTCGATGTGGATCTGCCGCGTCGGGCGGCCGTTCCGGGCCAGCGTGTCGGCAGTGGCGCGTCCCTGCGCGGCCACGAGATCGCCGATATGCTTGCCGCCGAAGCCCGCCTCTCCGGCCCGCTTGGCGAGCTTCTCGTCCATGAGCGGCCCCTTGCCCGCCACGCCCGTGGTCATGACCGTGAAGAGCTTGTCGTTGGGGCCTGCGAGATAAAGCTGGAGCTGGCTGTGCTGATCGACCGGCCCGATGGCCGCCACCGGCTGGGTGCCGTGGCCGTCCTTGCCGACGCTCTCGGCCCAGAGCTGCACCCACCAGCGGGTGAAGCGCTCGAGCCGGTCCGCATAGGCCATCGCCACCGTGATGCCCTTGCCGCTCCGGGCCATGGCCACGTTGAGCGCCGCACCGAGCGCCGCCGGCGCGTCCTTGGCGGCGGCGCCGTTGCGGAACGGCTCATAGGCTTCCGCAGCCCCCTGGCGGATGGCCGCGATGTCGAGGCCGAGCACGGCTGCCGGGAGCAGGCCCACATTGGTGAGCACCGAATAGCGCCCGCCGATGCCGGTGTGATGTTCGAGGAACCGCACGCCTTCCGGCTCCAGCAGATCGCGCAGGGCATTCCGCCCGCCGTCCTTGCGCGGCTCGGAGAGGCCGAGGAACACGTCCTTGGGATGCGCGCTCAGGCCTGCCTTGTCGAGGGCCGTGAGCACGGCAATCGTCTGCATCAGGGTCTCGCCCGTGCCGCCGGATTTCGAGATCGCCACGAACTTGGTCGAGGAGAGCGGCAGCTTGTGGAGGATGCGATCAAACGTGATGGGGTCGAGATTGTCGAGGAAATGGACCCGCGGGCTCTCGGTGAACCGCCCGGCGCCCGGAACCGCATAATCCTTCAGCTGGGCCACGGTCTGGCCGCCGAGGCTCGAGCCGCCGGTGCCGAGGAAGACCACGTCGGTGGCATCGTCCCGCAGGAAGGTTGCGGCCTCGCGGATGCTGGCCATGTCGTCCGTCGTGCGGGGCATGTGGAGCAGCGGCAGCCGGCCGGAGGAGTCATCCTCCGCCAGCCGCTTCATGGCCTCGCCGACCCGTTGAAGCGCCTCGTCGAGAGCCGCCTGCGGCAGACCGCCTTCCCCGATGCTGGATTCGAGGGCAAGATTGATCGATTGCTGCAGGGCCATAGGCGTACTCCGACTCGTTGCAAGTTGGAGCGCAAGATTAGGGCACCGAGCCGGGCACGGCTAGGGTACAAGCCCGACTGCCCACTGCTCAGGGGAGCCAGCCGCTCACTGAGGGCCCCTGGCCGGGACTTATCCCGGCCCACCGGGACTTATTCCGACCCACCGGGACGAACTCACACGCCGGTCGGGCGCCCCGCGATCACCGTCAGCATCTTCCCGTCGCCGAAGATGCGCTCGGCGGCGCTGCGGATGTCGGCCTGGGTCACCGCGCCGACGAGCGCGTTGCGGCGGCCGATGTAGTCGATGCCGAGACCCTCGAAGGCAATCTGCGCCAGGGTATGGGCGATCTTGGTCGAGGTGTCGAAGCCGAGCGCATAGGAGCCGATGAGATAGTCCTTGGCCTTCTGGAGCTCGTCGTCCGACGGACCCTCGCTCGTGAGCTTCGCCATCTCACCGGCGATCACGTCGAGAGCCTCGACGACGCGCTCGTTCTTGGTCGCGGTATAGCCCCAGGTCATGGCGGCGGAGCGGTAGCTCACCAGCGACGTGCCGACGCTGTAGGCGAGGCCGCGCTTCTCGCGCACCTCCTGGAACAGGCGCGACGTGAAGGCGCCGCCGCCGAGGATGTGGTTGAGCACATAGGCCGGGATGAAGTCCGGATCGCGCCAAGCGACGCCGTTCATGCCGAAGCGGATGACCGATTGCGGTACGTCGAGATCGACCACGATGCGCGAGCCGATCTTCTGCAGCATCGCGGGCTCGATGATGCCCAGCGGCTTCGCCTCGGGCAGGGAGCCGAACACCCTGTCGAGCAGCGCCGACAGATTATCGGAATTGATGGCACCGACGATCGCGACCTTGACGCGACCGCGGGCGATGATCGCCCGGTGCATGGCCACGAGATCGTCGCGGGTGATCGCCGCGACGCTCTCCGGCGTGCCGGAAGTCGGGCGGCCGTAGGGGTGCCCCGCATAGCCTTCTTCGAAGAAGCGGCGGGTGGCCATGACGCCCGGATCGTTCTGCTGGTATTTCAGGCCGGCAATCGTCTGGGCGCGCACGCGCTCGATGGAATCCTGATCGAAGCGCGGCTCGGCCAGCGCCAGGCGCAGCAGCTCGAAGGCCTCGTCCGCATGCTTGACCAGGGTCTTGAGGGAACCGCCGAGCGCATCGTTGCCCGCGTTGAAGGACAGCTCGATGGCGCGAGCTGCGAGCCGCTCCTGGAACGTATCGGAGTCGTATTCGCCCGCGCCCTCGTCGAGCAGGCGCGCGAGCATCTGCGCCACACCCGGCTTGTCGGCCGGGTCATGAGCCGAACCGCCCTCGAAGATGAACGAGACGGCGATGAGCGGCACCACGTCGGACTCGACGTGCCAGGCCTCGACACCGCCCGGCGAGGTGATCGCCTTCACCTGGGTCGGAGACGAGGACAGGGTTTCGACAGAAGCTGTCATTGTGACCTCAAATTCTGGGGCAGGCAGCTCAGGAAGCCGACTTCTGCAGGTAGCCCGTCACGGACCGGCGGGGGACAAGATAGCGCTCGGCCGCGGAGGCCAGATCGTCCTTGAGAACGGTCTCGATCTCCACCGGCCAGCGGCGCACCTCCTCGATGGTCTCGCCGATGGCGAGCGCCGAACCGTAGATGCGGGCCAGCGAGGACTGGCTGTCGGTGGAATAGATCGTCTCGGCCACGAGGCGCGTCTTGGCGCGCTCGATGGAATCCGCATCCAGCGCCTCGGACGGAATCGTCTTGAGCACCTGATCGACGGCCTCTTCCAGCGCCTGCAGCGACACGCCCTCGGACGGAACCGCATAGACGCAGAACCGCGTGTCCTCCATGGCGGAGGACATGTACCAAGCGCCCGCATTCACTGCGATGCCGCGCTCCATCACGAGCTTGCGGTAGAGATACGAGGTCGGGCCGCCGCCGATGACCTCGGCGAGAAGCTCGAGCGAATAGCAATCGCGCTGTGAGGCGGTGCGGCAGGACGGCACGAGATAGAGCCGCTGCATGGTGGGCTGCTCGACCTTGGGATCCGCCACCGTGATATGGCGGGCCGCCACCGGCTCCGGCTCACGCGGGCGCACGCGCACCGGCCGCTTGCCCTGCGGGGCGATGCGGCCATAGGTGCCGTCGGCGAGGCGGCGCACCTCGTCCTCGGTCACGTCGCCGGCCACCACGAGAATGCCGTTCTCGGGCGTGTAGAAACGGCGGTAATAATCGAGCGCGTGATCGCGGTTGAGCGTTTCGATCTCATGCATCCAGCCGATGATCGGAATGCCGTAAGGGTGATGCACGAAGAGCGAGGCGGCCATGGCCTCGGAGAGCTGGGCCGACGGATCGGTCTCGACCCGCATGCGGCGCTCTTCCAGCACCACGTCGCGCTCCGGAGCGATGACGCCCTCCTCCAGGAGGAGGTTCGTCATACGGTCCGCCTCGAACTCCATCATGGTCTTGAGGTTCTCGCGGGTGACCCGCTGGAAATAGGCCGTGTAGTCGAAGGAGGTGAACGCATTCTCCTGGCCGCCGAGGCCGGATACGACTTTCGAGAACTCGCCGGCCGGGTGCTTCTCGGTGCCCTTGAACATCAGGTGCTCGAGGAAGTGCGCGATACCCGATTGTCCGATCGGATCGTCGGCCGAACCGTTGCGGTACCAGATCATGTGCGTGACCACGGGAACGCGGCGGTCGGGAATCACCACGACGTCGAGGCCGTTGTCGAGGGTGAAGGAAGACAGGTTCGGGCCACTGCCTTCCGTTCGCCCGAAGGAAGCGGCGTCGGCGCGGAGAATGGGCTTAGAGGCAGTGTCCATGACGTTTCAACCTTGGCGACATCAAATCGTTTCGCAGGATAGACCTACGGGAATAGTCAAATCGGGGGGGTACGCAAGCGAGGCCGGGGAAATTTTCGGGGGGATGGTTCGTGGCAGAAGGCGGAACCAGGCTTGGCCTTTCAGGGTCCCCATAACGTTTTCAGGCGAAGCGGGGGAACCCGTTCGCCTGAAAAAGAGAGAAGAGAGAATGGTTACTGCCGGCGACGCTCTTGCTGCTGGCGGATGAAGGCCTGGGGACCTTCCGGATCGCCGTTGATCACCGGATCGGCGGAAGCCTTGAGGCGACCGCCGCCCTGAGCCTTGAGCAGCGTTCCCGGAGGATCGCTGAGGTAGCGGCGCTCCAGGCCGTCGCCTTCCAGCTCGACCTTGTCGTTCTTGCTGAACGACCGCAGCTCGTCCGGGGTCATGCGGCTCATGTCGGCCTGCGAGCCGGACCGGACCGGGGGAGTCGTGGCGATGTTGTTCGGGTTGCGGGCGGCGCGCATCTCGTCGATGGAGAGCCGCTTGCCCTCGTTGAGCTTGTAGCTCTCGGTCTCGGTAAACGGCGTCCGGGCCTCGGCCGCTGCCTTGCGGCGTGCCGCCACATCGGGGTCCTTGGGCCAGTTGCCGTTGCGCGCCTCGGCACCGCCGCCCGGCGCCGGAGCCGGCAGGTTCATGCTCGGCGGAAGCACGAGCGGAGCACGCTCGTTATAGACGATGGGTTCCTTTTCCTTGGGAATGATGCCGATGGAGCCAAGGATGCTCTTCATGCCCACACCCTCCTGCGCCGAAGCGCCGGTAGCGGCGACCAGAAGCGCCAGAGCCCCCGCGCACCCTACGATTTTCATTCCCTTCATGGCACCCACCATCTGGTTTCTCGTTGTGGCTGGAAGGCCTGATCGCTCATTCTGGCGAACATATGGCAGCCGGGCGCTGCAGAATATCATTTCTTGGCCCGCCGCCCTTCCAGCACGAAGGAGTCATAGAGCAAACCGACCACCCCCGCAACGATGGCCGCGTCGGCCACGTTGAACACGTACCAGGACCACGACCCGATGTGGAATTGGATGAAGTCGAACACGGCGCCAAACCAGAGACGATCAATGACGTTGCCGACGGCTCCACCCACAATCAGGCCGAGGGAGGCTGCCAGGAGCTTGGCCGGGGTGCGGCGGATCCAGACGGAGAGGCCTATGGCGGCGAGGATCGAGACCACGATCAGGACCCAGCGGCCAAGATCGGAACTCTGCTGGAACAGCCCATAGGAGATGCCCCGGTTCCAGACCACGATCAGGTTGATGAAGGATGTCAGCTCGACAGGCTCTTTCACCGGAAGATTGTAGATATAGAAGGTGTAGAGCTTGGTGGCCTGGTCGAAGACGAGCGTGATCAGGGCGAAGGAGAAGCCGAGGATCGCCGCCGTCGAGAGACCTTTGCTGGCCGAGCGGCCCCGGCCGGAGTTCCTCGGGCTGCGCGGACGCGTCGCAGCGCCGGGGCGCTGCGGGCCGGCCTGGGAGGTCGTCCCTGCCTCGGGAAGCGGCGCGCCCGTCTCGTTCGCCTTGCTCATTCCGCCGCCGCCTTGAGCTGGTCCCACTCCCGCAGGGCTGCCGCGTCGCGGGGCGTTACGTCCGGGTAATCCGGATCGGCGCCGACATCGGGCGAGACCTTCCACGAGCGGGCGCATTTGCGACCCTCGGCGAGCGCCGGCACCACGGCCACGCCCTTCACGTCCTCGAGGCGGAAAGCATCAGTTGGCCCCTCGCCCTGCACCAACCGGATGCCGGACGTGATGCAGATCTCGGCGAGGTCGAGGCCCTGCACGGCCTGGAGCAGGCTCTCATCCGCGATGTGCACGATGGGTGCGGCCTCCAGGCTCGCGCCGATGCGCTTCTGCGCGCGCTCGATCTCCAGCGCGCCCGTGACCACGCGGCGCACGCGGCGCACCTTCGCCCAGCGTTCGGCGAGCGCCTCGTCGCGCCATTCCGCCGGCACGTCGGGGAAAGTTTCGAGATGCACCGACTCGGCCTCCGGATAGCGCTCGAGCCACGCCTCCTCGGCCGTGAAGGCCAGGATCGGGGCGATCCAGGTGGCCACGCAGCGGAAGGTCTGGTCGATCACGGTGAGCGCGCTCTTGCGCACCTTGCCCGAGATCGGGTCGCAGTAGAGCGCGTCCTTGCGGATGTCGAAATAGAAGGCCGACAGGTCCGTGGTCATGAACGAGGTCAGCAGGGCGACGACGCGCTTGTAGTCGTAGTTGCTGTAAGCCTCGCGCACCTCGCCGCCGAGTTCCACCAGGCGGTGGAGCACGAAGCGCTCCAGCTCGGGCATGTCCTTGAAGGCGACCTTGTCGGCCTCGCGGAAATGGGCGAGCGAGCCCAGCATCCAGCGGATCGTGTTGCGCAGCTTGCGATAGGTCTCGGCCGTGGTCTTGATGATCTCCGGGCCGATGCGCTGATCGTCCCAGTAATCCACCGAGGCCGTCCAGAGGCGCAGGATGTCGGCGCCGTAATCCTTGATGATGGTCTGGGGCGCCACCGTGTTGCCGAGCGACTTCGACATCTTGCGGCCCTGCTCGTCGAGCGTGAAGCCGTGCGTGACGACGATGTCGTAGGGCGCGCGGCCGCGCGTGCCGCAGCTCTCGAGCAGCGACGAGTGGAACCAGCCGCGATGCTGGTCGGAGCCCTCCAGGTACATCACCTGATCGGGCCCGCCGTCCACCTTGCGTTGCACCTTCAGGTCCTCGCGCTTCTCCAGCGCGAAGGCGTGGGTGCAGCCGGAGTCGAACCACACGTCGAGGATGTCGTTGACCTTGTCGAAATCGCTCAAGTCGTAGCCGCCGGCCTTGAGGAAGCGCGAGCCGTCATCCGCATACCACGCATCGGCGCCCTCCTTCTCGAAGGCCTCCGCGATGGCGCTGTTGACGCGCTCGTCCTTGAGGATTTCGTTGCTGCCCTTCCTCACGAAGACCGCAATCGGCACGCCCCAGGCGCGCTGGCGCGACACCACCCAGTCGGGACGGTTGGCGATCATGCCGTTGATGCGGTTCTCGCCGGATTCCGGCACCCATTCGACGGTCTCGATGCCATGGAGCGCGCGCTGACGGAGCGTATCGCCCTTGTCGTCCAGCGGCTTGTCCATGGAGATGAACCATTGCGGCGTGTTGCGGAAGATCAGCGGACCTTTCGAGCGCCAGGAATGGGGATACTGGTGCTTGAGGCGCCCGCGCGCGATCAGCGCACCGACTTCCACGAGCTTCCTGATGACGGCTTCGTTGGCGCCCGCATCCTTGCCCTTGTCGTCGTAGATGCGCTCGCCCGCGAAGAACGGCACGTCGGGAAAATAGGACGAGTTGGGCGAGACCGTGTGCGGCACTTCCTTCGTGCCGCAGGCCGCGAACACGTCGCGGTGCTTCACGTAGGTGTTGTAGTCGTCGGCGCCGTGGCCGGGAGCCGTGTGCACGAAGCCCGTGCCGGCGTCGTCGGTGACGTAATCGGCCGGCAGCACCGGCACGCCGAAATCCCAGTAGCCGTTGGCGCCCTCGAGCCCGCGGAACGGATGCGCGCAGCGCTCGATCATCACCGGCAGCACGTCCTTGACGCGCTCGTATCCGGCGACGCGGGCGGCAGCGAACACGTCGGCCGCGAGCTTGTCGGCGATCACCAGACGGTCGCCCACCTTGGCCCAGTTGTCGTCGGCTGCGTCCGTCACCGTGTAGAGGCCGTAGGCGATGTTCTCGCCATAGGCGATGGCGCGGTTGGCCGGGATCGTCCAGGGAGTCGTCGTCCAGATCACCACGGAGGCGCCGTCGAGATCGCCGTCCAGCGTGTTGGTGATCTTGAACTTCACCCAGATCGTCGTGGAGGTCTTCTCGTGATACTCGACCTCGGCCTCGGCGAGCGCGGTCTTCTCCACGGAGGACCACATCACCGGCTTCGAGCCGCGATAGAGCTGGTCGCTCACGGCGAACTTGATGATCTCGCGGGCGATCTGCGCTTCCGCATCATACGACATGGTCTGGTAGGGGTTCGCCCAGTCGCCCTCGACGCCGAGGCGCTTGAACTCCTCGCGCTGCACGTCGATCCACTTCTCGGCAAACGCCCGGCACTCGCGGCGGAACTCGACGATGTCCACGTCGTCCTTGTTCTTGCCCTTGGCGCGGTATTCCTCCTCGATCTTCCACTCGATCGGCAGGCCGTGGCAGTCCCAGCCGGGCACGTAGTTGGAATCGAAGCCGAGCATGCCCTGGGAGCGGACCACCAGGTCCTTCAGGATCTTGTTGAGGGCGTGGCCGATATGGATATTGCCGTTGGCATAGGGAGGCCCGTCGTGGAGCACGAAGCGCGGACGGCCCTTCTGGACCTCGCGCAGGCGCTGGTAGAGCCTCTTCTCGTTCCAGCGCTGCAGGAGCAGCGGCTCCCGCTGCGGCAGGCCGGCCCGCATGGGGAACTCGGTCTGAGGCAGGAACAGGGTTTCGGAATAGTCGCGGGCGGCGCTTGCAGGCTTATCGGTCATGACGGTCGATCAGGTCTCGTGTGGCCCGGGACAGGCGGGCGCATCAGGCTTCTCTCAGGGCGAACGGCTAGGATCCCGGACCTTCGCAGGTCATGCGAAAGCCGGGCCGATAATTCGCGCCGCGCCTATCCGGGCCGCCGGCAGGGCTTGAGAAACCATGGGCATGGGAGCCTTTTAGCAGCGCAGGGCCGGATAATAAAGCGTGGTGATTCCCGGGGCCGCTCCCTATTTAAGGGCAGGAACCAGCCTTACGATGACCGCGCCCGGCGGGCAGGAAGGAACGAACCATGTCAGACGCAACCACCACGACCGAACGTCGCTCCCGCGCGGGCTTCGACCTGTCGCCCCCGAACCCGGAGCAGTTCCGCGCCCTCGTGAACAACCTGGACGACGAGGAGCGCCGCGTGCTCCTGGAGCACGGCACGGAGCGGCCCTTCTGCGGCATCTTCAACGAGGCCAAGGAAAAGGGCACCTATTGCTGCCGCCTGTGCGGCCTGCCCCTGTTCAACGCCGGCACCAAGTTCGAATCCGGCACCGGCTGGCCGAGCTTCTTCGACCCGATCGACCGCGATCACATCGCCTTCGTGCGCGATACCAGCTACGGCATGGTCCGCACCGAGATCCGCTGCGCCCGCTGCGAGGGCCATCTCGGCCACGTGTTCAATGACGGCCCTCCCCCGACCGGCGAGCGCTATTGCATGAACTCGGTCTCCATGCGCTTCGTCGCGGACGGCGACCCGCTGCCCGACGAGCTGGGGCGCGGCGCCCCGGAGGGCGAGGTGATGGGCTGAGGCCCCCATGGAGCCCGGCCTTCAGAAAACGGATGACGGGGCGGGCGCCGGTTTCTACGCCCGCCTGCCGGTCTTCGACCATTTTTCCCAGCTCACCGATCCGGCCCTCTACATGCCCGTTCCGGACGACTGGGTTCTCGGCCTCAGCGATATCGTCAGCTCCACCTCGGCGATCCGGGCGGGGCGCTACAAGGAGGTCAACACGGCTGCCGCCGCCGTCATCGCGGCGGTGGCGAACAAGCTCGGGACGAACGAATTTCCCTTCGTGTTCGGCGGCGACGGGGCGAGCTTCGCCCTGCCGGCCCTGCAATCCGAACTCGCCCGGGAAGCGCTGACCGACGTCGCCGCCTGGGTGCGGGACGCCTTCGGCTTCGAGCTGCGCATCGCCCTCATTCCGGTCTCGGAGATCAGGGCGCATGGCCACGACGTGCGCATCGCCCGCTACGCCGCATCGCCGGACGTGTCCTACGCCATGTTCTCCGGCGGCGGCCTGGCCTATGCCGAGCGGCAGATGAAGAGCGGCGCCTTCACCATTCCGCCGGCTCCATCGGGCACCCTGCCCGACCTCTCCGGCCTGAGCTGCCGCTTCGATGAGATCAGGCCGGAACGCGGCGTCATCCTCTCCCTGATCATCCTGCCCGCCCCGAAGGCGGATATGGCGGTTTTTAACGCTCTCATCGGCAAGGTGCTCGCCCTGGCAGAGGGTCAGGAAGCCGGTCGCCCGCTCTCTGACAAGGGACCTCCACTGGCATCTCCGTTCAAAGGGTTCGCGATGGAGGCCAAGACCGTGAGGACAGGCGGGCTTCGCCTCTGGCCCCTGGCGCGGCTCGCCGCCGGGCGTTTGGTCTCGTTCATAGTTTTCCGAACCGGTCGCCATTTCGGCGACTTCGATCCTGTTCGATACCGTCACCAGCTTGTCGAGAATACCGACTTCCGAAAGTTCGACGATGGCCTGCGCATGACGCTCGACTGCACGCCCGCCCTCGCTGACCGGTTGGAGACAATGCTGTCGGAGGCCGAAGAACAGGGCATCGCCCGCTATGGCCTGCACCGGCAGGAGGCGGCTCTCATGACCTGCTTCGTCCCCTCGCCCACCCGAGCCGACCACATCCATTTTGTCGACGGCGCCATGGGCGGCTACGCCATGGCCGCGCAGGCGCTGAAGCCCGTGTCGTAAAGGGCCGTCATCCCAGACGGCGAAGCCGATCCGAGATCGCCGGAGGAATGTGGCTCGGATCTTCCCTCCCCCTCTGCGGGGGAGGGTGGCGAACGGAGTGAGCCGGGAGAGGGGCAGTCCGGTCGAGCGCAGCCCCTCTCCCGACCTGCTTCGCAGGCCACCCTCTCCCGCAGAGGGGAGACGGTTCGGCGCGCGCTCCTCATCCAACAATTCCAGATCGGCCGCCGTCTGAGGTGACGCTCTACGGGTTCACCCGATCAGCGAAACGGTCTTGTCATCGGCAAGCATCCGCCTCGCCTCCACCGAGTCCCTGTCCATCCGGACGATCAGCGCCTCGACCCCGTCGAACCTCTCCTCGCCGCGGATCCAGCCGACGAATTCCACATCCAGGACCTGCCCGTAGAGATCGCCGGCGAAATCGAACAGATGCACCTCGAGGAGCGGTGCGCCGTTGTCGAAGGTGGGGCGGCGGCCGAAGCTGGCGACGCCGTCGACGATCTTTCCGCCCACCGACGCCCGCACCGCATAGATGCCGTGCCGGAGGCGGCAATCGTCGGGCAGCCGCATATTGGCCGTGGGGTAGCCGAGGACCCGGCCGCGCTTGTCGCCGTGGCGGACCTCGGCGCGGACGAACCAGCGATAGCCGAGGAGCCGGTTGGCGGTGGCGATATCGCCCGCCTCCAGGGCGGCCCGGATGGCGCTGGAGGAGACCGGCTCGGTGCCTTCGATGACGGCCGGCGCGATGATGCAATCCAGCCCCCGCTCCCGGCACAGCTCCATCATGCGGGCCGGATTGCCCTCGCGCCCGCGCCCGAAGTGAAAGTCGTGGCCGATCACCACGCCCGACAGC
Source organism: Microvirga splendida (assembly GCF_016427565.1). Lineage (GTDB taxonomy): Bacteria > Pseudomonadota > Alphaproteobacteria > Rhizobiales > Beijerinckiaceae > Microvirga > Microvirga splendida. The sequence continues at coordinate 243,791 of NZ_JAELXT010000002.1, forward strand.
TCAAGGTCCTGCGCCAGCACGTCCACGAAGCCCGCCGCCGTGAGCGCGGCGAGCGATGCGTCGAAGCGCCTCTGGAAGACGCCCGCGAGGCCGAGACGCGCGAAGATCGCGAGCTTCACCGGCTCCGGCGTGAGGCGAAACAGCGGCCGGTCGGGCTGGAAGAAGGTGCGCGGATGCGGCTCGAAGGTGACGACCGCAGCAGGCCGCCCGGAGGTCAGGGCCATGCTCAGGAGGTGCCGGTGCCCGCGATGCACCCCGTCGAAATTGCCAATGGCCGCCACGGCTCCCTTGAGGCTCCCGGGCACGGGCTCGCCATCGCGGCAGATCGCGAAGGAGGTGGGCATCAGGGGAGAACCTCGGAACTCATCTGGGACTGTCAGTGCCGCGCGACCCTGTCGAAATCCGATCCACGGGTCAAGGGAAGAGACGAGGGCGGCTGCCTCGGTGTCATTCCCGGCCGGAGCGTCAGCGGAGGGGAAGGGAATCCATGGCGTCACGCCTGATCGTGGATCCCCTTCCCGGCCTCACGGCCGCCGGGGATGACAACGCGGAAGCGGCCTCACCAGGACAGCACATCTGTAAACGCGGTCGGCCGTACCGGCTGGCGGTCCACCCAATCCTGCACGTGATCCGAGACCAGATCGCCCTTGTGGAGGCCAAGCTCCTCCGCATGGATGCCGCGGGCGATCATCAGGGCGTCGATGCCGAAGCCTACGGCGCCTGCGATGTCGGTGCGGATCGCGTCGCCGACGGCCAGCACCCTGTCCTTCGGGATCGGATGCCCGGCCAGATCGGACGCGACAGTGAGGGCCCGCTCGTAGACCGGGCGGTGAGGCTTTCCGGCATAGAAGACTTCGCCGCCCATCTCCTCATAGGCGAGCGCGATGGTGCCCGCGCAGGGCAGGATCATGTGGCCGCGCTCGACCACGAGATCGGGATTGGCGCAGACCATGAGCAGGTTGCGCCGGCGCATGGCCTCGAGTTGCGGACGGTAATCCTCGACCGTCTCCTCCTCGTCGTTGTCGAAGCCGGAGCAGACCACGTAATCCGCCTCCTCGATGGAGCCGAAGCGCGCATCGAGACCGTTGTAGATCGGCATGTCGCGGGGCGGGCCGATATGGTGCACCACCTTGTCGATGCGCTCCTGAATGGCAAGCCGGGTCAGATCGCCCGAGGTGACGATGGCGTCATAGGCCGTCCGCGGCACCTGGAACCCGTCGAGCTGCGTCCCCACCGAGGCGCCGGGGCGCGGGGCATTGGACACGAGCACCACGCGACCGCCCTTGGCGCGAAAGCGCGTGAGCGCGTCGCTTGCGGCCACATAGGCTTTGATGCCGTTGTGCAGCACGCCCCAGACATCGCAGAGAATGAGGTCGTAGCGCTCGGCGAGGGGCTGCAGCCCCTCGACGTGAAGGGGACGGGACAAGGCGGTCATGGGGTCTCGCTCGCGCATCGTGCGGACAAAGTGGACCCGGTTTTCCGGTCTACACGATGCGCACTTTAAGATGATGAGACCGGCGGGTAGGCCGTAGCGACTTCCAAGTCAACCGGCCTGCCGCAGACGGGTTGGCGCATCCTCGAGGCCGAAAGGCCGCGGCAGGTCCTGCTCGCCGGCGATCTCCGGCTTGATCGGGCGCGGCGCCGCGAAGGCAAAGCCCTGGGCGAGCGGCATGCCGAGCTCCGTCAGAACCGGCACCATCTCGTCCCGGTCCACCCGCTCGGCGATCAGCCGGATGCCCTGGCGGCGCAGCGCGGAGGCGAAGTCCCGCACGTCGAGCTCCGGCCCCGCATAGCGTCCGTCCTCCTGCTCGGCGGCCCGGATCATCAGGTCGGCCGGCAGCTTCATGAAGCGGACACCGAGATCCGCCAGCGCCTGCGGGTCGAACCGGAGGTCCGCGGCACGGTCGAGGGAGAACGGCACGCCCCGGTCGCGCAGACTCGCCAGCGCCGCCTTGAGGTCGGCATCGAGGTGGCGCCAGCTGTGCTGGGGCAGCTCCAGCACGATCCTTCCGAGGACTTCCGGGGCGGAATCGAGCAGCCGCGCCAGGGACCAGAGGAAGCCCGGCTCCACGATGGAATGAGCCGACAGGTTCACTCCCACGATGGCCTCGCTGCCGCGGGCCATGAGATGGCGGGCGACCGCCATGGTGCGGATCAGGATGCGCCGGTCGAAATCGGAGGCGCGGCCGGAGCATTCGAGAACGGGCAGGAACTCCGCCGGGGGGAGCAGCGTCCCGTCCGCCAGGCGCAGCCGCGCCAGCACCTCATAGAAGCGGATCTTGCCCTGCGGCAGCGACACGATGGGCTGGAGGTGCAGCTCGATCCGGTCCGCCTCGAAGGCCTGGGTGACGAGCCTGATCCGGCTCATCTCGTCCGCTGAGATCCTGCGGATCGAGGGCAGCAGCGACGGTTCGGGAAAGCTCTCAGCCCCGGCCCCGGAGCCCCCCACGAGCGTCAGGGAAGGCTTGGCGCGCAGCGACGGCGCGGCGCCCTCCAGCGCCTCCGCAGCCTTGGCGAGCTCGCGCAGGAGACCCGCCGCGCCCTGCCCGGCACTCCTGGCCCGCTGCGGCGCGGGCGGAGCATCCGGGAATGCTGGCCTGCTTCCCGCCTCGGCCTGCTGCCGGAGGAGGATGAGACCGCCGATCACCATGGTGATGAGCACGGCGAAGACCGGCAGGACGAGCCCCGCCTCCATCGGCACATAGGCCGAAGCGGATGCCGTCAGGATGGCCGGCGTGAAGGCGAGCAAAGCCGCCTTCCGGCCCGTCAGGACCGGATTCATTTTCTTGTTGTTGACCATGGGTGCCCCCGCTCCCCTGGCTCGGGGCTGATGCCCGAATCAGTGTCTTAACCGAATGTGAATCACGGCGAATCGCGAGGCAAGTTTCGCATTCCCGCAATGGACATTTTTGCGCAACCGCGCGTTGCTCGCTCAGGACCCGTAGGACAGTTTGGAAAGGGCGTATCGATGGAAGAACCTCGTAAAGACCTGCTCATGCAGGTTGAGGGAATGACCTGCCAGGGCTGCGTCAACTCGGTCACCAAGGCGATCCAGCGGCTGGATCCCGGCGCCAAGGTCGAGGTGGACCTGGATCATGGGCGCGTGCATGTGGTCACCAAGGCGCAGGCCCTCGAGGTGACCCAGGCTCTCAATGCCGCCGGCTATGAGGCGACCGGCATGACGATGTAGGGCTAGGCCTGCGCCCCGCTCATGGCTCGGCGCAAAGTTCCTTTTGCTGCCTCCGGAAACGGCTGCTAGGCTCCCCGCCAGCCATTTCCGGGGACACGCCATGACTGCCCAGACATCCCGCGCCGCCAACGACTCTCTCGCACCCAACGATCTCGAGGCCTGGTGGCTTCCGTTCACGGCCAACCGCTCGTTCAAGCAGCGGCCCAGGATGATCGCCCGCGCCAAGGGCATGTACTACTACACTCCCGAGGGCCGCGAGGTGATCGACGGCGCGGCCGGCCTCTGGTGCTGCAACGCGGGCCACAACCGGGACGAGATCACCCGGGCCATCCAGGCCCAGGCCGAGGAGCTCGACTATTCGCCCGCCTTCCAGTTCGGCCATGCGGGCGGCTTTGCGCTGGCCTCCCGCCTCGCCCAGCTCGCCCCCGGCGACCTGAACCACGTGTTCTTCTGCAACTCGGGCTCCGAGGCGGTCGACACCGCTCTTAAAGTCGCTCTCGCCTACTGGAACGCCAAGGGTCAGGGCAGCAAGACGCGCCTCATCGGCCGCGAGCGCGGCTATCACGGCGTCGGCTTCGGCGGCATCTCGGTGGGCGGCATCGTGAAGAACCGCCAGTTCTTCGGCTCGCTCTTAGCCGGCGTCGACCACCTGCCCCACACCTATAACCGCGAGAAGCAGGCCTTCGCCCGCGGCGAGCCCGAATGGGGCGCGCATCTGGCGGACGAACTCGACCGCATCGTGGCGCTGCACGACGCCTCCACCATCGCGGCCGTGATCGTCGAGCCGATGGCCGGCTCCACGGGCGTTCTGGCGGCTCCCAAGGGCTATCTCAAGCGCCTGCGCGAGATCTGCGACAAGCATGGCATCCTGCTGATCTTCGACGAGGTCATCACCGGCTTCGGCCGCCTCGGCACAGCCTTCGCCGCCGAGCGCTACGGCGTGATCCCGGACATGATCACCTTCGCCAAGGGGGTGAATTCCGGTGCCGTACCCATGGGCGGCGTGATGGTACGCCAGGGGCTCTACGACACCTTCATGAAGGGTCCGGAGCACATGATCGAGCTGTTCCACGGCTACACCTATTCCGGCCACCCGCTCGCCTGCGCGGCCGCTCTCGCGGCACAGGACATCTACCGGGACGAGAAGCTCTTTGAGCGGGCAAAAACCCTTGAGCCAGTCTGGGCCGATGCGATCCATGGGCTGAAAGGCCTGCCGAACGTGCTCGACATCCGCACCATCGGGCTCGTCGGCGCCATCGACCTCGCCTCGCGCCCCGATGCGGTCGGCGCCCGCGCCTTCGAGGCCATGGACCGCGGCTTCCAGGAGCACGGCATCATGATGCGCATCACCGGCGACACCATCGCCCTCTCCCCGCCGCTCATCGTCACCGAGGAGCAGATCGGCGAGATCGTCGACAAGCTCGCAAAGGTGATCAAGGCGGTGGCTTAAGATATCTCACACATTCCACGTCATGGCCGGGCTCGTCCCGGCCATCTCGTTCTGAAGAGTGCCGCGCCTTTCCAATCGAGATCACCGGCACAAGGCCGGTGATGACGTGAGAGGGTGTCATTCCCGGCCGGAGCGTCAGCGGAGGGGAAGGGAATCCATAGCGCCGAGGGTGTGAGTGGATCCCCTTCCCTCGCCTTTGGCTCGCCGGGGATGACAGTGGAGTTGCATATCTCGCAACCCCAACCCTTGCCCCTCCCAGCCGCAGGGAGTAGGACCGCAGCACGTTTTTCCAATCCAACAGCTGCTGTAAGAAACCATGTCCAAGGCCGACAAGATCAAGGCCCGCGCCCCGCGCGGCTTTGCCGACCGCACCCCCGCCGACCTCGCCGCCACCGAGCGCATGCTCGCGGCGATCCGTGAATCCTATGAGCTCTACGGCTTCGAGGGCGTCGAGACGCCCTTCGTCGAGTACACGGATTCGCTGGGCAAGTTCCTGCCCGACCAGGACCGGCCGAACGAGGGCGTGTTCTCGTTCCAGGACGACGACGAGCAGTGGCTGTCGCTCCGCTACGACCTGACCGCGCCGCTCGCCCGCTACGTGGCCGAGAACTTCGATGCGCTGCCCAAGCCCTATCGCAGCTACCGGGCCGGCTGGGTGTTCCGCAACGAGAAGCCGGGTCCCGGCCGCTTCCGCCAGTTCATGCAGTTCGATGCGGACACGGTGGGGGCTGCCTCCGTCGCGGCCGATGCGGAAATCTGCATGATGGCCGCCGACACGATGGAGCGGCTCGGGCTGAAGCGCGGCGACTTCATCATCAAGATCAACAACCGCAAGGTTCTGGACGGGGTGCTCGAGGCCATCGGCCTCGGCGGAGAGGACAAGGCGGGCCAGCGCCTCACGGTGCTGCGCGCCATCGACAAGCTCGACCGGCTCGGGCCCGAGGGCGTGAGCCAGCTTCTGGGCGCGGGCCGCAAGGACGAGAGCGGCGACTTCACGAAGGGCGCAGGTCTCGAGCCTGACGCCATCGAACGCGTTCTGGCCTTCACGGCCGCCAAGGGCGCTGATAATGCCGCGACGGTCGAGAACCTGCGCAAGGTCGTCGGCTCCTCCGCCCGGGGTCTCGAAGGCGCGGACGAGCTTGCGGAAATCGCATCGCTCGTCGCCTCCTCCGGCTACGAGGATCGCGTGACCATCGATCCTTCCGTCGTCCGCGGCCTCGAATACTACACCGGCCCCGTCTACGAGGCCGAGCTGACCTTCCAGGTTCAGGACGAGGACGGGCGCCCCGTCCGCTTTGGTTCGGTCGGCGGCGGCGGGCGCTATGACGGCCTCGTGGGCCGCTTCCGCTCCGAGCCCGTTCCGGCCACCGGCTTCTCCATCGGCGTCTCGCGCCTGCTCTCGGCCCTGCAGATGGTCAAAAGCCCTATCGTGTCCGGATCTGAGAAGCCCGGTCCCGTGGTGGTGCTCGTCATGGACAAGGACCAGATCGCCGCCTACCAGCGCATGGTTTCAGCCCTGCGCCAGGCCGGCATCCGGGCCGAGCTCTATCTCGGCTCCTCGGGCATGAAGGCCCAGATGAAATATGCCGACCGGCGGGGAAGCCCCTGCGTGATCATTCAGGGCTCCAACGAGCGCGAGCGCGGCGAGGTCGAGATCAAGGACCTGATCGAGGGCGCCAAGGCAGCAGGCGCCATCGCCTCCAACGAGGAGTGGAAGGCCGCCCGCCCGGCGCAGTTCTCGGTCGCCGAGAGCAAGCTTGTCGAGGCCGTGCGCGAGGTTCTCGCCCGCCACTTCGGATAGCCTTGGCCGTTCGGGAACCCCCGTGCTCAGCTCGGGGTTGTCTGGGAAGCTTGACCATCAGGAGATGAACATGGCGAAGGACAAGAAGAGCGACAGCAAAACGAAGAAGGCCTCAGGCAAGAGCACCGGCACGAAGCTGGCGAAGTCGGCCAAGAAGTCGGGTCTCATGGATCTGGTCAATTCGGAGCTCGGGCGCGAGATCCTGGCCGACGCCCTCATCGCCGCCGCCGGCGCGGCCGCTGCCGCCCTGACCCGGACCCGCACCGCGAAGAAGGCAGGCTCCGCCGTGGCGGATGCCGGCTCCCAGACCGCCGACCTGTCCCAGACGGCCGCCGGCGCCGTCGCGGGCGTGGTCACGGAAGCCGCCCGCCACTTCCTGCCCCCGACCCTCGTGGGCGAAGAGGGCGGCAAGGCGGAGCCCAAGAAGGTCAAATACGTCAACCGCTCCAGCGACCACAGCAAGCGCAAGACGACGAAGGCCAAACCCCAGAAGAGCGCCACGGCCGAGAAGCGCTGAGTTTATCTGCCCTCAACTCCCCTCGTCATGGCCGGGTTTGTCCCGGCCATCCACGTTTTAAGAGGGTCGAGACGTGGATCCCCGGAACAAGTCCGGGATGACGCCCCTCCTCCGTTCACCCTTCCGGCCAAAAACAATCGCCTTCGCGCCCGAGCATTGCTAGAGAGCATGCCAACACAAGGATTGGGCAGGGCCAGTGACGGAGACGGATGCCATTGTTGCGCTGATCGCGCTCTTCGAGCGCGAGGGCTATGCGCGTGTCGAGCCCCCGGTGCTCCAGCCGGCGGACGTGTTCATCGACCTGTCAGGCGAGGATATCCGGCGGCGCATGTTCGTCACGCAGGATGCGGCCGGCACGGAGCTGTGCCTGCGGCCCGAATACACCATTCCCGTCTGCCTCCAGCATCTCGCCCAGCGCGGCGCCGAGCCCCTGGGCTATTCCTATGGCGGCCCGGTCTTCCGGATGCGCACCCACGAGAGCGGCGAGTTCCTGCAGGCGGGCCTTGAATCCATCGGCCGGACGGATGTGTCGGCGGTCGATGCGGAAATCCTTGCCCTCGCCCTCGAAGGCCTCGCCCGGCTCGGCGGCCCCTCGCCTGTCGTGAAGCTTGGCGACATGGGGCTTCTCCATGCCCTGATCGACGCGCTCGGCGTCGCGCCGGCCGCCAAGCGGCGGGTGATCCGGGCCATCGTGTCGGGCGAGGGCCTGGCGAGCCTCGCCGAGCCCGAGGGTCCGGCCGCCCAGGAGCACGCGGGCCTTCTCGCGGCCATCGAGGGGCAGGCGCCCCAGGCGGCCAAGGCCTTCGTCGAGGACATCCTGTCGATTGCGGGCATCGCCCGGGTCGGCGGGCGCAGCGCCGGCGAGATCGCCGAGCGCTTCCTCGCCCGCGCGGCCAACCGCACCGGCCTCACCGACGAGGCCAGGCAGGTGCTGGAGCGTTACCTTGCCATTGCCGGCGATCCTGATCAGGCGGCCCACTCGGTCCGGTCCCTGGCCAGGGACGCGGGCCTCGACATCGGCCCGGCCCTGACCCTGTTCGAGGAGCGCACCGGCTTCATGGCCGCCCGTGGCCTCGACGTGCGGGGCTTCTCGTTTGCCGCCACCTTCGCGCGCAATCTCGACTACTACACCGGCTTCATCTTCGAGGTGCAGGACCCGCGCCGCCACGATGGCAAGCCAGTCGTCGGCGGCGGGCGCTACGACCGCCTGCTGGAGCACCTGGGCGCCGAAGCCCCGATCCCGGCCGTCGGCTGCTCGTTCTGGCTCGACCGCATCGTGGGGAGGCCCTGATGACCCAATCCCCTCTCATCCTGGCCGTTCCCTCCAAGGGGCGCCTACAGGAGAACGCGGCCGCGTTCTTCGCCCGCGCCGGCCTCGTCTTCACCCAGTCCCGCGGGGCGCGCGACTATCGTGGCACCCTGGCGGGCGTGCCCGACGTGGAGGTCGCTTTCCTGTCGGCCTCCGAGATCGTGAGCCAGCTCAGCTCGGGCACGGCCCATCTCGGCATCACGGGCGAGGACCTGGTGCGCGAGCAGATCCCGGATGCGGATGCGGCCGTCGAGCTGCTGACGCCGCTCGGCTTCGGCCATGCCAACGTGGTGGTGGCCGTGCCGCAGGCCTGGATCGATGTGCGCAATATGGCCGACCTCGACGAGGTGGCGGCCGATCTGCGCGCCCGCCACGGCTATAAGATGCGCGTCGCGACGAAATACGTGAACCTCACCCGCCGCTTCTTCGCCGAGAAGGGCGTGTCCGACTACCGGATCGTCGAGAGCCTGGGGGCCACGGAAGGCGCGCCGGGCGCAGGCTCCGCGGAGCTGATCGTCGACATCACCACCACAGGCGCGACGCTTGCGGCCAACGCCTTAAAAATCCTCGACGACGGCGTGATGCTGCGCTCGGAGGCCAACCTCGTCGCCTCCACCCGGGCGCCCTGGACGGACCGGGCCAAAGCCGCCGCGACGGCGGTGCTCACGCGCATCGCCGCCGAGGAGGAAGCCCGCACGAGCCGCGAGGTTCGAGCGTGTCTCGATCCGGCGAAAGCCTCGGCCCTGGCGCCGCTCGTCAGGGAGCATGGGGCCTCCCTGCCCTATGGCAACGCCCTCGGGCGCGAGATCGTGATCCACTGCCGCACGGCGACCGTGTTCGACATCGTGACGGCCCTGCAGGGCCTCGGGGCCCAGGACATCTCCGTCCGCGCCTTCGACTATCTGTTCCGTCCGACGAATGCCCTGACCGAACGACTGCTGAACCGCATCGGCTAGGTGCGATTTTTCACGCGGAGCTAGGACAACAACACCCTGTGACCACCTTGGGCGTTGCCTCAGGGCGCAAGGTTCCTTATGGTCCGGGCGTTTTTCCGTTGTAGAGGTTCCGATGAACGCGCTTCGACTTGCGACATTCCTGGCGGCCCTGGCCGCCGTCTCGGGAGCTCATGCCCAATCGGCCGCGACCCTCGGCCGCCCGGTCGGCCCCACCCGCCAGGTGGACACCAAGGTTCCGCAGCCGGGACAGAACGGCAAGATCTTCCCGCTCAACTCCTCCTGGGTGGCCGTGAGCCTGAACGGCAAGCCCTTCAGCGGCGAGCGTCCGAGCTTCAGGCTCGACGACCAGATGCGCGCCACCGGCTTTTCCGGCTGCAACACCTATGCCACCGCGGCCTACCCGCTGCGCGAGCAGGTGCTGGCCGTCGGCCCCTTCGCCCTGACCAAGAAGAGCTGCGACAAGTCCGCCATGGCCATCGAGCAGGCCTTCCTGGTGGCGCTCCGCTCCTCGGGCAAGTGGGACATCGAGGGCCGCAACCTGATCATCAAGACACAGAACGGCGGACAGCTGGTGTTCGAGCGCTCTCTCTGAGGCCTTCGCTGAGGTTGAACAAAAAGGCCGGCGTGAAGCCGGCCTTTTTCGTTTGCGCTCGGGATGACGCTTTCGGCTATTCCGCAGGCTCGGCCTGGCGCAGGTCCACCGGGGTGGAGAGGCCGTTCTCGGTCCGCTTCATGTCGATGCGCCGGTCATGGAAGGCCGCGAGCGTCGATCGATGGCCGATGGAGACCACCGTGGTCTGCGGCAGCTTTTCCCTGATGATGCGGTAGACCTCCGCCTCGGTCGGCTCATCGAGGGCCGCGGTCGCCTCGTCCAGGAACAGCCAGTCGGGCTTGGCGAGAAGCGCGCGGGCGACGGCGAGGCGCTGCTGTTCGCCGAGCGACAGGGTCTGGCCCCAGGCCCGCTCCTCGTCGAGGCGCTCGGCGATCTGGGGCAGCTTCGCCGCCCGCAGGGCCTCTGCAATGTCGGCGTCGCTGTAGGCGTTCGCCTCCCCGGGATACGTCACCGCCTCGCGCAGATTGCCGATGGGGATGTAGGGCCGCTGCGGCAGGAGCATCATGGTCTGCCCCTCCGGCACCTGAACCTCGCCCTCGCCGAACGGCCAGATTCCCGCGATGGTGCGGAACAGGGTGGACTTTCCCGAGCCCGACAGGCCGGTCATGAGCGTGCGCTCGCCCGGACGGAAGGCAAGGCTGTCCGTGTGCATGAGGGCGCTGCCGTCGGGCAGGCGCACGTCCAGGTCCTTCAGGCGCAGCTCGCGGCCGGGCACCTGCGAAATGGCAAGCTTGCTCTCGCCGCCGACCCGCTGCGCCGACGCGATGGCGCCCTCGAAGGTGGTGAGGCGGTCGAGCACGGCCTTGTAGTCGGCGAGCGTGGTGTAGATGGTGATGAAGTAGGTGAGCGCCGACTCCACCCGCGAGAAGGCGCCGACCACCTGCTGCATCTGGCCAAGCGTGATCCTGCCGATGAAGTAGTAGGGCGCCGTAAGGATGTAGGGCACGACCACGTTGGCCTGAAAATAGGCGGACGTGAAGGTGTTCAGCTTGATGAGGCGGACGACGATCCGCATGTAGTTGTCGACGATCTGGCCGAAGCGCCGGGTAAGGCCCTCCCGCTCGGCCGGTTCACCGGACAGGAGCGCCACCTGCTCGGTGTATTCGCGCAGGCGCGCCAGGGAGAAGCGGTAGTTCGCCTCCACCCGCTCCTGCTCGAAGTTGAGGCCGATGAGCGGCCGGCCGATCAGGTGCGTCACCCAGGTGCCGAGGATCGCGTAGCCCGCACAGACCCACACCAGCAGGCCAGGCACTTCGACACTCGTGCCCGGGAAGGTGAAGCCAGCCGAGATGGTCCAGAGGATCGCCACGAAGGACACCAGGGTCGCGGCCTGGTTCATGAGGCCGACGGAGAGCGAATAGGTGCTGTCGACGAACTTGCGCAGGTCCTCGGAGATGCGCTGGTCCGGGTTGTCCGCGCCGCGGCCGATCAGCTGCATCCGGTAATGGGCTCCGTCGCCCAGCCACTCGCTGACGTAATAGCCGTTGAGATAGGCGCGCCAGCGGATGGAGAGCACGTTCTGCAGCAGCACCTCGGTGAGCGCGATGGCCACGAAGACGGCCGCCAGCGGCGTGAAGATGACGAAGAGCTGATACCAGAACGCAGCGGCGTCCTTGGCCTCGAGCGCATTGAACATGTCGCGCGAGAAGAAGCTGAGGCGGACGTTGAGGGCGACCTGCGCGAGGTTGATCGCGATCAGGATCCCGAACATCCAGGTGCCGATGGTGCCCTCCCGCGCCCGCACGAGGCCGATGAACGGGATGCGGATGACGCTGTCGGCCTGGGAATCGAGGTAGCGGTCGGTGATGCGGCAGATGGTGCGCACAACGGGGAGATAGGAAAGACCGTAAATAAGCGCGCCGAACGCCGTCGCCCCGAGAGCGGCGGACGGGGGCGGCACATAGCCCGTGTAGTCGCCCGTGATCGCTCCCAGCACGGCTCCGAGAACCAGCGCCACGAGCACCAGATGCGTGACCGAGAGCATCACCAGAAAGATGCGCAGGAACTTCGGGATCTCGCGCCCAATGAACATGACTCCGGCCAGGGCCAGGGTGGAGAGGGGCAGGTAGAACGGAACGGCGACCGCTCCGGACACGGAGGCCGCGAGAACCCCTAACCCTACGAGTGCCAGCACGAGGCTCGCCTTGATCATACGCATCTCCTGCCAGGATCCCTGCCCGGCTCTTAGAAACTCGAGGCAGCCGGATCAATGGCGCTTGTGGCGAAAGAAAGGAGGAACTTCCTCTCCGGGTGCGCAATAGCGGCCTTGTGACAATAACAGCAGGGTGTCCGGTGCGTTAGAATGTTCTTCAAAACAAACTGTCCTGTTAAAAGAACAAAACCGTTGACATGGAGAACGCCATGTCCCATCTGTCCTGTCCCTAGACGAGACATCCTGAAGACGGGCTTATGAACGCTCCCCTTGCCTATATCGGCGACACGCCGGCGCAGCGCCTGATCCCGGCGCAGCCCATCGTGCGCCTGGAAAAGGTCTCGAAGACCTTCCCCGGCCGCGATGGCCAGCCTGTGACGGCCCTGCGCGGGATCGACCTTGCAGTGCCCCAGGGCTCCATCCTCGGCGTGATCGGCCGCTCCGGCGCCGGCAAGTCCACCCTGATCCGTCTGGTGAACGGCCTCGAGAAGCCCTCGTCCGGCAAGGTGATCGTGGACGGCGCCGACATCGCGGCCCTGCCCGAGGCGGCGCTTCGCCATGCGCGCCGGTCCATCGGAATGATCTTCCAGCACTTCAACCTGCTCTCCTCGCGCACCGCGGCGGACAACATCGCCCTGCCGCTCGAAGTGGCGGGCTTCGGCAAGGCGGAGATCAGAACCAGGGTCGAGGAGCTTCTCGCCCTCGTCGGCCTTTCCGACAAGCGCAACCGTTATCCGTCCGAGCTCTCCGGCGGCCAGAAGCAGCGCGTCGGCATCGCCCGGGCGCTCGCCACCAAACCCAAGGTTCTTCTGTCCGACGAGGCGACCTCGGCCCTCGACCCGGAAACCACCCGGTCGATTCTCGATCTGCTCGCGCGCATCAACGAGGAGCTTGGCCTCACCATCCTGCTCATCACCCACGAGATGGCGGTGATCCGCAACATCGCCCGCGAGGTCGCGGTGATCGAAGGCGGCGGCATCGTCGAGCAGGGCGACGTGTTCGAGGTCTTCACCCGGCCGCGGCACGAGGTGACCCGCTCCTTCCTGGCCGACGAATCCGGCCGTGCGCTGCCGTCTTATGTGGCGAGCCGGCTGCGAACCGAGGCAACGGCCGGAAGCCAGGCGGTGATCCGCATCGGCTTCCGCGGCCCCCATGCCACCGATCCGGTTCTCGCGCGGCTCGCCCGCGATCTCGGCATCGAGGCCAACATCCTGTCCGGCTCGGTGGACGAGATCGCCGGCCGCCCCTTCGGCACCCTGGTGGTCGGCGTGCCGGAGGCATCGGCTGCCGCCACCCTCGATTTTCTGAAGAAGCACGGTCTCGACACGGAGGTCCTCGGCTATGTCGCCTGAGATGATCCGCCTCATCGCCGCCTCCACGGGCGAAACCCTCTACATGGTGGCCGTCTCGGCCCTGATCGCAACCATCCTCGGGCTGCCGCTCGGCGTCTTTCTCGCCACCTCGGCCAAGGGCGAGCTGTTCGCCGCGCCGTGGGTCAACCGGGTGCTCGGCCTGATCGTCAACGCCACGCGCTCCACGCCCTTCATCATCCTGGTGGTCGCGATCATTCCCTTCACGCGCCTGATCGCCGGCACGTCCATCGGCACCAATGCCGCCATCGTGCCGCTGACCATTGCGGCAACGCCCTTCATCGCGCGCCTCATCGAGGGCGCGATCCGCGAAGTGGACCAGGGGCTGATCGAAGCGGCGCGCGCCTTCGGGGCAAGCCCGCTGCAGATCGTCTTGAAGGTTCTGATCCCCGAGGCTCTTCCCGGCATCGTGCTCGGCCTGACCCTCGCCATCGTGTCGCTGCTCGGCTTCTCGGCCATGGTGGGCGCGGTCGGCGGCGGTGGCCTCGGCGATCTCGGCATCCGCTACGGCTACCAGCGCTTCATGCCCGAGATGATGCTTGCCGTGGTGGTCGTGCTCATCGTCCTCGTCCAGGCGGTGCAGAGCATCGGCGACCGCCTCGCCCGCCGCCTCAACAAGCGCATCCGCCACGCCTGATCACCGTCACAACATCGCACAAGGAGTAACACGATGTCCCTGAAGAAACTGGGTTTTGCAGCCCTCTTCTCCCTTGCCGCCCTGCCGGCCCTCGCGCAGACGCAGACCCTGCGCATCGGCGCCACCCCCGGCCCGCACGCGCAGATCCTGGAGGCCGTGAAGCCGATTGCTGCGAAGAAGGGCCTCGACATCAAGATCGTCGAGTTCTCCGACTACGTGGTGCCGAACGAGGCCCTGTCCTCCGGCGAGCTGGAAGCGAACTCGTTCCAGCACCAGCCCTATCTGGACAACCAGAAGGAAAACCGCGGCTACAAGATCGAGACCGTCGCGCAGACCGTGAACTTCCCGATCGGCATCTACTCCAAGAAGCACAAATCCTTCGATGCGCTGCCGAACGGCGCGAGCATCGCCATCCCGAACGATCCCACCAACGGCGGGCGCGCGCTTCTGCTTCTCCAGGACAAGGGCGTGATCAAGCTGAAGGACGGCGTGGGCTTCAAGCCGACCATTCTCGACATCACCGAGAACACCAAGAAGCTGAAGTTCACCGAGATCGACGCCGCCCAGGCGCCCCGCGTGCTCGACGACGTGGACGCCGCCGTCATCAACACCAACTATGCCACGCAGGCCGGCCTCGACCCGGTCAAGGACGCCCTGACCCGCGAGGACCCCAAGGGTCCCTACGTGAACGTCATCGCCGTGCGCGCAGAGGACAAGGACAAGCCGTGGGTGAAGACCCTCGTCGAGGCCTATCGCTCGCCCGAGGTGAAGAAGTTCGTGGACGAGAAGTTCAAGGGCGCGGTGCTCACCAGCTGGTAAGGGCCGGTTGCCGACAGATGATCCGAAAGGCCGGGCCTGTGCCCGGCCTTTTTCTTTAGCCCGTCACTTCTGCCGCGGCTCCTTCAGATTGTCTCCGGCCGTCACGAAGCTCCCTGCCCTCTTGGCCTGCACGGCTTCGAGCAGCGTCCAGGCGGCGTTGCGCACCTCGTCCTGCACAGCCTCGTCCCGGTCGAGTTCCTCATGACTGGTGGCGTAGGGCTTCCAGTAACCGATATAGCGCTCGAACTCCGCGGCCGCTCCGGCCGGCACGAGTTCCATGGCGCGCAGCCAGTCGGAGAGGCTGCGGCGGACATCGCCCGCGCCTTCGGCATCGCCATGGACGATGACGGAGAAAAGCCGGCCTTCGAGGTGCTTGGGGTAATCCCAGCCCTTGAGTTCTAGGCCCTTCGCGAGGGGGACCGTCTTGCCTTCGGTCGAGGTCGGGTCCGGGTTGCCGCCATCGGCGCAGACGAGGCGGTCCATCATCAGCTTCAGGGGCGACGAGACCTGATACCAGTTGACCGGCGTGACGATCATCACCCCATGGGCCGCCACCCATTTCGGGTAGATGTCGTTCATCCAGTCGTGCGTCTGCCCGAGCGAGTAGTTGGGATAGCAGGAACACGGCCAGTGGCACAAAGCCGCCGCCGTCGAGAAGCAGGCCTTGCAGGGATGGATCTGACGCCCGTATTCCGCCGCGAGGCGGCTGAGCTCCAGCACCTCGACCTCCGTGTTCTCCGCGCTGCCGAGAATCTGACGGGCGATCTCCACGAGGCGGTAGGTCTTGGACATCTCGCCCGGGCATGTGTGCTCGCTGCGGGAGGAGGCCGCAATCAGCAGGAAGCGGGCTGGGCCGCTTGAATCCTCGTGCTGCTTCTGCGCCACGTCGATGGCCTGCTTGGCGGCGAGCCAGTCGACGGCGAGATCGTAATCGGGATCGGCGAAGCCGGGACCGGCCTTGCGGGTCTTCGGGCTCTTGCGGTGGTGGCTGTAGGCATCCCAGGCCGCATCCGCGATCCGCTGCAACTCGCCCGAGAGCGGCTCGAAGGCCGGGTCCTGGAACTGCTCGAGAAACCGTCTGCGGTATTCCTTCTCGTCGAGGGTCGGATCGGGGGTGCCCTTCCGGGCTTCTGGAATGGACAAGGCGCAGCTCCTGCGTCGCGGCGAAGTTGCCAAGCTCGGAACGCGGGGTGGCCATGCAGGTTCCGGCATGTCGTGCCGCCGGAATCATCACTATTTGCTTATCGGGCTCGAAGCCCTACCTCCCTGCCGCACCACCAACGGAGCCGCCGATGTCCGCCACACCCACGATCCGCCTGAACGATGGAAGCACGATGCCGCAGGTGGGCTTCGGCGTCTGGCGAGTGTCCAATGAGGAGGCCAAGGGCGCCGTCGCAGGAGCGATCGAGGCGGGCTACCGCTCCATCGACACGGCGTCGATCTACGGCAACGAGGAGGGCGTGGGCGAGGCGATCCGCTCCACGTCCATTCCCCGTGAAGAGCTCTTCATCACCACCAAGGTCTGGAACGACCGCCAGGGCTACGACAGCACCCTGCAAGCCTTCGACGAGAGCCTGGCGCGCCTGAGGCTCGATTACGTCGACCTCTATCTCATCCACTGGCCCGTGGCGGGCAGCGAGGCCTATCGCGACACCTGGCGGGCGCTGATCAAGCTGCAGCAGGACGGGCGCGCGAAATCCATCGGTGTCTCGAACTTCATGGTGCCGCACCTGCAGCGCCTGATCGACGAGACCGGCGTGACGCCTGCCGTCAACCAGATCGAGCTGCATCCCCGCTTCCAGCAGAAGGAACTGCAGGCCTTCCACAAGGCGAACGGCATCGTCACGGAATGCTGGGGGCCGCTCGGTCAGGGCAAGATCCTCGCGGAGGACACCTTCGCGGCCATCGGCCGGAAATACGGCAAGACACCAGCCCAGGTCATCCTGCGCTGGCATCTCGACCATGGCTTCGTGGTCATTCCGAAATCCGTGACGCCGTCGCGCATCCGCGAGAACATCGCCGTGTTCGACTTCCAGCTGGATGCCGACGACATGCGCGCCATCGCGGCCCTCGACAGCGCCTCGGGCCGCGTCGGCCCCGACCCGGCGGTGTTCGCCTGAACCTCGGGAACGGCTTCTACAGGCGGCCCTTCGCAGGGTCGCCCGTTGCCTCGAACTGCCTGTAGATCGCCTCCGCGATCGGCAGGAGCTGCGCGCGGTCGGCCTTCGCCGTGACCACGTAGGATAGGCCATTGTCGATCCAGGAAAACGCCGACACATCCGCCTGGGATTCGAAGCGGAACGAGGTCTGATCGTCCGTTCCGCCGGATCGTGCATAAAGCGTGAGCCGGTTGCCGCCGGCATTCTCGTACATGAAGAGCGCCGCCGCCTCCCCGCTGTCCGGGAGGAGCCTTCCGCCGATGAGCCGATAGCCCTGCGCGTTCAGGTTCGGAGCGGTGAGCGGCTTGCCGACGCGGCGGGACAGCCACTGCACGAGATGCGCCTCCTGCTCGGCCGGCACCTCCACCGGGTGCAGGCGCTCGCTCACATAGATGCGGTGGGCCGCGATGGCGTTGTTCGAAACGCTCGTCTCGGCCACGCGGCTCGGGCCGGTTGACAACCAGGCCATGCCCGCCGCTCCCAGGACGCCGCCGACGAGGAGACCCGCCACGGCGGCCGCAATGGCCGCAGGACGACCTCGCGGCGGACGGCGCTGCGCGGCCATGAGGTTGGCGACCCGGAGGCGTGAGGGAATGGGCTCGGCGGCCTTGAAGGCGAGCCGGGCGCGCAGGGCCTCGCGCTGTTCGATCTCCTGCCCGACCTGATCGGCCAGGGCCGGGTGGTCGTCCAGATAGGCCCTGACCGCCTCGCGCCGCGACAGCGGGAGCCTGCCGTCCACATAGGCCTGCAGATCGTCTTCTCCGATGGGACGCTCGCCCGTCACTTCACTCTCCTCAAGGCGGACCCGCGCCCGGTCTCCATGAATTCCCTCAATCGTGCCCGCGCCCGGCTCAGGCGGGACATGACCGTGCCGAGCGGGATCCCCAGAACCTTCGCGGCCTGCTCATAGGACAGGTCCTCGACGCCGACCAGCAGCAGCAGGGAGCGCTGCTCCTCGGGCAGGGCATCGAGCCCGGCGAGAACGTCGCGCAGGCCCGCATGGCTCTCGGGGCTGGTCCCGGGAGCCTGAACGTCGGCCAGAGCCTCTTCCCCAACGTGAGTCCCGCGCGCCTTGCGCTGCCTCAGGCCGTTGAGGAACAGGTTGCGCTGGATGGTGAAGAGCCAGGCTCTCAGATCGCCTTCCTGCCGGCGCTGGCCCCATCGTCCGATCGCCCGCTCCAGGGTGTCCTGAACGAGATCGTCGGCCGCCTCGCGGTCGCGCAGCAGGGCCCAGGCGTAACGCCTCAGGGCCGGGATCTGCGGTTCGAGAAGGGAGGCGATCTCGTCCAAGGTGGGCTCTCGAGCTATGGCATCATTCAAGGCCGAACCGCCGGCCTCGGCAAGGCTTACGGCATCGCCACGTGCCAGACGTTGTTGACGCCGTCGCCCGTGACCTCGCCGGGCTTCGTGTCCTTCACCCAGAGATAGAGCGGCTTGCCCTTGTAGGCCCATTGCTTGGAGCCGTCGTCGCGGGTGACCAAGCTCCAGTCGCCGGAGGCCGAGGCATTCGCGGGCGCCATCAGCGGCGGCCAGTTCTGGGCGCATTGGCCGTTGCAGGCCGACTTGCCGGCCGTGTCGCGGTCGAAGGTGTAGAGCGTCATGCCCTTGGCATCGACGAGGGCCTTGCCCTTGCTCGTATCAGCGACCTTCGCGGGAGCGGCGGTCTGGGCGAAGGCGACGGATGCGGCCGCGAGGGAGGCGGCCAGGATGGCGGGGCGCAGGATCTGTTTCATGGGTGTCCTCCGAGGTCGGGTTTGACCACACCCTCTAAGACACGGGGGCCGCGCCCCTTATTCCCGCAAGCCTGACAACAGTCTTCGTGTCTTACCGGCCCGTGGCGTTGAATCGCGACGGATCGTCGAGGGGCTCGCGCAGCTCGATCCGGTGGCGGCCGTTGTCGCGGATCTGCGCGGTCCGGTACGTCCCGTCCAGTTCGTCCTGCGGCGGCTGGAGGATGTCGACGCCGGCCTCGTCGAGGCGCCGCACCTCGCGGTCCACATCCGGCACGAGCAGGCTGACGACCGGCACCCTGGTTGCCTGGACGGCGGCCGTCGTCTCGGGCTCCTGAGGCAGGATGTGATCGGCCTCGGAAATCTCGAGCAGGAAGCCGCTGCGCTCCAGCACCGCCTTGCGCCCCGCCACGAGGCTCTGGCTGCCGAGCAGGCGGAAGCCCAGCCTGTCCTGATACCACCTGACGCTCGCGTCGAAATCCGGCGTGCGGAGGGAGGCCGAGCTGGGGCGGGGCTCGCTGTCGGCTGCCGCCGGTGACAAGGACAGTGCGAGGCTGGCGACGGTCAGCTGCGCCGCAAGGAGGACGCGCCACAGGCTTGGCCGCCCCATGCAACGAATCGATTGTCCTGCTCTCACGTCAAATTCCTCGCTTAGCCAGCTATCGCTTAGCCTTATACACATGAACGCGCAGCGCGGCAGATCGTTTGGCGAGGGGCTGTACGGCCGAGCCATGCAGCCAGGTCATTCCTGAATGAGCTTGAGCAGCAGCGCCGACAGCTGCCCGGCTTCCTTGTCCGTGAGCTTTGCACTGATGAAGCGGTTGATGGCCGCGCCATAGACGCTCCACATCCGCCATTGGAGAGCCTTGCCCTCCTCCGTGATTTCGACCAGCTGGCGCCGCTTGTCGCCCGGATAGGGAACGCGGCGCACTAGGCCTTCCTTTTCCATGCGGTCGAGGAGCCTGGAGAGGTTGTACTGCTCGAAGAGCACCGCCTCCTCGATCTCGCGCGGGGTGAGCCGCCCCTCGGGGCCGCGCTTCAGCTCGAGCAGCACGTCGTACCAGTGCAGGGATGGGAACCCCGCGCTCTTCAGCTCCGCCTCGATCCGCCCCACCACCGTGCGCTCCGCCCGGATGAGGCGCCCCCAGGCCCTGATGATGGCGGCGGACGGCTCCTCGGGTGCTTCTTGCATGGCGGCAAAGCTTTCCTGTTTTTAATGCAATTGCATCGACATTGACAGCTTCATGCATCTGCATCAATTTATATGCACCTGCATGGAGATTTGCAATGGCACACGCTCAACCGACCAATTCCGACTATGCCGCCCTGCTGCTCAGGGTCTCGCTCGGCATCATGTATATCGCCCACAGCCTCGTCCTGAAGTGGATGACCTTCACGCTCGCCGGCACGGCGCAGTATTTCGAGTCCCTCGGCCTGCCCGCCGCTCTCGCCTATGCCACCTTCTGGGCCGAGCTCGTCGGCGGCATCCTGCTCGTGCTCGGCATTCAGAGCCGCTGGGTCGCTCTCGGCCTGCTGCCGGTTCTCTTCGGCGCGGCCTGGGTTCATATCGGCAACGGCTGGGTGTTCTCGGCTGAAGGAGGCGGCTGGGAATATCCGCTTTACCTGATCGTGCTCTCCGTCGCACAAGCCCTTCTCGGCGACGGGGCCTATGCCCTGAAGCCCTCCCGCCCCCTCTCCCTCTCCCCCGCTCCGGCTTCGCTCAAGACCGCAGCCTGATCCTTCTCAACCCTGGAGAAACCCCATGAAGCTCTACTACTATCCCGGCGCCTGCTCGCTCGCGCCCCACATCGTGGCCCGCGAGGCCGGCCTCCCCCTCAGCATCGAGAAGGTGGATCTCGCCAACCGCACCACCGAGACCGGCGCGAACTATCTCGCGGTCAACCCGAAGGGCTACGTTCCGGCCCTCGGCTTGAAGGACGACTCCGTGCTCACGGAAGTCAGCGCCATCATCCAGTACCTGGCCGATGCTCAGCCCGAGACGAAGCTTGCGCCGGCCGCCGGCAGCATGGAGCGCTACCGCCTGCTCGAATGGCTCGGCTTCATCAGCACCGAGATCCACAAGGGCTTCGGCCCCCTGTGGAACCCCACGACCCCGGACGCCGTGAAGGCCGCCACGAAGGAGCGTCTCGCCAGCCGCTTCGCCTATCTCGACGAGACGCTCGCCAAGCAGCCCTTCCTGATGGGCGACGCCTTCACCATCGCCGATGCCTATCTCTTCACGGTGGTGAACTGGACGAACTTCCACGGCATCGACATCTCGCCCTTCCCGAACCTGCAGGCCTTCCAGACCCGCATCGCCGCCCGCCCCGCTGTGCAGCAGGCGCTGGAAGCTGAAGGCTTGGTGAAGAAGGCGGCGTGAAGCTGATCAACGCCTAGAGATCGCTATAACGAAGGCTCCGGATGGTCCGGAGCCTTTCTTTTCTTGAGTATAATTTCACCAGTACAAGTGTAAGCTAGGTCGTAACTTCTTGCTCAGCTTCATCCTGCATAGCTTCTGTGCTGACACTTGCAGGCTCAACTTTATCTTCCGGCAGGCGAGGTGCTGAGGCCTGCCAAGCTCTTAGGTATTGCCCAGCTGATTCATAAAATTCGGGCAAAATCGCTTCGAGATCGACTATGAAGTTGCGGCGCTGAGCAAACCGACCAGTCAGATTTCGAACCATGAGAACTTCAAAGGAGGAAACTACGAGACCCTTTCGCTCGTCTGCTATGGAGTCAGTCGCATCTCGCAATTGCGTTAAAGACTTCTGCGTATGCGGCCCTCGCCCAGGCCAATACAGACGGACATAAAGGTCATCCGCAGGAGATCTGGCTAGTTGGCGTAGCAACCAGTTGATACGTGCCTTCGTCCCTTTACGCTCATCAGGAGCTTTCAATCTCATCGAGACAGAAAGTGAGCGAGCCCGGAGATCCGCACAAATCTCAATCAGGGCTGCGGCTCCTGGGACACTAAAGGTAGCGCTAAGAACGTGATCCAAGGCAAGTTTTTCTGCATCTGCTTTTACTCTCGCATCCAGATCGAGAGCATGTGCTCGCGGCAGTCTAGGGGACACCTCCACTCCTAACTGTCGGCTGAAAGTCAGGGAAAGATCCCGAATTTTTTGGTGCCAAGCACCGATTACCTCTCGAACTTCTTGTGAGTTCGCTGATGCAGCGCCACCGACCTGCATTGAATTGACTAGGCTAGTCCATGCGGCAGGCATTTGATCGAAGCCTCTGACGCCTGCACTAGGATGCGTCAAGAACCTCACTAACTCGTTCAAGACAAACCGCTGGTCGCGGTCTTCAACTTCATCGTTGCTCAGCAGAAGGCTCGCTTCCGTTAGTACATGCATCCAGGACCAATGGAAGAGATCCACCTTCCGGCGGGACGCTGCGGATAGAGCCACAGGGTGATGCGAGGGAACTGATGCAAATTGATTTGAGATCGTTATCAAAGCATCTATTCCATGATGCCGAGCTATCTCGAGATAATCTTCAATTTGGCCCGGCTCTAGGTCAGAGTTCCCAACTTTAGCTTCAATCAGAGCTTTCCACTCTCGGTTTCCAACAGAGAGGACAATAAGGCCGTCTGGACGTAAGGCTTTGTTGCCTTTTTGGTTTGCGAAACAAACCTCAGTGTAAGTTTCAATTCTTGTCCTTGGCCCAACCCGCTGACCAACTGAGTCCAGTAGCGCTCGGCCAAATTCATTTACGTTCGATATACATGCAAGAAGGATCGAGACAGTACGCCCTTCCTTCGAGGTATCAGCTAATACGGGAAATAGACGCGCTCTCTCGCCGCGCTCTAAATAAGCAGGAAGATCTGTCACCATAGCCCCCAAATTTGCTTCACAATTAGGAGTATGTACAATTTCTGGATGTAATAACATCCCTGCCTTAGTCGAGTGCGCTAAGTGGCTAGATTGGGCGCACGAATTCATCCTTCCAAGCGAGCCAACACAACAAAAAAGCCCCGGAGTTTCCTCCGGGGCTTCTTCTTTTAGCGTTGTGCGAGGACTTAGAAGTCCATGCCGCCCATGCCGCCCATGCCGCCGCCCGGCATCGCCGGAGCGCTTTCGCGCTTGGGAGCCTCGGCCACCATGGCCTCGGTGGTCACGAGCAGGCCGGCCACCGAAGCGGCGTCCTGCAGAGCGGTGCGCACGACCTTCGCCGGATCGACGATACCGGCCTGGAGCATGTCCACGAACTCTTCCGTCTGGGCGTTGAAGCCGAAGGTGTCGGACTTCGTGTTGTCGTTGATCTTGCCGACAACGATGGAGCCTTCGACACCGGCGTTCTCGGAGATCTGACGGATCGGAGCCTCAAGA
The DNA here is from genome assembly GCF_016427565.1 of Microvirga splendida. Lineage (GTDB taxonomy): Bacteria > Pseudomonadota > Alphaproteobacteria > Rhizobiales > Beijerinckiaceae > Microvirga > Microvirga splendida. The sequence goes on from NZ_JAELXT010000002.1 coordinate 266,825, forward strand.
GCGCGCAGAACGATCTTGATGCCGGCCTGGACGTCCGGGTTGTCGGTGGTGAGCTTCGCAACCGCGCCCTTGGCGCGCAGCAGAGCCGTGCCGCCGCCGGGGACGATGCCTTCTTCCACCGCAGCGCGGGTGGCGTTCAGGGCGTCGTCAACGCGGTCCTTCTTCTCCTTCACCTCGACCTCGGTCGCGCCGCCGACGCGGATCACCGCGACGCCGCCTGCGAGCTTGGCAAGGCGCTCCTGGAGCTTCTCACGGTCGTAGTCCGAGGTGGTCTCCTCGATCTGCGCCTTGATCTGCGAAACGCGAGCCTCGATGTCGGCCTTCTTGCCGGCGCCGTCGATGATCGTGGTGTTCTCCTTCTCGATGCGGACGCGCTTGGCGCGGCCGAGCATCGGGAGCTGCACGGTCTCGAGCTTGATGCCGAGGTCTTCGGAGATCGTCTGACCGGCGGTCAGGATCGCGATGTCCTCGAGCATGGCCTTGCGGCGATCGCCGAAGCCCGGCGCCTTCACGGCGGCGATCTTCAGGCCGCCACGGAGCTTGTTGACCACGAGGGTGGCGAGAGCCTCGCCCTCAACGTCCTCGGCGATGATCAGCAGCGGCTTGCCGGTCTGAACAACGGCCTCGAGGATCGGCAGCATCGGCTGCAGCGAGGAGAGCTTCTTCTCGTGGATGAGGATGTAGGGATCCTCGAGCTCGGCCACCATCTTCTCGGCATTGGTGATGAAGTACGGCGAGAGGTAGCCGCGGTCGAACTGCATGCCTTCGACGACATCGAGCTCGGTCTCGGCGGTCTTGGCTTCCTCGACGGTGATGACACCCTCGTTGCCGACCTTCTGCATGGCATGGGCGATCATCTCGCCGATGTCCTTGTCGCCGTTGGCGGAAATCGTGCCGACCTGGGCAACCTCGTCGGAGGACTTCACCTTCTTGGCGCGGGCCTGGATGTCCTTCACGGCCTCGGCGGTGGCGAGATCGATGCCGCGCTTGAGGTCCATGGGGTTCATGCCGGCGGCCACAGCCTTGGCGCCCTCGCGGACGATGGCCTGGGCCAGAACCGTCGCGGTGGTGGTGCCGTCACCGGCGATGTCGTTGGTCTTCGAGGCCACTTCGCGCACCATCTGGGCGCCCATGTTCTCGAACTTGTCGGCGAGCTCGATCTCCTTGGCGACGGTGACGCCGTCCTTGGTGATGCGCGGAGCGCCGAACGACTTCTCGATCACCACGTTGCGGCCCTTGGGGCCCAGCGTGACCTTCACGGCATCGGCGAGGATGTCGACGCCACGAAGCATCTTGTCGCGGGCATCGGAGGAGAACTTAACGTCTTTGGCAGCCATGGGCTTTGCCTCCAGGTATGTTCGGAAAATTCAGGAAAGGGCTTTGGGCGAACTTACTTCGCGACGACGCCCATGATGTCGGATTCCTTCATGATCAGGAGATCCTGACCGTCGATACGCACTTCGGTGCCGGACCACTTGCCGAACAGGACGCGGTCGCCGGCCTTCACGTCGAGGGCGACAACCTTGCCGCTTTCGTCACGGGCGCCGGGGCCGACGGCGACGATTTCGCCCTCTTGCGGCTTTTCCTTGGCGGTGTCCGGGATGATGATGCCGCCGGCCGTCTTCTCTTCGGCTTCGATGCGGCGGACGACAACACGGTCGTGCAGCGGACGGAACTTCATGGAACTTCCCCTTTGACTGTTGGCGCGACCCCTCTGGCCGCACCCTGGTCTTGTGGCTGTTAGCACTGTCGTTCGAGGAGTGCCAACGCTGGCCGCGAGATAGGCTCATGCCGGCGGGGAGTCAAGACGCCTGCCTCAAGGGGAGCCCCAGAAAGAGGCCTTGACGCCCTATAAGGGCAGGTCATGATCTTTTCATGACCGACCTGGAAGCCATCGGCCGGAGCTGCTTCGCCCTCCACGCCCGAATGACGGCGCGGCTCCTGAGCCGCTCCTACGAGGCGGCCCTGCGCCCTTTGGGCCTCACGCTGCCTCAATTCGGCATCCTGGGCGCCATCGGGCACGGGACGACGGCGTCCGAAACGGTGCTCGCCGAGCGGCTGGGGCTGGAGCGCACCACCCTTGTGCGCAACCTGAAGGTCCTGACCCAGAACGGATGGATCGAGCCGATCTCCGAAAAGGGACGCGGTGTGCGGCACAGGCTCACCCCTGAGGGCCAAGCACTTCTCTCGGCCGCGATTCCTCTCTGGCAGCAGGCCCAGTCGCAGCTCGAAAGCAAGCTTCAGGAAACGGATGCGGAGGAGGCGCGTAGAGCCATGAGAGCCCTGCGCAAAGCGGCCTACCCCTCCTGAGCAACATTGCGCCATGGCGGCTTCTCACATAATGTGTATCTACACAGATGGGAGAGCACGATGCTTGAGCGGGTTCATGGGATCGTATCGCGGGATGTGCTGACGGCCGAGCCGGGCCTTGCCTTCCTGAGGGGCATGCTGGAGGGCCGCCATCCGGCCCCGCCCTTCTCGCGCTCGACCAATGTCTACATGATCCAGGCCGAGGAGGGCCGGGTGGTGTTCGAGGGCGAGCCGACGGACAATTTCTTCAACCCGCTCGGCACGATCCATGGCGGCTGGACCTCGGCCATCCTCGACAGCGCCATGGCCTGCGCCGTGCACTCGACGCTTGCGGCCGGACAGGGCTACACGACGGTGGAGATGAAGCTCAACTTCGTGCGCCCGATCCTGCCGAACATGGGCAAGGTCACCTGCGAGGGCACCCTCATCCACCGCGGCGGAACGCTGGCCACCTCCGAGGGCAAGCTCTTCGACGCCAAAGGCCGGCTTCTCGCCCACGGCACCGAGACCTGCATGATCTTCAGCGCAGCAGCGCAAAAGGCTGCCTAGATCATCGGACCCGAAAGTGGATGTGCACGTTTGGAACCCATCCGATGCTCAACTCTTGAAGGCGTTTAGCGCTTCGACGTCATCGCGGCCGCGGCCACGATGAGAAGACCGCCGCCCAGCGTCGCCCAAGTGGGAATCTCGCTGAAGACCCCGTAGCCGATCAGCACCGCCCAGATCAGGGCGGTGTATTCGAGCGGGGCCAGGCGGGCCGCCTCGGCCTTGGCATAGGCCGTGACCATGAGCATGTGGCCCGTGAAGCCTAAGAGCCCCATGAGCATGAACCAGCCCAGGTGCATGAAGTCGAGCGACTGCCAGAAGAAGAACGCGAAGGGTGCCACGAGAATCGCCGGGCCGATGTTCTGGAAGACCACGATGTGCAGGAACTTGTCTCGCTGCGCCCGCTGGCGCAGCAGCACGAGGCTGAGCGCATAGGTGACCGCCGATGTCAGCGCCGCCGCGACGCCGCCCCAGGACCGCGCCGCATTCGCCTCCTCGGTCTGGCCCAGGACCACGATGAGCGTTCCGGCGAAACCGATGGCGATGGCCCCAATGATCCGGATGTCCACCCTCTCCTTGAGCATCAGGAGCCCAAAGAGGGCGATGAACATGGGCGAGAGGAACGACAGGACGAGGGTTTCGGCCAGGGGCAACTGGCCCAGCGCATAGAAGAAGCTGACCGCCGTGACGACGGCGATCACTGAGCGCAGGGAATTGGCCAGAACCGTCTCGCGGCTCGGCCAGCCGGGCCGCATGACGGACACAACGGCCGCCACGATGAGAGAGCCGCAGGCAAAGCGCAGGAAGGCTACCTGGAAGATCGGGTAGAAGGCGGCCATTCCCTTGATGACCGCATCCATGATGGACAGAACTGCGATGCCCGAGGCCGCCCGCAGGGCGGGACCGAATTTCATGATGTCACGACGATGTGAAGAGCAGCGTTCGGGATGAGCGCCGTCGAAGCGAAGGCTCTTACAGCACTTTGACCGGGGCTTCACCTTTCTTTTCACAGGATCGACAGGAAATGGATCCTGGGCTCCGCGCTTAAATTCATGAGAGCTTGGCGGAAACAAAAGCCTCGCTTGCCGTTATTTCAGCAAAACACAGCAACAGGACACTTCAATGCGCGTTTGGATCCCTTGCTCTGCAATGCTTTTAGCCACCCTCCTGCCGGCCGCGGTCTCGGCCCAGCCGATGGGTCGCGCCGGGCAGTTCTACGGCAACACCTACATCCCGTCCCAGTACGACTACTATCCCTATGCCCGCGCCCAGAACGGCTACGCGGAAGATTATCCGCGCGTCACGCGCCCTTCGTCGCGGAGCCAGGCCTATCGCACCGGCTACCCGTATGACGTGCGCTCCACCGGCAGCACGGTGGCGTCCCTGCCGCAGGATTACGGCAACGGCAGCGGCTACGACAACAGCATCGATTATGCGATCGCCCCGCAGTTCCAGCGCCAGATCGTGTCCTATCGCGGCAATGAGCGCCCCGGCACGATCGTGGTCGATACCAACAACAGGTTCCTCTATCTCGTGCAGGAGGGCGGCCGCGCCCTCCGGTACGGCATCGGCGTCGGCCGCGAAGGCTTCGAGTGGAGCGGGCGCCAGACCGTTTCCATGAAGCGCGAGTGGCCCTCCTGGCGTCCGCCGGCCGAGATGCTGAAGCGTCGTCCGGACCTGCCCCGGTTCATGGAAGGCGGCCCCGACAACCCGCTCGGCGCGCGCGCCCTTTACCTCGGCTCGTCGCTCTATCGCATCCACGGCACCAACGAGCCGCACACCATCGGCCAGGCCGTCTCCTCGGGCTGCATCCGCATGCTCAACGACGACGTGGTCGACCTCTACAACCGCGTGAAGGTCGGAACCAAGGTCGTCGTGATCTGATCGCGCGAAGACGGAGTTCCATCTCCCTTGCGATGGCCGGGCTTGAGCCCGGCCATTCTCTTGTGAGAATCGCGCAACGTCCGATCTAACCCGGCATCCGCCGCTCGATTGGTGCCGCCATGAACTACGCCTATCTCTTCGCCGCCATCATCTGCGAGGTCATCGCAACCTCGGCTCTCAAGGCGGCGGAAGGCTTCTCCCGGCTCTGGCCGTCCGTCGTCGTGATCGTCGGCTACGGGCTCGCCTTCTACTTCCTGTCCCTGACCATGCGCACCATTCCCATAGGCATCGCCTATGCGATCTGGTCCGGCATCGGCATCGTGCTGATCGCGATCGCGGGCTTCGTGCTCTACCGGCAGCCCCTGGACGCGCCGGCTCTCGCCGGCATGGGGCTGATCCTCGCCGGCGTGCTGGTGATCAACCTGTTCTCGAAAACGGCAGGCCACTGAAGCGGAACGCCCGCCTGGCGGCGGGCGCTGTCATGATCCGAGGTTTCAGGCCCAGTCGCCCGCATCTCCGCCATCGCCGCCGAAATCGGAGAAATCCTGCGCGGAATCCTGGTTGGCCTGATCCTGATAGAGCGAATCCGTGATGCCCGCATTGCCGCTGTCGGCAGCCTGATCGGCGCCTCCGAGCCCGGCCGCGGACGCCACGTCGCTCACCGGATTGTTGTCGCCGCTGAAGGCGCTGGTCAGGGCGTTGGCGATCATCATGCCACCGGCGACGCCGGCCGCCGTCGAGAGCGCCGTTCCCAGGAACGAGCCCCCGCCGCCGCGCTGCATGGCGCCGCCCCACGGGCCTGGCGCGCCGCCCATCATGCCGCCCTGGGGAGCACCGTAAGGCTGCTGCGGGTGGCGCTGCGGCTGGCCCCAGGGCGAGGCCTGGCGGGCCGGCGGCGTGTTGTAGGTCGGGCCGGGTGGGCGCGAGCCGCCGCCGAAGATGCCGGACAGGAAGCCGCCCTGTTGCGGGCGCCGGCTGGCCTGATCGAGCTCGGCGCGCAGGTGCTCGTTCTCGGCCTGGAGATTGGCGAGCGCCTGCTCCTGCACATAGACCGCCTGGGCCATCGCGTAGGGCGCGTAGGGCTGCTCGCGCAGCTTCTCGGCGATGAAGCGCTCGGCCTCAGGATCGCGCGGCTGGTTCGCTACCTGCTCGAGGCGTCGGAAGATGTCGCCGATGACCTGGCGTTCCTGATCGTTCATGGCAAGCCTCCTTCAAGGGTATCGGAGACAGATGTAAGCATGGCCTTCGGGTTTGTCAGGGGTGCACGAGGCCGAGCCTGCGCAGGTTCCGCAAGGCCCGTGGCGCAATCGCTTCCAGTTCCTCAAGGCTGCGCCACGCGGCCCCATGCACCTCCCGCAGGTCCGGCCGGAGGGCGCTGCCTTCTTGCGCTCTCACGACGTAGCGGATGTCGTGGTGCCAATGCTCGGGCTCGTCCCGCTCGGGCCGGGCGGGAATGCGGTGGCTGTCGATGTCGACGGGCAGGCCGGACGTGCGGTGCCAGGGATCGATCGCGAGCCCCTCCATGCCGGTCTCCTCCACGGCCTCGCGCAGGGCCGAGGCCGCCAGATCCTCCGGGGCCTCGTAATGCCCGCCCGGCTGCAGCCATCGGCCGAGGGAGCGGTGATGGATCAGCAGGATTCGCTTTCCCTCCGCATCGAGGATGAACGCCGATGTGGTGACGTGACCGGGAAAGGTGCGGCGGGAATGGATGTCATCCCCGTTCGCGATCTGCCGCCGCAGGAGAGCATGGCTGTCCTCGGGGATATCGAAGGTTTTCGTCCACTCATCGAGGAGGACAAGAACATGCTTTCGGAAGGCGGCAGGGTCGAAGGTCATGGCGTCCCATCACTCATTGCGGAGAGCCGCACCCATTCGGCATGGATCAGCCAATCCATGCTGTCATGCCTCGCGGTCGAGCGGTCAACATTGGGGAGGCGCAAAAAAGAAAGCCCCGCAACAGGCGGGGCTTTGGAGGTAGCTTGCTTATTCCGCGTCCGGCGACTTGAGCGGCCGGACATTGGTCTCGATCTCCTCCTCGTCGAAGAGCATCGGATCGTCCTCCTGCGTGTCGAGGCGGGTCTTCTTGCGCAGGGCCACGTATTTCTTCTGGATCTTGGTGCGGCTCTCGCGGGCGATCTCGAGGGCGCCCTGGATGAGCGAACGCTCGGCCTTCTCGTTCTGCAGCTCTTCCGTGAGGCGCCGGTTGGCGGCCTCCAGGGTGCTGCGATCCTGCTCGAAGCGCTTGGTGAGCTGGTCGATGCGCTCGGAGAGGCTCGCCACCTTGTTGTCGGAGCTTTCGATCTGGAAGTCCTTGGCCGCGATGGCCTTGCCCAGCATCTCGACGCGCTCCTGCAGCTCGATGCGCGAGCGCTGCAGCTCGTTGACCATGGCCACCTGACGCTCGACCTCCTGCTGGGTCGCTTCCAGGCGACGGTCGAGGGTGTTCTTCTCGATGGTGGTCTCTTTCAGATTGCGCTCGACGCCGCGCAGCGCCTCGTTCTTGTCGCGCAGCTGATCGCGGGTATGGGCCAGGATCTTGTCGGTGGCCGACAGACGCGAGGTCAGGCCCTCGATCTTCATGTCGAGCGAGGAGAGATCGGTCTGGTGGGCCGAGCGCTCGGAATCGATCTGCGTTTCGAGGCGCTGGCGCAGCACCTGCTCGGCCATGAGCTTGGTCTCGAGCTCGGAGGCGCGCTGGCGGGTGGATTCGAGCTGCGTCTCCAGCTCGCCATAGCGGTTGCCGAGGCTGGAGAGGCGGTAGTTCTGCTCCTCGGCCACCTTCTGCAGGCGCTTGACCTCGTGATCGAGCAGGCCGTTGCGCTCGCGGGTCTCGATGAGCTCCCGCTCGGCGCGGGCCACCGTCTGGTCGGCCTCCTGGGCCTCGAGGCGCAGGGCCTGGTTCTCTTCCGTGATGTTGCGGGCGCGCTCGGTCTCGATGGAGAGCTGGTTTTCAAGGTCGGCGACGATCGCCTCCTTGTCCTTCACGTTCAGGCGCAGGTCCTCGATGAAGCTGTCCTGCTCGCGGATCTTGGACTCGGCCTTGCGCAGCTGGGAGACGGCCGCGTTCAGGTCGTCCACCGTGCGGGCATGGACGCTGCCGAGATCCCCCAGCTCCCGGCGCAGGGCCTGGGCGGTCTCGGTCTCCTGCCTGAGCACCGCCTCGGTCTCGAGCAGCCGCGACTGGAGCTGCGGATAGCTGCGGATGAGCTCGGTCACCGGCTCGTTCAGGAGGGCGAAGTCCTCCTTGAGGCTGCGAAGCTCCTCGAGCCGGTCGATCATGTTGGCGAAGCGGACCCGGATCAGCTCGTTCTTCTGGCCGACGGAATCGAGCATGCCGTTGGGGCGGACGATGACCGGCTCGCCCTTTTCCGGCGCAGCGGCCACGGGAAGCGCCGCGGCGGCTGCAACCGCTTCACCCGCCTGCTGGGGCAAAGACTCGGGCTCGGCCTCATCCTGCTTCTTGCCAAAACGGTTCCTGAAAGACGTCCATCCCGAAGACATGGTGCCGGCCCTTACGCCCTAGAAATTCATACTTTCCTAACTTTTACCCCAGATGGGCGCAGTTTGGAAATAAAATTTCGTTGCGTAAGAGTGTAGCAGCCTCACTCTGCCGCGATGGTTAACGGCTCGCCGAGGCGCTTGCCGAAGCCCGCTTCCTCCAGGGTTTCCGGCATGGGACCGCCGGTCGCCCAGTCCAGAAGCTCGACCGTATGGACGATGGGGATCCCTGTGCCCTTCCCGATCTGGGTCATGCAGCCGATATTGCCGGTGGCGATGAGGTCGGGCTTGGTGCGCTCGATATTGGCCACCTTGCGGGCGCGGAGCTGGGCGGCGATCTCCGGCTGGAGCAGGTTGTAGGTGCCGGCCGAGCCGCAGCAGATATGCCCTTCCGGCACGTCCTTCACGGTGAAGCCCGCCTTCTTCAGCAGGGTCTTGGGCTCGGTGCGGATCGCCTGCCCGTGCTGCATGGAACAGGCCGAATGATAGGCCACCACCAGGTCCGTCTCCCGCACCGGCTCCATCAGCGTCAGGGACGTGACGTATTCCGTGATGTCCTTGGCAAGCGCCGACACCCGGGCCGCCTTCTCGGCATAGGCGGGGTCCTCCCGGAACATGAAGCCGTAATCCTTGATCGTGGTGCCGCAGCCGGAGGCGGTGATGACGATGGCGTCCAGCCCCTCCCCGTCCATCTCGGCGATCCAGGCGTCGATGTTGCGCTTGGCGAAATCGTGGCTTTGCTCGTCCCGGCCCATGTGGTGGACGAGAGCGCCGCAGCACCCCTCCCCCTTCGGCTGCACCACGTCGATGCCGTGACGGTTGAGGAGGCGGGTGGCGGCCTCGTTGAAGCCGGGCTTGAGCACCGGCTGGGCGCAGCCGGACAGGATGGCGACACGGCCCCGGCGCTCCCCATGCGCCTTGTAGGTGCCGGGCTGGTCGAAGGGGGTGCGGGCCGGCACCTGCGCGGGCGCCAGCTCGATCATCGCCTGCAGGCGGCTGCCCAGGAACGGCAGCGCGCCCACCAGACCCTTGAAGGGCTTGGCCAGCATCGCGGCGCCGAGCGCGAAGCGGAAGCGGTTGGGATAGGGCAGCACGGTGGCGAGCACCCAGCGCAGGAGCCGGTCGTGCCAGGGCCGCGTGTAGGTGGCCTCGATGTAGGCGCGGGCATGATCGACGAGGTGCATGTAATGCACGCCCGACGGACACGTGGTCATGCAGGACAGACAAGAGAGGCAGCGGTCGATGTGCTTGACCACCTCGGGAGAGGCGGGCTTGCCGCTCTCCAGCATGTCCTTCATCAGGTAGATACGCCCGCGGGGAGAGTCGAGCTCGTCCCCGAGCAGAAGGTAGGTCGGGCAGGTGGCGGTGCAGAAGCCGCAATGAACGCAGGTGCGGAGAATGGCCTCCGACGCCGCCATGGCGGGATCTCTCAGCTGATCGGGCGTGAAATTGGTTTGCATGGTTTATCTCACTGCGACCCTTGCCATTGATTGATGGCATCAATGGGGTGGATCAGCATGATGATGTTGAGGATGAGATTGTCGCGGATCCAGAAGCCGACGAAAGCCTCCATGACCAACGCGATGAGGAGCGTCAGCCAGACAGGCCAGAGCCGCGCCAACGTGAACCCGGCGATCATGGCGAGAATGTCCGAGACGGAGTTGATGACGCTGTCGCCATAGTAGTCGAGGGCGATGGTGGTTGCCCGATAGCGGTTAATGATCGTGTCGGTGTTCTCGGCGATCTCCCACGCCGCCTCCAGCCCGATGGCGAGCAGAAGCGCGATACCGAAGGGAAGCGCCTTTCCGCGCAGAACACCGATCATCCAGGCGCCGCAATAGAACAGGAAGCCGTGGATGATGTGTGAGGGCGTGTACCAATCGGTCAGATGCTGCGAGTTGCCGGAATCCTTCACGGTCCCATGCCACAGCTCGACGGTGCCGCAGGTGCAGATCGGCGTGCGCCCCATCATGAGAAGAATGGTGGCGGTGAGCGCGATGAGCCCGAGCGCGAGCCCGACGACCAGCGTTGGGCGCGTACCGTTGGAGGCCCTTGCCTCCGAGGTGAGCAAAGTCGTTCCGGCCATCTCAGATCCCCGCATACATCCGCCCCGGATTCAGAATCCCGGCCGGATCGAAGGACGCCTTGATGCCACGGGTCAGCGTCATCAGCGCATCGGTTTGCGGCTCGAACACGTCGAGGGTCGAGCGCACTTCCGTGGGCGCCCGCACGAGGGTGGCATGGCCGCCATAGGTTCTGGTTGCTTCGCGCAGGATGGAGGCGCCCGCATCGCCGTCAGCGGGCGTCGAGATCCAGAGCAGGCCGCCGCCCCAGTCGTAGAACCATTGCGCGTCGAGGGACTGCGCCACATGCGCAGCCACATCGGGCCCTTTGGTCGGCGCGGTGGAGACGCGCCAGACCGCCCGTCCGCCCTGATCCGTCAGCACACTGGCATCGCGCACGGACTGCCAGAGCGCCTCGGCACCGTTGCCCTCCAGAATGTCCATGAAGCGGAAGCGCTTCAGCAGGCGCTTGAGCTCGTTCATGCGATAATCGACCGAGACCCGGAACCCTTCGAGCCGGATCAGCGTGCTGCCGCCGCGCCGGTCGCGATCCGGAATATGCGCCGCGCCCGTCACGTCGAAGGGCGAGCCCAGCGCCATCGACAGCGCCTCGATGGCCTGCCGGTCGTCGAGGCCGCGGATGACCAGCGTCGCCATGCGCTCCGGTTTGGGGAGCACCTTGAAGGTGACCTCGGTGAGAAAGCCGAGCGTGCCCCAGGAGCCTGCCATGAGCTTCACGAGATCGAGGCCCGTGACGTTCTTCATCACGCGCCCGCCGGACTTCACCGCCTCGCCGCGCCCGTTGACGAAGCGCACGCCGATAAGGCTGTCGCGCGCGGCCCCCGCCATGATCCGGCGCGGGCCGGAGATGTTCATGGCCGCCACCGCCCCGATGGTCGGATCGCCCTTCGTGCCGAGAAGCGAGCGGTAATCCATGGGCTCGAAAGGCAGCTCCTGACCTTTTGCAGCCAGCACCCGCATGACCTCCAGCACCGGCGTGCCGCTGCGCGCGGATATCACCAGCTCGGCCGGCTCATAGAGCGTGATGCCCGTCATCGCGGCGGATGAGATCGAGGCGTCGGTCTGGTTCGGCCGGCCCATCGGCGCCTTGGTGCCATTGCCGGAGACGTTCAGCAGCGTGCCCTTGTCGGCGGCGTCGCGAATGATGATGGAGGCGTCCTGTTCGTCGCGGGGAGTGTGAATGGTCACGCGGCGAACCTTCCTTCGAGCGGAAACACTTTGGCGGGATTGAGCAGCCAGCCGGGATCGAACACGCCGCGCACGCGCATCTGCTGTTCCAGGTCGATAGGGTTGAACTGATGGGTCATGAGATCGCGCTTCTCGATGCCGACGCCGTGCTCGCCGGTCAAACAGCCGCCGACCTCGACGCAGAGCCTGAGGATGTCCTCGCCGGCCTTCTCGGCCTTCTCCATCTCGCCCGGCACGTTGGTGTTGAACATGACCAGCGGATGCAGGTTGCCGTCGCCCGCGTGGAACACGTTGGCGACGCCGAGCCCGTAGGACTTCACGATCTCGTCGATGCGCTTGAGCACGTAGGGCAGCTGACCGGTCGGGATCGTGCCGTCCATGCAGATGTAGTCGGCCACGCGGCCCGTGGCCCCGAAAGCCGACTTGCGGCCTTTCCAGATCGCAGCGCTCTCGGCCTCGGACTGCGAGACCTTCATGGTCTTCGGCTTGAAGGGCTCGGCAATGGCCACGATGCGGCGGAGCATGTCGTCAATCTCCTGATCCGAGCCCTCGACCTCGACGATCAGCATGGCCTCCACGTCGAGCGGGTAGCCCGCATGGGCAAAGGCCTCGCAGATCTGGATCGCGGGCTTGTCCATATATTCGAGCGCCACCGGGATGATGCCCGCGCCGATGATCGCCGCCACGCAGGCGCCCGCATCCTCGGCCTTCTCGAAGCCGAAGAGCGCAGGCCGCGCGCCTTCCGCAGCGCGCAGGATGCGCACGACCGCCTCGGTCACCACGCCGAGCTGCCCTTCCGAGCCGCACACGAGACCGAGGATGTCGTAGCCCGCAGCGTCGAGATGCTCGCCGCCGATCTCCACCACCGTGCCGTCGAGCATCACCATGGTGACGCCGAGCAGGTTGTTGGTGGTCACGCCGTATTTCAGGCAGTGGGCGCCGCCGGAATTCATCGCGATGTTGCCGGCGATCGTGCAGGCGAGCTGGCTCGACGGGTCGGGCGCGTAGAAGAAGCCCTCGTGCGCCACCGCCTGGCTGATGCCGAGATTGGTGATGCCGGCCTGCACCCGGGCGGTGCGGCCCTCGAAGCTCACATCCAGCACCCGATTCATCTTGGCGACGCCGAGCACGATAGCGTCCTCCTGCGGGATCGCCCCGCCGCAGAGCGACGTGCCCGCCCCGCGCGGCACCACCTTCACCCCGTGCTGGTGGCAGAACCGCAGGATGGCCGAGACCTCCTCCGTGGTGGAGGGCAGCACGACGGCGAGCGGCATCTGGCGGTAGGCGGTCAGGCCGTCGGTCTCGAAGGCCCGGCGCTCGTCCTCGGAGACGATCAGGGCCTCCGACGCGACAAGGCGCCCCAGCCCGTCGACGATCTCCCTCCGGCGCGCCAGAACAGCCTGGTCGGGTTTGGGAAATGCAATGGTCATGAAAGCCTCCTTTGAGGATCATCGACTGCGCCCGGGGCATGGCTACCTTAACAATAAGGCGGCTTTCCCCGGGAGCTTTTTCCAATAATGTAGAATCTCTCTAAGATGATGTACTTGTCCAGCAAAGGAGTTTTTGATGCGTTCCTTCGTACTATCCGCCGCCTTCGTCCTCCTCGGCCTCAGCCAGGCCCAGGCGCAGGACGCGGCCGCCGGCGAGAAGGTCTTCACCCAGTGCCGGGCCTGCCACCAGGTGGGCGAGAATGCCAAGAACGCGGTGGGGCCGCATCTGAACGGACTTTTCGGGCGCACGGCCGGGTCGGTCGAAGGTTACAACTACTCCCCGGCCAACAAGAATTCGGGCATCACCTGGGATGAGGCGGTTTTCCGGGAATACATCAAGAACCCGCGCGCCAAGATCCCCGGCACCAAGATGATCTATGCCGGGCTGAAGGACGAGCAGAAGATCAACGATCTCATCGCCTATCTGAAGCAGTTCAACGCGCAAGGGCAGAAGGCCACCCAATGAGCGGCTTGCAGCCCCAGGGCCGCCCGGCGAAACCCCGGGTCGGCCTGTTCGTCACCTGCCTCGTCGACCTGATGCGCCCCTCCGTGGGCTTTGCCGCCGTGAAGCTCCTGGAGGATGCCGGCTGCATCGTGGACGCGCCGGTCCAGACCTGCTGCGGCCAGCCGGCCTACAACTCGGGCGACCGGGGCACCACGCGCGATCTCGCCATGCAGGTGATCGAGGCCTTCCAGGGTTACGACTACGTGGTCGCGCCCTCCGGCTCCTGCGCGGGCATGATCAAGGCCCACTACCCGGAACTGTTCGAGGAGGACCCGAACTGGCGCGCCAAGGCCGATGCGCTTGGAGCCAAGACCTACGAGCTGACGAGCTTCCTGGTCGACGTGCTCGGGGTCACGACGGTGGATGCCTCCTATGACGGGGCCGTAACCTACCACGATTCCTGCTCGGGCCTGCGGGAGCTCGGCGTCAAGCGCCAGCCGCGCAAGCTCCTGGCGAGCGTTCAGGGCCTCACGCTGGTCGAGATGCAGGACAGCGACGTGTGCTGCGGCTTCGGCGGCACCTTCGCGGTGAAGTACAGCGACATCTCCGGCGCCATCGTCGAGGCCAAGGCCAAGAACATCGAGGAATCCCGCGCCCCCACGGTGCTCGCGGGCGATCTCGGCTGCCTCATGAACATGGCCGGCAAGCTCAGCCGTGATGGCAAACCCGTCCAGGTGCGTCACGTTGCCGAGGTCCTGGCCGGGATGGTAGACGAGCCACCAATCGGAGCGACGAAGGGGCCTCATTCCGCATGAGAGACTATGGGCACATCACAGCCAGCCTTTTCCAGATGGACGAAGGGACCTGGCAGCGACATGCGAGCCCCTGGAGCGTCTGGACGCGAGTCGCGTCCCTTCCCCTCCTCCTGGGCGCAATCTGGAGCCATGCCTGGCTCGGCATCTGGGCGCTCGTGCCTGTCGCGGTCGTTGTTTTATGGCTGTGGCTGAACCCGCGCCTCTTTCCGGCGCCCGAGCGGACCGACACCTGGAGCGCCATGACCACCTTCGGGGAGCGGGTCTGGCTCAACCGCAAAAACGTTCCCATCCCCGATCACCATGCCCGCATGGCGCATCTTCTCACGGCGATTTCCGCCGCGGGTTTTGTCGTGGCGCTCGCCGGGGCTTTCCTGAACAATCTTTTCCTGACGGTCTCCGGCGGACTTGTCGCCTGGTTCGCCAAGATGTGGTTTTGCGACCGCATGGTCTGGCTCTACGATGAGATGAAGAATAAGCATCCGCCTTATGCCGAGTGGCTGCGGGTCGGACAGAAAGAGGTCCGATGACCGTTCACTCCACCTCCCCTCAGTTCAAGCAGAACGCCGCGCGGGCGCTCAACGACGATCAGCTCCAGAAGGCGCTCGGCAACGTGAAGCAGGGCTTCATCGACAAGCGCCAGATGGCCGCCGACAAGCTGCCGGAATTCGAGGCGCTGCGGGACTCGGCGCGCGACATCAAGAACCACACCCTTGAGCATCTCGACCTCTACCTCGAAGCCTACGAGGGAAAGGTGAAGGCGTCCGGCGGGCACGTCCATTTCGCCCGCGACGCCCAGGAGGCCCGCGACATCATCCTGAACATCTGCCGGGATACGGGCGCGAAGACGGTGACGAAGGGCAAGTCCATGATCTCGGAAGAGATCGGGATCAACCATCACCTGGAAGCCAACGGCATCACGCCCGTCGAGACCGATCTCGGCGAATACATCATTCAGCTGCGCAATGAGCTGCCCAGCCACATCATCGCGCCCGCCGTGCATCTGAACGCCACGCAGGTGGAAGAAGACTTCCGGCGCGTCCACACCCATCTCGACGCCAAGCGCGATCTCTCCGAGCCCGTGCAATTGCTCACCGAGGCGCGCGCCGTGCTGCGCGAGCGCTTCCTCGCGGCCGATGTGGGCATCACCGGCGCCAACTTCCTGGTGGCCGAGACCGGCACCTCGATCATCGTCACCAACGAGGGCAACGGCGATCTCACCCAGATCCTGCCGAAGACCCACATCGTGCTCGCCTCCATCGAGAAGCTCGTGCCGACGCTGGAGGACGTGAGCCAGCTCCTGCGCGTGCTCGCCCGTTCGGCCACCGGCCAGGAGCTGTCGGTCTACACCACCTTCTCCACCGGCCCCCGCCGCAGCACGGATGCGGACGGACCGGAGAACTATCACGTCATCATCCTCGACAACGGCCGCTCCTCCATGCTCGGCACGGCCTTCGAGGAGATGCTGCGCTGCATCCGCTGCGGCGCCTGCATGAACCATTGCCCGGTCTATCACGCGGTCGGCGGACACGCTTACGGCTGGGTCTATCCCGGCCCCATGGGCGCCGTGCTCACGCCGTCGCTCATCGGCGTCGACAAGGCGGGCCACCTGCCCAACGCCTCCACCTTCTGCGGCCGCTGCGAGAGCGTGTGCCCGGTGCGCATTCCCCTGCCCAAGCTCATGCGCCACTGGCGCGAGCGCGAGTTCGAGCGCCACCTGACGCCGGCGACCGTGCGCTCCGGTCTCCAGCTCTGGGGCTTCTTCGCCAAGCGCCCGACCCTCTACCGGTTCGCGACCCGCGCAGCCATGGGCGCTCTCGCGCTCGTAGGCCGCCAGCGCGGCCGCTTCGCCTGGCTGCCCGTGGCGAAGGGCTGGACCAAATACCGCGACTTTCCCGCCCCGCAGGGCGAGACCTTCCAGCAGCGCTGGAAGCGCGAGCGCAAGGGAGCCCGCGCATGAGCGCCCGCGACGACATCCTCGGCAACATCCGCCGCTCGCTCGGCGTCAACGGCACCGAGACCATCCGGCGGCAGATGGTTGAGGATCGCCTGGAGCGCTCGCCCCGGGGCGTGATCCCCCAGCGCGGCCAGGTCTCCGGCGAAGAGCGGATCGCCCTGTTCAAGACCATGGTCGAGACCTCGCTCGCCACGGTGACGGAGGTCGCCTCAGCGTCAGAGGTGCCGCAATCCATCGCGCTGTTCCTGCGCAACCACAACCTGCCCGCGACCCTGCGCATGGGCGACGATCCGCGCCTGAAGACCATGCCGTGGCAGGACACCACCCTCGACATCGCCCACGGGCCGAGCGAGGGCCGCGACCTCAACGCGGTGAGCCACGCCTTCGGGGGCATCGCCGAATCCGGCACGCTCGCGATGGTGTCGAGCGCGGACAACCCCTCCACCCTCAACTTCCTGCCCGACAACCACATCATCGTGGTCTCGGCCAAGGACATCGCCAGCGACTACGAATCCGTCTGGAACCGGGTGCGCTTCGCCTACGGCAAGGGCTCGATGCCGCGCACGGTGAACTGGATCACCGGCCCGTCCCGCTCCGGCGACATCGAGCAGACCCTGCTGCTCGGCGCCCATGGTCCGCGACGGCTGCATGTGGTGGTGGTGCGGGAGTAGATCCCAAACCCGATCAGACATTCGGGAGCGGGCGCAGCGTTGAGCGATGTTCCCTCAGCTCGATTGCGCTCGGCACGTTCGCGGCATATAATCCTAGGCAGGGTGCGTTGCAGGATTCGATTGCTGCCGGCGCTTCGCTTTGCAGCAATCGCAGACCTTCCTGAGATGCACAGGAGGAGACGGCATGTCGTCCATAACGTCGGGCATCGCACAGCAGTACAGTGACAGCCAGAAGCTTGCCGCGAGAGCGCGCATCAACTCGAAATACACCGTCGCCGAGGTCGGCTGGTTCCCGTGGGTGGCCGGTCAACTGCCTCTTCGAGCGGGAGACCGCGTTCTGGACATCGGCTGTGGGCCGGGCTGGTTCTGGGCGGCAACGGCGAGTGCATGGCCAGAGAAGCTGGATCTGACCCTCGCCGATTTTTCGCCGGGCATGGTGCAGGAGGCGGTTGCGCGCTGCCAGGCATTGCCATTCGGGTCAGTTCAAGGCCAGCAGGCCGACGCATCCGCGCTTCCGTTCGAGGACGGCTCGTTCGATGCGGTGATAGCCATGCACATGCTCTATCATCTGCCGGACCCCAGGAAGGGAATCGCGGAGATGTTCCGGGTCCTGAAGCCGGGCGGCTTTCTGGCGGTCACGACCAATGGCGCCGGCAACATGCGCAGGATGTATGAGCTGACCGCCGTGTTCGGCAGCCCACCGTCCGATCCGGCTGCCGCAGCCTTCGGCTTCGACACCGCCGACCGCCTCATGCGCTCCCAGTTCGGCAATGTCACAAGGGCGCAGCACCCGGCGAGGCTCCGGATCACGGATCCGGAAGACGTCTTCCTGGCCCTCACATCCTATCCGCCGGGGGACGGCGCCAGCGCGTCTCAACTCGCGGAGTTCCGCGACGCCATCGCCACGGCATTCGAGCAAGGGAATGGTGTTCTCGAAGTCGAGAAAGAGGCCGGGCTGTTCCTCAGCAGGAAAATGGGCTGATCGGGAGTCCCTGTCGGGACGTTTGAAGAGGAGCCCCTTCGACAAGTCTTCCGACAGGGCCATAATCCTCGCACAGCAGCCGCGAAGCCTGGAGCCCCGCATGTCCATCCCGACACTGATCTTCCGCTCTATCCGCTGGTCGGCCTGGGACGGCTGCGAGGCGGGGCTGGAGCATGTGGACATCCGGCCGGCCGATGGCGGGCTCGATATCTCCGGCGTGGTGATCGCCCAGGAGGACGGGACCCGGTTCGGCCTTTCCTACCGTCTCAAGCTGGATGCCCTGTGGCACACGAGGGAGGTTCTCGTGAAAACCACCTCAGGCCACAGCCTGCACCTGGAGAGCGACGGCCACGGGCATTGGCGGGAGAACGGCAAGGAGCAGCCGGCGCTTCAGGGCTGCATCGACATCGACATCCAGGCGACCCCGGTCACCAACACCCTGCCGATCCGGCGTCTCGATCTGGAGACCGGCGAGAGCATGGAGATCCGCCTCTGCTACATCACCGTGCCGGATCTGACCGTCTTCGCCTCGAACCAGCGCTATACGGCGCTCGAGGCAGGCTCCCTCTACCGCTTCGAGAGCCTCGAGGACGGGTTCACCGCCGACCTGCCCGTGGATGCGGACGGCTTCGTGCTCGACTATCCCGGCTTGTTCAAGCGCCTGGGCTGAGCGTCACAGCCGAGCCGTGACATCTGGGCACAGGAGATAGCGCTGGCGCCCACCCGCATTTTCAGTTAAGTCTTTGATATCGCATATAGTTTTTAGTCATTCTAAACTAGAACAACAAATGATCGTCTGTTCCTGCAACATCCTCTCCGACGGCGATGTCAAAGCCTGCCTGAAGCCGGGACCCGAGTGTCCCCGCACCCCGGCGCAGGTCTATCGCTGCCTGGGCTGCAGCCCCAATTGCGGGCGCTGCGCCCGGACGATCCGCGCCATCATGGACCAGGCCCTGGCCGCCGCGGGCGTGGA
Organism: Microvirga splendida; assembly: GCF_016427565.1. Lineage (GTDB taxonomy): Bacteria > Pseudomonadota > Alphaproteobacteria > Rhizobiales > Beijerinckiaceae > Microvirga > Microvirga splendida. The sequence goes on from NZ_JAELXT010000002.1 coordinate 285,665, forward strand.
GCCCATCGCGGCCTGCCAGCGCGGCTGCTGTCCGACCACCCTCGAAAAAGCCGCCGCCGAACCCACCCTTTGAACAAAGGGGCTTCCACCCTAGTTGATAAATCCTCCAGAACATCGGACCCAAAAGTGGATTGCACTTTTGGGATCCATCCGATGCTCATTTTAAACTTGCGCATCGTTCTTCGCGGAAAACCGGCTCCACTTTTCCGCACGATGCGCTAAGGATGACCGGCGCGTCGGCGCCGTTTGGACGAGAGGGTTAGGATGAAGGGTGATCCCAAGGTAATCGAGTATCTCAATCGCGGCCTGCGCAGCGAGCTGACGGCGGTCAACCAGTACTGGCTGCATTACCGGCTCCTGGACGACTGGGGCTACAAGGAGCTTGCGAAGACCTGGCGCAAGGAATCCATCGAGGAGATGCACCACGCGGACCGCTTCATCGAGCGCATCATCTTCCTTGAGGGCTTCGCCAACCTGCAGGTGCTCGATCCCCTGCGCATCGGCCAGAACATCCAGGAAATCCTCGAATCCGACCTCGCGGCGGAATACGAAGCCCGCAACCTCTACGGCGAGGCGGCGGCTTATTGCGACAGCATCGGCGACCGGGTGTCCAAGAACCTGTTCGAGGAGCTGATGACGGACGAGGAAGGCCATATCGACTTCCTTGAGACCCAGATCAACCTCGTCGAGCAGATCGGCATCGAGCTCTACGCCCAGAAGCACATCGGCGACCTCGACGACGGGCATTGAGCCCTTGCTCTAAAGAACTGACCTCATCCTGAGAGTCTGGCCCATAAAGGACCGGCAGCCCTCCTCACGTCATCACCGGCCTTGTGCCGGTGATCCCGATGCGGTGAGGCGCAACGCTTTTCAGCATCGGGATGGCCGGGACAAACCCGGCCATGACGGCACAGGTGTCATTCCCGGCCGGAGCGCAGCGGAGGGGAAGGGAATCCATGGCATTGCGCATGCGAGTGGATCCCCTTCCCTCGCCTACGGCTCGCCGGGGATGACACCCGGGACATGAACTTCGCCCGCAAGGGGGAGGGAAACTGCCCCTCACGTCGATTTCGCCAGCTTGCCGGGCTCCGCGATGGAGGCGATCGGCAGGGTCACGAGGCGTAGTTCCGGATCGTCCGGATCGATGCGGATCGTGAAGCCCAGGCTGCGGCACATGTCGAGCATGGTGGAGTTCTCGCGCAGCACCTGGCCCTCGACCTCGCGCAGGCCTTCCGCCTTGGCCCATTCGATCATCAGGCGCATCAGCTCCCAGCCCAGGCCCAGTCCCTTGAGATCCGAGCGGAGCAGGATTCCGTATTCGCCGGTCTCGTGGTTCGCATCCGCATGGAGCCGGACCGCGCCCATCATCTCGCCCGTCTCCCCGTCAAAGGCCACGAAGGCGATGGCGCGGGCGTAATCGAGCTGGGTCAGGCGCGCCAGGAAGGTGTGGCTGAAGTCGCGCACCGGCGCGAAGAAGCGCAGGCGCAGGTCCTCCGGGGTGATCTTCTCGAAGAAGCGCCGGAACTCGTCCTCGTCCTCCGGGCGCACGGGCCTCACGAAAGCGTTCCTGCCGTTGCGCAGGCCGATGGTGCGCTCCCATTCCTTCGGGTACGGCCGCACCGCGAAGCGCGGATGTCCGCTGCCCTTGCGGGTCTCGGGCGCCACCGCCACGCGGGCATCGACCGCGATCACGCCGGTCTCGTCGGCGAGCAGCGGGTTGATGTCGAGCTCGCGGATCTCGGGGATGTCAGCGGCCATCTGGGCGAGCTTCACGAGGGTGAGGGCAATGGCCCCCTCGTCGGCCGCCGGAACGTCGCGATAGGCCTTGAGCCGGCGCGACACCCGGGTGCGGTCGATGAGATCGTGCGCAAGCTTCAGGTCGAGGGGCGGCAGGGCCAGCGCCTTGTCGTTGATCACTTCCACGGCCGTGCCGCCGCGCCCGAAGAGCACCACGGGGCCGAAGGACGGATCGTCGGCAATGCCCATGATCAGCTCGCGGGCCTTGGTCCGGCGCACCATCGGCTGCACCGTGACGCCGGCCACATGCGCCCCCGGCTTCAGGCGCGCCGCGCGCTCGAAGATGTCGGCGGCAGCTTTTCGCACCGCCTCCTCGGTGGTGAGATCGAGCTTCACGCCGCCGATATCGGATTTGTGCACGATGTCGGGCGAGAGAACTTTGACTGCCACCGTGCCGCCCTCGGCGATGATCGGGCGTGCGACCTCCGCGGCCTCGTCCGGCGTGGTCGCGAGCACGACAGGCGCGGTGGGGATGTCGTAGCTCTTCAGCAGCGCATTGACCTCGAGCGGATCGAGCCAGCGTCGGTTCTGCGAAACCACATGATCCACGATGGCGCGGGCAGCTTGCACATCCGGCTCGAAATCGTGCGGAAGGTCGTCGGGCGTCTCCATCAGCTGGTTCTGCGCCTCGCGGTAGCGCACGAGCTGCATGAACCCGCGCACTGCATCGGCCTCCGTGGCGAAATGCGGAATGCGCGCCTCCTCGAACACCCGAGCGGATTCCGGATCCTCGCCGATCCAGGCGGCGAAGACCGGCTTCTGGCGATAGCCCCTCGCCCGGTCCTTTTTCACGACATTCACGATGGATGAGGCCACGTCCGAGGCCCTGGCCACGGCCGTCGGCACGTTGAGGATGAGAACGGCATCGTTCTCGGGGTCGGCGAGCAGCGCCTCCAGGGCGCCGGCGTAACGCTCAGGGTTCGCATCGCCGATGATGTCGATGGGGTTCGCCTTCGACCAGGTCTGCGGCAGGATGGCATCGAGCGAATTGCGGGTCGTCTCGGAAATGGTCGCGAGCGTCCCGCCGAGATCCACCAGCCGGTCGACCGCGAGAACCCCGATACCACCGCCATTGGTAAGAACTGCCAATCGGCTTCCAGGGAACGGTTTCTGACGCCCCAAGGTCTCCGCCGCGGCGAAGAGCTGGTCGAGATCGAGCACGCGCAGCAATCCGGCGCGTCGGAAGGCGGCATCGTAGACCGAATCGGAGCCCGCCAGCGCGCCCGTATGCGTGGCGGCGGCCTTGGCTCCCTGCGCATGCCGCCCGGCCTTGATCACCACCACGGGCTTCACGCGCGACGCGGCACGGGCCGCCGACATGAACTTCTTCGCGTTGTCGATGGACTCGATGTAGAGCAGGATCGCCCTCGTCCCGCTGTCGGCGGAGAAGAAATCGAGGCAGTCGCTGAAATCCACGTCGACCTTGTCGCCGAGCGACACGATGGCCGAGAAGCCCACATTCCGCTGCGCCGCCCATTCGACGAGTCCCGCCGCCACTGCGCCCGACTGGGAGACGAGCGCCAGGTCGCCCGGCTTGGCGCTGTGAGCCGCAAAGCTCGCATTCATCTTGGCCCGGGGAGCCAGCACGCCGATGCAGTTGGGCCCGACGACCCGCAGCCCATGCGCGCGCGCCGCGAGCCGAACCTGTTCGCTCAAGGAACCATCGCCATAGCCCATGCCGGCCGTTGCCACGATGGCGACGCTTACGCCGGCCCGCCCGGCCTCCTCGATCACGCCGGGCACCCTCTCCGGCGGCACCGCGACAACGACGAGATCGGGAATCTCCGGCAGCTCGGCCAGGGACGGGAAGCACGGCCTCCCCTCGATCTCCACATGATGGGGATTGACGGACACGATGTCGCCCTCGAAGCCGCCGGCAATCAGATTGCGCAGGAAGGTCAGGCCGAGGGAGCCGGGTCGGGGGCTCGTGCCGACGACCGCGATGGAGCGCGGGGCGAGCATCTTGTCGAGGCGATAGGTGGACATTGGGATCCTTCGTCTCGTGGACATTGCAGGGCGGAGCAGGCCACCAGAACCTATTGCGCCCGGCTGTAAGCGCAAGTCACTCCGGCGGCTTCGATCGATCGCACAGGATCACGAGCGGGTGTCAGTTCCGTGAAGACGACGATCATCGCCCTCTCCGGTTCGATGGCGCGTCCATCGATAATGCGCATCAGGGGTGCACTCCTCATTGCCGGAGCCATCGGTCAGCTCCACAAGCCTGAAGCCGTGACGCTCGTAGAAGCGGCGCGCCTGCGCGTTCGCCTGGAAGGTCCAGAGATTCAGCTCCTCGGCCTTCTCCCGGACGGCTGTCAGAAGAGCCAGCCCGGCCCCGCGGCCGTGCCATGCCGGATCGACATAGAGATGATCGAGCCAATCCTGCTTCAGGACAGCAAACCCGATCAGCCGGCTCTCATCCTCGGCCAGCCAGATCGTGGAGGATGGAAAGACGTGCCCCTGAAAGAAAGCCAGATCCTGCTCCGGCGAGTGGATCTCGGGCAGGTAAGGCAGGCAGGCTCTGCGCACCTCGCGGTGCAGCCGGGCGACAGCCTTCATGTCGTCAGCGGAAGCATGCCGCAGAACGAAGCTGCGCACTATTCAGCCCAGACCCGCGTCGGCGGGAAGATCACCTCGACGAGCGTTCCCTCGCTCGGCCGGCTGGAGATCTGCAGCGCTCCCTTGTTTGCCTCAACCAGGGCCTTGGTGAGGGGCAGGCCGAGCCCCGTGCCGCCGCGCTTGCGCGAGGTGGCGAGCTGGCGGAAGGGTTCGAGGGCGGCCTCAACCTCCTCCGACGTCATGCCGATGCCGGTATCGCGGACCCGGAAGGCCACCTCGCCCCGGTCGGTCACGGCCGTGGAGACGATCACCTGTCCGCCCGCATCGGTGAACTTGATGGCGTTGGACACGAGATTGAGCACGATCTGGCGCACGGATCGCTCATCGGCCACCACCGGCGGCAGCTTGGGCGCGAAGCTCATCCGCATGACGATCCGGTCGCGGGCGGCCTGCGGCTGAAGCAGGGCCACACAGCTGGAGACAAGGTCGTTCAGGCTCACGCCCGTGAACGAGAGCTCCAGGCGGCCCGCCTCGATCTTGGCGAGATCCAGAAGGTCGTTCACGAGGCTGATCACATGGGAGCCTGAGGCGTGAACGTCCTTGAGATATTCCTTGTAGCGGTCGTTGCCGATAGGCCCGAACCGTTCCTCGAGCATCACCTCCGCGAAACCCAGGATGGCGTTCAGGGGCGTGCGGATCTCATGGCTGATCTTGGCCAGAAGATCGGATTTCTGGGCGCTGGCTTCCTCGGCTGCGTGCTTGGCGCCGATCAGCTCGCCCTCGGCCTTCTTGAAGGCCGTGATGTCGCGCAGCACGGCGCAGAACCGGCGCTCAGGGCCGTCGCCCAGGCGGCCCATGGTCATGAAGAGCGGGATGGACCCGCCCTGGCGCTCCCGGCCGAGCACTTCGCGTCCGTCGTTGAGCAGGCTGCCGACGCCCGGCGAGCGCAGGCGCTCGAGGTAATCGAGGGCGACGATGTGGCTCTCGGGCGCCAGCAGCACCGTGATGGCATCGCCCGCCACCGCCCGCTCGTCATAGCCGAAGAGCGCCTCGGCCGAACGGTTGAGGGAGAGGATGCGCCCCGTCTCGTTGAGCACGATCACGCCATCGGTTGCCGTATCGAGGATCGCTTCCAGCTCGTGGACGCGGTGGTCCGTGGATGGAGGCGGAGCATCCGCCTTGGAAGCCCTGCGGATCACCAGGAGATCCGCTTCCCCGCCATCCCACTCGGCCGACGAGGCGCGGACCGTGACGGCGATGTTCTCGCCGCCGCGGGTCGTCAGGGAGAGAGCCGAGTCTTCCTCGCCAGAGCCTCCGAGGGCGGGAGAACCGCGAAACAGGTGCACGAGGCCGCCATCGGCCTGAACCTGCTCCACATTGTCATAGCCGGTCAGACCGAGCAGGAAACGGTTGGCGAAGAGAACGCGCTCCCCGCGATGGATCAGGATGCCGATGGGCAGCCGGTCGAGGATGGGGTCGCTGCCGGCCGGAGAGACGGCTGGCCCGGAGGAAGCGTCTCTCTCAGCTGCAGGTGCCGTCTGTTCGGAGCCGCCGGGCTGATCGGAGGATTTGTCCTGAGACGACCCCTCCTCCAGCCGGGCGCCGAGCGCCCGCGCGATTTCCCGAAACGCGTTGCGCTCTGCGTCGGAAAGGGTCGATCCGGGCGCCGGCCTGTCCGCAGGCTTGCGCTGCGGTGCAGGTTCAGGCGGAGCGGTGCTGGAGAGAGCCTCCGCGACCTGCTCCCGAAGATTGGTGAACCAGCTCTCCTCGTCGGGCGCATCGCTCTCGGCCTCCTGCTCCTGCGAAGGCATCTCCTCCGGCGGATGGAACGGGAAGGTATCGTCGGGGACGAGGCTCTGAGCGATCAGATCCTCCTGGCTGCTCCCGGAGCTGCCTGCGGGCCTCTCATCGGTTTCCCGCTCGCGCGCCGCGTCCATGCGCAGCAGGCCGAAGCCCCGGAAGCCCGTCAGCTCCCGGTCCATGCTGAACACGGGCATGCCGGCCCAATCGACAGGCACCTGTAAAGGGGCGTTGTCGATGGTCCAGAAGACGGTTCGCCCGCTCCAGGTATCGCGACGGGCAAACAGGTCTGCAACGGCGCGGTCCGGATCTTCGACGACCGAACGGGACACCTCGTCCCAGGTCCGCCCGACGATATTGGCCGCAACGGGCCCCACGGCTTGGGCAAGCTCCGGCGAGACTTCGGTGAAACGGGTCTGCGCATCCGCCTGCCAGATGAAACGGATCACGCCGCGGGGCTGGTCCGCTTGCGGAGCGGGATCGCCTGAGATCTCAGCGACCTGCTCCTGAGCCGGGGCACTCTCATCGGCCGCTTGGGGCGCGCGGGGACGCCCTGCCCTGTTTGACGATCCGGTGAATGCCGTCACCAGCACGGGCTCGCCGTCGTCCAAAGCCGCCAGGCGGCAGGCACAGGCAACCGGAAGCCACGGACGGGCCGGATCGAGCCTGAGACGCTCCACCCGGACACCCTCATGGGGAGCAAGGCCGTTGGCGAGAGCCCTGATGCGCTCGCGGGCCCGGAAATCGCGCAACACCCGTCCGGACGGGTCGGTAAAGGCGCTCCTCGATCCTTCAGCGCCGGGCGATGCCCAGAGCAGCCTCTCCCCTGTCCGATCCCAGACGAACGCGACCGCACCCGGCTCGGCGAGCAGGCCCAGGCCCGGCTCGGCGGCGAGCCGCGCGATCAAACGTTCGAATGGGTTGGGGCCACCCGTCATCAACGGTCCTTGCCACGACTGCCGCGGAAACTCTTCAGGCTAGGCTTCTAGACTAATATCTGCGGTCAAGCATGCAAGGCGGAACCCTTGAATCCGTTTACTTTGAGGTAACCTTAATAACACAAGGCATAAAGGAGTTGATTTTGCAGCGCACAATGTGATATTGCACTGCACAAATGCCTTCAAACAAGGAGCATGTCATGGCAGCGAACCAACCCCAAGGTTACGAAATTCCCCCGGAGATGCGCGACTTCGCCGAGAAGAGCGTCGATCAGGCCCGCAAGGCCATCGATGGCTTCATGACCGCGGCTCAGAAGACGGCCGACACGTTCGAAGGCTCGGCCACCACGGTCCAGGCCAGCGCCCGCGACGCCGCCCGCAAGACCTTCACCTACACCGAGCAGAACCTGAACGCGGCCTTCGACCTCGCTCAGAGGATGGTTCGCGCCAAGGACATGCAGGAAGCGATGCAGATCCAAGCCGAGTTCGTGCGCAGCCAGTTCGAGGCGATGCAGACCCAGATGAAGGAATTCGGCTCCATGGCGCAGTCGGCCATGAAGCAGCCGGGCTCCAAGAAGTAAGACCCTCTCCAACAGCACCGCGAGGACCTCACGATGGCGGAAGCGAAGAAGCCACGAGCCAAGAGAGCAACGAAGGCCGACAGCCCAGAGCTGAAGGCCGATCTCGTCGAGCTGGCGGCCGCTCCGGCCACCGCGGCCCTGGAAGTGGTGACAGCTGCCAAGGCTGCGACACAGCCGAAGGCACCCGAGGTGAAGCCCGTCGCACCTGAAGCTCTCTTCTCTTCGGCGAAGAAGCAGGGCGACGCCTTCCGCCAAGCCGTCGGCGAGGCAGCCAAGGGTGCGCTGGAAGTCAACGGCAAGATCATCGACGCCCTGAACGTCCAGAGCAGCGCTGCTCTCGACCTCTGGCGTTCGGCGTTCAGCCCTGCTCCCCTCCCTGAGGCCCTCAAGGCGCAAAGCCAGGCGACGCGCCAGGCCTACGAAGCGGCTTCGGCCCAGTGGAAGGACATCGCAGAGTCGACGGCGCTCTGGTTCACCAAGAGCCTGGAGCCCCTGCACTCGGCCTTTCAGCGGCCGGGGCGTTGAACACGCTACCCGACCGCATGATCATGCGCTAAGGCTCGGCCACATCGGCCGAGCCTTTTTCATGTCCTCATCACCCATTCCAGCCGTCATCGCCGTCGTCATCCATGAGGATCGGGCCCTGCTGGTGCGCCGAGCCAACCCGCCCGATGCCGGCCTGTGGGGCTTCCCCGGCGGGAAGATCGAATTCGGCGAGACGGTCCGTGCGGCAGCCACCCGCGAGCTCCTGGAAGAGACGGGCGTGCACGCGGAGGCCCAGGACGTCATCACCACGCTCGACATCCTGGTGCCGGATCCTTCCGGAGCGGTTCACCAGCATTACATCCTGATCGCCGTCCGCTGCCGCTGGATTTCCGGAGTGCCTGTCGCAGGCGACGATGCGCTCGAGGCCGGCTGGGTTACGCTGGCCGACCTTGAACACGACAGGCTCGCCATGAGCGCCGATGTCGGGGCGATTGCCCGGCGTGCTCAGGCTCTCGCGGCGAATGCGCCCTGAGTGTTTTGCGCCGGTCGAACCGGCAACCTCCAGCATTAAGAAAAAAGGCCCCACCCTGATGCGGGTGAGGCCAAGTCGTTGTCTCTTAACTTGAGGCTGGAAGCTCTAACGTCACAGGTCGATCTGCACATACTTGCTACCCGACCTCAACCCGCACCCCCGCATCATGGTTGATGAAGAGTAAACTTTCATAAACCGTCAATCATGTTTCGAGTGGTTACACTCAAACGTATTGCAACATTCTCTCATGTTCTTTTATGACCTCAGCGACAGGCAATTCATGCCTAGCGAATTCTAGCTCACAAGTACGGAATACAATCATGCGTAAATCTGCTCTTGGACTTCTCGCTGCCACAGCGGCTCTCGGCCTTGCAGCTTCGAACGCCCAGGCGGCCGATCTTCCGTCCCGCTACTCTCCTGCCCCGGCTTACAACGCGCTTCCTGTTTTCACATGGACCGGCTTCTATGCGGGCCTGAATGCCGGCTACGGCTGGAACGTGGGCGACAGCCGCTTCTACGATCCGACCTTCGGCAGCGTTCCCGGTCGCCGGCACGGCGGCTTCGTGGGCGGCGCGCAGGCCGGCTACAATTATCAGTTCGGCATGTTCGTGGCCGGCGTGGAGACGGATCTCCAGTATGCCGCCGTGGGCAACAAGGGCGCCTCGTACGGCACCACCTACTACCCGGGCGACTCGGATGGCTTCTTCGGCACCATCCGCGCCCGCGCCGGCGTGGCCTTCGACCGCGCTCTGGTCTACGGCACGGGCGGCTTCGCCTATGGCGATGTCGGCGGCAACAGGGGCATTGACCCGGTCCTTGGCCATCACTCAGGCGATGAAGTGAACTGGGGCTGGACTATCGGCGGCGGCGTCGAATACGCCATCACCAACAACTTCACCGCCAAGGTCGAAGGCCTCTATGTGGACATCGACACGAAGGACAACTTTGATCGCGGCGGTCGCGTCAACGTCGACCGCGATGCCGAGTTCGGCGTGCTGCGTGCAGGCCTGAACTACAAGTTCAACTGATCGTCCGACTTTCTTCGAAACGCAAAGGCCCGGTGGCAGCACCGGGCCTTTTTGCATGGATGCGGAGCGGCGCCAGCATCAAGGGTCGTTCACGGCCTTCGGCACCTGAAGACCTTGCGCCTCGCTTCGTTTGAGGGCCAGCAGCCGCTTGGCGGCGGTGCCGCCCGGATCCGAGGAATACAGTCTCTCGTTGAGCACCTCGATCTGCCAGCGCTGCAGCTCGAGCAGTGCCTTCAAGGCCTTTACCCGGCTCTGGAGATCGAGAGCATCCTTCAAGGGGTCTGTGTCGTCGCCTGTCATGAAGCCATGACTGCCAATATCGCAATGAATCATGTCTGAACGCGCAATAGGATGAACGTCGATCGGGTGAGACTGCCACGAACAGGCCCGGCAGGCAGGGCCATACGCAAAACGGTACTCTTCACGGTCCGGGTCCCGGGCTCGTGCATCGGCAATCATGAGAACTCTGCTGTGATGAATGTAAGTGTCTTACAATTCCTGGAAGCTGGCAAGTCTCGTCGAATGCATTTCACGGGGCAGTAAGAGCCAAGCTGGGCGCTTTTGGGGCCGCAGAACTCATCGGCTCGGAACCCAAGGTGAAGTTCGGCAGTTCCACCGGCACAGCTTGGAAAGAGAATGACCTCATGCCAGACACTCGCCATGAAACGGAAGCGGACAAAATTCTGTCCGCCTTGAGCCTCACCGTCCCCGACGAGCAGGCCCTGCTGCAGGGTCGGCGCCTCCTGGCCGAGGCCCTGGAGCAGGCGGAGCGCCGCGGGCGCCAGATTCTTGGAAATCAGAAGGAATCGAGCGGCTGAAGCATCGCCGAGGACGTGGCGCTTCAGCTTTCCGGGCCGGGATTCAGCTTCCGCTAACAGCGGCAGGATAGGATCCATCGCAACCGGCAGACATCCCCTGCGACATTACAGCGAGGAACGGCCCCATGCCGCGGCACGTTCCTTCCCTGTGCGATAGAGCACAGCTGGCAAAGCTCGGGTGTGATGATCTTCCGGGCGTTGGAGAATAGGTTGATGCGCTCCTTTCTGATGATAATCTTGGCTGGCACCTTCAGCACGGCAGCAATGGGTGGCGCTCAGGCTCAGTCCGCCGACACCCGCATTGCATCCATGCCTTTCAGTGAATGCCTCTCCATCATCAGCGAAGCCGCGCAGGAGATGGACGAGCAGCCTGTCAAGCTCGTCAACACGAGCGATGTGGTGACAGCCCGCATCCAGGCCTCAGACGGTTTCGTCACCGTCTCGTGCGATCGAAGCGCCAGCAAGATCACCCTTACCAAAAGCCCTGTTCCGGAAGCTGCCGGAATGACTGCGGCACGCTGATTTCCGCTGTCACAGCCCGCTGGCGGGATGATGGCTGCGAGGCTTGCTGTTCTCCTCGCTCTTTTAGTGAATGAGAAGTTCGCAACATCAAGAGTCTCACTTGCTCCCGTGGGCAGGGCGAAATTTCTAGGCCCGCACAGCAACTTTCTGCACCGCTCAGGCCCTCCTCGTCTGCAGCCTTCCAGAGACCGCAATCTCTCGTGAGCCCTGTCGTATTCAGGTCATCGTTTTCTGGTGAGTTTGAGGCCCGGAGTGAAAGAGCTGCGGGCTAATTGATCAAGTCCTGGGAACCTGGCGTGACGCTTGATGATTCAGGCAGTGACGCACGAGCCGAGAGCGTTTGAGTTTATCCATTTCCTCCCACCATGATGAGGCGAGACAATGCCTACGAAACATTTCAGCCAGACGCCGCCCGATAAGGCGAATGAGCTTTTCGACAAAATCCTTGCAACCTCCGACACCGCGACCAAAACACGTGAGCGCCTCTTCGCGGACCTGAAGGACGAACTGGAGCTGCTCGCCAGCCTGCAGGAGCAGCATCTCTTCCCGATCCTGCAAAGGCACGGGATGGCGGACCTGCTCGGCGCCTCGATCAGCGACAACGAGGAGACGGCTTCGTTGCTGGGAGAACTTGCGCTTATGCAAAAGAGCAGCAGCGAGTTTCTCGGCAAGGTCGCGGAGCTCAGGAAGGCATTCCAGCGACATATCCGCGATGACCGGAAGCAGCTTCTGCCTGCCGTTCTCGAGGTGCTCAGCGACGAGGAGGCCCGAGCTGTTGCAGACCAGGTCGAGGATGAGCTGGCGCACCTCACCGACACGAAGCAGGTCGAAGCGCGCGCTCCCGCCGATCTGGGCCATGTGGTTCGGAGCAGCCTGGACGAGGTCGACGATGCTGTTCGTTTGGGAACGGAAAGCGCGCATACCGTGGCCACCGGCATTCAGGATCTTTCGCAGGAGTGCCTGCGCATGAGCCAGAAGCGGCTTCAGACGAACCTCGACGGATTCACCAGGCTCGCTCAGTGCCGGTCGCTCCAGGATGTCACCAAGGCTCAGGTATCCCTCATGCAGGACAATCTCGAGCTGACGCTGCAGAACAGCTTCCGCCTGGCTGACCTCACCGTGAAGCTCGCAGAAAAGGCATCCTGGCGCGGCGGCATCTGAAGGAAGCCTCCTCTGCCCTCTTTCCGCGATCGTGCATGGAACGGCACCGGGCTCCGGTGCCGTTCCCCTGTGGCCTTGGGATGAACGGCGCAGGGCCCGACTCAGGCTGCCCACGTTGGACAGCCGGCTTGCGCGGCCTATATGTGGGGCATTCCTGACGAGGCGCATCCATGCCCGAGACCGACGAGCAGACCGACGACAAATTGGACGAGCTTGAAACCGCAAGCCGCATCAATTTCCGGGATTATCCGAGTTCCGGTCTGGTCGTGATGGCGGCCATCAGTTCGGGCGTGGGATGGATGCTGTACAAATGGCTCGGCCGCAAGCGCAAGGCCCGCAGCGATGCGCAAAGCGGCTCGACCCAGGCGAACACGACCCCGCAATCAGCAGACAAGCCAGCCGATGAAAACACCTGAGCGCAGCTGCCGCCGCTCGCGGGCGTGCCGTAGCGCACGGCCGCCCAAGGAGTTCGGGAGTACCTTCTGACCATCGGCAGGAGGTTGTCGTGGCTCATGGTGCTGTTTCATTCGTCCTTGGTATAGTCGCTCCCCTGGTTCTGGTGAGTTGGCTGCTTGTGCTGCATTGAAGCGGCCTCTTGCGAGGATTCATCCCAGCACCGGATTCGGCGCGAATACTTCCCATACGTAACCTGTCGTTTACCTTTCAGGCGCAGCCTTAATGAGTGCCTGACCGGCACGGTCCTCCCTCTGGTCGCAAGAGCGGCCCTCCTAGAGCGCCATCCGAGACGGCGCTCTTTCTTTGGACAGTTCATCAGAAGCGAAGATGAGCAGGTTGGAGGCCTGTTGCGAGGAAACCCAGAACCATCCTTCTTCTCAAAGCATGCCCCAGAGGACGAACTCCTTTTAGTGCTACGCCTGGGAAGGAGAGGAATAAAATAAAATCTCTGCCACGATGTTGCCTTATTCAACCATCAAAACGGCTGCAACGGACGACAAGTTACTGATCTTGGAAATCCGAAATATTTATGAGCACCGCAAGAAGTGCTTGCCAGTTTGTTTAGTTACTCAGCGTTTCCTCCCTGCGTAATCGCAGCAAGTTCTTCATAGAACTTCATAACTATTATTCAGAGACCTCGAAAAGGGGCTCGCTTAATTTTGGGGCAGATAAAATGACTTTGAATCCTTCGGTCGCGCCCGGCGGCAACTTTGACTTGTCCAATTGGAAGATCACCCTGCCTGTCGATAGCAGTGGCGGCCTCAGCGGCAACGCCATGGAGGTGAAGAACCTCTCCACCTATCAGAACTCCAAGTACTTCTACACCGCTGCCGACGGCGCCATGACCTTCGTGGCCCCGGTCGACGGTGCCACCACCAGCGGCTCTTCCTATGCCCGTTCCGAGCTGCGCGAGATGAACGGCACCGCGAACGCCGCATGGAACCTCAAGACCGGCGGATTCATGAGCGCCACCCTTGAGGTCGACGCCGCTCCGATCCGCGACGGCATGGGCGGCCGCATCATCGTCGGCCAGATCCACGGCCAGGACGACGAGCTGGTGCGCCTCTATTGGGAGAACGGCAAGCTCTACTTCGCCAACGACCAGGCCGGCTCCAACAACAGCGAGACCAAGTTCTACTTCGTGAATGCGTCCGGCCAGCAGCCGAGCGTCTCGCTGGACGAGCGCTTCTCCTACACGATCAATGCCAAGGGCAGCACGCTCGAGGTTACGATCTTCGCCGATGGTCAGGTCTACAAGTCGGTCAGCGCCATCAACAGCGTGTGGCAGTCCGATACCTTCTACTTCAAGGCCGGCGCCTATCTCGGTGCGAATGAGACCAACGGCACGGGCTACGGCCAGACCTCCTTCTACGCCCTGAACTTCAACCACGACGGCACGGTGACGACGCCGACACAGCCGACGCCGACGCCTACCCCCACCCCGACTCCTGCGCCGAAGGACAACGCGGTCACGGCTGCGGACGACCGCTATGCGGCCACGGAGGACAAGGCTCTGACTGTCAGCGCCGCGCAGGGCGTTCTGGCCAACGACACCGCTGCCGATGGCGGCAAGGCGGCTGTCGCCGGCACGTTCGCCACCGCTCAGGGCGGCAGCGTGAAGCTCAACGCCGACGGTTCATTCGTCTACACCCCGAAGGCCAACTTCTTCGGCTCGGACAGCTTCAGCTACACCGCGAAGGACGCAGACGGCGATACGGATGCCGGTACCGTGACCTTCTCCGTTGCCGATGTGGCGGATACGAGCACGCCCAGCACTCCTATGCCCACCACCTCGCAGCCGGTCACCACGAAGACGTTCTCGGGCACCAGCGGCTCGAACAGCCTGACAGGTACGTCCGGCAACGACCGGATCGAGGGCAAGGGCGGCGACGACAAGATCTGGGCCAAGAACGGCTCCGACGTGCTGATCGGCGGCGCAGGCAAGGACACGTTCACCTTCGACACCAAGCCCGGCAGCAAGAACGTGGATGTGATCCTCGACTTCAACGTGGCCGACGACACCATCCGCCTCAACGACACGGCTTTCACCAAGCTCAAGTGGGGCAAGCTGTCGGCCAGCAGCTTCGTGCTCGGCACCAAGGCATTGGATTCCAACGACCGCATCATCTACAACGACAAGACAGGCGATCTGTCTTACGACCAGGACGGCTCGGGCTCCAAGGCGGCGATCAAGTTCGCCGAGATCGCCAACCTCGCCAAGCTCACCGCCGCCGACTTCCTCGTCATCTGACGACAACTTGCACTCCTGCAGCCAAGCGGCCCCGGCTCCACCGGGGCCGCTTTTGTTTGCGCTGAGGTGTTTCGGATCATCCGATGGATCGCGGGATGGCAGCGCAGCACCCTTCAGAGGACGATCCTGGTTGGAGCAGCATCATCGGCCCCTTTCTCAGCGATCGGGAGCGGACCTCAAGGCGCTGCCGGTGTAGATCGCAAGGGCCGTCCAGATCAGCCCGAATGCAACGGCGTCGATCCATCCGAAAGGCTCTCCATAAGCCAGAACGCCAAGCGCGAGCTGACCTGAAGGCGCCAGATATTGCAGAAGACCGATGGTGGAGAGCTTCAGTCGCTGCGCCCCGGCGGCGAACCAGATGAGTGGCGCCGCCGTGCTGAAGCCTGTGAGCACAAGAAGCAGATCGAGTCCGACATTCCCTCGGAATGCCGCAGCGCTGCCATCGGCGAACGTCACTGCCAGGTAGGCGAGCGCCAAAGGTGTGAGCAGGAGGGATTCGACGCAGAAGCCCACGAGAGGCGCCACCGGCACGATCTTTCGAACCAAGCCGTAGAAGCCGAAGCTGCAGGCGAGCACCAGCGCGACCCAGGGCATCTCGCCAGAGGAGATCCCCAGAACAAGAACGCCCACTCCTGCGAGAAGGCAGGCTGCCACCTGGGCAGGACGAAGCCGCTCCCGGAGGAACAGCACACCCAGCACGACGTTCAGAAGCGGATTGATGAAGTAGCCGAGGCTCGTCTGCACGAGATGCCCGGAATTCACCGCCCAGATATAGACGAGCCAGTTGATTGCGATTAGTCCGGCCGAGATGCCCAGCAGAAGGAGGCGCTTGCGGGACAGAACGGCCTCGATCAGCTTTCCCACCTGCCTGAAGGCGACGATCAGGCCGAGCGCAAAGAGACTGGCCCAGACGATGCGGTGAGCCAGAATCTGAGGAGCCGGGATGGAGGCGAGGAGCTTGAAGTGCAGCGGCACCGCCAAGCCCCACATGAAGAACGCCGCGAGCGCATAAAGAACGCCAACCCGCGTCCGGCGCGCCTCGGAGGTGTCCGGTCCTGATGCCATTGATATCGACCTTATCCGCTGTCCCGCGTGCAGCGCCTCGCATGAAGGATCGCCGCCCGCATGCCTCCTAGTCCAAATCCAGGATGGGGTACAGGCACTCGCCGGCCGGACTTCCGTTTGTCAGAGATAAGGCCGCTCGGGCATCGCGCCGGCCGTTCCCAAGCTGGGCTGAAGGATAAGGATCGTTCTGCCTGGGTCAGCGGCAAATGGCAGGCAACGCTGGATGCGCCTGTTCAGCAGACCTCGAACCTGCGAGGCCCAATCGAGCTTTGAGAGGTGGTACAGCCGCCCCGGCTCGAACGGGGGACCCCCAGATCCACAATCTGGTGCTCTAACCAACTGAGCTACGGCTGCACGTGAGGCAGGGTGTAATCGTCCGGACGAGCAATTTCAAGACCTGATTGAAGGCTGATGGCACGGAAATGATTGCGGCGGGCTTGGGGCCCGCCGCATTGGATGCTCAAGCTTTGAAAGGCTTATTCGGCCGTTGCGCCGGCTGCCTTGAGGACCGGGGTCCAGCGGGCGACCTCGCTCTCGACGAGCTTCTGCAGGGACTCGGGGGTCCGCTCGGCATTGGTCGGGATCACGCCGCCCAGATCCGCCAGGCGCTTCTTGGTGTTCTCGTCGTCAAGGGCCTTCACGAGGGCACCGTTGAGCTTCTTGACGATGTCGGCGGGCGTGCCCTTGGGGGCGAACACCGCGTTCCAGGCGCTGACCTGGTAGTCCGGCAGGCCGGCTTCCTTCGTGGTCGGCACATTCGGGAGCGCGGGCGAGCGCTCAGGGGTCGCGATGGCGAAGGCCTTGATGTTACCGCCCTGGATCTGCGGCGCCACGTTGACGATCTGGTCGGTCATGTAATCGACCGTGTTGGCCATCAGGTCGTTGAGGGCCGGACCCGTGCCCCGATAGGCCACCAGGGTCGGCTTCGCGTTGATGATGGAGTTGAACAGGATGCCGGTGGAGTGGGAGACCGAGCCCACGCCCGCATGAGCCATGTTCACCTTGCCGGCATTGGCCTTCATGTAGTCGAGGAAGCCCTTCAGGTCATTGGCCGGGAAGTCCTTCTTGGCCACGATCAGGATCGGGGTTCCGGCTGCCAGGCCGATGGGGGCGAAGTCCTTGGTCGGATCGTACTTCAGGTTCGGATAGAGGGCCGGAGCGGCGCCATGGGTGCCCATGTGGCCCATCATGATGGTGTAGCCGTCGGGCTGGGACTGGGCCGCACGGGTGATGCCCGTGGTGCCGCCGGCGCCGGCCACGTTCTCGATCACGATCTGCTGGCCCAGGGTGCGGCTCATGTTGTCGGTCACGATGCGGGCGACCACGTCGGTCGGGCCGCCGGCCGCGAACGGGACGATCATGGTGATCGGGCGGGTGGGATAGTTCTGGGCCTGGGCGCCCGTTGCGGCCAGGCCGGCGACTGCGGTCAGAGCCAGTACAACCTTCTTCATCAATTTTCCTCCCTTGGAAAAGTTATCGCCTACCATGTGGGCAAGATGGACTTGAAGGCAAGCTACTCGGTGAAGACCTCGTCCCTTCCCTTGCGGATGGAAGGCAGGAGGGCGATCACAAGCAGGATAGCGGCCACGGCGAGCAGGCCCGCGCTCACCGGGCGCTCGATGAAGGTCTCCAGCGAGCCGCGCGAGATGATGAGCGCCCGCCTGAGGTTTTCCTCCATCAGCCTGCCGAGCACGAAGCCGAGCAGCATCGGTGCCGGCTCGAAGCCGAGCTTGATCAGCATGTAGCCGACGAGGCCGAAGAAGGCGATGAACATCACGTCTGTCGGCAGCGAGTTGATCGAGTAGATGCCGATGCAGCAGAACATCAGGATCGCCGGGAACAGCAGGCGGTACGGCACCTTGAGCAGCCGCACCCACATGCCGATCATCGGCAGGTTGATGACGAGCAGCATCAGGTTGCCCACCCACATGGAGGCGATCATGCCCCAGAACAGGGTCGGGTTCTTGGTCATCACCTGCGGGCCGGGAATGATGCCGTGGATGGTCATGGCGCCGACCATCAGGGCCATGACGGCATTCGGCGGGATGCCGAGCGTCAGCAGCGGAATGAACGAGGTCTGAGCACCGGCATTGTTGGCGGATTCCGGACCCGCCACGCCCTCGATGGCGCCCCGGCCGAAGCGGCGGGAATCCTTGGCGAGCTTCTTCTCGAGCGTATAGGAGGCGAACGGCCCCAGCACCGCGCCGTTGCCCGGCAGGATGCCGAGCGCCGCCCCGATGAAGGTGCCGCGCAGGACAGGCTTGTAGGATTGCCTGAAATCGTCCCGGTTCGGCAGCAAGCGGCCGATGGCCTGGCGCACCACGTCGCGCGTCTCTGTGTGGTCGAGATTGCGCATGATCTCGGCGATGCCGAAGATGCCCATGGCCAGCACCGCGAAGTCGATGCCGTCGGACAGGAACGGCAGCCCGAAGGTCATGCGCTCCTCGCCCGTCTCCAGGTCGGTGCCGACGGTGGAGAGCAGCACGCCCACCAGGATCATGGCCACGGCCTTGAGGATCGATCCGCGCGCCAGCACGACCGCGAACACGAGGCCCATGACCATGAGGGAGAAGTACTCGGTCGGCCCGAAGATCAGCGCCAGGCTGGTGAGCGGGGCTCCCAGGGCCGCGATGACGAGGGTGGCCACCGTGCCGGCGAAGAACGACCCGATGGCCGCGATGCCGAGCGCCACGCCGGCGCGGCCTTGCTTGGCCATCTCGTGGCCGTCGAGCGCGGTCACCACGGAGGTCGCCTCGCCCGGGATGTTGACCAGGATTGCGGTGGTCGAGCCGCCGTACTGGGCGCCGTAATAGATGCCGGCCAGCATGATGAGCGCGCCGGTGGGATCGAGCCCGAAGGTGATCGGCAGCAGCATGGCAATGGTGGCGATGGGGCCGACGCCCGGCAGTACGCCGATGAGCGTGCCGACGAGGCAGCCCAGGAAGGCTAGGCCCAGGTTCTGCAGGGTCAGGGCGACCCCGAATCCGAGGCTCAGGTTGGAGACGAGATCACCCATCAGATCCTCCCGCTGTGGTCGGCGACATCGATCGGCCCCCGACGCCGGCCGCGGGTTGCGAGAAACACCAGGACGGCCGCGGCAGTCATGATGGCGGCCGTCGCCCGCAGCACGGCCTTCTGGGACCAGTCTGCGGGAAAGAGGCCCGTGAGGGCCTGTGGAAAGACCGGGATCGGCAGGTTCAGGAGATCGCCGAACAGGATCATGCAGAACGGGGTCAGGCTGAGCGCCAGGATCACGAGATCGCGCAGGCGCACCTCCGGGGTGGCATAGCCGCCGATGAGGATGGCGAGCGGGCCGGCGAACAGCAGGCCCAGACCCGGGGTCGAGAGAGTTCCGAACGAGAAGGGCCGGATGGTGACGGCAAAGGCCAGGATGCCGGCAATCACGAACACGGGGCCGCGCAGGTTCCAGCGCTCCAGGGTCTCGCCGTCCTTGGTGAAGGCGAAGACCAGAAGGGCCAGGCCCGTCAGGCCGACTGCGACGGCCAGCCACCGGGGCAGCATGGCCGGTCCCATGGAACTGAGACTGCCCTGGTCGAGGTCCCGGGTGAGCCACAGCGCCAGGGCGCCGAGGGCCAGCAGGACCACCCCGCCCGCCAAGCTCTGCGGCGCACGCACCGGTCCGCTCCGCTGTGGCGGCCCCGAGCCTTCGTGAAGACTGGACATGAACGACCTCCCTGCAGACGCCTTCAGCGCCAAGGTTCTCTGAAACCGATATGGCCCGAGGCTGCAGCCCGGATCAAGCTTCTGTTCTCTCGGGGAGAGCCCTTCTCAACAAAACGTCTTGGAATCAAGGGCAGGACAGGAAAAGCCGGCGGCAAATCATGGATTGATCACCATCTGATAGTCGTGATGACTTGATCCCTCGGCTGGGGTTGTCTAGATGGACTTCCTAGCCAGGCCGGGCCCCTCTGGTCGCTCCCCACGAGCGGCGATGTCGGACTGGATGAAAGCCAGGGCGGCCTGGGTTCGTTCAAAAAGACGGTTTTGCCAGCATCTCAGCACGTGCCTCGAAAGATTTCGGGTCAGGACGATGGCAGATGCGTCTCTTTGAGCGTTTCGCATGCGCTGCCCGCAACCCGACATATGAGGCACTGCATGTTTGATCTCTCGCAGTATTTTGGACCAGAGATGATCGCCTTCCTGAAGGTGGTCGGCATCGATCTGGCGCTGGCCGGCGACAACGCCATCGTCATCGGCCTGGCCGCTGCCGGCCTTCCCAAGGAGCAGCGCAACAAGGCCATCCTGCTCGGCATTATCGCCGCCACGGTGATGCGCATCGGGTTCGCCTTGGTCACGACCCAGCTTCTCCAGATCGTAGGCCTCCTGCTCGCCGGCGGCATCCTCCTCCTGTGGGTGTGCTGGAAGATGTGGCGCGAGCTGCGCTCGGGCCATGAGGAAGAGCAGCATGCGGCAGAAGAGGCACTGGCGGGCGAAGACCTCGACAGCGACGGCACCATCGCCAGCGGCGTCCCGCGCAAGACCTTCGCCCAGGCAGCCTGGCAGATCATCATCGCCGACGTCTCGATGTCCCTCGACAATGTGCTCGCCGTGGCAGGCGCGGCGCGCGAGCATCCCTACATCCTCGCTTTTGGCCTTCTCCTGTCCATCGCCCTTATGGGCCTCGCCGCCTCGTACATCGCCCGCCTCCTTCAGCGCTACCGCTGGATCGCCTATGTCGGATTGGCGATCATCCTCTACGTGGCTCTCGAGATGATTTATCATGGCGCTTCCGAAATCTATCCCCTGGTGAACGGCGCCTGACAAAGCTCGGACAGCCAATCTCCAATTGACGGCGGGGATGCGGGAAGGCACAGAGCGTAACGCTCATGCCCCCCGCTCTCCGCCCTCATTTTTCCTATGCAGGCCTGCGCCACGGCGCCCGCGCCGCCCTCCCGGCTTTCCCGGGCTTCATCATGTTCGCCCTGGCCTTCGGCACGGCAGCGGCCCAGAAAGGTTTGTCGCTGGGCGAGACCCTGGGCCTCTCAGCCTTCGTCTACGCCGGCGCCTCGCAGATGGTGGGGCTCGAGATCTGGCAGCAGGTCTGGACGCCTACGACGATCCTTACGATCGTAACCGTCACGGCCGTCGTGAACGCGCGCATGATCCTCCTGAGCGCAACCCTCCAGCCATGGCTCAAGCACGAGCCTCTCCCACGCACGGCACTCAACCTCTTCCTCCTCACGGAGGCTGGCTGGCTCATCGGCACCCGGTATCACAATGAGGGCGGTCGTGACGTGGGCGTGCTCTTAGGCTGCGCGCTCATCCTCTGGCTGGTCTGGCTGGTGGCGACGTTCGCTGGTTTCTTCGCGGGCGCCCTCGTGCCGGAGCCGCGGCGGTTCGGCCTCGATCTCGTGATGCCGGTCTTCTTTGGCGTCATGCTCGTGCCCCTGTGGAAAGGCCTGAAGCCCGCCCTGCCCTGGCTCGCGGCGGGCCTCGTCTCGCTCGCCGTCCATGCCCTGCTGCCGGGCTATCTCTTCATCATCGCCGGGGCTCTCGCAGGCGTCATCGTCGGGATGCTGATCGAATGAACGCGCTCGGCAGCTTCATCGCAACTCCCTGGGGATCGGTCCTGGCCATCGCCGGCATGACGCTGGTGACGTTCCTGTGCCGCATCGCGGGCGTTGCGGTCATGAGCCGCGTGCGCATCACGCCGCGCATCGAGCGCGGCCTGCGCGCCCTTCCCGGCTCGATCATCCTGGCGACAATCCTGCCCACGGTCATCGACAATGGCTGGCCTGCCATGGTCGCGCTCGCAGCCGCCGTCACGGCCATGGTGGTCACGCGGATCGACGTGATCGGCCTCGCGGCGGGGCTAGGCACCCTCGCCGTCATTCGGGCTTTTGGGTGAGGTCTGCCTGAGCCGCAGGCGGATGCGGTACATCAGCCCGTCGCGGATGTTGCGGTAGGCATCGAGCACCTGCTCGCGGGAGCCCTGCGTGATCGTCGGATCGGGCGTGGGCCAGTACTCCACCTCCGCCGCGATGGTGCGCGTGAGTTCGAGAGCCGCATGGTGGGCCTCCGGCGAGAGGGTGATGATGAGGTCGAAGTTCAGCCCCTCCCACTCCTCCAACTCGTCCAGCGTGCGCGGCTTGTGCTTGGAAGCGTCGATGCCGATCTCGGACAGGATCGAGGACACGAAGCCATCGGTCTCCCCTTTGCGCACGCCGGCGGACTGGACGTAGACCGACTTGCCGAAATAATGGCGCGCAACGGCTTCGGCCATGGGCGAGCGCACCGCATTCATCGCGCAGACGAACAGAACCGAATGGATCCGTTTGGCGCGGGGCTCGTCCAGAGGCTCGTCTCGGCGCTCCTCCAAGCGTCAGCCTTTCCAGTGAAGCGCGAAGATGAGCGTGAAGATGCGCCGCGCCGTGCCGAAATCGAGGATGAGCTTGCCCTCGAGGCGCTTCATCAGCAGTTCGGCGGCCTCGTTGTGCAGCCCGCGACGGCCCATGTCGATGGCCTCGATCTGCGCGGGCGAGGCGGAACGGATCGCCTGGTAATAGCTATCGCAGATCATCTCGTAGTCGCGGATGGCCTTGCGGAACGGCGTCAATGACAGATGGTGCGAGATGAGGTGCGCGCCGTCCTGCGCGGTCACCTCGAAGCAGAGCTTTTTGTCGATGAGCGAGATACGCAGGGCATAGGGACCCCCGTCGTAGTTGGGCAGCGCGAAAGTGTTCTCTTCGAGGATGTCGTAGATGGCGATGGCCCGCTCATGTTCCTGATCGGGGTTGCCACGGCCGATGGAGGCCTCGTCGAGGGTGACGGCGACCAGCCGGGCCCGCTCCTTCGCTTCGCTCGCCATCCCGCCTCCTCTGCCTCAGAGCATCGGACCCAAAAGTGGATTTGCACTTTTGGGGCTGATCCGATGCTCCACTTTATAAAGAGCGCATCGTTGAGCGCGAAAAACCGAAAACACTTTTTCGCACGATGCGCTAGAGGTTCAGGCGGATCGCGACCGACCGCGCATGCCCCTCCAGCCCCTCCGACCGCCCGAGCGCGATTGCGGCCGGGCCGAGCGCCCGCAGAGCGTTCGCATCGCATTTCAGGATCGAGGTTCGCTTCATGAAGTCAAGCACGCCGAGTCCCGACGAGAAACGGGCCGAGCGGGCCGTGGGCAGAACATGGTTGGGGCCGCCCACGTAATCGCCGATAGCCTCCGGCGTATGGCTGCCCAGGAAGATCGAGCCCGCATTGCGGACCTTGGCCGCGAGTTCTTCGGCGTTCTCCGTCTCGATTTCGAGATGCTCGGGGGCGAGCCGGTCCACCAACGGGATCGCGTTGTCCAGGCTGTCGATCAGGATGATCGCCCCGTAATCGCGCCAGCTCGCGCCGGCAATCTCCGCCTTCGGCAAGGTCTTGAGCTGCCTTTCGACAGCCTTCTCCACCGCATCGGCCAGCGCCGGGCTGTCGGTGATGAGGATCGACTGCGCAGCGGTGTCGTGCTCGGCCTGAGCCAGAAGATCGGCGGCGATCCAGTCCGGATTGCCATGGGCGTCGGCCAGGACGAGCACCTCGGAGGGACCCGCGATCATGTCGATGCCGACCTGTCCGAAGACCCGGCGCTTGGCGGCCGCCACATAGGCATTGCCGGGACCGACGATCTTGGCGACGGGTTTCACGCTCTGGGTGCCGTAGGCCAGTGCCGCCACGGCCTGGGCGCCGCCGATGCGGAAGACCTCGTCGACGCCGGCAAGGCGCGCCGCCGCGAGCACGAGCGGGTTCGTCTCGCCGCGCGGGGTCGGCACCACCATGGCGATGCGCGGAACCCCCGCCACCTTCGCCGGTACCGCGTTCATCAACACGGAGGACGGATAGCTCGCAAGGCCGCCGGGAACGTAGAGGCCGACGGATTCGATCGCCGTCCAGCGCCAGCCCAGGGTGACCCCGACGGGATCGGTGGTCCTGAAGTCCTTCGGGCGCTGCTCCCGGTGATAGGTCTCGATGCGCTCCTTGGCGAGCGCCAGGGCGTCCAGCGCCTCTTTGGAGCACTGGGCCTCGGCCGCGTCGATCTCCGCATCGGACACCCGCAGGGTCTCGGGCTGGAGCGCCAGACCGTCGAACCGGTAGGTGAAGTCGATCAGCGCCTCGTCGCCGCGCACCACCACATCCTCGATGATGGCGCGCACCGCCTGGTCCACATCCTCCGAGACCTCGCGCTTGGCGGCGAGCAGGGTGGCGAAGGCTTGCGGGAAAGAGGGGTCCCGCGCATCGAGCCTCTGCGCCATTTACGGGCGCTCCGCCGTCTGCAGCTGGTCCTCGTGGGAGGGGCGGCTTTCCGCAGCCCAGACCGGGCCGGTATCTTTCATCTGCATTTCGATGCACTCCAGGTCCACCTGGATGGCGCCGCCCTCGGCAAAGATCAAGGTGGCAGTGCCCGAAGGGGCATCCCCTTCCTCGAACGCAATGGCGAGAAGGTTAAGAACCGCGTCTTTGTTGCTCCGGTCGATGCCGCGGACGCGCACGCCCGTGACATTCTCGAAATGCATGCAGGTCAGCCGCCGCTGGGGCGTTGCCGCTTCCCAGTCGTAGCGCCGGACCTGGATGGCGAAGCGCCGCTCCTTGGGCAGATAGGCGATGTCCCCGACCTGCAGCAGAGAATCCTGCAGGTGAGCGGAGATGACGGAAAGGTCTTCAGGGTCGAATGCGACGAGTCTCAGGAGGTCCATGGCCCACCAACCTGTTGTTGAACTTTGATCTTTAGGTAGAGAGCCCCCTGCCCCGGCGCAACCTTTCGCCCGGGCTTGCCCTGCGGCCCTGAAAAGAAAAAGGCCGGCTCATCGCCGGCCTTTTGCCTTTTAGCCCCTGACACGCTCGATCAGGGCGCCGCACCGGGCGAGCTTGGCTTCCAACGACTCGAAGCCGCGATCCAGGTGATAGACCCGGTTGATCGTGGTCTCGCCGTCAGCCACAAGGCCGGCAATCACCAGGGACACCGAAGCACGAAGATCCGTGGCCATGACCGGAGCGCCCTTGAGGCCCGGAACGCCGTCCACATAGGCGCTGTCGCCGTCGAGGCGGATCTGGGCGCCGAGGCGGGCCAGCTCCTGCACGTGCATGAAGCGGTTCTCGAAGATCGTCTCGCGGATGCGCGAGGTGCCGTTCGCCCGGGTCATGAGGGCCATGAACTGGGCCTGGAGGTCCGTGGGGAAGCCCGGGAACGGATCGGTGGTCACGTCGACCGGCTGGAGGCCGTTGCCGTTGCGGCGGATCCGGATGCCCCCATGGGTCGGGGTCACCTCGGCTCCGGCCTGTCCGAGCACGTCGAGGGCCGCCTGGAGGTAGTCGGGCCGGGTGTTGTCGAGCACGAGATCGCCGCCGGTCATGGCCACGGCCATGGCGTAGGTGCCGGTCTCGATGCGGTCGGGCATGACGTCATGGGAGGCGCCGTGCAGGCTGGACACGCCTTCGATCACGATCTCGGAACTGCCGGCGCCCTGGATCTTGGCGCCCATCTTGATGAGGCATTCGGCGAGATCCACCACCTCCGGCTCGCGGGCGGCGTTGCGGATCACCGTGGTGCCCTGGGCAAGGGTTGCCGCCATCAGGGCCACATGGGTGCCGCCCACCGTCACCTTCGGGAAGTCGATCTCGGCGCCGCGAAGCCCCTTGGGAGCCGTGGCCACCACGTAGCCTGCTTCGATCTCGATCACGGCGCCCAGCTTGGCGAGCGCCATGATGAGCAGGTCCACCGGCCGGGTGCCGATGGCGCAGCCGCCGGGCATGGAGACCTTGGCATGGCCGAAGCGGGCCACCAGGGGAGCGATGACCCAGAAGCTCGCCCGCATGGTCGAGACCAGCTCGTAGGGGGCCGTGGTGTCGATGACGTTCTTGGCCGTGAGACGAATGGTCTGGCCCGTCTCGGAGGACTGCCCCGGCCGGCGGCCGGCAATCGAGTGATCGACGCCGAAATTGCTCATGATCCGCAGGAGGGAGGAGATGTCGGCGAGCCGGGGCACGTTGCCAAGCTCCAGCGTATCCGCGGTCAGGAGGCTCGCGATCATGAGGGGCAGGGCCGCATTCTTGGCGCCTGAAATCGGAATCAGGCCGTTGAGGGGCGCGCCGCCCCGGATACGAATGCGATCCATCAAAGTCCCCTTAAAATGTTCAATGAGCCATGCGCTATGCGCGCCTTGAGCTATCTAAGCTAGTCGGACGGCTTGTCGCGCTCTGCTGAAACGCTCAAGCTCTCAGCTTGGTTTCCAGACACCTTGACGGCCTGCCGCCCCCGCGCCTGCGCCTTGCGCCGCTTGAGATTCTCCTTCAGGGCAGCCTTGAGCCGGTCGGCTTTCTCTTGCGATTTCACGTCAGTCATGGTTCACGCGACCCATCGTCGCTTTTACCCAATAGAGGCTTCGCACGCAGCCCTCAACCGCAATATCAGACTTCGGAACTTTGACCCGGATCAATGTGATCTGGCATAATGGGATCAGTATCCCCGGGCACTTTGCAATGCCCACCCGGTGAGATGATGGATTATCAGAACTTCTTCACGTCAGCCCTCGATCGTCTCCAGGCGGAGCGGCGCTACCGCGTCTTCGCCGATATCGAGCGCCTGGCCGGGCGTTATCCCCAGGCGATCTGGCATTCCCCGGAGGGGCCGCGCCCCATCACGGTCTGGTGCTCCAACGACTATCTCGCCATGGGCCAGAACCGGGACGTGACCCGCGCCATGGTGGAAACGGCCTGGCGCCTCGGCACCGGGTCGGGCGGCACGCGCAACATTTCGGGCAACAGCCACCCCATCGTCGAGCTGGAGGCCGAACTCGCCGACCTGCACGGCAAGGAAGCGGCCCTCGTCTTCACCTCGGGCTATGTCTCGAACCAGACCGGCATCTCCACCCTGGCCCGGCTCATTCCGAACTGCCTGATCCTGTCGGATGCCCTCAACCACAATTCCATGATCGAGGGCGTGCGCCAGTCCGGCTGCGACAAGGCGATCTTCCGCCACAACGACCTCGCGCATCTGGAAGAGCTGCTCCAGGCGGCCGGCAGCAGGCCCAAGCTGATCGTGTTCGAGAGCGTCTATTCCATGGACGGCGACGTGGCCCCTATCCACGCCATCTGCGACCTCGCCGAGCGCTACGGCGCCATGACCTATATCGACGAGGTTCATGCGGTGGGCATGTACGGCCCGCGCGGCGGCGGCATCGCCGAGCGCCAGGGCGCCATGCACCGCATCGACGTGATCGAGGGCACCATGGCCAAGGCCTTCGGCGTCATGGGCGGCTATCTCACCGGCACGAAAGCCGTGATGGACGCCATCCGCAGCTTCGCCCCGGGCTTCATCTTCAGCACAGCCCTGCCCCCGGCGGTCGCCGCCGCCGCCATGGCGTCGATCCGGCACCTCAAGTCCTCCTCCACCGAGCGCCAGCAGCAGCAGCGCCAGGCCGCCCGCACCAAGGCGGTGCTGAGCGGCGCCGGCCTGCCGGTCCTCGACACCCCGACGCATATCGTGCCGGTGATGGTGGGCGATGCGGAGGCCTGCAAGGCAGCCTCGGACCGCCTGCTGGAGAAGCACGGCATCTACATCCAGCCGATCAACTACCCCACCGTGCCCCGCGGCACCGAGCGCCTGCGCATCACGCCGGGTCCCTTCCACTCGAACGCCCACATCGATGCCCTGGCCGCCGCCCTGGTCGAGGTCTGGACCGCCCTCAAGCTTCCGCTGGAGCCGAAAGTGCAGGCCGCCGAATAAAGATCATTTTCAAGCTTGCCATTTTCAAGCTTGCATGGAGGGCAGCCCTGTGGCAGTAAGCGGCCCTCCCCGTTGGCGCGCTGCCGTAGCTCAGTGGTAGAGCACTCCCTTGGTAAGGGAGAGGTCGAGAGTTCGATCCTCTCTGGCAGCACCAGCCCCGCCTCGACTCAAGAGTTCTAAGGCGCCCCGGGCTTCTTCCCGTTCTCCCGGATGCATGCGCCTCCCGTGCGAGGCTGCGTCCACGCGTCGTGACCAAAGGCGCAGTTGTGTTTCCTAACGAAACCTTGCAATATTCCTACATCGGGAGAGGTTTTGCCATCGAGACGAAGCCCTCCTGAAGAACATGACCGGAGGAGAACCTCCGGCTTGGACAAGGGGCTAAACCATGAAGAACTCGGCCATCGTGCCTGAGGTCGCAGACCCATATGCGACGCTTGAAAAAATCCTGAAAATCGTCGGAAGATCGTGGCTGAGCGAGGAGTGGCGGCTTGAGGATATCCGCCTCCTGGCCCAGGAGGCGATTGCGACCCGAACCGGCACGAGCGATGCCGAACGCGTCAGAGGCACCATCCAGGCTCTTCAGCCTCGGATCCGCATGGTGGCGAACCCGGAAGCTCAAGTGTCTGCACAGCAGAGAGAGGGGTTGCCGTCCTAACGAGCCCCATGGCTCAGGCGAGCGTCGAGAGAGGACCGTCCGACGGTGCCTTTTGAATCAAGCGCTGCCATCGTCTGACGCTCTGATTGCGCGCGTTTTACTGCCCAGGCTGCAGAGGACAGCCGTGCGGCACATTGTCTGAAAAGGCAGAATGTCAACAAATCGGCTTTTAGTCCTTTGGTTAATCTTTTAATAACTTCCCCAGCGTTATCTTCTTAAGCGAGACAATGAAAACTAAAGATCTCGCTACGGGGCAAATCATGGTCGCACACGTCGATTTACTGTAGCGTTCGCCCTGCTTAGCGCGGCGCAGCAATCGCATGCTCTCGCCGAAGCTTAATCATCCTTCGCAGAGTAGCTCGACTTGCGCTCGGCGCCAGCTCACGCGCGAGACATCGCATCTCTCAATCTATTCTTGAAGTTTATTGAAAATGCCTGCTGTCGAAACTTATAGTTCCACCGGAAATCCTTATATTGACCCCATCCTCGGCAACACCAAATGGGTGCCGAGTGACTTGACATATAGCTTCCCCACCGCTGCCGGCGCTTATGGCGCGCGCTATGGAGACGGCGAGACAGCCAAGGGTTTCGGTTCCTTCACCAACACGCAGCAGGCCATCACACGGTCGGCCTTGAAGCTGTTCTCATCGGTGAGCAATCTGACATTCCAGGAAGCCACCGGAGCGAGCGCATCGTCGGCCGATCTGCGCTTCGCACAATCGGATGTCCCGGGAACCGCATGGGCCTACTTCCCGACGACGGATGCGACCGGCGGCGATGTCTGGGTCAACAACTCGAGCCGGAACTATGCGAGCCCCGCCAAGGGCAACTACGCCTATCTCACCATCGTGCATGAGATCGGGCACGCCCTCGGGCTCGAGCATTCCCACGAGGGCAACATGCCCCTCGACCGTGACAGCATGGAATACACGGTCATGAGCTACCGGTCGTATTCCGGGGCTTCGACCAGCACGGGCTACATGAACGAGACCTGGGGCTATGCGCAGTCCCTGATGATGTACGACATCGCCGCTCTTCAGCATATCTACGGCGCCAACTACCAGACGAACGGCGGAAACACGACCTACTCCTGGAGCCCGACCACCGGCGAGATGTCCGTCAACGGCGTCGGCCAGGGCGCACCGGGCGGCAACCAGATCTTCCTCACCGTCTGGGACGGCGGCGGCACGGACACGTACAGCTTCACCAAATACACGACGGCTCTGACAATCAATCTTCAGCCCGGCGCGTGGAGCATCACCGCGCAGGAGCAGCGGGCCAAACTCCACTGGGATGGATCCAAGATCGCCGCCGGCAACATCGCCAACGCACTTCTGCATCAGGGCGATACGCGCTCCCTCATCGAGAATGCCTATGGCGGTTCCGCGAACGACACCATGAAAGGCAATGCCATCGGCAACACCCTGCGCGGCAATGCCGGCAACGATAAGCTCTATGGCTTGAGCGGCAACGATGTGCTGGTCGGCGGCAGCGGCAAGGACGTGCTGAGCGGGGGATCTGGAACGGATACGGCCAGCTACAGCACCGCGAAATCAGGCGTTGTGGCGGACCTGCTGACGAGAAGCAGCAATCGCGGCGATGCAGCCGGCGATTCGTATTCCAGCATTGAGTGTCTTATCGGCAGTTCCTACAGCGACACCCTTCGCGGCAACGGATCGGCCAACAGGATCAGCGGCGGCTCCGGGAGCGACAAGCTGTACGGACGAGGCGGCAACGACGTTCTGGATGGCGGTGCAGGCAACGACAAGATCTACGGAGAATCCGGGAAGGACCTGCTGACCAGTGGAAGCGGAGCGGACATCTTCGTCTTCTCTTCCTCGTCTCACTCACGGATGTCGTCGGCCGATACCATCACGGATTTCCGTCGCGGCTCCGACCGCATCGATCTGCGGGCCATCGATGCCAATACGAAGGTCTCAGGCGATCAGGCATTCGTCTTCATCGGAAAGAACGCCTTCCACGGCAAGGCCGGAGAACTGCGTTTCGCCGACGGTGTTGCCGCGTGCGACACGAACGGGGACAAGGTCGCCGATTTCGGCATTCATCTCGCCGGGCTTGCGTCGATGTCCAAGGGCGACTTCTACCTCTGACGTTTCGGTACACGATATCACGTCTTTTCCGATGATCGCCGCAGGGCTCAGCCGATAGGCTGAGCCCACATGCACAGAAACTCCGCGTTAACCATCTGGACAAGCCCTAAGCTTAGGCATTATCCCGGCTGAAACAACTTTCGGCTCTTGGGGAAGCACGATGGATCGCCCGGGAAAACGCCATCCTGCCAATGACGCATTGGCCCATCTGATGAACCTGATCGGGCTCGCGTTCAGCATCAGCTGTCTTTGGATCGTCGCCTCCGCGGCCAAGATGTGACGCAGCCTTGCTGCCGCTTCACCGGGAGCGGAACTCCCTGGCCGCGTCGGCGGCCTGATAGCTCCAGTAGGTGAGCTGAACCGCAGCGCGGCCGAAGACGCCGCCATTCCATGCCAGACCGAAGGGCGAGAAGAGGCGGTAGCGGTCGCTCTCGCCCGTAATCCCCTCCGCAATCACTGTGCCGCCGATGGCGGTGGTGTTCATGCCATGACCGCCGAAAGCCGTGCAGTACCAGACACCCGGGGCGAACTGCCCGATCTGAGGCATGAGGTGCCGGGCATAGGCCATGAGGCCCGACCAGGCGATCTCGACCTTCAGGCTCGCGAGCTGCGGATAGGTGCTCACCATCTCGCGCCGCAGCAGGGCCGCGATATCCCGCGGATCGGTCGTGCGCGTGGTGATGCGTCCGCCCCAAAGGATGCGGCTGCCATCCTCGACGACGCGGTAGTAATCCCCTGCCCGTCGATCGTCGAGGATCGCGGCGCGCGTGCGGATGGCGCTCTGCACCAGATCCGGTGCCCGCTCCGTCAGCAGCACGTAGGTGGCGACCGGCAGGAAGGCGCGCTTCAGCGCAGGCAGCACGGCGCCGGTGTAGCCGCCCGTGGCGAAGACCACATGCTCGGCTCTGACTTCCGCATCCTTCGTGCGCACGACCTTGCGCGCGCCCTCTAGGTCGGCGGAGGTCACCGGAGAGTGCTCATGGATCGCGGCGCCCAGGCGGACCGCTTCACGAGCCAGGGCCCGCCCGTAGTTCAGCGGATGGAAGTGGAACGCGCCCTCGTCGAGGATCGCCTCGTGGTACTTCGACGAGACGAAGAGGCTTCTCACCTTATCGCGGGGAAGATAACGCAGCTTCAACCCGAATTCGCCCTGCTGGCTCTCGCACGAGGCCTGCAAGGCGCCGCGCGAGTCGTAGCGCAATGCCTTCGCGATGCCGGGGACGAGCCTTGCATCCGCGATAGCGAGTTCATCGATGGTGCGGCGGACGATCTCGACGCCCTCCATCGACAGGCGGAATAATTCCCTCGCCTGATCTTTGCCGACCCGCCGCTGGATCGATGACAGCCCCGTCGCGTAGCCCGCCGAGACGAAGCCGCCGTTGCGCCCCGAGGCGCCCCAGGCCACGCGCTGCGCTTCGAGCAGCACCACCTTGCGTCCGTTGCGGGCGAGCTTCAGCGCCGCCGTCAGGCCAGCGAGCCCGCCGCCGACGATGCAGACATCCGCTTCGATCCGGCCGGTCGCAGCCGGATAGGTCTCGGACGTGGCGACGGTCCGGCTGTAATAGGTGTCGATATAGGCGGACGGCGCCATGCGACGACTAGAGTGTCATCTCGGAGGCCTGGAGGAAGATCCGCACGAGCCCTTCGCAGCCTTCGCGATCCTCCTCGTCGAAGCGGTTCGGATTGGGGCTGTCGAGATCGAGCACGCCGAGAACCCGTCCGTCCTTGATCAGCGGAACGACGAGTTCCGACCGGGAGGCGCTGTCGCAGGCGATGTGGCCCGGGAAGGCATGGACGTCCGGCACCACGATGGATTCCTTGCGCTCCACCGCCGTGCCGCAGACGCCGCGCCCGACCGCGATGCGCACGCAGGCCGTCTTGCCCTGGAAGGGGCCGAGCACGAGCTCTCCCCCTCGCATGAAGTAGAACCCGGCCCAGTTCAGGTCGGGCAGGAACTGGAATATCAGCGCCGACATGTTGGCCGCATTGGCGATCATGTCCCGCTCGCCCTCCAGAAGACCGGTGAGCTGCTGCGCCAGCGAGGCGTAGAAGTCCCGCTTGTTGTCGGAGATGGGGATGTCTTTGACTTCGAACATGCGGTTTTCCTTATGAGCCTGAGGATCCCTTGTCCAGATCGTCCTATTCCGCCGCTATATCGGGCCGTGGGTCTCTTGCGAAATCCAGCCCCTGATGGTCGCAGAGGCGGCGATAGAGGCCGCCCTTGCGGTAGAGGCTGTGGTGATCCCCCTCCTCCACGATCCGCCCCTTGTCGAAGACGAGGATGCGGTCGAGGGCGCGCACCGTCGAGAGCCGGTGAGCGATCACGATGGAGGTCCGCCCCACCATGAGCCGCTCCATGGCCTGCTGGATCAGCACCTCCGATTCCGAGTCGAGGGCGGAGGTCGCCTCGTCCAGGATCAGAATGGGTGCGTCCGCGAGGAACGCGCGGGCGATGGCCACGCGCTGGCGCTCGCCGCCCGAGAGCTTCACGCCGCGCTCGCCCACGAGCGTGGAATAGCCCTTCGGCAGGTTCAGGATGAAGTCGTGCGCATTGGCGAGCTGCGCCGCGCGCTCGATCTCCGCCATGCGGGCTCCGGGCCGCGCATAGGCGATGTTCTCGGCGAGCGTCCGGTGGAACAGGATCGGCTCCTGCTGCACGATGGCGATCTGCGAACGCAGGGAGGCCTGCTGCGACTCGGCAATGTTCTGCCCGTCGATGCGGATCTCGCCGCCCGTGACGTCGTAAAGCCGCTGGATCAGCTTGACGAGGGTCGTCTTGCCCGAGCCCGAGGGACCCACGAGGCCGACGCGCTCGCCCGCCTGGACCGTCAGCGACAGGTTGCGGTAGAGGGGCGTCTCGTGCCCGGCATAGTGGAACGTGACGCGATCGAACGCCACTTCCCCGCGCCCGATGCGGATGGGCTTTGCACCGGGACGATCAGGCACGCCGACGCGCTCCCGGTGAATGTCGATGAGTTCTTCCATGTCGTTCACCGAGCGGCGCAGGTTGTTGATGTGCATGCCGACGTCGCGCAGGTAGCCATGGATCACGAAATAAGTGGTGAGCACATAGGCGAGATCGCCCGGCGTGGCGCGGTTGTCCCACCACAGCCAGATCGCCGTGCCGATGATCGCCACGCGGATGCAGAGCAGCGCGATGAACTGCAGCGTTCCGCTATTGGTGCCGCGCTGCCAGAGGCGGCTCGTACGCTTCTGCCACTTGTTCAGCACCCAGGTGAGGCGCGCATCCTCCCGCGCCTCGGCGCCGAAGGCCTTGACCACCGGGTTGCAGCTCAGGGCGTCCGCCAGCGTGCCGCCGACGCGCGTGTCCCAGGCATTCGCCAGCCGCGCCGCGGGCGCCACATAGCGGGTCGAGAGCAGAGCCGTCATGACGATATAGGCTAAGGCGCTCACGCCGATGACGAGACCCATCACCGGCCAGCGCAAGCCGAGCACGATCATCGAGCCCGCCAGCACCGTGAGCGACGGCAGGAGCGCCAGCAGAAGCGTATCGTGCATCAGGTCGAGCGCCCACATGCCGCGCGTGATCTTACGCACGGTCGAGCCGGCGAAGGAATTGGCGTGCCAGTCGGTCGAGAAGCGCTGCACGCGCGCGAAGGCATCCTGCGCCACGCGACCCATAACGCGCAGGGTCAACTCCACGATGCCGTAGAACGCAAGGTGGCGCATGACGATCATGAGCAGGCCGAGCCCGGTCATGAATGCGAACGCCGTGAGAGCCGCATGCAGGGCGGCCTCGCGGTTGTCGCCGCCCACCGCGATCGCGTCGACGAGCCTGCCGGCGAAAACCGGCATGAACACGTCGGCAAGCGTCGAGATCATCATGGTCGCGACGATGAGCGCCACGTAGCGAGGTTCCTCGCGCCAGTGGCGGAATGTGAATCTCAGGACATCGCGGGTGGCGTCCCCGCGGTTCTTCGGCTGATTCATGGCAACGAACAGGTGGCACTTGAGCGCGCACCGCTCCCGGAATTTTGAGGAGCGGCGGCAGGAACGGCGGCTCACCGCGTTCGACGTCGCTCGATCGTCATGGATAGGGAAAACTTGATAAGGTTTGCCGGGCCTTGGAGCCCCGCCTGGTCCAGCCTAGGATTGTGGGCGGGACGCGGGAGGAACGTTCAGCAAGCACACAAAAGCCATGCAGTCCTCCCTCTCTGGAATTGAAACCTAGGTACAAAGTAGTGCAGTTCGTTCAACTTGGCAACCGCACATTTGTTTCATCGCTCGTCGACGGATTTACACGACGTCGAGCGGCCGGTGCGGTTCGGGCGGCAGTTGCACCCGGACGGCATCGCCGGGCCTGACATCGCCGCCTTCGATCACGACGCCCATGATCCCGGATTTGCGGATGAGATTGCCCTGAGCATCCTTGTCCAGCACCGCCTTCATGAGGCCCTTCTGGAAACGGTCGATCTGGACGCAAGGGTTGCGCAATCCCGTGACCTCGACGACGGCGTTCTCGCCAAGGAGCAGGCGCGCACCGGCGGGAAGGCCGAGCAGGTCGATGCCGCGCGTGGTAACGTTCTCGCCCATGTCGCCGGCGGACACGGCAAAGCCCTTGGCCTCCAGTTCGTCGAAGAGTTCCTCATGAATGAGGTGAACCTGCCGCAGGTTCGGCTGAGTGGGATCCTTCGCGACCCGCGAGCGGTGCTTGACCGTGGTGCCGAGATGGGCATCGCCCTCGATTCCCAACCCCGCCAGCAGGCGAATGGAATCCCGGTTCGGCTTGCTGAAGCTGTGGCTGGAGCTGCGGCTCACGGCCGTGACGACTGCGTTCATGATCCCCCGCCTTCCCTGCGCTGGCGTTCTTGTAGCGTCAGAGAACCGTCAGATCCACCGTCTCGAAGCCCCTCTCGGCGAGGCGCTGCGCCAGCACCGTACGATGGCAGTTGGCAGGATCGCGCTCGAAACAGAGGAGGCAGATCGGCTGGGTCTCTGCCAGCGCCTCCAGGTCACGGAAAGCCTCCTGTGCCGGGTCGGTCGCGAGAACTTCGTCGCAATAGATGCGGCGCATGAGATCGCCGTCGCCGGCGCGGGCCGCCTGGCGGCCCTCCTTCGGCGTTCCGAGCCTGATGAAGTGCTGATAGCCGATGTCCCGATGGGCCAGAGCATCGCGCAGCGCCGATTTCGAGAACCCGCGCTTGCGGGAGAGCGCGACCGCGCGCACGTCGGCGAGGGTCGCGACGCCTGCATCCTTCAAGGTGGCGAGGAAGCGGTCCACGTCCGCTCCCTCATATCCGATGGTGAAAACCTGCGGCCTTGCCATGCAGACTTACATGGACGGCATCGGCCGCTGCGGCGCCTGCGGCTGGGTGTAGGGCCGCATGGCCTCGGGCGTGCGGAAGTCCCGCGGCACCTCGAAGTCCTTTGCCGCACCGCGGCTCTGCCCGATGCCGCGGGGATAGCCGGTGCGGTCGGAGTAATCCTGCATCGGCAGCGGATGCGGGCTCTCGCTGCTCAGCGTCTGGGCGCAGTAGACGTCGAGGGCCGTGACGCCGGCCACCGCCGCCATGGCGATGCCGACATTGCCCCTCTTCGGATTGTTGCTCTCAAGCGCCGTCGCCAGCGTCGCCAGATCGAGCCCATCGCCCGCCACACGGCCCCAGATCCACGGCGTCGGGTCCTTGGAGGCAAGAATGCCGATGCCGGTGGCGATCTCGCGCACGCCATAGCCGGCGATCAGCCCCTCCTGCCCTCTCATGCCGAGCGCCCGCGCCAGGGCGCGCGGTGCCACAACCTCGGCGATGCCGAGAGCAATGGAGAAGATCCCGAGGCCGCGGGCCAGGGTGTCGGTGGCCGTGTCGGCATGACCACGACGGCGCGTTCTTTCGGTTTCGTAGCGCATGATCTCACCTGTCAGGGTTTGAGAACGACCTTGATGCAGCCGTCCTGCTTGTCGCGGAAGATCTTGTACATATCGGGCCCCTGATCGAGCCCCACCGTGTGCGTGATGACGAAGGACGGGTCGATCTGACCTTCCTCGATGCGGCGCAGGAGATCGTCGGTCCAGCGGTTCACGTGCGTCTGGCCGGTCCTGATGGTGAGGCCCTTGTTCATGATCGCACCGAACGGGATCTTGTCGAGAAGGCCGCCATAGACGCCGGGGACCGAGAGCGTTCCGGCCGGGCGGCAGACATAGGCCATCTCGCGCAGGACGTGCGGACGGTCGGTCTCCATCATGGTCGCCTGCTTGACCCGGTCGTACATGGCATCGATGGTCGCGGTGGCATGCGACTCCATGCCGACGGCATCGATGCACTTTTCCGGCCCCTTGCCATTGGTGAGTTCGTTGAGGCGCTCGATCACGCTCTCCTCGTCGAAGTTGATCGTGATCGCGCCGCCCGCCCGCGCCATGTCGAGGCGCTCGGGAACCCGGTCGATGGCGACGACCTGCTTGGCGCCGAGCAGGATGGCGCTGCGGATCGCCATCTGGCCGACGGGGCCCGCGCCCCAGATCGCCACCGTGTCGGTCGGCTCGATGTCGCACTGCACCGCGGCCTGCCAGCCGGTGGGGAAGATGTCGCTGAGGAACAGGAGCTTCTCGTCGGAGATGCCGTCCGGCACCTTGATGTGGGTGGTGTCCGCGAAGGGAACGCGCAGATACTCGGCCTGCCCGCCCGGGTAGCCGCCGGTCAGATGCGTGTAGCCGAAGAGACCCGCCGTGGTGTGGCCGAACGCCTTGGCGGCGATGTGGCCGTTGCGGTTCGTCCGCTCGCAGACCGAGAAGTTGCCGCGCTTGCACTGGTCGCACTCGCCGCAGATGATCGTGAAGGGGATCACCACCCGGTCGCCGACCTTGAGCTTGCCCTTGGACTCCGAGCCGACCTCGACCACCTCGCCCATGGACTCGTGGCCCATGATATCGCCGGACTTCATGCCCGGCATGAAGTGGTCGTAGAGGTGGAGGTCCGAGCCGCAGATGGCGCAGCTCGTCACCTTGATGATCGCGTCACGCGGATGCTCGATCTGAGGATCGGGAACCGAATCGCAGCGGATATCGGTGGTGCCATGCCAAACAAGCGCCTTCATCGACGTCTCCCTCACTGTCTGGAAAATGGCCAAGCCTCACCGCTCGACCGCCTTCGTCACAGGAAAGACTTCTTGAAGAGCTTTGCGTTCCCTTGGGCGCCGTAAAAACTGCTGCCTACCCCGTCCGGGCCATGGGATAGAGGTGTTCGGGCAGGCTCCGGATCAGATCGGCGAGCGCCGGCTCCAGCACCTGATGGGCCGCATCCTCCACGGCGAACCATTGCGCCTGACGCTGGCCCTTCTCACGCCAGGATTTGAGCTGCTTCGACACCTCGAGCGGATAGACATTGACCCGGCACAGGTCGAAATGCGCGGCCCGGCGCTTCCAGTAATCGTATGAGCCAAGGGGCTTGTTCTCGATCTCGCCCTTGACGCCCGCCTCCTCCTCGGCCTCCTGCGCCGCTGCCTTGTGAGGCTTCTTGCCCTTCATGGGCCAGCCCTTGGGGATCAGCCAGCGCTTGGTCTCCCGTGACGTGACGAGAAGCACCTCGACCCTTCCTTCGCGTACGCGGAAGGGAAGGGCTGCGACCTGGCTTAATCTTGCTTTTGAGTCCTGGGGCATTCGACGAGAGTAGGATTCCTGTGGTGCAAACATGTAACGTAGTTGATTTGAGCCGGCTAATAAAGAAGGTATTCGACAAGATATGGTGGCATCGCCGCTTCCGCCCTCATACGATTCTCCACCCTCTCCGGTTTCGGTGACGGGTTCATAACAAGTATGGCCCCGCTTTTGATCCAGAAGGACACGCTGCCCCGATGACGACCAACGATCTGGACATGAGGTTTGCCGCCGCCTGCGCCATCGCCCGGGAGGCGGGCGTGCTGGCGCGCAAGCGGTTCCTGGAGCGTCCGCGCTCCCAGAGGCCCGACTTCAAGGGGCCCCAAGACTTCCTCACCGCCACGGACGCGGAGGTGGAGGAGTTGATCCGCACCCGCTTGAGCGTCCTGTTTCCGGAGGATTCCTTCTTCGGCGAGGAGGGCGGCGGCTCGTTCGAGCGCGATGTCTGGGTGGTGGACCCCATCGACGGCACGGCGAACTTCGCCCGCGGCATCCCGCATTTCGCCATCTCCATCGCGTTCGTGCGCGATGGCCGCGTGGAGATCGGGGTGATCTACGACGTGATGCATGCGGAACTCTACACCGCCCAGCGCGGGCGAGGCGCCATCCTCAACGGCGAGCCGATCCGGGTCAGCGGGCTGGCCGACATGAACCAGGCGACCGTGGAGGCCGGCTGGTCGCCGCGCCTGCCGCCCGAGCCCTACATCGCCGTCGTCGACAAGCTGAAGACCGGTGGCGCCAATGTGCGGCGCGCCGGATCGGGCACGCTGGGCCTAGCCTACGTTGCGGACGGGCGCATCGACGCCTATTGCGAGCTCCACATCAATTCCTGGGATGCCCTGGCCGGCCTTCTGATCATTGAGGAAGCCGGCGGCTGGACCAACGATTTCCTGGCCAAGGACGGGCTTCGCAAAGGCAATCCCGTCCTGGCCTGCACCCCGGAACTTGCCGCGGCTCTCATGGCCGCCACTGGGATCTCCAAAGACCCGTGAGCCAGCATGTAGTTCTAAAGATTCACAATTGAACGACCGGCAAGGCTCTTGACCCGACGTCACAATGGAGGGAGCTTAGCCGGCCAACCAAAAACGATAAGACCGTTAAGCCGGGAGGAAAGATATGCAACCCAAGAAGACTTTTGCTGCGGCAACCATGCTGGCAGGCGCCATGACGGCCATGTCCTTCATGTCCGCCGGAGCGGCGCAGGCCCAGGGCGAGCTCGTCATGTATTGCGCCGTGCAGGAGGAATGGTGCCGCGCCATGACCACCGCATTCGAGCGCGAGACCGGGATCAAGGTTTCCATGACCCGCAAGAGCTCCGGCGAGATCTATGCACAGGTCAAGGCGGAGTCGCAGAACCCCCGCGCCGACATCTGGTGGGGCGGCACCGGCGACCCGCACATGCAGGCCGCCGAGGAAGGTCTGACGGAAGCGTACAAGTCGCCGAAGATGAGCGAGCTTCAGGACTGGGCCGTACGCCAGTGGGAGCAGTCCAAGGAGCGCACGGTCGGCATCTACTCGGGCGCGCTCGGCTTCGGCTACAACACCGAACTCGCCAAATCCAACAATATCGGCGAGCTGAAATGCTGGGCCGACCTGCTCAAGCCGGAGCTGAAGGACGAGGTGCAGGTGGCCGACCCGAATTCCTCCGGCACGGCCTACACGCTTCTCGCCACGATCGTCCAGATCATGGGTGAGGAGAAGGGCTTCGAATATCTCAAGGCCCTGCACAAGAACGTCAACCAGTACACCAAGTCGGGCGCCGCTCCCGCAAAAGCGACGGCTTTGGGCGAGACGACGGCCGGCATCACCTTCTTGCACGACATGGTGACGATGGTGGTCGACAAGGCGCCGGTGAAGGTCGTCGCTCCCTGTGAGGGCACGGGCTACGAGATCGGCTCCATGTCGATCATCAAGGGCGCCAAGAACATGGACAACGCCAAGAAGTTCTACGATTGGGCGCTGACGGCCGACGCTCAGAAGCTCGGCGCCGAGGCCAAGTCCTATCAGGTGCCGTCGAACAAGAACACGCCGGTTCCGCCGCAGGCTCCCAAGCTCAGCGACATCAAGCTCATCAACTTCGACTTCGCGAAGTACGGCTCCTCGGCCGAGCGCAAGCGCCTCCTGTCCAAGTGGGACAACGAGGTGAAGAACCTGCCGAAATAGTCCGGCCTGTAATGTCTTCGGCGAGACGTAAGCCGTCTCGCCGAAGAGGATTCGAACTTGATCGACGGGCCGGCCGGTCTTCGCACCGGCCGTGAGGCGGGAAAACACAGATGACGCGGGCAACCCTTGGCTGGATCGTTCTGAGCTGGGTCGGCTTTGTCCTGCTGCCCTGGTATGGTTTCGACAGATCCGCCTCCCCCACCATCGCCGATTACTTCGTCAGCGGGTCGGCGCTCGTCCAGGGTCTTCGCGGCGCCTGGTGGCTTCTGCCGATCCTCATGCCGCTCGGCATGGCGCTGGTTCCTGTCGTCCGGCCATCGCCCCGGCAGAAGGGCACCTGGCTCATTGCATCGGGGCTTCTGGGTCTCGCCCTCATCGTTCTCCAGGGCTTCACCATCGGCCTCAACGGCTGGACGGCCGACATCCTGAGAGACCTGTTCGGCGAACCGGGTCCGAGCCAGTCCGGCATCGGCTATGGCGCGACCCTCACCTCGGCCTCGTTCCTCATCATTCTCTGCCATGGCCTTGCGGCGCGCGGCTGGTGCCGCGGCGATGCCTTCATCACCTCGTCCATCGGCGCAGTCGTCGCGCTCATCATCGTCTTCGTCTTCTTCCCGGTCTCCACGATCCTGGCGAGCGCCTTCGCCGACAACAGCGGCAACTTCGCGCCGTCAGAGTTCGCGGCCAAGTTCATGGACAGGTCGATCTGGGGCCTCGACTGCCTGACGAGCGACCTGCGCTGCGGCGTGGCCTGGAACACCCTGTTCCTCGGCCTGCTCGTGGCCTTCGGCACCACGGCCCTGGGCCTCGCCTTTGCGCTCATCGCGACCCGCACCGAGTTCCGCTACAAGAAGCTCCTGCGCGTTATGAGCGTGCTGCCCATCATCACGCCGCCCTTCGTGATCGGCCTTGCCCTGATCCTGCTCTTCGGCCGCTCGGGCGCCCTGTCGAACGTTCTGTGGGAATGGTTCGGCGTTCCGCGCTCGCGCTGGATCTACGGTCTTCCCGGCGTGTTCATCGCGCAGCTCCTGGCGTTCACGCCCATCGCTTTCCTGGTCCTTATCGGTGTGGTGCAGGGCATCAGCCCAACCCTGGAGGAAGCCTCCCAGACCCTGCGCGCCAAGAGCTGGACGACCTTCTGGACCGTGACCCTGCCGCTCATGCGCCCAGGCCTCGCCAATGCGTTCCTGCTCGGCTTCGTGGAGAGCCTCGCCGATTTCGGCAATCCGCTGGTGCTCGGCGGCAATTACGAGGTTCTCTCCACCAAGATCTTCTTCGCGGTGGTGGGCGCGCAGCAGGATCAAGGCCGCGCCGCCGTGCTCGCCATCATCCTGCTCGCCTTCACGCTCGGCGCTTTCTGGATGCAGCATGCCTGGCTCGGCAAGAAGGTCTACACCACGGTAACGGGCAAGGGCGATGCGGGCATTCCGCTGCCGCTGCCCCGGCGGGTCGCGCTCGCCTCCTATTTCACGGCGATCCCGTGGGCGGTCTTCACGCTTGCCGTCTACGCCATCATCGTCGTGGGCGCCTTCGTGCGCTCCATGGGCCGCGACTACACGCCGACCCTGGACCACTTCCTCACCGCCTTCCGGGTCGAGCGTGCCGATTGGGGCCTCTACTTCTCGGGCTCAGCATGGGACTCGTTCTTCGCCACCGTGAAGGTGGCGGCTTTGTCGGCGCCGCTCACCGCTGCCATCGGCCTGCTCACGGCCTATCTCCTCACCCGTCAGCGCTTCTCCGGTCAGCGCTCCTTCGAGTTCGGCACGCTGCTCAGCTTCGCCATTCCCGGCACCGTTGTGGGCGTGTCCTACATCCTCGCCTTCAACGTGCCGCCGATCGAGATCACCGGAACGGGTTTCATCCTCGTCATGTGCTTCGTGTTCCGCAACATGCCCGTGGGCGTGCGCTCCGGCATCGCCACCTTGAGCCAGATCGACAAGAGCCTTGACGAGGCCTCCCTCACGCTCGGCGCGCGCTCGGCCACCACCATGCGCCGCGTGGTGCTGCCGCTGCTGCGGCCGGCCATCGTCGCCTCGCTGGTCTATTCCTTCGTGCGCGCCATGACGGCCGTGAGCGCCGTGATCTTCCTCGTCACCGCCGAGTACAACATGGCGACCACCTATATCGTGGGCCGCGTCGAGGCCGGCGAGTTCGGCCTCGCCATTGCCTATTCCACCGCGCTCATCCTCGTCATGCTGCTTGCCATTGTGGCGATCCAGCTCGTTGTCGGCGAGCGCCGCCTCGGGCGCCGTTCCGCAAGCGCCGCCCCCTCCCCCGTTACCGTGCAGGCGGTTCCATGAACACAATGTCTTCCGTCCATTCCCTCTCGCAGCCCGCGGCATCCAGGAAGCAGGCGGCCTCCGTCGAGTTTCGCAACGTGACGAAGCGCTACGGCAACGTCACGGCCGTAGACAGCGTGTCCTTCACCATTGCGCCGGGCCAGCTCGTCACCCTGCTCGGCCCCTCGGGCTGCGGCAAGACCACGACCTTGCGCATGATCGCCGGACTCGAGATGGCGAGCGAAGGGCAGATCCTGATCGGCGAGCGTGACGTGACGAACCTCTCCGCCGCCGACCGGGACGTGAGCATGGTGTTCCAGTCCTACGCGCTCTTCCCGCATATGTCGGTGATCGAGAACGTGGCCTATGGCCCGACCGTGCAGGGCGTCCCGAAAAAGGACGCCTATGCCATGGCCATGGAGAAGCTGGAGATCATCGGCCTGAAGGGCCTTGAGAAGCGCGCGCCGTCCGAGCTTTCCGGCGGGCAGCAGCAGCGCGTGGCGGTGGCCAGGGCCCTGGTGCTGGAGCCGCAGGTCCTGCTCTTCGACGAGCCCCTCTCCAACCTCGACGCCAAGCTGCGCCGCCGCGTGCGCGAGGATATCCGCGAGCTACAGCAGAACCTCAACCTCACCGTGGCCTACGTGACGCACGACCAGGAGGAGGCGCTCGCCGTCTCCGACCATATCATCGTCATGTCGAATGCCCGCATCGCCCAGACCGGTTCGCCGCGCGAGCTCTACGAGGAACCGGCGAACCTGTTCGTCGCCGACTTCATCGGCGATGCCAACATCATCGCGGGAGACATCGCGGGGATCGAAGGGCAGACGGCGCAGGTGAGGATCGGCGGCATGAGCCTCCAGCTTCCCCACAGGGGTGCCGGCCAGGGACCCGTGAAGCTGGCAGCCCGGCCGGATGCCATTCTGCTCGACGAGGCCGTGCAGACGGGAGCGCTGGCCGGCACGGTGCGCAAGGCGTCCTATCTCGGCACGCAGGTGGAGTACGACGTGGAAAGCCCGATCGGGAATCTCTTCGTGGTGCAGCACGGGCGCAAGGAGCCGATTGCACCCGGCACTCCGGTGTCGATTTCCTTCACCACCCAGCGTGGCGTCGCGGTCATTCCGGGCGCCTGAGGCGC
This sequence comes from Microvirga splendida, assembly GCF_016427565.1. Lineage (GTDB taxonomy): Bacteria > Pseudomonadota > Alphaproteobacteria > Rhizobiales > Beijerinckiaceae > Microvirga > Microvirga splendida. The sequence goes on from NZ_JAELXT010000002.1 coordinate 329,330, forward strand.
TCAGACGGCGCCCTCGTCGGGAATGTTGAGGATCGTGCCGCACGCCTTGCAATGAATGGCATCCCTGTCGTGGCGCTGCAATCCGCAGACGGGGCACGGGTAGCGCACCTTGTTCGGCCTCAGCAGGACCTGCACCAGACGCAGGAAGAGCGTCACCCCGAAGATCATGATCACCACCGAGATCAGGTGGCCCACAGTTCCTGTCAGCGTGATGTCGCCGAAGCCGGTGGTGGTGAGCGCCGCCATCGTGAAGTAGAGCGCATCCACGTAGTTGTTGATCTTGTCGTTGCTCCAATGCTGCGTCTGGTAGACGAAGCCGGTCATGATGAAGATGAAGACGCCGAGATTGACCGACGCGATGATCAGCTCCTCGTTCCGGCGAAAGAGCACGCTGTCGGCGCGCAGGCGCACGAGAAGCTGATAGGTTCGCAGGAGCCGCACCGTCCGCAGGATGCGCAGGAACCCGATGCCCTCGCCGACGATGGGAGCCAGAAACGACACGATTGCAGCCACATCGGCCAAGGTGGTCGGGCGCAGCAGGTCCCTCCAGGGGCTCGAACTGATCGCCAGTCGCGCCGAGAAGTCGGCCAGCACGACCAAGCCGACGACGACGTCGATGACTTCGACCAGGGAGGACTGAGGCAGGAAGGAGGAGACGATGATGAAGACGATGGTCGTGACATCGAAGACGAGCAGTGCATACCGGAAACGGTGGGCTTCCGGGCTGTCGCCCTCGTAAAGCGCCCTGAGCTTATCCCTCAGGTGCATCTGAAGACCTCGTCCGTGGGTGGGAAAGACCTGAATTCATGGGTGGGATGACGCTCGGAACAGTTTATCAGCTCCCCGAATATCTATAGAGCAGGGTTGCATTTCCAACGGGGTGCCTTTCGGCGCGAAGGGGTTTATTCCCTGGCCTCACCCAAATACGCTCGAGAGACGACGTGATGCTCAAAGCCTTGATCTTCGACATGGACGGCACCCTGGTGCACAGCGACCCGGTGCATATGGAGGCGTTCGCGCAGACCCTGGGCCCTGAGGGCATCGTGATCGACGAGCATCTGTATCGCACCGCGATCATCGGCCATACGAACGAGTCGATCTTTTCCACCCTCCTGCCTCACCTGCCCGTCAAGGAACACGAGGCCTATGCCGAGCGCAAGGAGGCCGCCTTCCGGCGCCTGGCGCTCGAACTCAAGCCTCTGGAGGGCCTTCTCGAGCTGTTCGACTGGGCCGAGGCCCGCGGCATCAGGATCGCTCTCGTGACCAACGCCCCGCTTCTGAACGCGACCCACATCCTTGAAATTCTGGGCATCGCCGACCGCTTCGAGGTCAAGATCACCATCGACCAGGTCGAGCGCGGCAAGCCCGATCCCCTGCCCTACCTGACGGCTGTGGAGCGGCTCGGCATCCGGGCGGAAGAGGCCATCGCCTTCGAGGACTCCCCTTCCGGCATGAAGGCTGCCAAGGCCGCGGGGCTGTTCTCCTATGGGGTCCTGACGGGCTTGAGCGCCGCAGAGCTCACCAAGGTTGGCGCCGACCGGACTATCGAGACCTTCCGCGACCGCGCGCTCTGGGAGGTTCTCGAGAGCAGGATCGCCGCTTGAGCGGTCAAGCCGCGTCGGGCCGCTCCCGATCAAGCTCCTCGTCGCCCGAGGCATCGAAGCGCCGCCGGGCCGTCAAGATCTCGTCCCGATGCTCGATTGCCCAATCGCCCAAACCACGGACAGTCTTGAGCAGGGAGCAACCCAGCCCTGTGAGCTGGTAATCCACCCGGGGCGGAATGGTCGGGTAGACGGTGCGCGTGACGAGCCCGTCGCGCTCCAATCCGCGCAAGGTCAGGGTCAGCATCCGCTGGGAGATTCCCGTCACGGCCCGGCGCAACTCGTTGAATCTCTTAGGCCCTTCGCCCATCTGGACCACCACCTGGACGCTCCACTTGTCACCCACCCGGGACAGGATCTCCGTCACGGTCCGGCAATCGGTGGGCACATGGATGTGACTGGGTGACATGAAAGTGCCTCCTTGCGAAAGGCTGCGGAAGTTACTTAATGAGCCTCGGTAACAAAAGGGAACTTAATTGCTCCCGCCCCCGAATGCAAATGAAGGACGTCCCATGAAGCCCAAGCTTCACATCATCATCGCCAGCACGCGCCCCGGCCGGGTCGGCCCGAGCGTCGCCCAGTGGTTCAGCGAGTACGTGGCCGAGCATGGCAAGTTCGAACCGGTGCTGGTCGACCTCGCGGAATTCAACCTGCCGCTCTTCGACGAGCCCGAGCACCCGATGAAGCAAAGCTACCACCATGCCCACACCAAGGCATGGGCCGAGAGCGTATCCGCAGCCGACGCCTTCGTGTTCGTGACGCCCGAGTACAACTACGCTCCGCCGCCGGCGCTGGTGAACGCCTTGAACTACCTGTCGCGCGAATGGAACTATGCGCCCGCCGGTTTCGTGAGCTATGGCGGCATCTCGGGCGGCCTGCGCTCGGTGCAGGTGGCGAAGCAGATCGTTACCACCCTCAAGATGATGCCGATCCCGGAAGGCGTGCCAATGCCGATGGTGTTCCAGAACCTGGACGAGAACGGCAAGCTCAAGCCCCTCGACATCTACAGGACGTCAGCCGCGACGATGCTGGACGAGCTCCTCCGCTGGACGGAAGCCCTCAAGTCCCTGCGGGCTGAGCGCAAATCTCCCCTGAAGGCCGCTGCCTGAGACACAAAGCAAAGGCACCGCTGAGGTTATCAGCGGTGCCTTTCTCGTTTGATCAGTTGGATCAGACCCGTCCGGCCAGCGCATCCTCGAAGAGCTTGCGGGCGCTCTCCTTGGTGATCGGCACCGGATTGCCCCCGGCGGTGGGATCGTTGGGCGCCATCTCGGACATCTCGTCGAAACGGGCGCTGTCAACCTTCAATCCTTCCAGCGTGTGCGGCACGCCGAGATCCTTGCGCAGCTGCAGCACCCAGTCGAGGAAGGCTTGGAACGAGGGCTCGAGGCCGATATAGGCGGCAAGCCGCGTGATCCGCTCTTCGATCGCCTTGCGGTTATAGACCAGCACGTAGGGCATGAAGACCGCGTTGGTCAGGCCGTGATGCGTGTCGTAGAGCGCGCCGGTCGGATGCGAGAGCGCATGGATGGCGCCGAGCCCCTTCTGGAACGCGGTGGCACCCATGGCGGCCGCCGACATCAGCTGCGCGCGGGCCTCGATGTCCTTGCCGTCCTTGTAGGCGCGCGGCAGGTATTCCTTCACGAGGCGGATGCCCTCCACCGCAATGCCGTCGGCAAGAGGGTGATAGCCCGGCGCGCAATAGGCTTCGAGGCAATGCGCGAGCGCGTCGAGCCCCGTGCCGGCCGTGATGTGGGGCGGCATGCCGACCGTCAGCTCCGGATCGCAGATCACGATCTTCGGCATCATCAGCGGGTGGAAGATCACTTTCTTGGTGTGCGTCGCCTCCTGGGTGATCACGCCGGCGCGGCCCACTTCCGAGCCCGTGCCGGCGGTCGTCGGCACAGCGATGATCGGCTGGATGCCCTTGGGGTCCGCGCGGGTCCACCAATCGCCGACATCCTCGAAGTCCCACATGGGCCGGGTCTGACCCGCCATGAAGGCGATGACCTTGCCGGCATCGAGCGCCGAGCCGCCGCCGAAGGCCACGACACCGTCGTGCTTACCGGCCTTGAGGGCCTCCAGGCCTTTGTAGACGTTGGTCTCGACCGGGTTCGGCTTGATGTCCGAGAAGATCGCAGCCTTCAGGCCGGCGGAGGTCAGCTGATCGAGCGCCGCCTTCGTCATCGGTTGCGTGGCGAGGAACGGGTCCGTGACGATGAGCGGCGCCTGCATGCCCACCGACTTGCAGGCCTCGGCCAGTTCGGAGATGCGGCCTGCGCCGAAACGGATCGCGGTGGGATAGCTCCAGTTGGAACGGGGAGACATGGTCATGATGCTTTCAATCAGATCTGGCGGAGGTGGTAGGATTTCGGACGGGTGAGCGACTCGTAGGCCAGCCGCGACAGGCTTGCGCCGCGGCCTGTGTCCTTCACGCCCGTCCAGGCGAGCGCAGGATCGAGATAGTCGCAGCGGTTCATGAACACAGTGCCGGTCTCGAGCTTCTCGCCGATGGCTTCCGCCGCATCCACGTCGGATGTCCAGATGGCGGCCGAGAGACCATAAGGCGAGTCGTTCATAAGGCGGGTCGCCTCCTCGTCGCCCTTCACCTTCATGATGCCGACCGTGGGGCCGAAGCTCTCCTCGCGCATGACGCTCATGGAGTGATCCACGTTCGTCAGCACCTGCGGGGCGAGATAGGCGGTGTCGCCGGCATCCGCGGCAAAGCGCTTCGTGTCGATGTGCGCTGTCGCGCCCTTCGCCACCGCCTCCGCATTCTGCCTGCGCACGAGGTCTGCGAAGCGCTTGTGCGCCATGGGGCCGAGCGTCGTCGCCTCCTCCAGCGGGTTGCCGAGCACGTACTTGTTCACGAGATCGACCGCGCCTTCGACGAAGCGGTCGTAATGCTTCTCGTGCACGTAAATGCGCTCGATGCCGCAGCAGCACTGGCCCGAATTGAAGAAGGCGCCGTCCACCAGGTTCTCGATGGCATGGTCGAGATTGGCGTCCTCGCGCACATAGGCCGGGTCCTTGCCGCCGAGCTCAAGGCCGAGCGAGGTGAAGGAGCCCGCCGCCGCGCGCTCGATGGAGCGCCCGCCGGAGACGGAGCCGGTGAAGTTGCAGTGGTCGACCAGACCGTTGCTCAGAATTCGGCTCGTCTGGTCGTGGGAGAGATGCAGGTTCTGGAACAGGCCTTTCGGCATGCCAGCCCGGTCCATGGCCATCTGGAAGCGCTCGCCCGCCAGCACCGTCTGGGATGCATGCTTCAAGAGCACCGCGTTGCCAGCCATGAGCGCCGGCACGATGGTGTTGATGGCTGTCAGATACGGGTAGTTCCACGGGGCGATGACGAGCACGAGGCCCACGGGCTCGCGTTTGATCATGCGGCGGAAGCCCGCCTTCTCGTCATCGGCCGGAATCGGCTGCAGGCTCTTCTCGGCGATGCCGATCATATAGCGCGCCCGTTCCTCGACGCCGCGGAACTCGCCGCCATAGCGCACGGGCCGGCCCATCTGCTGAGCGATCTCGGGCACCACCTCCTGGTTCATGGCGAGCAGCGCATCGAGGAAGGCCGAGACCTTGCTCGCGCGCTCCGCGATAGTGGTGCTGCGCCACGCCTTTTGCGCCTCGCGGGCGGAGGTGATCGCCGCATCGATGGCGGCCTCGGTCATGATGGGACGGCGGACGAGCTCGCGCCCGTCGATGGGGGAAATGCAGACGATATCGGTATCGGCCATGATGTGATGCCTCAAAGACCATGACCTGGCAGGCCATGGTCTTCTCCTGTGCTTGAGTCTCGAAAAGCTTTTAGATGATCTCGAAGTAACGGGCGAGCTGCCAATCGGTGATAGCCTTGCGCGCCTCGCGCTCCTCCCATTCGCGGGTTGCAGCATAATGGTCCACGAAGGTGTCGCCGAAGAGCTGGCGCGCGGCCTGTGAGCCCTTGAGACGCTCGGCCGCCTCGCCGAGGGAGCGCGGCAGGGCCCGCTCCTTCGGGTGCTCGACCGCATAAGCGTTGCCCTGGACCGGCTCGCCCGGATCGACCCGGTTCTCGATGCCCCATAGCCCTGAGCCGATGGCGGCCGCGAGCGCGATGTAGGGATTGATGTCGGCGGCCGCGACCCGGTACTCGACCCGCTGCGACTTCTCGGAGCCTGGAATCACGCGCAAAGCCGTGGTGCGGTTCTCCACCCCCCAGGCGGAGTCGGTGGGCGCCCAGAAGCCGGGGATCAGCCGCGTGTAGCTGTTCACCGTGCAGGCCACCATGGCCAGGATCTCGGGCATCAGCTTCTGCTGGCCGCCCACGAACCAGCGCATGGTCTCCGACATGCCGTGTTTGCCGTTCGGGTCGTAGAACGCGCCCTTGCCGGTCTTGAGATCCTGCAGGGACGCATGCAGGTGGCCGGACTGGCCTGGCCAGTCGCGCGACCACTTGGCCATGAAGGTCGCCATCCAGCCGCGGTGCTGGGCCAGGATCTTGGTGTAGGTCTTGAAGAGCGCCGCCTTGTCGGCCGCGCGCAAGGCGTCGTCGACGCGGATCGCCGCCTCGAGCACGCCGGGGCCGGTCTCCGTGTGCAAGCCCTCGATCTCGAAATCCATCTGCTTCGCCAGATCGAGCAGTTCGTGGTAGAAATCCGCATGCACGCCGGAGCGCAGCACCGAATAGCCGAAGAAGCCCGGCGTGATGTTCTTGAGGTCGCGGTAGTTCTTCTCCCGCACGGAATGCGGGGTTTCCTCGAACAGGAAGAACTCGAACTCGGCCGCGGCCGAGACCGCAAAGCCCATGTCCTCGGCTTTTCTGAGCACGCGGCGGAGCACGCCGCGCGGACAGGCCGCCTCCGCATAGCCCTCGAACTCCGCCAGAAAGAACGGAAGGTCGTTCTCGAAGGGCACGAGCCGCATGGATTCGGGGATCACGCGCGCCGTCGCATCGGGATAGGCCGTGTGCCAGCCGGTCAGCGTGGTGTTGTCGTAGAGCTGATCGTTGGAGTCCCAGCCCAGCACCACGTCGCAGAAGCCGAAGCCTTTCTCGAGCGCGGACTCGAACTTGTCGCGGGCCATGTACTTGCCGCGCATGATGCCGTCCACGTCCGTGAGGCCGATCTTCACGAAGGGAAGATCGCGGCTGCGCACGTATTCCATGGCATCGGCGGCGTTCTTGATCTTGGGAGCGTCCATACGAAAAACCTTGACCGCAATAGGAGAAAGGGAGCGCGCGCTTACGCGCTCCCGAAGGGTTAGTAGGACTTGTACTCGCTCTCGCCCTTGGTAAGCGCGAACTCCTCCTCCGGGGAGAGGATGAGCTTGTGCCGCCCGACGAGCAGGAAGTAGGCCATCATCACCGCGTAGTAGACCACGACGCCGATGACGGCGGTGCGGAAGACCGAGTCGGTGAGCTGGAAGTAGAGCGTCACCGCAGCGATCACCATGCAGATGACCGCACCCGCAACGCCGAACGGGCTCTTGTAGGGGCGATGCAGGTTCGGGAACTTCTTTTTAAGCACGACATAGGACATGCCTTGCATGAAGTAGGCCAGCATTGCGCCCGCCACCGCCATGTTCAGCAGCGTGCCGCCGATCAGGGCTCCGCCTGAATCCGCGCCGAGCGAGAACCAGATGATCAGCATCACCAGGAGACCCAGGATCGCCCCAGCGATCAGCGCAACGTAAGGGGTCTTGCGCTCGCCATGGGTCACCGACAACGCGCTCGGAAAGTAGCCTGCCCGCGAGAGCGAGTAGATCTGCCGGCCGAAGGCGAAGATGATGGTGTGGAACGAGGCAATGAGCCCGATGACCGCAATGGCCGCGAGGATCTTCGCGATGTCCGTGCCGAAGAGGGTGCGGAACCCGTCGAGCAGCGGCTCTCCGGACTTACCCAACCCTGCTGCGCCCGGCGCAATGCCCGTGTTCAGGAAGAGCACGAGGAAAGCGGAGGCAATCAGCGTCAGGATGCCTGCGATGATGCCTTTGGGCATATCGCGCTGCGGATCGTGCGACTCCTCCGCCGCGAGCGGCAGTTGCTCGATAGCGAGGAACAGCCACACCGCGAAGGGCAGAGAGGCCAGAATGCTGCCGATGCCCATGGGCAGGAACGGCCCGCCGCCGTTCGGCAGCTCAGCGCCGTCGGGGCCGATGTTCAGGGCCCAGCGCGAGAAGTCGAACTGGCCTGAGAACAGCACCGAGACGTAGAAGAAGCCCAGCACAGCAAGTGCGGCCACCGTGACCCCCACCGTGACCTTGAACGAGAGCTCGACGCCGATGATGTTGAGGCCGACGAACAGCGCGTAGCACAGCACCCAGTAGACGGGCTGGAAGGCCGGCGCCGTCTCGAAGATGGCCGACAGATACGAGCTGATGAAGAACACGATCACCGCAGGCGTGAGCACGAACTCGATGTTCTCGGCGATGCCCGTGACGTAGCCAGCCCACGGCCCCATGGACGTGCGGGCGAAGGAATAGGCGCCGCCCGTATGCGGCAGGGCCGGCGACATCTCGGCGAGCGAGAAGGTGAGGCCCAGATACATGATGGCGATGATGATCGTGGCGAAGAACATCGCCCCGAAGCCGTTGGCAAGGCCGAGATTCCAGCCCGAGTAATGGCCCGAGATCACCGCGCCGACGCCGAGCGCCCAGAGCGACCAGACGCGTGCGTGACGCTTGAGGCGCCGGGCCTCGAAGTAGTTTTGATCCACCGTGGTGTAGGTGACGCCGGCGGCATTCTGCACACCGGCCGGCGGGGCGTGAACCCCAGGGTTTCCTTGTCCGACTGACATCGACTCTTCCTCCAAGAATAGTCTGCCTCTCGGGTCACGGCACGTCATGCGCCATGCCCATGATCAGAGCATCGGACCCAAAAGTGGATTCCACTTTTGGGACCTATCCGATGCCCCTTCTCAAGCGGCGCATCGTGCGGAACCGGAGGTCCACGCGATGCGCTAGAGCGTCCGTGCCCCCTCCCTCAAAAGCGGCGCCAGACGATTGGCCCACGACGCCTGTCCGTCTTGTGTGCGGATCAGGTCGTTGCGGATTTCGATCATCAGCGGCGGCAGGCCACGCCTCTCGGCGTGGCGCTCCAGGGTGTGGAACACCCGGTCCGCTGGCGAATAGGGTTCGTTCATGCCGACGGTGAGCGCCGGATCCTGCCGGAGACCGGCCTCCACATGGCGGGCATAACGCTCGTCGCGGTTGAAGATGAGGCCGACCTGCCAGGGGCGCGGCACGTCCCGGTAGACGGGCGTGAAGGAATGGATCGACACGATGGCGCCGATCTGCCCGGCCGCGTGGCGTGCATCGGCAAAGGCATCGACCGCATCGTGGAAGGCATCGTAGACTTCGCGTACCCGATAGGCCTGCTCCGCCGCGTCGAGGTCGAGGTTGCCCGGAATCGTGGTGCGCTCGCTCAAGGTCCAGATCGAATCCGGCGCGGACGGTTCGCGGTTGAGGTCGAGCACGAGGCGCGAGACGGTCGCGTGGATCAGCGACGCGTCGAGCAGCCGCGAAAGCTCCCTGGCCACGCCGAGCGCGCCGGGATCCCAGGCGATGTGGCTTTCGAGTGCGTCTGGCCCGAGCCCCAGGGTGCCGTAGCGTGCCGGCAGATGGTTGGAGGCATGTTCGCAGATGAGAAGGATCGGCGAGCACCCATGAGGGTTTTCGATGGCGGCAACCGGCTGCCCTGCCGTAGCGGCAGAGGCTCGACCGGCTGTCACCCGACTCGCCTGCGTCATGCGGTTCTCCGTCGACCTGCCCTGGGCAGGAATTGTCCCCGGTTGAACGCTTGATACGTTTCTTATCGAATTCTCACGTTCTGAAATTTCTGATACAGCTTTTGGGAAGCGTCAAGGAGGGGCTGTGAATCAATCCGGTATGGGCGACGACCATCGCCTCCCTCCAGCAGACCCGCCGAGCCTCGCCGAGCGCATCCGGCTGGACATGGAATCCTTCACGCCCAGCGAAAAGCGCGCCGCCCACCTGCTCCTGAGCCATTATCCCTTCGCCGGCCTCGACACGGTGGCCGAATTCGCCTCCCGGGCCGGCATCTCGGCCCCGTCGGTCCTGCGCTTCGTGACCCGGCTGGGCTTCGGCGGCTTCCCGGACTTCCAGAAGCACCTGCGGGAAGAACTCGAGGCGCAGCTGCTGTCCCCGCTCGCCAAGGCAGGCCCCTCCGACAAGGGCCAGGGCGCTCCGGCTCTCGCGTCCTTTGCGGAAGCCGTGATCGGAAACCTGCGGGCGACGGTGGAGAACATCGCGCCGGCCGAGTTCGACGCGGTGGTGGCGCTCCTGTCCGATCCGCGCCGGTACATCCATTTCACGGGCGGGCGCTTCACGGGCGCGCTCGCGCGCTATGCGGAGAGCCATTTCCGCATCGTGCGCAGCCATGTGGACTTCATCGAGGGCCAGCCCGCCCTCTGGCGCGACCGGATGATCGAGATCGGCCGCAAGGACGTGATCGTCGCCTTCGACATCCGCCGCTACCAGGAGGATGTCACGGCGCTCTGCGAAACCGCCGCGAAACAGGGTGCGACGGTGGTGCTCCTGACCGATCCCTGGCTCTCCCCGATCGCTCGTGTCGCACGGCACGTGCTGCCGGCTCACATCGTCGCCCCGTCGAACTGGGATTCATCGGCCGGGCTTCTGCTGCTGACTGAGGCTCTCGTGGCGGCCGTGACCAAGCGCCTGTGGGAGACCGCAAAGCCGCGCATGGAGGCGGTGGAGCGGCTGCGCAACGAGCGATCCTGAGGGCTATTCCGCAGCCGCGGTCCTGTCCCGCTGCAGCCAGCCGATCAGGAACGGCAGCACGAGGCCGATGCCGAGGAAGCGCACCAGGTGGTGGATGCCCACGTAAAGTGGGTCCAGCCCGAGAATGAGCGCGAGAACCGTCATGGCTTCGAGCCCGCCCGGCGCGAAGGCGACCAGCCCGTTGGCGAAGCTCACGCCCGCAATCCACGCGGCCATGCCGGCAAACAGCGCGGCCACCACCATGCCGACGGTGAACGAGCCGAGCGCCGCGATGAAGGCGCGCTTCAGGGTCGCGCGCTGGATGTTGCGGAACCGCTCGGCGATGAAGAGGCCGATCAGCACGAGACCGCCCGTTGCGATGACCGGAGGGATCACGCCGGTGACCCATCCGGTCCCGTGGCTGACCGAACTCATCACCGTGGCGCCGAGCAGGATGGGAGCGGCAACCTTCAACTGCTTGAACACGGCTCCCAAGACCAATCCGCCGAGGAGGATGAAGGCCATGCCGCCCGGGCTCTCGACGGGGAAGCCTTCGCCGATCAGCGCGCCCGTGTTGCCGCCGTCGCCCGTGAGCACCACGAGGCTCGGCAGCAGGGCGATCAGCACGAACAGGCGAAAGTTCTGCACGATGGCGATGGAGGCGACCTCCGCCTTGCGCTCGGCCGCCACGGCAAGAACGGTGGATAGTGCGCCCGGCACGGAGGCCAGCACCGCATCGGCCCTGCGCCAGCCCGAGATACGCGTGAGCCACGCGGTCGAGGCCGCGGAGATCGCCACCACGCCGATCACCAGAAGAACGAGGCTGCCGGGATAGCGGCCCATGGCGGCAATGGCTTCCGGCGTCACCGCCGCGCCCATGGCGGCGCCCGAGATCAGCATGGCTGCGTCGGCGAGAGCACGCGGCAGGGGCACGGCCCATCCGGTGAGGCCCCACAGGGTGGCCCCAATGGCAGCTCCCGACAGCCACGCCGCCGGAACGCCGAGCCAGTGGAACACGAGGCCGCCGAGGGCGGCGATCAGGATCTGGACGAGCTGGGCGAGAAAGGGACGCATCACGGTGTTGCTCAATGGACGCCCTTCCCCCGCCCGTCAAATGTCGCTGGCGCGCACAGGCCATGCGATGGGCGAGTGTGCCGGCACGGAACGGCGCTTAAGCCACGAGCCGCGGCAGGGCCTCGCCGATGCGGCGGACCGCCTCTTCCACGTCCTCGGGCTTGCGCAGGTAGCACAGGCGCAGATAGCCCTCGCCTGCCTCGCCGAAGGCGGAGCCCGGCGCCAGGCCCACATTCGCCTCGTCGATGAGGCGGAAGGCGATGTCCTTGGAGCTGGTCGCGCCCTTGATCTTCAGGAACGCGTAGAAGGCGCCGCTCGGCGGCGGCAATTCCACGAGACCGGTTTCTGCGAGCCGTCCGACGATCTCGCGGCCCTGGCGGGCGCGGGCGATCTGGTCGGCCAGGAAGCTCTCGCCCTGCTCGATGGCCGCGACGCCCGCGCGCTGGATGAAGACCGGCGTTCCCGACGTCTGGTACTGCACCAGGTTCTCGATGACCTGCCCCAGGGCCGGCGAGGTCTCCAACCAGCCGAGGCGCCAGCCGGTCATGGCCCAGTTCTTGGAGAAGGTCTGAACGAAGATGATCTTGTCGTCCGGCTCCATCACATCGCGGAACGAAGGCGTGCGCCCGTCGATGGTGAGAGACGGATCATGGATGAAGCGGCTGTAGATCTCGTCCGCCACGATCCAGAGCCCGTGTCGGCGGGCGAGATCGAGGGCCGCGCGAAGATCGGCATGGCTCGCCACCCAGCCGGTCGGGTTCGACGGCGAGTTGACCACGAGCACCCGGGTGCGCGGCGTGATCGCCTTCTCGAGCCCTTCGAAATCGAGGTGCCAGCCCTTGTCGTCGATGGTCATCGGCACGGGCACGGGACGCGCCCCAGCGATGGTGATGGCACCGGCGAAGTTCGGCCAGGCCGGCGTGGGGATCAGCACCTCGTCGCCGTTGCCCGCGAGCATGCGGAACGCGATCTGCATGGCCGGCATGCCGCCGGAGGTCACGAAGAACCGCTCGGGATCGAAGGCCTTGCGGTAGACCTGCTCGTGATAGCGGGCGATGGCCTGGCGCAGTTCGGGAATGCCGCGCTGATAGGTGTAGAAGGTCTCGCCCTTAGCCAGCGACTGGGCCGCCGCCTCGCAGATGAAGGAGGGGGTCGGCAGGTCGCCCTCGCCCACCCAGAGCGGAATGATGCCGGGCTTCAGCCGGCCGTAGCTGAACACGTCCACGATGCCGCTGGTCGGCGCCTGCTCCGCTTCGGGGCGCAGGCTGAGAACGGACGGGATCGGCGCGGACGCATTCATGGGCAGCTTCCTTGGGATGGGGCGAACAGGCATGGCCCGTTCGCCCGCTCAAGGCAAGCGCCGAAGTTGTCTCATGACAAAAGGCAAAGAGTTCGATCGAAACCGGTGATGATTAGAGGCTGCGCCCGGTCTTCATCAGGTCGCGGATTTCGGTGAGCAGCTTCACGTCGGCCGGCACTTCGGGCGGCTTGTCGGCCGTGCCGGTCTTCGCGTCCTCCGTGCGGCGCAGGCGGTTCATGCCCTTGACCAGCAGGAACAGGATCCAGGCGATGATGATGAAGTTGATGGCAGCGGTGATGAAGCTCCCCCAGGCGAGCACGGCTCCCTGGTTCTTGGCTTCCTCGAGGGAGGCCGCCGTCACGTCGCCCGACAGGGCCGTGAAGTAGTTCGAGAAGTCGAGCCCGCCGGTGACGGCCCCGACGACGGGCATGAAGATGTCGCCCACCAGCGAATCCACGATCTTGCTGAAGGCAGCCCCGATGATGATGCCGATGGCCAGATCGACCACGTTGCCGCGAAGGGCAAATTGCTTGAACTCGTTCCACATGGCCGGACCTCCTCCTGCTTGGCTGCCAAGCTTAAGCTGTCCGGCAACGGAGTTTCGTCAAGCGGTGCGGCTGGCGAGCAGGTTCTGCAGGTCCAGCCGGCGGGTGACCATCTGGAGTTCGCCCTCAGACGTTCTCGGCCACTGATCCAGCGGCCGGTCCACGTAGAGCTCGATGCCGTTGCCGTCGGGATCGCTCAGGTAGAGCGCCTCGCTCACTCCGTGGTCGCTCGCGCCCTGCAGCGGGATCCCGGCCTCGACGAGCCGGTAGAGCGCATCGACCAGGGCCGCCCGCGTCGGATAGAGGATCGCCACATGGTAGAGCCCCGTGGTGCCGGGAGGCGGCGGGGAGCCGCCCTGGCTCTCCCAGGTGTTCAGGCCGATGTGGTGGTGATAGCCCCCGGCCGACACGAAGGCGGCCTGGGTGCCGTAGCGCTGCATCAGCTCGAAACCGAGAACGCCGCAATAGAAGGCGAGAGCGCGCTCGAGATCCGCCACCTTCAGGTGGACATGGCCGATCCTGACGCCGGGGTCGATGGGCCGAGGGTTCGTCATCGCCGTCTCCTTCAGGCGGAACGCGTGGACAACGCGGGAGCAGCCTTGGCCGATCCGCCCTGAAGGGCGAATGCGCCATTGCCGAGCAGGGCCTGAGCCGCAAGAGCCGCGATCCAGAAAGCGAGGAATTCCCAGCCGCCGTTCGGGTTGCTGAAGAAGAAGCCGGCCTTGCCGTGAACGAACATGATGGCGCCGAGGAGGATTGGGATCAGGGCCAAGGACACCCAACGGGTGAACAGGCCGAGGATCAGGGCAATGCCGCCGACTGCTTCCGCCGCGATGGTGAGGTAAGCCAGCGCCGGGGGCAGGCCGAGGCTGCCGAAGAACTGGGCGGCGCCGGCAGGCGTGAACACGAAGAACTTCAGGCCGGCATGGGCCAGGAACAGGACGCCGAGCGTGATGCGCAGGATCAGCGCGGCGTAGGGAGCGGTGCGGGTGTCAATCATCGAGAATCTCCTGAATGGTCCTCCGATATGACTTCAAACCCGCGACGTGATAATCCCAGCACTGGAATATCAACTCACACCGAGAGAGTGAGATCATCCCATGCTCGACCGGGTCACCAGCATGCAGGTCTTCGTCCGGGTCGCTGCGCTCGGCAGCTTCTCGGCGGCCGCACGGGCGCTCAATCTCTCCCAGACCATGGTCACAAAGCATGTGGCGGCCCTCGAGGAGAGGCTCGGGGTCAAGCTGCTGCACCGCTCCACCCGCAGGCTGGTGCTGACGGAGGGCGGCCGCTCCTATCTGGCGGCCTGCGAGCGCATCCTGGCCGAGATCGAGGAGGCGGAGGCCTCCGCCAGCCTCGACCGGATCGAGCCGAGAGGGACATTGCGGCTCAACGTGCCCCTCACCTTCGGCTTCCGCCATATCGCCCCGGCCCTGCCTGAATTCACCCGTCTTCACCCGGCCGTCTCGTTCGATCTCGGCCTCGCTGACCGCTTCGTGGATCTCATCGAGGAGGGGTGGGATCTGGCGATCCGGATCGGGCGGCTGAAGGATTCGACCCTTGTGGCCCGACGCCTTGCCCTCTGCCGCACGGTGGTCTGCGCCGCCCCTTCCTATCTGAAGGAGCATGGGACCCCGGAAACCCTCGACGACCTCGCCCGGCACAACTGCCTGGGCTACACCCTGCCGAGCACCATCGGGGCGAACCGCTGGACCTTCGGCCAGGACGGCGAGACCGTCGTGCCGGTGCAGGGCAACCTTCGCGCCAACAACGGCGACGCCCTGCTCGCTGCAGCCGTCGCCGGACAGGGGCTGATCTATCAGCCCACCTTCATCGTCGGCGATTGCCTGCGCGACGGCCGCCTCGTGCGCGTGCTCGGCGGCTATCCGACCTACCAGCCCGGCATTCATGCCGTCATGCCCTCCGGTCGCCAGGCCCCGGCCAAGGTGCGCGCCTTCATCGAATTCCTGGCCCGGCGCTTTGCGCCGGAGCCCGAATGGGACCGGGGCCTGTGATCAGCTGATGGTGGCCTTGTTATCCTTTAGCGGCTAAAGCTAATCGACGTCTGTTTTCGAGGGTTCACGCCTATGGTCGCCACCTGGGCCGTCGTGTTGTCGGCACTGGTCTATCTCTGCTTCCTGTTCACCGTGGCCTATTGGGGCGACAACTGGGGGCGGCGCTTCGTTCAGGGGCCGGCCCGCTCCACCATCGCGGCCCTCGCGCTCGCGGTCTATTGCACGTCCTGGACGTTCTTCGGATCGGTCGGGCTTGCGAGCCATTCGGGCTTCGACTTCCTCGCCATCTATATCGGCCCGATCCTGGTGATCGGCTTAGGGTTCCCGCTCGTCGCCCGGGTGGTGCGGGTGGCGAAGACCCAGAACATCTCCTCCATCGCCGACTTCGTCGCCGCCCGCTACGGCAAGAGCGAGCGCGTGGCGGCCCTGGTGAGCCTCATCGCCCTCGTGGGCTCCGTGCCCTACATCGCCTTGCAGCTCAAAGCGGTCGCGTCGTCGCTCGACGTGTTCCTGACGGCAGCCAACGGCGAGTCCCTGACCCAATTGCCGTTCCTCGGCGATCTCGCCCTTGTGGTCGCGCTCGTCCTGGCGGGCTTCGCCGTCGCCTTCGGCACGCGCCACACGGATGCGACCGCGCACCAGAATGGCCTTCTGCTGGCCATCTCCATCGAATCCCTGGTGAAGCTGGTCGCCTTCCTGATCATCGGCGGCTACATCACCTTCGTGATGTTCGACGGCTATGGCGACATCGTCCAGCGCCTCGACGCGCAGGGCACCACCTCCGCCCTGATGGAGCGGACATCGGGCTTCGGCAGCTACATCACGCTCATCCTGCTCTCGACCTGCGCCACGCTTCTGCTGCCGCGCCAGTTCCATGTCACCGTGGTCGAGAACCACGACAACGCGGACCTGAAGCGCGCCGCCTGGCTGTTCCCGCTCTACCTCATCCTCATCAATCTCTTCGTCATTCCCGTCGCCCTGGCAGGCATGGCGGCCTTTCCCGAGGGGACCATCGACCGGGACATGACGGTGCTCGCGCTGCCGCTCATGGACAATGCCGGCACGCTCGCGGTGATCGCGTTCCTCGGCGGCTTCTCCGCGGCCACCGCCATGGTCATCGTCGATTCCGTCGCCGTGGCGGTGATGATCTCGAACCATCTCGTCATGCCCATCGTCCTGCGGCGGCGCGCCTTCGCGGGCATCGACCCCGGCGGCTTCGTCATCGGCGTACGGCGTGTCTCCATCGTCGTGGTGATCCTGCTGGGCTATGCCTACTACCGCGCGTCGGGAGAGGCAGCGCTCGCGGCCATCGGGCTCCTGTCCTTCGCCGCCATCGCCCAGGTGGCGCCTGCATTCCTCGGCGGCCTCATCTGGTCGCGCGGCACGGCGCTCGGCGCCAGCGTCGGCCTTGTGGTCGGCTTCACCACCTGGGCCTACACGCTTCTTCTGCCGAGCCTCGTCTGGGACGGCGTGTTCTGGTCGGACGTGGTGGTCACGGGCCCGTTCGGCATCACGGCCCTGAAGCCCACATCCCTGTTCGGGGTCGATCTGCCTCAGCTCACCCATGGCGTCGTCTGGAGCCTAACGCTGAACATCCTGTGCTACGTCGCCTTCTCCCTGTGGCGGCCGGTCACGGCCATGGAGCAGATCCAGGCCAACGTGTTCCTCGGCGAGGCCGCGGCTTCCGCGACACCGAGCTTCCGCCTGTTCCGCGCCAGCGTGAGCGTCGGCGAGCTGCGCGCCACCGTCGCGCGCTATCTCGGCGAGGAGCGCACGTCCCGTTCGTTCGAAGGGTTCGCCCACAGCCGGGGCCAGAGCCTGGACACCCGCGCCGAGGCGGATATCCATCTCCTGCGCTATGCGGAGCACCTTCTGGCCTCGGCCATCGGCACCGCCTCCTCGCGCCTTGCCCTGTCGCTGCTGCTGCGCCGCCGCACCGTCTCCACGGAAGCCGCCCTCAAGCTGCTCGACGATGCATCGGCGGCGATCCAGCACAGCCGCGATCTTCTCCAGCATGCCCTCAATTATGCCAAGCAGGGCATCACGGTGATCGACAGCGACCTGCGTCTGCTGGCGTGGAACCAGGCCTTTCTCGACCTCTACGACATGCCGCCCAACTTCGTGCAGGTCGGGATCGGCATGGAGCAGATCGTACGCTACAACGCCTCGCGCGGCTCCTACGGGCCCGGCAAGATCGAGGATCTCGTGGCGGCACGCCTCCATTCCTTCCGCCACGATGTGGAGCCGGTGCGCCTCAGGCTCTATCCCTCCGGCAAGGTGATCGAGATCCGCTCGAACCTTCTGCCCGACGGCGGCCACGTGACCACCTACACGGACGTCACCGAGACCGTTCTGGCCGAAGAGGCGAGCCGTCGCGCCAACGAGACCCTGGAGCAGCGGGTGCGCGAGCGGACCGAGGAACTCACGCGCCTCAACGAGGCTCTCCGGAACGCCAAGGCGGAGGCTGACGAGGCCAACATTTCCAAGACGCGCTTCCTCGCCGCCGCCTCGCACGACATCCTGCAGCCGCTCAACGCGGCGCGCCTCTATGCCACGTCGCTCGTGGAGCGGGACCGCGAAGCCGGCGACGGAACGCTGGCCGAGAACATCGATGCATCGCTGGATGCCGTCGAGGAGATCCTTACCGCTATTCTCGACATCTCACGTCTCGATACGGGCGCCATGAAGCCGCAATGGTCGAGCTTCCGCATCGACGAGATGTTCCGCCAGCTGCAGCGCGAGTTCGAGCCTGTCGCGAAGGCCAAGAACCTGAAGCTCACCTTCGTCCCCTCCTCCCTGACGGTGCGCTCCGACCGGCGCCTCATGCGCCGCCTGCTGCAGAACCTGATCTCCAACGCGATCAAGTACACGCCTGCTGGGCGCGTGCTCGTCGGCGGGCGCCGGCGCGCCGGGCATCTCGTTCTCGAGGTCTGGGACACCGGCCTCGGCATTCCGACCTCCAAGCAGCGTGTGGTCTTCCGCGAATTCCAGCGCCTGGACCAGGGCATGAAGGTTGCGCGGGGCCTAGGGCTTGGCCTCTCCATCGTCGAGCGCATCGGCCGCGTGCTCAAGCACCCGATCACGCTCAACTCCGAGGTCGGGCGCGGTTCGGTCTTCCGGGTCGAGGTGCCCGTGGTGGCGGCTCTGCCGGCCACGGCCGCAGCGCCCGAGCCGCCGAAAGCTCCGGCGACCGTGCTGTCGGGCCTGCGCGTGCTGGTCATCGACAACGAGCCCGCCATCCTGGAGGGCATGCGTCTTCTGCTCACGGGATGGGGGTGCGAGGTCTGGACGGCGTCGGATCTCGAGACGGCCCATCAGGCGCTGCGCACGCACAAGGGGCTGCCCGAAGTCATCATCGCCGATTACCACCTCGACGACACGGACGGGCTGGAGCTGATCAAGGCCCTGCGGTGGAAGACGCAGGTCGACACGCCCGCCGTGCTCGTGACGGCCGACCGCACGCCGGCCGTGCGCGAGGCCGCCGCGGCCATGAACATCCACGTTCTCAACAAGCCGCTGAAGCCTGCGGCCTTCCGGGCGCTGCTGACCCAATGGCGGGCCACCCGGGTGGCGGCGGAATAAAGACGGTTTCCTTCGTCATCCCCGGACTTGTTCCGGGGATGACGCGAGAGATGCTCCTTACGGCGTGTTAGCCGACCTCAGCGCCTCATCGACCGCCGCAACGGCATGGATGGTCGTGGTGTCGAACAGCGGCACGGCGCTGTCTTCATCCTTGACGAGCAGCATGATCTCGGTGCAGCCGAGGATGATGCATTGCGCGCCGCGCTCGATCAGGCGCGCGATAATCTCGCGATAGGCTTGGCGCGACTCCGGCCTGACCTGCCCGAGCACGAGTTCCTTGTAGATGATCTCATGGACGACCCGACGGTCGTCCTCATCCGGTACGATCACGTCGAGGCCGTGGCGCTGCTGCAGGCGGCCCTTGTAGAAATCCTGCTCCATGGTGAAGGCGGTGCCGAGGAGACCGACCCGCTCGAAGCCCGAAGCCTTGATCCTCTCGGCCGTGGGATCGGCGATGTGAAGCAGCGGGATGCTCACCGCCGACGTGATGTCATCCGCCAGGCGATGCATGGTGTTGGTGCAGACGACGATGAAATCCGCTCCGCCGCGCTCCAGCCGGAGTGCTGCTTCCTTCATCAATTCGGCAAGCTTCTCCCATTCACCGTCGTGCTGGAGCCGCTTGATCTCGTCGAAGTCGAACGAGAACATCAGGCATTGCGCCGAATGTACGCCGCCGAGCCGCCGGTTCGTCTCCTGGTTGATGATGCGATAATACTCGGCCGAGCTTTCCCAGCTCATGCCGCCGATGAGCCCAATGATCTTCATCGCGGACCTTTATGGATTGGGCGTGTAGGGAGCGCGGCCGCTCGCAAGCGCATCGTCGAGCAGGTCGAGCCTGTCCTGACCCCAGAACACCTCGCCGTCGAGCACATAGGCCGGGGAGCCGAAGACATCGCCCGCCACGGCGTTCTCGAGGTTGAGCGCATAGATCGCCTCGGTGGTGCTGCCGGTGGCCACGTCCATCAGCGTGGACGAGTCGAAGCCGGCCTGCTCCGCCAGTTCCGTGAGGACCAGCGGGTCGGCGAGGTTGCGCTCCTCCTCCCAGATTGCCGCGTAGGCCCGGCGCAGGAAGGGATCCGGGCTCTTGCCGGAGGCATTGATGGCGATCACGAAACGGTCCGCGAGGTTCACGTCGAAGGGCCAGTGCTTCGGGGTGATGTTGAAGGACAGCCCGCGCTTCTCGCGCCAGCGCTGGAGTTCCAGAATCCGGTAGCGCTGGCGGGCCGGATGGCGCTGGGGCAGCGGCAGGCCGCCGGTTTCCGCGAAGACACGGCCGAGAAAGACCGGCTTGTAATTGACCTCGACGCCGTGCCTCTGGACGATTTCCATGAAGGGCGCATGGCCGATATAGGCCCAGGGGCTCACGAGGGAGAAGTAATAGTCGATGATGCGGGGCATGGGTCCGATTCGGGGTTGGCAGGCCGGAGCGGCGATGCTCCAGCTTGAACCATCAGGCCGCGCTCTTCAACGTCTCTTCCGCCATGAGGAAGGCTTCGACCTCGGGGGCCGCGACCGGCGTCTCCGCCTGCACGCCGATCTCGCCGAGAAGGCGCTCCATGGGGACGAAGCGCCGCTCCTTTCGGTCGTAGAGCCCTGCCCGCACGAGGGCGATGGCATTGAGGATGGGGCTGCCGTCCTTGTTCCGGGAAACGAGCCGGTGCTCCATGACCACATGGCTGTCCGACCAGGTGAGGATCCGCGTCTCCATCGTGAAGGCACGGAAAGGCTTCAACTCCCGCCGGAACCGGATCTGCCCTGCGGCCACCACGGGCACCCAGCCGTGCTTGAGAATGGGCCGCCACAGGCCGGAGCGGATCATGATGTCGGTGCGGCCGAGATCCATGAGCGTCCAGTAGCGTCCGTTGTTCATGTGCAGCGAGGTGTCGAGATCGTGCGGCCATACGCGGAAGGTCAGGCGCGACACGTCCCTTACCGGATTCAGCTTCGGCCGGACGAAGGATGCGATGATGAGGTGGAGAACGCGAAGCCAGAGGTTCATGTGAGGCCGATCCCGGTCTGCCGTTGGTACGGGAGGAGATCGAGGGAAGGCGCCTCGAGGCCGAAGCCTGTCAACAGGCAATGCACCTGCCCGCGATGGTGGGTCTGATGGTTGAAGAAATGCGCAAGGGCCGGTGCCAGAGGCTGCTCGACATCCGTTGGGTTCGTGATCGTCCGGTAACGGAAGCGACCCACGAGATCGGCTTCGGAGAGACCATGGACATAAGCGACGATCCGCTCGTCCTCCTGCTTCCGCGCCGCACGAAGCTCGGCGAAGTCCTCGAACAGAATGGCATCGAGCCGGTTCGGCGCCTCGCCCTCGCCTGTGAACCGCCTCATCCAGATGCGGTCGGCAACGAGAAGATGGTTGAGGGTGCCGTGAACCGATTTGAAGAACGCCCCGCGATCGGCGCGATAATCCGCATCGGGCAATTGCGCGGCAACCTCATAGAGACGCTCGTTGCACCAGGCATTGTAGCCCGCCATCATGGCGAAGTGCTGTTTCATGCAGTTCCCCCTTATGCCCTCTCCCCTTTGCGGGAGAGGGCTATTAGGTCAAGCCGCCTTCTTGGCCGCAGCGCGTCCGTAGAAGGTCTCGCCGCTTGACGCCATGTCCACGACGATCTTCGGCGGCGCGAAGCGGTCCCCGTGCTTGGCCTGCAATGTCCGGCACAGCTCCACGAAGGTCTTCGCGCCCATGAAGTCGATGTAGGACAGCGCGCCGCCCGTATAGGGCGCGAAGCCGAAGCCCAGAATCGAGCCCACATCCGCCTCGCGCGGATCGGTGACGACGCCCTCCTCGACCGTGCGCGCCGCTTCCAGGGCCTGCGTGACGAGCAGGCGCTGTTTCAACTCGTCCATGTCGATGAGTTCGGCCGCCGCCGGGTTCACCTGCAGGTCCTTCAGGCCGGGCCAGAGACGCTTGGGTGCGCCTTCCGGATAGTCGTAGAAGCCCTTGCGGTTCTTGCGGCCGAAGCGTCCTTCCTTCTCCACGAGCGTGGTGAGAAGCTCCTCCTGCTCCGGGATGATGGCGGCCTCGCCCAGTTGCGCCTTGGTGGCGCGCAGGATCTTGAGGCCGAGATCGACGCCGACCTCGTCGTTGAGCGAGAGCGGCCCGACGGGCATGCCAGCCTGCTTGCCGGCCTGCTCGATCATCGTGGCCGGCACGCCCTGGGTGAGCATCAGATGGCCTTCGAGAATGTAGGCGAGCACGCAGCGATTGGCGAAGAAGCCGCGCGAGTCGTTGACCACGATGGGCGTCTTCTTGATCAGGCGCACATAGTCGAGCGCGGTGGCGAGCGCCTTGTCGCCCGTCTCCTTGCCCATGATGACCTCGACCAGCATCATCTTCTCGACCGGCGAGAAGAAGTGGATGCCGATGAACTGGCCGGCATTCTTCGACTGCTGCGCCAAGCCTGAAATCGGGAGCGTCGAGGTGTTGGAGGCGAAGATGCAGTCCGGCCGGATCGCAGCCTCAACTTGTCGGATCACCTCGGCCTTCACCTTCGGATCCTCGAACACCGCCTCGATGACGAGATCGCAATCCTTCAGATCTTTGTAGTCGGCGGAGGGCGTGATGCGCGCCAGCAGCGCGTCGCGGTCCGCGGTCTTGGCGCGGCCCTTCATGATCTGGTCGCTCATGAGCTTGTGCGAATGCGCCTTGCCCTTCTCGGCCGCTTCCACGTCCCGGTCGATGAGCACGACCTCGAGGCCCGCATTGGCCGTGACGTAGGCCACGCTCGCGCCCATGAAGCCCGCGCCGATCACGCCGACCTTTTTGAGGCTCGTGGCCGGCACGTCCTTGGGACGGCGCGCCCCCTTGTTGAGGTCCTGCATGGAGATGAAGAGCGTGCGGATCATCGCCGCCGCCTCCTTCGAGCGCAGGATCTTGGCGAACCAGCGCGACTCCACCTTCAGGGCGAGATCCATCGGGAGCTGCAAGCCCTGGTAGACGGATTCGAGAATCGCCCGGATCGCCGGGTAATTATCCTGCGTCTCGCGGCGGTAGATGGCGTTGGCCGGAGGCCAGATCTGCATGCCGGCGGCGGAATAGACCTTGTTGGAGGGCAGCTTGTAGCCCTTCTGGTCCCACGGTGCGACGGCCGACCCGCCTTGCTTGATCCAGTCCTTGGCGGCCTGCACGATCCCGTCGCGCGGCGCCACCGCATGCACGAGGCCCATGTTGCGCGCCATCAAGGGGCGGATCTGCTCGCCCTTGAACAGCATCTGCAGGGCGTCGCCCGTCTGCATGAGGCGCGCCACGCGCTGCGTGCCGCCGGCGCCGGGGAAGAGCCCAACCTTCACCTCGGGCAGACCCACGCGGGTGGAATCCACATCCGACAGCACGCGGAAATGGCAGGCGAGCGCGAGCTCGAAGGCGCCGCCGAGGCACACGCCGTGCACGGCTGCGGCGAACGGCTTGCCGCAGGTTTCCAGCCGGCGATAGAGCAGCGAGAGCTTGCGGGACTCGTCGAAGAAGAACTGCATGGCAGCCTCTTCGCCCTTCTCCTTGGCCAAGCGCGCATACTCCGCGCCGAGGCCCTGGAGCATGGTGAGGTCCGCGCCGCCCGAGAACGCCTCCTTGCCGGAGGTGATGACGCAGCCCTTGATGGCCTCGTCGCCGGCAACCTTGTCGATGATCTGCTCCAGCTCGCCCATCACCTCGGGGGTGATGACATTCATGGAGCGGCCGGGCATGTCCCAGGTGGCGAGCGCGATGCCGTCGGCGTCGGTCTCGAAGCGGAAATTGGTGAAGTTCATCTCATCCTCCCTCGGACCTCATCCTGAGGAGCCCGCATTGAGCGGGCGTCTCGAAGGATGGTCCAGTATGCTCTGGATCCGCATCCTCGCCCTTCGAGACGGCGCTTCGCGCCTCCTCAGGATGAGGATGCTTGCGTTGCGTTTCGTCAAACCCGCTCGATGATCGCAGCCGTGCCCATGCCGGCGGCGACGCACAGCGTCACGAGAGCCGTCTGCTTGTTTGTGCGCTCCAGCTCGTCGAGCACCGTGCCGAGGATCATGGCGCCGGTGGCGCCCAGCGGATGGCCCATGGCGATGGCGCCGCCATTCACGTTGACCTTCGCCGGATCGAGATCCATCGCCTGCATGTAGCGCAGCACCACCGACGAGAACGCCTCGTTGATCTCGAAGAGGTCGATGTCGTCCTTGGTCATGCCGGCCTTGCGCAAAGCCAGCTCCGACACGTCGATGGGGCCGGTGAGCATAAGCGCGAGATCGGACCCGATGGAGGCAAAGCCCTTGATGCGGGCGCGCGGCTTCAGGCCAGCCTTTTCGCCGCCCTCTCTGTTGCCGACGAGAACGGCAGCGGCGCCATCGACAATGCCCGACGAGTTGCCCGCATGATGCACGTGGTTGACGAACTCCACGTCCGGGTGAGCCGCGATCGCCACCGCGTCGAAGCCGCCCATCTCGCCCATCTGCACGAAGGCGGCCTTGAGCTGGCCCAGCGACTGCATGTCGGTCTGCGGCCGCATGTGCTCGTCCTTCGCCAAGATGGTCAGGCCGTTGATGTCCTTCACCGGCACGACGGACTTGGAGAAGCGCCCCTCGTCCCAGGCTTTTCCGGCGCGCTTCTGCGAATCGACCGCGTAGGCATCGACGTCATCGCGCGAGAAGCCGTATTTGGTGGCGATCAGATCGGCCGAGATGCCCTGCGGCAGGAAGTAGTTGGGAATAGCGATGCCCGGATCCACCGGCCATGCGCCGCCCGAGGCGCCCATGCCGACGCGGCTCATGGATTCCACGCCGCCGCCGATGGTGATGTCCTTCATGCCCGACATGACCTGCGCGGCGGCGAGCGCCACCGCATCGAGGCCGGAGGCGCAGAAGCGGTTGATCTGCACGCCCGGCACCTCCTTGCCGAAGCCGGCTTTGAGCGCCGCCGCACGCGCGATGTCGCCGCCCGCCTCGCCCACCGGGTCGACGCAGCCGAGCACCACGTCCTCCACCAGCTTCGGGTCGAGATCGTTGCG
Organism: Microvirga splendida; assembly: GCF_016427565.1. Lineage (GTDB taxonomy): Bacteria > Pseudomonadota > Alphaproteobacteria > Rhizobiales > Beijerinckiaceae > Microvirga > Microvirga splendida. Next base: position 354,152 of record NZ_JAELXT010000002.1, read on the forward strand.
CTTGCGGATCGCGTCGAGCGCGGTGACGGCGAGGTCCACCGCCGGAATCTCGTGCAGCGAACCATCCGGCTTGCCGCGCCCGCGCGGCGTGCGGACGGCGTCGTAGATATAGGCTTCAGCCATGGAGGCCTCCCAGAACGATCATGTGTCATCCCGGGGCTGCGGAGCAGAACCCGGGATCGTTGGCAAAATTAGAACGCTGTACTCGTCATGCGATCCCGGCTCTTCGGCCGGGATAACGCTTGCTATCAAAAGGCTTCCATCGGCAGCGCCATGGTGGTGTCCGCGCCCGTGGTGATGCGGGCAAGGCGCGTGGCGGTCTCAGGCATCATGCGCTCCATGTAGAAGCGGCCGGTGAGCAGCTTGGCGTCCATCCTGTCGGCCACGCCGTTGCCTTCGGCCTTCCTGCCTTGAGCGGCCTTCGCCATCTTGGCCCACATATAGCCCATGACCACGGTGCCGAAGAGATGCATGTAGTCGGTGGCGCCAGCGCCGGCATTGTCGGGCTTCGCCATGGCGTTCTGCATGAACCACATGGTGGCCTGCTGGAGATGGCCGAGACCCTGCTGCAGCGGCGCGATATAGGACTGCAAGCTCTCGTCGCCCGCGTTCTCCTGGCAGAAGGCGCCGACCTCGTTGAAGAAGGTCATGACGGCGCGCCCGCCATCCTTTCCGAGCTTGCGGCCCACGAGGTCCATGGCCTGGATGCCGTTGGCGCCCTCGTAGATCTGGGTGATGCGGGCATCGCGCACGAACTGCGACATGCCCCATTCCTCGATATAGCCGTGGCCGCCGAACATCTGCTGCGCCTTGACGGCATTGTCGAAGCCGAGATCCGTGAGCACGCCTTTCACCACCGGGGTCATGAGGCCCATGTAGTCCTCGGCCGTCTGGCGCTGCGCGTCGTCGGAGGAGCGGTGTGCGATGTCGCTGTTGAGGCCGGTCCAGACGATGAGCGCGCGGCCCGCCTCGTTGAAGGCCTTGATCGACATCAGCGTGCGCCGCACGTCCGGGTGCACGATGATCGGATCGGCGGGCTTGTCGGGGAACTTCGCGCCCGTGAGCGAGCGGCCCTGCAGGCGGTCTTTCGCATAGGCGACCGCGTTCTGATAGGCGACCTCGGACTGGGCCAGCCCCTGCACGCCCACCGCGAGCCGCGCCTCGTTCATCATTACGAACATGGCGTTGAGGCCGCGGTTTTCCTGGCCGACGAGCCAGCCCTTCGCGCCATCGTAGTTCATGACGCAGGTGGCGTTGCCGTGGATGCCCATCTTGTGCTCGAGCGATCCGCAGGAGACGCCGTTGCGCTCGCCGAGCGAGCCGTCCTCGTTGACGAGAACCTTCGGCACCACGAAGAGCGAGATGCCCTTGGTGCCGGCAGGCGCGCCCTCGATGCGGGCGAGCACCAGGTGGACGATGTTCTCCGCCATGTCGTGATCGCCGGCGGAGATGAAGATCTTGGTGCCGGAAATGGCATAGGAGCCGTCGCCGTTCGGCACGGCCTTGGTCTTGAGCATCCCGAGATCCGTGCCGCAATGGGGCTCGGTGAGGTTCATGGTGCCGGTCCATGTGCCCTCGATCATCTTGGGCAGATAGGTTCGCTTCTGCTCCTCGGTGCCGTGCTCGATGAGCGCCGCGATGGCGCCTTGCGTCAGGCCCGGATACATGCCGAGCGCCAGGTTCGACGAGGAGACGAATTCCTGCATGATGGTGTTGAGGACGGACGGGAGCCCCTGCCCGCCGAACTCCTCCGGCGCCGCCAGGCCCATCCAGCCGCCGGCGGCATAGGCCTCGTAGGCTTGCCTGAAGCCTTTCGGCGTCGTGACCGTTCCGTCCGGGTTGCGGGTGCAGCCCTCCTGGTCGCCGGAGAGGTTCAGGGGCGCGAAGACCTCCTCGCAGAGCTTGGCGCCCTCGGCGAGGATCGCCTCCACCGTGTCGGTGGTCGCATCGGCAAAACCGGGCAGGTTGTTGTAGCGCTCGATGGGGAACACGTCGTTCAGAAGGAACATGACGTCTTCGACGGGGGCCTTGTAGACCGGCATTCGGATGTCTCCCAGGTCGTTTGCCGATAGGCATCTTCCCATATGGAAGGCCATCGGCCAAGCAGATAGTTCACATATAAACTATCCAGCCGCATTTGGAAGAGGCGGGCGCTAAATCTTCCGAGGGAGAGAAGGAAGGTTGTGCCCGGAGCGGAGGCTTGCCGGCCGCCCCGGGCCGGGCCCTGCCTGCACGACCTCGAGCGGACAAACAAAAAGCCCTCCGGTATCAGGGCGGAGAGCCTGATGCCGAAGGGCTTGTTTTAGAGGGCTGCGCGAGGCGCGAGGATCAGGCGGCAGCGGCCACGCCGGCGCGGCGGGCCTGGAGTTCGACCAGGGCTTCCTCGATTTCCTTCTTCTGCTGCTCGAGATGCTGGATCTGGTCCTCGATCTGATCGAGCGACAGCTTGAGGTTCAGGGCGGGGCCGTTGCCCGACCGCTCTTCGGCCAGCATGGCGCGGATCTCGGTCAGGGTGAAGCCGAGCTGCTTGCCCTTCAGGATCACGGAGAGACGCTCCCGGTCGCGGGCGTCGTAGATGCGGGCGGTGCCATCCCGGCGGGGGGGACAGGAGGCCGCGATCCTCGTAGAAGCGGAGCGTCCGGAGGGTCACCCCGAACTCGCGTGCGAGGTCGCCGATCGTGTAGTACTTGGCGCCCTCTGCTTCATTGTCAGCTTTGGCGCCGATTGCGTATTGGTCCATGGAATGCCCCATCGTCTCAGTGTTCTCGGCTCGGTGCACAGCGCACATCCCCTTTGGTAACGAAATGATAGAACATATGTTTCAGAAGATGCAAGAGTATTACAAAGATCCTGTGCCGGTAGGGCAGCAGAACCTGCCTCCTGCGGCATGACCAAAGGGAAGTTTCTGCCTCCCAAACGGGCAATCTGCCCCAAACCCTCTCCATTTAACGGGTTTTTTACTACGCCCGACGAAAGCTGCGGCGTCGGATGAAGGGTCCGGAGGCGCCGTGATTCGCCTCCTGTCGGCACCCTTTGCTCGCCGGGCGGACATCGGCACGGGGCCCTGGTTCGTCTTGAGGAGTTCCAGCGTATCCCCGCGAGCCTGCCATGAGACGACACGTCCTCTCACGCCTTGACGACCTGGACCGCGATGCCCGCGCGCTGGCGGCCGCCGCCGCGCGCCGGGCCGGTCTGAGCCTCGAGGAATGGGCCGCCGCCGTGCTCGACCCGCAGGACGAGCCTGCGCTGCGCCCACGCCCCCCGCAGCGGAGGGCCGGCAGCGATCTCGATGCCCTGATCGCCCGCATGTCGCCTGCGTCCCGTCCCGAACCGACAAGAGATTACGAAGCCCTCATGGCCGCCATTGCGGCCGAGAGCGAGCGGCAGGCCCAGGATCAGACTGCACGGACGGCCATCGCTCTGGAGTCGATGGCAAGCTGGATCGAGCAGGCCGAGACCCGCCTCGACGAGGCGGCCCGCGCGTCCGCGGACCAGCAGGACCGCATCGCGGCGATCCTGTCCCAGGCCCTGTCGTCCCTGAAGGAGCGCCTCGATACGGTCGAGCGCCGGGTCGCCTCCGAGCAGGCCCCTCCGCCGCGCATCGAATTTCCCACCGAGGAGGCGCTCAGAGCCCTCGCTCCCGTATCCGAGACCCTATCCGGCCTGCGGGCCGACATGACCCGGCTCGCCGCCCGCCTGGAGCAGCCGGCCCCGGACGTCTCGCCGGCCGTCGAGACGATCCGCGCCGAGATCGACACGCTGCGCTCCGGCATGGAGCATCTGGCGACCCGCCGGGACATCGCCGCCCTCGGCACATCCCTCGGATCCATCGCCAGGGATCTCGGGCAGGGGCCGACGGGCAAGGACCTGCACAGTCTCGCGGGCTCGATGAGCGTCGTCTACGAACAGGTCCAGACCCTCTCCGAGCAGGTCAACCACGAGCTGCATCAGCACCTCGGCCTGGGGATCGACCGCATCGCGGAGAAGATCGACCGTATGGCCGGAACGGGCGTCGACCGCACGGTGATCGACTTCCTGAGCGGCCAGATCGTGGACCTGCGTCACGACCTGGCAAGCCGCGCCGAGCCGGAGCAGATGGCCCGGCTCTCCGGCGAGATCGAGACCCTGAGCCGGCAGATCGCCGAGATGCGCCTTCACCAGGTCGGCAAGGGCGACCTCACCGCCCTGAAGCGGTCACTCGACGATGTCTGCTCAGCCCTCTACGTCACCGCCACGGCCCAGGACACCAGCAAGGTTCCGGAACTGCTGGAAAGCGTGGACCGCCGCCTCGATCTCCTGGTCCGCCGCCCGGAGCCTAAACCGGCCGATCTCGCGCCGATCGGCGAGCAGCTGGCGCTCCTGACCGAGCGCATGGCCGCCCTGTCCGGCAGCCGCTCCCCCGAGGGCGAAGCGTCAAGCGGAATGGAGGAGCGCCTGTCGGTCCAGATCAGGGCCCTGGCCGAGCGGGAGACGCTTTCCCATGAACCGCTCCTGCAGCGGTTCGACCGGATCGAGCAGGAACTGCGCCAGCTCGACCGGCGGGCCGAGCCCGCCGGCGTGGCCCAGATGCTCCGCACCATCGAAGAAAAGCTCGACCGACCTGCCGCTCCACCGGCAGGCCTCGACGCCCTGGAGCGGCAGGTCGCGGCGCTTGCGGAGCGCCTCGGGTCCGTGCCCGGCGAGCCGCTGCACAAGGCCCTGGAGGCGGCGGCCGGAATCGCCGAGCGCGCCGCCCGTGCCGCGTTGAACGACATCCGACCCGCCCTGCCGGATGCCGGCGATCTGGACGCCCTCAAGCACGGCTTCGTCGAGCTGAAGGCCCTTCACACCCGCTCGGACAGGAAAACCCAGGAAACCCTCAGGTCGGTCCATGAGGCCCTTGAGGCGCTGGCGTCCCGCCTGCCGGGCCAGGCAGCTACGGGGGCCGCCCCCCTGCCCCTCCCAGCCTCCGAACAGCCGCCCTCGGAACTGCCGCCAGCGGACCGTCTCGAAGCGGCTGTGCGCAAGCTTCATGCGGTCACCCTGTCCCGGGTCGAGGACACCACGCTCAATATTCCCAACGCTCCCGTGCATGACCCGAAACCGGCAGAGGCAACGCCCATTGCTGCGGCGGACGAGGATGCCGGACTTGTGCGCGCGAGCTTCATCGCGGCGGCCCGAAGGGCTGCGCAGAATGCCGGGCCGGAGACCGCGGAGCCTTCCCTCGTGCAGGAGGCAGGCCTGACGGGCGAGAAGGATGACGGCGAGGCCGGAACGGTTGCGCCGCAGCCTTCCCTCTTCGAGCGCCTGCGCCGGACCTTCGACAACCACAGCCGTCCGCTCCTTCTGGGGCTTGCGTTCCTGGTCCTGGCTGCCGGCACCGCACAGATCCTGTCGGGCGGGCCGGGCGCTCCGTCCGGCGCTTCGGCAGGTGCCGCGCAGTTGGTCCAGGCTCCCGAGCCGGAAGCCCCCGACACGCCGGCGGCTCCTGCGGCCAAGCAGGAGTGGAGCCTGTTCCAGACATCGAGCCTTGCCGCACAGCCCTCGAGCCAAGCGTCCTTGGGCCCGGCCCTTCCGGCCGCCGGCCGGTTCCTCGTGGACCCGGCGACAATCGGCGCAATCCCGGACGAGGTTCCGGCGGGCCTGCGGCAGGCGGCCCTGTCCGGGGATGCGGCGGCGCTCTACGAGATCGGAGCTCGGCTGACTGAGGGACGCGGCGTGGCCGAGGACCTGCCGACGGCCATCCGGCTCTTCGAGCGCGCCTCCCAGGCGGGCCTCCCGCCGGCCCAGGAGCGCCTTGCCAGGATGTTCGAGAAGGGTCTCGGGGGCGGGCGCGATCTCAAGCAGGCCGTCTTCTGGTATGAACGGGCGGCCATGGGCGGCCATGTCCGGGCCATGCACAACCTCGCGACCCTGGTGGCGTCGGGCGCCGCCGGCAAGCCCGATTACGGCGCGGCCCTGCGCTGGTACAGCGAGGCCGCCGAGGCGGGCTTCCGCGACAGCCAGTTCAACACGGGCCTCCTGCTCACCCGCGGCATCGGGGCCAAACCCAATCTGCCCAAGGCTTTCCAGTGGTTTTCCCTCGCGGCCGCCCAGGGCGATGCGCAGGCCGCCCGCAAGCGCGATGAGCTGGCCGCTCGCCTGAGCCCGGCGGAGCTGGAGAACGCCAAGGCGGCGGTCGATCGCTGGCGCCCGCGCGCCGTGGACCCGGTCGCCAACGAGGCCCCGGCCACTGCTCCGGAATGGACGGCCGCCCTGGATCGATCTTCACCCGACAGGAGTTGAAAACAGGCAGGCTCTGTCATCATTCGTTCAGACCATGACCGTTACATCGCCTGCATGATGCTGTAACAACGACGTGGCTGCACCGGCCATTGGGGGAACCGGGTTGCAAATCTATTTGCCGATCGCTGAGATGCCTGTGAGCGTTCTCCTCATCCTCGGGATGGGTGCGGCGGTGGGCTTCATATCAGGCCTGTTCGGAATCGGCGGCGGCTTTCTCATGACGCCGCTCCTGATCTTCCTCGGCATTCCGCCCGCGGTCGCGGTCGCCACGCAGTCGGCGCAGATCGTCGCCTCCTCCACCACCAGCGTGCTCAGCGCGCTCAGGCGCAACGCCCTCGACCGCAAGCTCGGGGCCATCCTGGTGGCGGGCGGCCTCGTCGGGTCGGCGCTCGGCGTCTGGTTCTTCGCGGCGGCGCGGCGCGCCGGCCAACTCGATCTCGTGATCGTCGTCTCCTACGTGACCCTGTTCACCGTCGTTGGCAGCCTGATGCTGAAGGAGAGCATTCGGGAATTCTGGCACAGGCGGAAGGGCGGCACGGTGCGCCTGCGCCGCAAGGCCGGCGAGCATGCGGCCTATCTCGGCTGGCCCCTGCGCATGCGCTTCTACCGCTCCAAGCTCTATGTCAGCGTCATTCCCGTCGTCGGGCTGTCGCTGTTCATCGGCTTCGCGGGCGCGCTGCTGGGCATCGGCGGCGGCTTCATCGTGGTGCCGGCGCTCCTCTACATCTTCCGCGTGCCCACCACGGTGGTGGTCGGCACCTCCCAGCTCCAGATCGTCTGCACCACCCTCGTGGCCCTCATCCTCCACGCGATCACCAACCAGGCGGTGGACATGGTGCTGGCGATCCTGCTCATCGTCGGCGGCGTGTTCGGCGCCCAGTTCGGCGCCCGGATGGGGCGCCATCTGCGGGCGGAGCTGTTCCGCTTCCTGCTCGCGCTCCTGCTGCTGGCCGTGGGCCTGCGCTTCGGGCTCGAGCTGGTGCTGCAGCCGGAGGAGCCCTTCTCCATCTCCGTGCAGGAGGTGCGCTCATGAGGGCTCTCGCCATCCTCCTGCTCGTGCTGGCCGGCCTCGTTCCCGCCCGCGCCGAGACCCTGATCACGTCCCTGTCGAACCATCGGGTGCTGATCAACTCCAACTATACCGGCACGCAGATCGCCGTGTTCGGCGCCATCGAGCGCGATGCCCAGACGGTTGCCCGCGCCACGACCTACGACGTGGTCGTCACGGTGCGCGGCCCGCACCAGTTCCTGACCGTGCGCGAGAAGGAGCGCCTCGGCCCGGTCTGGATCAACCAGGAACAGCAGAAGTTTCCGTCGGTCCCCGCCTACATCTCCGTGATGACCTCCCGGCCCATCACGGAAATCACCAGCGAGCAGCTGCGCCAGCGGCAGAAGATCGGCCTCGAGTCGATCATCAACGCCAACGATTTCACCTATGCCCGCGACGGCGCGGACAAGCCGTTCCGCGAAGCGCTGCACCGCCTGAAAACCCAGGAGGGGCTTTATATCGAGGACGAGCGCGGCGTGACCTTCCTGACCTCGGACATCTTCCGCGCGGCCATTCCCCTGCCGGCAACGGCACCGCCCGGAAACTACGAGGTGGATGTGACGCTTTTCGCCGACACGGTGATCCTGGCCCGCACGAGCACCAGCTTCGAGCTCGTCAAGACGGGCTTCGAGGAGCGGATCGGCGTCGTGGCCCGCGACTGGTCGCTGCTCTACGGCCTCGCAACGGCTGCAATCGCCATCTTCTTCGGCTGGCTCGCCAACGTGATCTTCAGGAGAGACTAGCCGGAGGCTGCTGCGGTCCCCCGATGTCATTCCCGGAAGGACGCGCAGCGAGGGGGAAGGGAATCCATGGCGCCGAGGGTGTGACTGGGTCCCCTTCCCGGCCTGCGGCCGCCGGGGATGACACCCACCACGTCATGGCCGCACTTGTTGCGGCCATCCACGTCTTTGAACCACGGCGCCATGAAGACGTGGATACCCGGGACAAGCCCGGGCATGACGCATTTTGAAGTTTAGTCCCGGCAGAGCATGGACTTCGCAATGGCGAAGATCCGCTCGGTGCCGATGAGATGCGCGGTGAAGCCGTTGGCGAAGAGCGGCTTGAAGGCGGCATCGCAGGCGTTCAAGCCGCCCGCATAGGCGCCCAGCGCCGGCATCACGCATCGGCTCCCATCGGTGAGAAAGCAGCGCCGCCGCGTGGAGCGCCCCCGCATCACCACCTTGCCCACCGGGTGCAGATGGCCGGCGATCTCAGCCTGCTCGCCGGCCACGGGCTCGTGGCGCAGGGTCAGCGAACCGAGCGCCATCTCCTCCACCACCTGCCCGCCGATGCTGTCGGGGAGAATCCGGTCGTGATTGCCCGTCACCCAGATCCAGTCGCGGCCCTGCTGCACCTCAGCAAGCGTCGTGCGCTCCTCCCCGCCGAGTCGGTCCGGTCCGCCGATGTCGTGGAAGCTGTCGCCCAGCGCGATGACGGTCTTCGGGTTGAAGCGGAACACCGCGTCGGAGAGCGCCAGAAGCGTCTCGCGGGTGTCGTAGGGCGGCAGCATCATGCCGCGCCGGGCGAAGGACGAGCCCTTCTCGAAATGCAGGTCGGCCACGAGCAGCGCATCGTGGGCCGGAAGGTACATCGCCCCCGTCAGGTCGAGCAGCGCCGGCTGGCCCTTCAGCCCGATCTCGTGTGTTGTCTCTTTGTTCTTTCGCAATGCCGTCACGCCAAAGCCTCGTCGAGAAGCGCCGCTTCCGCCTCGGCCAGAATCTCGTCCGCGTTGTCGCTATAGACGCGCTCGCGGCCGATCTCCAGCATGACGGACACGCTTAGGGGAGAAACCCGGTCGAGCGGCTTGTGGATGATTCGCCCCCGGATGCGCTCAAGCATCATGCCGAGGCGCCTCACGTCGAGGAGTCCCGTTGCCGCATCCGCCCTGGCGGCGCGCAACAGAACGTGATCGGGCTCGTGCTTGCGCAGCACGTCATAGACGAGATCGGTGGAAATCGTCACCTGCCGCCCGGTCTTCTTCTCCCCCGGGAACCGGCGCTCGATGAGACCCGCGATCACCGCGCATTGGCGGAAAGTGCGCTTCATGAGGGAGGATTCCGCGAGCCAATCCTCGAGGTCGTCTCCCAGCATGTCCTCGGAGAACAGTTCGTCCATGAAGCCGGGATCGCGTGCGGCGCGGCCTGCGATGTCGCCCGAGGCATAGACCGCGATGCCGTAATCGTTGGCGACGAACCCAAGGGGTTTAAGCTTGGCGCGCTCCAGGCGTCGGGTGAGCAGCATGCCGAGCGTCTGGTGCGCAAGCCTGCCCTCGAACGGAAAGCAGGTCATGTAGAAGCGATTGCCGCGCGGAAACGTCTCGACGAGCAAATCCCGCGGCCCCGGCACGATGGAGCGGCGCCGCTGCTGCACCAGCCATTCGGTCATCTGCGGCGGCAGGCGGTCCCACTCGAACGGATCGGCCAGGATTTCCCGCACACGCGCCGCAAGAAACGTGGACAGCGGAAACTTGCCGCCCTCGTAGGACGGGATCATCGGATCGGTGCCGGCGCCCGCGCGGGTCGCCAGCACCTCGTCCTCGGAGATGCCCTCGAAGCGCAGCACCTCGCCGGCGAACAGAAACGTGTCGCCCGGCGTGAGCGTCTCGGCGAAGTACTCCTCGATCTCGCCCAAGATTCTTCCGCGCGGCAGCACAGTACCGGGGCGCGAGCGCATGGACTTGCCGAGCCGCACCTTGATCATGCTCGACTCGACGATGGTGCCGACATTGAGCCGGTATTGCTGCGCCACCCTGGCATCGCGCACGCGCCACAAACCGTCATTGCCCCGCACGATCTTGGCGAAGCGCTCATAGGCACGAAGCGCGTAACCTCCCGTCGCGACGAAAGCCACGCACGCCTCGAAATTCTCCCACGTCAGCCCCGCATAGGGTGCGGCGGAGCGCACCTCCTCGTACAGGTCCTCGAGGCCGAACGGCCCGGCGCAGGCCATGCCGAGAATGTGCTGGCACAGCACGTCCAATGCGCCGATGCGCGCATCCGGCGTGTCCTGGGCGGCCTCGTGCACGGCATCGAGCGCAGCGCGGCATTCGAGAATCTCGAAGCGGTTGGCCGGCACGAGATAGGCCTCGGACGGCTCGTCCATGCGATGGTTCGAGCGGCCGATGCGCTGCATGATGCGGGACGCCCCCTTCGGCGCGCCCACATTCACCACGAGATCCACATCGCCCCAGTCGATGCCGAGATCCAGCGTCGCCGTGCACACCACCGCCTTCAATTTTCCAGCCGCCATTGCCTCCTCGACGCGCCGGCGCTGCGCCACGTCGAGGGAGCCGTGGTGGAGCGCGATGGCGAGATTGTCGTCGTTGAGCTTCCACAGCTCCTGGAACGTGTATTCCGCTTGCAGGCGCGTGTTGACGAACACGAGCGTCGTCTTGTGCGTGCGGATGAGACCGTAGATCGCCGGCATCGACAGCGAGGCCGTGTGGCCGGCAAGCGGCAGGCGCTCGTCGAGGTCGAGCATGCGGATGTCCGGCTGCGCGCCGCCCTGCACCACGACGAGGTCGGCGAGCGCCTCCTTACCCTCCCCTTGAGGGGGAGGGTCAGCCGTCAGGCTGGGGTGGGGTGGCAGCGCGACATTCGCAGATGTGGAGTTTCCCACCCCCTCCCGCACCTCCGGTGCGACCTCCCCCCTCAAGGGGGAGGTGTTCGCGGCGCGCTGCGGCGCCAGATAGCGCCGCAGGTCGTCCGGCTCGCGCACCGTCGCCGACAGCCCGACCGCTGTCGCCTGCGGGGCGATGGTCATCAGCCTTGCCAAGCCCAGCGACAGCAGGTCGCCGCGCTTCGAGGTGACGAGCGAGTGCAGCTCGTCCAGCACTACCCGGCGCAGATTTTGGAAGAACTCCTGCGCCTCCGCATGGGCCAGAAGCAGCGCCAGCTGCTCGGGCGTGGTGAGCAGAATGTCCGGCGGGCGCTCGATCTGGCGGGCGCGCTTGTGCGAGGGCGTATCGCCCGTGCGAGTCTCGATGCGGATTGGAAGCGCCATCTCGGCCACCGGAACTTCCAGGTTGCGGGCGACATCGGTGGCGAGCGCCTTCAGGGGCGAGATGTAGAGCGTGTGGAGCCCGCGCCTGTCCTGGGCCGTGCCCCGGCCCGGCCCCCGCTCGGCCAGCTCCACGAGGCTCGGCAGGAACCCGGCCAGCGTCTTGCCCGCCCCCGTGGGCGCCACGAGCAGCACGGAGCGCCCTTCGCGCGCCTTGGCGAGCAGGTCCAGCTGGTGCGCCCTCGGCTTCCAGCCACGGCTCTTGAACCAGTCACGGAAAGTTTTGGGAAGAAGGGTGGCGGAGGCTTGAGACATGAATCCTCAAGATAGGGCCCCTGGAATGGTTCCGCTATGGCCGGGCACACTCCCTTGTCATTCCCGGCCGCAGCGCAGCGGAGGGGAAGGGAATCTACTCACCCGTGCTGAACCATGGATCCCCTTCCCTCGCCTGCGGCTCGCCGGGGATGACAACGGCGGCACAGCCTCAGAACATGTGAACGCCTTCCGATGGCCGCTTGCCATCCGGCCCGGGATCGCCTCAGCTCAACCCACGCCAACCACGACACAGAGAAGACGAAACCCCATGCCGCACGTCACCCAGTTCCAGAACGCCGTCGCCGTCGTCACCGGAGGCACGCAAGGGGTCGGCGAGGCCATCGCCCGCACGCTCGCCGAACGGGGCGCCAAGGGCATCGTCATCTGCGGCCGCAACGAGGAGCGCGGGCATGCGGTGGCCCGCGAGATCTCCAACCAGGGCTGCCACACGGAGTTCGTGCGCGCCGATCTCGAAAGCGTCGAGGAGGCACGCCAGGTCGTGGCGCGGGCCGACAGCGTCTTCGGGCGGGTCGACGTGCTGGTGAACGCCGCCGGCATCACCGACCGGGGGACCATCTTCGACACCACCCCGGAACTCTTCGACCGCATGTTCGCGGTCAATGTGCGCGCGCCGTTCTTCCTGATGCAGGAGGCCGCGAAGATCATGCGGCGGGAAAAGATCGAGGGCACGATGGTCAACATCCTGTCCATGTCGGCCCATGGCGGCCAGCCCTTCATCTCGGCCTATTGCGGCTCGAAGGGCGCGCTCGCCACGCTGACCAAGAACGCCGCCTTCAGCCTGATGCCGTGGCGCATCCGCGTGAACGGCCTCAACATCGGCTGGATGAACACGCCCGGCGAGGACCGGATCATGAAGACCTATCACGGGGCGCAGGACGGCTGGCTGGAAAAGGCAGCCGCCGAACAGCCCTTCGGCCGCCTCCTGGACCCGCGGGAAGTGGCCCGCGCCGTGGCGTTCCTGACATCACCCGAGTCCGGCATGATGACCGGCTCGATCATCGACTTCGACCAGTCGGTGCTGGGCTGCTACGAGAGCGCACCGCATCCCTCGACGCCGGCGCAATGAGCTACCGCTGCATCACGCACAAAAACCCGGGAACCGGCACGCCGCGATCCTCCCGGGTCGACACCGGCTCGAAGAGCACGATGGTGAAACCCACCGCCTCGGCAAGTTCGCGCACATAACTCTCGCTGTGAGCATAGCGCGCATCCGCGCCGAGGATGAAGCCCTCGCCTTCATGGGCCTGAACCGTGAAGGCGAGGAGCCCTTCGCGCTTCAGAACTCGGTGCGCCTCGCGGAACGCCGCATCGAGCGCCGCCATGTAGACGAACACGTCGGCCGCCACCACGAGATCGGCCTCGGCGGTTGCGCGGCCCTGCAGGAACGCGACGAGCTCGCCCTTATGCAGGGCATCGTAGAGCGTCGTCTTCTCCGCCTTCTCCAGCATGCCGGGAGACAAGTCCACGCCTTCGATGGACGTGCACAGCCCGGCGAGCGCCTGGGCCATCAGCCCAGTGCCGCAGCCCAGATCGAGGGTGAGGCCGAAGCGGTGCTCCCGATCCCGCTCGGAGCAGGCGCGGCGTAAGGCGCCAGCGATCAGCTCCGGCCCACGATAGGCAAGGCTTCCGGTCAGGTGCCGGTCGAATTTCGGCGCGTAATCGTCGAAGAGCGCCCGCACATAGCCTTCCGTGATGGCCTCACCGGGCGGCAATGCGCCGAGCTTGGCGAGGTCGAGGCGCACGCCCAGCTCGTCGGCAGCCTCCAGGGCGAGCGCCCGGCGCAAGGCGCCTACCGCTTCCTCCCGCTGACCCTGCTCGGCCAGCGAACGTCCCAGCATGGCATGGGCGGGGGCAAAATCCGGCGCCAGCTCCAGCACCTGCCGGGCGAGATCGGCCGCAGCCTCGAAATCGCGCTCGTCGAAGGCGGCGCGGGCATATTCGTAACGGCGGTCGGCGCGAAAATCGCCGGTGGATCGGGCGGTGGAGGCTGGCGGCATGGCTTTTGGATGCGGGAGAGCGGAGAGGCTGTCAATGGCGGGCAGCAGGCGCCCATACATGCACTTCCCCGCGCCTCGTAGGAAGAGAGCGCCGCTCCTGTCTTCCCTGCCCCGTCATCCCGGACGGCAAAAGCCGATCCGGGATCGCGTGCAGGATCGGACGCGGGTGTCCCTCCCCCCTCTGCGGGGGAGGGTGGCGAGCGGAGCGAGCCGGGAGAGGGGACGTCCGGTCGAGCACGGCCCCTCTCCCGACCTGCTGCGCAGGCCACCCTCTCCCGCTAAAGGGGAGAGGGAAGGTGGCGCATGTTCTCATTTTGTTCTTGACAGCTGCCTTAAGCTCGGCTATATCGTTGTGCATTCCCGCCCTTCGAGGGGCGCGCTCGCGAGGCGTCGCAGGAGTGGGGTGGGAAGCGGTCCCGCCGCAGGTCTCGCACACCTGTGATCGCGGGTGGCCGATCCTGGCTCCGACCAGGTCCGCTGAAACAAACCGCGCGTGACGAGCAGTCTGGCTCTCACCTTCCACACAACCATCGAGCCGGGCTGCACGAAGCGCCACCCTCGATCACCCTGACGGCTCGCAGCACCCGCTGCGGGCCACAAGGTGCTGGTTCGGCGTTATCCCTCGGCCTGACATCGACAAGCCGGACCCTATATTCCCAACCATGGCGCTGCGTTCCACCGACATCCTCACCCAGACCCCGCAAGGGCTCTACTGCCCCCTTGGCGACTTCCACATCGATCCGGTCCGGCCCGTGGAGCGGGCCCTGATCACCCACGGCCATTCGGACCATGCGCGCTCGGGCCACCGCTCCGTCATGGCGACCCGGGAGACCCTGCGGATCATGGGGGTGCGCTATGGCGAGGACTTCGCCGGCTCGACCCAGGAGGCCCCCTTGCGCGAGAGCATCCGCATCGGCGACGTGACCGTGCGGTTTTCGCCGGCCGGCCATGTGCTGGGCTCGGCGCAGATTGCCATCGAGGCCGGCGGCACCCGCATCGTCGTGTCGGGCGACTACAAGCGCGCCGAGGATCCGACCTGCCTGCCCTACGAGGTCGTGCCCTGCGACGTGTTCATCACCGAGGCGACCTTCGGCCTGCCCGTGTTCCGCCATCCCGACACCCGGGGCGAGGTGCGCAAGCTCCTCGATTCCGCAGCCCTCTTTCCCGAACGCGCCCATATCGTCGGGGCCTATGCGCTCGGCAAGGCGCAGCGGGTCATGGCGCTGCTCCGCGAGGAGGGCTACGAAAAGCCCATCTATCTCCACGGCGCCATGGAGCGCCTGACCGAGCTCTACAAAGCCGAGAGCATTCCCTTGGGCGAAACCCCGAAGGTCGTGGCTGCAGAGCGCTCGAAGCTCGCCGGCGCCATCGTGATCTGCCCGCCCTCCTCGATCCAGGACCTCTGGTCCCGGCGCTTTCCCGATCCCGTCACCTGCTTCGCCTCCGGCTGGATGCGGGTGCGGGGGCGGGCCCGGCAGAAGGGCGTCGAGCTGCCGCTCGTGATCTCCGACCATTCCGATTGGGACGATCTGTGCCGCACGATCCAGGAGACCGGCGCCGGCGAGGTCTGGGTCACGCATGGGCAGGAGGATGCCCTGGTCCATTGGTGCACCACCCACGGCATCCGGGCGCGGCCCCTGCACATGCTGGGCTATGGCGACGAGGGCGAGGCGGAGGAGGCTGCCCACCCTCCCCTTGAGGGGGAGGGTCGCGAGCATCGCGAGCGGGGTGGGGTGGAAACACCAACCTCGGAAAGCGACGGCGCCGATCACCCCACCTCGGCTCTTCGAGCCGATCCTCCCCCTCAAGGGGAGGATATGGCATGAACCGCTTCGCCGCCCTCCTCGACCGCCTGGGTTACGAGCCGCGCCGCAACGCGAAGCTGCGGCTGCTCACGGACTATTTTCGCCATACGCCCGATCCCGATCGCGGCTATGCGCTCGCGGCCATGACCGGCGCGCTGATGTTCAAGGAGGCCAAGCCCGGCCTGATCCGGGGCCTGGTTGAAGAGCGGACCGACCCGGAGCTGTTCCGGATGTCCTATCACTATGTGGGCGACCTCGCGGAGACCGTGGCCCTGATCTGGCCCGCTCCGGGGCATGATGCAGCGGCGAAAGTAGACGGCACGCCCACTATCGGCCACAACAACCCGCCGCCCCATGTGCCGACCCTCACCGAGGTGATCGAGACGCTGGCGACCACGAGCAAGAGCGACCTGCCGGCCCGAGTGGCCGGGTGGATGGATGCGCTGGACGAAACCGGGCGCTGGGCGCTGATCAAACTGATCACCCGGGAGCTGCGGGTCGGCGTTTCGGCGCGGCTCGCCAAGACGGCCGTTGCCCAACTCGGGCAGATCGAGCCGGACGAGGTCGAGCTGGTCTGGCACGGGCTGGAGGCTCCTTATGAGGATCTCTTCGCCTGGGTCGAAGGCCGCGGGCCAAAGCCCGAATCCGGCAACCCCGCGCCGTTCCGCCCGTCCATGCTCTCGCATCCGCTGGAGGACGAGGACTTCGCGAAGCTCGAGGCGTCCGAGTTCCTGGCCGAATGGAAATGGGACGGCATCCGCCTCCAGGCCGCCTCCGGTCACGGCAGCGACGGCCGCCCGGTGCGGCGCATCTATTCCCGCACCGGCGAGGACGTGTCGCGCGCCTTTCCCGACCTCGTGGACGCGCTCGACTTCGAGGGCGCCATCGACGGCGAGTTGCTGGTCGTGCGCGAGGGCCGGGTGCAGAGCTTCAACGTGCTCCAGCAGCGGCTGAACCGGAAGGCCGTGACCCCGAAGCTCATCGCGGAATTCCCCGCTCACCTGCGCGTCTACGACATCCTGTTCGAGGGCGAGGAGGACCTGCGCTCCCTGCCCTTCGCGGAACGGCGGCGGCGCCTGGAGGCGCTGGTCGCCCGGCTCGACGATCCGCGCATCGACCTCTCGCCCATGGTGCCGTTCACAACCTGGGAGGATCTCGCCGCCGCCCGCGCCGATCCGGCCTCGGTCGGGGCCGGGCCCGATGCGGATGCCATCGAGGGCTGCATGGTGAAGCGGGCGAACAGCCCCTATCTCCCCGGCCGCCCGAAGGGCTACTGGTACAAGTGGAAGCGCGATCCGTATCTCGTGGACGCCGTGATGATGTACGGCCAGCGCGGCCACGGGAAGCGCTCATCCTTCTATTCCGACTACACCTTCGGCGTCTGGCGCGACGGGCCCGGCGGCGAGGAGCTGGTGCCGGTGGGCAAGGCCTATCACGGCTTCACCGACGAGGAGCTGGTGAAGCTCGACCGCTTTGTCCGCAACCACACGGTCAAACGCTTCGGCCCGGTGCGCGAGGTGGAATACGGCAAGGACAAGGGGCTCGTGCTGGAGGTCGCCTTCGAGGGGCTGCAGCGCTCGACCCGGCACAAATCCGGCGTCGCCATGCGTTTCCCCCGCATCAACCGCATCCGCTGGGACAAGCCTGCGGCGGAAGCCGACCGGATCGAGACCTTGGAGAAAATCCTGGAGCGGGGCGAAAAGGAGGTTCATCCGTTGAAGGAGGACCAAGCCGAGCGGCCAGGGAAGAAGCGGAAGGAGGCGTGACGATGCTCGACGTGGAAACCCTCTCGGAAGCGAGCGTGACCCAGCAGGTGAACGGCCGGCTCGTGGTGGAAACCGACGGCCAGGGCTTCATCGAGATCACCGAGGCCCTGTCGCGCTGGGTGTTCGGCACCGGGGTCCTGAACGGCCTGCTGACGGTGTTCTGCCGCCACACCTCGGCCTCGCTGCTGATCCAGGAGAATGCCGACCCGGACGTTCGCCAGGACCTCATGGCGGCCCTCGACCGGCTGGCCCCACGCGATGCCGGCTACGTTCACGCAACGGAAGGGCCGGACGACATGCCGGCCCATATCAGGACCATGCTGTCCGAGGTGTCGCTCAGCATTCCCGTGGTGGACGGCCAGATGGTGCTCGGCACCTGGCAGGGGGTCTACCTCGTCGAGCACCGGGATCGGCCGCACACCCGCGACCTGATCGTCCATCTGATCGGGGCGTAATCCACATGATTGCATGTGACGCCTCCGTAGTTTCCCTTAGAATAGCGGAGAATGGCGTTTGCCGCCTTGCCATATCCTCAAGGATGCGGCTAAGGCACAAGGCAAGCGTCTCGTGGGAGTAGGCACACGTGCAAAGTCAGTCCACCACGATCATCATTGCCGACGACCATCCGCTGTTTCGCGGCGCGCTGAGGCAGTCCGTCGCCTCCATCATGCCCCAGGCCCGGGTGATGGAAGCGAGCGGCATGGATGACCTGAACGCCACCCTCTCGCAGGAACGCGACGTCGACCTGATCCTGCTCGACCTGACCATGCCGGGCGTCCAGGGCTTTTCCGGCCTGATGTCGCTGAGGGCGCAGTATCCCGAGTTGCCCGTCGTGATCGTGTCCGCAACGGAAGAGCCGACCGTGATCCGCCGGGCCATGGATTTCGGCGCCTCCGGCTTCATCCCGAAATCAATCGACATCGACAGCATCGGCGGCGCGATCCAGGCGGTGCTGGCCGGCGACACCTGGACCCCGCCGGACGTGGACCTCTCGGCGACGGAGGATGCGGAGACCGCCGATCTCGTGCGCCGTCTCGGCACCCTGACCCCGCAGCAGGTGCGCGTGCTGACCATGCTGTCAGAGGGCCTGCTCAACAAGCAGATCGCCTACGAGCTCGGCGTCTCCGAGGCCACCGTGAAGGCCCACGTCTCGGCGATCCTCGACAAGCTCGGGGTCGACAGCCGCACCCAGGCGGTCATCGCCGCCTCCAAGATCGGCGTGACCCAGCGCCCCTCCCAGGCGGGCGTGGATTAAAGACCCTCGATAAAGGCATCGATCCGCGACAGCGCCTGCTCGGCGAGCGCGCTGTCGAAGCGAATGAACACGTGGGCACCGCCCGGCCAGACCGCGAGGTCGGCCTTGTTGCCCGCCGCCACCCAGCGGGACGCCATGAACAGCGTGTCGTCCAGAAGCAGGTCGCGGGTGCCCACCGAGAACAGCGCAGGCGGCAGGCCCTTCAGATCCGCATAGAGCGGCGACACCGCAGGATCGCGCCGGTCGAGATCCGGGCCGCAGAAATTGTCCGCGAAAATCTTGACCCCGGGAGTATTCAGGATGAGCGGCTCGTCGCCCCAATTGGCCGCACTCGGGGTCAGGCTGACGTCGTAGCAGCCGGCGAAGAGGTTGGCGCCCCTGAACGGGGTGAGCCCATGCTTGTCACGAAGGCGCAGCAAGGTCAGGGCCGAGAGATGGGCTCCGGCCGACTCGCCGCCGATGAACAGGCGCGAGGTGCCGAACCGGCTCTCCGCCTCGCGGATCAGCCAGAGGGCCGCCGCCTCGCAATCGTCGGGACCGGCCGGAAATGGATGCTCGGGCGCCAGCCGGTATTCGACGGACACCACCGCGAGCCCGCACCTGTCGGCCAGCCGGTCGAGCCAGGGGTCCTGCTCGTCGGCGGTGCCGATGGTCCATCCGCCGCCATGGAGGTGGAGATAGGCGCCCCGCGGGTTCTCCGGGGCGATGATGCGTAAGGTAAGCGGCCCGCCCGGTCCGTCGATGGTGATGAGCTTGGCCTTGCTGCTCAGGGGCATGAGCGGGAAGGCCCCAAGGCCCTTGCGCCGGTTCTCCCGGATCAGGGCGGGAGGCGCCTCCCAATAGCGTCCAAGCTTCGAGAGCTTGGCCACGATCTCGGCATTCTGGGCACGGATCTCCTCACTGACGGCGGAGGGATCGAAGAGGGCGGGGTCGATCATGCGGAACTCGGGTTGGGTTGCGTTCGTCGCCGGCCCCTGCGATGAAGCACACGCAAAGCTCAAGGTCCATTACGCTTTCTGACGAGATGAGTGCATGTCCAACCTGAACCGTTTTCTCGGCGGCTCCCCCGGCTCGGTGCTGGCGAAGCTGATCTTCCTGTCGCTCCTCGTCGGCGCCTTCCTGGCCTTCCTCGACATCACGCCCCTCGGGCTGATCGAGGGCTTGTTCAACTGGATCGCCTCGGTTCTCGATCTCAGCTTCGAGACCGTGCAGGAGGTCGGCCTCTGGATCCTGTATGGCGCCGTCATCGTGGTCCCGCTCTGGCTGATCTCCCGCCTGTTCGGCAGCCGGCGCTGAGACCCGCCATGGACGGCTCACCGAGCACGCAGCGGCTGGACATCTCCCATTACCGCATCCTGGCGCTCGCGCTGCCGATGACCCTGTCGCATGTGACGACGCCCCTCTTGGGGCTCGTCGACGCGACGGTGATCGGCCGCTTGGGCGAGGCGCATCTTCTGGGCGCGGTGGCGCTCGGCGCCGTCATCTTCGACTTCGTGTTCTGGAGCTTCGGGTCGCTGCGCATGGCCACAGCCGGCCTCACGGCCCAAGCGACGGGCGCCGGCAACCGGCACGAGGTCGATGTGACGCTCGCCCGTGCCTTTCTGGTGGCGGCAGCCACCGGTCTCGTGCTGATCCTGCTGCAATGGCCCATAGCGGCCTTCGCGTTTTCCATGGCGGGTGCCAGCGAGGCGGTGACCGAGGCGCTCTCGACCTATTTCTTCATCCGCATCTGGTCCGCCCCCTTCACCCTGGCGAACTACGTCATCCTGGGCTCCACCCTGGGACGCGGCCGCACGGATCTCGGCCTGTTCCTGCAGGTGGCGATCAACGTCATCAACATCCTGCTCACCATGGCGCTGGTGCTGGGTCTCGACCTCGGCATCGCAGGCGCGGCCATCGGCACGGCGCTGGCGGAGGTGCTGGGCGTGGGCCTGGGCATCGTCGTGCTGCGGCGTCTCGGATCGAACCCGTTCGCCGTCACATGGCCCGAGGTGCTGAACCGGGCCGCGATGGTGCAGACGCTCGCCATGAACCGGGACATCATGATCCGCAACGTGGCGCTGATCCTCGCGTTCTCGATCTTCAGCGCGCTCGGAGCCCGCTCCGGCGACGTGACGCTCGCGGCGAATGCGGTGCTCTACAACATGTTCCTGATCGGCGGCTATTTCCTCGACGGCTTCGCCACCGCGGCCGAGACCCTGTGCGGCCAGAGCATCGGCGCCCGCGACGAGCGCAGCTTCCGCCGCGCCACCCGCTTGAGCCTGGTCTGGAGCCTCGGCTTCGGCCTTGCCGTCTCGGCGCTCTTCCTGATCGGCGGCGGGCCGTTCATCGACTTCGTGTCGACCAATCCGGACGTGCGGGCTTATGCACGCGACTATCTCGTCTTCGCAGCCCTGACGCCTCTTGTCGGCGCAGCCGCCTTTGCCTTCGACGGCATCTACACGGGCGCGACCTGGACCCGCTCCATGCGCGACCTGATGGTCGTCGCCTTCGTGGTGTATGCCGGCATCCTTCTCGCCGCCGGCAGCCTCGGCAACACGTCGCTCTGGATCGCGCTGCTCGTTTTCTTGGGCGCGCGAGGCCTTGGGCAGTTCATGCTCTATCCGAGGCTGGCGAGGAAGACCTTCGCCAGCCTCGGCTGAAGACAGAACTCAGAACTCTCCGCGGGCAATCGCGGCAGCGTCGCGTCCGAGCGCCTGCGCCAGCGATGTATTCTCGCTCTCAAGCGTCTTCACCAGACCACTCTTGATGTCGCCGACGAGGCCCGGACCCTTGTAGACCATGGCCGAGTAGAACTGCACGAGGCTGGCGCCCGCGCGGATCTTCGCCCATGCGGTCTCGGAGGAATCCACGCCGCCGACGCCGATGAGCGGGATCTTGCGTTCGACCCGCAGGAAGGACTCGGCCAGAAGCCTCGTGGAGGGAACGAACAGAGGCTTGCCCGAGAGGCCGCCCGTCTCCGAGGCCAGGGCTTTCTCCTGCAAGGTGTCGGGCCGGGCGACGGTCGTATTGGACACCGTGAGCCCCTCGATGCCGCGCTTGAGCACCGTGGCGACGATGGCGTCGAGCGCATCGAGCGAGATGTCCGGCGCGATCTTCAGGAGCACGATCGTCTTATGTCTGCCCTTCTCGACCCTGTCCCGCGCCTCCATGCTGCGAGCGAGAAGATCGTCAAGAAACGCCTCGCCCTGCAGATCGCGCAGGCCCGGCGTGTTGGGCGAGGACACGTTGATGGTCAGGAAGTCGGCAAGCCCGCACAGGCGCTGGATGCACTGGACGTAATCGGCGATGCGATCGGCCGATTCCTTGTTCGCCCCGATATTGACGCCCACGATGCCGGGTCGCCCGCGTCGCTGCGAAAGGCGCCGGCAGGCGACGTCGAGCCCGTCGCTGTTGAGGCCGAAGCGATTGATCACCGCTTCGTCTTTGGCGAGACGGAAGACGCGCGGTCGCGGATTGCCCGCTTGCGGCTTCGGCACGACGCCGCCGAGTTCGACGAAGCCGAACCCGAGACCGAGGAGCTGATCCGGCACCTCGCATTGCTTGTCGAACCCGGCCGCGAGCCCGATGGGATTGGGGAACGACCGGCCGAACACGTCGACCGAAAGACGGGGATCGTCCGCAGGCGCGGGCATCACCGGCATCAGGGAAAGGCCCCTGATCGTCAGCTGATGCGCGGTCTCGGCATCGAGCGCATGCAGCGCCGGCCGCGCAAGGGAGAACAGCGCGCCGATCATGCGTCGAGATCCGGAAACACGTGCTGGCCATCGTCGCCCAAAGGCAGCGGCTTCACCCATCGCACAGCCGATAAAGGCAGGTGAGCGTAGAGATGCGGGAAGAGATCCCCGCCACGCGAAGGCTCATAACGCAAGGCGGGCCCGAGTGAGTCGGCATCGATGGCGATCAGCAGAAGATCGCTTTGACCGGCAAAGTGTCTCATGGCCGTCTCGTGAACCTGTTCGGCGGTTGAGAAGTGGAGGTACCCATCTTGTATGTCGATGGGCGCTCCCGAGAAGAAACCGGCCGCTTCAGCCTCGCGCCAGAGCAATGCCGGGCATATTTTGTAGATAATGTGCATGAAAAACCGATTAGTCGTGCGTCGCTTCAGGAGCAACCCTGATTAGACATATTGTCTCAAGAGGCGGGAGCCCGTTGTCTATGCCTTAGAACAATCTTAATTCCTATTCATAGGTTCGCTTTCAGTTATTCGCTTCTAGCGAAGGTTTTTACGATGTTGTCCCACGAACGCGTTTGGGCTGCTATCGATGCGTTAGCATCACGTCATGGCATGACCGCATCGGGCTTGGCCCGCAAGGCCGGTCTCGATGCAACAAGCTTCAACAGGTCGAAACGCGTCAGCCCCGAGGGCCGGGAGCGCTGGCCTTCGACGGAGTCGATCTCGAAGATCCTGAAAGCCACCGGAGCAACGCTCGAGGATTTCCTGCGCCTCGTCGAACCCACCGGCTCCCTGCGCCGTTCCATGATCCCGCTGATCGGCATGGAGGAAGCCGCCTCTGGGAAGATCCTCAACGAGGACGGCACGCCGACGGAAGGCTCCGGCTGGGACGAACTCGAGTTCCCGGACTTCGGCCAGGAGAAGGTCTTCGCCCTCGAGGTCACCGGCGACACGCTCGCGCCGCTCTACCGGGACGGGGACGTGCTCATCGTGTCGCCCACCGCCAGCACCCGAAAGGGTGACCGGATCGTGGTGTGCACCACGAACGGGGAGATCCTAGCCAAGGAGCTCAAGCGCCGCTCGGCCAAGACCCTGGAGATGACCTCCCTCGTGAGGGACCAGGAGGATCAGGCGATCCCTACCGAGGAGATCGCGTGGACAGCCCGGATCATGTGGGCCAGGCAGTAAGCCGTCAGGCGGCGCGATCTTTCAGGAAGGCTTCGTGCTCGCGCACGAGTTCGCCGTCGAGCGCCTTGCGGATCAGCGCCCGACTCTCCTTCACGCCGTAGAGAGCGACGAACGAGCCGAAGCGCGGACCGCGCGGTTCGCCAAGCAGCACCTGATAGATCGTGTTGAACCACTCGATGGACACGCCCGGGCGCTCGGGCGTCGCGCCCTTGGCCTTGAGATCCTGGTAGCGCGGCTCCGCGCGGCCGACATTGTAGATCTCTTCCTGGATCGCTTCCGCCGTTGCGGGACGCTCGCCTGCCTCGAAGGATCCGAGCACCTCCTCCAGGCGCCGCAGGGAAGCAGCCTCGACCTCGTCCGCCAGGCGATAGGTCTTCTGCGGCTTCACGAAATCCTCGAAGTAGCGCACCGCGCGCTTCACGAGGCTGTTGAGGCGCGGGTGCGTTTCGGGCGAGACGCCTGGCGCATAGCGGCGAATGAAGCCCCAAAGCACGCCGGGATCCTCGGAATTCGCCACCGCCACAAGGTTGAGCAGCATGGAGAACGAGATCGTCGTGCCGGGCTGGTTGGAGCCCTCCGAAGACACCAGTTCGGGTGCCGGCGGCTCGCCGCCATGGAGATGCCAGACCGGATTCATCAGGCGCGCCTTCGCGTCCTGCGCCGGATACTTCTCCAGGAAGGTCAGGTAGTCGTCCACCTGGCGCGGAATCACGTCGAAATAAAGCTTCTTCGCCTCGCGCGGCTTGTTGAACATAAACAACCGGAGGCTGTCCGGCGTGCCGTAGGTGAGCCACTCGTCGATGGTGAGGCCGTTGCCCTTGGACTTGGAGATCTTCTGGCCCTTGTCGTCGAGGAAGAGCTCGTAGTTGAACCCTTCCGGCGGCAGGCCGCCGAGCGCCTTGGCGATCTCTCCCGAGAGCTTCACGCTGTCGATCAGATCCTTGCCGGCCATTTCGTAATCGACGCCGAGCGCCACCCAGCGCATGGCCCAATCGGGCTTCCACTGCAGCTTGGCATGGCCGCCGGTCACCGGCGTCTCGAAGCGCTCGCCCGTCTCGGGATCGCGCCACACGATGGTGCCGGCATCGAGCCTGCGCTCGTCGAGCGGCACCTGCATCACGATGCCGGTCTTCGGGTGGATCGGCAGGAAGGGCGAATAGGATTGCTGGCGCTCCTCCCGCAGCGAGGGCAGCATGATCGCCATCACCGCATCGTAGCGCTCGAGCACCGTGAGCAGCGTCTTGTCGAACTTGCCGGCCTTGTAGCACTCGGTCGCGGACATGAACTCGTAGTCGAAGCCAAAGGCGTCGAGGAACTCGCGCAGGCGCGCATTGTTGTGATGCGCGAAGCTCTCATGCGTCCCGAACGGGTCCGGTACCTGGGTCAGGGGCTTGCCGAGGGAGGCAGCTACCAGCTCCTTGTTAGGGACATTGTCCGGCACCTTACGCAGGCCGTCCATGTCGTCAGAAAATGCGACGAGGCGGGTCGGGATGGCGTCGCCCGTCAGCACCCGGAAGGCATGCCGCACCATGCTGGTGCGGGCCACCTCGCCGAAGGTGCCGATATGAGGCAGGCCCGAGGGGCCGTAGCCGGTCTCGAACAGAGCCTCCTTCTTGCCCGTTTTCTTGAGACGCTCGACGAGCTTGCGGGCCTCCTCGAAAGGCCAGGCATTGGCGGTCTGGGCGGCTTCAATCAGGGCAGGATCGAGAGACAGGGTTCGGGACATGGGCCTAAGTGCTTAAAGGAAATGCTTCCAGAAGCGCGGCACACTAGGGATCAGACCCGCGAGGGTCAATGCGGTAAACCCTTCCCTTGATGGCTCGGAAAGCCTCAGTAGGGACTCGTCGGGAAGAAGCGCAGGTAGAGCTCGGCGTATTTCCCCTCCCGCCAGAGCTGCTGGAGCGCGAAATCGAGAGCCCGCCGCAGGGCTTCATCCTCGGTCCGCGTGATGAAGCCGATGCCCTCGCCGAAGAAGCGGCTTTCCAGATAGGGGCCGCCCGAGAAGTCGCAGCATCCCGCCGCCTCCTCGCCGCCGATCCAGAGGGAAAGGCCGAGCCCGTCGGCAAACAGGTAGTCGATCTCACCGGCCTTGAGGGCGGCCTGCGCCGCCGCCAGCTCCGGATAGGGCTTGAGGGTAGCTCCTCCCATGAAGGCTTTGGCGTAGGCCTCATGGGCCGTGCCGCCGACGACGCCGAGGGTCTTGCCCTGCAGCGCCTTGGCGTCGGGCACCGGCAGGCTCTTGTCCTTGCGGACGGCAAAGCGGGCCGGGATCTTGAAATAGGGGCCGGTCACGGCAAAGCGGCGCCGCAGATCGGCCGTGATGGGGATGGCGGCTGCCACTACGTCGCCCTGCTTCTCGCCGAGGGCCTCCAACAGCGTATCGAAGCGGCGCACCTGCACCGTGCAGGTCAGGCCTAAGCGCTCGCAGGCCGCCCGGGCGAGTTCCACCGACAGCCCGGTCGGGTTGCCGTCGAGGCCGGGAAAGTGGAGCGGCGGAAAATCGTCGTCGACCAGGAAGCGGATCGTGCGGGTGGCCGGCAGCTCCGGGCGCTCGAGCTGGGTCCGAGGATCCCAGAAATTCGGGATGTTCACCCCTTGAGCCTGAACCGCGCCGGCCGTGAGCGCCGCCGCCAGGGGCAGAACCACCTCGGCCCACCCGAGGGGCTTGATCTTGCGGCAAAGGCGGGCGACCAATGTAACGATATTTAGGACCATCAGGGCGACATTCTCTTGCACTTGGCTTTGCGCTGCTCAGGAATGCCTAAGGGAAGCACCCGACGCTCATGAGGCAGGGTCTAGCGGACAGGGCCGCACAGTCAACAGCGCTGCCGATCGAGATCGGGTTTCTCAGCCATCACGGGCATGCCCCGGAAGTCCTGTGGCAGGCCGCCGCCTTCGCCCAAGCCGCTGGGGTATCGGCCGATGAATATCTTATCCGGGAGGGGCTGATCCCGGAGGATGAGTTCTACCGAGCCCTTGCGGCCGAACTCGGCCTGCCGTTCTTGGCAAGCCCGCGCCTGTCGCCGAAGGTGCGCTATCCGGAAAGCATCCTGGCCGGCATCGCCCCTCTCGCCCGGCCAAAACCGGGCTTCGTCTCGGCGCCCCGGGGCTCCGCTTTGGCTCACCTGATCAGGAGCCGTTCCGCCGGTCGGCTGCTGGCCATCACCACGCCCACACGGCTGAGAAAGGCCGTGTTTCGGGCTCAAGCCCCGCTCATCGCCCGGCGGGCCGCCCATGACCTGGCCGACAAGGCTCCAGACCCGGCGACCGGCATCAGCTACGGGCAGATCGCCCTCCTGTTCGTCGTCCTGACGCTGATCTCGTTCGGTCTCTTCCATGCGCCCGGACCTGCCATCGGCGTTCTCGGCGCAGCGATGGGCCCCCTGTTCCTCGGGGTTATCGTTCTCCGGCTCGCCACATCGGGGTTGAGCAATCCGGTCGAACCCTTGGCCCAGCCGCCCCGTGCCGAGGACGCGGATCTGCCGGTCTACACGATCATCGCCGCCCTCTATCGGGAAAAGCGCGTCGTCGCCCGATTTCTGGAAGCCCTGGCGCGGCTCGATTATCCGGCCGCCAAGCTCGACATCAAGCTCGTGCTGGAGACCGACGACCGTGAGACGCCGGAGGCTCTGCGCTCTATCGCCCTGCCGGGCAATGTCGAAATCCTCATCGCCCCGCCTGGCGAGCCGCGTACCAAGCCCCGCGCGCTCAATGTCGCCCTGCCGCTGGCGCTGGGCCGCTACACGGTGATCTACGACGCGGAGGACGTGCCCGATCCGGGGCAGCTGCGCCTGGCCGTGGCCCGCTTTGCCGACGCCCCGTCGCGCATCGCATGCCTGCAGGCGCGGCTGACCATCGACAACACCGACGACACCTGGCTCACACGGCTCTTCACCATCGAATACGCGGCGTTGTTCGACGTGCTCAATCCGGGTTTGGCGGAGATCGGCAGTCCCATCGCCCTGGGCGGCACCTCGAACCATTTCCGCACCCCAGTGCTTCGAAGAATCCATGGCTGGGATGCCTGGAACGTGACCGAGGATGCCGATCTCGGCATTCGCCTGGCGCGGCTCGGCTATGAGGTGAAGGACCTCCCCTCATCCACCCTCGAGGAGGCACCAGGCACCCTGATACTTTGGATGCGCCAGCGGACGCGATGGATGAAGGGCTACGTGCAGACCGCCGCGAGCCATACGCGCAGGCCCTGGATCATGCTGCGCCAGCTCGGGTTCTGGCGTTTCTCCGGCGCTCTTGCGTTGACCTGGGGAGCCGTGCTCAGCGCTCTGGTCTATCCGCTGTTCACCGGGTTGTATCTGGCGTCATGGCTCGTCGAGACCGAACAGGTCCAAGCCCTGCGCTGGACGACAGCGGTCAACGCCTATGCGCTGACGCTGTTCGTGTCCGGTGCATTCGCGATGGTCGTTCCCGCCTGCGTCGCCCTGCACAGGCGCGGACTCTGGCGGCTTATGCCGTGGATCCTGCTGCTGCCGCTCTATTACGGCCTCGTCAGCGTTGCTGCCTGGAGGGGTTTATGGGAGCTGGCCGTCGCGCCGTTCCGCTGGAACAAGACGAGCCATGGCCTCGCCCGCACCTCGCGGGCCGGGCTTTTTCAGAAGCACCAAGCCAGCCCGGCGGTCACCAGATCGGTGAACACGGCGCCACCATAGCGCCACCACAGAAGGCCGCCGGAGGCCACCAGGCACAGGATTGCTGCCGCGACGAGGCCCACGCGGGCCCGCTGCTCCTGCCGATCGGTATGCTCGGTCTCTGTGCTCATTCCCTGCTCCAGAGGGTGCCTCTGCAGGAGCAGATATAGAGTGCTTTGGCCTTTGGCGGAAGAGATCAGGCCTCAAGCCAGTTCCTGAGCCGGGACAGGCGCGGCTCCTCTTCCGAGCCGACGGCCTGGACGAGGGCGGCGCGGCTGCCGACGAGGATCACCAGACGGCTTGCACGCGTCACCCCCGTATAGAGAAGCTTGCGCCGCAGCATCGAGACCTGCTGCAGGGCGACCGGAATGACCACGGCCGGATATTCGGAGCCCTGCGCCTTGTGGATCGTCACCGCGTAGGCGAGAGCCAACTCGTCGAGTTCCTGAAGGGAATAGACCACCAGCCTGTCGTCGAAAGCGACGGTGAGTTCGCCATGGTCGCGCCGCACCTCGCGCACGATGCCCACCTCGCCGTTATAGACATCGCGCTCGTAATCGTTGCGCACCTGCATGACCTTGTCGCCAGGCCCAAAACTCCAGCCTGCCCGGTGCAGGCTCTCGAGGCCCGGCGGATTGAAAAGCTGCTGCAGTTCTCCGTTCAGCATATGCGTGCCGAGCCGTCCACGGTTCATGGCGCACAGCACCTGCACGTCCCGCACCGGATCGAGGCCGAAGCGTCGCGGAATGCGGTCTCGGATCAGGATGGTCATCTTGGCCATGGCCTCGGCCGGCGTGTCGGCCTCGACGAAGTAGAAATCAGAATCCGGCTGATGCCCAAGATCCGGGACGAGCCCGCGGTTGATGGCATGAGCTGTCGTGATGATGCGGCTCTCCCGCTCCTGCCGGAACACTTCCCTCAGGTGCACCACCGGTACGGCATGGGATGCGATAATGTCGGACAGGATCTGCCCGGGGCCGATGGACGGCAGCTGGTCCACGTCGCCCACGAGCACGAGCGAGGCTTCGTCCGGCAAGGCGCGCAGCAGCGCGGCCATCAGGCGGATGTCGAGCATCGAGGCCTCGTCGACCACGAGGAGATTGCAGTCGAGCGGCATCTTGGCATTGCGCCGGAAGCCGCCTTCAGAGGCCTCCAGCAGGCGGTGGACGGTCTTGGCCGGAAAGCCCGTGCTTTCCGACAGCCGCTTCGCAGCCCGCCCGGTCGGTGCACAGAGCGCAATCGTCAGCCCGTGCTGCGCGCACAGATGCGTCAGACTCCTGATCAGCGTCGTCTTGCCGACGCCGGGCCCGCCGGTGACGACGAGCACTTTCGAGCGGAAAGCCTTGGCCAGCGCCTCGCGCTGGCTCGGCGAATAGGACACGCCGATGGCGGCTTCGGCTTCTGCGATCACCTGCTCGCTGTCGAACCCGTTCCAGGGGTGCAGCCCCTGTGCGATCTCCTTCACGCGCTGGGCGATGAAGAGCTCGGCGCCGTAGAGGCCTTTCAGGAAGATGCTGCGGCACCCATCGAGTTCGTCGGCGATCAACTGGCCTGCCGCACATTGTGCATCGAGCACCGGCTTCAGTTCGGCTTCTGTTATTTCGAGCAGGCGGCTGGCCTGCCGCAGCAGTTCCTCGGCCGGCAAGCCGCAATGCCCTTCCCTCACGGCCTCGGAGAGGACCTGTGACAGACCGGCCTGCAGCCTGATGGCGGCGGTGGGCTCCACATCGAGCTGCAGCGCCACCTGATCGGCGAGCGCGAACTCGAAGCCGGGGATGTCGAGGACGAGCCGGTAGGGATTGGCCTTGACGATGTCGATCGCCCCGACGCCATAGGCGCGGTAGATGCGCGTGAGCAGAAAGCCGCCGATGCCATGGGCGTTGAGGAAAGCTGCGATGTCCTTCAGCGCACGATGCTCGGCCCAGGCCTCGCCGATGCTGAGCGCCTTGGCCATCGCGATGCCATGCACGCGTGTCAGCTCGTGCGGCTTCGTCTCGATCACATCGAGGATGCGCGCGCCGAACGATGCGATGAGCCTCTGGGCAAGAGAGGGCCCGACGCCTTTCAGGAGGCCGGAGCCGAGAAAGCGCTGCAGGTCTTCCGCCGTGGTCGGCGCCGTGGTGACGAGTTCGCTCGCGCGGAACTGGACCCCGTGGTTGCGGTCGTGCAGCCAGCCGCCGCTTGCGTCCACCACCTCGCCGATGGCGACCGACGGCGCATGACCTACGACGACAACGGGCTTGCGATGTCCGCGCGCTTTCACGCGCAGCACGCAGAAGCCGGTTTCATCGTTGTGGAACGTCACCCGCTCGATGGAGCCGACGAGATATTCGGAGAGGAGCAGCGCCTCCTGATCGGAAGCAGCCATGGCGGAGGATTTCGGCATCGATCAGAGAGACCATGAGCGCCGGGACGCCACTGGATAAGAGAAAGGGCGAGACGGCATTGTCCCGTCTCGCCCATGATCAAAGCGGAATTTAGGCCGCCTTCTTGGTCGGCCAGCCGAGTTCGACGAGCCGTGCCTTGGCATAATCGCGGATCTCGTCGCGGATGCCCTCCGGCAATTCGGCGAGCACCTTCTGCGTGTCGGCATGGAGCATCAGGTCCGTGACCGCGTTGATGGTCTTGGCCTTCTTGATCTTCGCCCTCAGGTCGTCCTCGACCTTGCCGTCGGCGGCAGCGGCCTCGATCCTGCCCTTCTGCGGCTGGGTGTCGGTCTTCTCGAGCTCCACGTGCGGATCGGTGAAGCCCGGACGGCCCTGTTTGAACTCGTCCGCCTCTTCCTCGGAATAGACATAGCCGTGCAGCTCGATGAGCTTGAGGATCACGCGGTCCTTCGCGCGCTTCTCGGCCATGGCATACACATAGGCTGCCTGCTTGCCCGAGACGCGGTAGTTCACGCCGATCAGCGCCTCGCCGATCGACCATTCGACCCGATCGCCCATGCGGCCGGTGACCTGGATCACTGCCTCGTCGCGCTCGGCGCGAATGATCTTGGGCTCGTCGAAGACCACGTTGGCTTGGGCGGCGATGCGCTCAAGCGTCTTGTGGTAGACCACGGCCGTTCCCTGGACCCGCCAGACATTGCCGGCCATCGGTTCGCCGAACTTGGCCAGCACCTCGGAGATTTTCTTATCGGTCGTATTCATCCTCGATCCTACCTTTTATCAGGGCCCGCACATCGGCTCACGCTCTTGTCGAAATCGTCTTCTGCGGCTGGCGTGTTCGTTTTTTGTTCTATAGCAAATTTCAGTTTCCAGGTCCAATTCGGGTACAGCACCCGTGACGTTTTATCTGATAAATATCAGCAACTTAATGAGTGTGCCATTTTGTCCCAATCGCCAGCTTCTTCTCTTCAGGTCACGAGCCCTGCTCAAGCGATCCGATGAAGCGTCATGATTTGACCATATGCATCTTGTTCTATATATGTTCTCATCGTCAGAATGGCAAAAATCCGCTGGATCTCACGGACGCCTAACTGCCTGTCATAACCGCCACCCTGGAGGACCGGATGTCCGCGCAAGCGATCCTCGACCTTTCGGATCGACGCCCCGCCCGCCGTGGCGGCGCCCGCCGGGCTGCCAAGCGCCCGGCGACGCCCCTCACACGAAACGCCCTGGTCGCGGACTTCCTGGCGCTCTGCGAACTGGATGCGGATGTCGAGTCCCTGCGTGCACCCGCCGACCCGGCCACCTTCGCCATCGGTGACGAGGCAATCGAGCATGTGGCCGATTTCGAGATCGTGCGCGACGGCTCGGCTTATCTGGTGGACGTGGTGACGGACGACGATCTTCTGATCCATCCCCTGCGCGCGGCTTCGATCCATGGCATCACCGCCGCCGACGGTCGCCCCTTCCTGATCGAGACGGCGGCAAGCATCCGGGCGGAGCCGCGCTTTACCGCCATGCGGCTGATCATGGCCTGCAAGCGCACGCCGGTGACGGCGGGCGACCGGGTGCGTATCCTGCACCAACTCGACGAACTCGGCACCATGCGGCTCGTCGATTGCGCCAGCGCCGTCATGAACACGCAGGACGGTGTCGCGGCCGTTCTGGCGCTCGCCTGCGAGGGTTTGGTTGCGGTCGACATCAACCGCCCGATCCTGCCCGAGACACAGGTGCGCCGGCGCCGCCTCCCCTTCGCAGACCCGTTTGCGTTTTAAGACTGCGCCGCGTGACGCTCCACCGCCTCGCCCAGCAGCGAGCGTACGATGGCGCGCACGGCGTCCGAGGTGCTGTCGGCGGTAAACTTCGCCTCGATCTCGTCGCGGATGATCGAGCCGTCGCCGCTGCGCTTCAGCTCGGTTGAGGATTCTGCCTGAAGCAGGGTGACGAAGGCGCTCTCCACCTCGCGCGCCACCAGCGCCTCGTCGGCGGCGTCGACGACGCGTCCGGTGAGATCGAACACGTTGCTCTCGAAGGGCAGCGCCTGCGCTTCCAGTTCGCCGCTGCCATCCAGAACCCAGGCGCGCGGCACGTGATCCACGAGATCGACGGATTGGCGCGTGATGTTGCCGGGGTTGAGCCAGCGCGTGCGGCCCGCAAGAACGGCCTTCTGCGTCTTATGGATGTGCCCGTTGATCAGCACATCGCAGCCCTCGACCGCGAACGGCGGAACGGCACCGGGATAGCCCCCGTCGAAGGCGATATCGTGATGCGTGAACCAGGCCTGGAGATCGACACTGGTGAAAGAGCCGCGCGCATCGGTGGGAATGGCCTGGCCGTAGGGCGTCATGCCGACGCCGACCCGGCGGGTTCCGATCTCGAACTCGGCCACAGGCGCGGATGTCGCCACCACGTCGACCACATCGCAGAGACCCAGCAGCGCCAGCGAGTCGCTGTCGGTGAGCGTCGTGTGCTGGATGTCGTGGTTGCCCACGTTCACGAGGGGCCGGTGGCGAAAGCCTTTCAGCACGCGGATGAGCTGGTTCTTGAGCGCCACATCGGTCTCAACCGGACGGTCGAAGAGGTCGCCGAGAATGACAACGGCGAGCTGCCGCTCGTTGGCGATGGACACGCAGCGCTCCAGCTTGCCGAGCACGGCCTGAGGCCACACCGCATCCTTGCGCCGACCCGGACGCCGCGAGCCCACATGCGGGTCCCCGATCACGAGAATGCCGTTGCAGGCAAAAGAGGGAAGACGATCTCCGGTCAGGATCATGCGGTGAGCCGCTCCGTGGGCGAATGGGCGTGGTGGTCGAGCAGGGTCTCAGGTCTAACGGGCGAACCGCAGGTGGGGCACAGCCCGCCGGTCTCCTCGACGAGGCGCGCCATCTCGGCCTGCAGGGATGTCAGCCCCTCGTCGACCTGAGCCATGCGGCTTCCGGCAATCCGGGAGGCTGCATGAAGATCGTTCATCCGCTTCAGGATATTTTGTGCCGAGGCGGTGTTTTCAAGGGCCGGCACGGCCTGCGGCAGGCCATGCAACGCGTCCAGCCGCGCTCGGGCACGCGTCAGATCGCGGCCGAGCTGCAGCACCTGCCGCCCGATGCGCTCACGCTCGCGGGCGCGCTCGACCGTACGGGTGAGATCGGCAAGCCGCTCCGCGGGAGGAAGCATCTCGGTAATGCGGGCGCGCGCCTCGGCCGTCGTCAGTCGCCGACGCGTCGTGGCAAGCTGCGCCGCATGCTTCTGCAGCTGCTCCAGCCGTGCCGCCTCCATGGTGAGATGCTCCGCCTGCCGGCGCGCAGCGGACAGCTTCTCCTTCAAAGGCTCGAGTTCGGCGAGCCCATCGAGCGTCTCGCTCAAAGCGATCAGCTCCCGCTCGCCGTTTCGCACGAGATCGTTGTCACGGCGGCAGCGCTCACGGTGGATGACCAGCATGTCGCGGATATAGCCAGCCTCCTGGCCGATGGAGAGAACCGCAGAGCGGCGCGACGGCGTTTCGCCCAGCAGGAAAACGGGGAATTTCTGATGCGCGATGTGGACGTCGAGATCCTCGACCTTGCGGATGCGGATGAGATCGGCGACCCAATCCGG
Source organism: Microvirga splendida (assembly GCF_016427565.1). Lineage (GTDB taxonomy): Bacteria > Pseudomonadota > Alphaproteobacteria > Rhizobiales > Beijerinckiaceae > Microvirga > Microvirga splendida. Next base: position 388,110 of record NZ_JAELXT010000002.1, read on the forward strand.
CACCGCGCGCCCACCGGTCTCGTAGCGCATGCCCTGCGCCTCGACGACGGAGCCATCGGCCTCATGCAGGGACCAGATGTTGACAGGCGAGCGGCGCGGCTGGCGCGTGAAGCGCAAAAGGCGGTTTCCGGCGACGCCGATCTCCACCATGGCGGATTTCGCGCCGGCGCGCACGAGGCTGTCGCGGGCCTCGCCGTAGAACACCGCCCGCAGAGCACGGATGAAGGTGGACTTGCCGCGGTTGTTCGGCCCGATGAGCGCATTGACGCCGGGGCCGAGATGCAGCGTCGCATCCGTATAGGCCTGCACGTTGACGAGGCGGATGAAGCGCAGCCCCGGCTGGGCATCGTCCCAAAGCTGGCCGGTGTCGGAGGACAGCACCTCGACGCCGGTGGCGGGCTCGCCGACGATGCGCGCGATATGAAACTTGCCGGAGAACTGCGACAGGTCATGATGCGAGACCGCAAGGCACTGCACGCCAAGGCGTGCCGCGCCGTCTTCCAGCACCGTGTAGAAGGACGACACGCGCTCCGGCGCGATCCAGCAATCCGCTTCGTCCAGCGCCAGGAAGCGCGCGACATCCGCCTTGACCACGGCGATCAGGCGCAGGGCCATGCCGATGACGTTGGTGAGCGCGCCGCCATTGTCCTCCAGCACGTCCTCAAGCGAGCCGTCCGGGCGCCGCACGCAGATGTCGAGGGAGGCAAGGCCCCGCTCTGTCGACAGTTCCAGAGCCACAGGCTTCTCGCCGGGCAGCACCTCCTGCACGAGGGCCGTCAGCAGCGTCTCGAAGGCCGCAAGGCTGCGGCGGCTCGCCGAGCCATGAACAGCCTCGATGAAGGCTTCCACCTCGTCTTTGACCGCAAGGCGGCCCTTGGCGAATTCGATCTCGCGCGTCAGCTCGTTGACCCGCGTGCGGATAGCATCGCGCCGCCCTTCGAGGCGCGCGAGCGATGCCTCAGCGCGGCCGACATCGTGAGTGGCAGAGGCCAACATCAACGCTCGTCTCCAAGTTGCCTGAGGCGCGTCTCGACTTCGCGCAGGGCTACGCCGAACTCCTCCGCGAGCTTGGCGTTTCGTGCCTGGGCCTCGTCGATCAAGCCTTGGATCTGCGCCTCGTCGTCGGTTCCGAGCTCTGCCTTGGCGAGTGCGCGCGCCTCTTCGAGTTCACGCGCCAGACGCTCGACCTCGCCCTCGGCCCTGATCCGCTCGGCGCGCAATTTATCGAAGGTCTTGCGCATCTCCTCCAGGCGGCGGAGCTGGTCTGTTTCGAGGCGTGACAGGCTGGTCATGGAATCGCGGCTCCGCTGCAGGTGAATGGTCGAGCTTCAGTTATCGTCAGCGCTATTTCGTCGCAACGACTTTGCCTCTTTTTGGTCTGGATCGGGGACGATGTCTTCAATCCTGGCACCCGACCCTCCACATAGTATCCGTTACTCCAAGATTACAGTCTCAAACAGCGGACTTTGCTTGACACAGAGCCCGCCGAGGCTATGTTCTTGTTTTGTTCACATCATCTGTATGCGTCGTGGATGTGACCTCATTAGGGCGGTGCTGAACGGCCCTTGGCATCAAGGATCTCGTGATGAGCGTCATGACGGAAGAGCGGCCGATTTTCGAGAACGAGGAATGGCTCGTGAGCGAGAGCGGCCTCGAGCACAAGCGGACCGGCTATTTCATCGACCGCGACAGCCTCGGCCAGCGGCGCGAGGACGGGCTGTGGTCGTGGCCGCTGCACATGGCGGAGAAGAGCTGGTGCGGCATGCAGCCGTTCTCGGAAGCCTTCACCTGCGCGCTCTCGGTTTTCGGCGTGAGTGCGGGCGTGGAGCTGGCGCAGAGCCTGAAGGTCGCGCGCTGCGAAGTCTCGCCCTGGCCGAAGGCCGCGCGGGCCCATGCTGGCTCCGTTCCGGCGGTCCCGCGCCCCTTGCATTCCGAGGGCCGAAACCCCATTTTATTGAAGCCGCGCCCTTCGCATAAACCCTTGAATAGCCAAGGTTTTCAGAGCCCGGCCGAAGCCTGGCGCATTCGCACCGAATTGGGTGCGCGCCTCGTCCTGAAGAACCCGCGTCAACGTTCCGAACGCCTGAACCCGGCCCGTGAAGCCAGTCCCTCCTGGCAGGCGCCGCGCCGGATTCGAAAGACCGGAACGAAGCTCGTTCGGCTGCTGCAGGCAGCCTGGAACATACGGTGAGATCAATGCCGAACTTTGGGCTCGAAGAGATCATGCGCACCGGCGCAAGCGCTTTTCAGGGCGACATCTCCGGTGCGGAGAATCCGGCGCCTGAAACGGCGGACGAATTCGCGCAGCATGTGATCGAGACGATCTGCCATGCCAGCGTGACGCCCGCCATCGGACGCCGCACGTTCGAGCGCTGCATGCGCGCGCTGAGCGTCGGCTCCACGGTGCGCGTGGGCTTTCGCCACCCGGCGAAGGCCGAGGCCATCGATAGGGTCTGGCGCGAGCGTGAGCGCCTGTTCGACGAATACACGGCAAGCCCGGACAAGCTGCGCTTTCTCGCAACGCTGCCCTGGATCGGCCCCGTGACGAAACACTCCCTGGCCCGCCGGCTCGGCATCCATGCCGCGCATGGAGAGCGGGCCGTTGCCTGAAACGAACAACAAGAAGAGGTATCAACCCATGGCTAAGGTTCGCGCAAGCGATGTCGGCTTCTGCGTTGTCGACGGCAACGCCAATGTCATCGCAGACAATCTCGTCCACCGCATCCGCGAAGCCGCCGCGGATATGGAAAGTCAGGTCAACCGGCTCTACCGGGGACGCAGGGCCTACGATCTCGAGGTGGGCACCAAGGACGATCTCGAGAAGGCCATCGAGCAGCTCACCTACATGGCGCGCACCCTGCGCGAAGTGAAGGACGAGCAATCGAAGGTGGTCTATCTCCAGGCGGCCGAGTAAATTCACCATTGCCTTCGAATAGCGGTGATCCCCATCACCGCTATTTTTGTATGCGCTGGCGCTCTGAGCTGATCGCCGTCACGCTTTGACGGCGCTGATGAACAGCACAAGAGGCGCATGCTGATACCAGCGGTTCAGCCATGCATGCTCGCGCGCCAGCTCCTCCCTTGGCCGCGGCTCCTCCATCTTCACGATCCGTAATCCCGCTTCGCTGACGGCGTTCACGTAGTCGGAGAGCGTCAGTGGAAAGCGCGGCACCTCGAAAGGCTCGTCATACGCAACGAGCTTGGCGGTCTGGGGACGCCGGCCGAACCGCCAGCGCTCGATGAAGGGCGTTCTCTCGAAATAGCGGCCGACACGCAGGCCCTGGTAGGATCCCTCCTCGTCCGTCAGCCACTGGAGGGCAGGAGTGATGAAGCAGGGGTGCAGAACGCTGAAGCACAGGCTCCCGCCGGGCTTCAGAACCCGGCAAGCCTCACGCATGGCAGACGGAAAGTCCGGGCCATCCATGAGCGCCATGGTGGACACGGCGCAGTCGAACTGTTCGTCGTCGAAAGGCGAGAGCTTGCTGAAGGAGCCAAGCTCATAAGCGATGCCGAGAGGCTCCTCCGCCTCCGTCTGGCGGGCACGCTTGATCATCTCAGGAGAGAGGTCGATCCCGGTCATGATTCCGCCGCGCTGCGCGAAGCGGCGCGTGTTGGAGCCTTCGCCGCAGCCCAGATCGATGACCTGCTGCCCCGCGATGGACGGCATGAAGTCCAGAAAGGCCGGAAGCGTATAAAGCTCGCGGTAGAAGTCGAAGCCGGACCGCACCTCTTCGGTCCAAAGGGCGGCATTGCGATCCCACGCAGCGGCGACAGCCGCTTCGTTCAAGGTCTCATCGTTCATGGCAGGCTCCGGAGGCTCAGCGTGGCTGCTCCTGTTTAGCCCATTCGCCCCGTCCCCGACATCGGGAGGCAATCAACTCGTCTCTTGTGTTTCACGTGGAACAAATATAGAACAATAGGTGATGCCCACCTTGGGGCAGGAATGTGCAACCGACCTGAAAACGTGCGGCATTCGTGATGCCCCAGCCGTTCAGGAGAGATGAAATGGAGAGGCCATCATGGCTGGATCTGTGAACAAGGTGATATTGGTGGGCAACCTGGGTCGCGACCCTGAGGTCCGCCGTCTGGGCAGCGGGGATCCGGTGGTGAACCTGCGGATTGCCACCTCCGAGACCTGGAAGGACAAGGCCACGGGCGAGCGCAAGGAGAAGACCGAGTGGCACTCGGTGGTGATCTTCAACGAGAACCTGGCCCGTGTGGCCGAGCAGTACCTGAAGAAGGGTTCCAAGGTGTACCTGGAGGGCCAGCTGCAGACCCGCAAGTGGACCGACCAGCAGGGCGTGGAGAAGTACTCGACCGAGGTGGTGCTGCAGCGGTTCCGCGGTGAGCTGACGATCCTGGACAGCCGCGGCGGCGGTGGCGCCTCCGAGTACAGCGACGAGGAGCAGGGCCAGATCGCCAGAGGCGGCGACTTCGGACGGTCCTCGCCGATGGAGCGCAGGCCCGAACCGGCGGGCGCTTCCCGCCACAGCGACTTCGACGACGACATCCCGTTCTGACGAGACGCACAATCGAGGTCTTCCGAGATCTTCCGAGGTCTTCGAAATCCGGGCTCCACGCCCGGATTTTTCATGTCCCGGCGCAGGCCTCAAACGTCGGCAGAGGCTTTCCGCGCCTCGTATCGCGCGCGTTGCATGCGCTCCACCTCGCGCAGCTTGCGCGCCCTCTCCCGCAGCTCCTCGCGGCTGGCCCACCACCAGCCTCGGACCGCGCGAAGCTCAGGGTCGTCCTCCGCACGCGACGGCCTGGTGCGATAAACCTCATGCAGGGTCGGCATGCGCCAGCGGGCCCAGACGTAGCCGGATTGATCGGTCCGCATGTGCGGATACAGATCGGCCACTTCAGCATCCTGAATAGGTTCGCCTTCGATATCCTCGAAGACCACGATGCCCCAGCGATCGGTCGACACCGGAAAGCCCAACGGCGGCAGGTCGTCTCCCGGCACGGGATAGCGCCTGCGGCGGCGCTCCGCCTGAACCCGGCCCGACGGCTCGGACACGTGCGCTTTCTGCTCCTCGCGCCGCTTCTGGCGGGCGGCGGGTTCGTTGCGCCGCGCCGCCTCCTCGATGTCCTCCCAGCGCGCTTTCAGGTCCTCGTAGGATCGGAACGGCACCCGCCAGATGCGCTCCTCGGGATCCCAGGCGGCCCAGGGAATGGAGCGAAGCGCCTCCACGATGGTGCGGGAATAGGGCGTGCGCACCCTCAGGTCGTCTGCGATCGTGAGATAAGGGCTCTCCAGGGGCTCGAACGCGAAAGCATCCCGTCCCTTCTCATCGGCGTGCCGATCCAGGTTCTGCAGTTCCTGCGCCACCCAGACATCGAGGCGCTGGACTGCCGTGGTGCCGGGCACGAACCAGTGCTGCTCGGCTGCGCGCCATCGGGCCCGCGGGAAGGCCTCACGAAAGCGCCGCACCAGATCCCGGTCGTAAGGAAAAACCGCACAAGCCCCCGGTTTCTCCTCGTCATCGGACGGCATGACCCGGAATGCGGACGCAATCTCCATGGAGGACCGGCTCTTCACATCATGATGCACGACACCCTGAAGTCACAACAGCCGTACAGGGGATTTGATCCCGCCCCCCATTCAAGGCCTCTGCCCGGGGCCCGGAGCAAGAATGAGTCACACCCAAAATTCAGCTTTCAGGAAGCAATCTCGTGTATTGTCCTGGCCGATCTCCTGAAATTTCTCAAAATGATACAGTATTTATTCAATCGTTCTGATCGGGACCGGGCCCTTTCCTCTCCGGCAGAACTCCGTCCTTGAGGGCCCGGAAGACCATGACGAAGCCCCTTGCCGTGCCTCCCTCCCCCTCCTGGTCGGCGGCCGAGCGCCTCGCGGCGCTGCGCAGCTTTGCTGTTGTGGGAACGGAGCCCGAGAGGGCTTTCGACGACCTCGCCAGGGTTGCGGCTCATGTGTGCGGAACGCGCATCGCCCTGATCACCTTCGTGGATGAGCATCGGCAATGGTTCAAGGCTGCGGTCGGGGTCGACCTGCGGGAGACTTCCCTGGACACCGCCTTCTGCGCCCAGGCCATCCTGCAGACGGACCCTTTCATTGTGCCGGATGCCCTGCGGGATCCGCGCTTTGCCTGCAACCCCTTCGTGCAGGGGGAACCCGGGATTCGCTTCTACGCCGGCGCCGTCATCAGAACGGATGAGGGCCTGCCTCTCGGAACCGTCTGCGTTCTCGATCCGCAGCCGAGACCCGAGGGCCTGACGCAGGAACAGCAGGATACGCTCGCGATGCTCGCCGGTTCGGTCATGAACCTGCTCAGGCTCAGACGGGCCGAGCAGACCATCGCCCAGGAACCGCGATCCTTCGCCAAGCTCGCAGACGCGCTGCCGCACATGATCTGGTCGGCCCAGGCCGATGGGCAGGATGAATATTCCAACAGGCACTGGTATCAGTTCACCGGTGCGCCGGCCGGCAGTTCCACGGGCCTGGGCTGGATCGAGATGCTCCATCCCGACGACCGCGACCCGACCTGGGCCCGGTGGCAGCACTCGGCCCGCACCGGCGAGCCTTATGAGGCGACCTGCCGTCTGCGGCATCATTCAGGCGAGTATCGCTGGATCCTGGCTCGGGCCCTCCCCTCCTGCGACGCACAGGGCAGGGTCGAGCGCTGGTTCGGCACCTATACGGACATCCATGACTGGAGATCGGCCGAGAGGGCTTCAGCCGAGAGGCAGGAGCAGTACAAGGCCCTCCTGGAGGCGAGCGCCGTGGTGCTGTGGCTCGCCGGCCCCGATGGAAGGCTGACGCATCTCGAAGGCACCCTGGAGATCGGTGGCCTCGTCGGCGATGCGTATGCAGGCCAGGGATGGCTCGACTTCGTCCATCGCGACGACGTGGCCAGGGTCAAAGCCGCGTGGCTGTGGGCGGTCTCCTCCGGTGTTCCGTATCAGAACGAGTTTCGGATCAGGCTTGCCGACGGCGACTACCGCTGGATGGTTGCCAATGCGGTCGCCCTGCGGAACCCGGATGGAACCATCCGCGAATGGGTGGGCAGCGTTGCAGATATTCACGACCGCAAGCAGGTCGAGGAGCGACTGCGGGAGAGCGAGGAGCGGCTGCGCCTAGCCCTCCATGCCGGGCGCATGTTCGCCTGGGAGCAGGATCTCCGGACGGACTACATCACCCGCTCCCAGAATGCGGTGTCCCTTCTCGGCGTCGGCTCCGGCCCGCTGGCTGACTTTCTCGACAAGGTGCATCCCGAAGATCGGGTGCTGCGCCAGCACTTCGCCCAGGTGGTGAAAACCCAGGGATCCTACACGTCCGAGTTCCGATACATCCTGCCGAGCGGAAAGGTGCTCTGGTTCGGCTCCCGCGCCGAGCTCGCCTCACCCGATCGCGTGGTCGGCGTCACCTTCGACATCACGGAGCGCAAGGCCGCGGAAGAAGAGATCTGGCGGGCCGCCAACCACGATTCACTCACCGGACTACCCAACAGGGGGCTGTTTCACCGCTGCCTCGAGCAGGCTCTGGCGAGTGCCGAAACCAGCAGGACAAGCATCAGCCTCCTCCTGATCGACTTGGACGACTTCAAGGACGTGAACGACACCCTCGGTCACGATGCCGGGGATGCTCTGCTGCAGGAGGCGGCCCGCCGCCTCGCCGATCTTGTGCATCCCTCCGATACCGTCGCGAGGCTGGGAGGCGATGAGTTCGCGGTGCTCCTCGCCCAGCCGTCGACGCTGAAGGAGGCCGCAGAGTTTGCGCAGAGCCTCATCGAAAAGCTGCGTGAGCCGTTCACCTACAAGCGGCGCACCGTCTCCAGCCGGGCCAGCATTGGCGTGGCGGCGTTTCCGGAGCACGATTCCGACCCCGCCGGGTTGATGAAGAGCGCCGACATCGCGCTCTACCGGGCCAAGGCGCAGGGCCGGAACCGGGTCCTGACCTACTCGCCCGTCATGCGGCGCGAGATCGAAAAGCGCGTCTCCCTGGGAGCCGAACTGCGCGAGGGTCTGGCCCGCAACCACATCGTTCCGTTCTATCAGCCCAAGATCTGCCTTGCGACCGGACGGATCGTCGGCTTCGAGGCGCTGGCGCGCTGGGAGCACCCGACGAAGGGCATTCTGGGGCCGGCCTTCTTCGGAGCCGCCTTCGAAGATGCGGATCTCGCCCCGGCCATCCGGCGGCAACTGGTCACGAAGGTTGCGGCCGACATGCGCCGCTGGGACGACGGCAACCTGCCCTTCGGGCGCGTTGCCGTGAACTTCTCATCCGCGGATTTCAGCCAGCCCCGGCTGGTGGAAGAGATCCTGGAGGTTCTTCAGGGCGCTCAAGTCAGTCCTGAGGCGTTCGAAGTCGAAATCACCGAGACCGTGCTCCTCGGCAGAAGCTCCGAGTGCATATCGGCTATCCTCAAGCAGTTTCGCAGCAACAGCATCGGCATTGCCCTGGACGATTTCGGAACCGGCTACGCCTCTCTCATGCATCTCAAGCAGTTCCCAGTCGACCATGTGAAGATCGACCGGACCTTCGTCGAGGACCTCGATCAGGACACGGACGACGAAGCGATCGTCGCAGCCATCGCGGGCCTCGGGCGGAGCCTGAACATGAAGATCACGGCTGAAGGGGTGGAAACACCTGACCAGGCGCAACGCCTCAAGCGCCTCGGCTGCCACTATGCGCAGGGATTTCTGTATTCCGAAGCCGTTCCCGGCACGAAGGTTCCCGGACTGCTGGAGCGCTTCCATGGGAACTGAGTTTTTGCGCCGCGGGCGAGCGCCACTCGATTCATTCTACGCTCGTTACGGTGTCTTACAAAGCAAAGCCCCTGCGGTTTTCACCGTCAGGGGCTTTGGTATGATGTTGGTTGCGGGGACAGGATTTGAACCTGTGACCTTCAGGTTATGAGCCTGACGAGCTACCGGGCTGCTCCACCCCGC